>NZ_LMOA01000021.1:0-919686 GCF_001423155.1 Pseudomonas sp. Leaf127 | reverse complement strand
ATCGACCGGGTAACCGGTCATCAAGAAGGTTTGTCCCCTTCGTCTAGTGGCCTAGGACACCGCCCTTTCACGGCGGTAACAGGGGTTCGAGTCCCCTAGGGGACGCCAGTTTCACCCAGTGATGCCGYAAGGCTGATCTGCGCCGCAGGGCGTTAAATTCGGGGCTATAGCTCAGCTGGGAGAGCGCCTGCATGGCATGCAGGAGGTCAGCGGTTCGATCCCGCTTAGCTCCACCAATTTGNAAGGCTGATCTGCGCCGCAGGGCGTTAAATTCGGGGCTATAGCTCAGCTGGGAGAGCGCCTGCATGGCATGCAGGAGGTCAGCGGTTCGATCCCGCTTAGCTCCACCAATTTGCCAGATTCGCCAACAGGCGAGTCCGACTGAAGGTTTTGCGTCCCCTTCGTCTAGTGGCCTAGGACACCGCCCTTTCACGGCGGTAACAGGGGTTCGAGTCCCCTAGGGGACGCCACAATTTTCCGCGTATGCGGGCCCAAGGGTCATTCGTTTATTGAATGGCCCTTTTGTTTTTTCAGGGTTTCGCTTTCCCGCCGCCCGCCCTCCATGGCTTGTGCTTGAGCTTGCTACACTGGCGCGTCTATCGAATCCGCCACCGCAGGAGCACCCATGGCCTGGGACCTCGCAACGCCGTTCATCATCGACCTGAAGGTCACTGCCGACGATATCGACGGGCTGGGTCACGCCAACAACGCCGTCTACGTCGCGTGGCTGGAGCGCAGCGCCTGGCGCCATTCGCAGCAGTTGGGCCTGGACTTGAGCGAGTATCGGCGCCTGGATCGCGCCATGGCGGTGATCCGGCATGAAATCGATTACCTGGCCAGCGCCTACGAAAACGACGAACTGCAATTGGCGACCTGGATTGTCGACTGGGACTCGCGGCTGAAAATGACCCGCCGCTTCCAGCTGCGTCGTGCCGCCGATGGCCTGACCCTGCTGCGTGCGCAAACCACCTTTGTCTGTATCGAGCTGTCCAGTGGCCGCCCCAAGCGCATGCCCGATGAGTTTATCGCCGGGTACGGTGCGGCGATCTGCCTGGCCGGCGTTCCCATTCCCGGCGGCGCGCCGTAAACTGCCGGACTTTTTTTCGAGTGTGACCCATGCAAATTGCCTTGGCGCCCATGGAGGGCCTGGTCGACGATATCCTGCGCGATGTCCTGACGCGTGTCGGGGGCATCGACTGGTGCGTGACCGAGTTTATCCGGGTGACCGACCGGCTGATGCCCGCCAGCTATTTCTACAAGCTGGCCTCCGAACTGCCCAACGGCGCCAGAACCGCCGCTGGCGTGCCGATGCATGTGCAATTGCTCGGGTCCGATCCAGGCTGCCTGGCGGAAAACGCCGCCTTTGCCTGCGAACTGGGTGCCCCAGTGCTGGACCTCAACTTCGGTTGCCCGGCCAAGACCGTCAACCGCTCCCGGGGCGGTGCGATCCTGCTGCGCGAGCCTGAGTTGCTGCACACCATCGTCAGCCAGGTGCGCCGTGCCGTGCCGGCCCCCATTCCAGTCACCGCCAAGATGCGCCTGGGGTATGAAAATACCGACCAGGCCCTCGATTGCGCCCGTGCGCTGGTCGATGGTGGTGCGGCGCGGATCGTGGTGCATGCGCGCACCAAACTTGATGGCTACAAGCCGCCCGCGCACTGGGAATGGATTGCGCGCATTCAGGAAGTGGTCAAGGTCCCGGTGGTCGCCAATGGCGAGATCTGGAGTGTCGAAGACTGGCAGCGCTGCAAAGCGGTGTGCGGTGCCAAGGACATCATGCTGGGCCGTGGCCTGGTGGCAAGGCCCGACCTTGCCCGGCAGATCGCCGCCGTGGCACGCGGTGAGGTCGTCGAGCCACTCACCTGGGCCGAGCTGCAGCCCATGCTGCGCCTGTTCTGGGCCGCCTGCCTGGTCAAGCTGACGCCTTTGCAGGCACCGGGCCGGCTCAAACAATGGCTGGCGCTGCTGACCAAAAGCTACCCCGAGGCCACCGTGATGTTCGACCTGTTGCGCCGTGAGACCGATTGCGCACGGGTCGGCAGGTTGCTCGGTTGCGAGCTGCAGTCAACGCCTTGAGACGTTCTCCTGCAAGTGCCCCTGCAAGCGCAGCAAGGCTTCGAAGGCCGGGTCTTCCAGTGGCTCGCTGAACAGATAGCCCTGATAGACATGGCAGCCCGACTGTTGCAGAAACGCCAGTTGCTCGGGGGTTTCGACACCTTCGGCGATGACATGCAGGTTCAGGCTCTGCGCCATGGCCGTGATGGCGCGGATGATCTCGGCATCGTTGGGGTCGGTGGTGGCATCACGTACGAACGACTGGTCGATTTTCAGGGTGTCGATCGGCAGGCGCTTGAGTGACGTCAGCGACGAATACCCGGTGCCGAAATCGTCCATGGCAAAGCTGATGCCCAGTTTTTTCAGGCGCAGCATCTTGGTGATGGTGTCGTCCATGCTCTGGATGACCATGCTTTCCGTGATTTCCAGCTTGAGCATGTTGCCGGGCAACTGGAAGGTTTGCAGGGTGTGCTCGATGCGCTCGACGAAGTCGTTCTGGTGAAACTGGCGCGGGCTGATATTGACGCCCATCCTGAAGTCGTTTCTTTCGATCAGCCCCTGACGCAGCAGCAGGCTGCAGGCCTGACAGGCCTGCTCCAGCACCCGGCTGCCCACCTCCAGGATCATGCCGCTTTCTTCAAGCACCGGCACAAATTGCGAGGGCGCCAGCAGGCCATGCTCGGGATGATGCCAGCGCAGCAGGGCTTCGGCCCCGATGATGCGTTGGTCGCGCGCATCCACCTGGGCCTGGTAGCACAAATAGAATTCATTGCGCACCAGCGCCATGCGCAGGTCGTTTTCCAGGCGCAGACGGTCGCTGGCCGCCTTTTGCATGCTGTGGTGGAACAGCTGTGAGGTGTTGCGCCCCGAGTCCTTGGCACGATACAGCGCAATGTCGGCGCGCTTGAGCAGGTCGGCGGTATTGGTGCCGTGGTCGGGAATCAGGGCAATGCCGATGCTGGGGGTGACCTGCAGGCGGTGGCCATCGAGGAACATCGGCTCGGCCAACAGCTCGCGCAGCGTATCGGCCTGCTGGCGGACCTGCTCGGTCACCTGTTTGCGCGTGCCCTCCAGGCCGCTGATCAGCACCACGAACTCATCGCCGCCCAGGCGTGCCACCGTGTCTTCCTGACGCACACTGGCCTCCAGGCGGGCGGTGACGATCTTCAACACACTGTCGCCCACGGGATGGCCGAGCGAATCGTTGATGTGCTTGAAATGGTCCAGGTCGAGAAACATCAGCGCGCCACGCAGGTTGTGATGGCTGAGCAGGGCGATCTGCTGGTTGAGGCGATCGGTCAGCAAGGCGCGATTGGGCAGGTTGGTGAGCGAGTCGTGATAGGCCAGGTGCTGGATCTGGGCCTGGGCGCTCTTGAGCTGGGTGATGTCCCGGGCAGTCATCAGCAGGCAGTCGACATCGTGCAGGACCAGCGGCTCGACGCAGACATCAAGCACCAGCGCATCCCCGAGCTTGTTGCACCCGAGCATTTCCCGGTGGTGGATACGGCCATGCTGTTGCAGGTACTCGACCATTTGCAGGCGCTGCTCGACGCTGCCCCAGATGTTGATGTCATGGGCGGTACGGCCCACCACCTCGTCCATGGCATAGCCGGTCAGACGGCAGAAGCCGTCGTTGACTTCCAGATAGCGCCCGCTGTGACGTTCGGTGATGGTGATCGAGTCGGGGCTTGAGTAGAACGCCTTGGTGAATTTCTCGCGGGTGGCGTCCAGGCTGGCCTGGGCCTGCTGGCTGGTGATGTCGAGCAGGGTGCCGAACAGGCGCAGTGGCGCGCCTTGTGCGTCGCGATACAGGTGCACGCGGGTTTCCAGCAAGCGCGTGCTGCCATCGGGCAGGTCAAGGCAATAGGTGGCCTGGAGATGATCTTCCTGACCGTCGAGCCAGGCGTGGTACAGATCCAGCAGGCGTTTGCGCTCTTCAGCGGCCAAACGCTGGAAAAAAGCCGCGCTGGGCTGCTGCCAGGCCTGGGCCTGCAGGCCATGCAATTGCACGGCGCGGGGCGAAGCCTCCAGCATGTCGCTGGGCAGGTGCCAGTCCCAGGTGCCCATGCTGGCTGCCTCCAGGACCCATTGCAGCTGCTCGCGGGTGTGCTGCAGCGCCTGTTCCAGTTGTTGCACGCCATCGGCCTCACGGCGTTGATCGGACAACTGCAGAGAATTACTGTCCACGGGGTTGGGCATGGGATCACGAGCCTGAATGAAAAAGCCGGTAAAACGATCGTTCTGCGTCCAGCAGCCCTCGGGTCGCGAGGGTCGTGTCTCTGCATCGAGCCGCGCCATGACAGCCTGTATGGCAGTCGAGAAGGTGCGCTCGGTGTGCAGGATGTAGCCTAGCTGGCGATCGGGCTGTATGCCTGTCAAGCGCCCGGATCCGGCTGACCGGCATCATATACCCGGTTATTGGCGCGGGTGTAAACGGGCGCTGGGCGCATCCGATGTGATCAAGCGGCTTGCGGTCAAGGCAGTGATGGCCAGCGGGCGACTAAATAATGCGCTTTTAAAGCAATTGCGCTCATCTTTGAACCCCCTGGGTCATCTTTCGAGTGCGCACCTGTCATTTATGCCAGTGCCTTTGATCAGGGACTGTTTGTCTTGCCTTGATGGACATGCTGTTCTTTTTCGGCTGCCCATGAATGGAATTCGACAGCAGCCTGTTTATCAGTCAACCCCAAAGGAATGGATCATGACAACTGAATACAAAGCGTCGGAGCAACTTATCGCCGACCCCTTGGTCGAGTTGATGGAATCGGTGGATATCAATAACGATGGGGTCGAAGAACCTGTCGTCAGCCTGGGCACGTTGGGGGATCGAGACCTGGTCCTGTTGGTCAGTGCCACGACGCTGTTCGACGGCACCGATGGCACGACGATTGAACATGCCAACTTTGCCGACGGCGATGAAATCGATATTTCGTGGCAGGGGCAAGGCCTCGATGGCGCGAATGTCAGTTGGTCGCAGGCGATCAAGGTACTTAACCAGGTCCCGGCCCAGGCATTTGAATTTCGCGTGCCCAGCGACAAGGTCAAGGCCCTTGTGGGCAGCACGGCCTCTGTCAGCTACCAGATTACACGGGGCGCAAACTCTGACGCGCCAGGCAAGATCCAGCATTCGGGTGTGGTGCAGCTCTATCTGGACGGGCTGGACTTGCATAAACCCGTCATTGCCGAGGCAGAGGGTGATTCGCTGGACACCGCCAGGTTGTCAGGAACTGAAGGTCAGCGTTACGCCAGCGTGAAAATCGATTACCCGGACATGCAGCTGGGGGATTTCGTCGAGGTCTACCGCAATGGCCTTGCAGTGCAGGAAGTTGCGGTGAGCGCCAGCATGCTGGGGCATCCCCTCGAGATTCACTGCCTGGGGCCGACCTGGCCAACCTGACTGGCGATGTCATCACCGTTCATTACATCGTCTATCGTGGTACGCCTGAAAGAAGCTATGTATCACCCTCGACCGCGTATCGAATCGGCCCCAGCCTGGCGGCCCTGCCACCTGTGATCAACGAGATTGAAGCGGGGCGTCTGGAGCTGGAAGCGCTGGCCTCGAAGTTATATGTGCATATTCCTTCGGGGGCGACCCTGGTTGGCGATATGGTCACGCTGTATTGGGTGGGTGCGGGCGAACTGGGCAGTTTCAGGGATCGTTTTCCGGTCTCGGCGCGCAACGTCAATGCCGACCTTAAGTTTGAAATCAATAACAGTGTCCTGCAGGTCAATGCCCGGCGGCTGGTCAAGGTCTATTACACCCTGACCCGGTTGATCAATGGGCGCTCCGTGGTGCTGCGTTCCCCGGAGTTGATGTTTTTCATTGGCAATGCACAAGAACAGGACGCGTTTGCCGAGTCGGGTTGGCATGGGTGTCATCCAAGTGTTACAGGCACAGAATGGCTGGCTGGACACCACCTCGACAGGCGATTCGGCAACGCTGGTAGTGCCTTTTGCCTCCACGCAGGTGGGCGATGAGGTGAGTGTCTACTGGAGCATCGAAGGGGCGTCGGAAAAGTACGTGGTGGGCGTCCAGACCGTGACGCAGGAGAACGTGGATGCCGACCTGAGTTTTACGGTCGACCCGATTCAGGTCCAGGCCGCCACGGGCAAGCGGGCATCACTCTTTTATGTGATCAAGCGCTGGGTCGGCGGTGAGGAAGAACACCTTGAGTCGCCCTTTACCGTGATCAGGGTCGGGCCTTTGACCGGCGATCAATTGCTGGCACCCAGCGTCCTGCAGGCCGACGAGGACGATGTCCTCGACCCTATGGATGCACTTCAGGGCGCAACGATTCATGTTCCGGCCTATCCGGACATGAAGGTCGGTGACCTGGTCAGGGTGTCCTGGAATGGCGGTCCCGGCCCTGGAACGCCTGTGCTGGAGCCGGTCAGGGTCAGTGTCGTGGGTCCGCTGAAGGTGGCCGTACCGGCCAGTGCCGTTGCCTACTCGGTGAATTGGGAGGTATTGGTGTCTTATGAAGTGACACGTACAGGGCAGGCCGCGGTCCTGTACTCGCCTGAAACGCTGATCCATGAGCTTGGTTTCTACAAATCGGAATTGCCCACCCCTCGGATCCTGCAGGCGCCTCAGGGCGTGCTGGATCTGGCCAGTGCAACGGATCCGGTGACGGTCATTGTCGAAAAATGGCCGCTGATCGCGCCCGGACAGCGGTACTGGCTGCGGCTGGAAGGCACGACCACGGCCAACCAGCCGTTTGTGCTGACGCCTCGCATTGCCGAGTTGATACCCGATGCTGCCATGCAAGGCCGGTTGAGCATTGCAATTGCCAAGAGCGAACTGGCCACGCTCAAAAGTGGCAGCCGGCTCAAGGTCATTTTCAAGGTGGCATGGGATGCCGACATTGATGAAAGCGAGGCAGTGTCCTTTAGCCCCTGCGAAGTGGACGTCAGGCAGGCCGGCACTGCGCCCGGGGCGGCCCTGAGTATCGATGCCCGGGATCTCAACCTTGGCGGCTTCTTTGCGCTGGTTGACGACGCCTACCGGGCCAATCCGCCGGATAAAAGCTGGAAATACCGCACGGCGACCGGTGGCAAACCGCCGTACCGCTACACCTCGAGCAATCCTGAGGTGGCGCAGGTCGATGCCAGTTCTGGCAAGGTATCGGCGCGAGGCAATGGTATGACAACCATCACGGTGACCGACATGGACGGCGCCACGGTGACCTACAGGGTCCTTGTCTCGGGTGTCTATGCCTTGAATATGCTTTCGGGGGGCTTCAACACCTATGGCGTGCTGCATGATATGGCCGCCCGCTACCCTGAAGGCGCCCTGCGGATTCCGAGTGTGCAGGAATGGCAGACCATGGCCCGCATGAATGGCGGGGTCCTCAAACTGAGTTTTCCGGATGACACCGATGGCGCCGTGCGCGAGCGCAGAGTGTGGGCCCGTGATGTCAAATTACAGGTTAAATATGGTTTGCCACTGCTGCTGCGGATGGCGTATGTCCCCGACAGCGGTGAGACCATCGGATTGGTCGACACCAGTATTCTTCTGGAGGCCTCGACCCTGCCGATCCTCAATGCAGGAGAGACGGCTTGGGGCTTCTTTTTGAAGTAAGCCTGTCAAGGCGTTGCAGCGTTCGCGCCAGCCGGAGGGGTCTCGGCATCCAGCAAGGCCATGAACGCCTTCGCTGCATTCGACAGCGTACGCTCGGTGTGCAGGATGTAGCCCAACTGGCGACTGAGCTGAATGCCCGGCAACGGGATGCGCGCCACCTGCTCGTCGAGCATGGTGCGCGGCAGCACGCTCCAGGCCAGGCCAATGGAGACCATCATCTTGATGGTCTCCATGTAGTTGGTGCTCATGGCGATATCCGGTTTCAGCCCGCGTGCCTCGCACAAACCACTGACAATATGATGAGTAAAGGTGTTGCCCCCTGGAAACACCGCCGGGTAACGCACGATGTCTTCAAGGCTCACCGACCCGCTATTGGCCAGCGGGTGCTCGGGAGCGGCGACAAAATCCAGCGGGTCATCCCAGACCGGCACGGCGCGCACCAGGGCGTGCGGGGCAGGGGCCAGGGTAATCACCGCCAGCTCGGCACGGCCGTGCAGGATCTCCTCGTAGGCAATCTCCGAATCCAGAAACTGGATGTCCAGCGCCACCTGTGGGTAGCGCCGGGTAAACGTGCGCAGCACCGGCGGCAAGCGGTGCAGGCCGATATGGTGACTGGTGGCCAGGGTCAGGCGGCCGCTGATCTCGCCGGTCAGGTTGGTCAGGGCGCGCCGGGTGTCATCAAGCACATTGAGAATCTGATAGGCGCGTGGCAACAGCGCCCGGCCGGCCTCGGTCAGGCTGACTTCGCGGCCCAGGCGATCGAACAGGCGCACGTTCAGTTGTTGTTCGAGCCCGGCAATGCGTTTACTGATCGCCGGCTGAGTCAGGTGCAGGCGCTCGCCGGCCCCGGAAAAACTGCCGATTTCAGCAATGGCGATAAAAGCGTTGAGATTGGCGAGGTCCATGGCAACGGATTCCAGTTGGTTATCCAAAGCATAAAAATTATGAATTTGAGTTATTTAAACATATTCCATAGCATTGTCCGCACAAGCCAAGGGGTCATCGAGCATTCTTGATCACCCAAGGCATAGAAAGACGCTGATGAGGAAGATGGCTGATGGCTGGCAAAACGCTTTACGACAAGTTGTGGGATTCCCATGTGGTCAAGCAGCGCGACGATGGCTCGTCGCTGATCTACATCGACCGCCATATCATCCACGAAGTGACGTCGCCGCAAGCCTTCGAAGGCCTGCGCCTGGCAGGTCGCAAGCCATGGCGGGTAGACTCCATCGTCGCCACCCCCGACCACAACGTGCCGACCACGGCCGAGCGCAAGGGCGGTATCAATGCCATTGCCGATGAAGTTTCGCGCCTGCAGGTCCAGACCCTGGACGACAACTGCGACGAGTACGGCATCACCGAATTCAAGATGAACGACCCGCGCCAGGGCATCGTCCACGTCGTCGGCCCCGAGCAAGGCGCGACCTTGCCAGGCATGAGCGTAGTCTGCGGCGACTCGCACACTTCGACCCACGGCGCCTTTGGTGCACTGGCCCACGGCATCGGCACCTCCGAGGTCGAGCACGTACTGGCCACCCAGTGCCTGGTGGCCAAGAAGATGAAGAACATGCTGGTGCGCGTCGAGGGCACATTGCCGTTCGGCGTCACCGCCAAGGACATCGTGCTGGCCGTGATCGGCAAGATCGGTACCGCCGGCGGCAACGGTCATGCCATGGAATTTGCCGGCAGTGCGATTCGCGACCTGTCGGTCGAAGGCCGCATGACCATCTGCAACATGTCCATCGAGGCCGGTGCCCGTGTCGGCATGGTGGCCACTGATGAAAAGACCATTGCCTACGTCAAGGGCCGTCCGTTCGCGCCCAAGGGCGCCGACTGGGACAAGGCCGTCGACGCCTGGAAAGACCTGGTCTCGGACCCCGATGCCGTGTTCGACACCGTGGTTGAACTCGATGCTGCACAGATCAAGCCACAGGTCAGCTGGGGCACCTCCCCGGAAATGGTCCTGGCCGTCGACCAGAACGTGCCGGACCCTGCCCAGGAGCAGGACCTGGTCAAGCGCGGCTCCATCGAGCGCGCCCTCAAATACATGGGCCTGCAGGCCAACCAGCCGATCACCGACATCAAGCTGGACCGGGTCTTCATCGGCTCGTGCACCAACTCGCGGATCGAAGACCTGCGCGCCGCCGCCGAGATTGCCAAGGGCCGCAAAGTGGCCTCGACCATCAAGCAGGCCATCGTGGTGCCGGGTTCCGGTCTGATCAAGGCACTGGCCGAGCAGGAAGGACTGGACAAGGTATTCATCGAGGCCGGTTTCGAGTGGCGTGAGCCAGGCTGCTCGATGTGCCTGGCCATGAACCCTGATCGCCTGGGTTCCGGCGAGCATTGCGCTTCCACCTCCAACCGGAACTTCGAAGGCCGTCAGGGCGCCGGTGGACGCACCCACCTGGTCAGCCCGGCGATGGCCGCCGCCGCTGCCGTGACCGGCCGTTTCATCGATGTTCGCGAACTGATTCAGCACTGAGGAGCCCAGCATGAAAGCCTTTACCCAGCTCAACGGCCTTGTGGCACCTCTGGATCGTGCCAACGTCGACACCGACCAGATCATTCCCAAGCAGTTTCTGAAATCGATCAAGCGCACCGGCTTCGGCCCGAACCTGTTCGATGAATGGCGCTACCTGGACGTGGGCCAGCCGTACCAGGACAACTCCAAGCGTCCGTTGAATCATGATTTCGTGCTTAACAATGCGCGCTACCAGGGCGCAAGCATCCTGATCGCCCGGGAAAACTTCGGCTGCGGCTCCAGCCGCGAGCACGCACCGTGGGCGCTGGAAGAGTACGGTTTCCGCGCCATCATCGCGCCCAGCTATGCCGACATCTTCTACAACAACAGCTTCAAGAACGGCATGCTGCCGATCATCCTGTCCGAAGACGAGGTCGATCAGTTGTTCAAGCAGGTCGAGGCCGAGCCTGGCTACCAGTTGAACATCGACCTGCAGGCCCAGACCGTGACCCGTCCTGACGGCAAGGTGCTGAGCTTCGAGGTGGACGAGTTCCGCAAGCATTGCCTGCTCAACGGCCTGGACGACATCGGCCTGACGCTGGTCGATGCCGACGCCATCGCGACCTTCGAAAGCAAGCATCGCGCAAGTCAGCCATGGCTGTTTCGCGACTGATGCGTGCCAGGCCCTGGCAAGGCACAGGTGGATCGACGCCCGGCTGCTCCTGCGGATAACGCAGGCGCGGCCATGGCTGCGTAAACTCCCCACACAAGGTATACCAACATGACCCAGGCCCCTCACACTGATGTCGTCCAGCGCCAGTTCGGCGAACAGGCCAGCGCCTACCTGAGCAGCGCCGTGCATGCGCAGGGCCGCGAATTCGCACTCCTGCAGGCCGAAGTCCAGGGCCAGCGCCAGGCGCGCGTGCTGGACCTGGGTTGCGGGGCCGGGCACGTCAGCTTTAATGTGGCAGCCGCTGTGGGCGAAGTGGTGGCCTATGACCTGTCGCAACAGATGCTTGATGTGGTCCAGGCCGCCGCCAGCGAACGCGGCCTGGACAATATTCGTACCGTCTGTGGCCCGGCCGAGCGCTTGCCGTTTGCCGAGGCCGAGTTCGATTTTGTCTTCAGCCGTTATTCGGCGCATCACTGGAGCGACCTGGGCCTGGCCCTGCGTGAAGTGCGGCGGGTGCTCAAGCCGGGCGGGGTGGCGGCGTTCATCGATGTGATGTCGCCGGGCAGCCCGCTGCTGGACACCTACCTGCAAACCGTGGAAGTGCTGCGTGACACCAGCCATGTACGCGACTATTCAGCCGCCGAATGGCTGCAACAGGTCAGCGAGGCCGGTCTGTTTACCCGCAGCCACACGCGCCAGCGGCTGCACCTGGAATTTGCCTCGTGGGTGACGCGCATGCGCACCCCCGAAGCGCTGCGCGTGGCGATCCGTGAGCTGCAACAGGCCATGGGGCGCGAAGTGCGCGAGTATTTCGAGATTGAGCAGGACGGCTCGTTCAGCACCGATGTCCTGGTGCTGTGGGCCGAGCGATAAGTTTTTGACCGTGGCCGGCGCCCCCTGAACGGGCACCGGCGCGGCGACCCTAACCCCGAGGATGTTATGAGCAAGCAGATTCTGATTCTCCCAGGCGACGGCATTGGTCCGGAAATCATGGCCGAAGCGGTCAAGGTGCTGGAGCTGGCCAACGACAAATACAGCCTGGGCTTCGAGCTCAGCCATGACGTGATCGGTGGCGCGGCCATCGACAAGCATGGCGTGCCGCTGGCCGATGAAACCCTGGAGCGCGCCCGCACGGCCGATGCCGTATTGCTGGGTGCGGTGGGCGGCCCGAAATGGGACACCATCGAGCGTGACATCCGCCCAGAGCGCGGCCTGCTGAAGATTCGTGCGCAACTGGGCCTGTTCGGCAACCTGCGTCCGGCGATCCTCTACCCGCAACTGGCCGAGGCCTCCAGCCTGAAGCCGGAAATCGTTGCCGGCCTGGACATCCTGATCGTGCGCGAGCTGACCGGCGGCATCTACTTCGGCGCACCTCGCGGCACCCGCGTGCTGGACAACGGTGAGCGCCAGGCCTACGACACCCTGCCGTACAGCGAAAGCGAAATCCGCCGCATCGCCCGCGTCGGCTTCGACATGGCCCGCGTGCGTGGCAAGAAGCTGTGCTCGGTCGACAAGGCCAACGTCCTGGCCTCCAGCCAGCTATGGCGTGAAGTGGTCGAGCAAGTGGCCAAGGACTATCCGGACGTCGAACTGAGCCACATGTACGTCGACAACGCGGCCATGCAACTGGTGCGTGCGCCCAAGCAGTTCGACGTGATCGTCACCGACAACCTGTTCGGCGACATCCTGTCCGACCAGGCCTCGATGCTCACCGGTTCCATCGGCATGCTGCCATCGGCCTCGCTGGACACTCACAACAAGGGCATGTACGAGCCGTGCCACGGTTCGGCGCCGGATATTGCAGGGCAGGGCATTGCCAACCCGCTGGCGACCATCCTGTCGGTGTCGATGATGCTGCGCTACACCTTCAACCAGGCGGCCGCCGCCGATGCCATCGAACAGGCGGTCAGCGTGGTCCTGGATCAGGGCCTGCGCACTGGCGATATCTGGTCGGATGGCAAGCAGAAGGTCGGCACCGTCGAAATGGGCGATGCGGTAGTCGCCGCGCTGCGAAATCTGTAATCTCTCTGGCCCGCCGCCATTCGCCAGAGGCGCGGCGGCGGTCCCACTTTTAGTTAAGGTGTTGCGATGAAACGTGTAGGTCTGATCGGTTGGCGTGGCATGGTCGGTTCCGTGCTCATGCAGCGGATGCGTGAAGAACAGGACTTCGACCTCATTGAGCCGGTGTTTTTCACCACCTCCAATGTCGGTGGCACCGCGCCATCGGTGGGCAAGGACGTGGCGCCTCTGAAAGATGCGTACAGCATCGAAGAGCTGAAAACCCTCGACGTGATTCTGACCTGCCAGGGCGGCGACTACACCAACGAGGTGTTCCCCAAGCTGCGTGAAGCCGGCTGGCAGGGTTACTGGATCGACGCCGCTTCCAGCCTGCGCATGCAGGACGATGCCGTGATCGTGCTGGACCCGGTCAACCGCAAGGTCATCGACCAGCAGCTGGACGCCGGCACCAAGAACTACATCGGTGGCAACTGCACCGTCAGCCTGATGCTGATGGGCCTGGGCGGGCTGTTCGAAGCCGGTCTGGTCGAGTGGATGACGGCCATGACCTACCAGGCGGCCTCGGGTGCCGGCGCGCAGAACATGCGCGAGCTGATCCGCCAGATGGGCGCGGTCAATGCCTCGGTGGCCGATGACCTGGCCAACCCGGCCAGCGCCATCCTCGACATCGACCGCAAGGTGGCCGACGCCATGCGCGGCGATGCGTTCCCGACCGAGAACTTCGGCGCGCCGCTGGCCGGCAGCCTGATTCCCTGGATCGACAAGGAGCTGCCGAACGGCCAGAGCCGTGAAGAGTGGAAGGCCCAGGCCGAGACCAACAAGATCCTGGGGCGCTTCAAGAGCCCGATCCCGGTCGACGGCATCTGCGTGCGCATCGGTGCCATGCGCTGCCACAGCCAGGCGCTGACCATCAAGCTGAACAAGGATGTGCCGATTGCGGACATCGAAGGCTTGATCAGCCAGCACAACCCTTGGGTCAAGCTGGTGCCGAACCACCGCGAAGCCAGCATCAAGGAACTGAGCCCGACGGCGGTGACCGGCACCATGAGCGTGCCGGTCGGCCGTCTGCGCAAGCTGAACATGGGCTCGCAATACCTGGGGGCCTTTACCGTAGGCGACCAGCTGCTGTGGGGCGCGGCCGAGCCGCTGCGCCGCATGTTGCGCATCCTGCTGGAGCGCTGAGTTTCGAGCGGCTGTATGCATCAACAAGGAAACCGCCTTCGCCGGCGGTTTTTTTGTACCCGGCGTTCAGGTGGCCGGCTTGCCACTGGCCGCCGCACGGGGCGCGTTCAAGCGCTTGCCCAGCGCAATGCCGGGTTGCTCGATGAAGCGCCAGGTCAGCATTGACACCCCCAGCACCAGCGCCACCTGCAGCAACAGAAATGAGTTGTCGCCCATGGCGCTGCCCGAGCTGAAATAACGGTGCATGCCATCGCTGCCTTCGTGCTGCACGGTCAGTGCCCGGCCGGTGAACTTCTCTGCCAGGCTGGCGCTGATCGACAACAGCATGAGCACCAGCGCATGGGTCAGGTAGATCGAACAGGGCAGCGTGCCCAGCCAGATAAACGGAGCTGCGCGCAAGGCTCTGGACACCACGCCGGCCTCGAAGGCAAACAGGCCCACGACCAGACAGAACAACAGCGCCACGCCCCATTGCTGCTCGCTGCTGGCATAAGTGATCGCCAGCCCTGTTGCGCCCAATGCGCTTGATTCCAGAAGACTGGCCTGCCAGATGCCAAGGCGCAGAGCCGGCCATTTCTGGTACAGCGCGTAGGTCAGGCAGCCGGCAAAAAAGCAGCCAATGCCCTGCGTCAGCCTTCTGCTGGATAGCCCCAACTCAGGGTAAAGGCCAGCAAGGATGCCCAGTGCCAGCAAGCCAAAGGCGTACCTGGCCTTGCCCGGTAGCGCCAGGCGGATAAAGCCGAAGAGCAGGTACAGATAGAACCCGACGCTGATGCTCCAGGCGGGGTAGTTGAACGACATGGCATCGAAGCCCGGCCACCACGATTGGATCAGCAGCAGATTGGGCAGGATCTGTTCCGGCGCCCGTGGACCACTGAAGCTGCCACTGCCGAACGGCACGCCCAGGTGCTCAGCCAGCACCTTGGCGCACTCAAGACCGATGGCGGCCAGCAGCATGGCCAGGTGCAGCGGGTAGATCCGCCAGGTTCGTGAGGTCACGAACCGTCCCAGTTGCTGGCGCGACTGGAGCCTGCCGGCATAGGCATGGCTGATCACAAAACCGCTGAGCACAAAGAGGAACGCCACCAGTACATGGGCGTTCTTGAAAAACAGCCACTCGCTGAACCCTTGCAGGATGTGAGAGTGGTAAATCACCACGGCCAACGCACACAGCCCGCGAAAGCTGTCGAGCACCAGAAAACGTCTCATGGCACATGTCCTTGAACTTGAGGGAGATGAGCGGCCGAAAACGGAGTGCCAGCCAGGAGGAAACCGCATGCAGGTCAACGAAAGGGAGGGTGGAGCGAAGGGGAGCGACTTCAGGCACGTTACCACCCTCGGTTGAACCGACGGGCAGGCTGGGCTGGATGGGCAAGCAGTATGGCCGGGGCAGCGCTTGCTGGCAATTGCTCGACGTCTGGTGTCCTGATGTTCAATTAAATCCCTTTATATGGGATTGATATTTATATATTGAGATTTTGCCCGGGTCAGGTTTATAGTCCGCCTCGCAGTCACTTAGAAAAACAAAAGGTGAAGCAATGCAGGCGCAACTGATCGCACTCGACTGGGGAACCACCTCCCTCCGGGCTTATCGACTCGGTGAACAGGGCCGGGTCCTGGAACAACGCTCCCTGAGCACGGGCATCATGCAATTACCGACCCTGCCAGCCCCTGTGGCCGGGAAGCTCTGCAGCGACGGATTTGAGCTGGCGTTCGAGCAGGCCTGTGGCGACTGGCTCGATGCTCAGCCGTACCTGCCCGTCATTGCCTGTGGCATGGTCGGCAGCGCTCAGGGCTGGCACGAAGCGCCGTATCAGGCCACGCCGGCCAGTGTCGATGGCCTCAGCGCCGCACTGGTGAAGGTGCGCAGCCTGCGCGGCATCGATGTCCATATCATTCCCGGCGTGATCCAGCATTCGGCCCTGCCCAACGTCATGCGTGGCGAAGAAACCCAAGTGCTCGGCGTGCTAGCCGGACAGCTCGAACGACCCCATGACGCACAACCGCTGCTGATCGGCCTGCCTGGCAGTCACAGCAAGTGGGTGCAAATGGTCCAGGGGCGCATTGTTCACTTCGATACCTTCATGACCGGCGAGGTCTATGCGGCGCTGTGTGCGCACACCTTGCTGGGCCGCACCATGCAATCGGCCGGTTCGCTGGATGTCGAGGCTTTCGAGCGCGGCGTGGCCGTGGCCCGGTCCGGCGAAGGGGCTGCCGGTCCGCTGTCAACCATCTTCAGTTGCCGCACCCTGGGCCTAACCGGGCAATTGTCGGCCAGTGCCCAGCCTGACTACCTCTCCGGGTTGCTGATCGGCCATGAGCTGGCTGCCCTGAGCCACCTCTTGCAGCGCCAGGCCGCGGTCCTGCCCGCCGTCGTGCTGATCGGCAGCGATGCGTTATGTCAGCGCTACCAGCGTGCGCTGGCGCTGTGTGATTTCCCGACGGTAACACTGGCCGAGCAGGCCACCGAGCGCGGCCTCTGGCAGGTGGCGCAGCAGGCCGGCCTGTTGGCGGCCACTTCCGTATCCTTGAACCGTGAGGTCTGACATGTTTCAGCAAGCACTCAAAAGCAACGGCCTGATTGCCATCCTGCGCGGCCTGCGCCCCGAAGAAGCGCCAGCCATCGGTGATGTGCTGTACGAGGCCGGCCTGCGGGTCATCGAAGTGCCACTCAACTCGCCGTCACCTTACGACAGCATCGGTCTGCTGCGCCTGCACCTGCCGGCCGATTGCGTGGTCGGCGCCGGGACCGTGCTGCAGCCCGAACAGGTGCGCCGGGTCAAAGAGGCGGGCGGCCAATTGATCGTCATGCCGCACAGTGGCCGTGAAGTGTTGCGCGCCGCCAAGGCCGAAGGGCTGTTCCTGTCGCCGGGAGTGGCCACCCCCACCGAGGCCTTTGCCGCACTGGGCGAGGGGGCTGACGTACTCAAGCTGTTTCCGGCCGAGCAGATGGCCCCGGCGGTGATCAAGGCCTGGCTGGCAGTCCTGCCTGCCGGCACCGTATTGCTGCCGGTAGGCGGCATCTCACCCGACAACATGCAGCCTTGGCTTGATGCCGGCGCCCAGGGCTTCGGGCTGGGCTCCGGGCTGTTCAAGCCAGGCATGAGCGCTGCCGACGTGGCCGTCCGTGCCCAGGCCTATGTCACGGCCTGGCAGCACTGCACGGCCAACCGCAGCCACTGATCGGCGCCCCCTCCAACAAGAGAGACCCTGCTTATGAAAATCACCAAACTGACCACTTTCATCGTGCCGCCGCGCTGGTGCTTCCTCAAGGTCGAGACCGATCAGGGCGTGACCGGCTGGGGAGAACCGGTAGTCGAAGGCCGTGCCCATACAGTGGCCGCTGCGGTCGATGAGCTGTCCGATTACCTGATCGGCAAGGACCCGCGCAATATCGAAGACATCTGGACTGTGCTGTACCGTGGTGGCTTCTACCGTGGTGGTTCGATCCACATGAGTGCGCTGGCCGGTATCGACCAGGCATTGTGGGACATCAAGGGCAAGGCGCTCGGCGTATCGGTCAGCGACCTGCTCGGTGGCCAGGTGCGTGACAAGATCCGCGTGTATTCATGGATCGGCGGCGACCGGCCGGCTGACACCGCGCGCGCCGCCAAAGAGGCGGTTGAGCGTGGTTTTACCGCCGTGAAGATGAACGGCACCGAGGAACTGCAGTTTCTCGACACCTTCGACAAGGTCGACCGCGCCTTGGCCAGCGTGGCAGCGGTGCGCGATGCAGTCGGACCGAACGTCGGTATCGGCGTGGACTTTCATGGCCGGGTGCACAAGCCCATGGCCAAGGTGCTGATGAAGGAACTCGACCCCTTCAAGCTGATGTTCATCGAAGAGCCGGTGCTCAGCGAGCACTACGAAGCGCTCAAGGAACTGGCGCCGTTGACCAGCACCCCGATTGCATTGGGCGAGCGGCTGTTCTCGCGCTGGGACTTCAAGCGGGTGCTCAGCGAAGGTTATGTCGACATCATCCAGCCGGATGCCTCGCATGCCGGTGGTATCACAGAGACGCGCAAGATCGCCAACATGGCCGAGGCCTACGACGTGGCGCTGGCGTTGCATTGCCCGCTGGGACCGATTGCCCTGGCCGCCTGCCTGCAACTGGACGCGGCCTGCTACAACGCGTTTATCCAGGAACAGAGCCTGGGCATTCACTACAACGAGAGCAACGACCTGCTCGACTACGTCAAGCACCCCGAAGTCTTCGACTACGACAACGGCATGGTGAAAATCCCCAACGGCCCGGGGCTGGGCATCGAGATCAACGAGGAATACGTGCGCGAGCGGGCCGCGATTGGCCATCGCTGGCGCAACCCTATCTGGCGCCACGCCGACGGCAGCTTTGCCGAATGGTGAGTCGCTGTCGTCCCCTCTAAGTGCGTCCTCATACAACTCCAATAAGAGGCAACCTCATGCAAACCCTGACCATCGGCGCGGCGGCGTCCCAGGCCGCGCCCACCCGCAAGCGCTTTTTCATCATGGTGCTGTTGTTCATTACCGTGGTCATCAACTACCTGGACCGCAGCAACCTGTCGATTGCCGCGCCGGCGCTGACCAGCGAGCTGGGCCTGACGCCGGTCGAGGTCGGGCTGATTTTCTCGGCCTTCGGCTGGACCTATGCGGCCATGCAGTTGCCTGGTGGCTGGCTGGTCGACCGGGTGCCGCCGCGGATTCTCTACACCGTGGCGCTCATCTCCTGGTCGTTGGCCACCGTGATGCTGGGCTTTGCAGCCAGTTTCATTGCCCTGTTCGTGCTGCGCATGGCAGTCGGCGCGCTGGAAGCACCGGCTTATCCGATCAACAGTCGGGTGGTGACCTCCTGGTTCCCTGAGCGTGAGCGGGCCACAGCCATCGGTTTCTATACCTCGGGGCAGTTTGTCGGCCTGGCGTTCCTGACGCCGGTACTGGCCTGGTTGCAGGCCCATTACGGCTGGCACATGGTATTTGTCGCCACCGGTGCGGTCGGTATCCTGTGGGGCGTCATCTGGTACCTGGTGTACCGTGAGCCGCGAGACTTCAAAGGCGCCAACACCGCTGAAATCGAGCTGATCCGCGAAGGCGGCGGACTGGTGGATATCCAGGCCGATACCGCCAGACAGAAAGCCGGATTCAAGTGGGCCGACCTGGGGATCGTGCTCAGCCAGCGCAAGCTGTGGGGTATTTACCTGGGACAATTCTGCCTGAACTCGACCCTGTGGTTCTTCCTGACCTGGTTCCCGACCTACCTGGTCAAGTACCGCGGCATGGACTTCATCAAGTCCGGGCTGTTGGCGTCCTTGCCATTCCTCGCCGCCTTCGTCGGTGTGCTGTGCTCGGGATTCTTCTCCGACTGGCTGATCCGTCGTGGCTATAGCGTGGGGCTGGCGCGCAAGCTGCCAATCATCACCGGGCTGTTGATTTCCACAGCCATCATCGGCGCCAACTTCGTCGACTCGACACCGCTGGTAATCGCCTGCATGGCCGTGGCTTTTTTCGGCAACGGCCTGGCATCGATCACCTGGTCGCTGGTTTCGACCATCGCTCCGGCGCGCCTGCTGGGCTTGACCGGCGGTACGTTCAATTTCATCGGCAACCTGGCGGCCATCACCACGCCGATCGTGATCGGTTTCCTGGCCACCGGCGACTCGTTCGCGCCGGCCATTACTTACGTGGCCTGCCTGGCGCTGATCGGTGCACTGTCGTACATCCTGCTGGTGGGCAAGGTAGAGCGTATCGAGTTGTAAAGGCTGGCCGTGAGGCAGGCGCATGCCCATAATGCCGCCTGCTTTTCTCCAGACCGGACCCGACTCGCTATGCAAAAGGATATTCCCGTGGCCGACGCCGACAGCAAAGAGCCGGCGCTGGCCGGCACCCAGACCCTGATGCGTGGTCTGGCGGTCGTGCAGGCGGTGGCGGCCGGGGCACGGGACTTGAAAGAGATTGCCAGGGTCATCGGCACCACGCGCAGCACCACCCATCGGCTGGCCAGTTGCCTGGTGCAGGAGCGCTACCTGCGCGTGGTTCCGCAAGTCGGTTATCTGCTGGGGCCCAAGCTGATCGAGCTGGGCTTTCAGGCGCGTGAAGAAGTTCCTTTGGCGATTCTGGCCAGGCCCTATCTGGACCAGTTATCGACGTTGACCGGCGATACTGTGCACCTGGCGATTCGCGACGGTGACGAGGTGCTGTACCTGCACAAGAATCCAGGCCGCAATGGCCCGGAAATGCGCTCGCGGGTTGGTCATCGGATGCCGCTGGTGCGCACCGGCATCGGCAAGGCCTTGTTGCTCGACAGCGCAGAACACGAGTGGCAGCGCCTGTTCGAGATCAGCCAGCCGGTGGCGGGCCGACAACAGGCATTGCCGGCTCATGAGCCGCAAACCTGGGAGCAACTGCGCCAGCGCCGCGAAGAGTATGTGCAAGGCGGTTATGCCTTCGACCTTGAAGACAACGAACCGTCGATCCGCTGTGTGGCCGCGCCAGTGCGCGATGCCGGCAGACAGATCGTGGCCGGCATCAGTGTGGCCAGTACCGTGCCGTACATGCCACTGGAGAAAATGGCCGAACTGGTGCCGCTGATCAAGCAGATCGCCGCACAGCTGTCGGCCGAACTGGGGGCGGTCTGATCAGTCCTTGAGGGTGGCCATGTCGATGACGAAGCGGTATTTCACGTCACCGGCCAGCATGCGCTCGTAGGCCTGGTTGATGTTGCGGATGTCGAGCATTTCGATGTCGCAGCTGATGCCGTGTTCGGCGCAGAAATCCAGCACTTCCTGGGTCTCGGCGACGCCACCGATCAAGGAACCTGCCAGTACCCGGCGCTTGAGGACCAGATTGGCGGCGTGCACGGGCGGGTCGATCGGCTCGATCAGGCCCACCAGGATGTGCACGCCGTCGAACGCCAGGGTTTCCAGGTAAGGGTTGAGGTCGTGCTGCACCGGAATGGTGTCGAGCAGGAAATCGAAGCGCCCGGCGGCGGCTTGCATCTGTTCGGCGTCGGTGGACACGATCACATGATCGGCACCCTGGCGACGTGCTTCGGCGGCCTTGGCGGCCGAGCGGGTAAACAGCGTCACTTCGGCGCCCATCGCCTTGGCCAGCTTGATGCCCATGTGGCCCAGGCCACCCATGCCCAGCACGCCCACCTTGTGACCGGCCTTGACGCCATGGTGCTTGAGCGGCGAATAGGTGGTGATGCCCGCACACAGGATCGGCGCGGCCGCTGCCGGATCGAGGTTCTGCGGAATGCGCACGACAAAGTGCTCGCTGACCACGATGCTGCTGGAGTAGCCGCCCATGGTGTTGCTGCCGTCCACGCGGTCGGGCGTGGCGTAGGTCATGGTCGGGCCTTCCAGGCAATACTGCTCAAGGTCCGCCTGGCACGCCTTGCAGGTGCGGCACGAGTCGACCATGCAACCGACGCCCACCAGGTCGCCGACCTGGTAGCGGCTGGCGTGGGAGCCAGTGGCGGTGACCTTGCCGACGATCTCGTGGCCGGGCATCAGGGGATAGACGGCAATGCCCCATTCGTTGCGCGCCTGGTGGATATCCGAGTGGCAAACGCCGCAATAGAGGATCTCGATGGCGACATCATCGGCGCGCAGGCTGCGGCGTTCGAAAGTCATGGGCGCCAGGGGGGCGGTAGGGGATTGGGCGGCATAACCGATGGCGGTGTACATGAAGGGCCTCGCAATGGATGACAACGTGTAGAGGCGATCCATTGTCACGATGAGCGGCTGTCGCGGCCATGGCCATTTCTCCGTGATTCATGCCTGATCCTCCGGCGTATCATTGCTGGCGGCCTCTGGAGCGGCAGATCTGCGATGATGGGGCTGTCTGATTCTCTACCGGTCTGTCCCGATGCAATTGACCCGCTATCTTCCAGCCAATACCACGCTTGTTTCCTTGATCCAGTCACTGGCCGTACAGCCGGGCTGGGTCTCGACCCGCTTGCCAGAGGTGAAGCTGATCAGTGCCTTCAGCCACCTTGGCAGCAGCCCGCAGATCTATGAGCCGAGCCTGATGATCGTCGCTCAGGGCAGCAAGGTGGCGTTCCTGGGAAGCCGAGCCTTCGAGTACGGTGCCGGGCATTACCTGATCCAGGCCTTGTCGGTGCCGTTCAAGTGCGAAACCTTTGCCACGCCCGACATGCCGTTGTACGGCGTATCGGTGGCCATGGATCGCACTGTACTGGCGGAGCTGGTGCAGGCCATGGGGCCGGTGGCCGGGCACGAAAGCCGGCAGCAGACGCCGGAATCCATGACCTCGGTGCAGTTCGATGTCGGCATGCGCGAAAGCGTCGAGCGGTTGCTGCGCTGCCTGCATGATCCGCTGGAGTGTCAGGTGATGGGCCAGGCGCGGGTGCGCGATGTGCTGTACAGCGCGCTGCGCGGGCCACAGGCCGGGGTGTTGCGGGCGCTGGTCGAGCAGCAAGGGCAATTTGCGCGGGTGGCGGTGGCGGTCAATTATCTGCATGAGCATTACGCCGAGCCGCTGAATGTCGAGACCCTGGCCCGCTGCGCGAACATGAGCGTGTCGACCTTTCATGAGCATTTCAAGCGCAGCACCTTGTTGTCGCCGGTGCAGTACCTCAAGCGCCTGCGCCTGCTCAAGGCTCAGCAGATGCTGGTCAGCGACGGCCTGGGGGTGGCCCAGGTCGCGCTGAAGGTCGGTTACCAGAGTGCCTCGCAGTTCGGTCGCGAGTACAAACGCTATTTCGAGCGCAGCCCGGGGCAGGAGGGCGGCTGGCTGTCGCTGTCGGCATGAGAGGCTTTCGCGGCTCAAGCCATGCCTGCGAGCGGTGCGCAGGCGTGGCTTGAGCCGAGAAAAGGTTTTACATATTGGGGTAGTTCGGCCCGCCTGCGCCTTCCGGTGTCACCCAGACAATGTTCTGCGACGGGTCCTTGATGTCGCACGTCTTGCAGTGCACGCAGTTCTGCGCGTTGATCTGGAAACGCTTCTCGCCGTCTTCCTGGGTCACCACTTCGTACACGCCGGCCGGGCAATAGCGCTGGGCCGGCTCATCGTACATCGGCAGGTTTCTGGCGATCGGAATGCTTGGGTCGATCAGCTTCAGGTGGCAGGGTTGTTCCTCTTCGTGGTTGGTGCTGGAGAGGAAGACCGAGCTGAGTTTATCGAAGCTCAGCTTGCCGTCGGGCTTGGGGTAGTCGATTTTCTTCGACTCGCTGGCCAGCTTCAGGCAGGCGTAGTCAGGCTTGGTGTCGTGCAGGGTGAAGGGCAGCTTGTTCTTGAAGATATTCTGCTCGGCAAAGGCAAAGCCGGCTCCGAGAATGGCGCCGAACTTGTGCAGGGCCGGGCCGAAGTTGCGGGCCGCATACAGCTCTTCATACAGCCAGCTGGCCTTGAACGACTCGGTGTAGCGGGTCAGTTCATCGCCGCCCTGGTTGCCGGCCAGCAGCGCCTCGGCCACGGCGTCGGCGGCGAGCATGCCGCACTTCATGGCGGTGTGGCTGCCTTTGATCTTCGCCGCGTTCATGGTGCCCAGATCGCAGCCGATCAGGGCGCCACCGGCAAAGACCATCTTGGGCAGCGAGTTGTAGCCGCCCTTGGCCAGGGCGCGGGCGCCGTAGCTGATGCGCTTGCCGCCTTCGAGGTACTGCTTCGCCACCGGGTGATGCTTGTAGCGCTGGAATTCGTCGAAGGGCGACAAGTAAGGGTTGCTGTACGACAGGTCGACGATCAGGCCCACCACCACCTGGTTGTTTTCAAGGTGATAAAGGAACGAGCCGCCGGCATTGTCGTTATCCAGCGGCCAGCCGGCGGTATGCACCACCAGGCCTGGCTGATGCCTGGCCGGATCGATTTCCCACAGCTCCTTGAGGCCGATACCGTAGTGCTGAACGTCGGCGTCCTTGTCCAGCGCAAAGCGCTTGATCAGTTGCTTGCCGATGTGACCACGGCAGCCTTCGGCGAACAGCGTGTACTTGCCGCGCAATTCCATGCCGGGGGTGTACAGGCCGTCCTTGGGGTTGCCTTCACGGTCCACGCCAAGATCGCCGGTGACAATGCCGCGCACCACGCCGCTTTCATCGATCAGCGCTTCCTGAGCGGCAAAGCCCGGATAGATCTCGACCCCGAGGTTTTCGGCCTGCTGGGCCAGCCAGCGGCACAGGTTGCCCAGGGAGATGATGTAGTTGCCTTCATTGTGCATGGCCTTGGGCACAAAGAAGTCCGGGACCTTGATCGAGTTCTGCTCGCTGCGCAGCACGTAGATGTCGTCGCGGGTGACGGGGGTGTTCAGCGGCGCGCCCAGGGCTTTCCAGTCAGGGAACAGCTCATCCAGGGCGCGCGGCTCGAAGACCGCGCCGGACAGGATGTGTGCACCCACTTCGGAGCCCTTTTCCACAACGCAGACGCTGATTTCCTGACCGGCCTCGGCAGCCTTCTGCTTCAGGCGGCACGCGGCAGAAAGCCCGGACGGGCCGGCTCCGACGATCACGACGTCGAATTCCATGTATTCGCGTTCCACAGGCTATCTCCTACAAAGGCTCACGGTGTTTTTATAAACGCTGGCGATAAACAATGCGCCCGGCATTGAATTCACGGCTTCTTTTAAAGGAAGGCATTATATCTACACCACTGTGCAGGTCCAATACAAACGTTTGTTTGAAATGGCCGCAGGCCTTATAAATCCTAGTGGCGGGACCCGTGACTGGCGGATATGTCTTATTGACCGTCCGGAAGGTTGCGGTCAAGATACGGGCGGTTTCGTACTTGCCCAAGGCCCGACTGCGGTCCGGCCAGACCTGTAAAAGGCATGGGGCAAGTACGGTGCAGGCCATGAACAGATGCCTGTCGTGGCGCGCATTTTACACACCCCGAAGACCATTGGCCGGCTTTAATCGGCCTCAAATCGGGGGCTGGACGGCAGGCGCCGTGCCTGCGCTTCCCAGGATTGCTTGTTGAGGACGCATTTCAATCGCCTGGCCCTGTCCGGGCGACTTCTATTCACCGGAGAGTAACGAGGAATCCATGAAGGTTCTTGTAGCTGTCAAAAGAGTGGTCGACTACAACGTCAAGGTTCGCGTCAAGGCGGACAACTCCGGCGTCGACCTGGCCAACGTCAAGATGTCCATGAACCCTTTCTGCGAAATCGCCGTGGAAGAGGCCGTGCGTCTGAAAGAAAAAGGCGTGGCCAGCGAAATCGTCGTGGTCAGCGTGGGGCCTGCCACTGCTCAGGAACAACTGCGCACGGCGCTGGCGCTGGGCGCCGACCGTGGCGTGCTGGTCGAGTCCGCCGAAGAACTCACCTCGCTGGCCATCGCCAAGCTGCTCAAGGCTGTGGTCGACAAGGAGCAGCCGCAACTGGTGATCCTTGGCAAGCAGGCCATCGACAGTGATAACAACCAGACCGGCCAGATGCTGGCGGCGCTGAGCGGCTACGCCCAGGGCACCTTCGCGTCCAAGGTCGAGATCGAGGGCGACAAGGTTGCCGTGACCCGCGAGATCGACGGCGGCCTGCAGACCGTTTCGCTGAGCCTGCCGGCGATCGTCACCACTGACCTGCGCCTGAACGAGCCACGCTACGCCTCCTTGCCCAACATCATGAAGGCCAAGAAGAAGCCGATCGAGACCCTGACCCCTGAAGCGCTGGGCGTTTCCACTGCCTCGACCAACAAGACGGTCAAGGTTGAAGCCCCGGCTGCACGCAGTGCAGGCATCAAGGTCAAATCGGTGGCCGAACTGGTCGAGAAACTGAAGAACGAAGCGAAGGTAATCTAATGACCCTCCTGATTATCGCTGAACACGACAAGGGCGCCCTGGCGCCTGCCACGCTTAACACGGTGGCGGCTGCCCGGAAAATCGGTGGCGACATCCATGTGCTGGTTGCAGGCGAGGGCGTTGCTGCCGTAGCCGAGGCCGCTGCAAAGATCGCAGGCGTCGCCAAGGTGCTGGTGGCCGACAATGCCGCCTACGCGCATCTGCTGCCGGAAAACGTCGCGCCGCTGGTGGTCGAACTGGCGGCCAACTACAGCCACGTCCTGGCTGCGGCCACCTCCAACGGCAAGAACATCCTGCCGCGTGTGGCGGCACACCTGGATGTCGACCAGATCTCCGAAATCGTCTCGGTCGAATCGCCCGACACCTTCCAGCGTCCGATCTACGCCGGTAATGCAATCGCTACCGTCCAGTCCACGGCGGCGGTCAAGGTCATCACCGTGCGCGCCACCGGTTTCGACCCGGTGGCCGCTGAAGGTGGCTCGGCTGTCGTCGAAGCCGTTGGCGCCGTACACGACGCCGGCAAGTCGAGCTTTGTCAGCGAAGCGTTGGCAACCTCGGACCGCCCTGAACTGACCGCTGCCAAGGTGGTGGTCTCCGGTGGTCGCGGCATGCAGAACGGCGAGAACTTCAAGCACCTGTACGCCCTGGCCGACAAGCTCGGTGCCGCCGTGGGCGCTTCGCGTGCCGCCGTCGACGCAGGCTTTGTGCCCAACGACATGCAGGTCGGCCAGACTGGCAAGATCGTCGCGCCGCAGTTGTACATCGCGGTGGGGATCTCCGGTGCCATTCAGCACCTGGCCGGCATGAAGGACTCCAAGGTGATCGTGGCGATCAACAAGGACGAAGAGGCACCGATCTTCCAGGTGGCCGACTACGGCCTGGTCGCGGACCTGTTCGAAGCCATCCCGGAGCTGGAAAAGCTGGTCTGACCCAGGTTTTCATGCGCTGAAAAAGCCCGCTGTGTCCGGTCCATGTGCAAGCATGGCCGGGCCCGGCGGGCTTTTGCGTTTCTGTTATCAAGGGGTGGTTGCATGCGAGTCTCACGATCATTGCGGGCCACGGTGTTGCTGGGCGTCATGATGTTGTCTGCAGCGGGTTGGGCTGCGGGTAAGTGCGAGCGGCTGATTGTCACCGGCAGCCCGGATTCGCCGCCGTATATGTGGCGTGATCCGCAAGACCCCAGGCACTTGATGGGCGCCAATGCCGATCTGCTCGGTCAGGCACTGCGCGAATTGGGCATTGATGTGGAGTTTCTCTACGGCGGCAAGCGCGCCCAGGCCCAGGAAGAGGTGCGCAGCGGGCGTATGGATATGCTGGCCGATGCGTCATTGAATACCGCCTGGCTTGAGCGTTTCGACTATATCCATCCTGCCGCGACCTACAACGAGATCGTGGTCTGGGTGCGCACAGGCACGCAAGCGGATATACAGGCGATTGAAGACTTGCACAGTCTTGCCGGCGCCGTTTCCCAGCGCACCCGCCTGACCCCGGAATTCGAAAGCGTTGCGGCTGGTGAGTTGCAACTGCAGCACACGTCCGGGTTGACCGCAGCGCTGCAAAAACTGGTGTTGGGCGAAGTGGACTATGTACTGGCCGGGCGCTATGCCGCAATGGTGCTGGTGCAGACGCTGGGGTTGGCTGCCACGCTGCAGGCATTGCCTGTGGTGGTCGACAAGCCGGGTTTTCACTTGGCGCTGTCATTCAATTCGGCCTGCCTTGATCCGTGGTTGCACGGACAGTTGGTGAAAAAGATGACAGAATCGGCCGCTTCCGGCCTGGCCGATGAAGCGGTCAAGCGCAATCTGGATGTGTGGAAAAGCCAGTTGCTGGCACCTGTCTCAAAACAGTAGGAATGTTTTTGTGAAAATCCGTTTTCTGTGTGCCTGTATGGCAACTGTCGGTCTGGTCGGCTGTGCCAGTGATCCGGCGCCGTCCGAACAAATGAAACTGACCGAGCAGGCCTTGCACCAGGCCAGGGCCGTTGGGGCTGATGCCCAAGAGCAGCCCGCGATGGAGCAGGCGACCACCAAGTTCGCTCAGGCGCGTGCCGACATGCTGGCGCAGTCTTATAAGCAGGCGCGTATGCAGGCCGAGCAGGCCGAACTCGATGCCCGGCTGGCGGAGGCCCGCGTGCTGACCCTCAAGAGTGAAGAGCAGCGTGCGCAACTTGAAACCCGTCTCGAGCGTCTGCGCAAGCAATTGAAGGAGGCCCAATGAAGCGTTTGTCCCCTGTGCTGGGTGCCTGCTTGCTGTTGGGCCTGAGTGGTTGCGCCAGCCAGCCTGGCAGCGATCAGGCGCTGCAAGCGGCCAGCGCCGACTTCCAGAAGGTCAAGGAAGACACCGACGTGCTGCGCAGTGCGCCCAAGGATGTCATTCGTGCCGGTGAATCGCTGGCGCGCGCCGAGCGGCTGTCCAGCTATGTCGGCAGTGGCGAGGATGTAAGGCACTACGCTTACCTGAGCCGCCGCTACAGCGAAATCGCACGTGAGCACAGCAATCTGATGCTCTCGCAAGAGCGTCTGGCGAAAATGGATCTGGAGCGTCAGCGCCTGCAGTTGGCGTTGCGTGAGGTCAAGCTGGCCAGCGTGCAGCGCCAGGGCAAGTGGCTGGAAGACCAGATTTTCAGCCTGGCCACCACTCAAAGTGATCGCGGCCTGGTCATGACCCTGGGCGATATGCTGTTCGATGAAGGTGATACGGAACTCAAGACGTCGGCCAATCGCACCGTGCTCAAGGTCGTGCAGTTCTTGCAGCTCAATCCGCGGCGCGTGATCCGTATCGAAGGCTACACCGACAACACCGGCGACCGGCAGGGCAATCTGAAACTGTCCAGGGAGCGTGCCCAGTCGGTGGCCGATATGCTGATTGACCTGGGAGTCAACGAAAAGCGGGTTCAGGTCGAAGGTTATGGTGAGCAATTCCCTGTGGATGTGAATGCAAGCGAGCGTGGGCGAGCACAAAACCGACGAGTGGAGATCGTTTTTTCCGACGATAAAGGGGTGCTCAGCGAGCCTCGTTGAACCATTTGTTTAAAAAGCCCGCCATCCTGCAAAGGTGTCGGGCTTTTTTTGGCTCATAAGCTGGCTTTTTTGGCGGTTATGCCTGCCAATATTTTCTGTCAGCGTGCACAATGTTCGGCATCCGGAAGAACTGTCCCAGTACACTTTCAAACTGTTCTGGTTGTTTTTCCCCCAACAATAAAAAATTATCGGTCGTTGTGAGGCTGCTTGATGACCAATTTGTTGCTTTACCAACGTATCGCCAAACAACTGGCCGAAGATATTCGTCGTGGCGTCTATCAGCCTGGCGAGCGCGTCCCTTCGGTGCGCAAGATGAGCTCGCAGCTCAACGTCAGCCACGCCACGGTCCTGCAAGCCTATGCCAACCTCGAAGACCAGGGGTTGATTCGTGCGCGTCCGCAATCAGGCTATTACGTGCACCAGACCCCGGCGCTGACGGCCTCCACGCCCGATATTGCGCGGGTTGAAAGGCCCAGCCTGGTCACTCGCAGCAGCATCATCCAGCAGGTGCTGGTCGAGTCGCGCCGTGAAGGGGTATTTGCCCTGGGTGCCGCCGTGCCGCATGTGGATTATTTGCCGGTGCGCGCCCTGCACCAGCAATTGGCCAAGGTCACACGGTTTCACAGCCCCCGGGCGTTCAGCTATATGTTCAGCCCGGGGTTCGAGCCGCTGCGTCGTCAGGTGGCCATTCGTATGCGTGATGCTGGCGTGGTGGTCGATCCGTCCGAAGTGATCATTACCCACGGCTGCGTCGATGCGCTGCAGATGGCTTTGCGCGTGGTGACCCGGCCTGGCGACCTGATTGCGGCCGAATCGCCAGCCTATTATGGCTTGCTGCAACTGGCTGACCTGCTGGGCCTGAAGGTCATCGAGATCCCCAGCGATCCGGTGACCGGCATCAGCCTGGAGGCGCTGCAACTGGCGGCCAATCAATGGTCGATCAAGGCGCTGGTGCTGACCGCGCGCACCAGCAATCCGCTGGGCGCCACCATGCCCGAAGAGCGGCAGAAGAACCTGCTGCGGCTGGTCGCGGACTTCGATATCCAGGTCATCGAAGACGATATCTATGGCGAGCTGATGTTTGAAATCGGCCGCACCAAGGCGCTCAAGGCCTATGATCGTCAGGATCGGGTCATCTACTGCTCCAGCTTCTCCAAGACGCTGTCGCCGGGCGTGCGTATCGGCTGGATGATTCCGGGCGGCAAGTTTCATGGCGAGATCCAGCGCTTGCAGACGTTCAGTACGCATTCGGCGTGCAGCGTGACGCAAATGGGGGTGGCGGCCTACCTGGAAAATGGCGGCTACGACCGCCACCTGCGTTATATCCGCGTGGAGTACCGCAAGAACCTCAGTGCCTATCAGTTGGCGGTGCAGCAGTACTTTCCCGAGGGCACGCAAATGAGTCGCCCCGTGGGGGGCTTTATCCTGTGGGTCAGCCTGCCGGGGCGGGTCAATACCCAGGAATTGCACGTCAGGGCACTTGAGCAGGGCATCAGCATCGCGCCGGGATTGATTTTCAGTAATACAGAACAGTTCAATCACTGCATTCGCATCAACTGTGGCATGCCCTGGAACCGCGAGGCAGAGCGGGCGCTGATGACACTGGGGATGCTGGCCCGACAATTGTGCCAGGAGACCGCAAACGGTTACTGAGCGAAACAGGTTTTTGCTCCGGTGATCGGGCCGATGCTTGTCATGTGCGCTGCAAAAGGACAGCATGTGGCTTTCTGCCTATCCAATTGTCTGCCTATGAATGCTTTTCGTTGCCTCGGATTGCTGGTTTTTGTGTTGTTGGGCGCCTGTGACAAGCCGCAAGAGCCTGTGGTGCCCAAGCCAAAGACCCAAGCCGCACAGAATGCTGCGCCGGCCTCTGCTCCCGCTGCCTCGGCCTCTGCTGCCTCGGCGCCTGTCGTCGAGCCGGCGCCCGCCATGCCCGCGGCGCCGGTAGTGTCATCGACGCTCGACAAACCGGTGGCTGAGGCAGTGACCGGCTCAGTGGTGGACGCGCCTGCAGCGCCCGTGCATCAGCTGACACCCAATATACCGGTGGTGCCTGTGGTGATCGGCAAGGGGGACTCCGGCGTGGCACCCAAGCCTGCCGAGATTCACTCGGACAAGGCCGTCAAGGTCGCCAAGGCCCCTGTGGCAGGCGAGCAAGCCAAACCTGCAGCGGCCAGGTCCGTGGCCAAGACCACCGCCAAGCGCGATGAGCAAGTGCAAAAGCGCCAGTCAGCCAAAAAGACTGCTGCCGTGGCCAAGGAGACCGGGTTGGGCAAGACCCGCCTGGACCTGAGCCTGCCGCCTGAGCTGGTGCAAGGGCTCGAACCGCCGCCCAAGGTCATCACTGCGCGGCGCAAGCCGCTGTTGCCGCCCATGTTTGGCGACAAGGCCGATAGCCAGGATCCCAATGGCTTCGAACTCAATGGCCGCTTGCTGAGCAATGAAATGCAGTTACAGATGCGCAACGAAAGCCGGCGTGACGTCGAAGGCGCGGCGCTGGACTTCAAGTTCAAGCAGTAACGCCCGGTTTGCCGCCTGCTATGGCATTTTCAAGTGCTTGTGGGTAAGGGCAATACCGTTATTCTCTCTTTCTGACTTTCAAGGTAAATCGCGTCATGGACTGCCGTTCCGGTTGTGGTGCCTGCTGCATTGCGCCCTCCATCACTTCTCCTATCCCTGGCATGCCCGAGGGCAAGCCGGCGGGCGTTCATTGCCTGCACCTGACGGTCGAGTTTTTCTGCGGCCTGTTCGGCAAGCCTGAGCGGCCTGAAGTGTGCGGTCAGTTCAAGGCGGCCGAGGATGTCTGTGGGGTTGATCGGGCCGATGCCATTCGCCTGATCGGCTGGTGGGAACAGGTCACGGCAGCGTGACGGTAGGTTCTATGATGAGGAATGACCCATGACGTTGCTGTATCGGCTGGCTGTTGCATGTGGTGTAACTGTACTGCTCGGAAGTGGCGCGCAGGCCGAGGACTGGCAATTGGCCAAGGATGAGGGAGGGGTCAAGGTCTGGCTCAGCGAGGTGCCCGGTTCCAAGTACAAGGCTTATCGTGGTGTGACCACGGTGGAGGCAGGTATCGATCGGGTGCGTGCGCTGCAGGAGGATGTGTCAGGTGCCTGTGCCTGGATCTACGAGTGCGAATCACAGAAGCTGCTCAAGCACGAAGGTGACAAGGCCTGGACCTACAGTCGATTCAAGACGCCGTGGCCAGTCACGCCGCGCGATTCGGTGCTGCTGGTGACGACGCAACAGCAGGCTGATGGCTCGATCAAGCGAACCTTGCAGGGGCAGCCTTCCTATCTGCCGGAAGAGAAGGGGTATCAGCGTGTGGCCAGGGTCGAAGGGTTCTGGCAGATGACGCCCAAGGGCGCCGGGCGCACTGAAGTGACCTATCAGGTGCACACTGATCCGGGGGGCAGTGTTCCTTCATGGCTGTCCAACAAGTTTGTGGTCGATGCGCCGTTCAATACGCTCAAGGCATTGAAGGAGAGGGCGGCCAGGCCCTGATTTCTTTTTTCGACGCCAAAACAAAGGGCTGCCCACGGGCAGCCCTTTGTTGTATGCAGCGTCTGCAGCTTATTTGCGATCCTGCAGCGGCTTGAGGTCGCGCTGGGTTTCGCCGGTGTACAGCTGGCGTGGACGGCCAATCTTGTATGGGCTGGAGAGCATTTCTTTCCAGTGCGAGATCCAGCCGACGGTCCGCGCCAGGGCGAAGATCACGGTGAACATGCTGGTTGGAATGCCGATCGCCTTGAGGATGATCCCCGAGTAGAAGTCGACGTTCGGGTACAGCGAGCGCTCGATGAAGTAAGGATCGGTGAGGGCGATCTCTTCCAGGCGCATGGCCAGTTCGAGCTGAGGATCGTTGTGAATGCCCAGTTCGGCCAGCACTTCGTCGCAGGTCTGCTTCATCACGGTGGCGCGCGGGTCGCGGTTCTTGTAGACGCGGTGACCGAAGCCCATGAGCTTGAACGGGTCGTTCTTGTCCTTGGCCTTGGCGATGTAGGTGTCGATGTTCGACACATCGCCAATTTCGTCGAGCATGGTCAGCACGGCTTCGTTGGCGCCGCCGTGAGCCGGGCCCCAGAGTGCCGCGATACCGGCTGCGATGCAGGCAAACGGGTTGGCGCCCGAAGAGCCGGCCATGCGCACGGTGGACGTCGAGGCGTTCTGCTCGTGGTCGGCATGAAGGATGAAGATCTTGTCCATGGCCTTGGCCAGTGTCGGACTGATCGGTTTGATCTCGCACGGGGTGTTGAACATCATGTGCAGGAAGTTTTCGGCGTAGCTCAGGTCGTTGCGCGGGTACATCATGGGCTGGCCCATGGAGTACTTGTAGACCATCGCGGCCAGGGTCGGCATCTTGGCGACCAGGCGGATCGCGGAAATCTCACGGTGCTGCGGATTGTTGATGTCCAGCGAGTCGTGGTAGAACGCCGACAGGGCGCCGACAACGCCGCACATGACGGCCATCGGGTGGGCGTCGCGACGGAAGCCGTTGAAGAAGGTCTTGAGCTGCTCGTGCACCATGGTGTGGTTCTTGACCACGGCAACGAACTGGGCTTTCTGCTCGGAGGTCGGCAATTCGCCGTTGAGCAACAGGTAGCAGGTTTCCAGATAGTCCGACTGGCTGGCCAGTTGTTCGATCGGGTAGCCACGGTGCAGCAGAATACCCTGGTCACCGTCAATGTAGGTGATCTGCGACTCGCAAGAGGCGGTCGACATGAAGCCGGGGTCGAAGGTGAAGCGGCCGGTGGCAGTGAGTCCGCGCACATCGATCACATCGGGACCGACAGTGCCGGTCAGAATGGGCAGCTCGACGGGGGCGTTGCCCTCGATGATCAACTGCGCTTTTTTGTCAGCCATATGGCCTCCTATTTATGCTTCAAATCATCAGACAGGCCCCCCACGCAGGGCCCGCATCACTATAGTGAGATAAATCCTAAAGTCAATTTGCCTAAAGTCGTGTTCCAAAGCGCTTCGGGCCACCGGAATTTTCGTATTATTCCTACTCCTCTACGCCTTTTATGTCAGCCGCGCAATCCGCCGTTGGCGGGCCGTCTGCGCGTTGTCATTAATAGCCTAACTGTCTATACTCGGCGTCCGACTGCCATGGGCTTTAGAGCCCGCTCCAGGTGGTCGTCACTTCGTGGGTGGTGGGTACCTGACCAGTGCACTTCCCAACAACTTGCCCTTGCCTGTTAGGGGCTCTTCAGTGTGAAAAAAAAGCCGTGAAAAGCCAACGACCTGTAAATCTAGACCTAAGGACAATCAAGCTCCCAGTCACTGCTTACACGTCCATTCTTCACCGTATTTCCGGTGTCATCCTGTTTGTCGGCATTGCCATCATGCTCTATGCATTGGACAAGTCGCTGGCATCCGAGGAAGGCTTCGGTGAAGTAAAAGCGTGTCTGACCAGCCCGCTGGCGAAGCTTGTTATCTGGGGCCTGCTGTCTGCCCTGCTGTATCACCTGGTGGCCGGCGTGCGCCACCTGATCATGGACGCGGGTGTCGGCGAGACGCTGGAAGGCGGCAAGCTGGGGTCCAAAATCGTAATCGTCGTTTCTGTGGTACTGATCGTGCTGGCGGGAGTCTGGATATGGTAACCAACGTCACTAACCTTTCCCGCTCGGGTCTGTACGACTGGATGGCGCAGCGGGTGTCTGCGGTCGTGCTCGCGGCTTACTTCATCTTCCTGATCGGCTACCTCGTCGCCCACCCAGGTCTCGGCTATGCCCAGTGGCACGAGCTGTTCTCGACCACCTGGATGCGTATCTTCAGTCTGCTGGCCCTCGTTGCCCTGGGCGCTCACGCCTGGGTCGGCATGTGGACCATCGCCACCGACTACCTGACGCCAATGGCGCTGGGAAAATCGGCAACTGCAGTACGTTTCCTCTTCCAGACCGTATGCGGCGTTGCGATGTTCGCCTACTTCGTCTGGGGCGTGCAGATTCTTTGGGGTATCTGATCAATGGCTAGCACTAACACACTTTCTTTCGACGCCATCATCGTCGGTGGCGGCGGCGCGGGTATGCGCGCTGCCTTGCAACTGGCCCAGGGCGGTCACAAGACCGCCGTGGTCACCAAGGTATTCCCGACCCGCTCGCACACCGTGTCGGCCCAGGGCGGCATCACCTGCGCCATCGCTTCGGCAGACCCGAACGACGACTGGCGCTGGCACATGTACGACACCGTAAAGGGGTCGGACTACATCGGTGACCAGGACGCGATCGAATACATGTGCCAGGAAGGTCCTGCCGCCGTATTCGAGCTCGACCACATGGGCCTGCCGTTCTCGCGCACCGAAACCGGCCGTATCTACCAGCGTCCGTTCGGTGGCCAGTCCAAGGACTTCGGCAAGGGTGGCCAGGCTGCCCGTACCTGCGCCGCTTCCGACCGTACCGGTCACGCGCTGCTGCACACCCTGTATCAGGGCAACCTGAAGGCCGGCACCGTATTCCTCAACGAATACTATGCCGTCGACCTGGTGAAGAATGCCAATGGTGACTTCGTCGGCATCATCGCCATCTGCATCGAAACCGGCGAGACCTCGTACATTCGCGCCAAGGCGACCGTACTGGCCACCGGTGGTGCAGGCCGTATCTACTCCTCCACCACCAACGCCCTGATCAACACCGGCGACGGCGTGGGCATGGCCCTGCGTGCCGGCGTGCCGGTGCAGGATATCGAGATGTGGCAGTTCCACCCGACCGGCATCGCCGGCGCCGGTGTACTGGTCACCGAAGGCTGCCGTGGTGAGGGTGGTTACCTCATCAACAAGCATGGCGAGCGCTTCATGGAGCGTTACGCGCCCAACGCCAAGGACCTGGCCGGTCGTGACGTCGTGGCCCGTTCCATGGTCAAGGAAATCATCGCCGGCAACGGCTGTGGCCCTGATGGCGACCACGTGATGCTCAAACTCGACCACCTGGGCGAGGAAGTGCTGCACAGCCGCCTGCCAGGCATCTGCGAGCTGTCCAAGACCTTCGCTCACGTCGACCCGGTCCTGGCACCTGTTCCTGTCGTCCCGACCTGCCATTACATGATGGGTGGCGTGGCCACCAACATTCATGGCCAGGCCATGACCCAGGACGCCGACGGCAAGGACGTGATCCTTCCAGGCCTGTTCGCGGTCGGTGAAGTGGCGTGCGTATCGGTTCACGGTGCCAACCGTCTGGGCGGCAACTCGCTGCTCGACCTGGTCGTGTTCGGTCGTGCCGCCGGCCTGCACCTCGAGAAGGCGCTGTCCGATGGCGTGCAGTACGACGAAGCCACCGAGGCCGACATCGAGCGTGCGCTGGGTCGCCTGAATGCGCTCAACTCGCGCACCGACGGTGAAGACGTGGCGACCCTGCGTCGCGAGCTGCAAAGCTGCATGCAGAACTACTTCGGTGTATTCCGTACCGGCGAATACATGCAGAAGGGTATCGAGCAACTGGCAGGCCTGCGTGCGCGCATCGCCAACGTCAAGATCAACGACAAGTCCCAGGCCTTCAACACCGCGCGCATCGAAGCGCTGGAGCTGCAGAACCTGCTGGAAGTCGCTGAAGCCACAGCCATCGCGGCCGAAGCCCGCAAAGAGTCCCGCGGCGCTCACGCCCGTGAAGACTACGAAGACCGCGACGACGAAAACTGGCTGTGCCACACCCTGTACTTCCCGGGTGACAAGCGGGTAACCAAGCGTTCAGTCAACTTCGCGCCGAAGACTGTACCGGCGTTCGAACCGAAAATCCGGACTTACTGAGGATGGCCGCTATGCTGAAAGTCGAAGTTTATCGCTATAACCCTGACACCGACTCGGCGCCCAAGACTCAGGTCTTCAACGTCGACACCGGTGGCAAGGACCTGATGGTTCTGGATGTGCTGGCCCTGATCAAGGAACAGGACGAAGGTTTTTCGTACCGTCGCTCGTGCCGCGAAGGCGTGTGCGGTTCCGATGGCATGAACATCAACGGCAAGAACGGCCTGGCCTGCATCACGCCGCTGTCGGCCGTGGTCAAGGGCAACAAGCTGGTCCTGCGTCCGTTGCCTGGTTTGCCGGTCATTCGTGACCTGGTCGTCGATATGAGCATCTTCTACAAGCAGTATGAGAAGGTGAAGCCATTCCTGCAGAACGACACGCCGGCTCCGGCCATCGAACGCCTGCAAAGCCCGGAAGAGCGCGAGAAGCTCGACGGTCTGTACGAGTGCATCCTGTGCGCTTGCTGCTCGACCTCGTGCCCGTCCTTCTGGTGGAACCCTGACAAGTTCCTGGGCCCTGCAGCCTTGCTGCAAGCCTACCGCTTCCTGGCTGACAGCCGCGACACGCACACCGCTCAACGTCTCGCTTCGCTGGACGATCCGTTCAGTGTGTTCCGCTGCCGCGGCATCATGAACTGCGTCAACGTCTGTCCGAAGGGCCTTAACCCTACCAAGGCAATCGGTCACGTACGCAACATGCTGCTCAGCAACGGTGTCTGATACATCGCTGTAACCGCTACACCGCTGTACCGCAAGCTGCCGTGGCGCGGGCAAACCCCGCGCCACGGTCTAACCAGAGTCGTGGCTCGCAAGGCTGCCGCTCTAACTTTGAAGAAATGAGACCAGCAGGGGCATCCGGGCTGGTACCCGGACTATCTGCGTGATCCTTGGTGACTTGTTTTGGTCGCTGCACACGACCGTCTCAGGCATGCTTTGGGTCTTCGCCGGTGGTGTCCCCTTACCGAGGGTGACCAAGCATGCAAGAAAGCGTGATGCAGCGCATGTGGAACAGTGCCCACCTTTCCGGTGGTAACGCTGCCTATGTGGAAGAGCTCTATGAGCTCTACCTGCACGACCCTAACGCTGTGCCAGATGAATGGCGCACCTACTTTCAGACGTTGCCGACTGCCGGCAGCGCTGCCACCGATGTATCGCACTCGACAATTCGCGATCATTTCGTGTTGCTGGCCAAAAACCAGCGCCGTGCTCAACCGGTATCCGCCGGCAGCGTGAGCAGCGAGCACGAGAAGAAGCAGGTTGAAGTGTTGCGGCTTATCCAGGCGTACCGCGTACGCGGCCATCAGGCGGCCCAGCTCGACCCGCTGGGGCTGTGGCAGCGTCCCGTACCGGCTGATCTGTCGATCAACCACTACGGCCTGACCAACGCAGACCTGGACACCGTCTTCCGTGCCGGCGACCTGTTCATCGGCAAGGAGGAAGCGAGCCTACGTGAAATCCACGAGACGTTGGAGCAGACATATTGTCGCACCATCGGCGCCGAATTCGCCCACATCGTGGATTCCGAACAGCGCAACTGGTTCATGCAGCGCCTCGAAAGCGTACGCGGCCGCCCGGCGTTTTCCGCCGAGAACAAGGCCCACCTGCTTGAGCGCGTCACCGCGGCCGAAGGCCTGGAAAAGTACCTGGGCACCAAGTACCCGGGCACCAAGCGTTTCGGCCTGGAAGGCGGCGAAAGCCTGATTCCGATGCTCGACGAGCTGATCCAGCGTTCCGGTTCCTATGGCGTCAAGGAAGTCGTGATCGGCATGGCCCACCGTGGCCGTCTGAACGTACTGGTCAACACCTTCGGCAAGAACCCGCGCGAGCTGTTCGACGAGTTCGAAGGCAAGAAAGTGGTCGAGCTGGGCTCCGGTGACGTCAAGTACCACCAGGGCTTCTCTTCCAACGTCATGACCGCAGGCGGCGAAGTCCACCTGGCCATGGCCTTCAACCCCTCGCACCTGGAGATCGTTTCTCCGGTGGTCGAAGGTTCCGTTCGTGCCCGCCAGGATCGCCGCAACGATTCGAGCGGCGAAAAGGTTCTGCCGATCTCCCTGCACGGCGATGCTGCCTTTGCCGGCCAAGGCGTGGTCCTGGAAACCTTCCAGATGTCGCAGACCCGCGGTTTCAAGACCGGCGGCACCGTGCACATCGTGATCAACAACCAGGTCGGCTTCACCATCAGCAACCCGCTGGACGCACGCTCCACCGAGTACGCGACCGACGTGGCGAAGATGATCCAGGCGCCGATCCTGCACGTGAACGGCGACGATCCGGAAGCGGTGGTGTTCGTCACCCAGCTGGCGATCGACTACCGCATGCAGTTCAAGCGTGACATCGTCATCGACCTGGTCTGCTACCGTCGTCGCGGCCACAACGAGGCCGACGAGCCAAGCGGCACCCAGCCGCTGATGTACCAGCAGATCACCAAGCAGCGCACCACCCGTGAGCTGTATGCCGAGCAACTGATCAAGTCGGGTGTATTCGACGAGGCTGGTGTCCAGGCCAAGATCGACGACTACCGCAACGCGCTGGACAACGGTCAGCACGTGGTCAAGAGCCTGGTCAAGGAGCCGAACCGCGAGCTGTTCGTCGACTGGCGTCCTTACCTGGGCCATGCCTGGACCGCGCGTCACGACACCAGCTTCGACCTCAAGACCCTGCAGGAACTCTCCGCCAAGTTGCTGGAGCTGCCTGAAGGTCTGGTGGTCCAGCGCCAGGTGCAGAAGATCTACGAAGATCGCCAGAAGATGCAGGCCGGTGGCTTGCCGATCAACTGGGGCTACGCCGAGACCATGGCCTACGCCACGTTGCTGTTCGAAGGTCATCCGATCCGTATCACCGGTCAGGATGTCGGTCGCGGCACGTTCTCGCACCGTCATGCCGTGCTGCACAACCAGAAAGACGCCAGCGCCTATGTGCCGCTGAAGAACCTGGTGCCGGGCCAGCCGAACTTCGACCTGTACGATTCCTTCCTGTCGGAAGAAGCCGTACTGGCATTCGAATACGGCTACTCGACCACCCAGCCCAACGCGCTGGTCATCTGGGAAGCCCAGTTCGGCGACTTCGCCAACGGTGCCCAGGTGGTGATCGACCAGTTCATCACCAGCGGCGAGCACAAGTGGGGTCGTCTGTGCGGCCTGACCATGCTGCTGCCTCATGGTTATGAAGGGCAGGGGCCGGAGCACTCTTCCGCGCGTCTGGAGCGTTACCTGCAATTGTGCGCCGAGCACAACATCCAGGTCTGCGTACCGACCACGCCGGCACAGATCTACCACCTGCTGCGTCGCCAGGTCATCCGCCCGCTGCGCAAGCCGCTGGTCGTCCTGTCGCCCAAGTCGCTGCTGCGTCACAAGCTGGCCATCTCGACCCTGGAAGATCTGGCCCATGGCTCGTTCCAGACCGTGATCCCGGAAATCGACACCCAGGATGCTGCCAAGGTCGAGCGTCTGGTCCTGTGCAGCGGCAAGGTCTATTACGACCTGCTCGAGAAGCGCCGTGCCGAAGGTCGTGAAGACATCGCCATCGTGCGTATCGAACAGTTGTATCCGTTCCCTGAGGACGACCTGATGGAGGCCATCGCGCCTTACACCAACCTCAAGCATGTGGTCTGGTGCCAGGAAGAACCCATGAACCAGGGCGCGTGGTACAGCAGTCAGCACCACCTGCGCCGCAGCATCGGCAACCACAACCGCAACCTCGTGCTCGAGTATGCCGGTCGTGATGCTTCTGCCGCACCGGCCTGTGGTTACGCTTCGATACACGCCGAGCAGCAGGAAAAACTGCTGCAGGATGCCTTCACTGTTTAACGCCTTCGTGCATTAGAAACCGAATTAAGGAATTACAGATAATGGCTATCGAGATCAAAGCCCCCTCTTTCCCGGAATCCGTTGCCGACGGCACCATTTCCAAGTGGCACAAGCAACCGGGCGAAGCGGTGAAGCGCGACGAACTGCTGGTCGACATCGAGACTGACAAGGTCGTTCTTGAAGTCCTGGCCGAAGCAGACGGCGTGCTGGCGTCGATCGTGAAAGGCGAGGGCGACATCGTCCTCTCCAACGAAGTGATTGCCACCCTGGACGCCGGCGCCACTGCTGCCGCTCCGGCTGCTGCTGTACCTGCACAAGCCGCAGCTCCAGCCGCTGCTGCGCCTGCTGCCGCTGACGAAGATGCAATCGCGGCTCCGGCTGCCCGCAAGCTGGCCGAAGAAAACGGCATCAACCTGGCCGCTGTGAAAGGCACTGGCAAGGATGGTCGCATCACCAAGGAAGACATCGTTGCTGCTGTCGAAGCGAAGAAATCCGCTCCGGCTGCTGCACCGGCTGCCAAGCCTGCTGCTGCCGCACCCGTCGTGGCTGCTGGCGACCGCACCGAGAAGCGCGTACCGATGACCCGTGTACGGGCCACCGTTGCCAAGCGTCTGGTCGAAGCCCAGTCGAACATGGCGATGCTGACCACGTTCAACGAAGTCGACATGACCGAAGTCATGGCGCTGCGCTCCAAGTACAAGGACCTGTTCGAGAAGTCGCACAACGGCGTGCGCCTGGGCTTCATGTCCTTCTTCGTCAAGGCCGCGACCGAAGCGCTCAAGCGTTTCCCGGCCGTCAACGCCTCGATCGACGGTAACGACATCGTCTACCACGGTTATGCGGACGTCGGCGTTGCCGTTTCCAGCGATCGCGGCCTGGTGGTACCGGTCCTGCGCAACGCCGAACACATGAGCCTGGCTGAAATCGAAGGCGGCATCGCCACCTTCGGCAAGAAGGCCCGTGACGGCAAGCTGTCGATCGACGAAATGACCGGTGGCACCTTCACCATCACCAACGGCGGTACCTTCGGCTCGATGATGTCGACCCCGATCGTCAACCCGCCACAGGCCGCGATCCTGGGCATGCACAACATTCTGCAGCGCCCGATGGCCATCAATGGCCAGGTCGTGATTCGCCCGATGATGTACCTGGCCCTGTCCTACGATCACCGCCTGATCGACGGTAAAGAAGCCGTGACCTTCCTCGTTACCATCAAGAACCTGCTGGAAGATCCGGCTCGTCTGTTGCTGGACATCTGAGGAAGCAGCCGCAGGTTGCACGCCGCAAGCTTCAAGTAAGAAGCGCAGCGGTGTGCAGCCTGGGGCTGATGGGTTGCATCTAATCAACAGCTTGCAGGCCGGTACTGCAGAACACCGCAGACCGGCTTGCAGCTTGCAGCTTGAAGCTCGCAGCTAAAAGAGGAACTCTTTGATATGTCTCAGAAATTCGACGTCGTAGTGATCGGCGCAGGCCCTGGCGGCTACGTAGCGGCCATCAAGGCTGCACAGCTCGGTCTCAAGACTGCCTGCATCGAGAAGTATCAGGACAAGGAAGGCAAGCTGGCGCTGGGCGGCACTTGCCTGAACGTAGGCTGCATTCCTTCCAAGGCGCTGCTGGACAGCTCCTGGAAATACTACGAAGCCAAGAAAAGCTTCAACGTCCACGGTATCAGCACCGGCGAAGTCGCCATCGACGTGCCGACCATGGTTGGCCGCAAGGCCACCATCGTCAAGGGCCTGACCGGCGGCGTTGCCAGCCTGTTCAAGGCCAACGGCGTGACCTCCCTGCAAGGCCACGGCAAACTGCTGGCCGGCAAGAAAGTCGAGCTGACCAAGGTCGATGGCACCGTTGAAATCATTGAAGCCGAACACGTGATCCTGGCTTCCGGTTCGCGTCCGATCGACATTCCGCCGGCTCCGGTCGACCAGAACGTCATCGTCGACTCCACCGGCGCCCTGGAATTCCAGCAAGTGCCAAAACGCCTGGGCGTGATCGGCGCCGGCGTCATCGGTCTGGAGCTGGGTTCGGTCTGGGCTCGCCTGGGCGCTCAGGTCACTGTCCTGGAAGCACTGGAGAAGTTCCTGCCAGCCGCTGACGAAGCCGTGGCCAAGGAAGCGCTGAAGACCTTCACCAACCAGGGTCTGGACGTCAAGCTCGGCGCCCGCGTGACCGGTTCCCAGGTCAACGGCGACGAAGTCGAAGTCACCTACACCGACGCCAACGGCGAGCAGAAGATCACCTTTGATCGTCTGATCGTGGCCGTGGGCCGTCGCCCGGTGACCACCGACCTGCTGGCCACCGACAGCGGTGTGACCCTGGACGAGCGTGGCTACATCTACGTCGACGACTACTGCGCGACCAGCGTACCGGGCGTCTACGCCATCGGTGACGTGGTCCGTGGCCTGATGCTGGCGCACAAGGCTTCGGAAGAAGGCATCATGGTGGTTGAGCGCATCAAGGGCCACAAGGCCCAGATGAACTACAACCTGGTTCCGTCCGTGATCTACACCCACCCGGAAATCGCATGGGTCGGCAAGACCGAGCAGACCCTGAAGGGCGAAGGCGTTGAAGTCAACGTCGGCACCTTCCCGTTTGCCGCCAGCGGCCGTGCCCTGGCAGCCAACGACACCGGCGGTTTCGTCAAGATCATCGCCGACGCCAAGACCGACCGTGTCCTGGGCGTCCACGTGATTGGCCCGAGCGCTGCCGAACTGGTTCAGCAGGGTGCGATCGCCATGGAATTCGGCAGCAGTGCCGAAGACCTGGGCATGATGGTCTTCTCTCACCCGACTCTGTCCGAAGCGCTGCACGAAGCGGCCCTGGCAGTGAATGGCGGCGCCATCCACATCCAGAACCGCAAGAAACGCTGAGACAACAAGAAACCACGGTGCCATGCCCGTCGCGAACCATGAGGTTCGCCGCGGAAGTGGCGCCGGACTCGACCTCTCAGGCGGCGGTGTGAAGGTTTTCGAACCTTCACGCAGTCCACCCGGAGTAGCGGTCACAGGTGGTGCGGCACACGCCGTGTGCAGCACCGAATGCGCAATGCCCAACAAAGACGGTAATAAGCATGAATCTTCACGAGTATCAGGGTAAGCAGCTGTTCGCTGAATACGGCCTGCCAGTATCCAAAGGCTACGCAGTTGACACCCCGGAAGCAGCCGCAGAAGCTTGCGACAAGATTGGCGGCACCGAGTGGGTCGTCAAGGCTCAGGTTCACGCTGGTGGCCGCGGTAAAGCCGGCGGCGTCAAGCTGGTTCGCAGCAAGGAAGACGCAGCAGCGTTCGCCCAACAGTGGCTGGGCAAGCGTCTGGTGACCTACCAGACCGACGCCAACGGTCAGCCAGTGACCAAGATCCTGGTTGAATCGTGCACCGACATCGCCAAAGAGCTGTACCTGGGCGCTGTAGTCGATCGTTCCAGCCGTCGTATCGTGTTCATGGCTTCCACCGAAGGTGGCGTGGACATCGAGAAGATCGCTCACGACACTCCTGAGAAGATTCTCAAGGCCACCATCGATCCACTGGTTGGCGCACAGCCATTCCAGGGTCGCGATCTGGCTTTCCAGCTGGGTCTGGAAGGCAAGCAGGTGACTCAGTTCGCCAAGATCTTCACCGGTCTGGCCAAGCTGTTCCAGGACCACGACCTGGCCCTGCTGGAAGTCAACCCGCTGGTCATCAAGGCCGACGGCGACCTGCACTGCCTGGACGCCAAGATCAACATCGACGCCAACGCCATGTACCGTCAGCCAAAGCTGAAGGAATTCCACGATCCTTCGCAGGACGATCCTCGCGAAGCTCACGCTGCCAAGTTCGAACTGAACTACGTTGCGCTGGAAGGTAACATCGGCTGCATGGTCAACGGTGCCGGTCTGGCCATGGGTACCATGGACATCGTCAACCTGCATGGCGGCAAGCCAGCCAACTTCCTCGACGTAGGCGGTGGTGCAACCAAGGAACGCGTAACCGAAGCGTTCAAGATCATCCTGTCCGACACCAATGTCGCGGCCGTACTGGTCAACATCTTCGGCGGCATCGTTCGTTGCGACATGATTGCCGAAGGCATCATTGGCGCCGTGAAAGAAGTCGGCGTCAAAATCCCGGTTGTTGTTCGCCTTGAAGGCAACAACGCTGAGCTGGGCGCTAAAGTACTGGCAGAAAGCGGCTTGAACATCATCGCAGCTACCAGCCTCACCGATGCTGCTCAACAAGTTGTCAAAGCTGCGGAGGGCAAGTAATGAGCGTTCTGATCAATAAAGACACCAAGGTTATCTGCCAGGGCTTCACCGGCTCGCAAGGTACCTTCCACTCCGAACAAGCCATCGCCTACGGCACCAAGATGGTTGGCGGCGTGACCCCGGGCAAGGGCGGTACTACCCACCTGAACCTGCCCGTGTTCAACACGGTGAAAGAAGCCGTAGACACCACCGGCGCTGACGCCTCGGTCATCTACGTACCGGCTCCTTTCTGCAAGGACTCGATCCTGGAAGCCGCTTTCGCCGGCATCAAGCTGATCGTGTGCATCACCGAAGGCATTCCAACCATCGACATGCTGGAAGCCAAGGTCAAGTGTGACGAGCTGGGCGTGGTCCTGATCGGTCCTAACTGCCCAGGCGTCATCACCCCGGGCGAGTGCAAGATCGGCATCATGCCAGGTCACATCCACTTGCCAGGCAAGGTCGGTATCGTGTCGCGTTCCGGCACCCTGACCTACGAAGCTGTCAAGCAGACCACTGACGCCGGTTTCGGTCAGTCCACCTGCGTCGGCATCGGCGGTGACCCGATCCCGGGCTCGAACTTCATCGACATCCTGAAGCTGTTCCAGGAAGACCCGAAGACCGAAGCGATCGTCATGATCGGTGAGATCGGCGGTTCGGCCGAAGAAGAAGCCGCTGCCTACATCAAGGCCAATGTGACCAAGCCAGTGGTGTCCTACATCGCTGGTGTGACTGCCCCTCCGGGCAAGCGCATGGGCCACGCCGGTGCAATCATCTCCGGCGGCAAAGGCACTGCGGACGAGAAATTCGCCGCGCTGCAAGACGCTGGCGTGAAGACCGTTCGCTCCCTGGCGGACATCGGCAAGGCCCTGGCCGAGCTGACCGGTTGGGAAGTCAAGAAGTAAGCTTCGGCTGACCGATTGATGCTCCAACAAAGGCCACCTTCGGGTGGCCTTTGTGCTTTCAGGGTTTGACGTTTCTGCAAAGATATCCGTGCAGCAACCCACGCTCCTTCTCATCAAATACAAATAACGGGCTGATTCACTGGATATTGAATTCACCCTCGTAGGAGCGCGCTTGCCGGAATGCCGGACCACCGCGACCGAGTGCGCAGCGCTCGCAAAAATCTGCGAAACGCTGAAAATCTACGACTGCTAACGCAGCCGGTCGCGGGCAAGCGCGCTCCTACACCGGGCGTGGAATGCGCATGCTTTGCGCGTAACTTGCTCAAAACATGTAGAAATCGCGACAGGAAGGTGCATATCGTCGCATCAGGGCCCTGTGCTAGTGCGTTTTGTGCGCGATTTCGTTAGCCTTGCAGCCTTCTTGGTGCAGGCCGCTTCCCACAAGGAATCGCAGCCCTGCACGCCAGCCTTATCAAGGCTGCAACTCTTCCCAAACCCACGGGATCTACCTTCTCATTTCCTGATTCGGCAGTGTGGTTCCTCGATGAAAGTGTTGAAAGGCCAGGACATCCTGGCACTGGGCTTCATGACGTTTGCGTTGTTCGTTGGCGCCGGCAATATCATTTTTCCGCCCTTCGTGGGGCTGCAGGCGGGTCCTCATGTATGGATGGCAGCGCTGGGCTTTCTGGTCACGGCGGTAGGCTTGCCGGTGCTGACCGTCATCGCCCTGGCCAAGGTCGGTGGCGCCATGGACAGCCTGAGCAGTCCGATCGGCCGGGTCGCCGGCGTGCTGCTGGCCACTGTCTGCTACCTGGCCGTCGGCCCGTTCTTCGCCACGCCGCGTACCGCGACCGTGTCCTTCGAAGTCGGCCTGGCCCCCTTTACCGGTGACAGCCCGCTGGCCCTGTTTCTCTACAGCCTGGTGTATTTCCTGATCGTGCTGGTGGTGTCGCTGTACCCGGGCCGTTTGCTCGACACGGTGGGCCGGGTACTCGGTCCGCTGAAGATCATTGCTCTGGCCATGCTCGGCATTGCAGCTTTCATGCTGCCGGCCGGCGACATGGGCGTCGCCCAGCCCGCCTATGTGGCTGCGCCGTTTGCCAAGGGCTTTACCGAAGGCTACCTGACCATGGACACCCTGGGGGCACTGGTCTTCGGCATCGTGATTGTCAATGCCATCCGCTCGCGTGGCGTCGACTCGCCGCGACTGATCACCCGTTACGCGATCATCGCCGGACTGATCGCCGGCGTTGGCCTGGCGCTGGTGTACATCAGCCTGTTCCGCCTGGGCTCGGGCAGCCATGCCATCGCGGCCCAGGCCGCTAACGGTGCGGCGGTACTGCATGCCTATGTGCAACATACGTTCGGAACGCTGGGCAGTGGTTTCCTGGCCGTGTTGATTGCCCTGGCCTGCCTGGTGACGGCCGTGGGCCTGACCTGCGCCTGTGCCGAGTACTTCAGCCGCCTGTTGCCGCTGTCGTACCGCACGCTGGTGGTCGGTCTGTCGCTGTTCTCGCTGGTGGTCTCGAACCTGGGACTGACGCGTCTGATCGAGTTCTCGGTGCCGGTGCTGACCGGTATCTACCCGCCGTGCATCGTGCTGGTGGCGTTGAGTTTCAGCAGGAGCCTGTGGCTCAACCCGAGCCGTGTCGTGGCCCCGGTGATGATCGTGGCGCTGTTGGCCGGCATCATCGACGGCCTCAAGGCTGCAGGCCTGGAGCTGTACCTGCCTTCGCCATTGAGGGATCTGCCGTTCAGTGCGCAGGGCCTGGCGTGGCTGTTGCCTTCATTCATCGCGCTGGTCGCAGCGGCGGTGGTCGACCGCCTGTTGGGCAGGCGCCAGGAGGCCCTGGCGTGAAGCATGTTTCGTTAATGCAACGCTCGATAATGCTGACTGTTTCGTTGTGTTGACACTGCAGCAATAACTAATAAGGCCCGCTCAAAGCGGGCCTTATTAGTTTAAACAGGTTCACGCAAGCTTATTATTGCTTGGGTGCTGTTTCAGTCGTGGTGGCAGGCGCAGTCGCCGGGGTGCCTTCTTTAGCGCGCTGTTGTGCGGCTTCGGCGTTCTTCTGCGCAGCTTCCTGGCTTTCTTTGGCCGCGTCGTTCACTTTCTCTTGAGCTTTCTGCATCGACTCTTGAGATTGTTCGGCTTTTTTGTTGGCATCTTGCTGAATATTTTCAGATTTTTTGTCGCAGGCAGCGAGGCCCAGGCTGGCGGCCAACATCAAGGCAAGAGTAATGGATTTACGCATGAGGTGTTTCTCCTTATTGAATACCTAACGTGCCTAAGAGCCTGGGGTCATAACGTAAGTTCCAGCGGATTATCAGAATATTAAAATCGGCTCGCCGGGAACTTATGCAGTAAGTGCCATCTTCTGTGATGGCATCGTGGCGTCGAGTGGTTATACGACCTGTGAAGACACGCCCAGCACACAGCACTTGCAACGATCATTCTTGTTGCCCCTTGAAATCCTCCCCGCCGGCCCCACCTTCATGACAACCCGCTGCCACGCCTCGCTGAACGTGGCATCTCGTACCCCCTGAATTGGAGCTTGACGAACATGAGTGTGGAATCTCAAAAGCAAACCCTGGGCTTCCAGACCGAGGTAAAGCAACTGCTGCACCTCATGATCCATTCGCTGTATTCCAACAAGGAAATCTTCCTTCGCGAACTGATCTCCAACGCCTCCGACGCCGTTGACAAGCTGCGCTTCGAAGCCCTTGCCAACCCGCAACTGCTCGAAGGCGGTGCCGAGCTGAAAATCCGTGTGAGCTTCGATGCCGACGCCAGAACCGTCACCCTCGAAGACAACGGCATTGGCATGAACCGCGACGATGTGATCACCCACCTGGGTACCATCGCCAAATCCGGCACCGCCGATTTCATGAAAAACCTGACCGGCGACCAGAAGAAGGATTCGCACCTGATCGGTCAGTTCGGTGTGGGCTTCTACTCGGCCTTTATCGTGGCCGACCAGGTTGACGTGTACAGCCGTCGTGCCGGCACACCTGCCAGCGAGGGCGTGCATTGGTCCTCCAGGGGCGAGGGCGACTTTGAAGTCGCCAACATCGACAAGCCCGAGCGCGGCACCCGCATCGTCCTGCACCTCAAGGCCGATGAAAGCGAATTCGCCGACGGCTACCGCCTGCGCAACATCATCAAGAAATACTCCGACCACATCGCCCTGCCAATCGAGCTGCCCAAGCAGCAGCCGGCGGCCGCCGAGGGTGAAGAGGCGCCGGCCGAAGAATGGGAAACCGTCAACCGCGCCAGCGCCCTGTGGACCCGTCCGCGTACCGAGATCAAGGACGAGGAATACCAGGAGTTCTACAAGCACGTCGGCCACGATTTCGAGAACCCGCTGACCTGGAGCCACAACAAGGTCGAAGGCAAGCTGGAATACAACTCGCTGCTGTTCGTACCGGCCCGTGCCCCGTTCGACCTGTACCAGCGCGAAGCCCCGCGTGGCCTGAAGCTGTACGTGCAGCGTGTGTTCGTCATGGACCAGGCCGAGTCGTTCCTGCCGTTGTACCTGCGCTTCATCAAGGGCGTGGTCGACTCCAATGACCTGTCGTTGAACGTCTCGCGTGAAATCCTGCAGAAAGACCCGATCATCGATTCGATGAAATCGGCCCTGACCAAGCGCGTGCTGGACATGCTGGAGAAGCTGGCCAAGAACGAACCTGAGCAATACAAGGGCTTCTGGAAGAACTTTGGCCAGGTGCTCAAAGAAGGCCCGGCCGAAGATTTCGCCAACAAGGAAAAAATCGCCGGCCTGCTGCGCTTCGCCTCCACCAGCGACGAAAGCGGCGAGCAAAGCGTAGCGCTGACCGACTACCTGGCCCGTGCCAAGGAAGGTCAGGACAAGATCTATTACCTGAGCGGCGAGTCGTATGCGCAGGTCAAGAACAGCCCGCACCTGGAAGTCTTCCGCAAGAAAGGCATCGAAGTGCTGCTGCTCACCGACCGCATCGATGAGTGGCTGATGAGCTACCTCAACGAATTCGACGGCAAGAGTTTTGTCGACGTGGCGCGTGGCGACCTGGACCTGGGCAACCTGGACTCCGAAGAAGACAAGAAAGCCCAGGAAGAAGTCGCCAAGGAAAAAGAAGGCCTGGTCGAGCGGATCAAGACTGTGCTGGGCGAATCGGTCAGCGAAGTGCGTGTTTCCCATCGCCTGACCGATTCTCCGGCTATTCTGGCCATAGGCGAACAGGACCTGGGGCTGCAAATGCGCCAGATTCTCGAAGCCAGCGGGCAGAAGGTTCCGGACTCCAAGCCGATCTTCGAATTCAACCCGGCGCATCCTCTGATCGGCAAGCTTGATGCCGAGCAGAACGAAGAGCGCTTCGGCGAGCTGTCGCACATCCTGTTTGATCAGGCGGCGCTGGCTGCCGGTGACAGCCTGAAGGATCCGGCCGCCTATGTGCGCCGCCTGAACAAGCTGTTGGTTGAACTCTCGGTCTGACGAGTGGCCTCAAGAAAACCCGCCCCGGCGGGTTTTTTTGTTTTTCTGTGCCGGGTCATTTTCCAGCGTTCAAGGAGTCAATGATGAGCAATGACGTGACAGTTCGTTCCGTAGTCTATGAGATCAACGGCCAGGCGTTCGAAAGTCGCCTGGTGTACAGCGCCAGTGCCAGTCAGCCACGACCGGGCCTGGTGATGGCGCCGAACTGGATGGGCATCAGCCAGGGCGCCGAAGACATCGCCCGACAGGTGGCCGCGCAGGGCTATGTGGTGCTGCTGGCCGACCTGTACGGCCAGGGCGTGCGGCCCGCCAATGCCGAGAAGGCCGGGCAGGCCATGACCCGGGTCAAGGACGATCGGGCGGTGCTGCGCAAGCGCATGCAGGCGGCCTTGAAGCAACTGCTGGCGCAAAAGGATGTATCGCTGGACGCCACCCGTATCGCCACGTTCGGTTTCTGCTTTGGCGGCTGTGCCGCGCTGGAGCTGGCGCGCAGCGGTGCCGATGTCGAAGCCACGATTACCTTCCACGGCACGCTGGACACCAATACCCCTCAGGATGCGCACAATATCCAGGGCGCGGTGCTGGTGCTGCACGGCGGTTCCGACCCGATGGTGCCGGCTGACCAGTTAAGGGACTTCAAGCGCGAAATGGACGAAGCCGGTGTCGACTGGCAACTGAACGTCTATGGCGAGGCGGTGCATTCGTTCACTGACCCCGAAGCCGACGTGCCAGGCCGGATGATGTACGACCCCAGGGTCTCGGAACGTGCCTTCAAGGCCATGTACAACCTGCTGGACGAAGTGTTCGTCGACGCGCCGACGGTATAATTCCCTCCATGTGCCCGCAGCACCGCCTGCGGGCCTGCTCTGGCGGGCAGGAAGCCGCGCCTTGTGAGGGTAGGCCGTTGCTGGGGGGTGTGCTTCAATGCATTGACTTCAGCCACTGCCCCGACAGGATGCGCCCGATGCAACGACTCACCGCCAAAGACTTCGCGCCTGAACTGCTGGAACTCTACGATTTCTACGCCCATGGCCAGATCAACCGCCGTGAGTTCATCGACCGGGCGGCGAAGTTCACCCTGGGCGGGCTGACCGCCACGGCGGTGCTGGCAGCCCTGAGTCCCGATTACGCGCTGGCCGAGCAGGTGGCGTTCACCGACCCTGATATCGTCGCCGAATACGTCACCTATCCCTCGCCCAATGGCCACGGTCAGGTACGCGCTTATTGGGTACGTCCGGCCAAGGCCAGCGGCAAGCTGCCGGGCGTGGTGGTGGTGCATGAAAACCGTGGCCTGAACCCGTACATCGAAGACGTCGCCCGGCGCGTGGCCAAGGCCGGCTTCATCGCCCTGGCGCCCGATGGCCTGAGTTCGGTGGGGGGCTATCCGGGCAACGACGACAAGGGGCGCGAGCTGCAGCAGCAGGTCAACCCGGAAAAACTGCTCAACGATTTCTTCGCCGGTCTCGAATGGCTGATGGCGCATGACGCCAGCACCGGCAAGGTCGGCATCACCGGCTTCTGCTACGGCGGCGGGGTGGCCAATGCGGCCGCCGTGGCCTATCCGGAACTGGGCGCCGCAGTGTCGTTCTACGGCCGCCAGCCCAAGGCCGAGGATGTCCCGCGCATCAAGGCTCCGGTGCAGATTCACCTGGGCGAACTCGACACCCGCATCAACGAAGGCTGGCCGGCCTACGAGCAGGCGCTCAAGGCCGCTGGCACCCCGTATCAGGCGTATATCTACAAGGGCGCCAACCACGGCTTCCACAACGACTCTACCCCACGCTACGACGACGCTGCTGCCAACCTGGCCTGGAGCCGCACGATTGAGTGGTTCAAACGTTATTTGTAGGAGCGCGCTCAGCCGGAATGCCGGACCACCGCAACCGAGTGCGTTAGCAGTCGTAAAACTTCAGCGTTTCACAAATTTTTCGGTCATTCGCTGCAGATTTTCAGTGTTTTGGAGATTTTGCGAGCGCTGCGCACTCGGTCGCGGGCAGAGCGCGCTCCTACAGCTGAGAGGGCGTCGTTGCGTTCTTGCATAGCCCGGTGCGGGCTAGCGGCCATGGCGCCGGCGGGCTTCTTCGCTGTCGGTCACGACCTGGCGCTCAATGGCGGTGGCGCGGATACCCGCCTCAAGCAGCGCCATGGCGGTGAATTCGACCATTCGCAGCTGTTGTCCTGCGGCCAGTGCCGCCAACCGGCTGGCCTCGTTGTCGAACACCCAGGTCACCCGCACGCTGGCGCCCGGGTTGGCATGATTGATCGTGTGGGTCAGCCACTCGAAGCCCGGGATTTCAGCCTTGGCGGTTTCACAGGCTTCGGTCAGGGTCTGGATCAGGCGGCGTTCAAGGTGCGCCTGTTCGCGTTTGGTCAGGGGCATGGCAGAGGGCGTCGAAAGCAGAGAGGGGCGGCCAGTGTGCCATGAATGCACCCTGGCCGCTGCCCGGCATTACTTGAAGTGCTGCTCGAAAGTGGCCACCTGCTCAGGCGTAATGAGCTGGTAGGGCACCCAGACATCGCTTTGCACCGCCTCACCCTTGATCATCTGCAGCGCCGCTTGCATGGCGCTGCTGGCCTGGGCCGCCGGGTCCTGGAACACCGAACCTGCCAGTTGCCCACGCTTGATCGCGGCCAGGCCATCGGGCAACCCGTCGATGCCGATCACCGGCACGCTGCCCTTGGCCTTGCCCGACTGCTGCAGCGCCATGGCGGCGCCGATGGCCATCTCGTCATTGTTGGCGACGATGGCATCGATCTGCGAGCCGGCCAGGATCCAGTTGCTGGTCAGGTCCATGCTGCGGCTGCGCTGCCATTCGGCGCTTTGCTGCTCGACGATCCTGATGCCCGGATAATCCTTGAGCACCTGCTTGACGCCTTCGGTACGGCCTCGCGTTGCATTCTGCGCCAGGTCACCCATGATGATCGCCAGGTTGCCCTTGCCGCCCATCTTTTCGGCCAGGTAGCGCATCTGCAATTGCCCGGCTTCTTCATCGCGCGAAGCCACGGCCACCACGCCCTTGGGTAACACGGCCTGGTCCGGTCGACGGTTGACATACACCAGCGGTGTGCCGGCCTCAACGGCGGCCTGGGTGACCTTGGCAATGGCGGCGGTGTCGGCCGGCAACACGATGATGGCGTCGACCTTCTGGCTCAGGAAACCCTGGACCTGATTGAGCTGGCGCACCACGTCGCCCTGGGCATCCTCGACCTGCAGGGTCACGCCGGCCTTTTTGGCCGCATCGTTGAGGCCATTGCGCACGTAGGTCATGAAGTTATCGTCGACCCGCGCAATGCTGACACCGATACGGTAGTCAGCCAGTGCCGTGGTGGCGAGGGTCAGGCAGCCGAGAAGCGTTGCACTGGTAAAGCCGAGCAGTCGGATAAGGCGCATGATGATTTCCTGTTGTTGTTATGGGCATCAAACGTACAGCCTGGGCAGCGAGTGCTGCGCAGGTCTTGCTCACTCAAGGGTAAAGGCGCGCCGGAAACGCTCGATCGCCTGCTGCGAGTCGCCCGAGGCCCAGCCTTCCAGCCCGACCACGCCGCGATAACCCTGGGCATGCAGCGCACGGGCAATGGCCGGGTAGTGAATCTCGCCGGTGCCGGGCTCCTTGCGGCCCGGAACATCGGCCACCTGAATCTCGCCGATGGCGCTGCCGGCGCGCTGGATCAGCTCGATCAGGTTACCTTCGCCGATCTGCGCGTGATACAGGTCCAGATTCAACAACAGGTGCGGGCTGCCGACCGCCTCGATCAGCGCCAGGGTGTCTTCGGCACGGGCGAACGGTGTGCCGGGGTGATCGACAGCGGTATTGAGGTTCTCCAGCAAGAACACCTTGCCGGCGCGCTCGCCCAGCCGGGCGATTTTTTCCAGCGTCTTGCAGGCGGTCAGCCACATGCGTCCGGTTATTTGCTCGACCGGCCTTACCGGCAGCCCCTTGCCGTCAAGCCCGGTGCCATGCAGGTTCAGGCTCGGGCAGCCCAGCTGGTCGGCGACGTGCAGCGACTCCTGCGCGCTGTCGAGCAGGCTGGCAATGCCGTCCGGCTCGGTCAGGTTGCCGGTGATGTAGCCGGTCATGGACGTGAAGTCGGCACCGGTGGCGGCCAGGGCCGGAATGTCCTTGGTGGTCCAGTTCCAGATTTCCACGCTCAGCCCCAGCGCCTGGATGCGCTGCACGCGCTCCACGAACGGCAGGTCGAGAAACAGCATTTCGGCACTGGCCGCCAGTTTGAACGGGCAATGGCTCATGGCTGTTCTCCTTGCAGATGCACCGGCCGGCCTTGCTGGAACGAGTCGATACAGGCGCGGGCGATCACCAGGGCGGCGCGGGCGTCCTCGCCTGTGGCGTGCGGCGTGTGGCCGGTGCGCAGGCAGTCGGCAAAATGATTGAGTTCGGCGATGTAGGCGTCCTTGAGCAGCTCGGTGTCCAGGCGCAGCGTGTCGGCGCCGGTGCCCTCGGCGGTGTAGCGGCGCAGATCAGAGGTGTGGATATCGCCCATGGTCAGCATGCCGGCGCTGCCGAACACTTCGCCGCGCACATCGTAGCCGTACACGGCCTGGAAGCTGGCCTCGGCACTGGCCAGTGCGCCGTTGTCATAGCGAATGCTTACCAGCGCGGTGTCCAGCAGGCCCTTATCCTTGAACGCCGGGGCGATCAGTGCGTCAGCCATGACACTGACCTCGACGGCCCTGGCACCGGGGTTGAGGTAATTGAGGGTGTCGAAGTCGTGGATCAGGGTTTCCAGGAAGATCACCCATTGCGGCGAGGCCGCCGGGTTGTTCAGCGCCGGGTCCCGGGTCAGCGAACGCAGCAGTTGCGGCGTGCCGATGCGTCCGGCCACAACGTCCTGATGCGCCTGGCGAAAGCTTGAGGCGAAACGGCGGTTGAAGCCGACCTGCAGCACCACGCCGGCCTGTTGTGCCGCCTCGATGGCCTGGTCGGCTTCCTCCAGGCTGATGGCCATGGGCTTCTCGCAAAAGATGCCCTTGCCGGCGCGGGCGGCGCTGATCACCAGCTCGGCATGGGTCCGGGCCGGCGAGGCAATCAGCACGCCGTCGATATCCGGATCCAGCAGCAATTGCTGCGGGTCGGTGTAGACCTTGTCGACGCCCAGTTCTGCGGCCAGTCGGGCTGCCTGACCCGGGGTAGGGTCGGCGATGGCGGCCAGGATGGCGCCGGGAATATGCCGGGCGGCGGTCAGGGCATGAAAACTGCCCATGCGACCGGCGCCGATCAGGCCAAGGCGAAGGGTCTTTTGCGTGCTCATGGTGTAGCTCCTTTTTTATTGTGAGGGGCGGGGTCTTGAACGTCGGGCCGCCTGGAAGCAGGAGCAAACCCTGTGCCAGTTTTTAACCTATTGATATTTAGCCATTTTTAAATATTTAAACCGCGCATCTATGTCTATTTTTATGACATGTCTACACTGACATGTCATAAAAATAGACATTTATAAGCAGGCTGGCATGACCGAATTTCCGCTCAAGACACTCGATGTTCAGGACCTGGACTACATGACCTCACTGGGTGCCAGCGCCTTGAGCGACGGGCCCGTTCCCGGGCTGCAGCAGGCCTGGGAAGACTGCCAGGCCGGCGTGGATGAACGTCCGGCAGCGGTTCGCCCGATGATCTGGGCGTCCTGGCAACGCAGTCGTGCGGCCGGCATCGACCCGCAGGACAGCGATTATCGCTTTGTCAGTGCCGACCCTCTGGCCGCCACGCTGCACGCGCATCAGGAACTGATCGCCACGGCGGCACAGGTCATGCAGGGCCTGCTGGCCTACAACCCGCGTGGGCACATCAACCTGACCGATGCCCAAGGCACAACCCTGCATTTTTGCGGCCTGGACATTACCCCGGTGGGCAGCCGCCTGCTGGAGTCAGTTCAAGGCACCAACTGTACCGGGCTGGCATTGGCTCAGGACCGCCTGGTCTATGTGCTGGCCGAGGAGAACTTTGCCACCGGCCTGCGCGAGCGCCGCATGCACTGCGCCGCCGCACCCATCCGTGACAGCCAGGGGCAGACCCGGGCGGTGCTGACCCTGACCGCCGAGCCCGGCTGGTTTCACTTTCACACCCTGGGCACGGTGCAGGCCGCCGCCGAAGCCGTGTCGCGGCAGTTGTCGCTGCAAGCGCTGCTCAGCGAACAGCGCGCCGTGCTTGAAGTGCTCAACGAAGGGCTGGTGGTGCTCGACGGCCAGGGACGGATCAAGGCGCTCAACCGTTATGCGCGGCACCTGTTCAAGGTTGAGGCGGCGCAGGTGGGCGCATCGTGGCGGCAATTGGGGCGCAGCGAACCGAGTGCCGAGCGCTTGCTGGGCGAGGCCGACGGGGTGCGCGACCTGGACTGCACCTTCCAGTTGGCCGATGGCAGCACGCTGGCCTGCCTGGTGTCGGTGTGCCCGCTGGCCGAAGGCGGGCAGATCGTGTCGCTGCGTGAGAACCGGCGCATTCGTGAAATCACCCAGCGCCTGATCGGCAGCCGTGCCCGCTACACCTTCGACAGCATCCAGGGTCGCTCGCAAGCCATGCAAGACGCCGTGCGCCTGGCACGCATCGCCAGCCGCAGCGATTCGACCACCCTGATCCTGGGCGAAAGCGGCACCGGCAAAGAACTGTTCGCCCAGGCTATCCACAGCGCCAGCGCCCGCAGCCAGGGACCGTTCGTGGCGGTCAATTGCGGCGCCATTCCGCGCGAGCTGGTGCAGAGCGAACTGTTCGGTCATGTCGAGGGCGCGTTCACCGGTGCTGCCCGTGGCGGTTCGGCGGGCAAATTCGAACTGGCCGACGGCGGCACCATCTTTCTCGATGAAATCGGCGACATGGCCTTCGACGCCCAGGTCAGCCTGTTACGGGTGTTGCAAGAGGGGGAAGTGAACCGGGTCGGTGCCAAGAAATCCCGGCGCGTCGATGTGCGCATCATTGCCGCCACCCACCGTAACCTGAGCCAGGCGGTGGCCGAGGGCGCGTTTCGTGAAGATCTCTATTACCGCCTCAATGTGCTGAATGTCACCGTACCGCCGCTGCGCCTGCGTCGCGATGACATCGCGCTGCTGGCCCGGCATTTCCTGGCCCGGGTCACCCAGTCGCTGCGCAAGGACGTGCGCGACATCGCGCCGGCGGCGCTGGATCTGCTCCTGAGCCATGCCTGGCCTGGGAATGTGCGTGAGCTGGAAAACACGATCGAGCGGGCCACCAACCTGGCCACCCACGAGCAGATCCAGCCGGGCGACCTGCCGCTGGAACTGCTGCAGGGGCCCCGCCGGGCCATGACCGCCAGTGCAGCGTTACCCGGCGCAGCGCAGGACCTGCAGGGCCAGCAGAGAAACACCATCATCCAGGCCTTGCGCGACACCGGCGGCAACATGCGCCTCAGTGCCCAGCGCCTGGGGGTGTCACGCGGCGGGCTGTACACCAAAATGAAGCGCCTGGGTATAGACCCGGATGGCTTTCGCCCCTGAGCCGCCACGCTTCAAGCCGAGGGTTTGCGCGGTGCCCGTCGTGCCTTGCCGGCGCCTGTCGATGCTGGCGCCGGTTTGCGCGTGGCCTTGCTGGCGGGCGCACTGCCATCGACTTTGGCGGTTCTTGATGAAGACGAAGCCGGCTTGCGCTTGCCGGTGCCCTTGCGCGACTTTTTCCACGGCGTGCCGCCGGCCGGCGCCGGCATGCCTTGCAGGTTCAGGCGCAGGCCCTGGCAGCGCTCGACCTGCTTGCTCATCCAGGCCGCCTGCTTGGCGACGAATTCTTCCAGGCTCATCTCGCCGCTCTGCACCATGTCCAGCGCCTGTTCCCAGATCGCCGTGGTGCCGGGGTCGGCGATGGCCCGTGGCACCGCGTCGATCAGGCTGAAGGCCGCTGCGGTGGCCGCCAGCGCCTTGCCGTTCTTGGCCAGGTAGCCGCGATCAAGCAGGCCCTGGACGATGCCGGCGCGGGTGGCCTCGGTGCCGATACCGGTGGTGTCCTTGAGCTTCTGCTTGAGCAACGGGTCTTGCACCAGGCGGGCGACGTTTTTCATGGCCTTGATCAGGTCACCCTCGGTGTAGGGCTTGGGCGGCTGGGTCCACAGGTCCTTGAGCTGCACCCCGGTGACCGGGCAGACACAGCCCTTGTGCAGCGCCGGCAGGTCCTGGGGCGGAGCGGCTTCCTTGCCCTTGGGCGGCGTCAGGGCTTCGGGCAGGGCGCGTTTCCAGCCCGGCTCGACGATGCGCTTGCCCACCGCGCGCAGGGCGTGGCCGGCGCAGTCGAAATCGGCCTGGGTCCGGTCGTATTCATGGTGGGGCAGGAACTGCGCCAGGTAGCGGGCGCGAATCAGGGTGTACACCGCCCGGAGCTTGCCGCTCAGGCGCGCCAGGTTATGCGCGGCGGCGGTGGGAATGATGCCGTGGTGCGCGGTCACTTTAGCGTCGTTCCAGGCCCGCGAGCGACGTTGCGGGTCCAGATGCACCTGCAAGGCTTGCAGGCCCGGATCCGCCTGGATCAGCGCCTTGATGATGCCCTGAGCCTCGCCATGCTGGCTGTTGGGCAGGTAGCCGCAGTCGCTGCGCGGGTAGGTGATCAGCTTGTGGGTTTCGTACAGCGCCTGGGCGGTGTCGAGGGTTTCCTGCGCGCCCAGGCCGAGTTTTTTCGAGCAGATTTCCTGCAACGTGCCGAGATCGAAGGGCAGCGGCGCCGCTTCCTTGATCCGCTCGGTGCGCACCGCCGTGGCGGTGGCGCGACCGGCCTGCTGCATGGCCTGGGCAGCCTGCTGCGCCAGGGGCTGGTTCAGGCAGCGGTCCTGATCGTCGCAGGCATCGGCCGGCGCACGCCAGTGGGCGGTGAAGCTCTGACCGTCGTGGCGCAGGCCGACCTCGATGGCCCAGTACGGCACCGGCACGAAGTCAGCGATGCTGCGGTCGCGGTCCACCACCAGGCGCAGGGTCGGGGTCTGCACCCGACCCACAGGCAGTACGCCCTGATAACCGGACTGGCGGCCGAGCAGGGTAAACAGCCGGCTCATGTTCATGCCGATCAGCCAGTCGGCGCGCGAGCGACCCAGCGCCGAATGGTACAGGCTGAAAGTCTCGGCGCCGGGCTTGAGGGCCGCCAGGGCCTTGCGGATCGAGGCGTCGTCCAGCGCCGACAGCCACAGGCGCTGGATGGGCCCGCGATAACGGCAGTGCTCGACCAGCTCGCGGGCGATCATCTCGCCCTCGCGGTCGGCGTCGGTGGCGATCACCAGTTCGCCGGCTTCGCCCAGCAGGCGCTTGACGGCCTTGTACTGGCTGGCGGTCTTGGGTTTGACCTGCATCTTCCAGGTGCCCGGCACGATGGGCAGGTCTTGCAGCACCCAGCGTTTGTAGCGCGCGTCGTAGGCGTCCGGGGGGGCAGTTTCGAGCAAGTGGCCGATGCACCAGGTCACGGTGACGGCCGGCCCGACCCAGCAGCCATCGCCCCGGCGGCTGGCACCGAGCACGGCGGCGATGTCTTTGGCTTGAGAGGGTTTTTCACAGAGATACAGGCGCATGGCCGGGATCGATCTTCAAGGCGGTCGAGGCCGACAGGATGCGTCAGGGGCGAGGGCAGATCAAGTTTTATCTGTATGGGTATACAGTAAGGCCGCCCGCAGGTAATCCGCGCAGGAGATCACGTCTTTGCGCCGCCAGCACCCTGTCTGCAGGAGCCCACCGCAAATGCTTGACTGACCAGCATTACCTCGCAGGAGCGACCGTTGGTCGCTCCCACAGTGTCTGGTGAGCGCGCCATGCGCGTCCTCAGAGCACGCTGATGGGGTAGTCGACGATCAGGCGGAACTCGGACAGGTCGCCTTCACCCTGGTCGGTGTTGGCGCGGTGGAAGGCCTGGCGGATGCGAAACGACAGGTCCTTGGCCGGCCCGGTCTGGACCACGTACTTGGCTTCGATATCGGTTTCGTTGTGCTTGCCATCGCTGCCGTACAGGCCCGCGTAGGCGCTGTCGGCCGAGACCTTGCTGCCGTCGACGTCGTAGCCGCGCAGGTGACGGGCCATGAAGCTCAGGCCCGGCACGCCATAGGTGGCCATGTCGAGGGTGTAGCGCACGCCGAAGGACTTCTCGTTCGGGCCGTTGAAGTCCGACCATTGCACCGAGTTGGCCAGGAACACCGAGTCGCCGCCTTCGCCGTTGCCGTTGTTGCCCACGGCGAGGTAGTCGAACGGGGTGTCGCCGTCGACTTTCTGCAACGACAGGCTGATCGAGTGCGCGACCAGAAAGGCATAGGTGGCCGACAGCGAGTAGGTGGTGTTGTTGATCGAGCCGGCCTTGGCCTGGCCTTCGTCCAGGGTGCGGTACAGGTTAGCGTCGAACGTCAGCGACTGGCCGTCCGACAGCGCCATCACATAGTTGGTGTTGGCGTAGTACTGGTTCCAGACATCCTCGAACTGCGAGCCGTACAGGCTGGCGGTCCAGTTCGGGCTGATCTGGTAGACGCCGCCGGCGTAGGTGGCGCGCCGGGCGGTGACATTGGCATACAGCGCGTAGATCTCGTGATCCTGGTTGGTGGTCACGTTGCTGTTGGTGCTGGTGAAGCGCCCGGCTTCGAGGTCCAGGCCTTCGATTTCGCTGCTCTTGAGGTCGAAACCGGTGGCGGTCTGCGGCAACAGGCGGGTACCGCCCACGGCAAACACCGGCGCCAGTGGCTGCATATTGCCGTAGCGCAACTGCGTTTTGGAGGCACGCAGTTTTATGGCGGCACCGGCGCTGCCAAAGCTGTCCTGGGCATGGCCATCGCTGTCGCGCTGCAGGTTGCCTGTACCGCTGTCGCCTTCCTGGGCATCGAGCTTGAGGCCGAAGTGACCGAAGGCATCCACGCCGACGCCGACGGTGCCTTCGGTAAAGCCTGAACTGAACGTGCCGATGAAACCCTGGGTCCAGTCGCGGTTGTCTGTAGCGCCATCCTGGCGATCACGATTGAAGTACTGGTTGCGCGCCAGGATCGACAGGCTGCTGCCGTCGACAAAGCCCTTGGCCTGGGCCTGGTCCTCGATCGTCTCGGCCTGTGCCAGCGGGCTCAAGCCAGCCGAAACGGCCAGCGCCATGGCGCTCCATTGTGTTGCATTCATCAGTGATTCCCTTGTGTTCATTGTGCCCGGTGACCCATCGACAACCTTTGGCTGTCGATGGCAGGCGTGGCGTAAACAACCCTCCAGGTGCGTGAAGAACCGCGATCCAGAGCCGTGAGAGTTCTCGACCGCGAAAGCCTTGGCTGAGTTCCGCGTGGATGCAATTACCTTACACGATTGACCTGGCACGCCACCTTCATGCGCAAGCCTGGCGCTGCGCGTCCAGCAACTGGCGCTGCAAGGCCTGCATGGGCGCGGCGGGCTGTTGCAGGCCAATGAAGCCCAGTAGCGGGTCCTGCACCTCGGTGCGCAGGCCGGACAGCGCCTCCAGCGTCGCCAGTCCGCAGAACGGCACGTAGGCTTCGGCATAGCCGCCTTCATGCACCAGCACCAGGCGGCCAGCGCACAACCGCTCGGCTGCCTCGCGCACTTTGGTGGTCATCGTGCGAAAGGCTTCGCTGTGCAGCAGCATGCGCGCCAGCGGGTCGACCGCGTTGGCGTCGTAGCCGCAGGCAACGATGATCAGCTCCGGCTCGAAGCTCTCCAGCGCCGGCAGCACCAGGGTATCCATGGCGTACTGGTAGGCGTCGTCACCGCCACCGGGCAGCAGCGGGATATTCAGGTTGGTGCCGACCGCCGGGCCCTCACCGCGATCCTCGCGGCCACTGTAGCCGGCCGGGTAGCAGCCTTCCTGGTGCAGGGAAATGGTCAGCACGTCGGCCCGCGTGGCGTAGATCGACTGGGTGCCGTTGCCGTGATGCACGTCCCAGTCGATCACTGCCACCTTGCCTAGGCCGTGACGGGCCTTGGCCGTTTCGATGGCCACGGCGATGTTATTGAAAAAGCAGAACCCCATCGCCTGGTCGGCCGAGCAATGGTGCCCCGGTGGCCGCGACAGCGAGTAGGCATTGCGCACCTCGCCCAGCAGCACCGCCTCCACGGCGTCGATGGCCAGGCCTGCTGACAGCCGGGCAATGTCATAGCTGCCCGGGCCGATGGGCGCATCCTCGCCCAGGCGACCGCCACCGGCGGCGCTCATCTCGGCAAAGCGTTGCAGGTAAGCGGCCGGGTGCACGCGCAACAGGTCCGTCTCGGTGGCCGGGCTGGCGCTGCGCACGTCGAGCTGGCGGGTCAGGCCGCTGACATCCATCAGGCTCTTGAGGCGGCGCTTGGTCTCGGGCGACTCGGCATGGCCGGCCGCCGCCGGCGGTTGCACCCAGCCGCCTACCGGCAGGATCAAGGCATGGGGGCCGGCGCTGTGCCAGAGGCTGAGCTCGTCGAAGAAAAAAGCAGTCTTGTTCATGGTCGTATCCTTTCAGGAAAGAGGGACAGTTCAGGCAATAGCGGCAGGCGTGCGCCGGCAAGCCAGGGCCAGCAGCAGCGAGAGCAGGGTCAGGGCGGCAGCGCTGAGCAGGGTGGTGCGGTAATCACCGCTGGCCTGGATCAACTGACCGGCCACGCCGGGACCAATGGCCAGGCCCGCGCCGATCACCAGGTTGCTGGCGTTCATCAGCCGCCCGCTGGGGTCCAGGTCGGCGATGCCGGCCAGAATCAACGGCAGCACCAGGGTCCAGGTGAACTTGAACAGCAGGGCGGCCACGGCAAAGCGCAGGGCCGTGGGCGTGTCCTGCAGCAACAGCACGGCGCCGATCATCAGCGCGTAGCCACCGATCAACAGCGGCGTGCGCGGCCAGCGATCACCGATCAGCGTGGTGCAGGCGGCGCCGACGATGCCCATTAGCGTTGCGATCGCCAGCACCTGGCCGCTGTCCTGGGCGGTGATCGATGCCTGGCTGGCGATGCCGCCGATAAAGGTCCAGACCCCGCTCAGGCTCAGGTAGAAACACAGGATGGCCAGCAGTCCCAGGGCGGCCCGCCCTGTTGGCAGGGTTGCGCTGACTGTTCCCTGCTTAGCGTTCAGGCGGGCCGGAAAGGCGCGCACCAGGGGCAACGCCAGCGCCATCAGCACGGCCAGGCTCAGGTAGCAGGCCATCAGGCCATAGCGGGCAAACAGCACCGGCAAGACCTGCAAGCCGACCGCACCCAGCGCCAGTTGCCCCAGAACCCACAGGCCATAGACCCGGCTGGCATTGCTCAACGAGGCGGCGCAGCTCATGCACAGAATCATCAGCGACCCCCCGCCCAGCCCGGCGACGATGCGCAGCAACATCAGGGCGTTGTAGTCACTCACGAATGCACTGAGCAGGTTGCCGGCCACGAACAACACGCCGGCCAGCACCCCGGCCTGGCGCAGGTCGACGCGCCTGAGCCACCAGAACGCCGGCAGCGTGGCCAGGCTCATGGCGCCCAGTTCGGCCATGAACAGGTTGCCGATCTGCGCCGGCGCAAGCGCCCATTGCGTGGCCAGTTGCGCCGCCACCGCCGGGGCGGTCATCAGCAGCGACGGGGCGATGGCGGCCAGCACGACCACCGCGATCATCAGTGCCCGCGCGTTGGCCAGGGCGGGGCTCGGATAATTGATTTCAGGTTGCGAAACAGGCATGACAGGCTCCTTGTGGGCGCTCAAAACACATGGACCAGGCGCAACAACGCCTGACTGCCGTGATAGCCGTTGTCGGTGTCGACGTTGCGCGTCAGGGCCAGCAGCCCCTGGTTGCGCTTGTCGAACCAGTGACCGACCTCGAACCCGACCTGGGTGTAGCGCTGGTGGGTGTCGTCCAGGCGCTGGTCGTCGAGTTTCAGCTCGCCACCGTCAGCGTGGATCAGCCGCAGCGCGCCGTAGGTCGCGGGGGTGAAGTCATAGGACGCAAAGGCCTGCAGACGATAGAGCGGCTCTTGCTTGAGGGTGGCGCCGTAGTAATCGTCGTTACTGCCGTAGAGCTGTGCCTCCAGGCTGGCCTCCAGCAGCCATTTTTCGCCGATGCCCTGGGTGAAGTTGTAAACAAAGGTCCCGGCCCAGCGGTTGGCGCCCGGCGACACATCCGGGTTCTGACTGTGGTATTCGCCGACCGGCAGGGTGAGCAGGCTCAGCAGCCCGCTGTAAGTACGGGTGTCCGGGTTGTTGATCAGGTACAGCGTGCCGCCCACCTGCGGATCGCCAAAGCCGGTTTCGCTGCGGTGTTGCGTGGTGCCGGGCAGGCGCGCATCGATGTTGGCAAACGGCACAATGAATTGCGGCGTGCACAGCGTGCCGCAGATATCGGTAAAGACCAGCTGGCGCCAGGCGAAGGCATTGACGTTCAACTCGGCGTTGCCGGCGCGGTTGGCGGCGCCGTGATAGTCGTTGGCCCGGGTCATCGGCACATAGAACACGCCCAGCGTGGTGCCCACTGGCGCGCTGACAAAATCCCGGGCATTGAGGTCGGCCGCCTGGGCCGCCGCGGTACTGAGCAGGCCGCCGGCAAAGGCCAGGGCCTGGGTGCAACCAAGCAATCGTGTTGTGCTCATCGTGTGTGTTCACTTCTATCGAGGTGGGTGGGGGCAGATTTCGGGCGCAACAACGCCCTGGCCGCCAGTGCGGCTGTCAAGCAACGTCAGGAGAGGTCTGGCGGGGTGTGATCAGTCAGGGCCGGCGCGCAGCAACTGGGCGATGCGTGCCTTGTCCTTGATGCCGAGCTTGGCGTAGATCGAGCGGATATGATGGCGCACCGTGTTGGGCGCCAGGCCCAGTTGCCGGGCCACTTCCTTGTAGGTCTTGCCTTCGCCGAAACCTTGCGCCACGTCATGCTCGCGCGGGCTTAGGCACTGCAACGGCGTGGGCAGCCGGGCGGCCAGCACGAACAGGTCGCCGGCGCGGGAAATGCTCAGGTGCACATGCTCGAGGGCCTGTTCACCTTCGGTGATCGCGATGTCCAGGTTCGGCCCGCTCCAGCCCGGAAAACAGGCCAGCCAGCGCTTGATGAAACCACGCTCGGCGCATTGCAGGGTGCCCTTGCGGTCGCACACGGCCAGCGCCAGGTTGGGCGAGGCGTCGAGGCTTTCGCGCCGGGCAATCAGGGTACGGATCTGGTTGGCCGAGATGGCCGCCGCCAGGTGCGGCATGCAGTGGTCCAGCAACAGGCAGTCGTGCTCATTGAAGCGTGGCTGGTCGTGGCGGCGGTACAGCGCCAGGTGTTCGGTCAGGCAGGTCAGCGGGTCGATGGCAATGACACACAGCAGTTCCCGGATGCCGTGGCGGTCGCCCAGCCAGCGCAGGCCTGCGGTGCTGTGCATGTCGATGATGACGGCGCGCCCCGGGTTCAGGAAGGCGCGGGTCACGGTGATGTCGTCCTCGCGCATCGACTTCCAGTCCTGCAGGTAATCGGCCGGCAGGTTGAACAGGTGATGACGGTGTTCTTCGGGCAGGCCGTCGATCAGCGCCGAGCGGCCCCACCAGGCTTTCTCGAAGCCGATCAGACCCTGCAGGCGGCCGAGCATGGCGTCATGGAAATGCTCGACGCTCTGGTCGTGGGCCAGGCGCTGGATGTCCAGGAGGGTGCTGCTGAATGCGCTCAGCAGGTCGTTGCAGTCCGTCAGGCTCATGGGCGGTGCCTCAGGTGTGACCTGTTATTTTTATTGTCACGCAAGCGGTTGGACCGGACGCCGGAAGCGGCGGGGCAGGGCCAGTGAGTCGAGTATCGGCCGGCGCGTGGAGGATGGCTATCCTACAGATGCAGGAGGCGGCCCCCGGTTACCGAATCGCTTTTTCGTACAGTCACTGTCGGACCGCTGCGGTTGCGCGTGGCCGGGATGCCCGGCATCGTTCGCGCCAATCCGTGATCAATCCCACAGTCGGGCGTAGGAACCCGTATTCAGGAAGGCGCATAGGCGTCTCCATAGCGATTGCAGGCGCTTTTTTCATGGCCGCCCTCTTTATGGCGGCTGTGTGTGGGCAGGCTTCGGCCTGGCCGGTAGCCTTCTTGACCGGTTTCCTACCCTGCACACAGCTGCCATCCAATCCCGTGAGAAGGATCGTGGCAGCTTCGATATCAAGAAGGAGCCATCCCCATGCACGCTCGCAATCCGTCCAGCATTGCGTGCCTGTGTCACGCCTTTCAGGTCATCGGGTTGTCGCGGATACCGCTGGCGCCTAGCCTTGCCTGTGTCTTGGTAACCATCAGGGCAGCTTCCCGAAATGACAATGAGGTGAATGTGTGCAGGTAAGAGTCATGGAGTATGTAACGGGCTGGTCGGATTCTGCGCTGGCCGACTGGCATGAGGCGTCACCCTGGTCGCTGATGACCCAGGCGGCGCAGATCGTGACGCAGTTGATCGCCGGTCTGCCGATGGACGAATACCGGATCAGCGATCAGGTGGCCGTGCATCGCTCGGCCACGGTCGAGCCCGGAGCGGTACTCAAGGGGCCCTTGATCGTCGGTCCCGACTGCTTTATTGCCTCCGGTGCCTACCTGCGTGGTGGTTGCTGGTTGCAGGGCCATTGCGTGATCGGGCCGGGGGCAGAGCTGAAGACCTCGTTCATGTTTGCCGGCAGCAAACTGGCGCATTTCAACTTTGTCGGCGATTCGATTCTGGGCTCTGGGGTCAATCTCGAAGCTGGCAGCATCGTGTGCAATTACCGCAACGAACGCGCCGACAAGCAGATCCGGGTGTACATCGAGGGCGCTTTGCACGGCATTGGCCATGACAAGTTCGGTGCGTTGATCGGTGATGGCGTGCGTCTTGGGGCCAATGCGGTGGTGGCACCCGGTGCCTTGCTGACGCCCGGGTTTATCGTGCCTCGCGGTCAGGTGTTCGATGCCGAGCAGTCACGATGAGGCCAGTTTCCGATTGCTGAGCCGGATAACCTGGCGGGCCAGGAAGCTCCCGGTCAGGATCACGCCGAACAACCGCAACGTCTGCATGGCCAGCACAAAGCCGACGTCGGCGTGGGTGTCGATGGCAATGATCGCCATCGCATCCAGCCCGCCGGGGCTGGTGGCCAGGTACACCGACAAGTAGTCCTTGTCCATCAGCCAGGCGATCACCCAGGCCGACAGGGCACAGAGCACGATCAGCAGCAGCGAAGCGAAGATCATCATCGGCAGGCGCCGCCACACATAGGTGATGGTGGCGCGGTCGAAGCGCAGGCCGATGTAGCAGCCGATGGCGCCATAACCAAGCATCATCACGCCGTCGGGCAGGCTGATGCTCATCAGCCCGCTCAATTGCAGGGCGGTGCCGGCCAGCAAAGGCACCAGCAGGGCACCGGCCGGCAGGCGCGAGCCAGGCCACAGGGCGGTCAGGATCACTGCCAGGCTCAGCAGCAGGTCGGTCAGGTCCAGGCCGTGCGCGGCGGTCGAGGCGGGGCTGGCCAGGGCGGCGCTGTCGACTGGCGCGGCCAGCCAGTGGCTGACCAGCGCGCCGAGCATGACCACGCAGACCACCCGCACGTATTGCATGGTGGCCACTACCCGCGAGTCGGCGCCGTAGTCCTCGGACATGGCGACCATGGCCGAGGCCGCGCCGGGCGAGGTGCCCCAGGCGGCGGTATGGCTGGGAATGCCGGCGTAGCGCACCAGCACCAGGCTGACCACGGCGCTCAAGACCACGGTGAGGGCGGTGGCCATCAGCATGATGTGCCAGGACTGCAACGCCTGCATCAATACACTCAGGCTCATGGCGTGGGCGATCAGCACGCCCACGGCGCCCTGGCCCAGCTGGAACACCGGGCGGGGCATGCGAATGCTGGCACCCGACACGCCAAAGCCGATGGCCACCAGCATGGGGCCCAGGAACAGGGCGGCGGGGATGGCGAGCAGGACAAACAACTGGCCGACGAGGCCGGCGGTGATGATCAATGCCAGCCATTGGCTGGCCGGTGACAGGGAGGGCAGGGCAAAACGGGCGGTGCGCGGCAAGGAGAGGCTCCTCGAAAGGGATCAACAACCCGTGCAATTCGGGTGTGAGCAGTATCGGAGCTTGAACTTATCAAGTCTATTTTCTAATAATCATGAATCGATAACTTTGGTTGATGAATTCATGGACCTGCGCGACCTGATCTATTTCGAAACCATTGCCGAACTCGGTCATCTGGGCCGCGCTGCGCAAAAACTCAATCGCAGCCAGCCGGCATTGACCAAGAGCATCCAGCGGCTGGAGGAGTCCTTCGGCACCCGCCTGTTCCAGCGTGACGGCCGGCGCATCAAGCTGACCCCGGTGGGCGAGTTGCTGCAGGTGCGTGGCAAGGAGTTGCAGCAGAGCATCGCCCAGACCCAGCGCGAGGTGCGCGACTTTGCCAGCGGACTGGTAGGCAATATCCGCGTGGGCTGTGCGGCGACCATGGCCGAGCACCTGTTGCCCAAGCTCACCTCGGCCTTGCTGCAACGGGCGCCGGACCTGACCTTCAAGCTGGTCATCGGCCAGGACGACCTGCAGCGCGAGGCGCTCAATGCCGGTCAGCTCGACATGATCATCTGCACGCTGATTCCCGAGAACGAGCAACTGGAAACCTTTGCCATCTTCGACGACGAACTGGTGGTGATCGCCAGTCAGCAGCACCCGATTTTCAGTTCCAGCCTGCAAATGCGTGACCTGTGCGATTACCGCTGGGTGCTGCCGCCGATCGGTGTGTCATCGCGCCAATGGCTGGATACGACCTTTGCCGCGCATGACCTGCCGCTGCCAGTGGTGCAGATCGAAGCCAACTCCATTTCGCTGTTGCCGGGGCTGATCGCGCAGAGCAACCTGCTGAGCTACATTGCCCGCGAGAGCCTGGAATTCGGCCGCAACATGCAGCACCTGCGCGAAGTGCCGGTGGCGGCCGCGACCATGAAGCGCACCATTGGTGTGACCGTGCGCAAGGGGGCCTACCAGTCGCCGGCGGCGCGGGAGATGCTCGGTTTGTTGCGTGACCATGGCGGTGATTTCTTCAGTTGGCCCGATACGGCACATCCTCTATACGCCAGCCCCTGATTTTCTTGATATAACAAGCGCTTGAAACCTTTCGCACAGGAGCATGACCCGATGGACCGTTTTTCATTCGCGCTGCCCGGCCTTGCCTTCAGGCCCTTCCCGAATACCGGCACGCTGCACCTGGGGGGCGACCAGTCGCCGCTCAACGATGCCGACGCTGATGAAGACAACGACGCCGAGGTCTACCTGGACCCGGACCTGCTGGGCCTGGACGACTTCGGCGATGCCGACAAGCTCGACCCGAGCTTCACCGGCGACATCGGTTCGTCCTCGATCAACTGACCGAAGCCCTGGCCAGATGACGCGCCAGGGCTTCGGCCCCCAGCTCCACGCTGGAGCTGACCCCGGCCCAGCTGCAAGCCAGCATGAGGTTGCGCGGCAGGCTGAAATCCTCCACCAGCAAGCCCAGCTCATCGAGCCCCAGTGCGTCGTGGGGCACCTGCTCGCGCAGAGTGCCGGCGCTCTTGAGGTAGGCCCACACCGGCTTGTCCAGCGCTACGGCCATGCCCATTTCGAAGGCCGTGCCCGAGTCGGGTTCCAGGCCGCGAAAGGCGTTGAGGTTGGCCAGCACGGCATCGCAGCGCTGAATCATCGCTACGTTGTGCCGGTAAATCTGTTGCGCTGTTTCCAGTGGCGACTGATTTTCGGTGACCTCATTGTCGAATGGATACAGGCCCTGCATGCCGTGGGCGGCGCACAGGTTCTTGAGGTAGTGGCCGTGGTCGATGGCATCGCGGCGGAACACATCGAAGCCGGCCAGGTAGATCAACGGTGTGTGCATGATGTCGTTCCTCCAAGGGATGCCATGATTCTAAAGGGTGGGCCTGAGGACTGCCTGCCGCTGATCGGGACAGAGGGTGCACATAGTGGCATCTGTACACATAGCCAGTATCCTTGAGCGGTCTTTTGCCTGCCCGAATCTGCCCGTGAACAGCTCCGCTCTTGATAATCCGCTTTATTACCTGGTCAACTTCCAGCAGGTGCTGGCCTGGATTGCCCAGCGCTACGATGACCTGCTCGATGAGCAGGAGCGGCACTTCATCAGCACCTTTTCCAGCCTGCCGACCAACGCCCAGGGCTTACTGGTGCGCATGGTCATGCGCAAGGGCACGCTGTTTCGGGTCAGCAAGCTCAGCTATGCGGAGCTGGGCGATCCCCGTCAGGCCGTGCAACCGTTGCTGGCGCTGGGATGGGTCGATGACCAGGCACCGCTGGACCTGGCGGCCTTGTTCAGCCTGCTGCGCAAGGACGAACTGGCCCAGTGCTTCAAGGCCCATGCCGGCAAGGGCAGCGAGCGCAAGGCGCAGTGGTTCGAGCGTCTGCTGGCGCTGTATCCGCAAGCCCAGCCGCTGGCGCACTGGCACCCGCAGTTGGACGATGCCGTGCTGAGCCTGAGCATCATGGACCTGTGCGACCGCCTGCGGTTGCTGTACTTCGGCAACCTGCATCAGGAGTGGTCGCAATTCGTGCTGGCCGACCTTGGCATCTACCGCTTCGAAACCGTCGACTTTTCAGCCGATTCGCGCGGTATCACGGCGCGTGCCGACATCGAGGTCTGCCAGCAACTTCATGCCTGCCGCCAGGCGCTGGAGCTGCAGGCCGAACTGGCGCCGCTGGCCGATCAGGCGCTGGCCATCGACACGGCCAACGAATGGCTGCGCATGCGCCGTGGCAAGGTGTTGTTTCTGATCGGCCAGCAGGCCGAACGCTTGCAGGACTGGCCGCTGGCGCTGCGGGTCTACAGCGACTGCGGTTATCCGGGTGCCCGCTCGCGGCGCATCCGGGTACTGGAACGCAGCGCCGACTATGCCCAGGCCATGGCCCTGCTGGAGCAAGCGCGTGAAAATCCCGAAAGCGATGCCGAGGTCCAGCACCTGCAACGGGTGCTGCCCCGCCTGCAACGCAAACTGGGCTTGACCGCCGAGCGGCGTGCCGCAGCGCGTGCGGTCAAGCGTATCGACCTGACCGTGCCACTGCAGGCCGGCCTGAGCGTCGAGCAGCGGGTGAGCCTGCACCTGGCCGAGGAGGGCGCTCAGGTGCACTATGTCGAAAACACGTTGATCAACTCGCTGTTCGGATTGCTGTGTTGGCCGGCGATCTTTGCACCGTTGCCGGGGGCGTTCTTTCATCCGTTTCACAGCGGCCCTGCCGACCTGCACAGCCCGGACTTCTACACGCGCCGTGCGGGCTTGTTCGATCAGTGCCTGGCCAGCCTGGAGTCGGATGACTGGAAAGCCCTGATCCGTGAGCACTACCGCAGCAAGTACGGGCTGCAATCGCCGTTCGTGTTCTGGAATGTACTCAGCCCGACCCTGCTGGACGTGGCGCTGCAATGCCTGCCGCCGACCCACCTGCGCCACTGGTTCGTGCGCTTGCTGCAGAACATCAAGGCCAATCGTACCGGCATGCCGGACCTGATCCAGTTCTACCCTGAGCAGGGTCGTTACCGGATGATCGAGGTCAAGGGGCCGGGGGATCGGTTGCAGGATAACCAGCTGCGCTGGCTGGACTTCTGCGCCCGGCACGAGATGCCGGTCGAGGTGTGTTATGTGCAGTGGGAGCAGTCGGGGAGGGGCAATGCTGATCGGTTAGGCATTGGCACGCCGCCAGCCCCCGATCAGTAGGAGCGCGCTTGCCGGAATGCCGGACCACCGCGACCGGCTGCGTTAGCAGTCGTAAATTTGTGGCGTTTCATCAATTTTGCGAGCGCTTCGCACTCGGTCGCGGGCAAGCGCGCTCCCACTGGCGGTGAGTTTTATATCCAGTAAAATCATCAAGTTATTTTTTTGATGAGAGCGAAGTCAGCCTCTCCCACGGTCTGATGCCGTGCCCGAAACCGTGAGCGACATCAATCTGTGGGAAGGGGCTCGGCTCCAGGCGGCGATCCGACGATAAGGTCAGCAAAACACAATATAGCCACCACAGGCGTGTGACAGTCGCCGCTGATGGTCGACCGGCACACCCTCCAGGCTTTAATGCTTGATCAGTTGGTGACCGGCTTGCCCGATGGCGTTGTGGTGGTGCTACCTGGCGTGGTGCCATGGCCATCGTGCGTCGTGGTGCCGTGATCCTTGTGCGTGGTGTCCGTGCCGCTTTCCTGCGGGCCGGTCTTGGTGCCCTTGGTGTTGGACGAGTTACGGTCGGTGGTATGGCCAGGCGTCTGGGTGCCGTCGGTGCCGGGCATCTTGGTGGCGTTGCTGTTGACCGGGTTGGTCGGACCGGTGGAGCCCGCCATGGCGGTGCCGGAGAGCGCCGTCAGCAAGCCGGTGAGCGCCAGAATGGTCAGTCGGTTGGTGCGCATAATTCAAACTCCATGACATGAGGGGGCCTACACGTATTGGTCTTTGGCCTGCGTCCATAGGTGCCACGCAAGCCGACGAACGGTAGCAGACTGCCGTTGCCCCATCCAATACCACCCCGTAAATGGCGGGTGATTCGATGATCCCGATGATCTTCCCGGTCATCAGCAAGACGGCTCAATCATGCTGAAAACCCGGTTTTTGACAGTTTCACTACAGTGATGGCAATCCGTCATTGCTTGATATTGGCTGTTTGCCATTAAGTTCCGCCGAGGCTCCTGGACCCCCATAAACATTGGCTTTCACGGCTGAAGGGGAGCGCTTTCCTGTAAGTTTTTTCCTACAAAAGCTGCCTGAAAAGGGCGCGCACCGAACGTTTGTCATTAAACAGCAACATTTCAGGTTTTAAATCCGCCTCGGGCCTCCTTAGTGACCACCCACAATTTCTCCTGGATCGAGGTATTCCCGTGACACTGCTGACTAAAACACGCTTGTCTGTTCTGCTTGCTTCGCTGTGCCTCAGCGGCATGGCCCACGCAGTCGACGTAACGGGCGCAGGTTCAAGTTTCGTTTTTCCGGTAATTTCCAAGTGGTCGCAGGACTACACCAAGGCCAAGCCTGACAACCGCATCAACTACCAGTCGATCGGTTCGGGTGGCGGTATTGCCCAGATCAAGGCAGCCACCGTTGACTTCGGCGCCTCCGACGCCCCGATGAAAGAAGAAGACCTCAAGGCGGCCGGCCTGGGTCAGTTCCCAAGCGTGATCGGCGGTATCGTGCCGATCGTCAACATCGAAGGCATCGAAAGCGGCGAGCTGAAACTCGACGGCGAAACTCTGGCCAAGATCTTCATGGGTGAAATCAAGACCTGGAACGACCCTGCACTGGTCGCCCTGAACCCAGGCGTCACCCTGCCAGCCACCGCGATCACCGTGGTACGCCGTTCCGATGGCTCCGGCACCACCTACAACTTCAGCAACTACCTGAGCAAAGTCAGCCCCGAGTTCAAGGAAAAGCTGAATTTCGGTTCGACCGTTCAGTGGCCAGTGGGCGTGGGCGGCAAGGGTAACGAAGGTGTTTCGGCCTACGTCAAGCAGATCAAAGGCTCGATCGGCTACGTCGAACACTCCTACGCCACCAGCAACAAGCTGTCGTACACCCAGCTGAAAAACGCTGCCGGCAAGTTCATCAAGCCTGACGCCAAAGCCTTTGCCGCCGCCGCCGACACCGCCGACTGGGCCAGCGCCAAGGACTTCAACCTGCTGATGACCAACGCCCCGGGCGATGACGCATGGCCGATCACCGCCACCACCTGGATCATCATGTACAAGCAGGCCAAGAACGAAGAGAAGAGCAAGGCTGCCTTCGACTTCCTCAACTGGTCGCTGCAGAACGGCCAGACCCAGGCCGCTGCCCTGGACTACGTAGCGCTGCCTGAATCGCTGGTCAAGCGTGTGCAGGACTACTGGAAAGCTGAGTTCAAGTAATAACGATTCAAGCCTGAACCTCACCCCTGTCATCAGGCCTGCCAACGGTCGGGTGATGGGGGATTTTCCTTGCGAGTGGATTCAACATGACTGAAAACACCCAATACCTGTCCACTGAGCTCAACGCCGACATGTCCGAGAGCGAGAAGCGCGCCAAGCGGGATCATCGCCATGATGTGTGGTTCCGGCGCACGCTGCAAAGCTCGGCCATGCTCGTTCTGGTACTGCTGGGCTGTATTGCCCTGTCGACCCTGTGGGGCGGTGCCCTGGCTTTCCAGACCTTCGGGTTCGGATTTCTGACCAGCACCGATTGGGACGTCAACGCCGGCAAGTTCGGCGCACTGGTGCCGATCTACGGCACGCTGGTGACCTCTTTCCTGGCCTTGCTGATCGCGGTCCCCGTGAGTTTCGGCATCGCCATCTTCCTGACCGAAGTCGCGCCGCCCTGGCTGCGCATGCCCATTGCCTCGGCCATCGAGCTGCTGGCCGGCATTCCTTCGATCATCTACGGCATGTGGGGCCTGTTCGTGTTCGGCCCGTTCATGGCCGCGCACATTTCGCCCTGGATCACCGAGAACCTGGGCGCCTTGCCGCTGATCGGTGGCCTGTTCCAGGGCCCGCCGCTGGGGATCGGCATGCTGACTGCCGGTATCGTGCTGGCAATCATGATCATTCCGTTCATCACCTCGGTGATGCAGGAAGTGTTTCGCACCGTACCCACCACCCTCAAGGAGTCGGCCTACGCACTGGGCAGCACCACCTGGGAAGTGGTCTGGGACATCGTGCTGCCCTACACCCGTTCGGCGGTGGTAGGCGGTGTGTTCCTCGGCCTGGGCCGTGCCTTGGGCGAGACCATGGCGGTGACCTTTGTACTGGGTAACGCGATCCAGTTCTCCGGCTCGCTGATGATGCCAAGCAGCTCCATCGCCTCGGTGATCGCCAACGAGTTCAACGAGTCGTACACCGACCTGCACCGTTCGGCCCTCATCGCGCTGGGCTTCCTGTTGTTCGTGGTGACCTTCATCGTGCTGGCGCTTGCACGTCTGATGCTGTCGCGCCTGTCGCGCAAGGAGGGGTTATGAGTCAAGACATCGCCAAGGCCAAGTCCAACGAAAGCCTGTATCGCAAGCGCGATATCAAGAACAAGATCGCGATGGTCCTCAGCTGCGGCGCCACGGCGTTCGGCCTGCTGTGGCTGGTGTGGATCCTGATGACCACCATCATCGAGGGTCTCAGCGCGCTCAACCTGCAACTGTTCACCGGCATGACCCCGCCGCCGGGCACCGAAGGCGGCCTGGCCAACGCCTTCTACGGCAGCCTGCTGATGTCGACGATGGGCCTGTTGATCGGCACCCCGATCGGGCTGATGGCCGGTGTGTGGCTGGCCGAGTTCGCCCGCTACTCCAAGCTGGGCAACGCTGTACGCTTCATCAACGACATCCTGCTGTCGGCACCGTCGATTGTCCTGGGGCTGTTCGTGTACACCGTGGTCATCCTGCCGCTCAACTCGCTCAGCGGCCACCAGATCGGCTTCTCGGCCATCGCCGGTGCCATCGCCCTGGCGTTGCTGGTGATTCCGGTGGTCGTGCGCACCACCGATGAAATGATGCAGCTGCAACCGACCACCATGCGTGAAGCCGCGCTGGCCCTGGGTGTGCCGCAGTGGAAACTGACCATGCAGATCGTGCTGCGCGCCGCCAAGGCGGGCGTGGTCACCGGCATCCTGCTGGCCCTGGCACGCATCACCGGTGAAACCGCGCCCTTGCTGTTCACCGCCTTCGGCAACCAGTTCTGGAGCAGCGACCTGCTCAAGCCGATCGCCAGCGTTCCGGTGGTGGTCTTCCAGTACGCCATGAGCCCGTTTGATGACTGGCATGCTCTGGCCTGGGCCGGCGCCCTGGTCATGACCCTGTTCGTACTGATCCTGAGCCTGCTGTCCCGCTTAATTCTTCTGCGCAATAAGGCGTCCTGATGAACACTCTTTCTCTTGCGAACGAAAAAACCAAGATTCAGGTACGTGGCCTGGAGTTCTTCTACAACAATCAGAAGTCGTTGAAGTCCATCGACATGATGATTCCCGAAAAACGGATCACCTCGATCATCGGCCCGTCCGGCTGTGGCAAATCGACCCTGCTGCGTGTGTTCAACCGCATCTACTCGATGTACCCCAAGCAGGAAGCCAAGGGCGAAGTGCTGCTCAACGGCGAGAACATCCTCGACCCTGGCTATTCGATGAACCGCCTGCGCAGCCACGTGGGCATGGTATTCCAGAAGCCGGTGCCGTTCCCGATGTCGATCTTCGACAACATCGCCTACGCCATCCGCCACCACGAGAAACTCTCGCGCCGCGAAATGGAAGAGCGCGTCGAGCAGGCCCTGCGCGGTGCGGCCCTGTGGGACGAGGTCAAGGACAAGCTCAAGCAGAGCGCCACCGGCCTGTCCGGCGGCCAGCAGCAGCGCCTGTGCATCGCCCGCACCATCGCCCTGCGTCCGCAAGTGCTGTTGCTCGACGAGCCGACCTCGGCCCTCGACCCGATCTCCACCGGTCGTATCGAGCAGCTGATCACCGAGCTCAAAGAGCAGTTCACCGTGATCATCGTGACCCACAACATGCAACAGGCCGCACGTTGCTCGGACTACACCGCGTTCATGTTCCTGGGTGAACTGATCGAACACGGCGACACCGACACCATCTTCACCAAGCCGTCCAAGACCCAGACCGAAGACTACATCACCGGTCGTTTCGGCTAAGGCCTCCCGGCCCCGGCGCCCGGCCTCTGCCGGGCGCCGGACCTACTGCCGCTCCCCCATGAACGCTTCGATCCGCTCGCGCAGCCAGCGCTCGGCCGGGTCGTTGTCCATCACGCTCAGCCAGGTCATCGACAGGTCCAGCCCGGGCGTCTCGAACGGCAGCGGCTCATCCCTCAACAATCCCAGGCGGCTCATGGCCGTGGCGGCGAAGTCCGACAGGTTGGCGATCAGGTCGGTGCCGGCCAGCAGGGCGGGCAGGGTGGTGAAGCGCGGCACCGAGATCACCACCTGGCGCTTGCGGCCGATCGCCTCCAGCCACTCATCGGCAAAGCCGCTGACACTGGCGACATGCGACACCACCACATGCGGGCGGGCGCAGTATTCATCCAGGGTCATCGGCGTGGTCGAGGCATCGGCACGCACCACTCGCGGCTGGCAGTTGCGCAGGCGCTTGCGCTTGGCATTGGCCGGCAGGTCGCGGGTCAGGCACACCCCCACGGTGATCTCGCCGGACATCAGCAGGTCAGAGATATTCCAGTAATCGGCATGCTTGACCACCAGCACGATGTTCGGGGCTTCCTGGCGCAGGGCGCGCAACAGCGCCGGCAGCAGGCCGAATTCCACATCGTCCGACAGCCCGATGCGAAAGGTCAGGGTGCTGACCGCCGGGTCGAATTCACGGGTCAGGCTCAGGGCCATGGACATCGCATCCAGCGCCGGGGTCAGGTGCTTGAGGACTTCATGCGCGCGGGCGGTGGGCTCCATGCGGTGCCCGACGCGCACGAACAGCGGGTCGTTGAGCAGGTGGCGCAGGCGGTTGAGCGCTGCGCTGATGGTCGGCTGGCCGAGAAACAGTTTTTCGGCGGCGCGGGTCACATTGCGCTCCTGCATCAGGGTCTCGAACACCACCATCAGGTTGATGTCCGCCTTGCGCAGCTCGTTACGATTCATAGGATTCCTTCACCCCGGACAGAACACCCGGTGCCGGGCCCGGTACTACCAGTCGGTGGGCAGTCTAAGAAGACCGCCAGCCTGACGTCCAGCACGACACACACTTGATGTGTCGGCCGTACGTTCATTTCTTGCAATGTATTTCCTGACGATACAGGGCATTTCATGTGGGCGCCGGGGTCTGTGTGCAGTACCTTTTCGGCTGCGAATCATTCTGCAACTGTCCCCTGCAAGTGTCTGGCACAAGGCTTTGCCGGCGCCCGGTACGCTTGCTCTCACTGACCCAAGGAGTTGTCCGATGCACGTTGCAAAGATGGCCGCCCTGGTCATGGCCATGGCCGTGCCCACGGTTGCGCTGGCTGAAACCCCCCGCTACGGCGAACGACTGGAAGGCTTTAGCTACCCTCATCCACTAAAGCAGTTCGGTTTCCAATCCCAGGGCCAGACGCTGGAGATGGGTTACATGGACGTCGCGCCCACCGGCCAGGCCAACGGTCGCACGGCGGTGCTGATGCATGGCAAGAACTTCTGCGGTGCGACCTGGGAAGCGACTATCACCTCACTGAGCCAGGCCGGCTACCGGGTGATCGCACCGGACCAGATCGGCTTTTGCACCTCGACCAAGCCGGCGCGCTATCAGTACAGTTTTCAGCAACTGGCGCTCAACACCCGCGCCTTGCTCGATCAGTTGGGTGTCGACAAGGTCTCGCTGGTTGGCCACTCCACCGGCGGCATGCTCGCCACCCGCTTTGCCCTGATGTTCCCGCAGCAGACCGAGAAGCTGGTGATGGTCAACCCCATCGGCCTCGAAGACTGGAAAGCGCAGGGGGTGCCGTATCGCACGGTGGACCAGTGGTACGCACGCGAGCTCAAGACCAGCGCCGAGGGCATTCGTCAGTACGAGCAGAAAACCTATTACGACGGGCGCTGGAAGCCGGAGTACGACAAGTGGGTCGACATGCTCGCCGGCCTGTTCAAGGGGCCGGGTCGTGAAGCGGTGGCGTGGAACTCGGCGCTGATCTACGACATGATCTACACCCAGCCGGTGTACCACGAATTTCCCAACCTCAAGGTGCCGACCGTGCTGATGATCGGCGATCGCGACACCACCGCCATCGGCAGCGACATCGCCCCGCCCGAGGTCAAGGCCAGGATTGGTCAGTACCAGAACCTGGGCAAACAGGTTGCCAAACTGATTCCCGGTGCTGAGCTGGTGGAGTTCAAGGGCCTGGGCCATGCCCCGCAAATGGAAGAGCCAGAGCGCTTTCATAAAGCGCTGTTGAGCGGTTTGCAAATCAGGTAATGGGCGGCATGGGCCTGATCGCTATCGCCGGCAAGCCGCCTCCCACAGATTTTGGCCAGGCGCTCCCTCGGCGACCAGCCTCTATCCTGTGGGAGGCCGCTTGCGGGCGATGAGGCCCGTGGTTCTGGCGCCTCTGTCGGGTTCACATTTTGTATTGGAATTTCCCTTGCCGAAAAACCGCGTTACCATCGGTCGATAACCCTTGACCGCCACGTTCGATTGGCGGCTGTTTTTTCGACTTTGCAGACTGCCCGTTCCCATGCCCGATACCCCGTCACCCGCGCCCTCCTTGCGGGCCCGCCTGAGCGCCACCTTGCGTGCGTTCTGGCCCGCGCCCCATGCCATCGACAGCCTTGAACGCGTCCGTGCCAGCACCGGTGCGGCGCTGGGCATCTTGCTGGTCGCCTTTTGCGCCGCCCTGTGGCTCAACGGCCATGCCGCCCACGAACACGGCCTGTTGGCCCTGGCCCTGGTGGCACCGCTGGGCGCCAGTGCGGTGCTGGTGTTTGCCGTGCCATCCAGTCCGCTGGCCCAGCCGTGGTCGGTGGTGGGCGGCAATACCCTGTCGGCCCTGGTCGGCATCGCCTGTTGCAAGTGGGTGCCCGACGCCACCCTGGCGGCCGGCCTGGCGGTGGGGCTGTCGATTGCGCTGATGCTGGCCCTGCGTTGCCTGCACCCGCCGGGCGGGGCGTCGGCCTTGCTGATGGTGCTGGTCGGCTGCGACCGCTTTGACTTTGCCTTGAGCCCGGTGCTGATCGACTCATTGCTACTGGTCGGTGCCGGCCTGATCTACAACAACCTGACCGGCCGCCGCTGGCCGCATGTGCCAATGCCGGTCAAGGCCGAAACGCGCTTGCACCGCAGCGACCTGGACGCGGTGCTGACGCGCTACAACCAGATTCTGGATGTCAGTCGCGATGACCTGGAGTCCCTGCTTGAACAAGTCGAGGCCCTGAACTTCCAGCGCACCGTGGGCGAGTTGCGCTGCAGCGACGTAATGACCAAGGCACCGCTGACCGTGCGCCAGGAAACCTCATTGCGCGAGGCCTGGGCCTTGATGCGCGAGCGGCGCATCAAGGCGCTGCCGGTGACTGACCGCCAGCAGCACTTGCTCGGCATTCTCACCGTGGCCGATTTCATGGGCCAGATCGACCTGGACGTGCACGACGGCATCGCCTGGCGCCTGCGCTCGCTGGTGCGGCCGCGCAAGAGCGACGAGGTGCGCACCGTGGGCCAGATCATGACCCGTACCGTGCGCGTATCCAGCAGCGACCGCCTGCTGCTCGATCTGGTGCCGGTGTTCTCCGACAACGGCCACCGGCATATCCCGATCATCGACGACAAGCAGCAACTGGTGGGCATCATTACCCAGTCTGACCTGATTCGCGCGTTGTACCGGGCTGTGCGCAGTTAAGCGCATGCGCCCGGCCCAGCCGCAGGCCGGTTGCGGCCCAGATCAGCGCCAGCCCGGCGCCGATGAACATCGCCAGCGCCGGGTGATCGCCCAGCAGGTCCAGGCCGCGCTTGAGCCAGCCGCTGAGGGCATCGCCGCCGCGATAGACCACCGTGTCGATAAAGTTCTTGGCCTTGTATTTTTCCTGCGCCGAAATGGCCGTGTACAGCATCTCCCGCCCCGGCCGCACCAGCGCATATTCCCCGGCGCGGCGCACCACCATGACCACGGCGAACACCGCAAACACCGGCGACAGGGCCAGGGCCACAAAGCCTGCCGCCACCACCAGCGGCACAGCCACCAGCAGCACCGTGACCCCCAGTTTCTGCGCAATGCGCCCGGTGAAGAACAGCTGGGTCAGAATGGCCAGCGTTTGCACCACGGTGTCGAGCAGGCCAAACACCTGGGTCTGGGTCGTGCGGTTGGGAAAGTGCTCGGCCACGATGCGCGCCTGCTCGAAATACAGAAAGGTGTTGGCACAGGCCAGCAGAATCACAAACAGCGCGATGCCCAGCAGAAAGGGCGAGTGCAGCACCGCGGTGGCGCCCGACCAGGGGTTGCCGCCCAAAGGCTTGTGTCGCAGCACCTGATCGCCACCCGACAGCGGTTCAGTCTCACGCCAGCGCAGCAAGGCCAGTGCCGCCCACAGGCTGGCGCCCAGCAGCAGCGCCGACAGCACCAGCAGCCCGGCATGGCCCAGGGGCGCCACCAGCAAGGTGCCCAGCAACGGTCCGAGCAAGCCGCCCGCGCTGGCGCCGCCGGCCATCAGGGCAAAGACTCGCCGGGCCTGCTCGCTGGTGAAGACATCGGCCAGCACGCTCCAGGCCAGGGAAATGCTCAGCAGGTTGAACACCGACAGCCAGACATAGAAAAGCCGCCCGACCCAGACATTCTCCGGGTTGAGCTGCAAGGCGCTTGCGAAGCCCAACAGGTTGAGCACAAAAAAGCCCAGCACCCCGCTCACCAGCGCCGGACGGCTGAGCCTTGAAGCCAGCCAGCCGAACACCGGCAAGGCCACCACCGTGGCGATAAAGGTGGCAGTGAACAGCCATTGCAGGTTGTCGATGCCGCCAGCCAGACCCATCACTTCGCGCACCGGGCGCAGCATGAAATAGCCGGTGAACAGCAGCATGAACATCAACAGCCCCAGGCCGACGACCCGCGCTTCACCGGGCTTCACATTGAAGGTCCGGTACAGGCGGGAGGCGTCAGGCATGCAGGGCGGCGTCAGCTGAGCAGTTGCGCAAACGCCTTGTCGGCTTCCAGTACTGGCGGCAACTGATTGAACAGCAGCGCCAGATCGATACCTTCGAACAACGGGCCGTCAACGCTCTCCTGGGCCTGCGCCGTTGCTCCGCCGTGTTCTTCCAGGGCATCGGAAATGACGATCGCCTGGGCGACGATACGCGGCAGCGGCGCGTCTTGCGGGGCTTGCATGGGGTTGGCCTGATAGGCGATGGCCTGCTGGATCACCTGCGGCAGGTGCCAGCGCCGGGCCAGTTCGGCGCCCACTTCCGGGTAACCGAAGCCCAGGTGCAGGGTTTCGTTGGCCACCCGTCCCGAGCCGCTTGCGCGCTTGGCGTTGTTCAGGCGCTCGGCCTCGGCCGGGGCGCCGGTCTGGATCAGCAGTTCACCGATGTTGTGCATGACCCCGCAGGTAAAGGCGATCTCGGCATCCGCGCCGCTCTGTTTGGCCAGCAGCCTGGCAATGCCGGCCACCTGGAAACTCTTGAGCCAGAAGCCCTTGAGGTCGAAGTTGGGCACCGCCTTGAACGCGCCGGTCACGGCCGAGGCCATCACCAGGGTGCGCAGGGTATTGAAGCCCAGGCGCAAGGCGGCGTCTTCAATGCTCGAGGAGTCCCGCGAGCCGCGAAAGCGCGCCGAGTTGGCCAGGCGCAGGATCTTGGCGGCAATCACCGGGTCCTTCTCGATATTGCGCGCCACACTCTCCAGGTCCGAAGAGGGGTTATCAAATTGCAGCATCAGGTCCTGGGCGACCTTGGGAATACTGGGCAGGCTCTGCAGGTCGGCAAACAGCTTTTCGATATCCATCGGGGCGCATCCTCATCACGTCGGGATAGAGCAACGATAGTCACTATTGGCGCGCCTGCACGTTTTGCCTGCCGGGTTGAGAAACATCGCGCATTCCCGGGTTAAAACTGACCCGGCTGTACGGTAAAACGCTGAACAATCGTCCGGCGCATCGATGATGTCGTTTTTACATGACCGTTGGCCGATTTGTCATGAAAAGCGGCCTGGCGTGTGCTATCAAGGCGCCTTTACGGGTAGTGGCGATCAGCCAAACGGGTGCCGCGATGAGCAGTCTGGGCTTCAGCAAAAAAATTCTTCTGGCGGCCGCCTTGACGGTCGGCGTGGCCTTTACCGTCTTTATCGTCGTCAACGATTATCGACAACGCCAGACCTTGCAGGCCAATGTGCAGCAAGAGCTGGTGCAACTGGGCAGCCTGACCACACAGAACATCCAGACCTGGCTGGAAGGGCGCACCCGCCTGCTGCAATCTTTGGCGCAACAGATTGCCGTGGACGGCCCGGCGCCGGTGTCGTTGCAGCGGGCGATCAATCTGTCGGCCTATACCGACACCTTTGGCTTGAGCTATTTCGGTGGCAGCGACGGGCTGATGTTTTCCATCCCCACCGGCAACCGCCCGGCCAACTATGACCCGCGCCAGCGCGGCTGGTACAAGGCGGCACAAAGTGCCGGCAAGAGCGTGGTCACCGAACCCTATATCGCCAGCTCCACCGGCAAGCTGGTGGTGACCATCGCCACCCCGGTCAGCCAGCAGGGGCAACTGATCGGCGTGGCCGGGGCCGACATGTCCCTGGACAGCCTCAGCAAAACCCTCAACTCGCTGAATTTCGGTGGGCACGGCCATGCGTTCATCGTCAGCGCCGAGGGCAAGATCCTGATTCACCCGGATGCCAACCGGGTGCTCAAGCCGCTCAGCGAGGCTTATCCGGGCGATACGCCGCCGGTCAAGGCGGGCGTCAGTGAAATCGAATCGGCGGGCAAGGCCGAGATCATTTCCTTCACCCCGGTCGAGGGCCCCACCTCCAGCCGCTGGTACGTGGCGCTGGTACTGGAGCGCGACACGGCCTATGCGATGCTGGGTGAGTTCCGCCGTTCGGCCATCACCGCCACGCTGGTGGTGGTGCTGGCGGTGATCCTGATTCTGGGCCTGCTGATCCGCGCCCTGATGCAGCCCCTGCACCAGATGGGTCGGGCGATGCGTGACATTGCCCAAGGGGAAGGCGACCTGACCAAGCGCCTGGACGCTACTTCTGGCGATGAATTCGGCGAATTGGCCCGCTCGTTCAACCAGTTTGTCGAGCGTATCCACGCTTCGATCCGCGAAGTGGCTTCCACCGCCGGCCAATTGGGCCAGGTGGCCAGCCAGGTGGTGCAGGCCTCCAATGCGTCGATGAGCAACTCCGACCAGCAGGCGCACCGCACCGAAAGCGTCGCGGCAGCGATCAACGAGTTGGGTGCCGCCGCCCAGGAAATCGCCCGCAATGCCGCCCAGACTTCGCAAAAGTCCGGCGATGCCAGCCAGTTGGCCGGGGAGGGGCGTGATGTGGTGCAGCAGTCGATCACGGCGATGAACGAGCTGTCGGGCAAGATCAGCGGGGCCTGCGCGCATATCGAGGCGCTGAACGACAAGACTGTCAATATCGGCCAGATTCTGGAAGTGATCACCGGCATTTCACAGCAGACCAACCTGCTGGCGCTCAATGCCGCCATCGAGGCGGCGCGGGCCGGCGAGGCCGGGCGTGGCTTTGCGGTGGTGGCCGACGAGGTGCGCAACCTGGCGCACCGTACCCAGGAGTCGGCGCAGCAGGTGCAAGGCATGATCGAACAACTGCAAGGCGGTGCCCGCGAGGCGGTGACGACCATGACCCAGAGTCAGCGCCACAGCGAAACCAGCGTGGAGATTGCCAACCGTGCCGGCGAACGCCTGGGCAGCGTGACCCGGCGTATCGACGAGATCAACGACATGAACCAGTCGGTGGCCGCCGCCACCGAAGAGCAGACGGCCGTGGTGGAGTCGATCAACATGGACATCAGCGAGATCAACCTGCTCAACCAGCACGGCGTCGACAACCTCAAGTTGACCTTGCAGGCCTGCCACTCGCTCGAGCAGCAGACGCAACGCCTGCAACAACTGGTGGGCTCGTTCCGGATCTGACAGCGCGCCACTGCGCAGCCTCCCGCATGCCGATTGTTATCAATCTGCCATGCTCGGTACACTGCCTTGCAATCATCAGGCAGTACAGTGGGTGAGCCGTCTGTGCGCGGTCATCCACCCGGTCCGAATACCCCTGCGGGAGTGCCTTCATGTTTCACCGTATCGGACGCCACCTGGTGTCTGTCATCCTCCTGGCCGGCTGCCTGCTGAGCAATGCCCAGGCAGCGCAGTCGCTCCATTTCGGTATTATCTCTACCGAGTCGCGTGAAAACCTTGAAAGTATCTGGCAACCCTTTTTCGACGACATGACGCAGGCCACCGGTTTCGAGGTGCAGCCGGTGTACGTCAACGACTATGCCGAATTGATCGACGGCCTGCGCGGGCAGCGCGTCGATGTGGCCTGGCTGGGCAACATGGCGGCGGTGGAGGCGGTGGACCGCTCCGATGCCGAGGTCTTTGCCCAGACCACGCTCAATGGCTACCAGGGCCTGCTGATCACCCGCAAGGACAGCCCGATCAATACGGTCGACGACCTGTTGCGCCAGTCGCGCCAGCTGCGTTTCGGCAATGGCGATCCCAACTCTACCTCTGGCTATCTGGTGCCAGGCTATTACGTGTTTGCCCGCCAGCACATTGACCCGGCCACCGCGTTCAAGCGCACGATCAATCAGAACCACCAGGCCAATGCCCTCAGCGTCGCCAGTGGTGAACTGGATGCGGCCACGTTCAACTCCGATAACTGGGAGCGGCTGGCGCTGACCCATCCACAGCAACTGGCACAGTTGAAGATCATCTGGAAGTCGCCACTGATTCCGTCCGACCCGATCGTGTGGCGCAAATCCCTGCTGCCCGACAGCAAGGCGAAAGTGCGGGCGTTCTTTCTGGGCTATGGCACGACCGAGCAACAGAAGGCTGTGCTCAAGGGCCTGCAGCAGACCCGCTTTACGGCGTCCAGCAACGATCAGTTGCTGCCGATCCGGCAGTTGCGCCTGTTCAAACAACGCACGGACGTGGCCGCCAGCGGACTGAGTGTCGATGAAAAGACGCTGCGCCTGCGTGCAATCGACGAGGCGCTGGCCCGTTTGCAGGACCGGATCAATGCGCTGGAAAAGCGCACGCCGTAGTGTCTTTGTCCCTCGCCTGCTTCCAGGCTATGGAACCTGCGCCCGAGCGACTATCATTCGCCGCCTTGAACAGGCCGCGCCTTCGCGCAGGCCGTCCAGCGGTGAGCAGGCGAGAGGGCAGGTGCATGTCGGGCAGGTTGATTTATCTCATCGGGCCTTCCGGCTCCGGCAAGGACAGTTTGCTGGAGGCCTCGCGTGAGGCCCTGGCCGCTCGCGGCTGCCGCCAGGTGCGCCGGGTTATCACGCGCTCGGCGGAAGCGGTGGGCGAGGCGGCCGAAGCGGTCAGTGTCGAGCAGTTCCAGGCCTTGCAGGCGCAAGGCGCCTTTGCCTTGAGCTGGCAGGCCAACGGCTTGCACTATGGCATCCCGATCGAGATCGACACCTGGCTGGCCGACGGACATGACGTGCTGGTCAATGGCTCGCGCGGGCATTTGCCGGCCGCCCGCCAGCGCTACCCCGACCTGCTGGCCATCCTGCTGACCGTCGAACACAACGTGCTGCGCCAGCGCCTGCTGGCCCGCGGCCGCGAAAGCCTGCCCGACATCGAAGCGCGCCTGGCGCGCAATGCCCGCTTTGCCAGCGACCTGTTGAGCGAATCGCCGTTTGTCAGGGTGCTGGACAACTCCGGCGACTTGCAGGGCAGCGTGCGGCAGTTGCTCGATTACTTGGGTATTGCTGCGGATGAGTCGAAATGAAGCGTGTGTCAATCGACGGTGCTCATTGCGTTTGATCGCGCAGATACTTCAGACTTCTGGCTAAATTTCGGAGCCAGCCACATGACCCTTGCCAAGCGTGATTTCACGACTCGACTTCTCATGGATGCAGGGATCTGTGAGGGCATGCGTGTTCTGGACGTTGGCTGCGGGACGGGGGACGTCTCTTTTCTGCTCGCACGCCTGGTCGGCGAGACCGGCAAGGTCGTCGGGATTGATCTCGACGCCAATGCGCTGGCCTTGGCACGCAAGCGTGAGGCTGTCGATAAGCGCCCTGTGCCGGTCTTCATTCAAAGCGGGCTGCTCGACCTTGCCGAGTCACTGGGGCTTTTTGACGCCATCGTGGGACGCCGGGTGCTCATGTACCAGGCCGATACCCTTGCCGCCGTAGACGCACTGGCCAGGCATCTGCGCCCAGGTGGCGTGATGGTTTTCCAGGAGCATGATACGACGATGGTCCCCGCCAGCCTTGAGGCCCTCACCCTGCACAGAACCGCGCAAGGCTGGATCCAGCAAATGATTGCACGCGAAGGTGCCGACCTGCATATCGGCTTCAATCTGCACGCTATCCTCACCAGGGCCGGGTTATGCGTCGCCGATGTCCGAGCCGAATGCATCGTACAAACCCCTGATGCCCCTTACGCCCTGGGCTACATAGTCAATGCGTGCTTGCCACGCATCATCGCGCTGGGGGTCGCCACTGCCGAGGAGATCGGCATTGAAACACTGCAGCAACGTCTGGACGAGGAGCGCAAGCAGTCTGCGGGTATCTACATCGGCGACGTCATGTTCGGGGCGTGGGCGCGCAAGCCGGATCTGGAGTAACGCACATCCTGGGGTCGCATCAGATTTGGCCAGGGGCCCGCTTGGCCGCTTCCAGTAATTCGTTGTCCTTGGCCACGGCACGCTGGTAGGCAGGGCGCTGCATCAACGTCTGGGCGTAGTCGACAAACGTTTGTCGACAGGGCAGGGTCTCAAGGCCCAGGCCCCAACCAATATGGGAGCCGACGTAGATATCTGCTGCAGTGAAACGATCACCCGCGATATAGGGGCTGGCTGATACCGCCCGCTCCAGTTGATCGACCATCCGCTCGTAACTGCCATAACCCAGGAAAAACTCCTGCTGGGGTGTAGGCGTAAAGCCTGCGCGCAAATTGGTCACGGCCTGCTCCACTGGTCCTGCAGTGAAAAATATCCAGCGGTAATAATCGGCACGCTCTTGCGGGGTCGGGGCGAGTAGCGCCTCAGGAAAGGTTTCCGCCAGATAGACGCAGATGGCTGCGCTTTCCGAGATAACCCGTCCTTCGTGCACAATCGCGGGAATCTTTCCAATCGGGTTCACTTGGCTGAAGAACCTGCTTCGCTCAACATCCAGGCTGTCAGGCCTTGCCAGCGCCGCACCTCCCCACGGATCGCCCTCGCTGGCCCGCTCGTAGTCCAGCATCACTGTTTCATAGGCGCAGCCGATCTCTTCAAGCATCCAGCGCACCATGCGTCCGCGTGAATTGGGGTGGGTGTAGAACGTTATAGTCACAATTACTCTCCTGGGGCATCGAACACTGGGGGTGGAGAATAGAGGGGCCGGGCGCTGCCGAACCTGGCAAATTGCGCCAGAATGCTTGCCATTCGTGCCAATGGCATTTTCTCATCCATCCACAGGCGCTGCTGCGCGACGGCGTTTTGGCTTGCTACAAAAAAGGCAGGATAGAAAGAGCAAATGACGATAAACAATGTGACGTCCAGTGCCTGCAGACTGCCCCAATCCTTCTGGCAGGCGGTCACCCGGTTGGCGCTCGAGCCCGCCGCGGTCCTACGGCATGCCAATCTTCCGCCAACCTGGCACCTTGACGACACGGTCGTGATCACCCCGGCACAACTGTTCGCCATCTGGGACGCCGTCGAGACACTCAGTGGTGACACCGCGGCTGGCATCAGGATGGTGACTGAGACGAGCACCGCCAGGCACATGCTTGCGTTCCTGGCCGCCACCTATGCAGCGGACTTTCGCGATGCGCTGACGAGATTGGCGCGCTTCAAGCGCTTATGCAGTCCTGACCGGTTGTACTTCGAGACGCGCAGTGCCAGGACGTTCGTGACCACCGAATGGCCCGCCGGCACGCCACCCGAGCCTTATATTGCCGTCGACGCCAGTTTTGCTTTGCTGCTTGAGGTGGGACGCCGAGGCTCTGGCAAACCTGTCGTTCCGGTGTTTGTAGAGTTACGGCGCCCGGCGCCTGAATCAACTCGGCACGTCGAGTTTTTTGGCTGCCCTGTCCGCTTTGGTGCAAAGCGCGACAGGCTCGTGCTGAACGCTGTGGATCTGGCGCTGCCATTCCCGACCCATAACCCGGAGTTACTCCGGATGTTGACACCTTCGCTGGCCAGCGCCGTGGAGGACATTGCAAGGCATGCCAGCCTGGGCGAAAGGGTGAAAGCCACAGTCAGGCGGATGATGGCGGATGGACGGACTGATATGGTGAGCGTGGCGCGTGAGTTGGGCTTCAGTCCTCGAACGCTACAGCGCAAGATTGGCGTCGAGGGTAAAACATTCAGAATGCTGTTGGCTGAAGCCAGGGATGAGCTGAGCCGTGAGCTGTTCCGTGACGGGACCATGGAAGCCAAGGAGGTGGCCTACCGGCTTGGCTATCAGGACACCAACTCGTTTTATCGAGCCTTCCGGTTCAGGAAAAAGTGATACCTGTTAGGAGCGCGCTTGCCCGCGACCGAGTGCGCAGCGCTCGCAAAAATTGTGTAGACGCTGAAAATTTACGACTGCTAACGCAGCCGGTCGCGGTGGTCCCGCATTCCGGCAGAGCGCGCGCCTACACCCGCTGCGCCAGCCACATCCACAGCGGCAGGGTGGCCGCCGACAGCAAGGTGCTCAGGGCAATCGCCGAGCTGGTCTTCTGGCTGTCCACCAGCGTAGTGGCAAACCCCAGCACGTTGACCCCGCTGGGGCCGGCCGCCATCAGCACCAGCACCGCGCGCGGCATGCCGACAATGCCCAGCGGCAGGCAGGCCAGCAGCACCAGCAGCGGCATCAGGATCAGCTTGGCCAAGGTGATGCTCAACGCTTCGGCGCTGGGCGTCAGCCGGTAGCCGGACAGGTTGGCGCCCAGCACGATCAGCGCGCAGGGCAGGGCAGCCTGGGCCAGCCAGGTGCTGAGCTGCCCGGCCCATACCGGCAACGGCAGCCCCGACAGGTTGACCGCAACGCCCAACAACAGGCCGATGATGATCGGGTTGGCCAGGCTGCCCACCAGCGTCCTGACCCGGAACGGCGCCTGGCCGGCCAGGCTTTCGTAAAGGCTCTGGAAGCTGAACAGCAGCAGGCTGTGCACCGCGATCACCGTGAACAACAGCACCAGCCCCGGTGGCCCGAACAGCTCGGCAACCATGGGCAGGCCGATCAGGACGTTATTGGAAAAGGCGGCGGTCAGGCCATAGGGCGTCGGGCGTCGGTTCCAGTGGTGGGTCAGCAAGTTGACCAGCACAAAGATCACCAGCGCCGGCACGAAGTAGGCCGCCAGCACGCGCAGGTCCAGCCCGTCATGCAGCGGTGCCTTGACCATGCCGGTGAACAGCACCATCGGCAAAAACAGCTTGAATGCCAAGGTGCTCAGCGCCTTGGCGTTTTCGCCAGTGATGACCTTGCGCCGGCCCAGGCCGTACCCCAGGACGATCAACAGGAAGATGGGCAGGATGGCTTGGGTGACGGCCACGATGAAATCCTTTTCTGGGCTGAAATGACGGGTGAAGCCACGCAGTATGCGGGGCCTGCGCGTGCGTTGCATCTGCAGGAAACACGGTTGCGGTCAACGGGGCAGAAATCAGCGTGACCTGGGTGCGATCCATGATGTTATAGTGTTTCAAATTTTAGGCGCCGCCTGCCGTCGCGTCTTCCCGCCTGACGCTGCTTCGACCGAGACTCACTCACCCATGAACAGCCCGCTTCCCGATGTTGCCCTCACGGAAACCTCTGCGGCCCTGATGCCCCTGGACTGGGTCGGCATGCAGGGCATTGAACTGCCCTTGCAGCTTGATGAACCAGGCCAGACCCGTGGCGTCCATGCCCGTGCCGATGTGCAGGTCGACCTGGCCGACCCTGGCGTCAAGGGCATTCATATGTCGCGGCTGTACCGCTTGCTCGACGCCTTTGCCGCACAGCACGCCCTCACGCCCCAGACCCTGGCCACGTTGTTAGACGCCATGGTCGCCAGCCATGCCGATTGCCGCTCGACCCAGGCTCGCCTGCAATTGGGTTTCAGCCTGTTGTGTCGCCGCCCGGCGTTGGTGACCGCCGGCCTGAGTGGCTGGAAGTCGTACCCGGTGACGGTCAAGGCGCTGTGGCAAGGCGCACGCCTGCAACTGGACGTGGCAGTCGAGGTCACTTATTCCTCGACCTGCCCGTGCTCGGCGGCGTTGTCACGGCAACTGATCGAAGAGGCGTTTCGTGCCCGCTTTGCCGGGCAAGGCACGGTGGACCCGGCGCAGGTTGCGGTCTGGCTGCGCGAGAACGCCTCGTTCGCCACACCGCACAGCCAGCGCAGCGTGGCCTGCGTGCAGGTGCGCATCCCGGAGCAGGCACGTCGCCTGGACCTGATGGCGTTGATCGACACCACCGAAGCGGCGCTGGGTACGCCGGTGCAGACCGCCGTCAAGCGCGCCGATGAACAGGCCTTTGCCCGTCTCAACGGGCAGCACCTCATGTACGTCGAAGATGCCGCGCGCAAGATCCAGCAGGCGCTCGAAGGGCGCTTTGCCGCCTCCAGCGTCAGCGTGCGCCACCTGGAAAGCCTGCACCCCCACGACGCCGTGGCGCAGACCTCCAATTACCTGACCTGAAACCGATTTGAAGTTGACCTGAAAAAGGCCCGGCCACACCGGGCTCACTCTTAAAACCGCAACGGACGTTTCCTCGCCATGACCACCGCTGTCACCCCCAAGCCTGCCTTGCGGCTGCGCTCGATCGATGCCCTGCGCGGGCTGATCATCCTTTTCATGCTGCTGGACCACGTGCGCGAAACCTTTTTGCTGCACCGGCAGGTCGGCGACCCGATGGATGTCGCCACCACCGCTCCGGAGCTGTTCTTCAGCCGTACCCTGGCACACCTGTGCGCACCGTTGTTCGTGTTCCTCACCGGGCTGTCGGCCTTTCTGTATGGCGAGAAGCACAGCGGCCGCCGCGATGTGTCGGCCTTTCTGTTCAAGCGCGGGCTGTTCCTGGTGTTCCTGGAGTTCACCCTGGTCAGCTTCGCCTGGACGTTCCAGTTCCCGCCGACGGTGATTTACCTGCAAGTGATCTGGGCCATCGGCCTGAGCATGATTGCCCTGTCGGTGCTGGTCTACCTGCCACGCCCGGTGCTGGCGGCCCTGGGAGTGTTGATCGTGGCCGGGCATAACCTGCTCGACGGCCTGCATTTCGGCGTCGAGTCGGCCCTGCACATCCCGTGGGCGGTGCTGCATGATCGCGGCTGGATCGAGGTGTCGGACAGCCTGCGCCTGCGCACCTCCTACCCGTTGCTGCCGTGGATCGGCGTCATTGCCCTGGGCTACGCCGCCGGTCCCTGGTTCGCCAGCACGGCCAGCGCCACGGCCCGGCGCAGCAAGCTGTGGCTCAGCGGCCTGGGCCTGCTCGGCGGGTTTGTGCTGTTGCGCCTGCTCAACGGCTATGGCGAAAAACCCTGGGGCGTCGGCGCCACCGACGTGCAGACCGTGATGAGTTTTTTCAACATCACCAAGTACCCGCCATCGCTGTTGTTCATCAGCCTGACCCTGGGCCTGGGCCTGCTGTTGCTCATTGCCCTTGAACGCTGGCAGGAGCGTGCCTGGCTCAAGCCGCTGGTGATCTTCGGTGCCGCGCCGATGTTCTTCTACCTGCTGCACCTGTATGTGCTCAAGTTCCTGTACCTGATTGCCGTGGCGGTATGGGGCCTGAACCAGGGCAAGTATTTCGGTTTCGACAGTGTCGGCGCGGTCTGGTTGTGCTCGGCGGTGCTGGCGGTGGTGCTGTTTCCGGCGGTGCGCTGGTTTGCCGCGCTCAAGGGGCGGCGCCGGGATATTGCCTGGCTCAAGTACCTTTGAACGGCACCGTCTGACGCCCGCAGCGGGCAGCGTAATTGTCGGTCCGGCATGACGTTGCCCGCACTTGAACATGACCGTCCATGCAATCGGGCGGAATCATTTGCGCAGGTCGTACCTCTGACAGGAATACAACAAAGTCAGTAGCCGATCATGACCGTATTCAATCGCTTCGCCACTCAACCTGCCGTCGAATCCGTTCGTTCAGCCGGTCCTGCCAGCCTGTATCATAGGCTGTTGCAGGGCGGCGCCGACGCCGCCCCGGACGAGTTGGCCACGTTCTTGAACACGCATTTGGCGTCTGCCGCCGACCTGCCGTGCGAACTGCCCGAGGACCCTGCGGACTTCGCCGCCTGGATGGACGCCAGGGCCAGCCAGGTAGGGGAGCAGTATGCGCAGTACCTGGCGGCGCGACATGCCGGTGAGCCGCGTCGCTTCTTCAGCAACAAGGCGCACGCCCTGTACTTTCTGCAATGCGTGGCACCGACCAAACTGGTCGATGGCGCCTGGTTGTACAGTGCGCTGCAACACGCTGATGACTGGCGTTACCAAGGCTTGATCCGCACCTACCTGGAAGAGCTGGGCGACGGCGATCCGGGCCTTAATCATGTGGTGTTGTATCGCAAGCTGCTGAACGAGCACGACTGCGCGCCCACCCACGAACTCGACCAGGACCTGTACCTGCAAGGCGCCCTGCAACTGGCCCTGGGGCAGGCGGGCGATGCGTATCTGCCAGAGATGATCGGCTACAACTTCGGTTACGAGCAGTTGCCGCTGCACCTGTTGATCACCTCGTTCGAGCTGAACGAACTGGGCATCGACCCTTACTATTTCACCTTGCACGTGACCATCGACAACGCCAGCACCGGTCATGCGCAAAAGGCCGTCGAGGCGGTCAACGGCTTTCTCGCCAGTTGTGCCGACAAGGCTGAGTTCATGGTCCGATTGCGCAATGGCTACCGCCTCAATGACCTGGGCGTCGGCACCCAGGCGGTGATCGCAGGTTTCGACATCGAGCGCGAAGTGATCGGTATGCTGGAGCGCAAGCGCAGCTTTGGCCAGAGCATGCATTCCGATTACTGCCGGCTCGATGGCAAGACCGTCAACGAGTGGCTGGCCACGCCCGGGCAGATTGCGCCGTTTCTGGCCACGCTGCAGAGCAAGGGCTGGATACGTCGCCACGAAGACCCACAGTCCAGTCGCTTCTGGCAACTGATCGACGGCCCGGGGGCGGTGATGTTCGGTGTGTTCAGCGGCTACGAGATGCAGTTGCTACACGACTGGATCGCCGGCGACTGGCTGCAGGCGCAAGACACGCGCCCGTTCCGTGCCCGTTTTCGCCAGCGCACCGTGCGCACGCCCGCTGAAACGGCGGCCCCTGAAAAGCGTCAGGCCCAGGTGCCGCTGGCCACCCTGCTGGAGCGTCTGTCGCCCAGCCACCATGCCACCCCCGAAGGCCTGCATGCCACGCGCATGTTCACGCACTTACTTGCCGCAGGAGGCGCCCGATGACCGATCACTCTGCAACCGCTGCACCGTATTTTTCGCCGGCCGACGATCTCGATGCCGGCAGTGACCTGGCCCTGTTGCAACTGGGCCGGCGCTTGCACGCCGATGGTTATCGCTTCATTACCATCACGCCGCTGAGCCATCAGCGCAATAACCTGCGGCCCGAAAACCGCGTGGCCAGAAGTGTGCGCGACATCTTTGGCTGGAGCCGTCCGTTCGATAACGAGTTGCTGACCCGTCCGGAACTCGAAGCCCTGGTGGCCAGCGGGGTGATACGCGCCCACGCCGGCCGGTGGATCAGTGATGTGCGCTGGTCGAGCCTGGGCGATCTGCTGCTGGTGCATTCGGCCTTTCCCACCGTAGGCCACGATGCGGTGTTCTTCGGCCCCGACACCTACCGGTTTACCCAGGCCATCGGCGAGCACCTGCGCACCTCCAGCGACCCGGTGCGCCGTGCGATCGATATCGGTTGCGGCACAGGCGCCGCCGCTATTCAGATCGCCCGGGCACGGCCGCATGCACAGGTGCTGGCCGTGGACATCAACCCCACGGCGCTGCGCTTTACCGCCGTGAACGCTGCCCTGGCCGAGGTCGAGAACGTCTCGGCCTGGCACAGCGACATTCTCGATGGCGTCGACGGTGAGTTTGACCTGATCGTGGCCAACCCACCGTACATGAAGGACACCCAGCGCCGGGCTTATCGCGATGGCGGTGAGCGCTTGGGCTCGGAGCTGTCGGTGCGCATCGTCGAGCAGGCGCTCAAGCGTTTGAGCGTGGGCGGCACATTGTTGCTGTACACCGGCGCCCCGAGCGTGGACGGCAAGGACCTGTTTCTGCAACACGCCATGCCGCTGATCGACCAGCCTGACCTGGCCTGGGTGTATCGCGAGATGGACCCTGATGTCTTCGGCGAAGAACTCGATGCGCCGGGCTACGGCCAGGCCGAACGAATTGCCGCCGTGGTGTTGACAGTCACGCGCTTGCGCTGACGTGCACCACTCGTCCAGACCCCGGCACTTATCCGGCGGGAGTCTTTCTTATGTTACGCGCGGATGTCCTGCGTCTGAGACTGGAGAATGCTCATGGAAATCAATGAAAACGCACCCGGCAATGTGTCCCAGAGCCCGGTAACGCGCACCACCGACAACGAAACCGGCTTCGACCCCAACTCGCGCAACGAGCCGGGTCCGACCCGCAACGGCGACACCGAGCCGCTGCCGCTGGCCAACGAACCGCTGGTGACCACGGCGTCGGGCAACGGGCAGGACAGCACACTGATCGACGAGAAAGCTTTCGACGAACTGCGCAATGACAAGGCCGAAGACCCGGACCTGCCGGTCAACCCGCCGCCGGTTGATGAAGACGAAGAACCCTCGCCAGGCAGTAGCCGCTGATCGCGTTTTGGTTTGTAGGAGCGCGCTTGCCGGAATGCCGGACCACCGCGACCGGCTGCGTTAGCAGTCGTAAAATTTCAGCGTTTCCGAGATCTTGCAGTCATTCGCTGTAAATTTTCAGCGTTTCCGAGATTTTGCGAGCGCTACGCACTCGGTCGCGGGCAGAGCGCGCTCCTACCCTGGGCCAGTCCCGAGGTGAGCGCCTTCGCATCCTGGAGGCGTTCACTGAACCAATGTTCATATCCGATTACAAACCCCTCGCCACACCTTCTGCCAGCGCAAACGTCCCGCGTTCAGGCAGTCCTCATTACCGTCCTCCCGATTTATCGATAAGGAATCACGCTCATGCTGAAAAAACTGCTGCTGGCCGCCGTGCCGGTGCTTGCCACGAGCCAGGCACTGGCCCTCGATGCGCAGCAATGGACCGCGCTGGAGCCGGCCGTAAAAGCCGCCGTGGAGTGCCGCAAGCCGCTGACCGCCGAGAGGCTCAAGGACGTGACGCCTGATTCGCCCGGCGCCTGGACCCTGACGCCCGCCACGGCGTTCAACGTGCTCGGCCTGCCCGTGACGCGGGTCGAGGTGTTTATCGACCCCAATGAGGAGCTGGGCGCCAGCTACACGGCGGTCATTGAAAAGCAGAGCCTGAAAAAAGTGCAGCAGCAGGTGAAGGCCGCGAGCAAGAAGGGGCTGATCGGTGACCTGGCCGCCGGCCAGGCGCATGGCCCGGAGCAGGTAGAAATCACCTGTGTGGTGGCCGAAGGCTGAAGCTTGCGAGGCAGCCGGGCAATCAGATCAGATTGATTGCCCGGCCTTGGTCAGGTGTGGCTTAACGATTACGCGTCACGCGCCACACGGTATTGGCCAGGTCGTCAGCGATGATCACCGCACCCCGCGGGTCGACAGTCACGCCCACCGGCCGGCCACGGGTCTTGCCATCGGTGCCGCGAAAGCCTGTAGCAAAGTCCAGCGGCTCSCCGGCCGGGCGACCGTTGTCGAACGGCACGAAGATCACCTTGTAGCCCACTGGGTTGTCGCGGTTCCAACTGCCGTGCTCGCCCACGAACACCCCGTTGGCAAACTGCTCGCCCATGGCCGGGATGGAAAAGGCCACGCCCAGCGCAGCTACGTGCGAGCCCAGACTGTAGTCGGGCTTGATCGTCGCGGCCACTTTGTCAGGGTTTTGCGGTTGCGCGCGGCTGTCGACATTCTGGCCCCAGTAACTCCAGGGCCAGCCATAGAAACCGCCTTCGCGCACCGAGGTCAGGTAGTCGGGCACCAGGTCAGGACCCAGTTCATCACGCTCGTTGACCACGGCCCACAGCTGTCCGGTGCCAGGCTGGATGGCCAGCGCCGTGGGGTTGCGCAAGCCGGTGGCATACGGCTTGTGCGCCCCGGTCTGGGCGTCGATCTGCCAGACCATGGCACGGTCGATTTCCACTTCCATGCCGCGTTCGGTGACGTTGCTGTTGGAGCCGATGCCCACATACAAATAACGGCCATCCGGGCTGACGGTCAGGGCCTTGGTCCAGTGGTGGTTGATCGCCGAAGGCAGGTCGGCAACCTTGACCGGCGCGCCACTGGCCTGGGTCTGACCGGTCTGGTAATCGAAGCTCACCAGCGCATCCTGGTTGGCCACGTACAGCTTGCCGTTGGCAAAGGCCAGGCCGTAAGGCGCGTTGAGGTTGTCGGCAAATACCTTTTTCAATTCATAGACGCCATCGCCGTCGGCATCACGCAACAGGACCAGACGGTTGCCGCCTTTGACCTGGGTATTGCCCTGCGCCTTGATGTAGCCGGCGATCACGTCCTTGGGCTTGAGCTTGGCCGCGTTGCCGCCACGGCCTTCGGCCACCAGGATGTCGCCGTTGGGCAGCACCAGGGTCTGGCGCGGGATCTTCAGGTCGGTGGCGATGGCGGTGACGCTGAAGCCTTCAGGCACCGTGGGTTTCTGGTCGCCCCAGGCGGTGGGTTCGGCGATCTTCATGCTCGGCAGCAGGCTGCGCTGCGGCTCGGGCAGTTTCGGGTCCGGACCGCGTGCTTGCGTGCTGTCTGCTTCACCGCCACAGGCACTCAACAGCAACGCCAGGCTCAGGACCGACAGTGTGCTGGCGTGTTTCATCGTGCACCTCCGCTGCGCAGATTGGTAAAGCCGGTCCAGGCTGCGACCACGGTCAACAGCGTGACAATCACCGACAGGATCAGGCCCAGCGGCATGATTGCCCAGGCGTCCTTGGCGTGTTCGAACGCGTTGAGCAGTCCCAGCAGCCAGGCGGCCAGCAACACCAACAGGTACGCCAGTGCCCGTCCGCCCTTGTGCTCGGCGCGCAGCAGGTTGGCAATCGCGAACAGCCCGGTCAGTCCGGCGAACAACAGCCCGCCGGCGATCAGCCAGGAAGCGAAGTTGCTCCACTGGATCTGTTGGGTGTTGTAGTAGGCGATGTCATTGAGCAAGGCGCCCAGAAACAGCGCGACGGTGCCGCCCAGCAAAATGCCATGCAGGGGGCCGGGCACACTTCGGTAGGGGGGATGATCGGTTACGGTCACGGCGGCGCTCCTTATCGTTGACGGTCCAGGGCAGAAGCTGCCCGCGCATGCAAATGGATCGTACGGTCGGCGCGTTAGTTCAGCGTTATGCAGGGCTCGACATATTTCGTAATATTGATTGGGGCAGGATTTTGGCGGACGTTCATGAACGGGTCGCCGCCTCGTGCAGGCGCGCAGGACAGAGGCGCGCGGGTCCCGCGACCCGTCGCGTCAGCCGTCGGGAATGTTCAGTGTTTCACTCCGGTTGCGTTCGCCTGTACTGGCTAATGCAATGCTTCAGGGCTTGACGAACTTCAAGGTAAACCGGTCCGACTCACCAATGGCGGCATACCTGGCGCGGTCCTGGTCGCCCAGCTTGTAGGCGGGTGGCAAGGTCCAGACACCGGCCGGGTAATCCTTGGTGTCTTGCGGGTTGGCGTTGACCTCGCTGCTGCCCTGCAACTTGAAGCCCGCCTCCAGCGCCAGCTTGATCACATAGTCGGTGGGCAAGTAGCCGGTCTTGTCGATGCTCTGCAGATCGGCGCCATCCCGGGCGCGGTGATCGACCACGCCCAGCACGCCGCCGGACTTGAGCACAGTGAAAAACCCCTTGAACGTGGCCGGTGCATCGCCGGCCACTACCCAGTTGTGCACATTGCGGAAGGTCAGCACCCGATCAGCCGAACCCGGCGCGCCGAACACCGGCGCCTTGGGGTCGAACTCGATGAATCCGGCCTTGCCGTACAGCGCTGGATTGGCGTCGAATTTGCTTTTGAGGCTGTCGGCGGCCTTGCGGTAATAATCGCCCGATGACGGCGCCTGCAAGGCGGCAATGTAATGCCCGTGATCCTTGAGCAACGGGGCAAGGATTTCGCTGTACCAACCGCCACCGGGGGTGATTTCGATCACCGTCTGGTCGGCCCGCAGGTCGAAGAACTGTAATGTCTCTTTGGGGTGGCGTGCCCCGTCGCGGGCACGGTTATCCACGGACCGCCACGCGCCGGCCAGTGCATCGGCATAGTGCGCATCGCTGATGCCGACCGAGTACGAAGTCGCGTGCGAGGCCATGGGGGCGAGCAGGGTGGCAAAGGTCAGGGCCAGCAGCGTGCGAGTCATGGTTCATCCTGAAAGGTGGGTATGAATCGAACCTACCATGCACCACCGTCAGGGCCATGAAACATTTTCCGTGGTCGACCGAACCGCAGGTTCTATGGCGCACGTTTTCAAGGCCATGATCGACTGTGGGAGGGGCCGGTCGGCGCCCCGACCTGCCCGTGACAGGATCAATCGTCCAGATTGTGAAACACCGTTTCCAGCAGGCGGTTCAGGCGCTGGATCTGCGCCTCGGTCAGGCCGTTGAAGCTGCGCTTGAACAGGTCGCGGGTGGCGCCCTGCATGCGTTCCACCGCCTGCAGGCCGACATCGGTGATGCGCACTTGGGTGACGCGGCCGTCTTCCAGGCTGGTGGCAGTGTCGACCAGGCCGTCGTCCTTCATGCGATAGACAATCTTGGTGATGGTCGGCAGCTTGGCGATGGCGTGGGTGGAAATCTCGGAAATGCTCGACTCGCCATTTTCCTTGAGGATCCACAGCACCCGCCAGGTCGAGACATCCATATCGATTTTCTTCAGGGCCTTTTCCATCACCTGGGTGTAGCGCCCGTGCACGCGTGCCAGCCAGTAAAACGGAAACTCTTCCTTGCGAAACTCATCGCTGGAAGGGTCATAGCGGCTGCGATTTTTCTTCGGGATGATCATCGGATACTCAAGGGCGCTGGACACGAGGGGCGATGATAAACGTTTCCATCGGCTTCAATCATCCCTTGATGAAACGTTTCGACAGGCCCGACTGCGAATCGGCCAGTTGATGCAGCGCCTGGGCAATGTCGCGGCTCTGGGCGGCGCGTTCACGTTCAGCGTCGGTGCGTTGGGCGATGCGGTTGATCTGCTGGGTGATGTCGGCCGCGACCTGGCCTTGCTGCTCCAGCGCAGCGGCCATTTGCTGGCTGTTGGCGCTGATGTGCTGCACCTGGTCGCAGATGCCTTGCAGCGCCGTGCGCGCCTGCCGGGCGTCGTTGCGCGCCTGGTCGACAGCCTGTTTGCCGCTGGCGGCCATGGCCAGTCCGTGCTGGCTGCCCTGGCGCAAGCCCAGCAGGGTGGCCTGGATTTCTTCGGTGGAGGCGGCGGTGCGCGAAGCCAGCCCGCGCACTTCATCGGCGACCACCGCAAAGCCCCGGCCGGACTCACCGGCACGCGCCGCCTCGATGGCTGCGTTCAGCGCCAGCAGGTTGGTCTGCTGGGCGATGCTCTGGATCACGTCGGCGACGTTACCGATGGCCTCCACGGCATTGGCCAGTTCGCCCATCGCCGTACCCATGTCCACCACCGAGGCACCGAGCTGATCCATCGAGGCCTGGCTGCGCTCGGACACCCGCTGCGCCCCGAGCGCCAGTTGCTCGGCATCACCGGCAGCGTTGGCGCTGGCCTGCAGGTTGCTGCACAGCTCGCCGATGGTGGCACTCATCTGCTCGATGGCGGTGGCGGCCTGGTCGGTGTGTTGCTGCTGGTCTTCAAGCGCTTCGCTGGCCGCCTGCACCACGCCGGCACTGACCTGTGCCTGGTTGCGCAACTGTTCGCTGCTGATATAAAGCCGTGTGATGACGGTGTTCAAGCGCCAGCGGTGGCTGGCCAGTGCCATGGCCAGCTCGCCCTGTACGCCCGGGTCGTGGGCATACAACGGCGCCAGTTGCGGGTCGCTGAAATGGTCACCGCCGGCGTCGAGCAGCCCTTGCTGTTGACGGCGACGATACGCCTGGGCGTAGACGACAGACACCAGCAGGCCGCCCGTTGCGACAGCGGCGAGCAGCGGACTGATCATACCGGCACCCAGACCGGCCAATGTGGCGCCAATACCGGCCAGGGCCGGGGCCTGCTCGCGCATCAGTGCGCTCAGTCGCCGTGACCAGGGCCATGGTGCCAGGCCGGCGGCCAGGCGCTGGTATAGCTGCACGGCGCGCTGCTGCTCGGCGGCGGTCAGCGGAAAATAGGCCGTGCCCACCGCACTCAGGCGGTTGTCGTCGAACAGCGGCACCAGGTACAGCTGTTTCCAGTATGGTCCGCCGCCGGCCTGGCGACCCACCACCGGCCCGGTCCAGGGTTTGCCCTGGCGCAAGGTGCGCCAGAGCGTGGTCAGCACCACAGGTGGCATGGCCGGCGCCAGGCCCGACTCGAAGAGAGAGCCTTGTAGCGCCGCAGGGTCTTGTCCGGTCATGTCGCAATACGCCTGGTTGCAGGTGAGCAAGCGGCCATCGGCATCCAGGCGTGAAATCGGGGGTTCGGTCAATCCGTGCATGACCCGCTCCTTACCAGTTCAGGCCGCGTTCGATACTCATCTTGCGCACCATGGCGTCGAAGAATTTGCTGGCAAAGCCGCTTTCGCGGATCAGCATCGCCGTCAGGTCGGCGCAGCGCTCGGCGATGCCGGTCTCCAGCGGATGGTCTTCGCCGCCCAGCGCACCGGCCGCGCACTGGTTCTCGGCGGCGCGCTGTACGGTCCAGAGCAGAAACAGCGCCTTGTCGATGCTGCTTTCGCCCACGGCGATGCCGTGGTTGCGCAACACCAGAATGTGCTTGTCGCCCAGGCTCTGGATCATCCGCGTTTTCTCGTCATCGAACAGGGTGATGCCTTCGAAGGTGTGGTAGCCGACCCGGCCATACAGCTGTGCGCCGTAGAAGTCGTCGTGGGTAAAGCCGCGTTTTTTCTGCACCACGGCCGAAATCGGCGTGGTGTGGGTGTGGATCAGGCACTGGATGTCATCGCGGGCACCGTGCACGGCGCTGTGCAAGGCAAAGCCGGCCGGGTTGCCGTCGTAGTCCGAAGGCTCCAGCTTGTGGCCGTGCAGGTCGACCTTGAGCAGGTTCCAGGGCGTGATTTCGGTGTAGTTCAGGCCGAACGGATTGACCAGGTAGTGGTGCGCCGGGCCCGGCAGGCGCGCCGAGATATGGTTGAAGATGGCTTCGGTCCAGCCGAACCAGTCCACCAGGTGGTAGCACTGGGCGAGCTTGACGCGCAAGGCCCATTCGGCGTCGTCGATGTGGGCGGGCTGGATGAATTGATCGCGGTTCACGGTCATGACGATTCCTGCTGGCAAAGGCTGTTCAAAGGGACGGCTGGCTGCGAAAGCGCGCCAGGTTGAGGATGTCGCGGGTCACCGGCATGTTCAGGCCCTGGCGCTCGGCCAGTTCGATCACCGCATCGCCGATTGCTTGCAGCTCCAGCGGGCGGCCGTGTTCGTAGTCCTGCAGCATCGAGGTGCGCACCTCACCCATGTCGGCGCCCATCTGCATGAAGGTCTGCGGATCGAAGCCGACCCGGGCACCGTAGGCCGCGGCCGTCAGCAGCGTTTCGTTGAGGATCTTGGCCACCACCGCGTTGAGTCCGGGCTGGCCGTACAACTGCGCCAGGGTCGCGCCGGTGAGCACCGACAACGGGTTGGAGGTCAGGTTGGCGATGATCTTGGTCCACAGCGAGTCGCGGATCCGCTCGCTGGCCCGGGCCTCGATGCCGGCGCCTTTGATCAGCGCACAGACCTGCGCCAGGCGCGGGCTCTGGCTGTTGTCCGGCTCGCCAAGGATCATCAGGTGCGGGTTGCTGGCGCGGACTACGCCTGGTGCCAGCACTTCGGCGGTGATGAACACCACGCAGCCCAGTACGTGCTTCACATCCAGCGCCTGGCTGATCACGCCGCCGGGGTCGACCGCTTCGATGTGCGAATTGGCAAAGCGGCCCGTGTCGCCGTGGAAATACCACCAGGGCACGCCGTTGACCACTGGCACCACCACCGTGTGCGGGCCGATCAGGGGTGCCAGGGTCGGCAACAGACTGGCCAGGCCCGGCGCCTTGATACAGATGAACACCAGGTCTTGCTCGCCCAGTTGCGCAGGGTCAGCCGCGACCTTGACGTGCGCATGGTGCTCGCCGTCCAGGTCGGTCAGGGTCACGCCGTGACTGGCAATGGCTGCCAGCGTGGCGCCGCGTGCCAGGACGCTGACCGGCTGGCCGCTGTTGGCCAGGCGCGCGGCGAGGGTGCAGCCGATGGCGCCAGCGCCGACGATGCAGACCCGCCTGATCGGCGGTGAAGGAAGATCGTCCATGAGTATGTCCTCAGCTGGCAAGCATGGTCTGGTGTTTGCTGGCGGCGCCCAGGTAGGCGTCGATCACCCGCGGGTCGTGGGCCAGCCGCGCCGCGGGGCCGTGCATGGCCACCTGGCCGGTTTCCAGCACGTAGGCGTAGTCGGCGACTTTCAGGGCGGCGCGGGCGTTCTGCTCGACCAGCAGGATCGACACGCCCTGGCCACGCAATTGATCAATGATGCGAAAGATCTCGCGGGTGATCAGCGGCGCCAGGCCCAGGCTGGGTTCGTCGAGCATCAGCAGCTTGGGCTTGGCCATCAGTGCCCGGCCCACGGCGAGCATCTGCCGCTCGCCACCGGACAGCGTGGCGGCGGCCTGCTTGCGGCGTTCCTGCAGGCGCGGGAACAGGCTGTAGATGTCGTCCAGGCTGGCAGCGAACGAGCGGTCGCCCTGGCGGTAGCGCATGAAGCCGCCGAGCTTGAGGTTGTCCTCGACGCTCATGCTGGAAAACAGCTCGCGCTTTTCCGGCACCAGGCCAAGCCCGCGGCCCACCAGCACTTCCACTTCAGGCACCACTTCCAGGCGCCCGTCAAAATTGACCTGCCCACGCGAGCCCAGCAGGCCCATGATGGCCGAGAGCAAAGTGGTCTTGCCGGCGCCGTTGGGGCCGATCACGGTGACGATCTGGCCCTGGCCGACGGTCAGGCTGGCGTCGGTCAGTGCTTCGACCTTGCCGTAGGCCACGCACAGGTTGTTGATCTCGAGCAGGGGCTTGTTCACAAGGTTCATGCTTCACTCCACGCCCAGATAGGCTTGCAAGACGGCAGGGTCGGACTGGATGGTCTCGGGCAGGCCTTCGGCGATCTTCTGGCCGAATTCCATGACGGTGATGCGGTCGACCAGGCCCATGACAAAGTCCATGTCGTGCTCGACCAGCAAAATGGCCATGCCCTCGTCGCGCAGGCGGCCCAGCAGGGCGGCCAGTTCCTGTTTCTCTTTATGGCGCAGACCGGCCGCCGGCTCGTCGAGGAGCAACAGGCAAGGGTCGGCGCACAGGGCGCGGGCGATTTCCAGGATGCGTTGCTGGCCCAGCGCCAGGGCGCCGGCTTCTTCGTACAGGTGCTCGCCCAGGCCGACGCGCTCCAGCTGCCGACGTGCTTCGGCCAGCAGGCGCGCCTCTTCGCTGCGCTCCAGGTGGGCAAAGCTCGACAGCACGCCGCCCTGGGCGCGCAGGTGGGCGCCGATGGCGACGTTTTCCAGCACGGTCATGCTCGGCAGCAGCTTGACGTGCTGGAAGGTGCGGCTCATGCCCAGCCGGGCAATGTGCCGCGAGGGGATACCGTTGATGCGCTGGCCCAGAAACAGCACGTCGCCCGAGGTCGGGATGTCGACGCCGGAGAGCTGGTTGAACAGGGTGCTCTTGCCGGCGCCGTTGGGGCCGATCAGGGCCAGGATCTCGCCGGCGTGCAGGCTCAGGTTCATGGCGTTGTTGGCCACCAGGCCGCCAAAGCAGCGGGTCACCTGGCGCGCTTCAAGAATCAGCTCGCCCTTGGCCGGTTGCGTGCGACGTGCCAGGGCCTCGGCCTCTGGCGGCGCCGGGCGCGGCGGGCGAGACTGGGCAAAGCGCCTGGCCAGCAGCGGCCACAAGCCGCCGGGCATGCGCTGCATCATCAAAATCACCAGCAGGCCGAAGACGATGGTCTCGTAGTTGCCCTGGCTGCCCATCACCAGTGGCAGCCAGTCCTGCAGCCACTGCTTGAGCAGGGTCAGCACGCCGGCACCGAGCAACGCGCCCCAGACACTGCCGACCCCGCCGATCAAGGCCATGAACAGGTAGTCGATGCCCATGTGCAGGCCGAACGGCGTCGGGTTGACGAAGCGCTGGGTGTGCGCATACAGCCAGCCGGACACCGCCGCGAACAACGCCGAGACCAGGAAAATCACCAGCTTGGCGCGAAAGGTATTGACGCCCATCGACTCGGCCATCACCTGGCCGCCCTTGAGCGCCCGGATCGCCCGGCCCTGGCGCGAGTCGAGCAGGTTCTGGGTGATCACGATCGCCACCAGCAGCACGGCCCAGATCAGGTAGAAAATCTTCTCGCCCTTGTCCAGCACCAGTCCGAACAGGCTGATGGCCGGCAGGTCGCTGATACCGGTCTGGCCGCCCAGGCCTTCAAGGTTGCCGAACAGGTAATACAGCGACAGGCCCCAGGCGATGGTGCCCAGCGGCAGGTAATGACCCGACAGTTTGAGGGTCATCGCGCCCAGCGCAATGGCCACCACCGCCGTGAGCACCAGCCCCACCAGCAGCGCCAGCCACGGCGAGCCGCCGGCCCAGGCCAGCCAGGCCGGCAATTGTTCGGTGGTGGTCAGGTAGGCACTGGTGTAGGCACCCAGACCCACAAAGGCGGCCTGGCCGAAGCTGGTCATGCCGCCGACGCCGGTCAGCAGCACCAGGCCCAGCACCACCAGTGCATACAGGCCGATGTAGTTGAGCAGGGTGACCTGGAAGGTCGGCAACAGCAGGGGGGCCAGGCCCATGACGGCGATAAAGGCCAGGGTCAGGTGACGGGGCTTCATGCCTCTTCCTCCACGTGATGGCTGAGCAGCGAGCGCCACAGCAGAAAGGGAATGATCAGGGTGAACACGATCACCTCCTTGTAGTTACTGGCCCAGAACATCGAGAACGCCTCGACCAGGCCGACCGCCACCGCGCCCACGGCCGCCAGCGGATAGCTGATCAAGCCGCCGATGATGGCGCCGACGAAGCCCTTGAGGCTGATGACAAAGCCGGAGTCGAAATACAGCGTGGTAATAGGCGCAATCAGAATCCCCGACAGGCAGCCGATGAAGGTCGCCATGCCGAAGGTCGCCTTGCCGGCCAGGTCCGGCGAAATGCCCATCAGGCGTGCGCCGGTGCGGTTCACCGCCGTGGCCTGCAGGGCCTTGCCATACAGGCTGCGGCCGAAGAACAGAAACAGGGTGGTGATCAGCACCAGCGACAGCGCCAGCACCCACAGGGTCTGGCTGTTGAGGGTGACCGGGCCCAGCGCCAGGCCGGCTTCGGAAAACGGTTTGGTGCGTGCGCCTTCCGGGCCGAACAGCAAAAGGCCCAGGCCGACCATGGCCACGTGCACGGCAATCGACACGATCAGTAGCACCAGCGGCGTGGCGCCGGCGATGGGCTGGAAGAACAGGCGGTACATCAACGGTCCCAGCGGCACCACCAGGCACAGGGTCAGCACGGCCTGGGCGGCCATCGGCAGGCTGGCCAGCGGCAGCTGGTACACGGCCAGCACCAGCAGCGCGCAATAGCCGGCCTTGACCAGCATGCGCCGATCAATGCGCACCCCGCGCCCGGCACGGTAGCGCGCCACGACGTCGAGCACGGCCTCGATCAGGGTCAGGGCCAGCAGCAACCAGGCCAGTGGCGTCGGGTGACCGGCCTGGATGGCGGCCATGGTCAGGGCACCGTAGGTGACGAATTCGCCCTGGGGAATCAGAAGCACGCGGGTGACGGTGAACACCAGCAATATCGACAGCGCGAGTAGGGCATAGATGGCACCGTTGGTGATGCCGTCCTGGCCCAGCAGCAGGGCTATCTGGACATTCATGGGAAGGTTCTCGCAAGGCTAGATACGGTTTTTATGGGCACAGGTCTGGAAACGTGGCGGTAGGCGCGCTCTGCCGGAATGCCGCGACCACTGCGACCGAGTGCGTGAGCGCTCGCAAAATTTCTGAAACGCCACAAATTCATGACTGTGATGGCATTTAAAATCTGCGAAACGCTGAAGATTTACGACTGCTGACGCAGCCGGTCGCGGTGGTCCGGCATTCCGGCAAGCGCGCTCCTACAGCCGAAGCGCAACCGGGGTTGGCCCTTATTTGAGCAGCGTCCAGCGGCCGTCCTTGACGGTGATCAGTTCGCGGCCGCGGTCATCGAAGCCGCTGTGGTCCTCGGCGCTCATGCTGTACACGCCCTGGGTGCCGGGCAGCTCGCGGGTCTGCTCCAGCGCATCGCGCAGCGCGGCGCGAAACTCCGGCGTCCCCGGTGCGGCTTTCTGGCTGGCGATCGGGATGGCTTTTTCCAGCAGCAGGCCGGCGTCGTAGACGTTGGCGCCGAAGGTCGCCGGGGTCTGCCCGTAGGCGGTCTTGTAGGCGTCGATGTACTGGCGGGCGATGGCCTTGGACGGGTGGTCATCGGGCATTTCGTCCAGCACCAGCATCAGGCTGGCGGCCAGGATGGTGCCTTCGACCTTCTTGCCACCCAGTTGCAGGAACTGCTCCAGCGCCGCGCCATGGGTCTGGTACATCTGGCCCTTGTAGCCCTGGTCGAACAGCGTGGTCTGTGGCATTACCGCGGAACTGCCGGGGGCGGCGATCAGCACCGCGTCCGGGCGCGCCATCAGCACTTTCAGGCCCTGGCCGGTCACCGAGGTGTCCTGGCGCTGGAAGCGCTCACTGGCGACGATCTTGAGACCGTTCTTTTCGGCCAGCGCGCCCATGACCTTGGCCCAGTTCTCACCGTAGGGGTCGGCCGTACCAATGAAGCCCAGGGTCTTGATGCCGCGCTTGAGCATGTCTTGCATCAGCGCCTGGGCAATCAGGTCATCGTTCTGGGTGGTCTTGAACACCCATTTCTTCTGCTCGGTCATCGGCAGCACCACCGCTGCTGTACCGACCGGCGCCAGCATCGGCGTGCCGGAGGCGGCAGCAAACTGGATCACCCCCATCGCATTGGGCGAACCGCTCGGGCCGATGATGGCGTCGACCTTTTCTTCATCGACCAGCTTCTTGAAGGCCTTGACCGAGGCGGTCGGGTCGCTGCCGTCGTCCAGCGAGATGTAGCGCACGGTCTGCTCGCCCATTGTGGTCGGCATCAGCGCCACGCTGTTTTTCTGCGGGATCCCCACTTGGGCGATCGGCCCGCTGGAGGAAGTGATCACACCGATCTTCACCTCGGCCTGACTTGTGGGGGTCCAGCCCAGGGCCAGGCCGGCAGCGCCGGACAGCAAGGCGGCGGTCAGTAGTTTTTTCATCACAGTCTCCATTGAACGGAAGTCGGCCAGGGCGTCGAGGGCACCAGGAAGTCAGGGGATCGATAGCAGGTTGCGTGCCAGTGACTGGCGCGCACCGAGGCTGGGCGCGGTCTGGCAGGGCGTGGCGATGAGGGAAGTGAAGACGGCGAAACGGCGCGGCCAGACAGGGCGAAAAGCACTGAAATCAAGGCGTTGAGCGGGTTTTTTGAGCGGATTTTTTCAGGCATTTTTATGCTCTTTTTTGGCGGAAAATTTTTTATTTGGTGAATCTTTTTGTCTATTTCTGCACAGGGCTGAGCATAGTCGTCCGCTGCGACTATTTGAATCTATTTTTTGGTGGTTTCTTATATCTATATGTTTTTAAAGAAAAAATATTTTTTTAATGGCCATTTTACGGTTTTAACGGACTGCGCTCTTTCGGTGCCAAAGCCAAAATCACGCACCAAAAAGGTTTTGAATATTCCATTGAAAATTCAGTTGACGATTCAAGTAAATTTGAGCGATGTTTGAAAAAAGCCGGACGCCAGCGGGCAATCGGTTCGAACGAGGTAGCGCAAATGACGATCGTCGTGGAACAACTCTCTATGGGTGGCAACGGCCCAAGGGTCATGGTCAAGGACACCCTTGACGTGAAGGGCGTGGCCACCCGTGCCTCCAGCCGCGCTCTGGACAGCGCTGTGCCCGCCACCGCCAATGCCGAGGTGGTCGATCATCTGCTGGCCGCCGGCTGCCGCCTGATCGGCAAGACCAGCCTGCATGAGCTGGCCTTCGGCACCACCGGCATCAATCGCCATACCGGCACCGCGCTCAACCCGCGTTTCCCCCAGCACATTCCGGGCGGCTCATCGAGCGGTTCGGCGGCGGCGGTCGCGGCGGGCCTGGCCGATTTCAGCCTGGGCACCGACACCGGCGGTTCGGTCCGCATTCCGGCCTGCTGCTGCGGCGTGTTCGGCTTCAAGCCGACCTTTGGCCGCGTCAGCCGCCGTGGCGTGATGCCTGCACACACCAGCCTTGATTGCGTCGGTCCGTTCGCGGCCTCGTTGCCGATGCTTGAAACCGCCATGCAGGCCATCGACCCCGGCTACCGGCCGGTGACGCCGCCGGCGCAGGTGCGCCTCGGTGTGATCGACGTGCCGGCCAGCGAAGCGGTGCATCAGGTCATCGATGCCGCACTGGCCGCCAGTGGCCAACCGCTGAGCCGGGTCGAATTGCCTTCTTTCAAGGCGGCTTATGAGGCCGGAATGGTGGTGATCAACCGCGAAACCTTCGCCGCCTGCGGTCATCTGCTGGCAACCGGACAGGTCGGCGACGACATCGCCGGGCGCCTGGCCGCCGCCGGTGCCACCTCGGAGGCGGCGCTGGCCGAAGCCGAAGCGGTGCGCCGCCAATTCACCGCTGAAGTGGACGCCGCGCTGGCCGCGCATGACGTGCTGGTGCTGCCGACCATGCCGGACTTTCCACTGCGCCTCGATGAAGCCGCCGACACCCGTGCGGTGCTGGGCATGACCGCTCTGGTCAGGCCGTTCAACCTCTCCGGCCATCCGGCCCTGAGTATTCCGCTGGGCAGCCCGCACGGCTTGCCGGTCGGCCTGCAACTGGTCGGTGCCAAGGGCGCCGACGAAGCCTTGCTGGCCGCCGCAGGCTTGCTGCTGCAACGCCTTTATAGCAATCGGACCTGATCATGGAGCCTCTCATGAATTCCCTCACCGTGCCGGCTTTAGACCCCGCCGCTCACCTGGCCTCGGGCGCTGCGTTCGACGCCTTGCTCGAGACCATTCGCCACCGCGCCCGTGAGGGCGAGTTCGATCGCCAGCGGCATATTTCCACCGACATCATCGACGCCTTCAAGGCCCATGGCGTGTACCGCGCCCTGGTGCCCAAGCGCTTTGGCGGGTGCGAATGCTCGCCGGCACAGTTCTGCGAAATGATCGAGCGCATCGCCCACGCCGACGGTTCGGCCGGCTGGGTGGCCAGCTTCGGCATGAGCCCTGTGTACCTGGCCGCCTTGCCACTGGGCACCCTGGCACAGGTGTACGCCAACGGTCCCGACACGGTGTTTGCCGGCGGCATCTTCCCGCCGCAGCCGGCCGAGGTCGTCAGCGGGGGCTTCAAGGTCAATGGCCGCTGGAAGTATTCGAGCGGCTCGATGGGCGCCGACCTGATCGGCGTCGGCATTGCCCCGAAAAACGGTGACAAGCTCGACCTGCCACGCCTGGCGGTGATGCCGCAAAGCCGTGCCCGCATCGAACAGACCTGGGACACCGTGGGCCTGCTGGGCACCGGCAGTCACGACCTGGTGGTCGAGGATGTGGTGGTGCCCGAGGAGTGGACCTTCGTGCGCGGCGGCGCGCCGAACCTGACCGAGCCGTTCTTCCGCTACCCGTCGCTGTCGTTCGCCACCCAGGTGCTGTCGGTGGTCGGCCTGGGCGTGGCCCGCGCCGCGCTGGACGAACTGGCGGGCATGGCCTCGGGACGGATCTCGGTCACCGGTGCCCCGGCACTGGCCGACCGCCCGCTGGCGCAGGTGGATGTGGCCAAGGCCGAGGCCGCCTTGCGCGCCGCCCGTTCGTTTTTCTACGAAGCCATCGATCAGGCCTGGGCCCATGTGCTGGCCGGCGACCCGGTGCCGGCCGAGGCCACCAACCTGCTGCGCCTGTCATCGACCCACGCCACCCGGGTGGCGGCCGAAGTGGCGCGCACCGCGCAAATGCTTTCGGGCATGAGCGGCGTGTACAACACCAGTCCCCTGGCACGCTGTGTCAACGACGCGCAAGTGGTCACCCAGCACGCCTTCATGGGCGACATCACCTACCAGAACGCCGGAGCGATGTTCTTCGGCAAACAGCCCATGCCGGGCTACCTGTAACTGTTCGAGGAACGAGTCATGAGCGAGAAAAAGAGCCTGCGTGTGCTGTTTTGCATGGGCATCAACCAGAACTTCTTCGACGCCGCGCGCGAAGAACAATTGCAGGTGTGGGCGGCGTTCAGCGCCATGTGGAACGGCATCCATGATCTGCCCGGCGTGAGCGTGCTGGGCAACATGGACGACGACCAGGGCATGGTCGGGCCGTCCGATGGCTTTCCGTGGACCACGTACCTGCTGGCCGATGTCCCGGACATCGAGACTGTGCATGCCGCCTGCAACCTGTTTCGCAGCACCGCCGTGGGCGATGGCCCGTACAAATTGTGGCGCTACGCCAAGGTTGAGGCCCGCGTGGGCCGTGAACTGATCATCCAGCGCACCTGAGTACGCCGCCATGAGCCTGAGCCCGACCGATGAGCTGCGCCTGCGCCGTTTCGAAAGCGAGCACGCCGTGCGCGCCTGCATGAACCGCTACATGGTGCTGTGCGACGCCCTTGACGAACACACTCCGCTGGATGAACTGGCCGCGCTGTTCACCACCGACGCGGTGTGGGAAGGCAAGGGCGCCCGCTACGCCAAGAGCTTCGGTGGTTATCGCGGCCGTACGGCCATCGCCGCAATGTTTGCCGGCTACATGCAGCCACCGGCGCACTTTGCGCTGAACGTGCACTTTCTGACCAGCGAACTGATCGAGGTGGACGGTGAGACGGCGACCGGCCGCTGGGTGATGTTGCAGACCAGCACCTTTGTCAGTGGTGCCTCACACCTCAATGCCGCGCAGCTGAACGTGCGCTTTGCGGTCGAGGACGGGCAGTGGCGCATGGCGCATTTCACTACCGAAAACCTGTTCGGCCGCCCCGTGAGCGGCTGGAACAGCGACGCGCCCTTGCCGGTCCCCGACCGCCAGGCGCAGTGAACCACACCGCATTCTTGAACGGTCGGCCAGCAGAGCCGACGAGGAGACACCGTGACTAACCTGATTCCCGCTGTGAACCTGGCGGTCGACCCCGCCGAGCTGGTCAAGGCCGACCGCGTCCACACCGCGCTGTACACCGACGCGGCGCTGTTCGATGCCGAGCTGCAGAAGATTTTCTACAGCACCTGGGTGTGGGTCGCCCACGAAAGCGAGATCCCCGACGCCGGCAGCTACAAGAGCACCTACATCGGCAAGCAGCCGGTGATCGCGGTGCGCGACCGCAAGAAGGCCGTGCATGTGCTGCTCAACCGTTGCCGCCACCGCGGCGCCACCGTGTGCGAGCACAAGAAGGGCAAGGCCAACAGTTTTGTCTGCCCGTACCACGGCTGGAGCTACGGCCTGGACGGTTCGCTGCGTGCCATTCCGCACCCGGAAAGCTACGCCGACTGCATCGACAAGGCCGAGCTGCCGCTGGTCAGCCTGCGGGTTGAAAGCTACGCCGGCATGATCTTCGCCACCTTCAAGGACGACATCGAGCCGCTGGTGGACTTCCTGGGCCCGGCCAAGAAGTGGATGGACCTGTTCATGAAGCAGGGCGCCGGCTACGGCATCAAGGTGCCGGGCGAACACCGCTTCCGCTTCCCCGGTAACTGGAAGATCCAGCTCGAAAACACCACCGACGCCTACCACTTCCCGTTGGTGCACAAGAGCTTTCTGTCGTCGGTCGACGAGCAGACCCTGGAGTTGTTCGACTTCGTCAAGGGGCCCGGCTATGTCGAGGACCTGGGCAACGGCCACAGCGTGATGGTGATGATTCCCGACCTGATCGACCTGGAAGCGGACCTGGACAAACCGATCCCCGAGCGTTTTGAGGCCCTGGCCGCCGAGCTGCGTGACGAAGGCCTGGAAGAGCAGCAGGTGCGCCGTATCGTACGCGCCGTGGGCGGCACCGGCTTCAACCTCAACCTGTTCCCCAACGTCGCCTGTTCGATGGCGTTCTTCCGGGTGTTGCAGCCGATCTCGGTGACCGAGACCGAGATCCATCACTCGGTGATCACCATGGACGGCGGCCCGGCAGCGGCCAACCGCTACCGCCTGCGCCTGCACGAGCACTTCCAGGGCCCGATGGGCTTTGGCACACCGGACGACTCCGAGGCCTGGGAGCGCGTGCAGAAGGGCGCCAGTGCCGGTGAAGAGCTGTGGATCATGCTCAACCGTGGCCTGCCGGGCGAGCAGCCCAGCGAAGACGGCCGGGTGTCCGACGTCAGTGCCGAGACCGGCATGCGTGCGGCGTACCAGCAATGGAAAAAGATGATGTCGGCCTGAGCCCGGAGAACCCCATGAACATTCAACTGCTGCAAGAAGTCACCGCTTTCATCTGGGCCGAAGGCGACATGCTCGACCACGGCGAATTCGACACCTGGCTGAACCTGTGGAGCGACAAGGGCACCTACATCATCCCGATCGACCCGCGCGAAGAGGACTTTGAAAACACCCTCAACTACGCCTACGACGATCACCACATGCGCAAGCTGCGTGTGCAGCGCCTGACCGGGGGCGAGTCGATCTCGACCAGCCCGCAGCCACGCACGGTGCGCACGCTCTCGCGGTTCCGCGTGCTGGTCGATGACGGCCAGAACGTCACCGTGCGCTGCGCGCAGAACGTGCGCGAGTTCCGCAAGGACAGCCTCAAGCACTACAGCGCTGACCTGGTCTACGAACTGGTCCGCCATGAAGGCAGCTTCAAGATCCAGCGCAAGCTGGTCCGCCTGATCAACAGTGACGATACCCTCGCGGGCATCGGCTACATCCTTTAAGGAGCCCGACCATGAACCAGGTTGCATTGGTGACAGGGGCCGGGCAGGGCCTTGGCTTGAGTTTCTGTGCCCGCCTGCTTGAAGCCGGCTATCGCGTCGTGGTCAGCGACCGCGACGAACAGGCCGCGATCAGCGCCGCCGCGCAGCTCGACAGCAGCGGCGAGCGGGTCCTGGCGGTGCGCCTGGACGTGTCGAGCAAAAATGATTTCGAGCAGGCCCTGGCCCAGGTGCTGGCGCGCTTCGGCGCCCTGCATGTGGTGGTCAACAACGCGGCGGTGACCAAGACCACGCCGCTGATGCAGATCAGCCCCGAGGAGTTCGACGCGGTGGTCAGCGTCAACCTGCGCAGCGTGTTTCTCGGCTGCCAGGTGCTCGGCGCACACCTTGCCGAGACCGGCTACGGGCGGATCATCAACATGGCCTCGTTGGCCGGGCAGAACGGCGGCACTGCCACCGGCGCGCACTATGCCGCCAGCAAGGGTGCCATCGTGACCCTGACCAAGATCTTCGCCAAGGAATTCGCCGCCCGCGGGGTCACGGTCAATGCCGTCGCCCCAGGCCCGATCGAGTCACCGGCGGTGCATGCCGCAGTGCCGGCCGAGCGCCTGGCCGGCCTCATCGGCAATATCCCGGTGCAGCGCCTGGGCGATGCGGATTTTCTCGGCGACCTGATCGTGCAACTGGCAAGGCCTGAAGCCTGGTTCACCACCGGGGCGACCTGGGACGTGAACGGCGGCCTGTTCATGCGCTGATTGATCGGTGCCCAACCCAAGGAATTAGCCATGAATGAACAACTGTTGAATGTCGTCGTCAGCAAGCGCCAGGTGCAGGGCGATGGCGTGGTGGTGCTGGACCTGACCCGTGCCGATGGCGCGCCCTTGCCGCTGTTCGAAGCCGGCGCGCATGTGGACATCCACATCGCCCCGGGCCTGGTGCGCCAGTATTCGCTGTGCAGCGACCCGGCCGATGTCAGCCTGTATCGCCTGGGCGTGCTGCGTGACCCGGCCTCGCGCGGCGGTTCGGTCGGCGTACACGACACACTGCTCGAAGGCCGGTCGGTGCAGATCAGCACCCCGCGCAACCTGTTTCCGCTGGTGGCCGGCGCGCGGCGCTCGATCCTGCTGGGCGGCGGCATCGGCATCACGCCGATGATCGCCATGGCCTACGCACTGCAACAGCGCGGCGAGGATTTCGAACTGCATTACTGCGGCCGCTCGCGCAGCCGCAGCGCTTTTCTGGAACAGCTGCAAGCGGCGCCGTTTGCCGACAAGGTCATCACCCATTTCGATGATGAAGGCGCCGGGCAGAACCTGGACCTGGTCAAGGTGCTGGGGCAGGGCGAACGCGGCGTGCACATGTACACCTGCGGGCCTTCGGGCTTCATGGAGTGGGTCATCAACGGTGCGCGCCAGCAAGGCTACGCCGAGGACCACATCCACAAGGAGTACTTCCAGGTCGAGGTCGACGCCAGTGGCGAAAGCTTCGAAGTGGTCGCGGCGCGCAGCGGCAAGACCGTGCAGGTCGCCGAGGGGCAAAGCATTCTCGACGCGCTGGCCGGGGTCGGCATCAAGATCGAGATTTCCTGCGAGCAGGGCGTATGCGGCACTTGCCTGTGCGATGTGCTCGAAGGCGAACCGGACCACCGCGATGTGTACCTGACCGACGAGGAGAAAGCCGGCAACGACCAGATCCTGGTGTGCTGTTCGCGGGCCAAAACAAAAAAACTCGTGCTGGATATCTGAGGAGAACGACCATGGTCGACGTAACCGATTTTCGCAATGCCATGGCCCTGCTGGGCGGTGCCGTCTCGGTGATCACCACTGACGGCCCTGCCGGGCGCTGCGGCTTTACCGCGTCTGCGGTGTGCAGTGTCACCGATTCGCCACCGACGTTGCTGGTGTGCATGAACCGCACCTCCAACTCCAATGCCCAGTTCAAGGCCAACGGCACCCTGTGCGTCAACGTGCTGACCGGTGCGCACCAGGAACTGTCCGGTGCGTTTGCCAACAAGGCGCTGAGCATGGAGCAACGCTTTGCCAGCACCGCCTGGACCACGCTGGAAAGCGGTGCGCCGGTGATGCTCGAAGCGCTGGTCAACTTCGATTGCCGCATCGCGCAGGTGCACGAAGTGGGCTCGCACAACATTTTCTATTGCGAGATACAGAGCCTGCGCCAAGGCGGTGCCGAGGAAGGCCTGGTGTACTTCAACCGCGCCTACCACCGCCTGGGCAGCTTGTAGCGACCATCGGTCGCGAATGCTGCCTGTCGGGCGCTGGTGATATTGACCGTGCCGGCCTGTTCGCGACTTCCCGGCTGAAGCCGGTCCTACAACACATCAATAAAACACCCCGGCATGTCGCCATGCCGGGCCGGGGCCTGACCCCGTCTTTCGCGAGCCTTTGCCATTAGAAGCATGCCGCGGATTCGCCTGCCGAGTTCCGCTTCGTTGATCTGCTCACAACACATAAAAAACAGCCCACGGGCTGACAGGAGCCGTCACATGTTGTCCTCGTTCATTGCACGCAGCATTGGCATCACCAGTGCCTTGGGTCTCGGCATGGGCATGGCCCACGCCGATGTCTGGCAAGACAGTCATCTGAAAGTCGACATGAAAAACCTCTGGCTGGACCGCAACTTCACCGAGAGTGGCGCCGCCACCAGCAAGGTCGGCAACTGGTCGCAAGGTTTCGACCTGCAGTTCACCTCCGGCTACACCGAAACGCCGCTGGCCTTCGGCCTCGACCTGGATGCCCAGTATGCGTATGTGCTGGACTCCGAAGGCAACGACGGCACGTTACCGTATGACCGCATCAACGGCATCCCGGACGACTACAGCCGTGCCGGTGCCACGCTGAAGATGAAGTACTCGCAGACCGAACTGAAAGTCGGTGACATGCGCCCGGAGCTGCCGATCGCCTGGCATGACCCCAGCCGCCAGCTCGACACGATCTACCAGGGCGCGGTGATCGAGAGCAAGGAGATCGCCAACCTGACCCTGACCGGCGGGCGCTTCTGGTCGGCAGTGACGCGCGAGTCGTCGGACCACGAGAAATTCTACAAGTACGGCTCGACCGACAACCTCGACAGCAAGGGCCTGGATTTTGGTGGCGCCACTTACAACCTGTTGCCCAACCTGCAGGCCAGCTACTTCTATGGCGTGATGCACGACATCTACCAGCAGCACTACTACGGCTTGATGCACCAGGCCGACCTGGGCAATGGCTACAGGTTGCGCACCGATGTGCGCTGGTTCGACAACAACGAGGACGGCCAGGCGCTCAACGGCGAAATCGACAACCGTGCGCTGTCCACGGGCCTGGCCCTGACCAAGGGCGGCCACCGTTTCAGCGTGGCCTACCAGCGCATGTACGGCGACAGCATCTTCCCGACGCCCAATGGCTATATCCCGCAGTTCTACCTGCTCAACTGGGCCAACCAGCCGTTTATGCGCCCGCAGGAACGCTCGGTGGGCCTGGGCTACAGCTATGACTTCGCCGGCCTTGGCGTGCCGGGGCTGACCTTCAGTACCCGCTACATCAAGGGCAAGGACATCCAGCGCGCCGGCCTGTCCGACGGCCACGAGAACGAACGCGACCTGGCCCTGCGCTACGTGGTGCAGAACGGTCCGCTCAAGGGCCTGGGCGTGGAGTGGAAGAACTACCTGGTGCAGCAGAACTTCGGCGATGACTTCCAGGAGAACCGGCTCTACACCACCTACACCTGGAAGCTCTGGTAGATCCCCCACGGATGGCCTGTAGGAGCGCGCTTGCCCGCGACCGGCTGCGCAGCAGTCGTAAAATTGTGGCGCTTCGCAGATTTTTAACGTGTTTACAGCTGTAAATCTGTGGCGTTTCGCAGATTTTTAACGTGTTTACAGCTGTAAATCTGTGGCGTTTCGCAAATTTTACGACTGCTAACGCAGCCGGTCGCGGGCAGAGCGCGCTCCTACACCCCCGTGCTTGAATGGAGCACTATTGAATGACAACACACAGCACCCCGCCCATGCGGCGCATCGTGGTCGCTTCGGTGATCGGCAATGCGCTGGAATGGTACGACTTCTTTCTCTACGGCACCGCAGCCGCGCTGGTGTTCGGGCCGTTGTTCTTTCCGGCCGGCACGGACCCTGTGCTCGGCACGCTGGGGGCCTTTGCCGGCTTTGCCGTGGGCTTTGTCGCCCGCCCGGTCGGCGGCATCATCTTCGGCCATGTAGGCGACCGGCACGGGCGCAAGTTGGCGCTGGTCATCACCCTGGCGATGATGGGCCTGGCGACCTTCCTCATGGGGTTACTGCCCACCTATGAGCAGGCCGGTTACCTGGCGCCGCTGGCGCTGGTGCTGCTGCGCCTGGTGCAGGGCGTGGCTGCCGGCGGCGAGTGGGGCGGCGGGGTGCTGATGCTCAGCGAGAACGCCCCGCCGGGCAAGGCCGGCTTCTATGCCTCGTTCAGCCAGCTCGGGGTCAGCGGCGGCTTTGTGCTGTCGGCCGGGGCATTTTACCTGGTGCAACTGCTGCCCCAGGACAGCTTCATGAGCTGGGGCTGGCGTATCCCGTTCCTGGCCAGCGTGCTGATCTTCGGCGTCGGCCTGTACATTCGCCATCGGCTGCCGGAAAGCCGTGCCTTCAACGAACAAAAAACATCGGCCACGCAACACCTGCCCGTCATGCAGGTGTTGCGTGAGCACCCCAAGGCGGTGTTGCAAGCCATGGGTCTGCGCCTGGCGGAAAACGGCGGGGCTTACATCTTCCTGTCGTTTTCCATGGCCTATGCCAAGTTCAGCGGGCTGTCGACGCAGATCGTGCTGATGGGCGTGATGCTGGCCATGGTGCTGGAGGCGTTCAGCATCCTGTTCTGGGGCTGGCTGTCGGACATTGTCGGGCGCCGGGCGGTGTACGCCTTCGGCTCGCTGAGCCTGGTGGCGCTGGCCTTTCCGTTCTTCTGGCTGTTCGACACCCATGACCCGCTGCTGGTGTACCTGGCGCTGGTGCTCGGCCTGCCGGTCAGCCACGGCGCGATGATCGGCACCCAGCCGGCCTTGATGGCCGAATTGTTCCCGACCCATGTGCGCTACACCGGGTTGGCCCTGGGGCATGAAATCGCCTCGATCTTTGCCGGCGGCTTTGCCCCGCTGATCGCCACCGCGCTGTTTGCCACGGTGCATGCGGTGTGGCCGGTGTCGGTGATGCTGCTGCTGTTCGGCACCGTGACCAGCCTGACCCTGTTGACCATGTCGCGCCATGCCCACGCGTCCCCCTCAAAACCTGCCCCTGCGCTGGAGTGACCATGCACCTGTACGAACTGATCCGTTTCACCCTGCGCGTGCGCACCCCGGCCCAGGCCCTGCCGCGCCTGCAAGCGGCCCTGGCCGAAGCGGGCGAGGGCGTGAGCCTGGCCGGTTGCTGGCTCTCGGAAATCGGCCCGCAAAACACCGTCGCCGTGCTGCGCGGCTTTACCAGCAATGACGCCCGCCAGGCCGAGCGCGAGCGGGTGCTGCTGGCCCCCGATGCCTTCGGCATTGGCGAATTCGTGCTCGACCAGCAGATCGACGACTACCGGCTGTTTCCCTTTCTGGAGCCGCTGGCGCCGGGCAAGCACGGGCCGTTTTACGAGCTGCGCGAATACAACCTGGTGACCTCGGGCCTGGCGCCGACCCTGGAAGGCTGGCACAAAGCGGTCGGCCCGCGCACCGCTGATGGCTACTCGACGGTGTATGCCGCGTTCTATGCCACCAGTGGCCGCGTGCCGCGCTACCTGCACATCTGGCCCTATGCAAGCCTGGAACAACGCCTGGATGTGCGCACCCGGGCGGTACAGGACGGCGTCTGGCCGCCGGAGAACTCCGGGCCGCAGCTCAAGGAGATGAACTCGGTGGTGTATCTGCCGGCGGGGTTTTCGCCGTTGGCATGACCGGCAGGCTCGCCTGCCCGTGTTTGCCTGTATTGATCAACGGAACGAAGCCCTGCACCCGGCAGTCAACGTTTTATCTCCACTCATCAGGTACAGCTCATGGCACGCGATATCACTGACAAACTGGCCACCGACCTCAAGGTCAAGACCCGCTCGGAATTGAGCACCTTTCTGGACGAGGCCGATGCGCTGCTCAAGCGCGGCCGTTCGATCGGCGCCGATCGCGGACCGCAATCGCGTCATCTGCTGGGGCAATTGCTGGACCGTGCCGAAGGCCTGCTCAAGCCCAAAGCGCCATGCCCGCTGGCCGGCCCGTCGAAGGTCGAGCAGGTGACCGTTTATGTGAAGGCCAATCCGGTCAAGTCGGCGGCGATTGCCGTCGGTGTCGGCCTGATCATCAAGCGTCTGCTGTCGAACCGCTGAGATCGTTGATCTGTACGCCGGGCGCAAGGTCCGGCGTCAGTCAGGCATCGCGCAGCAGGTCGAAGGTGTTGAGCAGGTCCCAGGCAATGTGCGGACGTCTCTCAAGGCCACGGCGTATGGCCGCCGGGATCGCTGCGCGGGTCTTGCGGCACAGGCCCGGCACCGGGTCCATCCGAATGCTGATGCCGCGCATGGTCTTGACCTCGTTCGGGCCTGGCGCAATATGCACTCGTAGCCCCAACTGATCGAAAATGCGCTGTTGCAGATGCTGCAACTGCTCCAGGGTTTCGACGTTTTCCAGGCGCTCGAGCAGTTTGTGCTCCTGCTCGCGGGTCAGCAGCAGGATGCGTGGGTCGGTGCCGGCCGCCTGCAACTGCTCACGCCTGCAATCGCAGGCGCCCGGCGGGCAGGGCGGACGAATCGGGGGCTGGCTCATGCGCCCAGCATAGCCATTCGTATCCAGATGTGAATAGAGATAAGTCGCTGTAACGCTGTAAGGTGCTTGCCAGACACCTGCATGAGGATGGGCGGGCTAGCGCCGTCCGATTACCGCCCACATAGGGTGAGCGCTCGATTGACGGTGGTCGCCAGCCGACCGTACTCTGGCCATCATGCAGTAAGCCTGACCTACGCGAACTGCACGCAGCGGGCCGACAGAGCGCCGTGACCTGATGAGCCTGTGCCTTGCATGTTGCCCCGTGATGCCAGGCCCAGCCCGACAAGAATAATTAAAGAGTGCCTTGCCTTATGGATAGTCGCCTGCTCAGTGAGCGCAGTCGGGTGTTCGACCGTGCCGACCCCCACGCGGTGTCGAGTTACGTCAATCAGCACGTTGGCATGCACAACATCCGCATGCCGGCCGTTGGCCGTCCCGAAGCCAGCCTGAACCATCGCCAGTTCGCCAATCTGGACCTGTGCCGCATCAGCTATGGTGGCGGCGTGCGGGTGACCTCGCCGGCGCTGGAAACCATTTTTCACATGCAGATCCTGTTGCGCGGCCATTGCCTGTGGCGCGGGCATGGCCAGGAGCACTACTTTGCCCCGGGCGAGCTGCTGTTGATCAACCCCGATGATCCTGTGGACCTGACCTATTCGGACGACTGCGAAAAATTCATCCTGAAAATGCCTGTGAGCCTGATCGAGTCGGTGTGTGCCGAGCAGCGCTGGCAGCACCCGCGTGATGGCGTACGTTTCACTGAAAACCGCTATCAGTTGCCGTGCCTGGATGGCTTCGTCAATTTGCTGTCGATGGTGTGCCAGGAGGCCGAGGCCGAAGAGCAACTGCTGCGGGTGCAGGAGCATTACGCGCAGATTGTCGCCAGCAAGATGCTGACCCTGATGAAGACCAACGTCAGCCGCGAATGCCTGGTCGGCTCATCGGCCGTGTTCGAGCGCATCAGCGACTACATCGAACGCAACCTCAAGCAGGATATCGACATTGAGGCCCTGGCCGGCCAGGCCGGGGTCAGCCTGCGCAGCCTGTATGGCCTGTTCGAGCGCCATGCCGGGGTGACGCCGAAACTCTATGTGCGCCAGCGCAAGCTGCAGCGCATCCATGCCTGCCTCAAGGACCCGGACTGCCGGGTGCGCAACATTACCGAACTGGCCATGGACTATGGCTTTCTGCACCTGGGGCGCTTTTCCGAAAGCTACCGCAACAGCTTTGGCGAACTGCCTTCCGATACGCTGAAGCGGCGGTCTGCGTAGGCGTCGCTTCAGCGGCGATCGGCAGATGCTCGCTGCTGAAGCGTCTCCTGCACAGCAAGGGCAGGTTACAGGATCGAGATCGGGTAGCTGACGATCACCCGGTTTTCGTCGAACTGGTTGGTGCTGTAGTCGCGGCGCATGGTCGAGTTGCGCCATTTCAGGCTCAGGCTCTTGAACGTGCCTTGCTGGAAGACATAGGCCAGCTCCGACTCGCGTGCCCATTCTTCGCCGTCGGTGATGGCGCCGGTGTGCACGTTGTCACCGCTGATGTAGCGGTTCATCAGGGTCAGGCCTGGCACGCCCAGGGCACTGAAATCATAGTCATGGCGCAACTGCCAGGAGCGCTCCTTGGCATTGTCGAAGCTGGAGTTGTAGCTGTCATTGGCCAGGGTGCCGCCACTGGTGCCGTTGACGCGCATCCACAGGTTGTCGCCGCTGACTTTCTGCAGGCCCACATAGAAGGTGCTGCCGCCATAACGGGCCGAGAGCATGGCTGACGCGGTTTTGTTGTCCAGGTTGCCGGCCAGTGACTGGCCGTCGTCCTTGCCGACGAAATAGCCCAGGTTGGCGCCCAGCACCCAGTTGCCCACGGGCTGGCTGTGTTGCACGTTGTAGTACTGCTGGTGGTAGATGTCTTCGAGCTGCGCATACCAGACGCCGACCGAGGTGCGCTTTTCGTTAAAGCTGTATTCGCCGGCGGCGAAGTTGAAGCGGTCCGAGGTGATGCCGGCCCGGCCGTTCATGAACATGTCTTCCATGCTCGCGTCGTTGCGTGGACTGTTGGCGCGGAACTGACCGCCATACAGGGTCACGCCGTCGATTTCCTTCGAGGTGATCTGTGCGCCCTGGAAAGTCTGCGGCAGCGAGCGACCGTCGTCGGAACGCAGGATCGGCAGCACCGGCATCCATTCACCGACTTTCAGCTCGGTTTTCGAAAAGCGTGCCTTGCCGGCCACGGCCAGGCGTCCGAAGTCATCGGCAGGACGCCCGTCGCCATGAATGGGTAACAATTGTGTGCCGCCCGAGCCCTTGCCACCGTCCAGCTTGAGCGAGTACATGCCCAGGACATCGGCGCCGAAACCGACCGTGCCTTGCGTAAAGCCCGAGCGGGCATCGAGGATGAAGCTCTGCGTCCATTCCTGTGCGCCACTCTGGGCATTGGCCGGGTCGACGAAGTTGCGGTTGATAAAAAAGTTGCGTAGGTTCAAGCCGACCTTGGCGTCTTCGACAAAGCCTGCGGCGTGGCCGAGGGTCGGGATCAAGGCGATGGCGGTGGCGGTGAACAGAACGCAGAAGCTGCCCTTGGTCGTACGGAAAGGGGAAAAATGCATGGCGATGCCTTTTTTGTAGTTATAGGTCGAGTGAGACGGATGCCGTGTTGCTGGTTGAAATAGTGCTGCGCATGGACGCGGCCTGCAATTGACGGAAAACGGTAAAGTGCGATTATCGCACGTTAATTAACCGGTTAGAACATTTCAGCGCAGACGCGGGAACAACGGCCTGAGACGCTTGTAGAACAGGGCGGCAAACCGACTGTCAGCTATAACAGTCCCTGCCTGTCCAATGCCTTGCCTGCCGATTCATCCCTGCTGTTCATAAAGAGCCTAGGCTTTGTACGAAAAGTCGGTGAGCCGGCGAGCAAGCGCAGTTGACACGTGTCAATGAGCATTGCGAGTCGATTTTTAACGCAGCATGGCCGAGCGCAGCCACTTTACGTACAGAGCCTAAGGAAGACCCATGAGCACGACCAGTACGCCTGTGTCCGGCGTCAATCATCCCCTCAAGGGGATCAGTTTCATTCTGCTGGCTACCTTTCTGTTTGCCAGCCACGACACGTTGTCCAAGTACCTGTCAGGCTTCTATCCGGTCATCCTGGTGGTCTGGGCGCGCTATGTGGTGCATACACTGCTGATGGCCTTCATCTTCATGCCCTCGTCGGGCCTGCGGGTGTTGCGCACCAAGCGCCCGCTGTTCCAGGTCCTGCGCGCGCTGGCCCTGCTGGGCACCAGCCTGTTGTTCACCAGCAGCCTGTTGTTCATTCCGCAGGCCGAGGCGACAGCGGTCAACTTCCTGGCGCCCTTGCTGGTGACGGCGTTGTCGGTGCCGCTGTTGCACGAGCATGTGACCCGCGGCCAGTGGTGTGCGGTGATCGTGGGGTTCATCGGGGTGATGGTGATCATTCACCCGGGTGGCCAGCTGTTCACGCCGGCGATTCTGCTGCCGTTGTCGTCAGCGCTGTGTTTTGCCCTGTATCAGTTGCTGACCCGGCTGGTGAGTCCGTATGACAGCCCGACCACCAGCAATTTCTTTGCCGGGTTGTTCAATACCCTGGTCATGAGTGCGATCGTGCCGTTCTTCTGGGAGATGCCGGAATTCAAGCATTGGCCGTTCCTGCTGGCCCTCGGTGCCTGCGGCATGGGTGCGCACTTGCTGCTGACCCAGGCGTTCCGCTACGCGGCACCGGCCATGCTGGCACCGTTCAGCTATTGCCAGATCGTGTTTGCCGGGCTGCTGGGCTGGCTGGTGTTCGATCACATGCCGCCGCTGGATGCCCAGATCGGCATTGCGATCATCTGCCTGAGCGGTCTGGCTGCGGCCTGGCAGCAGCGGCGCAAGAAGTGATTCCGGGTTGTTGCCGGGATCGGTTGTGAGGGGGCGTTGCGGCGTCTGTTACATCGCTTCGCCGGCAAGCCGCCTCTCACAGAAGCGGTGTGACGCGACAGTCACGAGCAGTCAGGCCGGCTTGCACGACACCGCCTCCAGTCCGTGGGAGGCGGCTTGCCGGCGATGAGGCCCGTAGAGTCGGCACATCTGCTTAGAGCGTACCCACAGAGGCGGTGTAACGCAGAAACCATAAAAAAGGCCCGGTGATTCGCATCACCGGGCCTTGTTCATTTGCCATTTACAGGCTTATTTATTCATGTCCGGCACTTCGCGCGGGGCCATGAAGTACATCCAGGTCAGGGCAATGAAGTACATCGCCGGGATCATGGTGAACAGGATGCTGTAGTTGTTGTTGGTGGCGGTCAGTACGGCGCCGACGATCTGGGTCATGAACATCCCGCCGATCGCGGCGCACATGCCGCCAAAGCCGAACACGGTGCTCATCAGGTGCTTGGGCGTGTAGTCCATCACCAGGCTCCAGATGTTGGCCGTCCAGGCCTGGTGGGCGCCGACCGCCAGCGAGATGGCCAGTACCGCAACCCACAGGCCGCTGGCGTTGGCGGCGAACACCACGCTGCAGATGGTCAGGGCAAAGATCAGCATCGACACCAGGCGTGCCTTGGTCGCTTTCACGCCCCGGCCGATCAGCCACGACGACAGCACGCCGCCACCGATGCTGCCGAAGTCGGCGGTGAGCCAGATCAGGATCAGCGGGATCCCCATCTGCGTCACGCTGATGCCCAGGTTGTATTGCTGGTTCAGGAACGGCGGCAGCCAGTACAGGTAGAACCAGAACACCGGGGCGGTGATCGAGTAGGCCAGGGCGAAGGCCCAGGTGCCGCGCATCTTCAGGATGTGCGAGAACGGCACTTTGACCGGCTCCGGCTCCACATCCTTGTTGATGTAGTCCAGTTCGGCCTGGCTGACGGTCGGGTGCTCTTCAGGGTTGTAGTACTTCAGGCGCCAGGTGACGACCCAGAACAGGCCCAGGAAACCCATGGCCATAAAGGCGGCCTGCCAGCCCCAGACACTGAGGATGATCGGCAACAGCGCAGGAGTGATCATGGCGCCGACGTTGGTGCCGGCGTTGAAGATGCCGGTGGCCACGGCGCGCTCGCCGGCCGGGAACCACAGGCGCGTGGTCTTCACACAGGCCGGGTAGTTGGCCGCTTCGGTCAGGCCCAGGATGAACCGGCAGACCATGAAGCCGACCGCTGAAGTGGCCAGGCCGTGAGCGCCGGTCGCCAGGCTCCAGAGCAGCACCGCGAGGAAGAAGGCGCGCTTGACACCGACCTTGTCGATGAAGCGGCCTTGCAGCAGAAAGCCGATGGCGTAGCCAACCTGGAACCAGAAGTTGATGTTGGCATAGTCCATCGTCGTCCAGCTCATTTCCTTGGCAAGGATGGGCTGCATGACGCCCAGGGCGGCGCGGTCGATGTAGTTCAGGGTGGTGGCGAAGAACACCAGGGCGAGCATTCCCCAGCGGGTCTTGCCGACGGCGAGGGCGCCGCGGACCTTTTCACCGATACCGGCACGCGCAGCGCTGGCCAGAGGATTGGATTGGGTGTTGAGCATGATGGTTCGATCATCCGTACCAGGACTGCGCCAGGGGCGTCAGCCGGACTGAGAAACTACCCGCAGTGGCCGGAAGCTGTCAGGGCGGTTCGTGGCATCGTGCCGGCCAGGACAAGTGGCAGGCAGGCGAGACGCGAATTCTGACAGATCAGGCGCAGGCGAGCGCGCAATTTGCTATCAGGCGAACGTCGGTGCAGCCATTAAAATGGCCGAACGGGTTCGTCTACTCGAAGTCTCGGGAATGCCAAGCGGGTGTACGGAGAACTCGGGAAGGGCGCGCATGGGTAGTAATCCTGTTTTTGAAATTGTTATGGAGGTTCATCGGGTGCAGCGCAAAACTGGGCGGTGCGTGTCGAACAAAGGATAAGGATCGTTTTCGCACGGCGAAACAGATGGTGGGCGTTGGCGAATATATCGTCAATCGAGCAAAATCGGTTTTGTTCGATAACCGAACGAAAAACTAACCAGTTCGTACATATTGTGTTGCTCGTGTATTTTGACAGCGAAATACTCACACTGCATCCATAATCAAGGCCGTTGACCGCCTTGCATGCGGTGCAATCCAGTGGCGACCCTGCACGGTCGCGCTCGTCCAGGAGAACAACAACATGCAGCGTTCCATTGCCACCGTTTGCTTGAGCGGTACCTTGCCGGAAAAGCTCGAAGCCATCGCCGCCGCCGGCTTTGACGGCGTCGAGATTTTCGAGAATGACCTTCTGTACTACGACGGCAGCCCGCGCAACATCCGGCAGATGTGCGCCGACCTGGGCCTGGCCATCACCCTGTTCCAGCCGTTTCGCGATTTTGAAGGCTGCCGCCGCGACCGCCTGGCGCGCAATCTTGATCGCGCCGAGCGCAAGTTCGACCTGATGCAGGAGTTGGGCACCGACCTGGTGCTGGTGTGCAGCAACGCCGCCGCCGACTCACTGGGTGACCACACCATCCTGCGCGATGACCTGAACCTGCTGGCCGAACGCGCCGGCGCCCGCAAGCTGCGCATCGGCTATGAAGCCCTGGCTTGGGGGCGTCACGTCAACACCTGGCAGCAGGTCTGGGCGCTGGTGCGCGAGGTCGACCATCCGGCGCTGGGCGTCTTGCTCGACAGCTTCCATACCCTGTCGCTCAAGGGTGACCCGAGTGCAATCGCACAGATTCCCGGCGACAAGATCTTTTTCGTGCAGATGGCCGATGCGCCGATCCTGGCGATGGATGTGCTGGAGTGGAGTCGGCATTTCCGTTGCTTCCCCGGCCAGGGCGAGTTCGACCTGCCGGGTTTCCTGGCACCGATTCTGCGCAGTGGCTACACCGGCCCGCTGTCGCTGGAGGTTTTCAACGACGGTTTCCGCGCCGCGCCTACCCGCGCCAATGCCGCCGACGGCCTGCGCTCGCTGCTGTATCTGGAAGAAAAGACCCGCCAGTTGCTGGCCAGCGAACAGCTCCCCCAGCAACCGGCAGCACCGGTGTCCAATGAGCTGCTGTTCAACCCACCGCCGGCCAGCCAGCTCGATGGCGTGGAGTTTCTCGAATTTGCCGTGGACGAGACCCAGAGTGCCCGCCTTGAAGGCTGGCTGGAGCGCCTGGGCTTTGCCCGGTTGGGCGCGCATCGCTCCAAGGCGGTCAGGCTGCTGGGGCAGGGCGATATCCGTATCGTGCTCAATGCCGAGCCCTACTCGTTTGCCCACAGCTTTTTCGAGGTGCATGGCCCCTCGCTGTGCGCCACGGCCCTGCGGGTCGACAATGCCGCCCAGGCGCTGGAGCGTGCGCAGGCATTCAAGGGGCAGCCTTACCGTGGGCTGGTCGGGCCGAACGAGCGCGAGATCCCGGCCGTGCGCGCCCCCGATGGCAGCCTGATCTACCTGATCGAAGGTGCAGCTCCCGGGCAGTCGATCTACGACAGCGATTTTGTGGTCAATCCGCAGGCGCCGGTCACCGGCGGCCTGCAGCGCATCGATCACATGGCCATGGCGTTGCCGGCCGAGAGCCTCGACAGCTGGGTGCTGTTCTACAAGGGCCTGCTGGACTTCGAAGCCGATGACGAAGTGGTGTTGCCCGATCCCTACGGGCTGGTCAAGAGCCGTGCTCTGCGCAGCCGTTGCAGCAGCGTACGCCTGCCGCTGAACATCTCCGAGAACCGCAATACGGCCATCTCTCATGCGGTATCGACCTATCGCGGTTCGGGTGTGCACCACATCGCCTTTGACTGCGAAGACATCTTTGCCGAGGTGCGTCGTGCCAAGGAGGCCGGAGTGCCATTGCTGGAAATTCCGCTGAACTACTACGATGACCTGGCTGCACGGCTGGACTTCGACGACGAGTTCCTCAGCGAGCTGGCCTATTACAACGTGCTCTACGACCGTGATAGCCAGGGTGGCGAGCTGTTTCATGTCTACACCGATGCCTTCGACGGGCGCTTCTTCTTCGAGATATTGCAGCGCAAGAATGGCTATGCCGGCTACGGTGCGGCCAACGTGCCGGTGCGTCTGGCGGCGATGGCCAAGGCCCGTACAGGGGCGGCGCCACGCGCGCGGCTCTGATCGCAGGCTGTCGAGACCGGTGGCGGTGCTGTCGAGGCAGCATCGTCACGCTTTTTTACATTTGTCGGGAGGCCGTTGATGAGTCGGCGTGCTCTGCAGCTTCCATCCAGCAGGGGCGGGGGCTCATAATCGACCGTTCTACCGTGGTCGTGAGCCAATAATGAATACAATTACCGACTCCGCTGCGCCCGTGCCCCAAGAGGCTGTGCGCAAGAGCCGCAAGAACAACCCTGAAAAGACCCGTGAAGACATTCTTCAGGCAGCCGTTACCGAGTTTGTTGCCAGGGGCTTGTCAGGCGCACGGGTCGACGCCATTGCCGAGCGTACCCAGACATCCAAGCGCATGATCTATTACTACTTCGGCAGCAAGGAGCAGTTGTACGTCGACGTGCTGGAAAAACTCTACGGTGACATTCGCAACACCGAAAGCCTGATGAACCTCACCGACCTGGAGCCGCATGCGGCCATCCTGCGGCTGGTGGAGTTCACCTTCGATCACCATGACCGCAATGTCGATTTCGTGCGCATCGTGTGCAACGAGAACCTGCTCAACGGCGAGAACGTCAAGCAGTCCGAGACCATTCATGCCAAGAGCCAGAACACCATCAAGACACTGGATGACATTCTGCGCCGGGGTGAGGCCAGCGGAGTGTTTCGCCAGGGCGTGGACGCCGTGGACCTGCACATGCTGATGACCTCGTTCTGTTTCCACCGGGTGTCGAACCGGCACACGCTGGGGGCGATCTTCAAGATCGACCTGTCAGAGGAGCAGCGCAAGCAGCGCCACAAGACGATGATTTGCGATGCGGTGTTGCGGTATCTGCAGCGGTAGGGCGTTTTTCACAGCCGCTGTCGCTCTCATCAAGCATACTGATTCTACTGGCTATCAAATTCACCTCAAGGAGCGCGCTTGCCCGCGACCGAGTGCGTTAGCGCTCGCAAAAATTGTACAGACGCTGAAAATTTACGACTGCTAACGCAGCCGGTCGCGGTGGTCCGGCATTCCGGCAAGCGCGCTCCTACACCGGTCTCATGTATGCCGCCTTGGCAGCGAGGGATGAACGGTCAATCCGGCATGGCGTGAAAGTGCGCCATCATCCGCTCGGCATCGGCCGGCCGGCCACTGAACAGCTCGAAGGCCTTGACCGCCTGGAACACCGCCATGGTGGTGCCGTCCAGCGTGCGGCAGCCCAGGCTGCGCGCCTGGCGCAGCAGTTCGGTTTCCAGCGGGAAGTAAATGATATCGGCCACCCACAACCCGCTGTGCAGGTGTTCGGCCGGCAAGGGCATGCCCGGCAGCTTGGTCATGCCCACCGGCGTGGTGTTGACCAGCCCGTCGGCCTCGGCCACCACGCCTGCCAGGTCGAGGCCGACCTGGGCACGGCCGGCGCCGAAGTGGGCGTTGAGGTTGTCCACCAGGCCCTGGGCGCGTTGCGGCTCGACCTCGAAAATCACCAAGTGCTCGACGCCAGCACTCAGCAAGGCATGGGCCACGGCCGCACCGGCACCGCCGGCGCCCATTTGCACCACATACCGGCGCGGGGCGTCTTGCAGGCCGCGCTTGAAGCCTTCGGCAAAGCCCAGGCAATCGGTGTTGTGCCCGATACGCTTGCCGTCCTTGAATACCACCGTGTTGACCGCGCCAATACCCCGGGCTTCGGGCGACAGCTCATCCAGCAACGGGATGACCGCCTGCTTGCAGGGAAAGGTAATGTTCAAGCCGGTAAAACCGCTGGTGCGGGCGCCCTCCAGCAAGGCGGGCAGGGCACTGCTGTCGAGCCCCAATGCATCGATGTCGATCAGGCGGTACAGGTAGCGCAGGCCTTGGGCGTCGCCTTCGTGCTCATGCAACGCCGGAGTGCGCGAGGCCTGGATGCCGGAGCCGATCAGGCCTGCAAGCACGGAAGGGGATTGAATCTGGGTCATGGGGACAATCTCTTGTTGTTGTGGCGACATCTGTTGCGAATAAATGTACCAGATGGTTAATAAGGCTGTATGCAGCGTTGTAGAGCCGCTTTTTGATTGTGTTCGGTGATCGCCCGGCACATCGCGCTAGGCGCTGTCGTGGGGTTGGCGGATAATCGGTCTTTTGATTTCCTGAGCCTTTGCATGACCGAGTCTTCCTTCAGCGCTGCCCAGCACCAGGCCAGTACCTTGTATCTGCCCCCTGGTCCCTGGAGCACGGTGCTTGATTGCCTGTGCGCCCGTTTCCCTGCCATCGACCGGCAACTGTGGCTGGAACGTATCGCCCGTGGCCGCGTGCTGGATGGCGAGGGCCGGCCGATTGCCGTCGACCTGGCGTACCGCGAAGGGCTCAGGATTCATTACTTTCGCGAAGTGCCCAACGAAACGCCGATTCCGGTGCTTGAATCGGTCCTGCATGTCGATGAACACCTGGTGGTGGCCGATAAACCGCATTTCTTGCCGGTGACGCCCTCGGGCGAGTACGTCGAGCAAACCTTGCTGCGCCGCCTGATCCAGCGCCTGGGCAATCCTGACCTGGTGCCGCTGCACCGCATCGACCGGCACACCGCCGGCCTGCTGCTGTTCTCGGCCAATCCGGCCAGCCGCTCGGTCTACCAGTCGCTGTTTCGTACCCGTTTGATCGACAAGTACTACGAAGCCATTGCGCCGGCCCTGCCGCACCTGGAATTTCCGCGTGAGCACGCCAGTCGGCTGGTCGATGGCGAGCCGTTCTTTCGCATGCAGGAAGGTGAGGGGGCGGCCAACACGTTGACCCGCATCGAGGTGCTGGAGCGCCAGGCCTCGCTGTGGCGGTATGCGCTGTACCCGGTGACCGGCAAGAAGCACCAGTTGCGTGTGCACATGATGGCGCTGGGCGCGCCGATCTGTAACGACCCGTTCTACCCCGAGGTCCTCAAGGACGCTCAGGACGACTACCCGCGCCCATTGAAGCTGCTGGCGCGGGGCTTGCGTTTCATCGATCCGGTCAGTGGCCGGTTACGCGAGTTCGAAAGCCGCTTGCGCCTGGCGTTCTGAACGTTCCGTTGATCGTGTGCGCTCAGACACTGCGGGTGACGCCGCCATCGACCCTGAGGTTTTGCCCGGTGATATAGCCTGCTCCTTCACTGGCCAGAAACGCGATGGTCGCAGCGATTTCCTCACTTGTGCCATAGCGCTTGAGAGGCACGCTGTCGCGGCGCTGTTCGGTGCCCGGCAGGCTGTCGATCCAGCCCGGCAGAACGTTGTTGATGCGCACGTTATCGGCCGCAAAGGTGTCGGCAAAAATCTTGGTAAAGGCGGCAAGCCCGGCCCGGAACACCGCCGAGGTCGGAAACAGCTCGCTGGGTTCAAAGGCCCAGGCGCTCGAGATATTGATGATGACCCCGCCCTGCTGGCGCTGCATGATCGGCGCCACCAGGCGGGTGGGGCGAATGACGTTGAGCAGGTAGGTGTCCAGGCCTGTGTGCCAGTCTTCATCGCTGATGTCCAGAATTGGCGCCCGCGGGCCGTGGCCTGCGCTGTTGACCAGCACATCGACACGCCCCCATTGTGCGATCACGGTGTCGACCAGCCGTTGCAGGTCTTCCACCGACTGGTTGCTGCCGGTCACGCCGATGCCGCCCAGCTCCCTGGCCAGGGCTTCACCCTTGCCCGACGAGGACAGAATGCCGACCTTGAAACCGTCGGCCGCCAGCCGCCGCGCGGCGGCGGCACCCATGCCGCTGCCGCCGGCGGTGATGATGGCTACTTTTTCTACTGACATGGTGCCTCCCGGCTGAGAATCCTGCTGTGTGGAGGCTTTACAGTAACAAGGGCGGGCGTAACGAGGGAGTCAGTCAGGTTTTGCCGAGGCAGTAGTTTAACTATCGGATGTCTGCTGCCTGAACCAGTCCTTGACCAGTAGCAGTACGGATGACTGCCGGGCACTGCGCGGCCACACCAGATAGAACGCCTTGTCGAGGCGCAGCTGTTGGGGGAACACCTGGACCAGTCGCCTGGCGGCGATGTCGTGCTGGACGAAGGCCTGGTTGGCCAGGGCGATGCCCTGGCCATTGATGGCGGCCTCGATGGCCAGCGAAGTCTGGTTGAAACGCAGGTTCCTGGCCGTGGGTTGCACCGGGTCGGGGAGCAGTGCTGCGGTGAACTCTGGCCAGAAATCATGAGCGTCGTGCAGCCTCTGCAAGCCCTGCAGGTGCTCGAAGCTGGCCGGCAGGTCTTTGCCTTCGAACAGCGCCGGGCTGGCCACGGCGATGAGGCGTTGTTCCATCAGCAATTGGGCATTCAGGCCTGCGCCGAACGGCGGCTGGCCGTAGCGAATGGCCAGGTCCACGGCATCGGTATGAAAATGTGACAACCTGTCTGTCGCCAGTACGCGCAAGTCGATGTCCGGGTGCTGCTCGGCAAAGGTGCCAAGCCTGGGAATCAGCCACTTCGACGCCAGGGTGGGGGTGACACTGACGGTCAGGTGGGTCGCTTGCGGGCGCAACAGGCGGGTGGCTTCGTCGATCATTCCCAGCGCCTTGCGAATGCTGCCATCGTAGGCCAGGCCGGCATCCGTCAGCCTCAGGCCGCGCGCCAGGCGTTCGAACAAAGGCAGATTGAGGCTGGCCTCCAGCCCGCGGATCTGCTGGGCAACGGCGGCCTGGGTCACACCCAGTTCCTCGGCGGCGAGACGGAAATTCAAATGGCGGGCCACCACTTCGAACACGCGCAGCGCGTTGAGTGAAGGCAGTGAAGGGAAGCCTTCTGGCATGGCAGGGGACATTCTATCGGGTGATGCCGGCGTTGGCTGACCCGGACAATGACCTGCAGGAGCAGGCACTGTCCAGGGATGAACGACCGTCTGGTTCATTCACGGCATGCTGCAGGGTCTTACAGGTCCTTGACGGTGCGCACCTGATCCTTGTTGATGCGGGTTTTCTTGCCGTCCAGTTGCTCGAACTCGTAGAAACCGGCTTCGTCGTCGTAGCGCGGGGTGTCCACAGACTGGATTTCACGCCCGTCGTTCAGGGTGATCACGGTAGGCGAAGAGCAGCCGGCCAGGGTCGCAAGGCCCAGGGCAAGTACGAAAGCGGCGGGGATGGTCTTGTAGTTCATGGCTGTTTCTCCTGGTGATGCTGATTGAATGACGACTAAGACGTGCAGCTTAACCGCAAGTTCCCTGCGGGGCTAACGGCAATCGGCTAGGGCGCAGGTTCGTTCTGCGCCAGCAATTGCGGGGTATTGAGGTTGCTCAGCCGGGGATCGCCCGGCGCGCATTGCAGCGCCAGCGGGTGCAAGGGGGACAGCGCCCGGCGCGGGCTGCGTTCACCGTCTTGCCAGGCCGCTTGCAATACCCGGGCATGGGCGAGGGGAATGATGCACAACAGGGGCTGCCAATGTTCGCCTTCGCGCACCATGACCGGGCGGTCCGGGTGCTGCGCCGCCAGGGTGCGTAACTGCATCAGCAAGGCGGCGTCGACCCTGGGAACATCGCACGGCAGCACCAGCAAATAGTCATGTCGCACCACGGTCAATGCCGCCAGGATGCCGGTCAAGGGCCCCGTGAAACCGTGCTCGGCATCCTCGACCAGGCGGTCGGCGTAGGCGGCATAACGATCCTGGTTGCGGTTGCAGGAAATGATCAGGTCGTCGGTCAGCGGGCGCACGGTGTGGTGCAGGGTTTCAATCAGGGGGCGGCCCTGCCAGTCCAGCAGGCCCTTGTCGCGTCCGCCCATGCGTTGTCCCTGGCCACCGGCCAGCAGCAGGATCGAACAGGGCGGCAGGGCGTTCAGGGTCATGGCGGTTCCGGTGCGGGCAGTCAAAAGCAGGGCTGTGATATAACACCGGGCTGTTTTCACTACAACCGGATCCAGATCATGAGCTTCAAGCCCGACACCCCCTTTGTGCCCCTCAATATCGCCGTATTGACGGTCAGTGATACGCGCACCCTGGACACCGACACCTCCGGCCAGACGTTCGTGGATCGCCTGAGCGAAGCCGGCCATGGCCTGATCGACCGGGTGTTGCTCAAGGATGACCTGTACAGGATTCGCGCCCAGGTGGCGACCTGGATTGCCGACGACAACGTGCAAGTGGTGTTGATTACCGGCGGCACCGGTTTTACCGGCCGCGACAGCACCCCTGAGGCGGTGGCCTGCCTGCTCGACAAACAGGTCGATGGGTTTGGCGAGCTGTTCCGGCAGATCTCGGTGCCTGACATCGGCACCTCGACCATCCAGTCCCGTGCCCTGGCGGGCCTGGCCAACGGCACCCTGGTGTGCTGCCTGCCAGGTTCCACCAATGCCGTGCGCACCGGCTGGGATGGCATTCTTGCCCAGCAGCTCGATTCACGCTTTCGTCCCTGCAACTTTGTCGCTCACCTCAAGAAAGCCGAACCCTGCGGCACGCGGGGCTGATGCCGATGATGCCCGTCGAACATGCCCTGGCCCGGTTGCTGGAAAGCGCCGAGGCCTGCCCGATCACCGAGCGCGAAACGCTGTCTTTGGCCCAGGCCCAGGGCCGCGTGCTGGCGCAGGACATCGTCGCCACCCTGGACCTGCCGCCCTGGCCCAACAGCGCCATGGACGGCTATGCCTTGCGCCTGGCGGACTGGAGCGGTGAGCCGTTGCCGGTCAGCCAGCGCATTCTGGCCGGCCACGCCCCCGAGCCGCTGGCACCTGGCACCTGCGCCCGGATCTTTACCGGCGCCCCGGTGCCGGCCGGTGCCGACTGCGTCGAGATGCAGGAAAACGCCGAGGTCCTGGCCGACGGGCGGGTGCGTTTCACCCAGGCGCTGAGCCTTGAGCAGAATATCCGCCCCCAGGGTCAGGAAACCCGCTGCGGCGAGTGCGTGTTGAGCGCCGGCACCCGGCTGGGCCCGGTGGAACTGGGGCTGGCGGCCTCGCTGGGTGTTGCCCGGCTGGACGTGGTGCGCCGCCCGCGTGTGGCGGTGGTGTCCACTGGGGATGAACTGGTCGAGCCCGGCCAGCCGTTGGCGCCGGGGCAGATCTACAACAGCAACCGGGTGCTGCTGTGCAGCTGGTTGCAGCGCCTGGAGTGCGAAGTGATCGACGCCGGCATCCTGGCCGATGACCTGGAGCAGACCCGTGCAGCGCTGGCGGGGCTTGCGCATGTGGACCTCATCGTGTCCACCGGCGGCGTCTCGGTGGGCGAGGCGGATTTTCTCGGCCATGCCCTGCGCGAGGACGGCGAGCTGGACCTGTGGAAGCTGGCCATCAAGCCCGGCAAGCCGTTGACCTTCGGGCATTATCGCGGCGTACCGGTGCTGGGCCTGCCGGGCAATCCGGCCTCGACCCTGGTGACCTTCGCCTTGCTGGCCCGCCCGTATCTGCTGCGCCGCCAAGGCGTCCAGGCGGTCACACCGTTGCAGTTCCAGGTGCCGGCAGCGTTCGCCTGGACCCGTGCCGGCACGCGCCGCGAATACCTGCGCGCACGACTGGAGCAAGGCCGGGCATTGCCGTACCGCAACCAGAGTTCCGGGGTGTTGCGCAGCGCAGTCTGGGCCGACGGGCTGATCGAGGTGCGCGAAGGCACCACGCTGGCCGAGGGCGATGCGGTGACCTTTATCCCGCTGAGCGAGGTGCTCGGCTAAGCGCGCTGCCACACACTGAGCTAGCCTCAAGGACGCTGACAAATCGGGCCCTGTCGTTTGCCCTGGAGTATTGTTATGCCGTCTTTGAGCGTGGCGTGTGTGATCCCGACTTATAACGGGCGCAAGGACCTGGAGCGCTTGCTGGATTCGCTGGTGGGGCAGAGCGCTTCGTTCGATACCCTGATCGTCGATTCCAGCTCCAGCGATGGCACCCTGGCGCTGGCCCGGTCGCGTTGCGCAGACGTGACGGTGATCGACAGCAAGGACTTCAACCACGGTGGCACCCGGCAGATGATGGTCGAGCGCTATCCGGGCTATGACGTCTATGTCTACCTGACCCAGGACGCCTGCCTTGAGCAGGGCGATGCCATCGCCAATATCCTGCTGCCATTCGCCGACCCCAGGGTCGGTGCCGTGTGCGGCCGGCAACTGCCGCACCGTGACGCCAACCTGCTGGCCCAGCATGCACGGTTGTTCAACTACCCGCCGACCTCGCAGATCAAGACCCTGGCCGATGCCGATGCGTTGGGCATCAAGACACCGTTCATGTCCAATTCCTTCGCGGCCTACCGGCGTGAGGCGCTGCTGGCCGTGGGGGGATTTCCACGTCATGTGATCCTTTCCGAAGACATGTACGTGGCGGCGAAAATGCTGCTGGCAGGCTGGAAAATCGCCTATGAGGGTTCGGCCGTGTGCCGTCATTCGCACAATTACAGCCTGATTGAAGAGTTTCGTCGCTATTTCGATATCGGCGTGTTCCAGGCTCGCGAGCGCTGGATCCACGAAAGCTTTGGTGGCATTGCCGGCGAGGGCATGCGCTATGTCAAATCGGAACTGGCGTTTATCGGCCCACGGCGCGGGTGGTGGTGGCCGCTGTCGATCATTCGCAACGCGCTCAAGCTGATTGCCTACACGCTCAGTCGTCATGAGCAGCGCCTTTCCGTTGCGTGGAAAAAAAGACTGAGCATGCACAAGCGTTACTGGGACAGCCCTTGTGAGTGATAACGTTGAAAGCAATTAACAGTTATTGATTCGTGCGTTTGACGCACTCATAAGCTGCCTGAATGTAAATTTTCGTACTGACAGACTCTTTTTAAACTGCCGGGGTTTTCAATGCTCCGGACCGTCTGTTCATGACCACCCTCGCCACGCCAGTGCCTGTGCTCTTACCCTCGGCTTCCGTCGCGCCCTTCGGTCTGGAGCGGGTGCTCGGGCTGCTCGGCGTACTGCTGGCGGTGCTGGTCGCCGGCATCAACGAAGGCGTGACCCGCACCGCGATGGCGGATATTCGTGGGGCAATGTTCATCGGTGCCGATGAGGCCAGTTGGCTGATCGCCTGTTATTCGGCCAGTTCGGTCGCGGCCATGGCCTTTGCGCCCTGGTTTGCCGTCACCTTGTCGCTGCGGCGTTTCACGCTGGGGGCGATCGCGGCGTTCGTGGTGCTGGCCTTGCTGTGCCCACTGGCGCCTGACTACCCCAGCCTGTTGGTATTGCGCCTCCTGCAAGGCCTGGCCGCCGGCTGCCTGCCGCCGATGCTGATGACCGTAGCGCTGCGCTTTTTGCCGCCCTCGATCAAGCTGTATGGCCTGGCCGGCTATGCGTTGACCGCCACCTTCGGCCCTGGCCTGGGCACACCGTTGGCCGCGTTGTGGACCGAGTATTTCACCTGGCAATGGACGTTCTGGCAGGTCATCCCGCCGTGCCTGGTGGCGATGATCGCCGTGTCTCATGGCATCGTGCAGGACGCGCCGCGTCTGGAGCGCTTCAAGTCGTTCAATTGGCGTGGCCTGTTGCTGGGGCTGCCCGCCATCGTGATGCTGGTCATCGGCGTGCTCGAAGGCAATCGGCTGGACGGGTTCGAGTCGTCGTTGATTGTCTTTCTGCTGAGCGCAGGCTTGCTGTTGCTGGTGGCGTTTCTGTGCAGTGAGTGGTTTGCCCCTGTGCCGTTTTTCAAGCTGCAACTGCTGGCCGACCTTAACCTGTCGCATGCCTTGCTGACCCTGGGCGGGGTGCTGGTGGTGCTGACCGCCGTGGCATCGATTCCGTCGGCCTACCTGGCCCAGGTGCACGGTTACCGGCCCTTGCAGACCGCGCCACTGATGCTGATGGTGGCCTTGCCGCAATTGCTGGTGCTGCCATTGCTGGCGGCGCTGTGCAACCTGCGCCGGGTCGACTGCCGCTGGGTACTGGCGCTGGGGTTGTTGATGCTGGGGCTGCATTGCGCGCTGGCCACACAGATGACCTCCGAGTGGATTCGCGACAACTTCTACGCTTTGCAACTGTTGCAGGTCGTCGGCCAGCCCATGGCCGTGCTGCCGCTGCTGATCCAGGCCACCGGCGGCATCGCCCCGCAGGACGGACCCTTTGCGTCCGCCTGGTTCAATACCGTGCGTGGCCTGGCCAGTGTGATGGCCACCGGGCTGCTCGAAGCCTTGACCACGGCCCGCCAGCACTTTCATTCCAACACCCTGGTTGACCGCCTGGGCAATGCGCCGTGGGTAAGCGTCGGTGCCGACCCGCTGGCGCTCAGTCATCGCCTGCATGAGCAGGTCGTGGTGCTCACCAGCGCCGATCTCTACTACTGCATGGGCTGGCTGGCGGTCGCCCTGATGCTGCTGATTCCTGTGATGCCGACGCGGGTGTATCCACCGCGGGCATTGAACTGAGCCTTTTGGAGAACCAGTCATGAAAATGACGTCGAAACAGACCCTGGCGCTGTGTGGCATCGCGCTTGTCCTGACGGGTGTGGAGCTGTATGCCCTGGCCGGGCAGGGCGAGCACCAGCGCACCAACGATGCTTTCATTGCCGCTGACTATTCGGTGGTCGCGCCCAAGGTTTCCGGTTTTATCAGCCAGGTGCTGGTGGAGGATAACCAGCAGGTCAAGGCCGGTGAGTTGCTCGCCCGCATCGATGACAAAGACCTGCAGGCTGCCCTGGCTGCCAGCCAGGCCGAGGTGCAGGCGGCGGCCGCCCGGCGCGATGAGGCCGATGCGCTGCTGCAGCGCCAGGCCTCGGTGATTGCCCAGGCCATGGCCGCCCTGCAGGCCAGCCAGGCGGCGGTGACGTTCGCCGAGCAAGAGCGCACCCGCTATGAGCACCTGGCCGGCGCCGGTGCCGGTACGGTGCAGAACGCCCAGCAGGCGCGCACCCGCATCGACACCGCCAATGCCCAGCACACCAGTGCCGGCGCGACCCTGGCTGCCGAGCGCAAGCAGGTCGATATTCTCAAGGCCCGACAACACAGTGCCCAGGCGGCCTTGCAGCGTGCCGAAGCGGCGCTTGAGCAGGCGCGACTGCAACTGTCGTACACCCGCATCGTGGCGCCCATCGACGGCACGGTCGGCGAACGCGCAGTGCGGGTCGGCAATTATGTGGTGCCCGGCAGCAAGCTGCTGTCACTGGTGCCGCTGCAGCAGGCCTATGTCCTGGGTAACTTCCAGGAAACCCAACTGACCCATGTCCGTGTCGGGCAACCCGTACAGGTGCGCGTCGACACCTATCCCGACCAGGTGCTCAGGGCGCATGTGGACAGCATCGCACCGGCCACCGGCGTAACCTTCGCCGCCGTGCGACCCGATAACGCCACGGGTAACTTCACCAAGGTGGTGCAGCGGATTCCGGTGAAGATCGTGCTTGAGCCGGACCAACCCTTGGCCGGGCGGCTGCGGGTCGGCATGTCGGTGCAAGCCAGTATCGACACCGCCTCGTTGCCGGACACCGCTGCGGTGACGGCCCGATGAGCCGCCTGTTCACAACCTGTGCCCTGGGGCTGGCCATCGCTGCGGTGCTCGGCGGCTGCCAGGTGGGCAAGGATTTTCAGCGTCCGGCCAGTGACGCACGTATTCAGTGGCTGCCGGTAGCGGGTGAGCCGGCGCCCAGCCAGCCGGTCATGGCGCCTATCGAGGCGCGGTGGTGGAGGGTATTTCAGGACCCGTTGCTGGACGCGTTGATTGAGCGGGCCAGCACGGCCAACCTGGATCTGCGCATGGCCGCCGCGCGCCTGGCGCAGAGCCGGGCGATGTACCGGATCAGCAGCGGCGAGCAGTTGCCCGAGGTCAACGCCAACCTGGGGTATCAGCGCAAGCGTAACAGTGGCAAAGGGCTCAACGATCCGTCGGGCAATCAGGGCCGGGCGCCGTTCGAGCAGTGGGACAGTGGCTTGGGGGCCAGTTGGGAACTGGACCTGTGGGGGCGGGTGCGCCGTGAGGTCGAAGCCGCCGGCGCGCAAGTGGATGTGGCTGAAAACGATCAGCGCGCCGCTTTATTGGCCATGCAGGCCGAGGTGGCACGCCAGTACCTGGCCTTGCGTGGCGTGCAGGGCACCTTGAAGGTGACCCGACAGAGTCTGGACCTGGCGCGCAACAGCCTTGAGCTGTCGCAGGTGCGCCTGCAAAACGGCGTGGCCACCGACCTTGATGTCGCGGAAGCGGCCGCCGAGGTGTCGGCAGTGGCGTCGCGCCTGCCGGTGCTTGAACAGCACCAGGCGCAGTTGATCAACGCGCTGGGCCTGTTACTGGCCCAAACGCCACGGGCCCTGCAGGTTGAGCTGGAAAAAACCGTGCAGATGGCCGCCGTGCCAACACGGATTCCAGTCGGGCTGCCTTCACAACTGGCCGAGCGACGTCCGGACATTCGTCGCGCCGAGGCGCGCCTGCATGTGGCCACCGCCAGCACGGGGGTGGCCGAAGGCGATTTCTACCCGCGCATCACCTTGTCGGGCAATGTCGGTTTGCAGGCGCTGCAACTGTCGGATCTTGGCAGTTGGGGGGCGCGGGAGTTTGCCTTCGGACCGCAGATCAGCCTGCCGATCTTTTCCGGCGGCCGCTTGCGTGGCCAGTTGCAACTGCGCGAGGCGCAGGAGCAGGAAGCCGCGCTGGCCTACCAGCAGACGGTCTTGCGGGCCTGGCAGGAAATCGACGACAGCATGAGCTTGTATAACGCCAGCCAGTTGCAGCAACGCATGTTGCAGGAGGCCGTGCAACACAATCAGGTGGCGCTGGACACGGCCAGGCGCCAGTACGTCGAAGGCGCGGCAGACTTTCTCAATGTCCTCTCGGTGCAGCGCGCCTTGCTCAGCACCCAGGAACAATGGGTGCAAAGCGCCACGACCCAGGCCCAGGCGCTGGTGGGGCTGTATGCGTCGCTGGGCGGCGGGTTCTGAGAACGCTATATCACCGGCAAGCTGCTTCCTGCAGGTCCGATGATTTATACCTGCCGCCAGAGCCTAGGCGCTCCTTCAGCAGCGATCATGAACTCACGGCTTGAGCGCCTGTTCTTCATCCAGCTGGTCGGATTCGAACAGTTGCTCAAGCTCCTTGCGTGCCTCGCGGGCGGTCTGCAGAACCTTGGCTTCGTCGTCATAGACCAGGTGCTGATCGGCCAGCACCTGTTCGTCATGGCACTTGAACCGCTCGATGCGCGCATCGGCCTGGGCCTGGCTCAGGCCCAGGCCGAGCAAGGTCTGGCGGCTCATTTCCAGGCTTGAGTAGAAGGTCTCGCGCACGGCGTGGGCGCCCACGTCGATCAGACGATGCACATGCTGGCGGTTGCGCGCCCGGGCGATGATCTTCATGTCCGGGTAAAGCTTGCGCACCAGTTCGGCGGTCTTGATGTTGGTTTCCGGGTCGTCGGTGGCAATCACGAAGTACTCGGCCTCGTGCACCTTGGCTGCGCGCAGGATTTCAGGACGCAGCGGGTCGCCATAGAACACCGGCACATTGCCGAAACTGCGGGTGAACTCGATGGTTTCCACGGCCGTGTCCAGGGCGATGAAGGGAATATTCTGGGCGCGCAGGATCCGCGCGACGATCTGGCCCATGCGGCCCATGCCGGCAATCACCACGCGCGGGCGGTCACTGTGGATGTCACGGTACTCGTCGGGCACCGGGGTGGCTTTCGGGCGTGGCTTGAGCCAGCGAGCGGTGGCCATGAACAGCAACGGCGTAAGGGCCATCGACAGGGTGATGGTCAGCACCAGAATGTCGTAGACCCGGGCGGCGAACAGGCCTTCGGCATTGCCGAGCTTGAACACCACAAAGGCAAACTCGCCCCCCGCTGCCAGCACCAGGCCGAGCTGCACGGCGTTCTGCCGTTCCAGGCCTGCCGCCATGCGCCCGATCACGAACAGGATCGGCAGTTTGAGGCCGATCAGCAGCAAGGTCAGGCCCAGCACCACGATCGGGTCGGTCAGCAGCAGGCTGAGGTTGGCGCCCATGCCGACACTGATGAAAAACAGCCCCAGCAACAAACCCTTGAAGGGCTCGATCTGCGCTTCCAGCTCGTGGCGGTATTCCGAGTCGGCCAACAGCAGGCCGGCCAGGAACGCACCCAGTGCCATCGACACACCCACCAGCTCCATCAGCCAGGCGGTGCCGATCACCACCAGCAGCGCCGTGGCCGTGGACACTTCCTGGATGCCGGTACGCGCGACGATCCGGAACACGGGGCGCAACAGGTAGCGACCGCCGATCACCACGATGGCGATGCTGCCAAAGATTTCCAGCGCATGGGTCAGGCTTTCACTGGTGCTGAGGTTATGGTTGGCGCCGGCCAGCATCGGCACCAGGGCGATCAGCGGAATGGCCGCAATGTCCTGGAACAACAGGATGGCAAAAGCGGTGCGGCCATGCGGGCTGCCAAGCTCCTTGCGCTCGGCCAGGCTCTGCAGGCCGAACGCCGTGGACGACAAGGCCAGGCCCAGGCCCAACACAATGGCCGTATTCATGGGTTGGTCAAAGGCCATCAGGGCAATGCCGCCGATCACCAGGCCACAGAGCAGCACTTGCAGCAGGCCGACGCCGAAAACCGCCTTGCGCATCACCCAAAGGCGCTTGGGCGACAGTTCCAGGCCGATGATAAACAACAGCAATACCACCCCAAGTTCTGAGATGTGGCTGACACTTTCCGGATTGGCGATAAGCCCCAGCACCGAGGGGCCGATGATGACGCCGGCGAACAGGTAGCCCAGGACCGAACCCAGTTGCAGGCGCTTGGCCAGCGGCACGGTGAGGACGGCGGCGAGCAGGAACACGACAGCGGCCTGCAGCAGGCTGCCTTCATGGGGCATGGGACAACTCCTTGATAAACGTGAATCTCAGGCAATCCGCCTGGATGAGGGGCGCATTAAACACAGCTGTTGCAGACAGGGCAATGCTGCCGCCGTTACAGACGCAGGCAGGCGTCGCGAAGAAGGGGCCGGGCTTTGGGCGATGCCATCAAGGGCAGATCGGCGTAACATGGTCGCGCTTTCGCGCAGCCAGAGGCTGATCATGTTGAATTCAGGAAAATGTCATGAGCAATAAACAACGCTTGATCTATTCGGTTCTGATTGCCTTGTCGGTACTGGCAATCATGCTGGGCCTTACCCATTTGCAGAAAGCCGGCACCATCACCGAGCAGACCTTCCAGTACATCGCGATCGGCGTAGCGGTGCTGGTGGTCATCCTCAACGGCGTGATGCGTCGCAAGGTCAAGCGCTGATCATTGAACGCAATGCAGGCCCGCTCATTGAGCGGGCTGGTTGTCATTGTTGTCGAGCCACTGCAAGGCCTGGGGGTGCAGGGTGTAGGCCTTGTCGGCCCCCAGGATGATGACCCCTTCATCGCACAGGCGCTTGAGCACTTCGCGCACGCTCAAAAACGACAGCGGTACATCCACGCGCAGCAGATGACTATGAATGCCACGCACACCCAGTGGCTGGCCTTCCTGGCTGGCGATCAGCAGGGTGTCGAGGACCTTGAGGCGGACCAGGCTGGTGCGCAGCCCGAAGTTCTTCAGCAGGGCGCGGATGTGCTCGTTACCGGCACGGTCGTGTTCGGCGGCGGGCGCTGGTAGCTGGGCCTGGGCGGCGATAGCGTTCTGTCGCAGCAAGGTGCGGGTGGTGATTCCTTGACGATTGAGCATGCACAAACTCCTTTTCGGGCCTGGTTTATTGCGGTTCACATCTAATAAGACGAGCGAGCGCAAAAAAACCTCATCCTCCACGGCAAAAAAGTTAGGCCGCAGGCCGTCAAAATGCCTGTCAATACATCCGGGAGCCCTCAAGCACAGGCTTTTCAGGCAATCATGAAGAAAAGTTAAGGTTGTTTCAGGGTATGAGCAAATCAGCGCTTCTGGGTCGCTCTTGATTGTTTGTGCAGCACCGGTTGGCCCTGCTCGTTGAGCGTGACGCGCACGGGCAGCACCTGGGGCAGCGAAGTCAGCAGGCGAGGCATCTCGCTGATGTTGTAGCTCAGGCCCAGGCGCAGGTCGCCCGTGGCATTGTCGCCCAGCATGACCGGGGCGGGCAGGTAGCGGTTGATCAACGGCAAGGCCTGGCGCAAGGGCAGGTCGTTGAATACCAGCTTGCCGTAGCGCCAGGCCAGGCTGGCATCGCCGGCCTTGATCTGGCTGGCTTGCGGCTGAGCCTCGTTGCCACGGTAATACGCCTGCATACCGGGCATCAGGCTCAGGCTGCGACCCGGTTGGGCCCGGTCACCCAGCACCAGCACGGAACCCTCGACGAGAATCACATTGACCTGATCTTCGTACATCCAGACATTGAAACGTGTGCCGGTGGCCTGGATGCTGCCTTTGCCGGCCTGTACCACGAAAGGCTTGAGCGCATCGTGCGCCACCTCGAAGAAGGCCTCGCCCTTGCCGAAGTTGACGATGCGTCGGTCCTTGTAGCGCAAGTAACTTATCTGCGTGCGGGTGTTCAGCTCTACCCGGCTGCCATCGGGCAGGGTAACCAGCCGGCTCGCGCTGTCCGCTTCATAGGTGGTGTACTCCGAAGGCACCCAGCCCATGTTCCAGCCGATGCCCAGTGCCAGTGTCAGCGCACCTGCAAATGCGGCCAGGCCGAAGGCACGTCTGTACCCACGCGATCCTGATGGCCGTGCGGTCGCGGGTATGGCCGAAGGACCGAGTGCGGGTGTCAGACCATCGCAGGCCTGCCAGGTGGCGCGCATGGCTTCGTATTCGCGGGCATGGCGCGGGTCGGCGGTCAGCCATTGCGCAAAGGTGCTGCGCTCGGCGTCCGTGCAGTCCTCATCCTGCAAGCGCATGAACCACTGCGCGGCGGTCTCGGTAATCGTGTCGTCGTTGACTGGACTGGACGTGGTCGGGCTCATGGGGTCTCCGCTGGTGCCGTGAAGGATTCTACCTCTGGCTATTGACGAGTGAGAACAATGGATAACCAATAGCGATCACATCAGGTTGCATTTTTGTGTAAATGCCAGACGCTCTCATCCAATACCCGGAAAATGCAGGTTTTCTGGCGTCAAGAACTGTCTGTTTCCGACCTTTTCCCGCAGTGGAGCCCCGCATGTCCGTATCGACCCCGACCCTGAGAGTGCCCTTTGCAGACCTTGTCGAGCGCCTGCGCCAGATTTTTCTGGCCCATGGCACCGCCCCCGAGGTCGCCCGGGTGTTGGCGCACAACTGTGCCAGTGCCCAGCGCGACGGTGCCCATAGCCATGGCACCTTTCGGATTCCAGGCTATCTCTCGACCCTGGCCAGTGGCTGGGTCGATGGCCAGGCGCTGCCGGTGGTCGAAGATGTGGGAGCCGCGTTCGTGCGTGTCGATGCCGCCAATGGCTTTGCCCAGCCAGCCCTTGAAGCGGCCAGCCCCTTGCTGATCGAAAAGGTCCGCGAGGCGGGCATCGCGATCCTGGCCATCCGCAACTCGCATCACTTCGCCGCGCTGTGGCTGGATGTCGAGCCGTTTGCCGAGCAGGGGCTGGTGGCGCTGAGCCTGGTCAACAGCATGACGTGCGTCGTGCCGCACGGTGCGCACAAGCCGTTGTTTGGCACCAATCCGATTGCCTTTGCCGCGCCGCGTGCCGGCGGTGAACCCTTGGTGTTCGACATGGCCACCAGCGCCATTGCCCATGGCGATGTGCAGATTGCAGCCCGCGAAGGGCATTGTCTGCCGGACGGCATGGGGGTGGATGCCGCCGGCCTGCCGACGACTGACCCCCAGGCCATCCTTGATGGCGGCGCCTTGCTGCCATTTGGCGGTCACAAGGGGTCGGCATTGTCGATGATGGTCGAGCTGCTGGCAGCGGGCATCACCGGAGGGAATTTCTCCTTCGAATTCGACTGGTCGCAGCATCCGGGGGCGAAAACGCCCTGGACCGGGCAATTGCTGATTGTGATCGATCCTGACCGCGGCAGCGGCCAGGCATTTGCCGAGCGCAGCGAAACCCTGGTGCGGCAACTGCACGGCGTGGGGCAGGCGCGCATGCCGGGTGATCGGCGCTATGTGGAGCGCGCCCGCTCATTGCGTGAAGGTGTCGAGATGGCAGACGCCGAGTGGGCGCAACTGGGTGAGCTGACCCGTCCTGGCTGACAGATGCCCGGGCCGTTCGTCGCATGCAGGCTTGCGCAGGCGTCACGATCCTAATACTGTATGTGCATACAGTGTTTAAAGGAGTTGTGACCATGTCTCTTGATTCTGTGCAAAAAAATACACCGATTGCCCAGCGGCGGGCAGCTAATTTCGAAGAAATGCAGCGCGAGGATTTCCTGGCGCTCGCAGCTGCCCTGCGTCGTTTCAGTGCCTGCGAGGCTGCTGCTTCAATCCCGGATCGTACCCGCCGTATCGTCAATGAGCCACGCCTGATGCTGGCCATGGAGTAAGCCCGAGAGGGCTGTTTCAGAGCCTTTAAAATCCGCGCGGGTGCAGGCTATGGTGTAAGTATTGCCCGGTTCGAGGGACACTTGCATGAACTCTTTTGCCACGCGCTTGAGGCAGGAACGCCGGGCGCTGGGGCTCACTCAACAGAAATTCGCGGCATTGGGTGGCGTTGAAGCCAATGCCCAGGCGATGTACGAAAGCGCTGTTCGTATTCCACGTTCTGCTTATCTGGTTGCGCTTTCGCAACACGGGGTGGATGTGCTTTACCTGATCTCAGGCAGGCGCACGCCTCTGGAACTGGACATGCTGTCGGGGGCCGAGCGCGAGGTGATTACCCGTTTTCGTTCGTTGGCGCCGACGCAGAAGCACGCTATCAGTGTGCTGGCCTCGGCATTGTCCGAGGGTGTACTTGAGCAATAAGACATTCCATGCTTGTTCGTGAATATACGAAACGTATATGCTTTGTATATTCAGCGAGAGGTCAAACATGGGTCTGGTTAAAATTTCCGAACATATGCATGCCAATGTGCGCACCGCCAGTGCCGCCTTGAGTCGATCAATCAACGCTCAGGCCGAGCACTGGATGCGGGTCGGCATGCTGGCCGAGCTCAATCCGACACTGGCCTACAGCGACATCTGTCAATTGCTGCTCAAGGCTGAAAACAGCCAGGGCGTGGTCCTGGGTGTCCAGTTGCTGGATATGGCGGCAGCCGAGCGGGTGGCATCATGAGCCGCGGTGTACCCCTCAAGAGCGAGCAGGACCTGGTGGCGCTGCGCATCGCCGGTCGGCTTGCAGCCGAAGTGCTGGCCATGATCAAGCCCCACGTCAAGGCCGGGGTCAGCACCGAGGCGCTGGACGATATCTGCAATCGCTATATCGTCGAAGAGCTGAAAGTGATTCCGGCCAACGTCGGCTATCACGGCTTTACCAAGACCACCTGCATCTCGCCCAATGCCGTGGTGTGCCATGGCATTCCTTCGGCCACCGATGTGCTCAAGGACGGCGATATCGTCAACATCGACGTGGCGATCATCAAGGATGGCTGGTACGGCGACACCAGTCGCATGTACCTGGTGGGGGAGGTCAGTCCGCTGGCCAGGCGACTGGTCGATACCACTTATGAGGCGACCCGTGCCGGTATCCATGCCGTGCGCCCCGGTGCGACGCTGGGCGATATTGGTCATGCCATCCAGACCGTGGCGCACCGTGAAGGCTTCAGTGTGGTGCGCGAGTATTGCGGGCATGGCATTGGCCAGGTTTATCACGACGAGCCCCAGGTATTGCACTACGGCGCACCAGGCAAGGGGCTCAAGCTCAAGCCGGGCATGGTGTTCACCATTGAACCGATGATCAATGCCGGCAAGCCTGGCACCCGTACACTGGATGATGGCTGGACGGTGTTGACCCGCGACTTGTCGCTGTCGGCACAGTGGGAGCACATGGTCGCGGTGACCGAGACCGGCTTTGAGTTGCTGACACCCTGGCCTGAGGGTACGGGGGACTACCCGGCCATCTGAGCAGGTCGCCCGGCCTCTGGCCGGGCGGTCGCGTTCAACGGCAGGCGTTCAGGTTGACCGGTCCGACAAACTCGTTGCCACGTCCCATCACACACGCCACACGCTGGTTGCGCTGGCGCTCCCAGGCTTGTGGCGGGTAGGTCTTGTTCCAAGCCTGATAGAGCTGCTGGTCCTGCCGTGACAGGCGCAGGTTGTAGTGCTTGCTCATGTAGAAGTGGGTGCGTGCAACCATGCCGCGAATCGAGGCCCGGGGCATGACTTTGCGGGTCTTGAAATCCACGTGCGTCTGGCAGGTGCCGTACTGGTTTTTCTGCTCGGCCACCCAGCCAAAGCTGAAATTGCTGCGATCGGCATTCACTTCGCCAATGCTGGGCACCAGGTTATGCAAGTCGGCCTCGGCGAGCTGGAAAGGCTTGTCGTGACGTGAGCAGTTCTTGCGACCGCCGTTCTGCCAGCACTGGCGTTGATGGCCGATCTGCCAGGCCGAAACGATGTGCTCCCACTCGATGCGCTGCGCCCGCTTTGGGTTTTTGCGCGGTACATAACCACAGCTGGCCAGGTCGATGCGGTTGCCGGTGTACTTGCAGCCGCAATAAAACTCGGTGGACTGTGGTGCGTAGAGTTTCCAGGCGATGGTCTTGGCTTCACTGAACGTGCGCGGCGCCTGGGCGTGCGCATTCAGCGCAAGCCCCCCCAGGGGCACGCCGATAAGCAGGGTGGCACGCAGCAGGGTGCCCAATCCGACGGTCATTGCCTCAGTCTTCCTTGGGCACGGTCCAGAAAATCTGTACGCCTCCGTCGTCGCGCCAGGCGAGGGTGACGTTATCGTTTTCGGCGATTTCTTCGAGCAATTGTGCCCAGTCGTCTTCCAATTCGTCGGGGTGCCGGGTGATCAGGGCGGACCTGGCCTTTTGCGCGGCAGGCGCGTTGATGATCTTCTGGATGCGAAGACCCAGGCGCTCGTAGGAACTGGGGGGAGAAGGGGGCGCTGCGCTTTTTTTGGCCACGGTGTAGCCTCCTGGTTATCTGTATGGGTGTACAGTATTTCAGCTTTGCAAGTTTCGCAACCCTGTCGTGAATCAATGACTTGGCCAGCGATTGCGCTCAGCGGTGGACGCTCTCGCCGGCAGGTCGGCAAATGTCCCGGCACAGGTTAATCTGTGTGCTATCCCGGCGTGGTGCCGGAGCTTGGGGTGAATGCTCATGAATACATCGATACGGATTCTGGCAGTGCTGGCTCTGGTGGGCGCAAGCCTGACAGGTTGTTCTTCGCCTACGGTGGTGACCTTGCAGAACGGCACGCAATACGTCACCGAAGATGCCCCGCGCACTCGCACGGCAGACGGGTTTTACGAGTTCACCGATATAGCCGGCAAGCGTATCCGGGTGCGTGCCGACGAGGTCGCGACGGTCAAGCCCGAGGATTGAGGCCGCAGGCTGGCGCTCAACGGTCGTGAAGAAATGACGCTGGCGGCCGATCCCCTGACAGGACTGGAATTCATCAGAGGAACGATCATGTCGCTGTCCATTGGGCTGCCAGCATCTTTTGTAACCCTTGCCCACCCGAGCGGGGCGGTCGGCCAGACGCCGCAGGTCGATGACGAGCACGCAAGCGCGCGCACGCCGTTGACGCTGGAGGGCGTGTCGAGCAAACCTGCAAAACAGAACGGCTCCGGCATGGGGCCGGTGGTCGACACACTGGTTGATCGTCTGGCCGAGCTGCATGAGCACTTGCGCAAGTTGCGTCAGGAACTGCGTGAGGCGCTCAAGTCGGTGCAGCCCGATGTGGTGCGTCTGCCGCGCATTCTCAGCCTGCAACGCCAAGTGATGTTGGCCAACAGTGATATCCAGTTGGTCTCCGGCCTGCTGATCACGGCCCTGAACAAACCTGCGGCCGTGCTCAGCGCGCACGTCTGAAAAGTTGACAAAACCGGGATTCGCTTCGATAGTGAGGGTCTCGCAAACGTTTGCGTGTCGATTTTAGTCACCGACCCAGCGCGCGACCCAACAATAATCACAAGAATCGGAGACACCCATGAAGCTGCCCTTCGCTGGACGCTTGCTCGCTGTTGCCTTGTTCGCCACGGCCACCACACTGACCCCGCTGCTATCCTTCCAGGCCCAGGCCGCTGATAAGCCCAAGGTCGCGCTGGTCATGAAATCCCTGGCCAACGAATTTTTCCTGACCATGGAAGACGGCGCCAAGGCCTACCAGAAAGAACACGCCGATCAGTTCGACCTGATTTCCAATGGCATCAAGGATGAGTCCGACACCGCCAGCCAGATCCGTATCGTCGAGCAGATGATCGTCTCTAAGGTCGATGCCCTGGTCATTGCGCCGGCCGACTCCAAAGCCCTGGTGCCGGTGCTCAAGAAAGCCATGGACGCCGGGATCAAGGTAATCAATATCGACAACCAGCTCGATGCCGGTGTGCTCAAGAGCAAGAACATCGAGGTGGCTTTCGTCGGTCCCGATAACCGCAAAGGCGCGCAACTGGTCGGCGACTACCTGGCGAAGAAGCTGGCAGCCGGTGATCAGGTCGGCATCATCGAAGGCGTGCCGACCACCACCAATGCCCAGCAGCGTACCGCAGGCTTCCAGGATGCCATGCAGGCGGCGCAGATCAAGGTCGTCTCCGTGCAGTCGGGCAACTGGGAAATCGACAAGGGCAACGCCGTCGCCTCGGCCATGCTCAATGAATACCCCGACCTCAAGGCGCTGCTGGCCGGTAACGACAGCATGGCCCTGGGCGCCGTCTCGGCCGTACGCGCCGCTGGCAAGACCGGCAAGGTCATGATCGTCGGTTACGACAATATCAATGCCATCAAGCCGATGCTCAAGGACGGTCGCATCCTGGCCACTGCCGATCAGTTTGCTGCCCGTCAGGCTGTGTTCGGCATTGAGGCAGCACTCAAGTCGATCAAGGGTGAGGCACTGGGCAGCGTCGAGGGCGTGATCCAGACGCCTGTCGAACTGGTTACCCAGCCACAGTAAAGGCGAGACTCCTTCATGACGACGCCCCCAGAGGTTGTGCTGTCGGTGCACGGCATTGGCAAGACATACGCCCAGCCGGTGATTGCCGATATCGACCTGACCCTGCTGCGTGGCGAGGTGCTGGCCCTGACCGGTGAAAACGGCGCGGGCAAGAGCACCTTGTCGAAGATTATTGGCGGACTGGTGACGCCCAGCACCGGGCAGATGCAGTTCATGGGCCTGCCCTGGCAGCCCGCCAGTCGTACTGCAGCGGAAAAGCTCGGGGTGCGCATGGTCATGCAGGAACTCAACCTGCTGCCGACCCTGAGTGTGGCCGAGAACCTGTTTCTCGACCAGTTGCCGGGGCGGCTGGGCTGGATCGACCGCAAGCGCCTGCGCCAGCAGGCGGTCCAGGCCATGGCCCGGGTCGGCCTTGAGGCCATCGACCCGGATACACCGGTCGGGGAGCTGGGGATCGGTCACCAGCAAATGGTGGAAATTGCCCGCAACCTGATTGGCGATTGCCGTGTATTGATCCTGGACGAGCCGACGGCAATGCTTACCGCGCGCGAGGTCGAGAGGCTGTTCGAGCAGATCGCCCGGCTGCAGGCCGATGGCGTCTCGATCATCTATATCTCTCATCGGCTTGAAGAGCTGGCCCGCATCGCCCAGCGCATTGCCGTGCTGCGTGATGGCCGGCTGGTGTGTATCGAGCCCATGAGCCGCTATGACAGCCAGCAACTGGTCACCTTGATGGTCGGCCGTGAGATAGGTGAGCACCTGGACCTGGGGCCCCGGAAAATGGGGCCTGTGGCCATGTCGGTCAAGGGACTGAGTCGCAGGGGCAAGGTCGACAGTGTCTCGTTCGAGGTCCGCCAGGGTGAAATCCTGGGCATTTCCGGCCTGGTCGGTTCGGGGCGCACCGAGTTGTTGCGCCTGATCTACGGCGCTGATCGCGCCGACAGCGGTCATGTCGAGCTCGGCCAGCCGCTGCGCCCGGTGACGCTGGGTTCGCCCAGTGATGCGGTGCGCCACGGCATTGCGCTGATCAGCGAGGACCGCAAGGGCGAAGGGTTGCTGCTGTCGCAGTCGATTGCGGCCAACGTCGCGCTGGGCAACATGCACAGCATTGCCCGTGGCGGGGTGGTCAGTGCACAGCGCGAGCAGGCATTGGCGCAGCGTCAGGTCGAGGCCATGCGCATTCGCTGTGCCGGTCCCGGGCAGCTTGTCTCGCAATTGTCGGGCGGCAACCAGCAAAAGGTGGTGATCGGTCGCTGGCTGGAGCGCGATTGCCCGGTGATGCTGTTCGACGAGCCGACCCGTGGCATCGATGTGGGGGCCAAATTCGATATTTATGCGCTGCTTGGCGAGCTGACCCGCCAGGGGCGGGCGCTGGTGGTGGTGTCCAGCGACCTGCGCGAACTGATGCTGATCTGCGACCGCATCGCGGTGCTATCAGCCGGCAAACTGATCGACACCTTCGAGCGTGAGCACTGGACGCAGGACCAACTGCTGGCAGCGGCTTTTGCCGGTTATCAACAACAAGCGGTGCCAAATGGCCAGGCCGCAAGCGGACATGTGCAATGACTCCTTCAAAAGACTCCGTGGCACCGTCGCTGCCCATTCGGCGCGGCGGCCAGTATTTCGGCCTGGGCACCTACCTGGGCCTGGCGGGTGCGTTGCTGGCGATGATCGTGCTGTTTTCATCGCTCAGCGATCACTTTCTGTCTTATCAAACCTTCAGCACCCTGGCCAACCAGATTCCCGACCTGATGGTGCTGGCCGTGGGCATGACGCTGGTGCTGATCATCGGCGGCATCGACCTGTCGGTGGGCTCGGTGCTGGCGCTGGCGGCGTCAGCGGTCAGTGTCGCGATCCTGGGTTGGGGCTGGAGCGTATTTCCAGCCGCCTTGCTGGGCATCGCCTGTGCCACTCTGGCCGGTGCCGTGACAGGCTCGATCACCGTGGCCTGGCGCATCCCGTCGTTCATCGTCTCGCTGGGCGTGCTGGAAATGGCGCGCGGGCTGGCTTACCAGATGACCGGCTCGCGCACCGCCTACATTGGTGATGCCTTCGCCTGGCTGTCGGAGCCCATCGCCTTTGGTATCGCACCGTCCTTTCTGATCGCCTTGCTGGTCATTTTCGTTGCTCAGGCGGTGCTGACCCGTACGGTGTTTGGTCGCTACCTGATCGGTATCGGCACCAACGAAGAGGCCGTGCGCCTGGCCGGTATCAACCCCAAGCCCTACAAGATCATGGTGTTCGCCCTGATGGGCTTGCTGGCCGGGGTTGCTGCGCTGTTCCAGATTTCCCGCCTGGAAGCGGCTGATCCGAACGCCGGTGCCGGCCTCGAGCTGCAAGTGATCGCTGCCGTGGTGATCGGCGGGACCAGCCTGATGGGCGGACGGGGCTCGATCATCAGCACGTTTTTTGGCGTGCTGATCATTTCGGTGCTGGCGGCCGGCCTGGCGCAGATCGGCGCCACGGAGCCGACCAAGCGCATCATCACTGGCGCGGTCATCGTGATTGCCGTGGTGCTCGACACCTACCGCAGTCATCGCGCACAACGGCAGGGCTGATATGGCGACGATCAAGGACGTTGCGGCGCTGGCCGGTATTTCCTATACCACCGTGTCCCATGTGCTGAACAAGACGCGCCCGGTCAGCGATGCGGTACGGCTCAAGGTCGAGGCGGCCATCGTGCAGCTCGATTATGTGCCCAGTGCCGTGGCCCGCTCGCTGAAAGCCCAGGCGACCGCGACCATCGGCCTGTTGATCCCCAACGGCATCAACCCGTACTTCGCCGAGCTGGCGCGTGGCATCGAGGACCACTGCGAGCGCAACGGTTTCTGCGTGATTCTGTGCAATTCCGATGACAACCCGGAAAAACAGCGCAGCTACCTGCGTGTGCTGCTGGAGAAGCGTGTCGATGGCTTGATCGTGTCTTCGGTCGACGGTGATGCGGGCATGGCAGGCGGATTGTCGGCGGTGCGTACGCCGCTGGTGATCGTCGACCGCGAGCTGGAGGGCGTGGAGGCGGATCTGGTGCAGATCGACCACGAGCAGGGCGCCTGGCTGGCCACCCGCCATCTGATTGATCTGGGCCATCGACACATTGCCTGCATTGCCGGTCCCCGGCATACCGTGGTGACCGAGTTGCGCCTGCAAGGCTATCGACGTGCGCTGCATCAGGCCGGCCTGCCGGCCCGTGACGACTGGGCGCTACACAGCGACTTCACCAGCCCTGCCGGCTACGAGGCCGCTGCACGCCTGTTGCAGGGCGAACGGCCGACGGCGATTTTTGCCGGCAACGACATGATCGGCATTGGGGTATTGCGCGCCGCAGCCGAGCAGGGCGTTCGCGTGCCGCAGGCGCTGTCGGTCATTGGTTTCGACGATATCCAGCTCAGCCGCTACGTGTATCCGGCACTGACCACGGTCGGCCAGTCCATCACGCAACTGGGCGAAACGGCAGCGGCCATGCTGCTGCGGCGCATCGCCAATCCGGCCTTGCCAGTGGAAAAGCGCAGGGTCGAGCCCCGTGTAGTCGTGCGCGAGTCGACCTCGAAGGTATCAGGTGATGCCTGATCGTTATGACAACCTATTTGAAACTCTATTATCGACAGGACCCTGGCCACGATCATGCAAGCACAAGTAGTGGTAATAGGCAGTCTGAACATGGACCTGGTGGTGCGCGTGCCGCGGCTGCCACGTCCGGGAGAAACCCTGGTCGGTGAGTCGTTTGCCACCGTGCCGGGTGGCAAGGGCGCCAATCAGGCGGTGGCGGTCGCACGCCTTGGGGCCACGGTGGCCATGCTCGGCTGTGTTGGTGACGATGCCTATGGCCAGCAACTGCGCGAGGCGCTGCTGGTCGAGGGCGTCGACTGTCAGGGCGTGACCCAGGTGCCGGGAGTCAGTACCGGCATTGCCTCGATTCTGGTCGACCAGCACAGCCAGAACGCAATCGTCATTGTCGAAGGCGGCAATGGGCAATTGCTGCCTGCCTCGGTGGAGCGCTTCGATGCGCTTCTGGCCGGCGCCAAGGTGGTGGTCTGCCAGCTTGAAGTGCCTGCACCGACCGTGCTGCACAGCCTGCGCCGGGCACGCGAGCTGGGTTGTACGGTGATTCTCAATCCGGCACCGGCCAGCCAGCCATTGCCGGATGACTGGTACCCGCTGATCGACTACCTGATCCCCAACGAGAGTGAAGCTCAGGTACTGACCGGGCTGAACGTGGACTCGCCGGCCTCGGCCGCCACTGCCGCCCAGGTTCTGCTCGCGGCCGGGGCCCGCAATGTGATCGTGACGCTGGGCGGGCAGGGCGTACTGCTGGCCGGTGTCCAGGCCTGTGAGCATCTGCCGGCGCATCCTGTGCAGGCGGTCGACACCACCGCTGCAGGCGATACCTTCATTGGCGCACTGGCGGCGGCACTGGCGCAGGGCCAGACGCAGGCGCAAGCCGTGCGTTTCGCTCAGGCGGCCGCCGCAGTGTCGGTGACGCGTGCCGGTGCGCAGCCTTCCATTCCCTCGCTGGACGACGTGCACAGGCTGCTGGCGCCATGAAGAAAACACCGTTGCTCAATATTGCCTTGTCCCGGGTCATCGCCTCTCTGGGGCATGGCGACATTCTGATGATCGTCGACGCCGGCATGCCGGTGCCGCCGGGTGTCGAGTTGATCGACCTGGCGCTGACCCGTGGCGTGCCGGATTTCGTCGGGGTGCTGGATGTGGTGCTCAGTGAAATGGAGGTCGAAAGCCATGTGCTGGCCCGCGAAATGATCGAGGCCAGGCCGCCGGCGTTGCAGATGATCGAGACTTTGCAGCTCGACGGTCAGTTGGGCCAGCCGGACTGGATCAGCCATGACGCGTTGAAAGCCTTGAGCCGCCGTGCCAAGGCCATTGTAAGAACCGGCGAGTGCCAGCCCTACAGTAACGTGGCGCTGGTGGCCGGAGTGGTGTTCTAGTAAGGAAAAGGAGTGTGGGATGAAAGGGATATCGCTGTTAAATGGGTTGTTAAGAGGAGTCGTGCTGATGTCTGTGCTGGGAGCTGCAGCGGTCCAGGGGGCTGAAAGGCGCGATCTGATCATCGACACCGATCCGGGCGCCGATGATGTGGTTGCATTGTTATTGGCACTGGCCTCGCCTGAAGAGCTCAATGTGCTGGCCATCACGACCGTGGCGGGCAATGTGCGCCTGGACAAAACCTCGCGCAATGCGCGGCTGGCGCGCGAGTGGGCAGGGCGCGAAGAGGTGCCGGTGTACGCCGGCGCACCGCGGCCCCTGGTGCGCACGCCGATCTATGCCGACAACGTGCATGGCCAGGAAGGCTTGCCGGGCGTGACGGTGTATGAGCCTGCCAAGGGCCTGGCCCAGGGCAATGCGGTCGATTACCTGATCCGCACCTTGAGCCAGGCCCCGGCGCACAGCATTACCATCGCCATGCTCGGGCCGCAGACCAACCTGGCCCTGGCGTTGACCCAGGCGCCGGAAATCACCCGTGGCATCAAGGAGGTGGTGGTGATGGGCGGTGCGCATTTCAACGGCGGCAATATTACCCCGGCGGCCGAATTCAACCTGTTTGCCGACCCGCATGCTGCCCAGGTGGTGCTCGATAGCGGCGTCAGGCTGACTTATGTGCCTCTGGATGTCACCCACAAGATCCTGACCAGCGAGGCACGCCTGGCGCAGATTGCAGCGCTGGATAATCAGGCGGGCAAGCGGGTGGGGGATATTCTCAATGAATACGTCAAGCTCGACATGGCGCACTACGGACTGCCCGGCGGGCCGGTACACGATGCCAGCGTGATCGCCTGGCTGCTGCAGCCTGAACTGTTTACCGGGCGGCGCATTCATATGGCCATCGATAGCCGCGAAGGCATCGGCTTCGGTCAGACCGTCGCCGACTGGTACGGTACCCTCAAGCAGCCCGAAAACGTGCTGTGGGTCGAAAACGGTGATGCCCAGGGGTTCTTCGATCTTCTGACCCGCCGCCTGGCCCGCTTGAAATAAGACTCAGACCGTTGTGGCTGAGGCCGTATGACGGCTCAGCACCTGGCTGATAAAGGCGTGGGCACTTTCGGTGCCCAGTTCCTTGACCAGCAGGTCGATGGCGATGATGGTGAGTTCTTCTGCCGAGCCCGGGCTGTGTGCGCATTGTCCCTGCGGCCAACGGGCCTTGATATCCGCTTCTATGGATACGGTTGCCATGTGTCTAAAGATCCTGTGTGAAAAACGACCCGCTGCGCGACGCTCGTCGAGCGCGTGCAGTAAACCATTGCTGGAGCACTTTGGCACTTCGACTTACGCCGCGGGTGTGTGGTCACAGGTTAATATTTTGTGACGATTTGTCTGGCCCCTGGACGGATAGGCTAAGGCAGACTCGCGCTCCCTGTACTGCAACGTGCAACCATTGTGTGCTGGCGTGGTCGCAAAGGGTCTGATCTGTTTATCGGTAAAGGAGGCTGTAATGCCCTGGAAATTCGCAACACTAGGTTTTGTCGCCGTGACATCGTTACTGGCAGGCTGCAGCAGTACGTCTGCTCCGACACCTGCCGCCGAGGCGCCACGTACTGCCGAGGCTGCAGCCCCGGCGGCGTCAGGCTCGATCGGGGATGGTCGTTGCGATGCCAGTGGCGCGCAGTCTGCGGTCGGCAAGCAAGCCACGCTCGAGCTTCTTAATCAGGTCCGTACCCAGTCGGGCGCCATGGATGCCCGCATCCTCAGCCCCAACGACATGGTAACCCTTGAATACCGCTCCGAGCGGGTCAACGTCAACACCGATACCACAGGCAAGGTCATCCGCGTCAACTGTGGCTGATACCGATGCCCAGGCATAAAAAAACCCCGTCACGAATGACGGGGTTTTTTATGCCAGCAGGGTCGGTGAATCAGACCACTGTGACTTCTTCTGCCTGCATGCCTTTCTGGCCTTTCGCAGCGATGAAGGTCACTGTCTGACCTTCCTTCAGGCTCTTGAAGCCGTCGGATTTGATCGCCTTGAAGTGTACGAACAGATCGTCGCCGCCACCTTGAGGTGTGATAAAGCCGAAGCCTTTTTCATCGTTGAACCATTTAACGGTGCCGGTTTGGCGATTGGACATGGTGAATCTCCGGAAACATGAATTTCAATAACGTGCTGCTCAGGCCAACTGGGCACACGCCGCTATCATAGTCCAAATGCACGGAAGACGCGCCATTTAGGTAGAAACTTTATCGGGGATGGGCGCTGCGGTGCGATATCGCTTGCGCCACAAGCAGGTGGCGGGGCACGCGCAGGGGTGTCCGAGAGGGCTGTCGCAGGAGCCCAAGGCCCCGTAATCAAAGGGCCTTGAAGGTGTCGGTCAAATATTGCTCAGGATGTTAGCCGGATTTTTATTTCACGCAATGCTGCGCTACCAGCTTCTGCAGTTTGCTGGCCAGCGCAGGGTCCGGGGCGGCAGAAGCGTTGTTCATGGCCGCAATGTCCTTGTCGCTGAAGTTGGCATCGATCTGTTTGGCGCCACACTCGCAGTGGGCCTTGGCACTTTTATCGTCCAGTTTCTGCTGTTTGGCCGCGCTGACGCATTGCTCGGTGAAATCGCTGCGGGTGGTGGAGTCCATGGCCGCCTGGGCGCCCAGCGGGGCGGCCAGGATCAGGCAGGAGAGAAGTGCAGAACGGCTTGGAAGCTTCATGGTGTTCTCCTTTACTGGAACGTATGTAGAAAATCGGGACACCTGTTCTGACGATCTTCAGGCTCGACGGTTCAGCCCGATAGATGAATTTGATCTATTTTCAGGCTGATACGTGTCTATTCGGGGAGCTGTGCTAGGATGCGCGTCCTGTTGCGTATTGTGTGTCTGCCCATTGCAGGGCGACCTTGCACGCCGGCGGGCTTGTTACAACCGGTTTCGTACAATCCAGTCATCCGGTTCGGTTCAAGGTTGGCCTTCAAGGCTCCTGCCACTGTGAGGCAGGCATACCACCGGATCGCGTACTGGCTCATCCCAACCCACGTGACCTTTGGTAGGGGTCACCACTAGGAGAGGAGGCGCCATGCCCACCATTACTCTTCCCGACGGCAGCCAACGTTCTTTTGATCACCCCGTGTCGGTCGCCGATGTCGCACTGTCCATTGGCGCGGGCCTGGCCAAGGCCACCGTCGCCGGCAAGGTCGACGGCAAGCTGGTCGACGCCAGCGACCTGATCAGCACCGATGCCAGCCTGCAGATCATCACACCCAAGGATCAGGAAGGCCTGGAAATCATCCGCCACTCCTGCGCCCACCTGGTCGGTCATGCCGTCAAGCAGTTGTACCCGAGCGCCAAAATGGTAATCGGGCCGGTGATCGACGAAGGCTTTTATTACGACATCGCCTACGAGCGCCCTTTCACGCCGGATGACCTGGCGGCGATCGAGCAGCGCATGCAGCAGTTGATCGAAAAGGACTACGACGTCATCAAGAAAGTGACGCCGCGTGCCGAAGTGATCGAGGTGTTTGCCGCGCGCCAGGAAGACTACAAGCTGCGCCTGGTCGAAGACATGCCGGACGAGCAGGCCATGGGTCTGTATTACCACGAAGAATACGTCGACATGTGCCGCGGTCCGCATGTGCCGAATACCCGCTTCCTCAAGGCCTTCAAGCTGACCAAGCTGTCCGGCGCCTACTGGCGTGGAGATGCCAAGAACGAGCAGTTGCAGCGCGTTTATGGCACGGCCTGGGCCGACAAGAAGCAGCTGGCAGCCTATGTCCAGCGCATCGAAGAGGCCGAAAAGCGCGATCACCGCAAGATCGGCAAGCGCCTGGGCCTGTTCCACACCCAGGAAGAAGCGCCGGGCATGGTGTTCTGGCATCCGCAGGGCTGGACCCTGTACCAGGTGCTTGAGCAGTACATGCGCAAGATCCAGCGCGAGAATGGCTACCTGGAGATCAAGACCCCGCAAGTGGTCGATCGCAGCCTGTGGGAGAAATCCGGGCACTGGGCCAACTACGCCGACAACATGTTCACCACCGAGTCCGAAAGCCGCGACTACGCCATCAAGCCGATGAACTGCCCTTGCCACGTGCAGGTGTTCAACCAGGGCCTGAAGAGCTACCGCGAGCTGCCGATGCGCCTGGCCGAATTCGGTGCCTGCCACCGTAACGAGCCCTCGGGCGCGCTGCACGGCATCATGCGTGTACGCGGCTTTACCCAGGACGACGCACACATCTTCTGCACCGAAGAGCAGATGCAGACCGAGTCGGCCGCTTTCATCAAGCTGACCCTGGATGTGTACGCCGACTTCGGCTTCAAGGACATCGAGCTCAAGCTGTCGACCCGCCCTGAAAAGCGTGTGGGTTCCGACGAGCTGTGGGATCGCGCCGAAAGTGCACTGGCTGCCGCACTGGACAGTGCCGGCCTGCCGTACCAGTTGCAGCCGGGCGAGGGGGCTTTCTATGGCCCGAAAATCGAATTTTCCCTGAAGGATTGTCTGGGCCGCGTCTGGCAGTGTGGTACCCTGCAGCTCGATTTCAACCTGCCGATCCGCTTGAGCGCCGAATATGTCTCCGAAGACAACGGCCGCAAGCACCCGGTCATGCTGCACCGTGCGATCCTCGGATCGTTCGAACGCTTCATCGGCATCCTGATCGAGCACTACGAGGGCGCGTTCCCTGCGTGGCTGGCTCCGACCCAGGCGGTGATCATGAATATCACTGATAAACAGGCCGATTTTGCCCAGCAGGTTGAAAAAACTCTGCTCGAAAGCGGGTTTCGTGCCAAGTCCGACTTGAGAAATGAGAAAATCGGCTTTAAAATCCGCGAGCATACTTTGCTCAAGGTTCCTTACCTCCTTGTGATAGGGGATCGGGAAGTAGAGACGCAAACCGTCGCTGTGCGTACCCGCGAAGGTGCCGACCTTGGTTCGATGCCGGTCGCCCAATTCGCTGAATTCCTTACGCAAGCGGTTTCCCGGCGTGGTCGCCAAGATTCGGAGTAATTACTATTAAGCGTGATATGAGACAAGATAAACGAACTGCACCAAAAGCCCCGATCAATGAGAATATCTCGGCGCGCGAGGTTCGGTTAATTGGCGCTGATGGCGAGCAGATTGGCATCGTCTCTATTGATGAAGCGCTTCGTATCGCCGATGAGGCGAAACTGGACCTGGTAGAGATTTCTGCCGACGCAGTACCGCCGGTTTGCCGAGTCATGGACTACGGCAAATCGCTCTTCGAAAAGAAGAAGCAGGTGGCTGCGGCGAAGAAAAACCAGAAGCAGATCCAGGTTAAAGAAATCAAGTTTCGTCCAGGGACGGAGGAAGGGGATTACCAGGTAAAACTGCGCAACCTGGTACGTTTCCTGAGTGACGGGGACAGGGCCAAGGTATCCTTGCGATTCCGCGGCCGTGAGATGGCCCACCAGGAGCTGGGTATGGAGCTGTTGAAGCGGGTCGAAGCCGACCTCGTGGAATACGGCGCCGTCGAACAGCATCCTAAGATGGAAGGACGCCAGCTGATCATGGTCATCGCCCCGAAAAAGAAGAAGTAACCACCAGGGCACGGCAGGCCTTGCGGTTATGTTTATCAACTGAATGCGGAGTATCCGAACATGCCAAAGATGAAGACGAAAAGTGGTGCAGCTAAGCGGTTTCTGAAAACCGCCAACGGCATCAAGCACAAGCACGCTTTCAAGAGCCACATTCTGACCAAGATGTCGACCAAGCGTAAGCGTCAACTGCGCGGAAGCAGCCAGCTGCACGCGTCTGACGTGGCAAAAGTCGAGCGCATGCTCCGCCTGCGCTAATTTTGATCAAGAATTAAGAGGAAGTAACTCATGGCTCGTGTTAAGCGTGGCGTCATGGCCCGTAAGCGTCACAAAAAGATTCTGAAACTTGCAAAAGGCTACTACGGTGCACGTTCGCGTGTGTTCCGTGTTGCCAAGCAAGCGGTTATCAAGGCAGGCCAATACGCCTACCGTGACCGTCGTCAGAAAAAACGTCAGTTCCGCGCTCTGTGGATCGCTCGTATCAACGCTGGTGCGCGTATCAACGGTCTGTCCTACAGCCGTTTTATCGCTGGCCTGAAAAAAGCGTCGATCGAGATCGACCGCAAGGTTCTGGCTGATCTGGCTGTGAACGAAAAAGCGGCGTTTGCTGCGATTGTCGAGAAAGCTAAAGCCACTTTGGCCTAAGTCCCCGACAGTCACTGGCCCTGGTTTCCAGGGTCGGTATTGAACGTCATAAATAGGGGAAGAGCCTGCGCTCTTCCCCTATTTCGTATCTGGAGTCTGTACATGGAAAACCTGGACGCGCTGGTCTCCCAAGCTCTTGAGGCTGTGCAAAGCGCCGAAGATATCAATGCCCTGGAGCAAATCCGGGTTCACTACCTCGGCAAGAAAGGCGAACTGACCCAGGTGATGAAGACCCTGGGCAACCTGCCTGCAGAAGAGCGCCCGAAAGTCGGCGCCCTGATCAACGTTGCCAAGGAGCGTGTCACAGAGGTTCTCAATGCACGCAAGGCGTCGTTCGAGGAGGCAGAGCTGTCTGCCCGGCTCGCGGCCGAGTGCATCGATGTGACCCTGCCGGGCCGCGGCCAGACCACCGGTGGTCTGCACCCGATCACCCGCACTCTGGAACGGATCGAGCAGTTCTTTACGCACATCGGCTACGGCATTGCCGAAGGCCCGGAAGTCGAAGATGACTACCACAATTTCGAGGCGCTCAACATCCCAGGCCATCACCCGGCCCGGTCGATGCATGACACCTTCTATTTCAATGCGAACATGCTGCTGCGCACCCACACCTCGCCGGTCCAGGTCCGCACCATGGAATCGCAGCAGCCGCCGATCCGCATCGTCTGCCCAGGCCGTGTGTATCGCAGCGACTCCGATATCACCCACTCGCCGATGTTCCACCAGATCGAAGGTCTGCTGGTTGACCGTGATATCAACTTTGCCGACCTGAAAGGCACCATCGAAGAATTCCTGCGCGTGTTCTTCGAAAAAGAGCTGGCCGTGCGTTTCCGTCCTTCGTACTTCCCGTTCACCGAGCCGTCGGCCGAAGTGGATATGGAATGCGTGATGTGCAGCGGCAAGGGTTGCCGGGTCTGCAAGCAGACCGGCTGGCTCGAGGTCATGGGCTGCGGCATGGTGCACCCGAACGTGCTGCGCATGTCCGGCATCGATCCTGAGCAATTCCAGGGCTTCGCCTTTGGCATGGGCGTCGAGCGCCTGGCCATGCTGCGTTACGGCGTCAACGATTTGCGCCTGTTCTTCGACAACGACTTGCGGTTTCTTGCGCAATTTCGCTAGTCGGGCCCGTAACGAATCTTTCAGGAGAGCAGGATGAAATTCAGTGAACAATGGCTGCGTGGCTGGGTAAGCCCGCAGGTATCCCGTGACGAGCTGGTCGCTCGTCTGTCGATGGCCGGTCTTGAGGTTGACAGCGTGACGCTGGCCGCCGGCATTTTCTCCGGTGTCGTGGTGGGGGAGGTCCTGAGTACCGAGCAGCACCCTGACGCCGACAAGCTGCGCGTCTGCCAGGTCAGCAATGGCGGCGAGACTTTCCAGGTGGTGTGTGGCGCGCCGAATGTGCGCCCTGGCCTGAAGATTCCATTTGCCATGATCGGCGCGCAACTGCCGGGCGACTTCAAGATCAAGAAGGCCAAACTGCGCGGCGTCGAGTCCAACGGCATGCTGTGCTCGGCCGCCGAGCTGGAGCTGGGCGAGGGCAATGACGGCCTGCTGGAACTGGCGGACGATGCGCCCGTGGGTGAAGACATTCGCGTCTACCTGCAACTGGACGATGCCAGCATTGAAGTCGACCTGACCCCGAACCGTGGCGACTGCCTGTCGGTGGCTGGCCTGGCCCGTGAAGTCGGTGCGCTGTATGACGCCCCTGTTACGCGTGTACAGGTGCCGGCAGTGCCCGTGGCCCATGACGAAGTGCGCCCGGTCGAAGTGCTGGCGCCCAACGCGTGCCCGCGTTATCTGGGTCGGGTCATCCGCAACGTCGACCTGTCGCGGCCAACGCCGCTGTGGATGGTCGAGCGCCTGCGTCGCTCCGATGTGCGCAGCATCGATGCCGCGGTCGACGTCACCAACTACGTGATGCTGGAGCTGGGTCAGCCCTTGCATGCGTTCGACCTGGCCGAAATCAACGGCGGGATCCGCGTGCGCATGGCCGAGGAGGGCGAGAAGCTGGTCCTGCTCGACGGCCAGGAAGTCACTCTGCGTGCCGATACCCTGGTGATTGCCGACCATCAGCGCGCACTGGCCATCGCCGGCGTGATGGGCGGCGAGCACAGCGGTGTGACCGCCAAGACCCAGGACATCTTCCTGGAAAGTGCTTTCTTCGACACCATTTCCGTCGCTGGCAAGGCCCGTTCCTACGGCTTGCACACCGATGCTTCGCACCGTTACGAGCGCGGCGTCGACTCACAACTGGCCCGCGAAGCCATGGAGCGGGCCACCGGCCTGTTGCTGGACATCACCGGCGGCGAAGCCGGTCCGGTCGTCGAGGTCGCCAGCGAGCAGCACCTGCCGTCGATCGCGCCGATCACCTTGCGTGCCAACCGCATCGAGCAGATGCTGGGCCTAGCCATCGAGGCAAGCGAAGTCGAGCGTCTGCTGGCCGCCCTTGACCTGACGCCGACTCGTCAGGCCGAAGGCGAGTGGCTCGTCAACGTGCCAAGTCATCGTTTCGATATCAGTCTGGAAATCGACCTGATCGAAGAGCTGGCACGCCTGTACGGTTACAACCGCCTGCCGGTTCGCTACCCGCAAGCGCGCCTGGCACCGCAGGCCAGGGCCGAAGCCCGTAGCGAGCTGCCGGAGCTGCGTCGCCTGCTGGTTGCGCGTGGCTATCAGGAAGCGATCACCTACAGCTTCATCGATCCCAAGTGGTTCGAACTGTTCAGCCCGGGCGTCCAGCCGCTGCTGCTGGCCAATCCGATCTCCAACGACATGGCCGCCATGCGCTCCTCGTTGTGGCCGGGCCTGGTCAAGGCGTTGCAACACAACCTCAATCGCCAGCAGGATCGTGTCCGCCTGTTCGAAAGCGGCCTGCGTTTCGTCGGCCAGCTCGATGGCTTGAAGCAAGAGCCGATGCTGGCAGGTGTGGTGTGTGGCAGCCGTCTGCCGGAAGGCTGGGCGCAGGGCCGCGAGGTCGTGGACTTCTTTGACGTCAAGGCCGATGTCGAAGCAGTGCTGGGTTTTGCCGGTGCGCTGAATGTCTTCACTTTCAAGCCAGGCCAGCATCCGGCACTGCATCCGGGCCAGACGGCCTTGATCGAACGTGACGGGCGCGAAGTCGGCTACCTGGGTGCCATTCATCCGGAACTGGCAAAGAACCTGGGCCTGGATCGACCGGTCTTTGTCTTCGAGCTGGTGCTGGCTGAAGTGGCCGAAGGCCGCCTGCCGAAATTCCACGAGCTGTCACGCTTCCCTGAAGTGCGCCGCGACCTGGCACTGCTGGCCGACCGCGACGTGGCCGCCAGCGCCGTGCTGGAGGTGATCCGGGAAAATGCCGGCGAGTGGCTCACTGATCTCAGGCTGTTCGATGTGTACCAGGGTAAAGGCATTGATCCGCATAGAAAAAGCCTCGCTGTCGGCTTGACCTGGCAGCATCCATCGCGCACTCTTAACGACGATGAGGTCAATGCAACGACGCTTGCAATCCTCACCTCACTTGAGGAAAGGTTAAACACCACGTTAAGGAAATAACGTATGGGGGCTCTGACGAAAGCTGAGATGGCCGAACGTCTGTACGATGAGCTAGGCCTGAACAAACGAGAAGCCAAGGAACTGGTTGAGCTGTTCTTTGAGGAAATCCGACACGCGCTGGAAGACAACGAGCAGGTCAAATTGTCCGGTTTCGGCAATTTCGACCTGCGCGACAAGCGTCAGCGACCGGGTCGTAATCCCAAGACAGGGGAGGAAATCCCCATTACAGCTCGCCGTGTCGTAACCTTTCGTCCAGGGCAGAAACTCAAAGCCCGAGTTGAAGCTTATGCTGGAACCAAGCCATAACGACGAGTTGCCGCCCATACCGGGCAAACGCTACTTCACCATTGGTGAGGTCAGCGAGCTCTGCGCGGTAAAACCGCACGTTTTGCGTTATTGGGAACAGGAGTTTCCCCAGCTCAACCCCGTCAAGCGCCGCGGGAATCGTCGTTATTATCAGCATCAGGATGTGCTGATGATCCGCCAGATCCGCGGCCTGCTGTATGACCAGGGGTTTACCATTGGCGGGGCGCGCCTGCGCCTCACCACTGGCGAGCCCAAGGACGATACCCAGCAGTACAAGCAGATGATTCGGCAGATGATCAACGAGCTTGAAGATGTGCTGGATCTACTCAAGGCATAAAATCAGTTCGGCGAAATGCTTCCATAATTCAAACGCTTAGGGTATATTCCTCACCACTTCCGCAACATGGGAAGCGTTTCAACACCGGAGTCGGGGCGTAGCGCAGCCCGGTAGCGCACTTGCATGGGGTGCAAGGGGTCGAGTGTTCGAATCACTCCGTCCCGACCAATATTCCTGAGTAAAATCAGACACTTAAGCCGATCAGCTAGATCGGCTTTTTTGTGTGTGTGCAAAAAGCGCGAAAAGTGACTGTGAAATCTTTTTGATACTTCGATTAGCCCCCACACCTCGATCAGCCTCCTCAACACACATCCGCTACTTTCCTGCACGAAAATGGGAAGCCGCTGCGCCATTTGGTAGCACATAACCTTGCCCGACTCTCGCGTCCTCCCTGCAATCAGCCTAAAGATCCAAATTAAATCAACTGGTTAACACACGACCAAGCCCCTTGGCACACATCCTGCTTTTGTATCCGTGGATAATTGGATACAAAAATACAAAGGTGCCGCCCCATGCAATTTGCCCCTGCCTACATCGACCGTCAGCCCCTCACGGCCGAGGAGGAAGCCTATAACTTTCTCCTTGATGCAATCTGCTGCGCTCGCTACCGCAAGGGTGACCGCCTGATCGCCGAAGACATTGCCAGCGAGATCGGCATGAGCCGCATGCCGGTACGCGAAGCCTTTCGCCGCCTCGACGCCCAGGGGCTGGTAACCCTGCGGCCCAACCGTGGCGCCATTGTCAGCGGCCTCGATATCGACGAGCTGCATGAAGTGTTCGAAATGCGCAGCGCGCTGGAGGGCCTGGCGGTGCGTGTCGCGGTCAGCCGCATTGACGAGCGCCAGCTCGCAGCGCTTGAGCGCCTGCTGGACGAGATGGATGACTATCGCGACGAGAGTGCCGCCTGGGTCCGCCGTCATCGCGCCTTTCATGAATACCTGTGCAGCCTCAGCGGGCGCCCGCGCCTGATGAAGCAGATTTCGGCCCTGTACTCGTTGGTGGAAGCGCCCATGCGCTTGTGGTTACAGCACAGCGAAAAGCCCTTGAGCGCGCGGCAGGAACACGCCGTGATCCTCGACGCGATTCGCACCGGTGACGCCGCCCGCGCCGAAGCCGTGGTGCGCGAGCACATCGAAGGCACCGTGCCGGCGCTGAGTCAATTTCTGCAATCGAAACAATAGGAGAGGCGGGTCCGAACCCGCTCGTGTTTAGACGTCGATTCCTGCCCCGTTATTCAACGAAGTGGAGTGTCTGGTCATGCATAAACCTAGCGTCTTGCTGGTCGCTGTCTCTCTTGGTCTTTGCGCACAATGGGCCGTTGCTGCGCCCCAGGTGCCAGAGCGTCTGCAGAAAGTCGACAAGCTCGTCTACTGCTCGGGGATGGATTCACCGCCCCTGGTTTCGTTCGACGAAGCCCAGAAACCCCGGGGACTCACCGTCGACCTGGGGCTTGAAATTGCCAGGCAACTGGACAACAAACAGGTGCAATGGCGGGTGATTCCGTTCTCGGGTCTGGTGCCGGCCTTGCTTGCCGGGCAGTGCGACATGATCGTTGATCAACTGTTCGACAAGCCCGAGCGGCGCGAAGTGATCGACATCGTCAACTACATGTATTCCAGCCAGTCGGTGGTCGTGCCCAAGGGCAATCCAAAGGGCATCAAGACGCTGGATGATCTCTCCGGGCATAAGGTCGCCGTGCTCAACGGCTCCACCGTCAAGACCCTGCTGGACGCCCGGAATGAAAGCCTCGCCAAGGCGGGCAAGCCACCGATGAAGCTGGTGGTCTACAACACCGACACCGATGCCTTCCAGGCGCTGCGCATCAGCCAGGTCGACGCCTACGGCACCACGGTTGAAACCGCCGGCTATTACGCCACGATGGCTCCGGAGCTGTTCCAGGAGGGCGTGCCGGCCTTCAGTCGCATCCTCACCGGGCTGGGCATGCGCAAGGATGATCCGCAATTGACTACTGCCGTGCAGCAGGTCATCAGCGACATGCGCAGCGACGGGCGCTACGTGCAGTTGTTGAATAAATGGCATGTCAGCAGCGACACACTCGACTGAGGCAAACCGGCGATGAATTTCAATTGGGATGTGTTCTGGCAGTACCTGTTGCAGCCCAGCGGGGTGTACCTCACCGGGCTGTGGCTGACGTGCCTGATCAGCGTGCTGGCGATGCTGTTGGGCTGCAGTCTGGGGCTGGCGGCGGCGCTGCTGCGCTTGTCGAGCAATCCGCTGTTGCACCTGCCGGTACGCTTTTATGTATGGCTGATGCGCGGCACACCGTTGCTGGTGCAGATCGTGTTTCTGTACACGGCGCTGGCGGCGGGCGGGATTTTTCGCTTTGAGGATATCGAGCTGTTCGGCCTGATCATCCCCGGCAACATCCAGGCGGCGATCATTGCGCTGGGCCTCAATGAAGGCGCGTATATGGCCGAGATTATCCGTGCCGGTATCGGCGCGGTGGACAAGGGCCAGTACGAAGCCGGACGTTCCCTGGGCATGGGCTTTGCCAAGTTGATGCGGCGCATTGTCCTGCCCCAGGCGTTCCGGGTGATCGTGCCGCCGCTGGGCAACGAGTTCAACGTGATGCTCAAGAACACCACGCTGGTCAGCGTGATCGGTGTACAGGAACTGCTGCTCAGTACGCAAATGATCACGTCGGCGACGTTCCGCGTGTTCGAGTTGTACCTGGTGGTCGCGCTGTACTTCCTGACGCTGACCACCCTGTGGGGATTTTTTCAGCGCTGGCTGGAAAGCCGCGTTGGCCGGTCCGACAGACCTTGCGCAACGCCACCTGCGGCCAGCCGTATGTTCGGTCGTAGCACCCTGAAACTGCTGAGGGGACGTTAACCATGGCGCACCAAAGTGACGAGTTGATCATCGAGGCACTGGACATCCACAAGTCGTTTGGCACGTTGCAGATCCTCAAGGGTATTTCCCTGCAAGTACGCCGCGGCGAGGTGGTGGTACTGATCGGCGCATCGGGCTCTGGCAAGACCACCTTTATCCGTTGCATCAACCTGCTTGAAGACGTCCAGGGCGGGCGTATCCGTGTCAACGGCCGCGCCATGGGCTATCGCGAGCGCAGCGATGGCAGCCTTGTGCGCGATTCTGAGCGCAACATCGCCCGCCAGCGCCGCGACATCGGCATGGTGTTCCAGCGCTTCAACCTGTTCACCCACATGACCGCGCTGGAAAACATCATCGAAGCACCGATCCAGGTGCTCGGCGTGCCGCGTGCCCAGGCACTGGAGCAGGCTCACGGTCTGTTGGCGCGGGTCGGCCTGGCGGACAAGGCCGGCCATTACCCGTCGATGCTCTCTGGCGGCCAGCAGCAACGGGTGGCGATCGCCCGTGCGCTGGCAATGAAACCCCAGGCCATGCTGTTCGACGAACCCACCAGCGCCCTTGACCCGGAAACTGTCGGTGAGGTCTTGCAGGTGATGAAGGAACTGGCAGAGGAGGGCATGACCATGGTCGTGGTCACGCATGAAATGGGATTTGCCCGTGAAGTGGCCGACCGGGTGGTGGTCCTCGATCAAGGTGAACTGATTGAACAGGGGCCGCCGGAGCAGATTTTCAGCTGCCCCAGCCATCCGCGTACCCGGGCCTTTCTCAGCCGCGTGTTATGACTTTTCTTGAAGGGCCTTTGCCATGTTGAAATTCTCTGCTCACGAATACCCCTATGCGTCGCAACGCCAAAGTGTGTTCGCGCGTCGCGGCATGGTCGCTGCATCCCAGCCGCTGGCCGCACAGGCGGGCATCGAAATCATGCAAAAGGGCGGCAACGCCATCGACGCGGCCATCGCCACGGCCGCCGCCCTGACAGTGGTGGAACCGACGGGCTGTGGCCTGGGTGGCGATGCCTTCGCCCTGGTCTGGTGCAAGGGGCAGTTACATGGCCTGAACGGTAACGGCCATGCCCCGGCGGCCTTGAGTATCGAAAAGGTCAAGGCGGCCGGGCATGAGCAGATGCCGCTGTATGGCTGGACACCGGTGACCGTACCTGGCTGCCCATCGGCCTGGGCGGAGCTGTCGCAACGTTTTGGCAAATTACCTTTTGCCCAATTGCTGCAACCCGCCATCAGCCTGGCACGCGACGGTTTCCCGCTGTCGCCGGTGGTTGCCCATCAATGGCAGATCGCCTTGAACGAGTTCAGCCCGCACCGCGACGACGTGCTGCAGGCCTGGTTCGACACCTTTCTGATCGATGGCCGTGCGCCACGCGCCGGGGAAATCTTCCGCAACCCGGCCCAGGCCCGCACCCTGGAAGAGCTGGCTGCCACTCGCTGCGAAAGCCTGTACCGAGGCTCCCTGGCCGAGCGCCTGGAGGCTCATTCCCGCGCCAGCGGCGGCTACCTGCGTGCCTGCGACCTCAAGGATTACCGCGCGCAATGGGTCGAGCCCATCCACATCAACTACCGTGGCGTCGACGTCTGGGAAATCCCGCCCAGTGGCCAGGGCCTGGTCGCCCTGATGGCGCTGAAGATCCTCGAAGGCTTCAGCTTCGATCACCGCGACAGCCAGCACACCTGGCATCGCCAGCTTGAGGCGATGAAACTCGCCTACAGCGACGGCCTGCATTACATCACCGACCCTGCGCACATGCGCATGGCCGTGGCCGACCTGCTCAGCGACGGCTACAGCACCCGCCGCCGTGGCCAGATTGGCGAGCAGGCCCAGCCGCCCAGGCCTGGCGATCCCCATGCCAGCGGCACGGTGTACCTGGCCACGGCGGATGCCGAAGGCAATATGGTTTCGTTCATCCAGAGCAACTACCACGGCTTCGGTTCTGGCGTGGTGCTGCCCGACAGCGGCATCGCCCTGCAAAATCGCGGGCAGGAATTCAGCCTCGACGCGACGCACGCCAACTGCCTGGCCCCGGGCAAGAAAACCTTCCACACCATCATCCCCGGCTTTCTCAGCAAGGATGGCCAGGCCTTGGGGCCGTTCGGCGTGATGGGCGGCTACATGCAGCCCCAGGGCCATGTGCAGATGGTGATGAACCTGGTGGACTTCGGCCTTAACCCCCAGGCAGCACTGGACGCGCCGCGCTGGCAATGGCTGGGCGACATGAAGGTCGGCATCGAACATGGCGCCTCGCGCGACCTGGTCAATGCGCTGGCACGGCGCGGTCACAAGGTGCAGACCGACAGCGACCTGACCGACTATGGGCGCGGGCAGATCATCTTGCGCGACCCGGTCACCGGGGTGTTGTGCGGGGGCACCGAACCACGGGCGGATTCGCATATTGCGGTCTGGTAAGCGGCGGCACAGGCACTGATGCCCCGGATGCTGGAGCGGTTCGGAGCGGTACCCGAACATCCGTCATGAGTTGCCTGATGTTCGCGATGATGGGTTGGCGTGCACCGGAGCAAGGATTGAGCCCATTCTCTATCCACAGGTGGGCTCAGGATGTCTGCCCGTCAGACACGACGGGGCTCGCCCTCGGCCATTTCGCGCATCAGGCTCAGGTAACGCCGTGCGCCCAGCCCCAGGGGCCGGTTCTTTACCCAGATGATGTCGACCCATAACCGCATCTGACTCGGCATGTAGTCAAACACCACTTCTGTCAATGCGCCCGACGTGATCAGCGGTTGTACCAGCGGTTGTGGCAGATAAGCCCAGCCCAGGCCTTGCTGCACCAGGTCCAGCGTGGCCAGGTAACTGTCGCTGTGCCAGATCCGCCGCGACAGCACAACACGTGGGTCAGAGTCTGCAGGTCCTCCCGTCGCGACGATAATCTGCCGCACGTTCACCAGTTGCTCCTCGGTCAAGGGGCTTTGCTTGCCGGCGGCTGCGGGATGATCCGGAGAGGCAACGGCGACCAACAACTGGCTCCCCGCTTCAAGAAACGTCTCCCGCTCGTCCAGCCCGGGTCGTTCGAAGCCAAGTGCCAGTTGCACGCGCCCTTCATGCAGCATGCGCATCGCCTCTGGATGGGACGCAGAGCGAATCTCGATGGCCAGCGTGGGAAACTCCCTGGCAATGATGGACAGCGGACGATTCCAGATGCCGGTTTGCAACTCCGGCGCCATGGCAAGGACCAGGCGCTCCTCCAGCCCCTTATGAAGCTGGAGCGCATGGGCGTCCAGCAGGTTCAACTGGCTGGCGACCTGGCGTGCCTGGGGCTCCAGTGCCTTGGCGGCGGCTGTCGGAATGGCCTTGCGGGTGGAGCGATCAAAAAGCAACAGATCCAGCTCTGCTTCAAGCTGCGACACCGCCATGTTGATGGCCGAAGGCACCCGGCCCAACTTTCGTGCGGCGGCAGAAAAGGATCCGCTGTCGACGACCGAGAGAAAAACTTTAAGTGACTCACTGGTAAAGGCCATAGGGGTTGTCAGATGTTCTGATAATGATCGTCTTTATGTATCAGGTTCGTTGGCCTACTTTCTACTCTCTTTCAACGTTAATGCGCAGGAGCACACCGTGTCGGTTTCTGAATTGCAGGGGCATGTGGCACTGGTCAGTGGGGCCGGGAGTGAAGCCGGGATCGGCATGGCTATTGCGCGCCGGCTGGGTGCCTGCGGGGCGAAGTTGATCATTACGGCCAGCAGCATGCGCATCGCGGATCGGGTTGAAGAACTACGCCTTGAAGGGTTTGAAGTCGAAGGCCGACCAGCCGATCTCACCGATGAAGATCAGGTACGTGAATTGAGCCTGTGGGCTGCGTCAGTGTGGGGGCGTGTCGACATTCTGGTAAACAATGCCGGCATGGCCATGCAAGGCAGCCCTGAAACATTCTCGGAACTGGCGGCTATGCCACTGCATGACTGGAACCTTTCACTGGCCAGAAACCTGACGACCGCTTTTCTGCTGACCCGCGCCGTGTTGCCCGGCATGCGCGCGCGACGTTACGGTCGCATTATCAATATCAGTTCGACCACGGGCATCCGGGGCAGCAACCCCGGCGAAGCCGCTTACAGCGCCGCCAAGGCCGCAATGGTTGGCATGAACATGGGACTTGCACTGGAAGTCGCCAGGCAGGGAATCACCGTAAACAGCGTGGCTCCCGGCTGGATCACCACCGGATCAACCACGCCGGTTGAGGCCGAGGCGGGGTGTTTTACCCCGATAGGGCGGGCGGGCAGCCCCCGCGAAGTGGCGGCCGCGGTGGCCTTTCTGGCGTCGCCTGAGGCCAGTTACATCACCGGTGAAGTGCTGGTGGTGGATGGCGGAAACAGCCTGATCGAAAACAAGGCGCCTTACGCCTGATTCAAGTGGCATCGGTTTATTCCTGACGCTCAGGTTACGTTCGCACGGCGAATAGGCACGTTGCAAGAGCCCGGTTTTTAGTTGTTCACGCACGAAGAAGCGCCTGCGTGTGGCGGTGGCGTGTCTTTTATTTGAGCCATCGCGACGTTCAATCAAGTTAATCATCAATAGAGGAGTTTGATCATGTCCCACAGTGGAATCTGTGAATCGGCGATTGCTGCGTTTACCGTAGCCGAGCGTGCCCGCTTCATTGAACGTAACCCGGCATCAATGGCGCTGGCCAGGCGTGCCAGGGCGAATCTGTTCAACGGTGTGCCCATGCACTGGATGAGCGACTGGTCAATGCCGTCGCCGCTGTTTGTCAAACGTGCCAAGGGTGCACGTTTCACGGATGTTGACGAGCATGAGTACATCGACTTTTGCCTGGGCGATACAGGCACCATGTTTGGTCACTCACCTGATCCTGTTGCCCGCGCCATCGCCGAGCAAGCCGATAACGGCCTGACCACGATGCTGCCTGGTGAAGACGCGGTGGTCTGCGGCGAGTTGCTGGCTGAGCGATTCGGGCTGCCTTACTGGCAGGTGACCGCCAATGCGACTGACGCCAATCGTTATGTGCTGCGCTGGGCGCGCGCGATTACCAAACGCAACGTCTTGCTGGTGTTCGACGGCTGCTATCACGGTACTGTGGATGACGTCATGGTGCGCTACCGCGCCGGCAAGACCGTGCACCGGCCAGGTCTTGTAGGCCAGGCCTACGACTTGACGCAATACAGTCGATCCATCCCCTTCAACGATGTCGACGCACTGGAGGCTGCTTTAGCCCAGGGCGATGTGTGCGCGCTGATGTGCGAGCCGGCGATGACGAACATAGGCATGGTGCTGCCCGATCCGGGGTTTATGCAGAAGTGCCGAGAGTTGACCCTCAAATACGGCAGCCTGTTGGTCATTGATGAGACCCACACTATTTCCACAGGCCTGGGTGGATGCACCCGCCAATGGGCCTTGAAACCCGACTTTTTCGTGGTGGGCAAGCCCATCGCGGGAGGCATACCTTGCGCGGTGTTTGGTGTGACCGAGCAGGTTGCCCTGGCCATGCGCGATGTGCAGAAAACTGTCAGTGAAGAGAGTAGCGGGCATGGCCACAGCGGTATGGGAACAACGCTGTCCGCCAATGCGCTGGCCATGCGTTGCATGCGCGTCAGCCTCGAAGAGGTCATGACCGAATCAGCTTACCTGTACATGCTGCCCCTGGCCTCAAGGCTGGCGCAGGGATTTCGAGCGTTGTTCAAACGCCACCAACTGGATTGGTCTGTTACCGAGTTGGGGGCTCGCTGTGAGTTTCAATTCTGTGCCACCTCGCCCAGAACCGGCGCCCAGGCCGAGGCGGCCTTTCATGACAGCCTGCAAATGGCCCTGCACCTGTACCTGATCAATCGCGGCATCCTCATCACGCCTTTTCACAACATGACCCTGTGCTGCCCACAGACAAGTGAGGCCGATATCGACAGGCTGATCGGTGAGTTGGATAACGCGCTCACCACGTTGCTTGCCATTCCCGGGGCGCGGGTCATGCCTTCATGAACGCCACGATTCTCGAATGCCAATCCGTTTGAATGAGCGCCAAGAGGTGTGACATGCAATATGCTGATAAAAAAGAGGCCCAGGATTTTCTGGCCGCTCACCCTGAAGTTCTGAGCATCGAGTTATTCCTGATCGATGCCAATGGTGTTCCACGAGGCAAGCTGTTGCATCGCGACGAGCTACTGGCGATCTACGAGCATGGTCGGCCCCTGCCAAGCTCCATCCTTGCCCTGACCGTGCAGGGCGAGGACGTAGACGACACCGGCCTGGTCTGGGATGTCGCTGACGCGGATTGCTGGACGTACCCCTTGCCGGGCAGCCTGACCCTGCAACCCTGGCGCAGCAGCCCCACCGGTCAAGTGCAGGTCAGCATGCACCCGACCCAAGGGATGCCCGCCGCACCGGCCGACCCGCGCCATGTGTTGGTGCAGGCCATCGAGCGGCTCAAGGCCGATGGCTTGCATCCGGTGATGGCGGTTGAGTTGGAGTTCTACTTGCTGGACCGGCAGCGCGACGCCAACGGTCGGCCGCAGCCGGCGTTGCAAGCCAATGGTGTACGCCCTGTTGCCCCGCAGGTGTATGGCGTGTACGAACTGGAGCAGTATCAACCGTTTCTTGATGACCTCTACGCGGCCTGCGCCGTCCAGGGGTTACCCGTGCGTACGGCAATCTCCGAGTATGCGCCAGGCCAGTTCGAGCTGACGCTTGAGCATCGTTTCGACGCACTCCAGGCCATTGATGAAGGCGTACGTTACAAGCGCCTGGTCAAAGGCGTGGCCAACAGACACGGGCTGCAAGCATGTTTCATGGCCAAGCCATTCGGCGATCAGGCCGGTAGCGGCCTGCATTTGCATGTGAGTCTGGCCGACGCGCAGGGTAACAACCTGTATGCGAGCGATGACCCCCAGGGTACGCCGCTGTTGCGTCACTCCATTGGCGGGATGATGGCCACCTTGTTGGACTCGCTGGCGATATTCTGCCCCCATGCCAATTCATACCGCAGGTTCCAGACCGGTAGCTACGCGCCGCTGGCCAAAAGTTGGGGCGTCAACAATCGTACGGTGTCGTTGCGTGTGCCCGGTGGCCCCGCGATAAGCCGGCACATCGAGCACCGCATTTGCGGTGCCGATGCCAACCCCTATCTCGCCGCTGCCGCCGTACTGGCAGGCATTCACCACGGCATCACTCATCAAAGCGATCCGGGCGCGGCAACTGAAGGCAATGGCTATGAGCAAGCGACCGACTTTCTCCCCACCGACTGGCTTACCGCATTACAGGCGCTGCAACGTTCAGCATGGGCACGCGAGGCGCTGGGCGCTGAATTCCTGAAGGTGTTCCTGGCGATCAAGTGGCGCGAGCTCCGTACATTCAACGCTGAAGTCACAGAGCAGGACTGGCGCTGGTACCTTGCTCACGCCTGAACGTCGGTCCGTCAGCATGACGTGGGATGGACTGCTGACATCAGCGGCTTCTGAACCGTAAAAAACTGCACCATAAAAAAACTCGCTGAATCAGCGAGTTTTTTATGCATCATGCGTAAGCGTTTCTACAGGCCCCGAATCTTCATGCCTCAGGTCCGCAGTATCTCGTCGATCGCACTCTTTTTCGGGCGCATGGCGCTGTACACCTGCCAGACGATAAACGCCAACGCCAAGCCGAGGAACGAGGCGGCGATAGGGTTCGACAGGAAAGCCATGAAGTTGCCGTCCGACAGCATCAGGCCGCGGCGCAGGTTGGTTTCAGCCATCGGCCCGAGAATAAAGCCGATGATGAACGGCGCCGCCGGCATGCCGGCCTTGTCGAAACCATACCCCAACACACCAAACAGCAGGATCGACCAGACATCGAACAGGCGGCTGAACAAGCCGAAGGCACCCACGACACACAGCACCAGGATGATCGGCAGCAGAATGTGCTTGGGCACATCCAGCAGCTTGATGAACAGGCGCAGGCCGTAGAACTCCATGAACAGCATCATGAACGTGGCGACGATCAGTGCTGCGAAGATGGTGTAGACCAGCGGTCCATGGATCAGGAAGCCGCCCAGCATGATCGCGGTGACGGTGTCACCCGGAATGCCCAGCGTCATCAACGTCATCATCGCACCGCCGATACCGGCGTTGTTGGCGGTCTCACTGGCGACAACCCCACCAATGTTGCCCTTGCCATACGATTCCGGGTCCTTGGCGCGTTTCTTGGCGATGATGTAGGCCACCAGGTTCGAGGTGCCCGCACCGATGCCCGGCAGGATACCGATCCCCAGGCCGATCAGGCCCGAGCGAAACGCGTTGGGCAGTTGCTCGCGAAACTCCTTGATCGAAAAACCGAAGCCCTTGATGTTCTTCATGCTGACCGATTGCGCCTTGCCTTGTTTGGCAAAGCGGCCGTTCTCGGCCAGCTTGATGATTTCGGCCACGGCAAACATGCCGATCATCACCGTCAGCATTGAAAAACCGCCGTTCAGTTCGGGCAGGCCGAACGTAAAGCGGCGAATCGCTTCCACCGGCGCGATCCCTACGGTGGACACCGCAAAGCCCAGTGCACCGGCGAACAGCCCCTTGGCCATGGAGCCGGCCGACAGCGTGGCAATCAGGGTCAGGGAAAACACGGCAATGGCGAAGTATTCATGCGGGCCGAAACGCAGGGCCACCTTGGCCAGTTGCGGCGCGATGGACATCAGGGCGGCAATGCTGAACAGGGTGCCCAGGAACGAGAACACAATGCCGATACCGAGCGCCTTGACGCCGTGCCCCTGTTCCATCAGTGGTCCGCCGTCGAACACCGTGGCAATCGATGAGGGCGTGCCGGGTATCTTCAGCAAGATCGCCGAAATCAGGCCGCCTGAGGTGGCGCCGATAAACAGTGCGACCAGCAGTGAGAGCCCCGCCTGAGGACCCATGGTGAAGGTCAGCGGCAGGCACAGCGCAACAGCCATGGTCGCCGACAGGCCGGGCACGGCGCCAAAGACGATGCCTACGGCCACGCCGATGGCCATCAACAACATGATGTTGATCGAAAAGACGGCACCGAAGCCTTGCTGCAACAAATCGAGCATGCTTGATACTCCTAAAAGTTGGTCAGGCCGGCGGGCAGCATCAAATCGAAGGCCTCGCGGAATAACAGGTAAATGACAGCCGAGGTGATCACGGCAATGACGACATACGTGAGGTGCGGCACCTTTTGGTCGGCCGGGGTCAGGACCATGAACTGCAGGTACAGGTAGGCAGCGGTCATGATCGGAAAGCCGACCGGGTTCATCAGGGCGATGTAGCCCACGATCAAGGCCAGGGTCTTGACCACGGTCTTCACATCAATCGCGCTGCCCGTGTCCTCGGTGTCGACATGCGGGACATCATCGGCTGGCGCTTGCGCAGTCGCGAAGGCACTGAACAACTGGATCACGGCCAGCAGGCAGAGCATCCCCGCCAACAGGCCTGGAACGAAGGCCGCATCAATGCCGGAGTGCCCCGGTAGTTTGAGTGTCATCAGCAGATAACCGAGTGCGGTGCCGAGCATGACACCGCCGATAATCAGCTCTTTTTTCTTGCAGGTAGCCATCGGGAAACCTCGGGATATAAGCCAGGCAAAGCAGGCTGGCGCTCGGGCCAGCCCGCTTCAGGTATTACTTCTTGCGCAAAACGTCCTTGAATTGCATGAAGTCCTCGCGGGTCTTGGCCAGGATCTGTTTGGAGTCCTCGGTGCCGTAGTAAGCGACTGGCTGCTGATCGGGCTGATCCTGATCGTGCTGGTGTTCGAGGCCGCCAGAAGGGTCATGGGCATTGCGCTGCCGATCATCTGCGGCCTGTTCCTGGCCTATGGCCTGCTGGGCGAATACCTGCCCGGCGACCTGGCCCACCGGGGCTACGGGGTCGACCAGATCATCAACCAATTGGCGTTCGGCACCGAGGGCCTGTACGGCACACCGACCTACGTCTCGGCCACCTACATCTTCCTGTTCATCCTGTTTGGCTCGTTTCTCGAACAGGCCGGCATGATCAAGCTGTTCACCGACTTCGCCATGGGCCTGTTCGGCCACAAGCTGGGAGGGCCGGCCAAGGTGGCGGTCGCCTCATCCGCGCTGATGGGCACCATCACCGGCTCCGGCATCGCCAACGTGGTCACCACCGGGCAATTCACCATCCCGCTGATGAAACGCTTCGGCTACCGGGCCGCCTTTGCCGGCGGGGTCGAGGCCACGGCCAGCATGGGCAGCCAGTTGATGCCACCGGTCATGGGCGCCGTGGCGTTCATCATGGCCGAGACCATCAACGTGCCCTTTGTGGAGATTGCCAAGGCAGCCCTGATTCCGGCCATTCTCTACTTTGGCTCGGTGTTCTGGATGGTTCACCTGGAGGCCAAGCGCTCGAATCTCAAAGGGTTGCCCAAGGACCAGTGCCCCAGCGCGCTGGGGGCGGTAAAGGAAAGCTGGTACTTGCTGATCCCGCTGCTGGTGCTGGTCTACCTGCTGTTTTCCGGGCGTACGCCGCTGTTCTCCGGCATGGTCGGGCTGGCCCTGACCGCCATCGTGATCCTGGGGTCGGCCATCATCCTGCGGGTCTCCAGCTTCGCCTTGCGCTGCGCCTTCTGGATTTCGCTGGGCATTCTGTGCGTGGGCTTCTTCCAGTTGGGTATCGGCGTGATCTTTGCCGTCATCGCCGTGCTGGTGGCTGTCTGCTGGGTCATCAAGGGCGGTCGGGAAACCCTGGTGGTCTGCCTGCACGCGCTGGTCGACGGCGCCCGCCATGCGGTGCCGGTGGGCATCGCCTGTGCCCTGGTGGGCGTCATCATCGGCGTGGTGTCGCTGACCGGGGTCGCCTCGACCTTTGCCGGCTACATCCTGGCGATCGGACGTGACAACCTGTTGCTGTCGCTGATCCTGACGATGATCACCTGCCTGGTGCTGGGGATGGGCATTCCGACCATTCCCAACTACATCATCACCAGCTCGATTGCTGCGCCCGCGCTCCTGGAGCTTGGGGTGCCACTGATCGTCTCGCACATGTTCGTGTTCTATTTCGGCATCCTCGCGGACCTGACCCCGCCGGTCGCCCTGGCCTGTTTTGCCGCCGCCCCGATTGCCAAGGAGACCGGCTTCAGGATCAGCCTGTGGGCGGTGCGCATCGCCCTGGCCGGCTTCGTGATCCCGTTCATGGCGGTCTACAACCCGGCGCTGATGCTGCAGGGCGACAGCCTGTGGATGACCGCCTACATGCTGATCAAGACCGTGCTGGCGGTGGGCTTGTGGGGCATGGCCTCCACCGGCTACCTGCAACAGAAGATGCCGGCATGGGAACGCCTGCTTAGCTTTGCGGCCGGGGCCTTGCTGGTGGTGGCATTGCCGCTGACCGATGAAATCGGTTTTGCACTGGGCATCGTCGTCATCCTGCAGCACGTCTGGCGCGCGCGTCAGAGGGGGCTGGCCAGGGCATGATCGGTCTGTGCCTGGGCCTGGCCGGCGCAGTCTGGGCCCAGCTTTCCGTTTCCGGCTTCACATTGGCCTGGCATCACACCATCGAGAAAATCCGCTGGGAGGAAGACTACCGTGTCACCGAGACCGGCCTGCTGTTGCAGGAGGCCCGGATTCGGGGCAGCGGGGCCGGGATGGAAATCCCGGCCGACGCCTGGCTGCAAGACAGCAGCTGGCATTACCGGCCCAGGCTGGCGCCCCTGCAACCGCTGAACCTTGGTCGGACGCCTGAGGCAGGCGATTATTTCCTGTGCTTGACTGAGGGGTGTCAGGCATTGAGCGAATGGATCGGCGCCCCGGACGCCCGCCAGCCGTTCATACAGCTGTGGGCGTGCACGGTTGATGCGCCGCTTGCCAACTGACCTGTCCAGGTCGATCCGGGATTCATGAACAACGAGTATTGAGCGTGTCGAACAGCTTTCCAGAATTTGTGCTTGAAAGAATCAGGCTGCGAAAAATCCGGCCGCAGGAGGTGAGCACCGTGTATGCGGGCTTATCCAATCCCGTGGTCACGGCCCACTACGGTGTCTCTTATTCCAGCCTGGAAGCAACGGATGAGCAGATGCGCTGGTTCGAGCGCATCCTGACCGAAAAGACCGGCATCTGGTGGGCCATTGCAGACCTTGAAAGCGATGCCATGCTCGGTGCCTGTGGCCTGAACGACAAGTGCCATGAACACCGCCGTATCAAGCTCGGCTATTGGCTGCTGCCCGAGTACTGGCGTCAGGGTTATCTGTCAAAGGCACTGCCGGTTATCCTGCGCCATGCGTTCAGGCACATGGGCGTGCATCGCATCCACGCTGATGTCGAGCCTGAGAACGTGGCCAGTTGGGCGTTGCTTGAAAAAGTGGGGTTCCAGCGCGAAGGCACGCTTCGTGACGTCGAATTCAAGGGCGGACATTACCTGAGCCTGCATCAGTACAGCCTGCTGGCTGACGATGCTGCGGCGTTGGCGCTTTGCAGGTGACGTTTGTTGCCTTTGCATGATGTGTTTCAATACCGGCTCGACAAGGAGGATTTACATGAGCAAGACAGCGACCAGCCCATTCATTGCCGCCGGCGGCCCCCTGACTGCCATGGGCGCCGGTTTCATTGCCGTGGGCTTGTCCGGGCAACCGGCCTTTGCCTACACAGGCGTGGGCCTGCTCATTCCGGGACTGGTCATGGTCGCCAGTGCACTGTGGGCCAGGCGCCGGCGCGGCAACCCTTGAGTGGCGGTTGACCCCGGATAACCTGCGCCTTATATAGAACGCCTTGACCCTCTGGACTGGCAGGTAACCCCATGAGCACCGACAACGACGCCTTTGAACCCGAACACGAACACTTGCTCGACCACGAGTTTGCCGTCGACGAGGCTGACGAAGACGAAGAATATGAACCGGCGGATTCTTTCTTTGACGATGAATACGACGACTGACGGTCGTCGCCTCTAGAATCCGCCACACCGCCATCAAGCTGTCAGATAGCTTTCCACCAACTTCACCCAGCACGCTGCGCCCAGGGCAATCACCTCGTCATTGAAGTCGTAGTGATCGTTGTGCACCGAGCAACCGGTGAACTCGCCCTGGCCGTTGCCCAGCACGAAGTAGCAGCCCGGTCGGGCCTGCAGCATCCAGGCGAAATCCTCGCTGCCCATCAGTTGCACCGGCATGCGCTCCAGCACATTGGCTGCGCCCAGCACCTGGCGCGCCACTTCGGCCATGCGCAGGCTTTGTTCCTCGCTGTTGACCAGCACCGGAGCCAGTAACCGATAGTCGACCTGCGCGCTGACGCCAAACGCTGCGCATTGGCCGTCGACGATTTCACCAATGCGCCGCTCGATCCGCTCGCGTACCTCGGGGGCGGTGGTGCGCACGCTCAGCGTCAGCTGCGCGGTTTCCGGAATGATGTTGTAGGCCGTGCCGGCCTGGATCGTACCGACACTGATCACCGCCGCTTCATCAGCGGCCAGGTTGCGCGAGACCACCGTTTGCAGGGCCATGACCAGCGAGGCCAGGGCTGGGGTGGGGTCGATGGCCCGTTCCGGCATGGCGCCATGGCCGCCGCGCCCGGTCAAGGTAATGGTGACCCGTTCGGACGACGCCATGAAACCGCCGGCCTGCACCACTGCCTGCCCGACCGGCAGCCCCGGCATGTTATGAAAGGCATACACCGCATCGCACGGAAAACGACTGAACAGACCGTCATCGAGCATCTGCCGGGCGCCGGCCAGGCCTTCTTCGTCCGGCTGGAAAATCAGGTTCAACGTGCCGTTGAACGTCGAGCGTGCCAACTGCTCGGCCGCTGCCAGCAGGGTCGCGGTGTGCCCGTCATGGCCGCAGGCGTGCATCGTGCCGGTGTGACGGCTGGCCCAGGGCAGGCCGTTCTTTTCGAGGATGGGCAGGGCGTCCATGTCGGCGCGGATGCCCAAGGTGCGTGTGCCTTCGCCACGCTTGAGCACGCCGACCACGCCTTGGCCGCCGACCCGGGTGTGCACCTGATAGCCCCATCCGGCCAACAGTTCGGCGACCAGCGCGGCCGTGCGTGGGGTGTCGCCGCCCAGTTCGGGATGCGCATGGATGTCACGGCGAATCCGGATGAACTGTTCAGTCGCCGCTGGCGAAGGTTTCAAGCTCAGGTTTGTCATGAGAGGCTCCTTGTTTCAGGGGGATCAGGTGCGGCCGGGGTGTTCGGGGTACAGGCGCAAGGCAATCAGGCTCAGCACCACGGTGGCGCTCAGGTACAGCGCCGGCGTCTGCGGGTTGCCGGTCACGCCGATCAGCCAGGTGATCAGCAACGGTGAAAAACCACCAAAGATCGTGACCCCGAAGCTGTAGATGATCGACATGCCGGTGGCCCGCTCCGATTGCGCAAAGGCTTCCATCAACAGCGCCATGAACGCGCCCACCCCGACCGCCATCGGCAGGATCAGCAGGGTGATGGCCAGCATGAACAGCACGGTGTTGTCGCCGCCCAGCAACATGAACGAGGGGTAGACCAGCACCAGTGGCAAGCCCAGGGTCCAGTAGAGCAGGGGCTTGCGGCGTGTCAGCCGGTCGGCAAAGCGTGCGGCGATCGGCGGGATGATCGCCAGGATGGCACTGGCCAGGCCGACCAGGGCAAAAGCAGTCTGGCTCGGGTAATGCAGGGTCTTGACCAGGTAGGTCGGCATGTAGAACACCACCATGTACATGCACACGGTGGTGCTGGCCATCAGCAGGATGCCCAGCAGCAAGGTGCGCCCCTGATCACGCAGCAAGGCCCTGAAGGGCGTGACGGCCTCGGTGTCCTGATGGGTTTCATCCAGGTTGCGGCGGATATACAGCCCCACCGGGCCGATCAGCAGGCCGATCATGAACGGGATGCGCCAGCCCCACGATTCCAGCGCCTCGACACTCAGGCTGCTGCTCAGCGCCAGCCCGGTCAACGCGCCGACCAAGGCTGCCGCACCCTGGCTGGCGCCTTGCCAACTGACCATGAAGCAGCGGTTGTCACGCCGGCCCGATTCCATGAGAAAGGCCGAGGCCGTGCCCACTTCACCGCCGGCCGACAAGCCTTGCAACAGCCGCCCGAACACCAGCAGCACCGACGCACTGATGCCGATACTGGCAAAGGTCGGGGTAAAGGCAATGATTGCAGTGCCCAGGGTCATCAGGCCGATGGTCAGCGACAGGGCCGCCTTGCGCCCACGGCGGTCGGCCACCCGGCCAACCACCACGGCCCCCAGCGGTCGCATCAGAAAGCCGACGGCAAAGGTCGCCAGCGACATCAGCAGCGAGGCCAGCTCCGAGTCGGCCGGGAAGAAAAGCTTGCCGATGATCACGGCAAAAAAGCTGTAGACGGTGAAGTCGTACATTTCCAGGCCATTGCCCAGAGACGACGCGATGACCACCTTGCGCGTTTTACTGCGGGCGGCGTCGTCAAGGGCAAGCGGCTGCAAACGGTCGGCTGGGGTTGTCTTCATCGGGTTGTTTCCTGAACCGGTGAGCGGGTGTGCCGGCAGTGTTGGCGATGCGCCGGCAATCTGCACTTGGCTTTTCTGCAAGCCCCTGAGCGTTGGTACTGGCCGTGGCTGGCCGGTGTGATACGCCTGGCCGGTCACTGGGCATTTACGACCCGACGTGCACAACCCCGGTGCTGCACCGGTGAGTGGATCGGTAACTTTTTTGCGCGCCTGGCGAGCCCTCGTGGCCATCCGCAAACGGCCGTCACCCCCTTGGGCTTGGTTATGGCGCGTCCCAGAGCGATGCCTGTCATTTCACTCAAGGCCTTGAGCAAAGGTGAATGGGGGCGTGCCGTGGATGTGGCGGATGCTCCGGCCACCTTCACTCAGCACAAGGTGGTTGCTCATGGCTTTGCACGTTTTACCGTTCTGGCGCCCGCTGTCGGGCAGTGTGGTGCTCGGCGTTTACCTGTGTCATGCGCAGGTCACCCAGGCCGCCGGTTTTCCTGGCCTGCAAGCGCTGGCGCCGGGGCTGGGCCCGTACGTCAATGACGCCGGCTACGGCGATGCCTTCAAGGTCTATGGCTCGCTGGACGGCTACGTCGACACCTATGATTCCGGTGGCCGCTCCGGCACCCGGGTCGGCGGTGGCGGGGCGTGGACCAACAAGGTCGGCGTGTTTGCGCGCCAGTCCCTGGGCGATGACCTGGCGGTGCAGGCGGTGGTGGAGCAGGGCTTCAATTTCGACGACGACGCCCTGTCAGAGGACGGCCACTGGAAACGTGACGTCAGCCGCCTGCGCCTGGCCGCCGTGGCCGTGCGCTCCCGGCGCTGGGGCAAGCTGGAGCTGGGCAAGACCTTCGCCATGAATGCACCGTCCTTTGTCGACCCGTTCCTGGCCGTGGCCAAGCTGTCGCCCTACAGCTCATTGAGCCGGCCGGTCAATGCGCCCGGCGCCTATGCACTGGATTTGCGGCCCAAGCACTCGCTGGCCTACACCACGCCCAAGTGGCACGGCTTCAGCCTGGGCAGCATGCTGACCTTCGGTCTCGACGATGCCGCCGCCGATGGCAAGATGCTGCGCGGCGGCGGTGTCCGGCTCGATTACTGGAGCCCGACCCTGGCGGTGCTGGCCGGTTATAACCGCTACCTCAGCAATCCCTACGACACCGCGACCCAGACCGACCGGCAGACCCGCAACGACTATTACAGCCTGCTGGGCCTGTACGACTTCGGTTCGTTCAGTGTCAGCCTGGCATGGCAGCGTCAGGCGGTCGACGCGGCTGCCGTACCTGACCTGAATGTGGTCACCGGCGGCCTGATGGTACCGGTTGGCAAACACCTGGCCCGCGCCGTGGTGGTCAAGCGCCAGGTGCCGGGGCGCGACAACGATGCCTGGGGTGTGATGGTAGGCTACGATCACTTCCTGAATCCGCACACCGCTGTGTATGTCCGTGCGGGGATGGTCGTCAACCAGGGCGATGCAGGCCAGACCTATGCCGCCATCCCCCTGGCCGCCCGTGACGACACCCCGCAAGACCTGGCCGTCGGGGTGTATTACAACTTCTGAAGTCAGAGCAGCCGTGCCTGGAGCATGCTGAACAACTGCCCGGCGGTCTTGGTCAGGAAGCTGCGGTTGACGCAGACCAGATTGACGAAGTAGTCGGGCACCGGCTCCTGGATCTCGACCTTGTGCAGGTATTTGGACATGTCGCTCAGGCCCACCAGGTCATGCCCCAGCGCCGCCTCGCTCATGGTCATGACTACGTTGCTGTCGATCAGCAGCTTGATGGCCAGGTTCATCGCTGTGCACTCGAACACCTTGCGCGGCCGGGCCAGGGCGCTGCCTTCGAACAACTGGTTGAACTGCGACTGGCTGTCAGTCAGTGGATCGACACTGATCCACTGCGCCTGCTGCAGCAAACGCAGCGACTTGACGTGACGCAACGGATGGTCCTTGCGCACCACCACGGCCCCCTTGACCCGGCACAACGGCTGCCAGTCCAGCCCCACGGTGCTGGCCGGCAACTGCGAGGTCAGGGCGAAATCCAGCAGGCCGTCACGCAGGTGCTGCAACAGTTGGGTCGGGCGCATTTCCAGCACCCTCAGCGTGGCTTGCGGGTACAACTGCTGAAACTCGACCAGCGCTTGCTTGAGCGGGTGCAGCAGGGCGGTCACCGGTGTGACGCCAATGGTGATTTCACTCACCACCAGCCCCTTCATGTCTTCGATTTCCTGGCGTGCACGGCGCACGCTTTCCAGGGCCTGGCGCGCATGGCCCAGCATGCGCTGGCCATATTCGGTCAGCTTCATGCCCTTGTTCGAGCGCACCAGCAAGGTAATGCCCAGCTCGCTTTCCAGCTCCTTGATCGCCCGGCTCAAGGCCGATTGCGTCAGGTGCAACACGGCCGAGGCGTCCTGCAGGCTGCCGGTTTCATGGATGCAGACCAGCGCGCGGAGTTGATGCAGTTTCATTGTTATTCCTGGGGCCGATCGTTCAATGCCCAGCCTTTTAGCAGGTGTCGGGCAATGGCGTCTATCCACCGGGCTCGTGGCGGGCCGTCCACCGAGTGGGCGCTTGAATGGCCGCTGTCATGCCGTGCAGGTAGATCGCCGCCGCCCGGAAGCACAAGACGTGAGCCGGTAAAACCGGGATAATGCGCGCCAATTTGTGTTACGCGACGATGGTAATTCCCGCATGGAAATCAAGGTCAACTTTCTCGACAACCTTCGACTGGAAGCGAAGTTCGATGACTTCACGGTCATCGCCGATCAGCCGATCCGCTACAAAGGCGACGGCTCGGCGCCCGGACCCTTCGATTATTTCCTGGCTTCCTCGGCCCTCTGTGCGGCTTACTTCGTCAAGTTGTACTGCGCCACACGCGACATTCCGACCGAGAATATTCGCCTGTCGCAAAACAACATTGTCGATCCGGAAAATCGCTACAACCAGATCTTCAAAATCCAGGTCGAGTTGCCGGCCGACATCAGCGACAAGGACCGCCAGGGCATCCTGCGCTCCATCGACCGCTGCACGGTCAAGAAGGTGGTGCAGGCCGGTCCGCAATTTGTGATCGAAGAAGTCGACAACCTGGACGCCAATGCCGACGCCCTGTTGCTGCTCGACCCGGCCTGCGATGCCAGCACCTACATTGCCGGCAAGGACCTGCCGCTGGAGCAGACCATTGCCAACATGTCGGCCATCCTGGCCGGCCTGGGCATGAAGATCGAAGTCGCCTCGTGGCGCAATATCGTGCCCAATGTCTGGTCGCTGCACATCCGCGATGCCCATTCGCCCATGTGCTTCACCAACGGCAAGGGTGCCACCAAGGAAGGTGCGCTGGCCTCGGCGCTGGGCGAGTTCATCGAGCGGCTCAACTGCAACTTCTTCTATAACGACCAGTTCTGGGGTGAGGACATCGCCAATGCCGCGTTCGTGCACTACCCGGACGAGCGCTGGTTCCAGCCCGGCCCCAAGGGTGCGCTGCCGGCCGACATTCTCGATGAGTATTGCCTGGCGATCTACAACCCCGACGGCGAACTGCGCGGCACGCACCTGTACGACACCAACTCCGGCAATACCAAGCGCGGTATCTGCTCGCTGCCGTTCGTGCGCCAGTCCGATGGCGAAGTGGTGTACTTCCCGTCCAACCTGATCGAAAACCTGTACCTGAGCAACGGCATGAGCGCCGGCAACACGCTGGCCGAAGCGCAGGTGCAGTGCCTGTCGGAAATCTTCGAGCGTGCGGTCAAGCGTGAAATCCTCGAGAGCGAAATGGCCCTGCCGGATGTGCCGCAGGAAGTGCTGGCCAAATACCCGGGCATTCTGGCCGGTATCCAGGGGCTTGAAGAGCAGGGCTTCCCGGTGCTGGTCAAGGATGCTTCGCTGGGTGGTCAGTTTCCGGTGATGTGCGTGACCCTGATGAACCCGCGCACCGGCGGCGTATTTGCCTCGTTCGGCGCGCACCCAAGCCTTGAGGTAGCGCTGGAACGCAGTCTGACCGAACTGCTGCAGGGCCGCAGTTTCGAAGGCTTGAACGACCTGCCGCCGCCGACGTTCGAAAGTCATGCGGTGACCGAGCCGAACAACTTCGTCGAGCACTTCATCGACTCCAGCGGTGTGGTGTCGTGGCGCTTTTTCAGTGCCAGGGCTGATGTCGAATTTGTCGAATGGGATTTTTCGGCCGAGGGTGAGAACGCCAACGTCGAGGAAGCCGCCACCCTGTTTGGCATTCTCGAAGACATGGGCAAGGAAGTGTACATGGCGGTCTATGAGCACATCGGTGCCAAGGCCTGCCGCATCCTGGTGCCGGGCTATTCGGAAATCTACCCGGTCGAAGACCTGGTGTGGGACAACACCAACAAGGCGCTGCTGTACCGCGCCGACATTCTCAACCTGCACAGCCTGAGCGTTGTCGGCCTCAGATCCTTGGTCAAGCGCCTGGAACAAAGCGACCAGGACGACTACACCACCATCACCACCTTGATCGGCATCGAGTTCGACGACAACACAGTCTGGGGCCAGTTGACGATCCTGGAACTGAAACTGCTGATCTACCTGGCGCTGAAGAAATTCGAAGAGGCCAAGGAACTGGTCGAGGCCTTCTTGCAGTACAACGACAACACGGTCGAGCGCGGCTTGTTCTACCAGGCCTTGAATGCGGCGCTGGAAGTTACGCTGGACGAGGAGATGAACATTGACGATTACCTCGTCAACTTCCGGCGCATGTTCGGCAATCCGCGCATGGACGCGGTCATGGGCTCGATCGACGGCAGCGTACGCTTTTATGGCCTGACCCCGACAAGCCTGAAACTCGAAGGCCTGGACCGGCATTTGCGACTGGTCGACAGTTATAAAAAACTGCATGCGGCGCGCGCCAATACGGTGGCTTGAGTGCATAAGCGCCCTGCATCAAGCATGAAAGCACCCTCGGGTGCTTTTTTGTTTCTGGCTGACAGGCGTGTCTGTAAACGTCATTACGTCAGCGCGCCTTAATATTTTGAAACATCTGGCGAAGCGGGCAGGTCAAAAGCAGTGATGGACCACATCATTAACTGCAAAAGGCCTGCAATCATGATCACACCTGTGCAATACCCCGATTACTCACCTGAAAGGGCCAGCCAGTCGGGGGTCTCCTGGGCGGCGATCTTCGCCGGTGCCGCGGCGGCGGCGGCCCTGTCGATGATCCTGCTGGTGCTCGGCGCCGGACTGGGTTTCGCGGCGTCATCGCCATGGGCCAATGAAGGCCTGAGTGCCAAGGCGCTGGGCGTTTCGACCATTGTCTGGCTGCTGGTCACGCAGATCCTGGCCTCTGGCCTGGGGGGTTACCTGGCTGGACGCCTGCGTGTGAAGTGGGCCAACCTGCATGGCGACGAAGTGTATTTTCGCGACACCAGCCATGGTTTCCTGGCCTGGGCGGTCGCGTCGCTGGTGACCGCCGTGCTGCTGGCCAGTACTGTCGGCGCCACTGCCAGCAGCGTGGCCCAGGCCGGCGGCCAGGCGGCTGGTGCGGTGATCAGTGCCGGTGGCGCAGCCGCTGCCGGCGCAGCTGCCAATGCCCAGGACGAAGGCGGTTATTTCGTCGACAAGCTGCTGCGCAGCACTGACCCGTCCCAGGCCAGCCAGACCGATGCACAGGGCGTGACCCGCCGCATCTTCAACAAGGCCCTGGCCGGCGATGCGGCTTTGAACGCCGATGACCGGACCTACCTGGCACAGTTCGTGGCCCAACGCACCGGCCTGAGCCAGCAGGAAGCCGAGCAGCGTGTCGATCAGGTCTATGCCGAAGCCCTTAAAGCCGCGCAAGACGCCAAGGTCGCGGCCCAAAAGGCCGCCGACGCGGCCGCCAGCGTTGCCGCCCACACGGCCCTTTGGACCTTCGTGGCGCTGTTGTGCGGGGCGTTCTTCGCCAGCGTTGCCGCGTTGTTCGGCGGTCGTCAGCGCGACCGTGCGCAATGGATCGAAGACCCGTACGACCCCGTTGTGCGTGACCGTACTACCCTCGGCTAAGCCTCGATTGCAATCATTGCCCGGCACTGTCCGGGCCAGGAGACAGACATGCGTTCCTTACTCTTGTGGTTTCTCGGCGTTCCCATCCCGATCATTATCCTGATCGCCCTGTTCATGCATTGATCCGAGCGGCGGGCCTTGCGAGGCCCGCCTTTTTGCGTCTGGCAGAGCCGTCATGTTCAGTCCGTGTCTGACGCACCCCCCTCAATGTCCTGCTCAGTGAACATTTCGCATTAGAATGGTTACAGATTCTGACGCAAGGACTGCTGCGCAATGTCGTTTGTCACCCCGCCCAACGGCCTGATCTTTGACCTTGAGTGCGTACCGCCCAGTGAGGGAAAACCGGCGCGTATCACATCGATCGGTGCGCTGCGCCCTGATCTTGGTACTGAACTCGAGCTGCCTGTAGCGGCCGACCCTTTGTCTGCATTGCAACGTCTGGACTCACTGAGTACCGGCGCCAGCTTCGTGCTCGGTCACAATGTCATCCAGCATGACCTGCCACTGTTGAGCGAACAGGCGCCGCACCTGGCCCTGCATGCACTGGCCGTCATCGACACGCTACGCCTTTCGCCCCTGGCTTTCCCTCAGAATCCTTATCACCGGCTGATCAAGGACTACAAACTCATCCGCGACAGTCTCAACTCACCGTTGTCCGATTGCCGCTCGACCCTGGTGCTGTTCAATGATCAGCGTGCAGCGCTTGCGCAGTTGAACGAGGCCAGTCGCCACGAACTGCTGTGTTATCAGGCGCTGCTGGCACCTGATTCGCAGAGCGATTTGAGCGCGCTGTTCATGGCCATCACTGGCCAGCCAGCCATCCCCTTGGCCGAACTTGGCCCGCTGATCGTGCATGTGCTGCAGGAAACCGATCCTTCGTGGCAACGCGATCTGAAAGTCTGCCGCACACGCCTTGCGCAACTGCTTGATGAAGACCTGTGCAACCAGGATCTGCACTGGCCGCTGGCCTATGCACTGGCCTGGTTGCGGGTGTCGGGGGGCAATTCGGTACTGGCACCCTGGGTGCGTCATCAGTTTCCAGCGGTGGGGCGGCTGATTGCACAGTTGCGTGATCAGCCCTGCGGGCAGCGCGATTGTCAGTATTGCCAGACCACCCACAACCCGCGCCATCAATTGCAGTGTTATTTCGGCTTCGCAGACTTTCGTTACGAGACGCCGGGCAAGAGCCTGCAGCACGACATCGTCCTGGCCGGCATGCGCGGGCAGCATGTACTGGCCATCCTGGCGACCGGGGGCGGCAAGTCGCTGTGCTATCAGTTGCCGGCGCTCAATCGCTTTCATCGCAATGGCAGCCTTACGGTGATCGTTTCACCGCTGCAATCGTTGATGAAGGATCAGGTCGACGGCCTGCTGGCGCGCAACGTCCAATGCGCGGCGACCCTCAATGGCCTGCTGAGCATGCCCGAGCGTGCAGACGTCCTGGAGAAGATCCAGATGGGTGATGTCGGCATTGTGCTGGTTTCGCCCGAGCAGTTTCGCAACAAGGCCTTTCGGCGGGCCATTCGCCAGCGTCAGGTCGGTGCCTGGGTGTTCGATGAGGCGCATTGCCTGTCCAAATGGGGCAGCGATTTTCGCCCCGACTACCTCTATGTCTCGCGCTTTATCCGCGAATACACCGGTGATCAGCCACTGGCGCCGATTGGCTGTTTTACGGCCACGGCCAAACCGGATGTGATGGCCGACATTCGCAGTCACTTCAAGGAACAACTGGGCATCGAGTTCGAGCTGTTTGCTGGCAGCCATGAGCGGCGCAACCTGCATTTCGATGTCTTGCCCTGCACCCGGGCAGAAAAGTGGCCCTACACAGATCGCCTGTTGCATGAGCACCTTGACGACCAGGCGGGTGGGGCGGTGGTCTTCGTGTCCAGCCGTAAAAGCGCTGAGGAGCTTTCCGGGTTCCTGATCGACCAGGGCTGGTCGTGCCGGCACTTCCACGCCGGCCTTGAGCCCAATACCAAAACCGATATTCAGGATGACTTCAAGGCTGGTCGGCTGCAGATCATTGTCGCCACCAACGCCTTCGGCATGGGAGTGGACAAGGCCGACATCCGGCTGGTCGTGCACGCCGACATCCCCGGCTCGCTGGAAAACTATTTGCAGGAAGCAGGCCGGGCCGGACGTGATCAGGATCAGGCGCGCTGCGTCTTGCTGTATGACGCCCAGGACATCGAGACCCAGTTCGGCCTGAGCGAACGCTCGCGGCTTACCATGCGCGACATCCAACAGATCCTTCGCAAGTTGCGCAGCGAAAGTCACCGGCGCAAAGGCGGCAAGCTGGTGCTGACCGCCGGCGAGATACTCATGGACGAGGCCGTGGAAACCAGCTTTGCAGCCGATGACCGCGACGCCGAAACCAAGGTCGTTACTGCGGTCGCCTGGCTGGAGCGTGGCGATTACCTCAAGCGCGAAGAAAACCACACGCAGATCTTTCCGGCGCGCCTGGAAGTCAGCGCCGAAGAGGCCGACAAGCGTTTGCTGCAGGCCCGGCTGCCGGCCCGGCGGCTTGAGGAGTTTCGTGCCATCCTGCGCTTTCTCTACAGCGCCGGTGCTGACGAGCGGGTCAACACCGACCAGTTGATGGCCCTGACCGGGCTGACCTCGGACGAGGTGGCCTGCGTGCTCAAGCAACTCGAAGAGATGGGCCTGCTGGTCAATGACTCGCAGCTCACACTGTATTTGCGTCATGGCATTGCCGGTGCGAGCAGCCAGCGCCTGCACACAACGTTGCAACTGGAAAACGCGCTGTTGCACTGCCTGAGCGAGCAGGCACCGGATGCCGGGCATGGTGATTGGCAGGATCTCAACTTGCTGCCTTTGACCGCCGAACTCAAGGCCGTTACTGACCAGCAGGCGTTGTTGCCGCTGCATGTGCTGCGGCTGTTGCGCAGCCTGGCCCAGGATCATGACAGCGACGGTCAGCAACGTAGTAGTTTCGAGCTGCGTCAGCTCAACCGTGATTACCTCAAGCTGCGGGTCAAGGGCGGTCATACCTGGGCAAAGATCGTGCGTTTTGGCGAAGTGCGCCGCGTCCTGGCCAGTCAGTTTGTCGCATTTCTGGTGGGCAAGCTGCCGCCAGGCTTGCGCGGCGCCGACCTGCTGGTCGAGACCAGTTTCGGCGAGCTGGTCAAGGTCATCGAGGCCGATCTGGAGTTGCCGCACCTGATCGCCCCCCACAAGCGGCGCAAAGTGGTCGAGCATGTATTGCTCTACCTGCACCGCCAGGAAGTCCTGACGCTCAACCACGGCATGACGGTCATGCGTCGCGCCATGACCCTGCACATACACAAGGAAGACAAACGCAAGACCTTTCTCAAGGAGGATTACCTGCGTCTTGACGAGCACTATCGTGAAAAGCGCTTCCAGGTGCATGTGATGCGCGAATACGCCGAAGTGGCGCTCAAGGAAATGACGCAGGCATTGCAGCTGGTGCTCCATTACTTCACAGACCCCAGGCAAGCCTTTATCAGGCGCTATTTCCCCGGGCGTGAAGAGGTGCTCAAGCTGGCCACCAGCGAGGGCTCCTGGAAAGCGATTATCGACAGCCTGAGCACCACCCAGAAACTGATCGTTGCCGACGATGACGACCTCAACCGGCTGGTGCTCGCCGGCCCGGGTTCGGGCAAGACGCGGGTCATCGTGCACCGTATCGCCTACCTGCTGCGCGTGCGGCGTGTGCCGCCGACCAGCATCGTGGCGCTGACCTTCAATCGTCATGCCGCCAACGAGATTCGCAAGCGCCTGACCGCCCTGGTCGGCAGCGATGCCTACGGTGTCAGCGTACTGACCTACCACAGTCTGGCCATGCGCCTGACCGGTAGCCGCTTCGAGCGCGGCGACAGTGTCGATGAACCTGCGCTCAGGAAAGTGCTCGACGATGCGGTCCAGTTGCTCGAAGGCAAGCGCAGCATCGAAGGCGAAGACGACCTGCGTGAACAACTGCTGCGTGGCTATCGCTACATTCTGGTCGATGAATACCAGGACATCGACGACTTGCAATACCGCCTGGTCAGTGCGCTGGCCGGACGGCATACCCAGGAGGATGGCCGGCTGTGCATCATGGCCGTGGGCGATGATGACCAGAACATCTATGGCTGGCGCGAAACCAACAACCGTTATATCGAACGGTTTCGCGAAGAGTACGATGCCTCGATCAGCTTTCTGGTCGATAACTATCGCTCCTCGAACGCCATCATCCAGGCCGCCAACGACACCATCGGGCAGAACCCGGCACGGCTGAAAAAGGCTCACCCTATCCGCATCGATCTGGCACGCCAGGCGCATGCCGACGGTGGCGAATGGGCGCATCGCGATACCCAGCGGCACGGCCGGATCCTGCGCCTGTTGCTTGACCGCCATGATTGCGAGCATGGCAATCTGCAGGCACAAGCGGCTCTGCAAGAACTGCAACGCCTGCTGACGCTGGAGCAGGGCACTTGGGATGGCTGCGCCATCCTGGCCCGTACACATCGTTACCTGTGGCCGATCCAGGCCTGGTGCGAGCAGCACGACGTCCCGTTTTTTCTGGCGGCCAACAAGGATACGGTTTTGCCGACCACCCGACAGCGCGGCTTCGTGGCGGTCATCGATTACCTGCGCGGTCTGGATGAGTCGCTTTGCGCCGACGATGCCTGGCAGCACCTGTCGGCCAGGGCCTCGCTGATCGAGGGCGTATGGGCGGGATTTTTCCAGACCGCCTGTGAGCAACTGCAAGGAGAGTTGGGCAGTTGCCAGATCAGCCCCCAGGCTTTGGTCGACTGGCTGTATGACTATGCCCGTCAATTGCGCCAACAGCCGGCCAAAGGCCTGTACCTGGGGACAATTCATTCGGCCAAGGGCCTGGAATTTCGCCATGTGACGGTACTCGACGGTGGCTGGAGCCGGCAGGCCGACACGCTATGCGATGAACGCCGTCTGTACTACGTCGGCATGACCCGTGCCGAACAGACCCTGACCCTGTGCGAGTTCGCCGACGGCAATCCGTTCAGCCCGGCGTTGACTCACGAGGTGCAATCGCGTCGCGTGCAAGCTGTTTATTGCCCGGCCCTCGAAAAGCGCTTCGAGCCCATGGCGCTGGGCGATATCGACATAGGTTTTGCCGGGCGCCAGTGCGCCGAAGCGCCGATACACCAGGCCCTGGGCCGGCTTGGCGAGGGCGATCCGCTGACCTTCAGGCGTGAGGCCGAACGGTTTGTGTTTGTCGATCGTCATGGCAATGTCGTAGGCAGGACTGCCAGGTCATTTCAGCCACACGCAGGCTTTGACGAGTGCGAGGTGGCGGCCGTGCTGGTGCGCTTTGCGCAGGACAGCGAAGCGCAGTACCGGGATTTCAGCCGGTGCGAGCGGTGGGAAGTGGTCGTCCCCAGAAGGAGGGTGGGGGGGCACAAATCCTGAGTAGCCAGACTCGGCCGATTGCAGCAAAAAGGCCAGCTCATGGGCTGGCCTGGCGGCCTTGAACGACAAGCGACGTACCTGCCGTTCAAGCGCAGTGCCGGCGTGGGCGTTTATTCCATCGCCTCGGCCACGCCCTGATCCTCTCCCAGAAACCCGCCACTCTGGTGCTGCCACAGCCGCGCATAGATACCGTTCTTCGCCAGCAGCTCGGCGTGGGTGCCTTGTTCGATGATGCGCCCGTCATCCATGACAATAAGCCGGTCCATGGCGGCAATGGTCGACAAGCGGTGAGCGATGGCAATGACCGTCTTGCCTTCCATCATGCCGTTGAGGCTTTCCTGGATGGCCACCTCGACTTCCGAGTCCAGCGCACTGGTGGCCTCGTCCAGCAGCAGGATCGGCGCGTTCTTGAGCATGACCCGGGCAATGGCGATACGCTGGCGCTGGCCACCGGACAGCTTGATCCCGCGTTCGCCCACCAGCGTGTCGTAGCCGGAGTGGCCCTGCTTGTCGCTCAACTGGCTGATGAAACCATCGGCCTGGGCACTGGCGGCAGCGCTGCGGATCTGCTCGTCGGTCGCCTCGGGACGGCCGTAAGCGATATTGTCGCGGATGGAGCGGTGCAGCAGGGAGGTGTCCTGGGTCACCATGCCGATGGCGCTGCGCAGGCTGTCTTGCGTGACCTGCGCGATGTTCTGCCCGTCGATGCGAATCGCGCCGCTGTCGACGTCGTAAAAGCGCAGCAACAGGTTGATCAGCGTCGACTTGCCGGCCCCGGAGCGGCCCACCAGGCCGATTTTCTCGCCGGCGCGAATATCCAGGTTCAGGCCTGAGAGCACCTGACGCTCGCCGTTGTAGTTGAAGCTCACATTATCGAACGTCACCGCACCGCCGGAAGTGACCAGCGCGCTCGCGTCCGGTGCATCCTGCACCTTGGGGCCGCGGGTCAGGGTTTCCATGCCGTCCTGCACTGTGCCGATGTTCTCGAACAGCGACGTCATCTGCCACATGATCCAGTGCGACATGCCATTGATGCGCAGCGCCATGGCGGTGATGGCCGCCACCGCCCCGGTGCCGACTTCGCCCTGGTGCCACAGCCACAAGGCATAGCCGCCGGCGCCCATGATCAGCGCCACCACCAGCGCCTGGTTGACGATCTCGAACTGGCTGACCAGGCGCATCTGGCGAAAGCCGGTCTGCTTGAAATCCTCCATCGCGGCGCGGGCAAAATGCGCCTCGCGCTTGGAGTGCGAGAACAGTTTTACCGTGGTGATGTTGGTATAAGCGTCCGAAATACGCCCGGTCATTGAGGAGCGCGCGTTGGCCTGTTCCTGCCCGACCTTGCCCAGGCGCGGGACGAAATAGCGCATGGCCAGCCCGAACAGCACGACCCAGGCCAGGAAAGGCAGCATCAGCTTCAGGTCGAAGCCGCCGGCCAGGGCAATGATCGCAATGAAGTACACGCCGATCCCGAGCACAATCTCGATCAGGGTGAACAGCACCTCGCGCACCGACAGCGCCGTCTGCATGACCTTGGTCGTGACCCGGCCGGAGAACTCGTCGGAAAAGAACGAAAGGCTCTGGCGCAGCATCAGGCGATGGAAATCCCAGCGCAGCCGCAACGGCAGGTTGATCGCCAGGATCTGGTGCTGGACCATGGTGCGCAGCGCCACCAGCACAATGCTGACCACCAGGACGATGCCAATGCCCCAGAGTACGCGGCTTTCCTGTCCGGCCGTATCACCACCGGCTTGCCAGGTCGACAACAGGTCCACGACCTGGCCGAGGAAGGAAAACAGCCAGGCTTCGTAAATCGACACGCCGGCACTGAGCAGGGCAAACGCCAGAATGTAGCCACGCGCACCGCGCGTGCACGCCCACAAAAAGCGCGCCATGCCTTCGGGCGGCGGCGGCGCCTCGTCGGGCGGAAAAGGGTCAAGCTTGCGTTCAAATGCTCCCAGCATGAGGGACTCCAGAATGATCAGGTCAAGGCAATTGTGCCATCGAACGGGGAAGGGCAGAGCCAGGGGCCGGTGGATCTGACTGTCTTCGGCAGGCGTTCAGCCTGGAAGATCAACGCACCGGCCTCGGGTCAGTGCTTGAAACGTCAGCCCGGCAGGGCGCGCGTTCCAGAGGTCGGCAATCTTGACAGCTTGGGGCGCGTTATTGCTGCAAGGGTGCCCAGGATTTGGTTGCACGGTGTTTTCAAGTGGGCCTGATGGTCTGCAGTACCCTGCGCTGTACAGTTTGCCCGCCATATCGCTGTCGACACCTTGTGGGAGGCGGCTTGCCGGCGATGGCGATGTGATAGACGCAGCAGGTGTGTTGGGCTTGCTGGCCTCATCGCGGGCAGAGCCCCCTCCCACAGGTTTGATGTCACTCAGGATTTTGTGTCTGGCACCGTGTGTTGGGCTTGCTGGCCTCATCGCGGGCAGAGCCCCCTCCCACAGGTTTGATGTCACTCAGGATTTTGTGTCTGGCACCGACTGTGGGAGGCGGCTTGCCGGCGATGGCGATGTGACAGACGCAGTGTGTTGGGCTTGCTGGCCTCATCGCGGGCAGAGCCCCCTCCCACAGGTTTGATGTCACTCAGGATTTTGTGYCTGGCACYGACTGTGGGAGGCGGCTTGCCGGCGATGGCGATGTGACAGACGCAGCAGGTGTGTTGGGCTTGCTGGCCTCATCGCGGGCAGAGCCCCCTCCCACAGGTTTGATGTCACTCAGGATTTTGTGTCTGGCACCGACTGTGGGAGGCGGCTTGCCGGCGATGGCGATGTGACAGACNCGGGCAGAGCCCCCTCCCACAGGTTTGATGTCACTCAGGATTTTGTGTCTGGCACCGACTGTGGGAGGCGGCTTGCCGGCGATGGCGATGTGACAGACTGGGCTTGCTGGCCTCATCGCGGGCAGAGCCGGCGAAGAGGTCAGTCAGTCCGACCTATCCATTGCGCCTGGACCGCCGTCTTAGAAGGCAGATCGGGGCGCCGAGCGGCCCCTCCCACAGCTGATTGCGGCGCGCCTGACGGGTGGCATGAACCCTTGAGGTCCTGTTATTCAGGCCATGCCTTCAAGGATTGGCCAGTCATCACTCCCCCCGCCTGATCGCCCCCATCCGGCGATTGATCGCCGTATCGAACACGTCTTCCAGCCTCTGCAGATCCTCTGGCGTAATCGCCAGCCCGCAGGCCAGCCCTCGGGTAAAGCCCTCGGCGACCCCGGCCAGTTGGGACATTTCCAGCAGGCCTTCGGCCTGTTCGATCTCGGCCAGTATCTTGAGTGCTTCATTCCTCGCGGTGTCGGTCATCACGACGTCAGCCATCGACATGGGATTCACCTTGTGTTCGGGTTCAACAAGAGCCTAACAGCAATTGCCCGGTCCAGCCCGACAGCGCCTTGCTCAAGCCGTGTGGCCATTGCAAAAACCTGTATTCCTGACCCGGTCGTCAATTTATTTCGAACTTTTTACACACCCTGCGCCTCATAGTGGTGCGTTTATCCAACCCCTCAGTCATGGAGACTTTTCAGACATGTCCACGCGCAAACTGCTACGTCACACCTGCATCCTGGCCCTGCTGGGTGCACCCCTGGCTGCCGTAGCTGCGCCCAGCACCGATCCGCTGTTTACCTTTGGCCTGCTGGGCAGCTACGACAAATTCAAGTTCGAAGGTGGCGATGAGTCCGACACCGACCACCTGGGTCAGGGCGGCGTGTTTGCCAACTTCGGTAACAAGATGACAGCCGAGTCGGGCTTGGTGTACCAGATTGGCGGCCAGGCCAAGTACGGCGAGAAAAACGACAACAAGCTCAAGGAAGCCCAGGCCGACCTGGACCTGGGCTGGCGTGCAGCGCTGGACGCCCGCAACTTCGTCGATGTGATCGTGGGCGGTGGCTACAGCTGGTCGCGCTTTGAGCCGGCGATCAATGGCGTCGATGTCGAGCTGACCAACAAGTCGCCGTTCGCCAAGGCCGCGCTGGGCTACAACCACCAGTTCGACACCTCGACCCTGCGTGTCGAGCTGGGCGCCCGTCGCACCCTCGATGGCCGTGCCAAGCTGGATGTCGAAGATTTCGGCAACGACAGCGTCGACCTCAAGGACCGTACCAACCCATACGCCGAAGTCAGCCTGTTGATGAACCAGAAAGGCGACCTGCCGATCCAGGCCGGCGTGTACTACACCCGTACCGAATACAAGCTGGACGGCGATTCGGAGGTGGCTGACAACACCAAGCTCAAGCGCGATGAGTTTGGCGTCAAGGTCGGCATGGCATTCTGATTGCCCTGACCTGACCGGTAACAGCAAAAAGCGGATCGTGTTGAACACGGTCCGCTTTTTTCGTTTATCCCCTCAGCCTGCTCAACTGCCCTTGAGCGGGTTGAAGGCGTCCTGGAAGAAATAATCCTGCCACGAAGCCGGTTTGTGCTTGATCGCGCCGACACGGTGCAGGAACTCGGCCAGCGGATAGGTGTTCCTGGGTGTAATGGTGAACTGGAACTCAGGTTTGTCGATGACCTGCAGCAGCTCGGCGCGGTCGATTTTTGACTGGGTCACACGGATGTAGGTGTCGGCAGCTGCACCAATGTCGTTCTTGATAAACGTCTCGGCTTCGCTCAACGCCTCGATGAACGCCTTATAGGTCTTGGGGTTCTCGGCGCGGAATTTCTCGGTGGCAAACAAGACGGTCGGCGAGTTCGGGCCAAGCAGCTTGTAGGTGTCGAGCACCACGTGCACGTTCGGGTTTTTCAGGGCCTGGTCCTGGAAGGGCGGGTTGGAGAAATGGCCGGTCAGCTCGGTGCCGCCGGCGACCAGGCTGGCCGTGGCGTCCGGGTGCGGCAGGCTGACGGTGTACTTGTCCAGGCGATTGAATTCCTTGTCGCCCCACAGCTGGGCGGCGGCGTATTGCAGGTAGCGCGACTGCACCGACACACCCACGGCCGGCACGGCGATACGGTCCTTTTCGGTGAAATCGGCGATGGTCTTGACGTTCGGGTTATTGCTCACCAGGTAGTACGGAAAATTGCCCAGCGACGCGACCGCCTTGACGTTCTGCCGGTCCTTGGTGCGGTCCCAGATGGTCAGCAACGGGCCGACGCCGGCACCGGCGATGTCGATCGAGCCCGACAGCAGCGCATCGTTGACCGCAGAGCCCCCTGACAACTGTGTCCAGTCGACCTTGATGTCCAGGCCATCGGCTTTGCCGTGTTTCTCGATCAGGTGTTGGTCGCGCACCACATTGAGCAGCAGGTAGACAATGCCGAACTGTTCGGCAATGCGGATCTCACCTTCGGCCTGAGCGGTCGCCGGGGCCATGAGCGCGCCGGCCAGCAGGCTGGAGCACAGGCCCAGGGCAGTGGCCAGGCGGCTGAAGCGCGGGAAGAAACGGGTAGGCTGAGTCATGCAGGCTCCGAGGTCTGTCGAGGATGGCATTTACGACATGGATCATATGGGAATTAAAAAATAAATTTAAATATCAAAATTGAATATGTATAAGCCAGATTAGCCTCCGTATTTTTATGCTTTTAGCTAATTAATAAGAAATATATTAATTACCAATATTAATATTAGGTTATGCCAATAAAGAATTTCACAGCGACCTGACCTGCGCTTATGTTCTAGCCACGGCCGCCGGGCAGCGTCTTTTTCGTTGCGTACGGGCCGGCAGGGATAGCGCAATTGCCTGGCAGGACGCCAGGCCTCTTTTTCGATGCGCAGGCCTTGCGCCTGCGCACGCTCAACCCGACCCCTCGCACGGTGGAGGAGAGCTGTCAGCACCATCATGCGAGGGTTCCCAGCGATGAATACCTGATTCCATCCCCCACGCGTCGGTCTTGCACCGCGCACCCGGTTTGCACCGTGAATCCGACCTGAGCCCTGCACGACGCCCAGCGCCCGCGTTCGCCCTGACTATCGCTCGCCAAGACGAGCATCAGCCCGAGTATCCGGCATGAGCCACACCCCCGCGTATTCCAACAGCCTGCTGAAACTGCCCCACGCCAACAACCGTTTGCAGCTCGAAGCGGTGCCTCGTCACCAGGACCCGTTGCAAGAACGCCTGCACCGCAAACAGCGCCTGGCCGCGTCCTATCGCCTGTTTGCCCGCTACGGTTTCGAAGTCGGCCTGGCCGGGCATTTTACCGCCCGTGACCCTGTTGAACCCGAGCATTACTGGATCAACCCGCTGGGCGTGCCGTTTTCGCAGATCACGGTTTCCCACCTGTTGCGCGTCAATCGCCAGGGGCAGGTGGTAGAGGGCGAGGGCTTGCTCAACACCAGCGCGCTGGAACTGCACGATGGCATTCAGCAGGCACGCCCCGAAGTGGTCGGCATCGCTCACCTGCATGGCTTTCATGGCCGCACCTGGTCGGCACTGGGGCAACTGTTCGACCCCATCACGGCCGAGTCGGGGGCCTTTATCGAGGATCAGGCGATCTTTCGTCGGCATGACCTGCGCACCCCCGAGGGCCTGCTGGACAACGACCGCGACCGCGTCACAGCCGCGTTCGTCGACAGCTTTGCTGGCAACAACTTGCTGTTCTGGCAGAACCACGGGGTCTGGACCACCGGCGAGAGTGTCGAAAGTGCCGCCTGGCGTTTCATCCTGGCCGAAGACGTGGCGCGCTCGCACCTGCTGGCCCGTGCCGCCGGGGTGCCGGTGGTGCCGCCGGTCGATCCGCTCACCGCCCAGGGCCGGGCGCGTGGCGAACTGTTCGCCTGGCTTAATTTCCAGCCGTTGTGGGACGAGATCATTGCCCTGCAACCTGACCTGCTGGCGTGAGGCGATGACTGTCCTGACACGACGCCGCCTGCTTGGTGCCAGCGCCACCCTGGCCGCTGGCGGCCTGCTTGCACCGGTGCTGACGCAGGCCGCCGAGCCGCTGCGCGTCTGGCGCTACAAGGGCTCGGCCGCTTCGTACATGAGCCTGGCCGGCCAGGCCGACACACCTTACCCGGTGCAATGGGTCGACATCGCCGGCGGCACCCTCGTCCTTGAAGCCCTGCGCAGCGGCAGCCTGGATTACACGCAGATGAGCGAAGTGCCGCCGGTTTTTGCGGCCATCGCCCAGGTGCCGTTGGCGGTGGTCGCCGTGCTACCCGGTGCGCGCCAGGACATCGGCCTGATCGTGTCGCGCACAGCCGGCATCGAGCGGGTCAGCGATCTCAAGGGCCGCAGCGTCAGCTACGTGCGTGGCACCAACAACCAGTATTACCTGATCGACCTGCTCAACCGTGCGGGCCTGAGCCTGAGCGACATCCAGCCGGTACCCATGCCCATGCAGGAAGCGCTGATCGCCTTTCGCAGCGGTCATGTCGACGCTCTGGTGGCCGGTGGCATCAGCGCCTTGCAGGCCACCGCCGAGCAAGGCGTGCGCCTGGAAAACGCCAGCCTGTTTCTGGGCAACACCCTGATCGCGGCGCGCCACGGGGCGCTGGAGGATACAGTCAAGCGCGCGCAGATCGGTGATTTTCTGCGCCGCGAGCGGGCCACCTGGACCTGGGTGGCGACCCATCCGCAGGCCTGGGCCGAGCACAGCGCCAGCCTGACCGGCATCGCCGCCGATCTCTACCTGCGCCAGTTCCGCGAGCGCGACCGGCCCGTGAGCCTGGAAGCGATCAGCGAACCGGCTATCCGTTCGGCACAGCACGTTGCCGACACCTTTTTCGAAAACCGTCTGGTCCGTCAGCGCGTCGATGTACGCCCGTTGTGGCAAGACGACTTCAAACCCTTTCTGGAAGCCTGACCTGCCATGAAATACCTTTCCCTCAATACGCCTCTGGCGCTGACGCCTTTGCTGCTGGCCGGCTTCGCCTTGCAGCCGTTGTACGCCGCACCCGAGGCCCCCGAAAGCCTGGAAACCGTGGTCGTCACCGGTTCGCGTGGCAGCGAAGCACGCACCGTCACCAGCAGCCCGGCACCGATCGACGTGGTCAGTGGTGCGCAACTGGAAAAGACCGGCTCCGCCAGCCTGCGCGGCGCCCTGGAAAAAGCCCTGCCGTCCTTCAGCCAGCGGCCTTCGGGCAGCTCCAACGACAGCATTGCCAGGCCCTACAGCCTGCGCGGCCTGAACGGCTCCAACGTGCTGGTGCTGGTCAATGGCAAGCGCCGCCATAACAGCTCGGTGATCAACCTCGACTCGTCCTCGGCCTACGGCACCAACCCGGTGGACCTGGACCTGATTCCGGTCAGCGCCATCGACCATGTCGAAGTGCTGCGCGACGGTGCCTCGGCGCAGTACGGCTCGGACGCTATTGCCGGGGTGATCAATATCATCCTCAAGCAGACCGACCACGGTGGCTCGGCCAGTACCCAGTACGGCGAATACTATGAAGGCGGCGACGGCGGCACGATCCGCTCGGCGGTCAATTCGGGTTTTGCGCTGCCCAATGACGGCTTCCTGAACATTTCGGTCGACGCCAAGTCGCAGCAGACTGCCGTGCGCTCGCGCGATGCCACCGGCAACCTGTATTTCCCCGGCGATGCCCGCGAGGCCGGTGCCGACCGCCAGGTGCAGCGCAACGGCCTGCCCAAGATCAAGGGCTACAATCTGGCGTACAACGCCGAGCTGCCGATCAACGACGACCTGGCCCTGTACTCGTTCAGCACCTACAGCCAGCGCGAGGCCCGGGGCGGGCAGAACTATCGCCGGCCGAACTCGACCAACATCATTCCCGAGATCTACCCGGACGGCACCGCGCCGTTCTATACCCTCGACGAAACCGACTTCCAGGCCGCCGCCGGTGCCAAGGGCCTGGTCGCCGGCTGGGACTGGGACCTGAGTTCGACCTTTGGCCGGGCCCGATCCCTGGCCGGCTCCGACGAAAGCCTCAATGCCTCGCTGGGTCCGGCCAGCCCGACCCGTTTCGACAGCTACACCAACACCTTCGACCAGTGGACCAACAACCTGGACCTGACCCGCGCCTTCGATGTCGGCCTGGCCAAGCCACTGCAAGTGTCCTGGGGCGCCGAGCACCGCCACGAGCGCTACAAGACCGAGTCAGAGGATGTCGAAGCCTGGATCAACGGCGGCTACATCTACCCCAGCGGCCCGCTGGCCGGCCAGCCGGCGGCGGTGGGTGCCCAGGGCGCAATCACCCTGACCCCGGAAGACGCGGCCCAGGCCAGCCGCAACAGCTATGCCACTTACCTGGACCTGGGCGTCAACCCGACCGAGAAGCTGTACCTGGGCCTGGCCGGGCGCTTCGAGAAATACGACGACAGTGCCGGCAATACCGCCAGCGGCAAGGTCTCGGCGCGCTATGACTTCACCCCCGAGTTCGCCCTGCGCGGCACCCTGAGCAACGGCTTTCGTGCGCCTTCACTGTCACAGTCGGCCTATGCCCAAACCTCCAACCAGTACACCACGGTCAATGGTGTCTCGCAGTTCGTCGAGGCCAAGACCGCCCGGGTCGACTCGCCGCTGGCCCGCGCCCTGGGCGCTGAAGACCTGGAACCGGAAAAGTCGCGCAATATCAGCCTGGGCCTGACCTGGAAGCCCTTGCCCCAGGCCAACGTGACCCTGGATGCCTACCAGATCGAGATCAAGGACCGCATTGCCCTGACCGGCTTCCTGTTCGGCAGCGGCGTCAACCAGATCCTGCAGCAGCAGGGCTACACACCCGGCTACCGGGTCAAGTACTTCACCAATGCCGCCGACACCACCACCCGCGGCCTCGACCTGGTGACCGATTACCGGGTCGACTACGGCCGCTTCGGCACGGTGAAGTACGGCGTGGCGTTCAACTACAACAAGACCGAGCTGGACAGCATCAAGTCCACCCCCGGTGCCCTGGCCGGCAGCGGCCTTGAGTTGTTCGACCGCGTGGCCCAGAGCTACCTGACCGTGGCCAACCCCAAGACCAAGCTGATCCTCAGCGGCCAGTGGAAGATCGACCGCTTCGACATCAACCTGGGCGTGACCCGCTACGACAAGGTCATTGCCCGGGATGCGAACCCCAACTACGACGCCACCTTCGGCGCCAAGTGGATCACCGACCTGGAAGTGGCCTACGCGGTCACCGATCAGCTCGGCCTGGCGGTGGGGGCCAACAACCTGTTCGACGTGCGCGCCGACAACAACGGCTACCCGGCCGGTGACGTCAATGGCTTTCCAAAATTCGGCAGCATCTCGCCGTTCAATCCCTATGGCGGCTTCTGGTACACCCGCCTGAGTTATGACTTCTGATCTTTAACCGCCGCGTCTGGCCGCAGGGGCTGCTTCCCGGCTGAAGCCGGTCCTGCGGCCTGGGGTCAATATCAATAATTGGGTGAGCATGTTCATGAGCACGACAGACAATAAAACACCGGAGCGGCAACTGCTGCTCGGCGCCTTCATTCCCAGCGCCGGGATCATGGGTGCCAGCTGGCGGCATGCCAGTGCCGCGCCTGATTCGTTCAGCGATTTCGGGCATTTCCAGTGGATTGCCCAGACGCTGGAGGCGGCGCGCTTTCACGCGGTGTTCTTCAACGACACGGTCAATGTCGACGCCGACCTGGAGGTGCTCGAACGCGGCCCCAACAGCGTGCGCTGGGACCCGCTGGTGCTGCTGCCGGCGCTGGCAATGGTCACCCGCCATATCGGCCTGATCGGCACCGCCAGCACCACCTATAACGACCCGTACAACATTGCCCGCAAGCTGGCCAATATCGATCACTTGAGCGGCGGTCGGGTGGGCTGGAACCTGGTGACCTCACTGGGTGGCGGTGAGAATTTCAACCTGGATGCGCACGTGCTGCATGCCGACCGCTACGAGCGCGCCGAAGAGTTCTACGACGTGGTCACCGGGCTCTGGGACAGCTACGAACACGGCGCCTTTGTCCAGGACAAGGCCAGCGGGCGTTTTCTCGACACCGCCAAGCTGCATGTGCTCAACCACCACGGCAAGCACTTTCAGGTGCGCGGCCCGCTCAATGCGCCGCGCCCGCTGCAGGGCTACCCGGTGATTGCCCAGGCGGGTTCCTCGGACTCCGGCCGGGCGCTGGCGGCCCGGGCCGGCGAGCTGATCTTCACCGCCCAGCACACAATCGAGCAGGGCCAGGCGTTCTACCGGCAGATCAAGGCGCAGGCGGCAAAACTGGGTCGCCACCCCGAGCACTTGAAAATCCTGCCCGGTGTCTCGCCGGTGGTCGGCAAGACCCAGGCCGAGGCCCAGGCACGCTATGACCAGTTGCAGCAATTGCTGGAGCCCAAGACCTTTCTGCGCAGCATTTCGCGCTTCGCCAGCCTGGGCTTCGATCTGTCTGAACTGCCGTTCGACGAGGTGGTGCCGCTGCCGCCCGAGCAGTTCGACACCAACACCCACAAGAGCCGCCAGAAGCTGGTGTTCGACCTGATCCGCCGAGAGCGGCCTACGGTGCGCGAGCTGTTCAACAAGCTGACAGCTGGCGGGCACCGGATCCTGATCGGCACCCCGCAAAGCATCGCCGATGACCTGCAAGGCTGGTTCGAGGCAGGCGCCGCCGATGGCTTCAACGTGATGTTCTCCGGCCTGCACGAAGGCATTGCCGCCTTCGCCAGCGGCGTGGTGCCGGAGCTGCAACGGCGTGGGTTGTTCCGCCGCGAGTATCAGGGCGCGACCCTGCGTGAAAACCTCGGCCTGCCGTACATCGCCAACCGCAAAGCCACCGGAAGTGCCGCATGAGCCGGCCTTTGAACCGCGGTTTCAAGCCCGCGGCCCTGGGCTTGGCGCTGCTGGTGCTGGCCGGGTGTGGCGAGTCGTCGGCGCCCGTCGTCCAGGCCGCTGCCGGCACGCCGGTGGCGGGAGGCGTGCTCAAGGTCGCACTCGATGGCGACCCCAACTGCGTCGACCCGCACCAGGCTGGCAACAACACGGCGCTCAATGTCGGCCGGCAACTGGTCGACTCGCTGACCGACCAGGATCCCGACAGCGGTGAGATCGTGCCGTGGCTGGCCACGCGCTGGGAAGTGGATGCCGAGTCGCGCCGCTTTACCTTCCATCTGCGCGAAGGCGTCACCTTCAGCGATGGCACAGCGGTCGATGCGCAGGCGGTGAAAGCCAACTTCGAGCAGATCCTGGCCCTGGGCGCCCGTTCGATCCTGGGCGCGACCTACCTGGCCGGGCTCAAGGGCATCGAGACTCCCGATCCGCTGACCGTGGTGGTCGCCTTCGACCAACCCAACGCGCAGTTCCTGCAAGCCACCTCGACCATGAGCCTGGGCCTGCTGGCCAACGCGACCCTGGCCAGCAGCCCGGCCGACCGTTGCCAGGGCCGGTTGATCGGCAGCGGGCCGTTCAAGCTTGAGCGCTTCGTGCACAACCAGACCCTCAGCCTGTCGCGCCGTGATGACTACCACTGGGCCTCGTCACTGGCCACCCACAGTGGCAAGGCCTGGCTGGCCGGCATCGAATTTCTGATCGTGCCCGAATCCGGCGTGCGCCTGGGCAGCCTGGTGTCCGGGCAGATCGACGTCGACACCGCGGTGGTGGCGCAGAACGAGAAAACCCTTGAATCTCAAGGCCTGCCGCTGTTGGCCCGCGCCAATCCCGGTGTGGTCTTCAACCTGACCCCGGACCTGAGCCGCGCACCCTATACCGACGTGCGTGTGCGCCAGGCGCTGGTCAAGGCCATCGACCGCGAGCAACTGCGCAGCATCATTTCCCGTTATCAACGGCCCGCCACGGCATTACTGGCCAGCAGCACGCCGCATTACAAGGACCTCTCGGCCTTGCTGGCCTTTGACCCGGAAGGTGCCAGGGCGCTGCTCGACGCGGCCGGCTGGCAGCCGGGTGCCGACGGTGTCCGGGTCAAGGATGGCCAGCGCCTGAGCCTGCGGGTGGACTACTGGCAGAACACGCCCATCCTGGAACTGGTCCAGCAGCAACTCAAAGGCGTGGGCGTCGAGCTGAACCTGAACCGCACCACCATCAGCCAGGTCGCGGCCTTGCAGGCCAGTGGCGACATCAGCCTGTACTTCTACAACCTGACCCGGGCCGACCCGGACGTGCTGCGCACGCTGTTCCATGTCAGCGGCCGCAACTACGGCAAGCGTCAGCGTGATGCCCTGGATGACAGGCTCGAAGCCAGCGCCGCGACCCTGGACCCGGTGGTACGCCAGCAACGTGTCGATGCAATCAGCCGCGAGCTGATCGAGCAGGGCCATGCCATTGCGCTGGTCGAGCTGGCCACGGTAATTGCCCACGGCAAGCGCGTTAATGGCCTGCATTTCGAGGCCTCGTCGCGTTTGCAGTTTTTCGATACATGGCTGGAAAAACAATAACGTTTCAGACAATGCCTCTGGCCCGTAGGAGCGCGCTTGCCCGCGACCGAGTGCGTAGCGCTCGCAAAATCTGCGAAACGCCACAGATTTATAGCTGTGAACACATCCAAAATCTGCGAAACGCTGAAAATTTACGACTGCTGCGCAGCCGGTCGCGGGCAAGCGCGCTCCTACTGGCCGCTGTTGGCCAACCTGTGAGACTTTTCTGATGACAGACCTTTCTATCCCTCACCCAGGGCGGCGCTGGCGGCAGGCGACACTGGCCGCTGTGCACCGGCTCTGGCAAAGCGCCCTGGTGCTGTGGGCTGCCTTCAGCCTGTCGTTCGTGATCCTGTACGCGCTGCCCAGTGATCCGGTCAGCATCATGCTCAATCAGAACGGCGAACCCTCGGCGGCAGACCAGGCGCAGATCCAGGCCCTGCGCGCCGAATATCACCTGGATGAGCCGTTGGCCATGCAGTACGGCATCGCCTTGTGGAAAGCGCTGCAGCTGGACCTGGGCCGCTCGATCCAGAGCGGCGAGTCGGTGGTGGCCGCCCTGGCGCAGGCCTTGCCGGCCACCGCGCAACTGACCTTCCTGGCCTTGGGCCTGGCCTTGCTCGGGGGTATCGGCCTGGCGCTGGCGGCCAACCTGACGCGCTGGCCCTGGCTGCGCGACGCCTTGCTGGGAGTGCCGGCCCTGTCGGTGTCGCTGCCGACGTTCTGGGTCGGCCTGCTGCTGTTGCAGGGCTTCTCGTTCAACCTGCACTGGTTCCCGGCCATGGGTAACCGGGGCTTTGCCTCATTGATACTGCCAGCGCTGACCCTGGCCATTCCTGCGGCTGCCGTGATCGCCCAAGTGCTGGTGCGTTCGCTGGCCGGCGTGCGCCAGCAACCGTTTGCCGAAGCCTTGCGCGCCAAGGGCGTCAGCGACCGGCGCCTGTTGTTCGTGCACCTGCTGCACAACGCTGCCGTGCCCGTCTTGAGCCTGGCCGGCGTTGTGGTCGGCAACTTGCTGGCCGGCGCGGTGGTCACCGAAACCGTATTTTCCCGCGAGGGCGTCGGGCGCCTGGCGCAAGCGGCGGTCGGCAGCCAGGACATTCCGATGGTCCAGGGCGTGGTGCTGCTGGCTGCGTTTATCTTCATTGCGGTCAACCTGCTGGTGGACCTCTTGTACCCCTTACTCGATCCGCGCCTGCGTCAATCCATCCGTGGAGGTCAGCGATGAACCTGTCTGTAGCCATGCCTTACCCGCGTTCACCCGGTGCCGTGCGGTGGCACACCGCCTGGCGCCTGCTGCGCAAGCGTCCGCTGCTGCCGCTGGGGCTTGCCGTGCTGCTCCTGGCCCTGGCCTGGGCGTTGTGGCCCGGGCTGTTCAGCCATTACGACCCCTTGCTCGGCCAGCCGGCCCAGGCGTTGCAGCCACCTGGCGCCGGGCACTGGTTCGGCACCGACCACCTGGGCCGCGATCTGTACAGCCGGGCCGTGCATGGCGCGGCGTTGTCGTTGCAGGCCACGGCGCTGGCGGTGCTGATTGCCTTATTGCTCGGCATTGTCCTGGGGGTGGTCGCCGGGTATTTCGGTGGCTGGCTGGACGCGGTGCTGATGCGTGTGGTGGAAGTGCTGATGGCGATTCCTTCGCTGCTGCTGGCCATGGCAATCATTACGGTGCTCGGTTTTGGCACCCTGAACATCGCCCTGGCGGTGGGACTGTCATCGGTGGCGACCTTTGCCCGTCTGGTGCGCGGCGAGGTGCTGCGTTGGCGCACCTGCCTGTTTGTCGAAGCCGCACGCGTCTCTGGAGTCGGGCCGTGGCGCATCATCTACGGACATATCCTGGCCCACGCCGCCGGCCCGGTGCTGGCCCTGGCGGCACTGGAGTTCGGCGCGGCGGTGCTGTCGGTGTCGGCGCTGAGCTTTCTCGGTTTTGGCGCACCACCGCCGCAGCCGGAATGGGGGCTGCTGATTTCCGAAGGCCGCAACTACATGGTCGCCGCCTGGTGGTACACCAGCTTGCCGGGCCTGGTACTGGCCGCCGTGGTGCTGGCGGCCAACCAGCTCGCCCGTGCCCTTCAGGACCTGCAAGGAGTACGGCGATGAGTGCACCAATGCCTGTCTTGCAGGTGCAGGACCTGCGCATCGGTTATCAGACCGAGCGCGGTCGGGTCGAGGGCGTCGATCAGGTCAGCTTTGCGGTGTACCCCGGCGAGATCGTGGCCGTGGTCGGCGAGTCCGGCTCGGGCAAGTCCACCACCGCCGCCGCGCTGGTCGGGCTGTTGGCCGGCAATGCCGTGATCGAGGCCGGCAGCCTGCACCTGGCCGGTCTTGAGCGGGTCGGACTGAATGAGCGGGACTGGCGCGCTGTGCGCGGCCGGCAGGTGGGCTTTGTGCCCCAGGACCCGGGCCTGTCGCTGGACCCGGTCAAGCGCATCGACCGCCAGGTGGAAGAGGCCATGACCGTGCACGGTGTGGCGCGCCGTGAAGCCCGCGAGCGTGCGCGGACCTTGTTGCAGCAAGTGGGCCTGCGTGACATCGAGCGGGTGGCACGCAGCTATCCGCATCAGTTGTCCGGTGGCATGCGCCAGCGCATTTTGATCGCCATCGCCCTGGCCAACGACCCGCCGCTGATCATCGCCGACGAGCCCACCAGCGCGCTGGACGTCGGCGTGCAGCGCCAGGTGCTTGATCGGTTGCAGCAACTGGCCCGCGAGCGCGGCACGGCGGTGCTGTTGATCACCCATGACCTGGGCGTGGCGCTGGACCGGGCCGACCGCCTGATCGTCATGCAGCACGGGCGGATTGTCGAAACCGGCTCGGCGCGGGCGATTTTCGAACAGCCGGCGCATGCCTATACCCGGCAGTTGCTCAGTGCCGCGCCCAGCCTGGCGGCAGCCCGGCAGCGTGTGCGCCCGGCGCTGCATGCGCGTGCAGCCAGTGCAGTGCCGCTGTTGCAGGTCAAGCACTTGCACAAGGACTTCTCCAGTTGGCGCAACCCTGGCCAGCCGGCGGTGCAGGCGGTGTCGTTCGACGTGGTGCGGCACGGCACCACCAGCCTGGTGGGCGAGTCCGGTTCGGGCAAGTCGACCACCGCCCGGTTGATCCTGGGGCTTGAGCAGGCCGATCGTGGCCAGGTGCTGTTTGACGGTCAGGACCTTGTGGGCCTGTCGGCGCGCCAGTGGCAGCCGCTGCGCCGGCGCATCCAGATCGTCTACCAGAACCCCTATGCCTCGCTGGACCCGCGCTGGACCCTGGCGCAGATCATCAGCGAACCCTTACACGCCTTTGCCGTTGGCGACCGCGCCTGGCGGGCCGAACGCGCCGCGCAGTTGCTGGCGCAGGTGGAACTGCCGGCGCACTTGCTGCAACGCCGGCCCACTGAGTTGTCCGGTGGCCAGCGCCAGCGCGTGGCGATTGCCCGGGCACTGGCCCTGGAACCGGAACTGCTGGTGCTGGACGAAGCGTTGTCGGCGCTGGACGTCTCGGTGCAGGCGCAGATCCTGGAGCTGCTCAGCCAGTTGCAGCAGCGCCTAGGCCTGACCTACCTGTTTATCTCCCATGACCTGGCCGTGGTGCGGCAGATCTCCGACCAGGTGGTGGTCATGCGCGAAGGCCGGGTGGTGGAGCAGGGCGCCTGTGCCCAAGTGTTTGAAGCGCCGTCATCGCCTTACACGGCGCAATTGCTGGCTGATGTGCCGGGACGCCTTTATCTGCAGGCTCAGGCAGTTATGAAGGAGCCTGCTTTTAATTATTAAAATGCATATTAGCTTATATTTTTAATTCATTTTCGGCATTTAATGCGGGTTGCTAGGATGCCGACATGACTTGACTGAACAGGAAGTGATGCATGCCCCTTACCGTGATTGCCAGCCAGCACGATGAAGAAATCAACGCCTTGCTGCGCCAGCGCCTGCCTGAATACACCATCGTGCCGATTGGCCAGGGCACGCCCGAGGTGCCGCCTGAAGCGAGCATTCTGCTGACCCGGCCATTCTTCGGCAACTTCCGTACCCAGGAGCTGCCCGAGCAGCCGGCCGGCTGGCCGTTCAACCTCAAGTGGGTGCAACTGACCTCGTCGGGCATCGACGGTTACCCGGCCTGGCTGTTCGACAGCCTGCCGGTGTCGTCGGCGCGTGGCACCGCTTCTGTGGCGGTGGCCGAATTTGCCCTGGCGGCGATCCTGGCACAGGTCAAGCAGTTCCCCGAGGTGTGGATCGACAGCGTCGAGCAATGGCAGCGCTTCCCGTTGCAGCAATTGAGCGGCAGTACGCTGGGCATCGTCGGCTTTGGCGCCATCGGCCGCGACCTGGCCATTCGCGCCCAGGCGCTGGGGGTCAAGGTCATCGCCGTCAACCATTCCGGCAAGCCCTTTGGCGTGCCCGGTGTAGCACGCGCCGACGGCCTGCCACACCTGTTTGCCGAGTCCGACCACGTGGTGCTGGCCGCGCCGGCCACCGCATCGACCCGTCACCTGGTCGACAAGGCATTGCTCGACCACGCCAAACCTGGCCTGCACCTGGTCAACATTGCCCGCGGCAGCCTGATCGACGAAGCCGCCCTGGTCCAGGCCCTGGACGAAGGCCGCCTGAGCCGCGCCACCCTGGACGTCACCGCCATCGAGCCGACCCCGGCGGACCACCCGTTCTACACCCACCCCAAGGTACGCCTGTCACCCCACGTGTCCCCGGCCAGCGGCGTGATCTGGCACAACATCGTCGAACACTTCGTGGCCAATCTGCTGCGTTATCACAAAAACGAACCGTTGGGCGATGTGGTGGATTTCGCCAGAGGGTATTGAAACACCGCCGGTAGGAGCGCGCTCTGCCGGAATGCCGGACCACCGCGACCGGCTGCGCAGCAGTCGTAAAATTTGCGAAACGCCACAGATTTACAGCCGTGAACACGTTAAAAATCTGCGAAACGCCACAGATTTACAGCCGTGAACACGTTAAAAATCTGCGAAACGCCACAATTTTACGACTGCTAACGCAGCCGGTCGCGGGCAAGCGCGCTCCTACACCGGTCCAGTGTTTGCTGCGCGACAGTGCTCCGCCTTGGCGCGCCGCCTTGGCGCGGTGCAGCAGCGCAACACCCGTGCATCTTCGGTTCGTTGCGACCGCCATGTGTTGCCCGTGCCAGGGCGAAAATGGCGTCCATGCGCCAGTGCTGGTTGGCGTGTCGTGTGTCCGTTTGACGTGCAACGCAAGGGTCAGTGGGCGACTTGATGGCACGGTCATGTTCAGGCTCCAGGCAGGTCAAAAGAACAAGACCTCCGCCTGGCAAAGGGGTCGGTAATGGGGGCAAGCGCGAACAAGAGCATAAAGCGTCTTTTTAATATTCTATTTTTTAATAATTAGCTTAGAAGAAAATGTGCTTTTTAAAGATCCGCTTCTGCGCATAGTCTGGCGCCACATGCTTTACATGCCCTTCAGGAGCCACCCCATGAGCAACGTCAGTGCCTTGCCCATCCAGCAGGATGCCCCCCAACCCTCAGCCTCGGCCTCGGCCTCGGCCTCGGTGCGTGACCGCGTCTCGGCTGCCGAGTGGGAGGTGCGGGTGCAACTGGCCGCCGCTTACCGCCTGGCGGCCCACAAGCGCTGGACCGATCATATCTACACGCACTTTTCGGCGCGGGTGCCAGGCCCCGAAGAGCACTTTCTGATCAACGCCTTCGGCCTGTTGTTCGACGAAATCACCGCCTCGAACCTGGTCAAGGTCGACCTGGACGGCACGATCGTCGACGACCCGACCGGCCTTGGCATCAACTACGCAGGCTACGTGATCCACAGCGCCATCCACGGTGCGCGTCCGGACCTGGTGGCGGTCCTGCACACTCATACCCGTGACGGCATTGCCGTGTCGGCGCAAAAGCGCGGCCTGTTGCCGATCTCGCAGCACGCGCTGGGTTTCTCCGGGCGCATCGCCTATCACGACTACGAGGGCGTGGCGCTGGAGCTGGACGAGCGCGAGCGCCTGGTGGCCGACCTGGGCAGTAAAAGCGTGATGATCCTGCGCAATCATGGCCTGCTGACCGGCGGGGTGAGCGTGGCCCATGCCTTCCAGCAACTGCATGGCCTGGAATACGCCTGCAATATCCAGATTGCCGCGCAATCGGCCGGCAACGATGAGTTGATCCTGCCGCCCCCTGACGTGGTCGCCAAGGTCGAGGAGCAGGCCCGGGTCTTCAAGGATGGCAACGGTCCCGGTGTGGCCCGCCACTGGAACGCGCTGATTCGCGAGCTGGATCGCCTGGGCACCGGTTACAAGGATTAATCGTCAGGTAATTTCCCGGCGCTTGGTGTAGTGTGCGCACCCAAAAACACGGGGTGCCCACATGCAAGACTTGCTGAACGAAATCCTCGATGAAGTCAGGCCGTTGCTCGGCCAGGGCAAAGTCGCCAATTACATCCCGGCGCTGGGCGAGGTGCGTCCCGATCAACTGGGCATCGCGGTGTACAGCAACAGTGGCGAGGTCTTCCAGGCCGGGGACGCGCAAACGCCGTTTTCGATCCAGAGCATTTCCAAGGTCTTCAGCCTGGTCCAGGCCATCCAGCATTCCGGCGAAGAAATCTGGGAACGCGTCGGCCACGAGCCGTCCGGCCAGCCGTTCAATTCGCTGGTGCAGCTGGAGTTCGAGCGTGGCAAGCCGCGCAACCCGTTCATCAATGCCGGCGCCCTGATCATCTGCGACATCAACCAGTCGCGCTTTGCCGCGCCATCCTTGTCGATGCGCGATTTCGTGCGGCGTCTGTGTGGCAACCCCAAGGTGATTTCCGATGCCAAAGTGGCCGAATCCGAGTACCAGCATCGCTCACGCAATGCGGCGGCGGCCTGGCTGATGAAGTCGTTCGGCAATTTTCACGGTGAAGTCGAGAACGTGCTGCGCAGTTATTTTCACCATTGCGCACTGAGCATGAACTGCATCGACCTGGCGCGGGCCTTCGGCTTTCTGGCCAACGAAGGCTTCTGCACCCACAGCGGCGAGCAGATCCTCACGGCGCGCCAGACCACGCAATTGAACTCGATCATGGCCACCAGCGGGCTGTACGATGAGGCCGGCAACTTTGCCTACCGCGTCGGCCTGCCAGGCAAGAGCGGGGTAGGGGGCGGCATCGTCGCGGTGGTGCCGGGGCGTTTCTCGGTGTGTGTATGGTCGCCGGAGTTGAACGCGGCCGGGAACTCACTGGTCGGAATGGCAGCGCTGGAACGTTTGAGCGCGCGAATCGAGTGGTCGGTGTTCTGACGGCCAGCCCCTCGATCCGTTTCATGTTTTCAGGAGATCGAGGTGAGTCCAAACCTGCTATTGAGCCTGCTGGCCGCGACAGCGCTGCTGCTGAGCGGCTGTGTCACGGCGCCCTCGGGACCGCCGCCGCTCAGCCCGGAGCAGGCGCGGGTGCGCATTCTTGAGCGGCTGCCGGCCAACGTGAGCGACCGCCAGGGCTGGGCGGCGGATTTCCAGACCGCGTTCACCACCCAGGACATTGCCCTGAACGACTCGAACCTCTGCGCCGCCCTGGCGGTGACCGAGCAGGAGTCGACCTACCAGGCCGACCCGCCGGTGCCGGGGCTGGCGCGTATCGCCCGGCAGGAAATCGACCGTCGTGCTGCCCGCCTGCACATCCCGGCGGCGCTGATCGACGCCGCCCTGGGCCTACGCTCGCCGGACGGCAAGACCTATGCGGCGCGGCTGGCGGCGGCGCGTACCGAAAAGCAACTGAGCGCCATCTTCGACGATTTCACCAGCATGGTGCCGCTCGGCCAGACCCTGTTCGGGCGCTTCAACCCGGTGCACACCGGCGGGCCGATGCAGGTCAGCATCGCCTTTGCCGAAGAGCACGCGAACAATTACCCCTATGCGGTGGACGGCTCGATTCGCCGCGAAGTGTTCAGCCGCCGTGGCGGCCTGTATTTCGGTATCGCCCACTTGCTCGGTTACCCGGTCGATTACCCCGAGCCGCTGTACCGCTTTGCCGATTTCAACGCTGGCTGGTACGCCAGTCGCAACGCGGCGTTCCAGAACGCGGTGAGTCGCCTGACCGGCATCGAGCTGGCACTGGACGGCGACCTGATCCTGCGTGACTCGCTGGACCCTGGCGCGACCGAGCGGGCCGTGCGCAGCCTGGCGCCGCGCCTGGGGCTGAGCAATGCGGCCCTCTACAACCAGCTCAAGAAGGGCGACGGCCCCGAGTTTGCAGAGACCCGGGTGTATGCGCGGGTGTTCGAACTGGCCGAGCAGACAGCCGGCAAACAGCTGCCGCGCGCGATACTGCCGGGCATCACCCTGCAAAGCCCGAAGATCACCCGTAAACTGACCACCGCCTGGTTCGCCCAGCGGGTCAATGAGCGTTACCTGCGCTGTATGCGGCGCACCTGAAGGGCCTGAACAGCGGCGGCGCTGGCCGTCGCATTTCTTCGATAAAAGGGAGTCATCGATGCAATTTCGTTCACTCGGCAAGACGGACATTTCTGTCAGCGCCATCTGCCTGGGCACCATGACCTGGGGCGAGCAGAACACTCAGGAACAGGCTTTCGAGCAGATTCGCCTGGCCAAGCAGGCCGGCATCAATTTCATCGACACCGCCGAGATGTACCCGGTGCCGCCGCGTGGCGAAACCTACACCCGTACCGAAAGCATCATCGGTGAGTACTTCAAGGCCCACGGCGACCGCAATGACTGGGTACTGGCCAGCAAGGTCGCAGGTCCCGGCCGCATGGAACACATCCGTGACGGCAACCCGCGCCTTGACCGACGCAACATCACCGCCGCCCTCGAAGGCAGTCTCAAGCGCCTGAACACCGATTACCTCGACCTGTACCAGTTGCACTGGCCGGACCGCAAGACCAACTTCTTCGGTGTGCTGGGTTACCAGCATGATGCCAATGACGACGCGGTGGCCATTGAGGAAACCCTGTCGGTACTGGGCGACCTGGTCAAGGAAGGCAAGGTGCGCCAGATCGGCCTGTCCAACGAAACCCCGTGGGGCACCCAGCGCTTTCTGCACCTGGCCGAGACCCTGAACCTGCCGCGCGCCGTGTCGATCCAGAACCCCTACAGCCTGCTCAACCGCACCTTTGAAGTGGGCCTGGCGGAAATCGCCATTCGCGAGCAGATCGGCCTGCTGGCCTATTCGCCCTTGGCGTTCGGCGTGCTGACCGGCAAATACCTCGACGGCGCTCGTCCGGCCGATGGCCGCCTGACGCTCTATGAGCGCTTCCAGCGCTACAACAACCCCGAGGCCCAGAGCGCCACCGCCCGCTACGTGGCTTTGGCCCGCGAGCATGGCCTGGACCCTGGTCAGATGGCCCTGGCTTACGTCACCAGTCGTCCATTCGTGACCAGCAACATCATCGGCGCGACCAACCTCGAACAACTGGCCAGCAACCTGGCGAGCATTGACCTTACGTTGTCCGATGAAGTGATTGCCGGCATTGAGGCCATCCACACCGCCCAACCCAACCCGGCCCCGTAACCACCCCACGGCCTGGCCCCCCGTAGGAGCGCGCTCTGCCCGCGACCGAGTGCGCAGCGCTCGTAAAATTGTGGTGTTTCCGAGATATTGAATGTGTTTGCAATCAAAAAATTGCAGCGTTTGACACATTTTGCGAGCGCTACGCACTCGGTCGCGGGCAAGCGCGCTCCTACGGTCCTCCCACAAGGCCGGGGTGTGTCAGGACAGGCAGGTTGAGGTCATAATGACCTCATGTTTCCTGCCTGCCCGGTGCCCTGATGCCTCACCCTCTGCTGCGTTCGTTGTTACCGCTGGTGGCCGACCTGTCGCGCGAATTGCCTGACGAGGAGCGCTATCGGCGGCTGCTGCATTCCTTGCGCCAATTGCTGCCGTGCGATGCGGTGGCGTTGCTCAAGCTTGAAGAGGATGTGCTGGTGCCGCTGGCGGTCGATGGCCTGAGCGCCGACACCCTCGGGCGGCGCTTTCGGGTCAGCGAGCACCCGCGCCTGAAGATTCTGCTGTACGGCCACAAGCCGGTGCGGTTCGCCGCCGATTGCGAGCTGCCCGATCCCTATGACGGTCTGCTCGACGGCCACGGTCCCCTTGAAGTCCATGATTGCCTGGGCTGCCCGTTGATCATTCAGGGCCAGCCCTGGGGCCTGATCACCCTCGATGCGCTGGATGCCGCCACCTTCGGCAGCGTCGACCTGGACACCCTGCAAGCGTTCGCCAGCCTGGCCGCCGCCACGGTCATGGCCAGTGAGCGCATCCAGCAATTGCTGCGCGGGTTCGAGGAGCAGCGTCAATTGGTCGAAGTCTACAAACGCGTCGCTGGCGGCCATGCACCGCGCGAACTGATCGGCCAGAGCCCGACGCACAAGCGTTTGCAGCAGGAAATCGCCCTGGTGGGCAACAGCCCGCTGACCGTACTGATCACCGGCGAGACCGGGGTGGGCAAGGAGCTGGTCGCCGAGTCGATCCACCTGCATTCGCCGCGTGCAAACAAGGCCTTGATCAGCATCAACTGTGCAGCCTTGCCCGAGACACTGGTCGAGAGCGAGCTGTTCGGTCATGTGCGCGGTGCCTTTTCCGGTGCCGTGGCCGGGCGCAGCGGCAAGTTCGAACTGGCCGACGGCGGCACGCTGTTTCTCGATGAGGTCGGGGAGCTGCCGCTGCCGGTGCAGTCCAAGCTGTTGCGCGTGTTGCAAAGCGGCCAGTTGCAGCGCGTGGGCTCGGATCAGGAGCATCACGTCGATGTACGCATCATCGCCGCCACCAACCGCGACCTGGCCGAGGAAGTGCGACAGGGCCGCTTTCGCGCGGACCTGTATCACCGCCTGAGTGTCTACCCGCTGCAGGTGCCGCCGCTGCGCGAGCGCGGTCGTGATGTGCTGTTGCTGGCCGGCTTTTTCCTGGAAGAGAACCGCGTGCGCATGGGGCTGCGCAGTGTGCGCCTGACCGGCGAGGCGCAGCAGCGGCTGGTGGCCTACCGTTGGCCGGGCAATGTGCGCGAACTGGAGCATCTGATCAGCCGGGCGGTGCTCAAGGCATTGGTGACGCCGGCCGAGCGGCCCATGATGGTGACGGTCGAAGCCGCCATGCTGGGCCTGGACAGCGAGCCTGTCATCGTGCCCGAGGCACAGGCACCTGACGTCGAGCACGACCCTTTGCCGACCGCAGGCGAGGGGCTCAAGGCCTCGGTGGACGCGTTCCAGCGACGCCTGATCGAGCAGGCGCTGGAACGTCACCAGGGCAAGTGGGCCGAGGTGGCACGCGAGCTGGGCGTCGACCGCGCCAACCTCAGTCGCCTGGCCAAAAGGCTGGCCATTCGCTAGCAGACTGCCGGGCCAGACGTGCCGCCGGGCGTCTGTCTGGAAAAAATAAGGAATTTTTCACATCTGCCATATGTCCGTTATTGCTCAGTGTCCTTTCAATATCAAGGCGTTGCCGAGCGAGTGAAAGATTGACCGTTGCCTGGGTCCGGAGTGGATCAACGGCAGCCGCCAATGACTTTTTCGTTCACCCGGCAGGTTGTTTTGCAGAAAGGGCACCGGATCATCAATAAGGGAGGCAATGCTGTAAATGGCTCAGGAAAAACACTATCGAATCGATTACCTGTTGAACGGTGCTTTCAAGAGTTTCTACATCCGTGCCACCAACATGGACAATGCCGAGGCCTGGCACTATGCAAGTGTGGATGCAGGCTTGGCACGCATTCCCAAGTACCGTCTGGAGCGCGTGCCACGGGTGTCAAAGCCCTACGCCGAGCACTTCGGCATTACCAATGTGGAATGGAGCCAGGCATAAAGCGCCAGCCTGGGTCAGTCGCCGTCGTACGGGAACTCCTGCAGGATCTCGAGCAACGGGCGGTCACCCGGGCCCTGCACGTTGTCCAGCATCCAGCACTGGGTGGTCGGGCTTTTGGCCAGTAACAACCGGGTGGTCTGCTCTACGCCCGGTTGGGAGGGCGCGTTCGGGTAGCCGAGCACGTAATTCATTTCGACCACCACCTGCTGGTCGGGGGTGGAGACCGTCTTCCAGGTGATGGGCTCCAGCACACTGCCGTCCTGCGCATCTGTCCAGGGGTTGGCGCTAATCGCGCATTGATCGCCCGAGGCCTGGCAGGCCCAATCCTTTTTCAGCCATTCCAGCAGCGTTGCCGACAGGTACTGCGGGCCACCCTTGCCCTTGACGTAGAAATCGGCGTGCTGGGTGAAGATCCAGCGGGCCGTGTCGACCGGGGTCGTGGCCGGGCAAGCGGCCAGTGCCGCTCCGGACAGGCTGCAGGCGACGGCAAAAACAATGGCTTTGTACATGCAATGAACTCGATAAGTGACAACGATGGCGATGGTCTGCCTCACAGCTCGCATTTGTAGAGTGAAACAGTAAAAAAGCAAGAGCCCGGCGGTTTTTCTGCATCGGTCCACGACCTGTCAAGGCACCGATCAGGGTAATTTCCTTCAATACAGCCGTGGAGCGCGAGCACTACCTTGGCGCTGTCATTTCGATAGCCAAGAGGGTAGGAGCATGAGCGTTTTGATTTCCATGGCGACGTTTGCACTGGCGTCGTCAATCACGCCGGGGCCGGTGAATATCGTGGCGCTGAGCGCCGGGGTGCGCTTTGGCCTGCGCGCCAGCCTGCGCCACGTGCTGGGCGCCACCCTGGGTTTCACCCTGTTACTGGTGCTGATCGGCTTCGGTCTGAACGAGACCCTGCAGCAATGGCCGTTCCTGACCCGCCTGATTCAATGGGCCGGGGTCGTGTTCCTGTTGTATATGGCGTTCAGGCTGGCCGGCGATGAGGGTCGCCTGAGCATCGAACAGGCCCAGGCCCGCCCGACCTTCATGCAGGGCGCGCTGATGCAGTGGCTCAACCCCAAGGCCTGGCTGGCGTCGATTGCCGGCATGGGGGTGTTCGTCGCCGACGGTCAGCCGCGGTTGATCTGGCAATTCGCGGCCATCTACCTGGTGGTCTGCTACCTGTCACTGGCCTGCTGGGCCGTGGCCGGCGCCCGCCTGAGCCAGTACCTGCAAAGCGCCACCCGGGTGCGGCTGTTCAACCGGGTCATGGCGTTGCTGCTGGTGGCGTGTGCGTTGTACTTGCTGGTGGGGTAGAGGCGGTACACCCGGTCAAGGTCAAAATGCTCTTGGGGGAGGAGCCTCCCACAATCTGGTGTCAGGCCCGAAATCCAGGGCAACATCAATCCGGTGGGAGGCGGCTTGCCGGCGATGAGGCCAGCAAGACCAACACACCTGCTGCGCCTGTCCCATCGCCATCGCCAGCAGAGCTGCCTCCCACAGTCCGATGCCAGGCCTGAAATCCAGGGCTGCATCAACCCTGTGGGAGGCGGCTTGCCGGCGATGAGGCCGGTACAGCCGACAGACAGGCAGCGCTTGTAAACCCGTCATTGCCAGACAGTTGCTGCCTCCCACAGTGTGCCAGGCACTGTATCAGGGTGCAGATCAGCCCGGTGCCAGGCCCGAGATCGCGTTGTACTGGTTGGTGGCTCAGAGGCGGTACTGACCCGGGGTAGCGGCCAGGTGCTTCTTGAACTCGCGCTGCAGATGCGCCTGGTCGGCAAACCCGGTGTCGCAGGCAACGTCGGCGATCAGCCGGCCTTCCCTGAGCTGCCGATGCGCCTGCTGGATCCGCCGGTTGAGCAGATAGGCGTGTGGCGTCATGTGGTAGCGCTGCTCGAAGGCCCGGATCAGGTACGACGGCGACAGGTGTACCGCCTGGCAGATGTCGTCCAGGCGAATCGCCTGGCTGAAGTGGGTATCGATGTAGTCGGCTGCCTGCTCGATGCGCGGTGCAGGCTTGTCGTTCAGCGCTGTCGCGCTGCCAAGCAAACGCTGCATCAGGGCAAAGAACGCCACCGCCGTACAGTGCTTGTGCAACACACTGGCGTCGGCGTCGATCAAGATGGCATAGAGTTCGAGCAGGCCATCGAACAGGGCCCGGTCATGGCTGTGCGAGGGTGCCAGCGGCTGGAAAGACGCTGATCCTTCGTGCTCGTGCTGCAGGGTGGCCAGCCACGTGGGGTCGACGTACAGCATGATGTACGACCAGGGCTGGTCGTCGATGGGGTTGCAGGCATGCACCTGGCCGGGGTTCATCAGCACCACGGTGCCTTCGCCAATGCGCAGCGTGGACTTTTCCAGCAGGTAGGTGCTGCAGCCGGAGGTGATCGCGCCAATCGAAAACACCGTATGCGAGTGGCGCGAATAGCACACCTGCCGGCCATCCTCGACCGAACGGGCCTCGATGAATGGCAGCTCGGCATCGCGCCAGAAGAACGGCCGGGTGGCGGGGCGAGGGGCGGTGGCGTTGCTCATGTCCGGGTCCTTGGTCGATGCCGCGTGTTGTCTTGCACCGGTCAGCGAATGAAATGCACCTTGCCGCTGTCGTCGTTGCCGATGTAGATACCGTACACCCCGGCCTGGCGTTCGCAGATGTAGCGTTCCAGAATCTGCCGGATGGCAGGGTAGTAGATGCTGTCCCATGGAATGTCTTCAGGGGCGAAGAAGCGGTAATCCATCGTTTCGGGACCATATTGCCCGGTGATCTCCAAGGCCTGGGCGCGAAAGATGATGTACACCTCGCTGATTTTAGGCACGCTGAAGATCGAATAGGGCGAGACGATCTCGGCGCGCACGCCGGTTTCTTCCCAGACCTCACGCAGGGCCGCCTGTTCGGTGGTCTCGCCGCCTTCCATGAAGCCGGCCGGCAAGGTCCAGGTGCCGGGGCGCGGCGGGATGGCGCGCTGGCACAGCAGGTACTTGCCGTCCTGCTCGATGATGCAGCCGGCAATGATCTTCGGGTTGATGTAGTGGATGTACGCGCAGGCGCCGCACATCAGGCGTTCATGGGTGTCGCCGTCCGGGGTGCGGTGGGCGAGATCCTGGCTGCCGCATTGCGGGCAGTAACACGGCAGCGGCATGTCAGTGACCTATGCGTGGGTCTTTGAGTGCGACGGGGGCCACGATGTCGCGCGGCTGGGTGCCGTCATCCTGTTTTGATCGCAGGTATTCCAGCGCCACGCGTGCAGCGTTGCGCACGTGATCGACCGAGGCCTGGTGCGCGGCCTGCGGGTCGCCGCTCTTGATCGCCTCGACCATGCGTTCCATTTCCTGGTTGCTGGCGCCGCGGCGGTTTTCCTGGGACACCGAGGTGGCGCGCAGGTAGCTGATGCGGGCCTGCAACTGGCGCAGCTGGGTGGCCGCCACATGGTTGCCCGAACCTTCGAGCAATACGTCGTAGAAGCCCTGTACCGAGTCGATCACCTGTTGCAGTTCGCCTTCCTTGAGCGCCTGGCGGTTTTCTTCAAGGGCATTTTCCAGTGCCTTGATGTCCTTGGGCTTGGCGCGCAGGGTAAACAACTGCACGATCATGCCCTCGAGCACACAGCGCAACTCGTAGATATCACAGGCATCGGCCAGGGTGATGATCGCCACGCGCGGGCCCTTGGCATCGGCAAATTCCACCAGACCTTCCGATTCCAGATGGCGCAAGGCTTCGCGTACCGAGGTACGGCTGACCCCGAGGCGGTCGCACAGGTCGCGCTCGACCAGGCGGTCGCCCGGCAACAGCTGGAAATTCATGATCGCGCTGCGCAGTTTGTCCAACACGATTTCCCGCAGGGTAACGGGGTTGCGGTTGACCTTGAAGGTGTCGTCGAGGGGCAGGCGTTTCATCGGTTCGGCTCGGAGTGGGGTTGACTGCAGGCCAGGGGTCGGTTCGTGGCACGAACACTCATATCCGCAGGCAGCCAGGGGTGGACTGGGCTTATGCAAAGGCCCGGGCACCCTCGGGGCGCCCGGGCCGTTGCCGAGTTTATCACGCACTTGCCCCGAACCAACAAGCGCCCTCATGTCGGGGCGCCTGTCCCGGCCGGTCCTTACACCATCGCCGGCAGGGCGCCCAGCTTGCCGCGATGATAGATCATCGGGGTGGCGGGTGTTTCCGGCAGGATCAGGTTCTTCACGGCGCCGACGATGATGGCATGGTCGCCGCCGTCGTATTCGCGCCACAACTCGCACTCGATGATCGCCGTGGCCTTGGCCAGCAGCGGGTTGCCCAGCTCGCTCAGGGTGAACTCGATACCCTTGGCCTTATCCTTGCCCTTGCCGGCAAAGGCGTAGGCTTCGGCGGTCTGCTCGGCCGACAGCAGGTGAATGGCAAAGCGCTTGCTGTCGCGCAGGATCGGGTAGGTGTCCGATGCGTAGTTGGGGCAGAACAGCACCAACGCCGGATCGATGGACAGGGCACTGAAGGCGCTGGCGGTAATACCGACCAGGTTGCCTTCCGGGTCCAGGGTCGTGACGATGGTCACGCCCGAGGGAAAGGAGCCCATGACTTCTTTGTAGATACCGGGTTCGATCATTGCTGCACTCTCGGTTAACGCATCACGAAAGGGTCGGGCATCGGGGCTTGCGAGAGGTTGATCCACACCGTTTTCAGTTCGGTATAGGCCAGCACCGAATCGATGCCGCTCTCGCGGCCGTAGCCACTGTTCTTGAAGCCGCCGATCGGTGCCATGGCTGACACCGCGCGGTAGGTGTTGACCCAGATGATACCGGAACGCACGTCGCGAGCGAGCCGGTGTGCACGGCCAAGGTCACGGGTCCAGATTCCGGCTGCCAGGCCGAACTGTGAGTCGTTGGCGATCGCCAGCGCCTCGGCCTCGTCCTTGAAGCGGATGACCGACGCCACCGGGCCGAAGACTTCTTCCTGCATGATCTTCATCGAGTTGCTGTCGCACTCGAACAGGGTCGGCTCGTAGAACCAGCCGGCTTCGGCGATTTGCGGGCGCTTGCCACCCAGGCGCAGGCGCGCGCCTTCGGCCAGGGCGTCGGCCACCAGGCCTTCGACCACCGCCAGTTGCTGGGCAGTGGCCATCGGGCCCATCTCGGTGTCTTCGGCCTGCGGGCTGCCGATGCGGATGCGTTTGGCCCGCTCGACCAGGCGCTCGACGAACTCATCGAAGATCTCGTCCTGCACCAGCAGGCGGGAACCGGCCACGCAGCTCTGGCCGGACGCGGCATAGATGCCGGCGACCACGCCATTGACGGCGCTGTCCAGGTCGGCGTCGGCAAAAATGATGTTCGGCGACTTGCCGCCCAGCTCCAGCGACAGCTTGGCGAAGTTCTCGGCGCTGCTGCGCACCACGTGGCGGGCCGTGGCCGCGCCGCCGGTAAAGGCAATCTTGCGGATCAGCGGGTGGCGGGTCAGGGCGGCGCCGGTGGTCGGGCCGTAGCCGGTGACCACGTTGACCACGCCGGCCGGAAAGCCCGCTTCCAGGGCCAGGCGCGCCAGCTCCAGAATGGTCGCCGAGGCGTGTTCGGACGGCTTGAGCACGATGGTGTTGCCGGCCGCCAAGGCCGGGGCCAGCTTGATCGCGGTCAGGTACAGCGGGCTGTTCCAGGGAATGATCCCGGCCACCACGCCCATCGGTTCGTGCACGGTATAGGCAAACAGGTCGGGCTTGTCCAGCGGCAGGGTGCCGCCTTCGATCTTGTCGGCCAGGCCTGCGGTGTAGTGAAAGAATTCCGGCAGGTAGCCGACCTGGCCGCGGGTCTCGCGGATCAGCTTGCCGTTGTCACGGCTTTCGAGCTGGGCCAGGTGTTCCTTGTTTTCAGCAATCAGGTCACCCAGGCGACGCAGCAGCTTGCCCCGTGCGGTGGCGGTCAGGCCGCGCCAGGCCGGGCTTTCGAAGGCTTTCTGGGCGGACTGCACAGCGCGCTCGACATCGGCTTCGTCGGCATCGGGCAGTTGTGCCCAAGGCTCGGCCAGTGCCGGGTTGAGGCTGTCGAAAGTCTTGCCGGAAAGGGCATCGACCCATTGGCCGTCGATGCACATCTGGAAACGGGTGAGGCTCATGCAACGTCCCCTTTGATCGGATTGTGTAAGACGGCGGACTTGTCGAGGAAATCCAGCAACACCTGATTGACCAGGCGCGGCGACTCGACCGGCATCATATGCCGTTGCTCGGGCAGGATCGCCACTTCCGCGCCCTTGATGCGCATGGCCAGTTGACGGGCCATGTCAGGCGTCGAGCCGGGGTCCAGTTCGCCGGTGGCGATCAGGGTCGGGGCATCGATGCTGCCCAGGTCCTCGGCACGGTACATGTCTTGTGTGGCAAACAGTTTATAGGTGGTCAGGTAACCCTGCGGATCGTTGCTGGCCAGGTGTTGGCGCAGCGCTTCGATCTGCGCCGGGTTGGCCGCCTGGTATTCGCGGCTGAACCAGCGCGACAGCGCGGCACCGGCGTTGGCATCCGGGCCGTGTTCGGCGGCCTGGCTGGTGCGTGCGACCACTCCGGCGCGCTGTTCGGCGGTGCGGTTGAACACGCTGTTGAGAATCACCAGCCCCGCCAGGCGCTGCGGATAGTGCAGCGCAAAGGCGCGCGCCACCAGGCCGCCCATGGAAAAGCCGATCACCGTGGCGTGGGGCACGCCCAGGTGGTCGAGCAGTTCCAGCAACTGAGCCGCGTAGCCTGGCAGGCCGGCGTCCGGGTCCGGACGCGGGCTGGCGCCATGGCCGAGCATGTCATAGGCAATGACCCGGTAGTGCGGTGCCAGACCGACGATCTGGCCGCCCCACATCTCTTTGTTCAGTCCCACCCCGTGAATCAACACCACAGGATGGCCATGGCCGGTTTCCAGGTAACTGGTGCCGGCCGGGGTGCGTTCAGCGGTGAGCTGAATCATGGATTGCTCCTGCACAGTCTTTTTATGGGCGTTCTTGTATGGGCGCGGGCGTGGATCACTGACCGGCTTTTTCAGCCGCCAGTTCTTCCAGGTCGATATAGCGGTTGCCGATGCGCGGGTGCAGGCGACCCCCGTTGGCAGCCCCCAGGACCACGACGATTTCGTCGGCACGAGGCGCGTCTTCGATCTGCATTTCCAGGGTGATGTAGTGCGAACGCAGGCCTTCGTCGTCCTTGTTCATCATCGGGATCTGGATCGAGGTGCCCGGGCCGCCGCGCTTGTTGGTGAAGCTCAGGTAGCTCTTGGCCTTGACCGCTTCACGGTAATGGTTGCCAAAGCGCAGGGTGTGGATCACCGCCGAGGCGTGCTCGATCTCGCCATCGGCGCCGACCACAGCGGCCTTGCCATAGGCTTCGATCTTGTCGGCGCCACCGATGGCGGCGGTCAGGCGCTCGACCATCAAGGCACCGAGGTCGGAACACCAGGCACGGATTTCCGGCTTGAGGTCTTCAACAAAACCACGGCCGGCCCATGGGTTCTTGATCACGGCTGCCAGGCCAACCATGGTCACCGGCTTGTCGGTGGCCTTGCCGCCTTCGATCAGGGTTTCTTCGGTGTAGGTGACGATCTTGCGAATTTCAAAGCTCATGGGGACTCCCGGAAGGTGGTCTGTTGTATTTCGTATGATGGTATACCATAAGATCGGACGTGCAAGTGCTTTCTCTTATGAACACTGAAAAATCCCTCTGCACTTACCCTCATACGCCTGGCGTGAATCCAGGTCGGGCCCACTATCCGTTTTCGGCACAAATCTCCTGGTGCCTTGCTGCAGGGAACGAAACTTGCCTTGAGCCTTTCGATTACGTCGGGAGTGACAGGCGATGAACACCCTCAGCAGCACAGGCCTTGAACCTGTTTCCACCTCCAGTGACATTCTTCACCGGCGGGCATCCGACATCGATGAGCATGCCCATAACCTGTCTAACTGGCAGTTGCGCTACGACCAGCTCACCCCTGGACGCTTCGATGGCGAACTGACCGAATTGCGTTGCGGCTGGATGCAACTGGTCCGCGACCGCTCCAATCAGGCCATGATCAAGAGTGGCCAGGCCTGGAAAGGGGCGGTGGCCTTCAGCCTGCCACTGGCATCGCACGACGAGGTGTACTGCGCCGGGCACATCATTCGCACGCCCAGCCTGCTGGTCGCCCATGCCGAGGACTTGCCACAGATCCGCACGCCGGGGCCCATCGACCTGCTGTGCATGGCCGTTGATCGCCAGGCGCTTGAGAGCATGTTGCAGCGCCAGCACAGTGAATTCCGGATTACTGCGCTTCCCACCTGTTACCGCCTGGAGGAGGGCGGGTTACACATTGAGCTGCGCCAGTTGCTCGATGACCTGATGGCTTTCGACGCGGCGCACTCACCGCTCAAGCACGAATCCATTCGTCATGCCCTGCGCGATGCGATCATGCTGCAGCTGCTCGAGCAGGTCGCCCACGACCCCGAAACCCTCAATGCCACCGCCCGCAAGCGCATGGTCGACCGTGCCCAGGCGTACGCGCTCAGCCATCTTGACCAGCCCTTCTCGATGCTCGACCTGTGCAACAGCATCGGCGCCAGCCGGCGCAAGTTGCAGTATTGCTTCCAGGAAGCGTTGGGCATCAATCCGGTGGCCTATCTGCGTGCGGTGCGCCTCAATGCGGTGCGCCGCGAACTGCTGGCCGACCGGGCCGGCGCTTCGGTGCAGGCGGTGGCGGCGCGCTGGGGCTTCTGGCACCTGAGCCGCTTTTCCGGCGAATACCGGCAGCTGTTCGGCGAGTTGCCCTCGCAAACCCTGCGCCGCATCAACTGTGCTGAAAACGGATAACGGCACCCCGCCCACAGGTTTCAGGATGACCCCACCAACACGATGCAAAGGGGGCATCCGATGAAGCACGACAACAACTATAAGCTGGCGCTCTGTTCCACCTTGTTGCTGAGCCTGGGCGGCCTGGCCACCAGCACCCAGGCCACTGAAAACGGCGCACCGACCACCGCCGTGGGGGTCTACGATTTCAGCGCCGGCATGATGCCGCCGGTCACGCCCAATGGCACGGTGGGCCTGCGCACGGCCTGGTATTCGGCCAAGGTGCAAAAGGACCGTCACGGCCAGGACACCGGCAACGACTTCTCGCTCAGCGTGCTGTCACTGGGCCTGGCCTACATCCGCATGACCGACTACACGCTGTTCGGCGCCAACTACGGGTTTGGCGGGGTCGCACCGTTTTTCAAGATGGATGCCAGTCTGGGCGTCGATACGCCAGTGGGCCGACTGGACTTCGAGGCTGATCCGTTTCGGATGGGCGACCTGCAGGTTCTCCCGCTGATCCTGCAATGGAACCTGTCGCCGAACCTGTTCATCAATACCCAGTTCCAGATCCAGGCACCCACCGGCGACTATGACCGCAACCGCTTGGTGTCGCCGGGCCTGAATCACTGGACCTTTTCGCCGATCGTCAATGCCACCTGGATCAGCGACACCGGATTCGAGGTGTCGTCGAGCGTCGAGGTCGACATCAATACCCGCAACAAGGCCACCGACTATAAAAGCGGCGTCGAGTATCGCCACGAATTTGCCGTGGGCCAGCACTTCGGGCCGTGGACGGCCGGCATCGGTGGCTATTACTACCGCCAGCTCAGCGACGACGACGCACCGAACCTGACCACCGGCAATCGGGCCCGGGTCATGGCCGTGGGCCCTGCGCTGAGCTATTTCAAGCCGGGCCTGCCGCCGATCTGGCTGCACGCCTACAAGGAATTCGATGCCCGCAACCGTGCCGAGGGCTACACGGTCGGGCTGCGCATCTCCCACAGTTTCTGAGGACTAATCGATGACCACCTTGAACGAGGGCGGCCCACGGCTGGCCCGTGGGCGCCGCGAAGGCGTGGTGCTGATGCTCGGCAGCAGCCTGACCATCATGGGCGCGGTGATGATTGCACCCGTGTTGCCGCAGATCGGCGCCGAATTCGGCCCCACCACCGCGCATGCCGAGGTGCTGGTGCCGCTGGCAGTGACCGGACCGGCACTGGCGATTGCGCTGTTCGCACCCTTGGCCGGCTGGCTGGCCGACCGTGTCGGGCGCAAGAACCTGTTGATCATCGGCACGCTGCTGTATGCGCTGCTGGGATGCCTGCCGCTGCTGCTGGACGACTTGCGCCTCATTGTCGGCGTGCGGCTGTTGTTCGGCTGTGCCGAGGCGGCGGTGATGACCTGTTGTGCGGTGCTGATCGCCGACTATTGGCAGGGCGAGCAGCGCCTGCGCTACGTCAATCGCCAAGTGGTGACCATCAGCGTGGTGGGTGCGCTGTTTTTCGTCGCCGGCGGAGCCTTGGGCGAGCATTCCTGGCGCCTGCCGTTTGCGCTTTACCTGCTGCCGCTGCTGCTGGTGCCGTTGATGATGCGCTGGCTCTGGGAGCCGGATCGCCAGGCGCCACCGCCGGGCGCTGAAGCCGAAGGCCAGATGGCACTCGGGCGGGTGCTGCTGGGCTATGCGCTGGTGTTCAGCGGCATGCTGCTGGCCTTCGTGGTGCCGATCCAGACCCCGGGCCTGCTGGTGGCCCAAGGCGTGACGTCCAGTACCCTGATCGGTTTGTCGGCCGGGCTGGGGCTGCTGTCGACCCTGGTCGGCGCGCTGCTCTGGCCCCTGTTGCGCCGGCACCTTGGGGTCGCCGGTTGCAATGCGGCGCTGCTGGTGCTGATGAGTCTCGGCCTGGCCTTGCTGATGCAGGCGCACAGCTACAACGCGGTGCTGCTGGCGGTGTTCATCCATGGTGTGGGCGCCGGTCTGCTGGTGCCCAATGTCATGGCGTCGGTGATGAATGCCCTGACCACCCGCACCCGGGGTCGTGGGCTGGGCGGCTTTACCGCCTGCCTGTACCTGGGCCAGTTCATCAGCCCGGTGGTGGTGCTCGCCGTGGCCGCCCAGGCCGGCGGTGTGCCACAGGCGATCCTTTACCTGGCCATGGCCGGTTTCGCCCTGGCGCTGCTGTGCGCCGTAGTGGCGGTGCAACGTCGGCAGGCCGTGCCTGTCGCGGTTTCTCCCTTGAATAATCAGGAATGACGATCATGCAAGACATCCAGGCCCTGTTCGACCAGGAAGATGCCACTGCGCTGGCGGCCCGTGTGCGCAATGGCGACGTACACCCCGCTGAACTGCTGGAGGCGGCCATCGTGCGCCTTGAGCGGGTCGAGCCGCAGCTCAATGCCGTGGTCGAGCGCCTCTACGACCAGGCCCGCGAGGCGGCCGGGCAACCGCAGGCCCTGAACGGTGCGTTTGCCGGGGTGCCGACGCTGATCAAGGATCTGTTCTCGCCGCTGTCTGGCGCCTTGATGAGCAACGGCTCGCACGCCCTGGGCCTGGCGCGCCCGGACTTCGACAGCGAACTGGTCGCCCGGTTGCGGCGCAGCGGCTGCCTGCTGATGGGCACCAGCGCCTCGCCGGAATTCGGCACCTCGTATACCACCGAATCAGACCGTTTCGGGGCCACGCGCAACCCCTGGAACCTTGGTCATAGCAGCGGCGGCTCCAGCGGTGGCGCAGCGGCCCTGGTGGCGGCACGGGTGGTGCCATTTGCCCACGGCAACGACGGCGGCGGTTCGCTACGCGTACCGGCCTCGTGTTGTGGCGTGTTCGGCTTCAAGCCCAGCCGTGGCTTGCTGCCGTCCGGGCCGATGGTCGGTGAGGGCTGGGCCGGCATGGGTACCGGTCACGCCATCACCCTGAGCGTGCGCGACAGTGCGGCCTTGCTCGACGCCACTGCCGGCATCGATCTGGGCGCACCCTATGCCGCCCCCCTGGCTGCCCAGCCTTACCGGCTGGCAACACTGGACGACCCGGTGCCGCTGCGCATCGCGCTGGTCGAGCAGGTCGGCCCATGGCCGGTGTCGGCACAAAGCCGTGCGGCCCTGCATGACGCCGCGCAATTGTGCGAAGCACTGGGGCATCGGGTGGTGCCTGAGCGCTTGCCGGTGGTGTTGCCGGAGTTTCTTGATCAGGTGTTCACCATCATCGGCGCCAGCACGCGCAATTACCTCGATGTGCTGGGGCAGATGCGCGGCGCCCCGGTCAGCGAGTCCGAAGTCGAAGCCCGCACAAGGATCATCCTGCGCGACAAAGGCCAGGTCAGCGGCGCGCAGTACGCGGCGGCGGTGGAGTGGATGCATGCCTTTGGCCGGCGCATGGCGGTGTTCATGCAGGACTACGACATCATCCTCACCCCGACCCTGGCGCACCTGCCGCCAGCCATCGGCGAGCTGGGTGTGCAGGACGACAGTTGGTCGCTGAGGCAATTGATTGAACATTTCCATAGCTATTCGCCATACACCGCGCTGTGCAACGCCAGCGGCCAGCCGGCGATGTCCGTGCCGCTGCACTGGAGCCCCGAAGGGCTGCCACTGGGCGCGCACTTCATCGGCCGCTTCGGCGAGGACGCCTTGCTGATGGCCCTGGCCGCCCAACTGGAACGTGCCCGGCCATGGCAGGGCAGGGTGCCGCCGGTGAATGCGCAGGGCCTGTAAAACCCCTGACACCCCACCATCGCCACGACTCCCTGGTAGGAGCGCGCTTGCCCGCGACCGGCTGCGTCAGCAGTCGTAAAATTGCGGCGTTTCGCAGATTTTGAGTGTGTTCACAGCTGTAAATCTGTGGCGCTGCATCAATTTTGCGAGCGCTGCGCACTCGGTCGCGGGCAAGCGCGCTCCTACTGCCGGTCACGCGCGCAACCGGTGGTTACTTCGGCTTGCGCCGCAATACCGTCAGCACCCAGACAAAGAAGATCGGCACCAGCACCACCCCCAGCAGGGTGGCGCTGAGCATGCCGCCGATCACCCCGGTGCCCAGCGCGCGCTGGCTGGCAGCACCGGCGCCGGTGGCCAGGGTCAGGGGCACCACGCCGAGAATGAACGCCAGCGAGGTCATCACGATGGGCCGGAAGCGCAGGCGTGCCGCTTCCAGGGCGGCTTCGCGCAGTGGCGTGCCCTGTTCCCACAGCTCCTTGGCAAACTCGACGATCAGGATGGCGTTTTTCGCCGCCAGTCCGATGATGGTGATCAGCCCGACCTTGAAATACACATCGTTGGGCATGCCCACCGCCGTGACTGCCAGCACCGCGCCCAGCGCACCGACCGGCACGATCAGCAGCACCACCAGCGGGATCGCCCAGCTTTCATACAGCGCCACCATCAGCAGGAACACCACCAGCAAGGCCAGCGCAAACAGCGTGGTCGCCTGGCCACTGGCAATCCGCTCCTGATACGACAGGCCGGTCCACTCATAGCCGATGCCGGCCGGCATCTGCGCAATGATGCGCTCCAGTTCGGCCATGGTCTCGCCGGTGCTGACACCCGGCGCGGCGTCGCCGGCAATGCGGATCGACGGATAGCCGTTGTAGCGGGCGATCTGCACCGGGCCTTCTTCCCAGCGCGTGGTGATGAACGCCCCCAACGGCACCGGCGTCCCTTCGTTGTTGGGCACGAACAGCTTGAGCACGCTTTCGGGCGTCATGCGCGAGGCGGACTCGGCCTGCACCACCACCCGTTGCTGACGCCCGGCATTGGCAAAGTCGCTGATCACCGCCGAGCCAAAGGCCGTCGACAGCGCATTGCTGATCGACTCGAAACTCACCCCCAGGGTGCGGGCCTTGTCGCGGTCGATGTCCAGGCGCAATTGCGGCGCTTCGGCCAGGCCCTCCATCATCGCGTAGAGAAACAGCGGGTTGCCATTGGCCTGGCCCAGCAACTGATCACGGGCCTTGAGCAATGCCTCGCGGCCCAGGCCGCCGCGGTCTTGCAGGCGCAGCGAGAAACCACCCGAGGTGCCCAGCCCGTCGATCGGCGGCGGGGTCACGGCCATGACTGTGCCGTCGCTAATGCTGGCGAACGCCTGGTTGAAGGCCGCTGCTTCATCGCCGGCCGACTGGCCGTCACCGCGCACCGACCAATCCTTGAGAGTCGGGAAGGCGAGGGCAGCGTTTTCGCCCATGCCCGAGAAGCTGAAGCCCAGGATCATGGTCACCGCTTCAGTGGCCTCGCGGTTGACCAGCCATTGCTCCAGCTGTCGGGTGGTGGCGTCGGTGCGGGCCCGGGTGGCGCCCGGAGGTAACTGCACATCGACGATGGTGTAGCCCTGGTCCTCGATGGGGACGAAGGATTCCGGCAGGCGCAGGTAGAAGAACCCCAGCAGCGCGACAATGCCGACGTAGATCAGCATGTAGCGGCCGGTGCGCTTGAGCAGGCTTGAATTGAGCCGCTCATAGCGTTGCGTCAGGCGCCCGAACAGCCGGTTGAACCCGCCAAAGAAGCCGGTCTTTTCATGGTGCCCTTCGGGGATCGGCTTGAGCAGCGTGGCGCACAGCGCCGGGGTGAAGGTCAGGGCCAGGAAACCCGAGAACAGGATCGACACCGCCAGCGACAACGAGAACTGCTGGTAGATAACACCCACCGAGCCGCCCATGAATGCCAGTGGCAAAAACACTGCCGACAGCACCAGGGTAATGCCCAGGATCGCCCCGGACACCTGGCCCATCGCCTTGACCGTGGCCGCGGGCGGCGACAGGCCTTCCTCGGCCATGATCCGCTCGACGTTCTCGACCACCACGATGGCGTCGTCGACCAGGATACCGATGGCCAGCACCATGCCGAACATGGTCATCATGTTCACCGAGAAACCCAGCAGGTACATGATCGCCAGCGTACCGGCCAGGCACACCGGCACCACGATGCTGGGGATCAGGGTGTAGCGGATGTTCTGCAAAAACAGGAACATCACCACGAACACCAGCGCCATGGCCTCGATCAGGGTGTAGATCACCTTGTCGATGGCCACATCGACGAACCGCGAAGTGTCGTAGGGGACGGAGAACTCCACGTCGTCCGGGAAATTCACCGACAGCTCCTGCAGCCGTTGCTTGACCGCCTCGGCGGTGGCAATGGCGTTGGCGCCCGGCGACAGTTGCACGGCACCGGCCACGGCCAGCTTGCCATTCAGGCGCGCATCGAAGTTGTAGTCCTGGCTGCCGACCGCCAGGCGCGCGACGTCGCCCAGGGTGACATTGGAGCCGTCCTGGTTGGCGCGCAGCACAATGCGGGCAAACTCTTCGGGGTTGTCCAGCGTGCCCTTGACCGCCAGCACGCCGGTCAGCTCCTGCCCGCTGGCGCCCGGGGTGCTGCCGAAACTGCCGGCCGGTACCTGGATGTTCTGCGCGCGGATGGCGGCGGTCACATCGGCCAGCGACAGGCCGTAGCCGACCAGCTTCTGCGGGTCGATCCACACGCGCATGGCGGCTTCAGAGGCAAAGAACTGCAGCTTGCCGACGCCAGGGACCCGGCGCAGTTCGTTGTTGACGTTGCGTGCGGCGTAATCGGCCAGCGCCACGGTATTGCGTCCTTCGGCCTCGCCTTTGTAGCTCAGGGCGTAGATCAGCAGAAAGCCGGAACTGGCCTGCTCGACCCCCAGCCCCTGGGTCAGTACGGGCTGGGGCAAGCGCGCCTCGGCCTTCTTGATGCGGTTCTGCACCTCGACCTGGGCCAGGTCCGGGTCGGTGCCGGGCTGGAAGCTCACGTTGATCTCGGCAATGCCGTTGGCGTTGCTGGTCGACTCGAAATACAGCATCGCCTTGGCGCCGTTGAGCTCCTCTTCAATGACGCTGGTCACCGAGTCGACCAGCACTTGCGCCGAGGCGCCGGGGTAGCTGGCGCTGATGGTGATCTGCGGCGGTGCGACCACCGGGTATTGCGCCACCGGCAGTTGCGGCAGGGCGATCAGACCGGCGAGCAGGATGAACAAGGCAACGACCCAGGCAAAGTTGGGCCGTTTGATGAAAAACTGTGACATGGACGTTCCTCGAGGTCGGCCTTACTGGGCGCTGGACGGCTGGGGGGCAGCAGCGTTCTGGGGCTGCGCGGCCTTGGCCACCACCTTGTCGCCGGGGTTCAGGCCGGTCATGGCGCCGTGGATGACCTGTTCGCCGGCACTCAGGCCTTCAAGGATCTGCCAGCGCGACGCCTGCATGACACCGGTCTTCACCGGGCGGGCCTGAACGGTGCCGTCCGTGCCGATCACCAGCACCTTGGCATTGCCGTCGCTGCCGCGCTGCACGGCGCGCTGTGGCACCAGGATCGCTTCGTTACTGACGCTTTGCGGGGTTTGTACGCGCACGTACATGCCGGGCAGCAGCAGGCCGTCGGGGTTGCCGAAGCGAGCACGCAGGGCCACCTGGCCGGTGCTGCGCTCGACGTCGACATCGGTGAACAACAAGGTGCCGCGGCGCTTATAGTCGGTGCCCTCGACGCTCAGGGTCAGGGCATCTTCACCGCCCTTGGGCAGGCGCCCGTCCTGCATGGCAGCGCGCATGCGCAAGGCATCGGCCACCGGTTGGGTGAAGTCGACATGCACCGGGTCCAGTTGCTGGATGGTGGCCAGCAGCGTGGTCTCGTTCTGGCCGACCAGTGCGCCCTCGGTCACCGAGGCGCGGCCGATGCGCCCGGAAATCGGCGCATTGACCGTGGCATAGCCCAGGTTCAGCCGGGCGGTTTCGACATCGGCCTGTGCCGCACGGCGCGCGGCCACGGCATTGAGCTGGGTGGCCTTGGCGGTGTCGTAGGCCTGCTGGCTGACCGCTTCGATCTTGACCAGCGGTTCATAGCGCTTGAGCGTGGCCTGGGCTTCGGCCAGGGTGGCTTCGGTGCGCGCCAGATCGCCCTGGGCCTTGGACAGGGCGGCCTTGAACGGCGCCGGATCAATCTGGAACAACACCTGGCCGGCCTTGACGTCGCTGCCTTCGGTGAAGTTGCGGCTCAGCACGATCCCGGCCACCCGCGCCCTGACTTGCGCCACCCGCACCGGTTCGACCCGGCCTGGCAGCTCACTGATGACGGTAAACGACTCGGGCTTGACGGTCAGGGCTTCGACTTCTCTGGGGGCCGCTGCACCTTGGGGGCCGGCTGGCGGTTGTTTTTCACAGCCGGTCAGGCCCAGCAGGGCCACCAGCGCGATCACCGAAGCGACGCGCTTTTTGTGCATGTTGTTCATTACATCCCCGGGGGCAAGGCCCGTCAGTGCCTGAAAGCCGGCAATGATCTGGTTTTGTTTGATCTGAGTCAATATTGACTCATATGAAGCATTTGTGTGCAATTGTGTAAGGCTCGTTGAATGTGTAGGCTTTTTCTGCAAAATGTCGCCCATGCTGTTCAGCCGAGTGAAAGAACCGCCCCATGGATTTACCCGCCGCCGATGCAAAATTCCTCAAGGCCCTGGCCATTGCCGTGGTTGATCACCAGAGCGGTACGTTCAAGGACATCGCCGAAGCTGCCGGCGTCAGTAAGGCCACCCTCAATCGCTTTTGCGGCACCCGCGCCAACCTGATCGACATGCTGCATGACCACAGCACCACGCAGATGAACCAGATCATCCAGGATGCCGACCTGCTGCAGGCTCCCGTCCTGGACGCCTTGCAGAACCTGATCGACGGGCACCTGGCGAACCGCGAAATGCTGCTGTTCATGATGGCCGAGTGGCACCCGGACTGCTTGCTCGAGGACGCCGAGGAGCGCCGTTGGCAGTCATACTCCGACGCAATGGACGCCTTCTTTCTGCGTGGCCAGCATGAGGGCATCTTTCGCATCGACCTCAGCGCGGCCATGCTCACCGAAGTGTTTGCCTCGCTGATGTTCGGCCTGGTCGAATCGCAGCGTCGCGGCCGGGTGGCGCGTGCGGCAATGCCTGGCTTGCTGCGCCAGTTTTTCCTGGACGGTGCCAGCCGGCGTTGACACTCAGTCCTCGTTGTCCTCTTCATGCCTGAGCGCCGCCCGGTCGGCCAGTTCGCCCAGCGTCTCTTGCACCACCGAGGCATTGGCGCGGATCGCACCCAGATGCTGCTGGATCTGTGCCAGTGTCTGCGGGTCGTTCTGGCGGTCGATCCACAAGGCGATTTCCTCGACGGCGCCGACCAGCGCCGCATTGTTTTCGACCAGCCGGTCCAACAGCGTGACCAACGGATCGTTCGGCAGGTTCTCGGACATGGCAGTGACTCCCTGTTGTTTCCAGACAGCCTAGCAAAGGATCGGCATTTGCCTGGCCAAAAGCTGGCGCTTTGCAAAGAACGCGCCCGTGTGCCATTTTGCCGCACAGGGCTGTGAGTGCGCCGGGCCTTGGCTTGCCGCACGGTCAGGCCGGGGCCGCCTGCAATGGCGGTGTTCGCCCAGGCTGGGCAATGGTAAATTCGCCGCCATGAAATTCGTCCGCACTCACCGCGCCCTCGTGGCCTGCACGCTGACCGGCCTGGTGCTGTTCAGCGCGGTGCTGTGCAGCCTGGGTCACGGGCGGATGCTGGCGACGTTCATGCCCGCGCCGGCGCTGGAAATCTGCGGCGACACCACCACCGCGACGGTGGCCGCGCAACGCCAGGCCGACGCCGGGCATCACCCATTGCCCGGTGGCCACGGGCTGATCATGCAACTGGCGCTGTTCGACTGCGCCTTTGCCGGCAAGCTGGGCACGGCGCTGATCTCGTTCGCCACGGTGGGCTGGTGGCTGCGGCGGCTGTTCAGCCGCGTGCCCCTGCACGAGCGCCTTGACTGGCGGCCCGGCCGACACACCTCACCAGGCAGAGTCGCCCAGGCCCCCTGAGCGCCAGGCAGAGTCGCCAACGGCCCGCCACGCCGCGAGCCTGCCTGAGACACGGGCGCTGTCCCGTCCCGATCCTGGAAAAGGACCGTAGTGCATGAACCATCATTTATCCCGCCGCCAAGTGGTCGCCGGCCTGTCCCTGCTGAGCATGGGCGGCCTGCTGGCCGGGTGCGGCAATTCCAACGTCCTGCCGTTCAAGCATGGCAAGGACATGAGCAACGAAATCGTCGGGCGCAATTTCAAGCTGCGCGACACTGAAGGCAACTACAAGAGCCTGTCGAGTTTTCGCGGCTACATGCCGCTGGTGTTCTTCGGCTTCACCCAGTGCCCGGCCGTGTGCCCCACGGCGCTGGCGCGTGCCGCGCAGATCAAGAAACTGCTGGGCGCCGACGCGCCGATCTTCCAGGTGATCTTCATCACCCTGGACCCGGAGCGCGACACGCCGCAGATCATCGAAAAATACGTCAAGGCCTTCGACCCTGACTTCGTGGCGCTGTCCGGCACCCTGGAAGAAACCGCCGCGGTGGCCAAGGAGTTCGGCGTGTTCTACGAAAAGGTGCCGCTGGGCGACACCTACACGATCTCGCACACCGCCACCAGCTATGTCTACGACTCGCGGGGCGTGCTGCGCCTGAGCCTGTCGCACAAGCTCACCGCGCAACAATGCGCCGAAGATTTGCTTACGCTTATGGAAGTCTGCTGATGAATGTTCTGACCCGTACCGCTTTCAAAACCACCGTTGCCGCCCTGGCGCTGATCGGCCTGAGCCTGCCGGCCTACGCCGACACCCAGGTGCAGGACGCCTGGGTGCGCGCCACCGTCCCCGGCCAGCCCTCCACCGGCGCCTTCATGCAACTGACCGCCAGCACCGACAGCCAACTGGTTGGCGTGGCCTCCACGGCGGCCAAAATCGTCGAGATTCACCAGACGTCGATGAAAGACGACCGCATGAACATGAACAAGGTCGACAGCGTCGCGCTGCCAGCCGGCAAGCCCGTGGCGTTCGACGCCAACGGCTACCACGTGATGCTGATCGGCCTGGCGGCCCAGGCGAAGGAGGGCGACCAGATCCCGCTGACCCTCACCGTGCAGGACGCCAAGGGCACGCGCCAGACACTGGACGTGCAAGTACCCGTGCGGGCGCTGAACAGCGACGGCCATGACGCACATGCCGGGCATGGGGCGCACATGGGGCATTGATGGGGGCGTGTGAAGCCATCGCTTGAGCGGCTCATCCCGATTATGTGAATTCTGATACCGATCGGATCGTGGCCAGTGCAGGTGCCTTTGACATAGGACCGGCCGGTCGGCGATCCGCTTCAGCCCAGGAACGATACTTACTGATTTTATTGGATTTAAAACTCACCCCTGTAGGAGCGCGCTCTGCCCGCGACCGGCTGCGTTAGCAGTCGTAAATTTGTGGCGTTTAATCAATCTTGCGAGCGCTTCGCACTTGGTCGCGGTGGGCCAGCATTCCGGCAGAGCGCGCTCCTACCAGGTCCCCTGTTTGCTGCGCGACAGTGTGGTGTCAGCTATACGGGGGAATCTCCTGTAGAGGGGGCATTTAATACCCAATAAAGCCAGTCAGGGACTGTGTGTTTGTTTTTGATGGCTTGCGCAGATTTGGACTGTATTAATCATCTGGCCAGTTATCCTTGATGCCCTTTGATTTTCGGTAAAAATAAAGGCACGGCTCGTGCAGTAGCCATCATGGAGATGACAATTACGGCTGCAATCCAAGATCCGTTAAAGTAGATGTCTAGTAGGTTATAAAGTGCCGCAAAGGGTATGGCGATGGTGGTCGTTATCAGGAAGTATTTCATTGGGTTTTGCATTCCGGTGTTTCGTCTTTGACGGGGCACTTGGCGATAATTTTTCCTGTTTGCCAAGTCGCTTGAACTGTTACTGTTTTTTTGATTTCGTTTGAGTGGTCCGCTTTGCGTGCTGTTAGTTTTGCTGCGCGATTAGTCGTGTTGGCTGCTTGGTTTGACAAGGTCTTGAGCGCTTTTCCTGAGCTAATGAGTGTCTTCGCTGAAGCCAGCATGCTCGGTGCAAATATGCTGAATCCGCCTGATAAAAGTAGGTGGCTAACATTGATTTCAATGCACTTCCACTTGATGTCTGTCATCTCGCGATTGTGGTTAATCTTTTCCTGTATTTGTCCAAGTCGTTGTTTGCCGACTTGCATCCCTGTCTCAATGACAGCGCCCAGGGCGAACCTTGTCATGGCGGCATCAAAGGCAAAGCAGGCCTTGGCGCTGCCTTTGTCCTTGAGTAACAACGCATCCAGCCCGAGAGGACGGGGGATCTGCGCCATGTGTGTGAGTCGCTGGAAATCCACGAGATTCCTTGACGGTTGGGTAGGAAACGAGTCTGTGGAAGTCTTGCGAGTCATCAGGCTGAAGACAGCCGGCCGCGTCTGAGGCGGATGTAGGACGGATCGGAAGTGTTGCGGGGCGTGTGCGGGTCTTACATTTTTTGAGGCTTGGCAGAAGGGTTGTTTTCTGTGCCCAGCTTACGGCCGTCTTGTCAGAGAGCCCCGCTCTGCACTGCATTTCAAGGTCAAATTGTCTGCTGATTGCAAGACGCCTCCCTTTAACTTGCAGGAAATTTCCGAGAAAATGCCGACCGCTTGCGCTTGCTCATTTCCCTCACTAGGCTGCCTCGCGTCGCTGATATAAAGCGGCAGGGCTTGGCCGCCCAGGATGGATTGAGAGTGCAGTCGCTTGAGATGTTGTTAGCGGATGCTGGTTGTCCGTGCTCACATTGTTATGGCAGCTGTGCAAGGGACACCTTCGGGTGTGCCGGATTCGCTCTCTCATCCGGTCGGCCAACCCTTGTACTGTTGCCACCCAATCTGCTTGGCCGCAGAGCGAGTGGTAATCCTTGTCCACGAGAGAGGCTTACCCAATGAAAAAGATCGTCCCCGACCCACCCGCTTCAACCCCGACGCCCGCCCCGGGCACCTCCCTGATTTCCTTCGAAGACCAGTTGAACCACGTTTCGGAACTGCTGGGCTGCGCCAATGCGACGGCCTACGAATGTGGAGACAACTTGTGCGGTGAGCAGCGCGCCCTGGCCATGGCGACGACCCATCTGATCGCCCAGGCCCAAGGCGTCATCGACCTGATGATCGATCATTTGCCGCCCATGCCGGAACGGTAGGACGAATCCTGTTTGATAGCCAAGGGGCTGCGCTCGGTCGCGTCAGTCCCTTGTGCGCACAACCCATGCCTATGAATCAACGTCTTGATCGACGCGACTAACTCTGTCGGCCGCTTGTCTGTTCGTAACAAGTTGGCATCAACTTATGACCGGCAGGGTATATGCATTAGAGGGATGAATGAGTGTTCATGGTTTATGCGCCTTACAGGAAAGAAGTCAGGCTTGTAGGAATTATCCCCAAGACTATGTGTGAAGGTTCTGAGATTTTTCTGCGTGATAGCTTTGCGCGGTCGGTTCATATACTGTTTTACTTTGATGTGCGTCACAGTCTTGCTGTGTAGGAATAATTACTAACCAGTCTGGTTCGAATCCTGTATTGGCGTCTTATATCGGGCACGTGCATGGATAAACTGCGTTCGCATCCCAGTGGCGTGATGGTCTGATACTTGTTTTTACGTTTCCGGAGAAGTCATGGCTTCAAACAGCTTTCAAAATGAAGTGCCCAAGGCGCGTGTCAATATCAAGCTGGATCTGCACACCGGCGGCGCGACGAAAAAGGTCGAGCTGCCGCTCAAGCTGATGGTGATGGGCGACTACAGTAACGGCAGAGAGCAGCGTCCACTCTCCGAGCGAGGCAAGGTCAACGTCGACAAGAACAACTTCAACAATGTGCTGGCCGAATTTTCGCCGGCCCTGAAGTTGACGGCCGCCAATACCTTGGCCGGCGATGCGTCCGACATGGCGGTCGAGCTGGACTTTCGCAGCCTCAAGGACTTTGAACCCGAGCAAGTGGCCAGGCAGATTCCGCAACTGCGCGCGCTATTGGCCATGCGTAACCTGCTGCGTGACCTCAAGTCCAACTTGCTGGATAACGCCACGTTTCGTCAGGAACTGGAGCGCATCCTCAAGGATGAGTCGCTCAGCGATGCACTGCGTACCGAATTGAAGGCGCTTGCGCCCCAGCCATAAAGACCGCGTGTTACTTCAAACCAGTCGAAAGGAAGTTTCTGTCATGTCTGCAACGCCATCTTCCGCTTCTTCAGGCGGCGGTCAAATGCTGTCCGAAGAAAGCCAAAGTGTGTATCACACCCTGTTTTCCAGTATCAATCTGAACCCCGTGACAGCGCTGGGCGATGTCGAGACCTTTCAGAATGTCGAGGCCTTGTCCGAAGCCTCGACCGATGAGCGCGTCACGGCAGCGGTCAGTGTATTCCTCGACCTGCTCAAGCAGTCCTCGCACAAGGTCGAGCGCCTCGACAAGACCCTGCTGGATGAACACATCGCCTCGCTGGACTGGCAAATCAGCCGCCAGTTGGATGCGGTCATGCATCACCCTGATTTCCAGCGCGTCGAGTCGACCTGGCGCGGCCTGAAAATGCTGATCGACCAGACCGACTTCCGCCAGAACGTACGCATCGAATTGCTTGACCTGAGCAAGGAGCACCTGGTGCAGGACTTCGATGATGCGCCCGAGATTGCGCAGAGTGGCCTGTACATCCAGACCTATGTCCAGGAATACGACACGCCGGGCGGCGAGCCGATCGCGGCGGCCATTTCCAACTACGAGTTCGACCGCAGCCCGCGTGACACGGCATTGCTGCGCAATATCGCCAAGGTGGCGGCCGCCGCGCACATGCCGTTCATTGGTTCGGTGGGGCCGGCCTTCTTCGGCAAGCAGACCATGGAGGAGGTGGCAGCCATCAAGGACATCGGCAACTACTTCGATCGTGCCGAATACATCAAGTGGAAAGCCTTTCGCGACAGCGACGACTCGCGCTACATCGGCCTGACCATGCCGCGCGTCCTGGGGCGCCTGCCTTATGGACCGGACACAGTGCCGGTGCGCAGTTTCAACTACATCGAAAGCGTCAAGGGCCCCGACCACGGCAAATACCTGTGGACCAATGCCTCGTTTGCCTTCGCGGCCAACATGGTCAAGAGCTTCATCGCCAACGGCTGGTGCGTGCAGATTCGCGGGCCGCAGTCAGGCGGCGCGGTCACAGACCTGCCGATCCACCTGTATGACCTGGGCACCGGCAACCAGGTAAAGATCCCTTCGGAAGTGATGATTCCCGAGACCCGCGAGTTCGAATTCGCCAACCTCGGTTTCATTCCGCTCTCGTATTACAAGAACCGTGACTACGCCTGCTTTTTTTCGGCCAACTCCACGCAGAAGCCGGCCCTGTACGACACCGCCGATGCCACGGCCAACAGCCGCATCAATGCGCGACTGCCCTATATCTTCCTGCTGTCGCGCATTGCCCATTACCTCAAGCTGATCCAGCGCGAAAACATCGGCACCACCAAGGATCGCCGTGTGCTCGAGCAAGAGTTGAACCATTGGGTCGCTGGGCTGGTGACCGAAATGACCGACCCGTCTGATGACCTGCAGGCCTCGCACCCTTTGCGCGAAGCCCGGGTGACGGTCGAAGACATCGAGGACAACCCGGGCTTCTTCCGCGTCAAGCTGTATGCCGTGCCGCATTTTCAGGTTGAGGGCATGGACGTCAACCTGTCGCTGGTCGCACAGATGCCCAAGGCCAAGACCTGATGAAAATCGACCGTCCCCTGTGGGCTGCGGGCGCCCTGTTGTCGCCGCAGCAATTCCAGCAACAGGCTCGCTGGGAAGCCTGGAGCCGCGAGTCCGTGGCGCATTTGTCCGTGGCGCATCCCTGGGGCGTCCAGGCGCTGGCGTTCGACCTGCACGCCCTACGCCTGGGTAAGCTCAAGGCCACGCGGTTGCGCTTGCGCCTGCCTGACGGGACACTGATCGACACCGATTGCGTGGACCGGCTGCCCCCGGCGCTGGAGCTGGCCGTCAGCCTGCCCGAAGACACCCGCAGCGCCACCGTGGTGCTGGCCCTGCCGCTGGAGCAGGCCAACGGCAACAACTGCGAGTTCGGACAAGGCACTGCCAGGCCCGAGCGCCCGCTGCGCTTTCGTCAGGACTGGCGTCAGGTGCAGGACCTCTACGGTGACGAACAACAGTCGGTCGCAGTGCTGGAGCATGTGCTGAGCCTGCGCCTGGTCACCGATGGCAATGCCGACTACGTGACCTGTGCGCTGGTACGCCTGATGCGTGATGAGCAGGGCGCCTGGAGCCTTGATCCCGACTTTGTGCCGCCGCTGCTCAGTGTCGGCGCCCATGCCGGCTTGCTCAATCAGATGGACAACCTGCTGACCCAGCTGTCCGCCAAGCGCCAGCGTCTTATGGCCCTGCGCCGCGAGAGCAACCAGCGCATGGCCGATTTCGCCGTGGCTGATGTGTCGCTGTTCTGGCTGCTCAATACCCTCAACACCTGGCAACCGGCAATCGCCGACCTGCTGGCCCACCCGGCGCGCCACCCCGAGCAGGTGTACGGCGTGCTGAGCCGACTGGCAGGCGGGCTGCTCACCTTTTCTCTCGAGCACGACATCGATGCGATTCCCGTGTACCAGCACGAACAGCTTGAAAACGTGCTCGCGCCCTTGATGCGGACCCTCTCGGTCTTGCTGGAGGCAACGCTGCCTTCGCGGGTCATTGCCCTGCAATTGCAGCAAATAAAAGCCAATCGCTGGCAGGCGAGCCTGACCGACCCGCGCCTGCGCGAGCCTGACGGCGCCGATTTCTACCTGTCGGTACGGTGCCGGTTGTCGCCGGCGCACATGCAGGAGCAGTTTCCCAGGCTGTGCAAGGTGGGCGTGCCGGACGAGGTCGACCGGCTGGTCAATGCCGCGCTCGACGGCGTTGCGCTGCAACCGCTCAACCATGTGCCGGCCGCTATCCCGACCCGCCTGGAAAACCAGTACTTCGTCCTCGACATGAGCAGGGCGCCAGGACGTGCCGTGCTGGATGAAGGCACCTGCGCGTTTTATGTGCCGAGCACCCTGAGCGACGTCAGCCTTGAACTCTTTGCGGTACTGCGTACATGAACCCGACCGCTTTCAGAAAACCTACGGCCAACGCCCTGGACATCGACGCCCTGTTGCAGGACAGCTTCCTGCTGGTGGTCGAACTGCGCCAGGGCGGCGTGGTACAGGCCACCCCCGAGTTGCGCAACCTCTGTGTCCAGCAGGTCACGCAGGTGCGCGAGCAACTCCTGGGTGCAAGCCTGAGCCAGCGCACGATCAGCTACATCAGCCATGCCCAGTGTGCATTGCTGGATGAAACCGTGCTGGCCTGCGCCAAGGATGCTGCCCACTCCCGTTGGGCCGCCGAGCCTTTGCAGGCCGAGTTTTTCGGGCGCCATCAGGCCGGTGAATTTCTCTATGAGGAAATGCGTGAGGTGCTGCGTGAGTCGGCGCCAGACAGGCTTGTGCTGACGGTTTTCCAGCGCGTGCTGATGCTGGGGTTTCACGGGCGCTACGCCCGGCTCGACGACCCGGAGCGCCTGCAACTGCTGGCCATGCTCGACGAGCAGGTCGCGCCCTTGGCGCTTGGCCACACGTTGCCCACCCAGGTTGAAGCCGGCTGGGCATTCAACCCTCTGCATTACCTGCGCTCGCCGTTGATCCATGGCCTGGCAGTGGCCGTCTTGCTGGCGGCAGCCTGGTACGGGCTTGACCATCTGCTGGCCGCACAAATCTCCGGGCTGTTGCCCGGTGCGGTGTGAGGGCGGTCATGACCGTCAAGCTGATACGCGGCCTGTGGCTGTGGGCGGGTGCCCTGACCCTTGCAGTGCAAGGCATGGTCGCACTGACTGCCGAGGCGCATGCCTTGGTGGTGCTGATGATCGCGGGCGTCGTGCTGCTGGGCTGGCGGCAGGCCGGCTTGCGACAGGCGCAACAGGGTCGTTTGCTGGACATGGCCGAAGGCGTTGCCTTGCCACCGGCGAACTACCGCCAACCGCTGGTCATTGTCTGTGGCGATGGCCTGACCGACCTGTTCGGTGCAGCGGGCACCGCGCCACTGGCCTTGCGCATGACTGACAAGGGCTGCTACCTGCGCGCTGCTGATCTGCGGCAATTGCCTGCCCTGGTGGCCAGCCTGCTGACCTTGCACCCGCAATGGCGAGCACAGCTCAGCGTGTTGTTTGTTGCCAGTCCACAGGCCCATGCCGAACGCATGGACCTGAGCGCCCAGGTGCGCAGCCTCGCGCATCAATTTAAGATCATTCGCCGCCGTGGCCTGACCCTGCCGCTGATGGTGGTCAGCTATCTGCAGACCGCCCATGGCCATGACGCCTGGTTTGGCTGGCAGGCCAATCGCACCCAGCCCCAGGTCTACGGGGCGGGCGCCTGCTGCAGCCTGATGGAGTGGCAGCGCCTGGGCCATGACGAAGGTGAGCGCGCCGCGCGATTGCAGGCCTGCGTGCAGCTCGACAGCGCCGCCGCCTGGCTGGCTGAAACCGTACAACCCCATTGGCCCGCGCACGCTGCCCTGCAACCGGTGGCCTGGGCCCTGACCCTGGTGCCGACAGTGCCGCAGCGGGTCGCCGGCAATCTATGGCAACAATGGCTGCGTGACAAGACGGCTTTGATCGATGCACGTTCAAGCGATGAAACAGCGCAACAGCGTTTGCTGCTGCCTGACCCCTTGCTGCACCTGTTGCCCGTGCGCCGCATGGCAGGCGCCACCCAGAAGGCCTGTGTAACGGCCCTGTGGCTGTTCGCCCTGGCCGGGCTGGCTGCCATGAGTCTTTCGGCCCGCAACAACACCCTGTTGCTGCGTCAGGTCAGCGCCGACCTGCAGCGTTACCAATCCATTCCCCAGGCCACCCAGCGCAGCCAGCCCGAGTTTGCCCTGGGCGAAGAGGCGCTGGCCGTGCTGAACCAGAACGCCGTGCGCCTGGAAGGCTATTACCGTTACGGTGCGCCCTGGTCGCTGGGGCTGGGCCTTTATCAAGGTGAATACCTGAGGCCGCTGTTGCAGTCGGCCATTGGCAGCCATCGCCAGCCACCGTACGCCCCGCCTGCACCACAGCCGGCACCGGTTCGTCTTGACAGCCTGTCGCTGTTCAACACCGCCAGCGCCCGGCTCAAGCCCGAGTCCACCAAGGTGCTGATCAATGCACTGGTCGACATCAAGGCCCAGCCCGGCTGGCTGATCGTCATTGCCGGGCACACCGATGCCACCGGCAATGCCGAGCACAACCTGCACCTGTCCCGCGCCCGCGCTGCGGCCGTACGCGACTGGATGCAGCGCATGGGCGACCTGCCGGACAGCTGCTTTGCAGTGCAGGGCTTTGGCGCCAGCCAGCCGATTGCCAGCAACGACACCGAAAGCGGACGCACGGCCAACCGTCGCGTCGATATCCGCCTGGTACCCGAAGCCGGAGCCTGCGTGCTTTCTGCCTCGACACCGGGCCGGCAACCCCCGTCGCCTGTAGCGACATCCAATCACTGAGCAAGGAGCTTCAAATGGCAATTCCCGTTTACCTGTGGCTGACCAACGACGGCGGTGCAGAGATCAAAGGCGGCGTGAACGTAGAGGGCCGTGAGGGCAGCATTGAGGTCACGGCCAAAGAACACAGCCTGTTCATCCGCACGGACGACAACACCGGCAAGCTGGCCGGGGCGCGTCTTCATGCGCCTTACCGGTTCACCAAGGAAATCGATTCGAGCTCGCCCTATCTCTACAAGGCGGTCAGCACCGGACAGACCCTCAAGAGTGCCGAGTTCAAGTTCTACCGCATTGACGATGCCGGCAATGAAGTCGAGTACTTCAGCACCTTGCTGGAGAACGTCAAGGTGGTGATGGTGGCGCCGAGGATGCACGACATCAAGGACCCGACCAAGGACAAGCACAACCACCTGGAAGAGATCGAACTGCGTTACGAGAAGATCACCTGGACCTACAAGGACGGCAACATCCAGCACTCGGACGCCTGGACCGAACGCAAGACCGCCTGATGCAGGCCCGTCGTGCGGGGCCTGTCCGGCGCCGCACGGCTCTGATTGAACGCCAAGAACCACCCCCGAATTTTGCAAGGACATCCTGAGCATGGTCCCCAGCCCCACCCGTTTGCTGCGTCGCCTCAACCCCTACTGCGCCCAGGCGCTGAGCGAGGCGGCGAGCCTGTGCCAGCAGCGTGGCCATGCCCAGGTCAGCGTCGAGCACTGGCTGCTCAAGTTGCTGGGGCAGGGCGAGGGCGACCTGCCGCTGGTCGCCCGCCGCTGCGAGTGGAACATCGAGGCGCTCTGGCAGGGGCTGCTCGACCACCTCGACAGCCTGCCGCGCAGCGTACAGGCCAAGCCCCAGCTGTGCCCCAGGCTGCAGCAATTGATCAAGAACGCTTGGCTGCGCGCATCGCTGCAAGACGGCAACGACAGCCTGCGCTCCATACACCTGCTGGGTGCGTTGCTGGAGACCCCGGGCCTGTTGGCCTGCGAAGCCGCCTGGCCGTTGCTGGGCCTGACTGAAAGTCGCTTGCAGCAGATGCAGCCGTTTCTCGACCAGCATTCTCAAGAGCGTCAACCGCAACAACAGGCTCCGGCACCCTGCGCGGTCGACGACCTGCTGCCCGTTGTCCCGGCGCCTGCAGAGCCCTCTGCCGTACTGGACCGGTTCACCCACGACATGACCGCCCAGGCCCGCAATGGCCAGATCGACCCGGTGTGCGGACGTGACGATGAAATCCGTCAGGTCATCGACATTCTCAGCCGGCGACGCAAGAACAACCCCATCCTGGTGGGCGAGCCCGGCGTCGGCAAGACCGCACTGGTCGAAGGGCTGGCCCTGCGCATCGCCGAGGGCAATGTGCCCGACAGCCTCAAACCGGTGCGCGTGCGCACCCTGGACCTGGGCTTGTTGCAGGCCGGCGCCGGGGTCAAGGGCGAGTTCGAACAGCGCCTGAAAAACGTGATCGAAGCCGTGCAGCAAGCGCCCCAGCCGATCCTGCTGTTCATCGACGAAGCCCATACCCTGGTCGGTGCCGGCAACCAGGCCGGCGGTGCCGATGCCGCCAACCTGCTCAAGCCGGCCCTGGCCCGTGGAGAGCTGCGCACCATCGCCGCCACCACCTGGAGCGAGTACAAGCAGTATTTCGAGCGCGACGCCGCGCTGGAGCGCCGCTTCCAGCAGGTCAAGGTCGACGAGCCCGATGACCACAATGCCTGCCTCATGCTGCGCGGCCTCAAGGCCCGCTACGCCAGCCACCACGGCGTGCACATTCAGGACGCGGCGGTGCAGGCGGCGGTCAGCCTGTCGCGCCGCTACCTCACTGGCCGGCAATTGCCCGACAAGGCTGTCGACCTGCTCGACACCGCCAGCGCCCGGGTACGCATGAGCCTGGACTGCGAACCCCAGGCGCTGGTGCAGCTCAAGGCCAGCCTCACTGGCCTGGCGCTGGAGCGTGAAGCGCTCGAACAGGACGCCCGGCTCAACGGGGTCAATGCCCGCGAACGCCTGGCACTTATCGACCGCCAGCAGGCCGGGCTGCACCAGCAGCAAGCCGTATTGACCCAACAGCACCAGCGCGAACGCGAACTGGCCCGGCAACTGCTCGACGCCCGCCAGGCCCAGGCCCCCTGCGCGGAGCACTGTGCCCGCCTGCAACGCCATCTGCACGAGGTGCAAGGCCACCACCCGTTGCTGTCGCTTGACGTCAGTGCCCGCAGCCTGGCCGAAGTGATTGCCGACTGGACCGGTGTGCCGCTGGGCAGCCTGCTCAAGGACCAGCAGGCCAGCCTGCTGGCGCTGGAGCAGCAACTGGGTGACCGCGTGATCGGCCAGCCCCAGGCCCTTGGCGCCCTGGCCCAGCGCCTGCGCGCCGCCCGCACCGGCCTGACCGATGACAAGGCACCGCAAGGCGTATTCCTGCTGGTGGGCAGCAGCGGCGTGGGCAAGACCGAAACCGCCCTGGCCCTGGCCGACAGCCTGTTCGGCGGCGAAAAATCGCTGATCACCATCAACCTGTCCGAATACCAGGAAGCCCACACCGTCAGCCAGCTCAAGGGCTCGCCGCCCGGTTACGTCGGCTACGGCCAGGGCGGTGTATTGACCGAAGCCGTGCGCCAGCGCCCCTACAGCGTGGTGCTGCTCGACGAAGTGGAAAAGGCCCACCGCGACGTGATCAACCTGTTCTACCAGGTCTTCGACCGGGGCTTCATGCGCGACGGTGAAGGCCGCGAAATCGACTTTCGCAACACGGTCATCCTCATGACCTCCAACCTGGGCAGCGATCAATTGCAAGCCCGCCTGGACCACGCGCCTGACACCCCGGACAGTGGCCTCCAGGAACTGCTGCGGCCGATCCTGCGCGAGCACTTTCAACCCGCCTTGCTGGCGCGCTTCCAGACCCTGATCTACCGCCCGCTGCAGGCCAAGGCACTCAAGACCATCGTCGGCCTGAAGCTCGCCAGGGTCGCCCGCCGGCTGGCCGAACACTACGGCCTGCACTGCCAGACCGACGACGCCTTGCACGACGCCCTGGTCGCCGCCTGCCTGCTGCCTGACAGCGGCGCACGCAACATCGACAGCCTGCTGAACCAGCAGATATTGCCGGTGCTGAGCCAGCAGTTGCTGGAACGGCAGGCCGCCAGCGTCAAGACCTGCGGGGTGGTGATGGGGTATGGGGAGGAGGGGGTGAGTGTGCGGTTTATGGATGATTATTGAAAGAGAGCCTTATGCACTCATTAAATCCGGGCTTTACTTCGTTAGTTTTCGAGTTTGATCAGTGGCGTGTCTCAGCAAAGTAAATAAATACTTTTGTAGGAGATTTCCTGAAGTGTGTTGGGAAATATCTGTTTTGGTGGGGCGCTATGGAATAGCTCTTTTGAATCATTCATTGTCACGCTTTGTTTAAGTTCTGCAATAAGTTGCAGTGAATTAATTAAATATCGTCAATCAATAAGTCGAGCGTCCAGCCCTGCCGGCTGACTTTTATTTGTCTCCGAACTTCGTCGAGCCTGACCCATGCCCAGCCCACTGCCCGTTATCTTCGACCACAGCTGCCACACCCTGCATGTCGACGACGTCAAGGACCGGCTCGACGTGCTGGCCTTCGAGGGCGAAGAGCACCTGAGCCAGCCCTTCACCTACCGCATCGAATTCACCTGCCCGCAGCAGGACCTCGCCGCCGAACAGTTCCTGGGCCGGGCCGGGCATTTCAGCCTGCACCCACCGGCGCACACCCTGCCCAGGGCGCTGCCGGGTTTTCCCGTGCCGGCGGTGGTGCCGTTGCGCACGCTGCGCGGCACGATCACCGGCCTGCAGCGTTTGTCAGGCTCCGTTGACGAGGCGCGCTACGAAGTCACCCTGCAGCCGCGTCTGGCCCTGCTGGCCCGTGGCCGGCAATACCGCCTCTACCAGGACCGGTCGGTGCCGCAGATCGTCGAGCACATCCTGCGCAGCCGGCACGGCTTTCTCGGTCAGGACTTCATCTTCACCCTGTCACGCGAGTACCCGCGCCGCGAGCAGGTCATGCAGTATGGCGAAAGCGACCTGGCCTTCATCGACCGGCTGCTGGCCGAGGTCGGCATCTGGTACCGCGTCACCAGCGATGACCGCCTGCGCATCGACGTGGTGCAGTTCCACGACGACCAGCGCCAGTACCAGCGTGGCGTCAAGCTGGCCCAGCACCCGCCGTCGGGCTTTGCCAGCCATGAAGACAGCGTCTGGGCCTTGCAGACCCGCCACCAGGTGGTGGAAAAGAACATTCACTTTCGCAGCTACGACCCGCGCAACCTGCACACCTGGCTCAAGGGCGAGGTCGACCACAGCCGGCGGGCCACCACCACCTACGGCGAGGCCTATCACTACGCCGAACCCTACACAGCGCTGGGCGACCCGCTGGCGCTGGACGAAGACCTGCTCAGCGAAAGCGGCTTTTTCTATGCGCGGCTGCGCCATGAGCGCTACCTCAATGACCAGGTGCGCCTGAGCGGCACCAGCAGCAGCGCCACCCTGGCGCCGGGGCAGGTGCTGAACATCCTCGACGACGCCCCGAAGGCCTTCGCGCCGGGCGCAGTGCTGACCCGCCTGATCACCCGCGCCGCCCGCGACAGCAGCCTGATCGCGCACTTCGAGGCCATCCCGTACTCGGAAACCGTGTGCTTTCGCCCGCCGTTGCCGGACAAGCCGCGCATGGCCGGCACCGTGCCGGCGCGGGTCACCAGCAACCATGCCAACGACCCCTACAGCCACATCGACCGCGAAGGCCGCTACAAGGTCAGCTTCCTGTTCGACCGCGACGAATGGCCCCAGGGCAAGGAAAGCATGTGGCTGCGCCTGGCCCGGCCCTACGCCGGAGACGTGCACGGGCTGCACCTGCCGCTGATCCAGGGCACCGAAGTGGCCGTGGCCTTCGAACAGGGCGACCCGGACAAGCCCTACATCGCCCACGCCCTGCACGACAGCGGGCACGTCGACCACGTGACCCTGGGCAAGCGCGACTACACCCGCAACGTGCTGCGCACCCCGGCCAACAACAAGCTGCGCATGGAAGACCGGCGCGGCGAAGAACACGTCAAGCTCAGCACCGAGTACAGCGGCAAGAGCCAGCTCAACCTGGGGCACCTGGTGGATGCCGAAAAACACAAGCGCGGCGAAGGCTTCGAGCTGCGCACCGACGGCTGGGGCGCGATCCGGGCGGGCAAGGGGCTGTTCATCAGCGCCGATGAACAGGCCAAGGCGCAGGGGCCGGTGCTGGAGATGGCTGCCGCCCTCGACCACCTGCAACAGGCTGGCGAACAACTGCAAGGCCTGAGTACCGACGCCCAGGCCAGCGAAGCCGACGCCGCCGACGTGCAGGCCCAGCTCGACCTGCTCAGGCAGGACCTTGAACACCTCAAATCCTCGGTGCTGCTGCTTAGCGCGCCCCAGGGCATCGCCCTGACCAGCGGCCGGCACCTGCAACTGGCGGCGCAGGACAACCTGATGCTCAACGCCGGCGGCCACGCCGACATGAGCGTGGTCAAGCGCCTGTTCATGGGCGTGGGCCAGGGACTGAGCCTGTTCGTGCGCACGCTGGGCATCAAGCTGATCGCCAACCAGGGGCCGATCAAGGTCCAGGCCCAGAACGACTGCCTGCAACTGCTGGCCCGCCAGGCCGTGCAGATCACCAGCAGCGAAGACGAAATCCACATCGTGGCCAAGAAGCGGATCGTGATCAACGCCGGCGGCAGCTACATCACCCTGGACGGCAACGGCATCGAATCGGGCACCGCAGGCGACTACGACGTCAAGGCGGCGCACTTCGAATACAGCGGCGCGGCGAGCATGACGGCCACGCACCCGGCGTATCCGCAGAGCTTGAGCAGGCAACCGCTGCTGATCAATCTGGGCCAGGCCGCCAATGCCACAGCCAGCCGTTGGGCGGGCATGCCGTACACGCTGTATGCCGATGGCGCCCTCCTGCAAAAAGGCGTGCTCGACGACAGCGGCAAGTTGCCGGTTGACCACCAGGTGGTGACCCGCGAATACCGGCTGGAGCTGGCCAATGGCGTGAAATACCGATTGCCGGTGCCTACGGAGTACAGCAATCCCGAGCAGGGTGGGCTGGCCAATCTGGGTTTGCACAAGCATGCGACAAAAAACACGGCACAGGCCATGGAAGGGGCGTCGCCCGCCGAGCATCGCGAGCTGTATGCGCTTGCCATGCAAAAGCTCAACGACCAGAAAGGAAGTGCAAAATGAATCAGGATGACATCGTCACGCCGGTCGCGTTTCAACACACCAACGAGGCCTGGTGCTTCCCGCCCTGGTATGTGCAAGGCACCGAATACCGTCCCGCGCTGGCGACTTACCAGCCGCTGGTCAATGGCGAAGAAACCTTTCGGGCCGTGCATCAGGCGATTGCCAGGGCAACCAAAACCGTCGACATCATCTGCTGGGGATTTCAGCCGTCGATGTTCCTGATGCGCGAAAACGATCTTTGTGCCCCCAGCATCGGGCAACTACTGATGCTCAAGGCCGAGCAAGGGGTTCAGGTGCGGGTGCTGGCCTGGGAGGCTCCTCTCAATACCGCCGGATACGCCGGCGAGGCCAACCTGCCCGGTAAAGGAACATTGCGGCTCTGGAGCCGGGCCTTGCAACACTCCACAGAAGAGCAGTACGCATTCGACAAGTACTGGTATGCCACCTGTGCCATCCCAGGCGATGAAGCGATTCGCCGGCTCGACAAGGGCCTGCCCCTGTTCGTGACGCGCGGCTTTGACAGGCGGGAGCGGTTCGAAATCCTGCACTGGCTCAACTACGCCAGTCTTGACCCGGGCCTTCGCGGCCGGACAAAAGCGGCAATGTTCGCGGCGCCGAGCCATCATCAAAAGACCGTACTGGTGGACTATGAAGTACCCGACCGCGCCACCGGGTTCGTCATGGGCCATAACCTGCTCGATGAGTACTGGGACACCGACGAGCACCTGTCACAGAACCGTACCCCGCAGAGCAAACCTGCACCTGATCAGGGTGCGCGTGGCAAAGACCCGCGTCAGGACATTTCCTGCCAGATCAGCGGGCCGATTCTTGAGCACCTGCACGATAGCTTCGCAGTGGCCTGGCGCAAGGAAACCGGTGAAGACCTGCTGGTCTCCCGCAATGCCGGACACATCGGGCCGCAGCAACAGTGCATCCCCGAGGCGACCCGACAGGTGGCGCAAATTCTGGTGACCCAGGCGCAAACGGAACCGCCCCCGCCCGAACAGGACCAGCCGTACGAGGGCAAGCGCGAGATTGAGCGGCTCTACCTGCAGGCCGTGAATAACGCGACCCGGTTTATCTATATCGAAAACCAGTACTTTCGCTGGCCAGTGCTGGCGGAAAAAATCAAGGAAGTCGCGGCGGCTCTGACACGTGGCGGCAGCAATCCGGGTGTACATGGCGCCCTGCACCTGTTCGTGATCACCAACGCTACCGAAGACGGCATTGGCCCAGGCACCGTGAATACCCAAAGGATGCTCGAAAGCCTGGGGCGCGCCGATACCATGCCCAATATCACCAAACTGCACCGCCTCGACCAAGTGAAAAGAACGATGCCAGCCCGGCCCAATCCAGACTTCGATGATCTGGAAGGGCAAAAAGAGCTTGAAGAATGGGAAAACGAACGTACCCAACGACGCAATGCCATCAAGGGCAGCATGCTCGTACCGCAATCGCATCCGGGCCTGAAGATGCACATCTGCTCACTGGTGGCCCCCGATTCCCCGGCGGGCATGCCGTGGAAACCAGTGTATATCCACTCCAAGCTGATGATCGTCGACGATGTGTTCACCACGCAGGGTTCGACCAATATCAATACCCGCAGCATGCAGGTCGACAGCGAACTGAACATTGCGCATGACTGGGCCAGTGTGACCAAGGCTTTAAGGCGGCGCCTGTGGGATCTGCATACGAAAGGAAGAGGGGCGCAGGATGATGAGGTATTGGCGTTTGCAGCTTGGGGAGAACTCATTCAGAAAAATAGATTTTTATTAAAAGAAAAAGAAGCTCCTAGTACACCTCTTGTCGAGTTTTACTATGATCAAGCCCAACTGACGGACGACGATTAATGTGCCGGATGTTTTTGTTGTCGAGCCTGGTGCTGGCTGTCTGTGGCACCGGTTGTGCCTCTCTTTTTCCGATTAAGAATTTACCTATGAATCCACCGATCGAAGCCAAATCTAAATTGGATTTTACTTGCACGCATGAAATAAAGCCTGAACCCTCAGCAGAAATCGACTTGCTATTTAAATATGCGCGATGGCTACAAAAAAATAACCAGCTTAAAGAAGATCGCACCGTCAATGTCGAGATTGAGCGGCTATACCGTATCGCGGCCGAGCATGATCATCACAAAGCCAATATCAATCTACAGAACGGGACAATGCGAGGCCACTTCAAGCTCAATGAAAAAGAACACCTGCGCATGAGTCAGAACCTTATGAATGCCAGTGTGGCGACAGGGTATTACTTTATCGGTATTTTCCTGAGAAATGGCTCTGCCGGACTTCGAGAAGACACGGAGATGTCCTTGCGCTTTTTTCGTAAGGCTGCAGACACCGGTAATGCCCAAGCGCAGTATTTGGTGGGCGACCAGCTATTACCGATAGGAATGGCTCCAGAAATTGGTCGAAAAATGTATCGCTGTGCTGCCGAGCAAGGACATGGCGAAGCCGCATCTGGTTTGGGAATTCACCTTACAATAAAAAAACAATACAGAGAGGCGCTTGAGGCGTTTCAACTGGGAGTGAAAGCAGGCGATAACCTTTCCGCTTCTATTTTATATAAAAGCTTTCGTAATCAGTTGCCTGATGAGCCACATTATCTTCACCTTCAGGAAGACCAAGAGCGAGCCGATCGATACGAAAAAATCTGGCGCATCCTCGCCAACTACTCCTACGCCAATCCCAAAGTCCCCGAAATCAATGAATTCATAAACTCGCCAAGGAAAAAGGTCTGGACCCGGCCACGGGCAAGCCCATGCCCGGGTCACCGGCTTTCAGCCAGGCCAATTTCCCCCTGCGGGTTGCCTATAGCGGCTCGGTGTGCCCCGAAAGCGGTTACTGGAAAGTCATCTGGACCAACGAACGCATGATCTGCCGGCGCGAAGTGATCCGGTATCTCAAGGAAGGTGAGGTGTTTCCCACAACGACGGTAGAGCGCTTCCATCTGCGCCCCTGGCCACTGTCGGATAAAGCCACTCGTCGCGAAGAAGGGGTGGAATGGGGGCTGCTGGGATGAAGGGCTTTTTGACTGTTTCTTTATTGATTGGAACAAGTCTGGCGGGGTGTACTGCACCTGCCATTTCGGGTCAAGGTGATCATGCGGGTCCGTTGGCCGACGCCGGATCGAAACTGGACTTTACCTGTGTGCATGAGGTTAAGCCTGAGCCGTCCATTGAGTCCGATGTCCTGTTCCAATATGCGCGCTGGTTGCAAAAAAATAATCAACTCAATAACGATTCGAAGATTAATACCGAGATTGAGCGGCTATACCGTATCGCGGCCGAGCATGATCATCACAAAGCCAATATCAATCTGCAATACGGCACGATCCATGGCCACTTTGAACTCAATGGCGAAGAGCACTTAAGGCTTAGTCAAAACCTGATCGATGCGGGCGTGGCTACCGGCTATTACTTAATTGGTATGTTTCTTAAGGATGGATTAGCTGGACTTCGAGCAGATCAAGAAATGTCTTTGCGCTTTTTTCGGAAAGCGGCCGATACAGGTAATGCTGATGCTCAGTATCTGGTAGGCGACAAATTAGACCCAATAAATATCGCTCCGAAAATTGGCTTGCAGATGTACCTGTGTGCAGCTGAGCAGGGCCAAGGAGAGGCAGCTTTTACCCTCGGGGTTGACTTAAGAATAAATAAAAAACACCAAGAGGCAATGGAGGTTTTTCAGCTTGGTGTCGCTGCCGGCAACAGTAATTCTGCGTCAACTCTGTACAGGAGTTTTCGTGATCAATCACCTACCAACGAGCCGTATTATCTTCGTCTTCAGGAAGACCAAGAGCGAGCCGATCGATACGAAAAAATCTGGCGCATCCTCGCCAACTACTCCTACGCCAATCCCAAAGTCCCCGAAATCAATGAATGGCTGGAAGCCCGGCTGGCCAATATCCCACCGGAAAAACCCAGTGAAGCATTGATTCATAAACTGGCCAGGGAAAAGGGCCTGGATCCGGTCACGGGCAAGCCACTTTCCGATGTCCGATTTTAAAGTCGCTTGAGTGCGGGCTTGGCTTACATGTTTTTGAAGTGTCTTGGTCTGAAATCGAGAGTGCCAGGCATCCAGAATGTCAGTTGGCAAGTATCCGTATTTCAAGCGCGGCCGTCAGTTAACTCGATAAAGGATAAACCATGCGCGGCATCATCCGCATCGGCGACACCACCAGCAGTGGCGGCACGGTCCTGTCCGGCTCCGACGTCATGAAATTTTCCGGTATCGGCGTGGCCCGGCAAGGCGATCCGGTCGTGTGCCCGATTCCGGTCCACGGCCCCACGGTGATTGCCGAAGGGCATCCGACATTTAAGGATCACGGCTTGCCCGTCGCGTTCGAAGGCCATCGGTGTGCCTGTGGGTGCGCGCTGATTTCATCGCTGCCTGCGGCCGGGGCGAGCTAGCCATGCCGGTTCGACTCGATCAATTGCCGCCTCTGGCCCCGCGCTCCAGCCCGCCGCGCTTGTGGCTGTGGCTGGCCCTGCTGGGGGTGTTGCTGCTGCTCGGCGTGGGCCTGCTGCTGATGTTTGCCGGGCGCGCATGGCCGTCCCTTACGGCACGCGGTTGGGGCCTGGCGCTGGGTGGTCCGTTGTTGCTGTGGAGTGTGCTGGGTTCTGTGCGGGCCTTGCTGTTCATGGCTGAACAGCGTACGGCCGATGGCTGGGACCAGGCACGCGAGACTGATCGGCGACAACGGATCGAGCGCGGCCAGCGTTGCCTGGAGGTGATGGCCGCGAGCGTGCACACCGCCTTGCGCGAGCCGGCGGACGTGATGGGTACGGCGCAGCTAGGAGCGCTGCTGGGCAGAACCCGTGCACTCAAGGCGCAAGCGTCTCGTGCCGGTGAGAGGGCGGTGCGGCATAGCCGGTTGGGCCGTGCGACTGCCCGCCCTGCGGATGTGTTGCAGCAGGCATTGACGCAGGTGCTTGCCGATCTGGCACCGGCCTTGCGGGCATGGCCCGAGCAAACGCCGCTGGCCTTGTTACTGACCTTCGACAGCGGTTTGCCCGAGCCGTCATTGCAGCAAGCCTGGCAGCAGGCGTGGCATGCCTGCGGTATTCGCCATGCCCCCGTGGCGGTGACGGGCATGGGGCTGGAGGCTGTGGATGAGTGGCTTGACCGGCGGCCTGCCGAGCAGACGTTGTGGCTGGTGGTTGCGTTGCGTCTCGCCCCGCAGCCGCTGGACGGTTCGGCCGAAGTGGCGGTCGGGCTGCTGCTGGGCCATCGAACTTCGCCGCCCGGTCTTGCACCGCTGGCCCGCCTGCATCGGCCTGAACAGGCGACCCCGGCCAACGCCGAATCTGGCTGCCGTGCTGCCCGCCAGGCCCTGGATTGGGGGGCAACGGCTGTTACCGAGGTCGCACAGGTCTGGTGCGCAGGTGCCAAGGAGCAAGGCGCGCCGAACGCTTCATCCATGCTCATCAGGGTACTGAGCGACCTTGACCTGCTCGCCAGGCACAAGGATTCGCTCTGTGACCTGGATGCTGGCCTCGGCTGCACCGGGCAGGCTGCACCCTGGCTGGCCATTGCCTGTGCCGCTCAACACATCGATCAAGGGACCGGCCCGCAATTGATCTTCAGCGGCACCGGCGCCCCGGATGACGGGCTCTGGTGCACCGCGCTGACCCCGGTCATCACGCTTGAATCCTCAGGAGTCTGAAATGCCGCTTCCACGATTGACCGGTTTTGGCCCCGGGCCTGGCCTGCTGATACTGCTCAGTGTCGCCACCTGTGCCGTCCTTTGGTATGCCCCTGAATGGCTGGGTATCAGCGCCGGCAGCGAGCAGCAAATGATCTGGCTGCTGGGGGCCTCGCTCGCCGGTGTGGTACCCGTGCTGGTGACGGTCGGCCACTCGATAGCCGCCAGACAGACAGGACGCCAGGCTTATCAGCAGCATGCCCAGGTTCATCACGAGCCCAACGGCCTGACGCCAATGCCGCCCCCGGATCGCTTTGCTGCGATCAAGGCGCATCTGCGTGAGTATTACGGTCCGTTCTGGACGCGCAAGGTGCGTCTGTTATGGGTGGTTGGCGACGAACAGCAGGTGGCGGCACTGGTGCCCGGCCTTGTTCAACAGCAGTGGCTGGAAGCAAACGGTACGCTCATGGTGTGGGCCGGGCCGGCCGGCAGCGAGGCGTTGGAGCCCATCCCTCAAGCCTTGTTGAAGCTGCGGCGCAGGCGGCCGCTGGACGCCATGGTCTGGGCCTTGCCTGCGACACAAATAGGTGACCTGCAGGCCATGAACGCCGGTACCCGGCACTTGCAAGGGCTGATGCGGACCTTGCGCTGGCAGGCGCCTTTGTACCTGTGGCAGGTTGGCGACAGCGCCTGGGCGCAAGCCGGTCGCCCGGTCGAGCCGGTGGGCTTCATGTTGCCGGAGCAGGCTGCCTGGGCCGATCTTGAGGCGGCTTTGCAGGGCCTGCTCGTGCCCCTTCGCGTGCAGGGTCTGAATCAGATGCACACGCAGATGGAACATGACTTCCTCCTGCGCCTGTCACGTGATCTGCAGGCCGAAGGGCTTGTGCGCTGGCCGCAAACGCTGGCGCCACTGTTCGGTGCGTTCGCCCGTGCCCTGCCGCTGCGCGGGGTGTGGTTCAGCCTGCCGCACGCTGTGGAGCATTCAACGCTCCAGCCCCACGGGCTGTACCTGGACCAGGCCTGGGCCGGTGTGTTGAGCGATAGCCGGGCGCGGGGTCAACACACGGGTTGGGCCGCACCGCGCATGGCCCGCCTGGCCCTTCTGAGCCTCGCCGCCCTCTGCACCGCTGGCCTCTTGCTGTCCTACACCACCAACCGCGCCCAGATCGCCCAGGTACACACCGCCCTGGCCGCTGTCGAGCACCCCGGCACCGACGATGAACACCTGTTGGCCCTCAACGAGCTGATGTGCGAACTGGGCCGGCTCGACGCCCGCGCCAGAAACGGCGTGCCCTGGTACCAGCGCCTGGGCCTGAGCCAGAATGCTGCGTTGCTTGAGGCGCTGTGGCCGCGTTATGTCGAGGCCAACAACCGCTTGTTGCGTGACCCGGCGGCGGCCCGCCTGCAACGCGAACTTCAGGCCTTTGCGGCACTGCCCGCCGACAGCCCTGAGCGCGCCCGGCAGGCGCCGCAGGCGTATGAACACTTGAAGGCGCAGCTGATGATGGCCCGTCCGGACAAGGCCGACCCGGTGTTTCTGGCCCGGGTGCTGGGTCAGCAACCGCCGCCGGACGGGGTGGCCGAGGGGCTGTGGCGGGCGCTGGCGCCGGGGCTGCTGGGGTTCTATGCCGAGCAACTGGCGGCGCACCCGCAGTGGGGCATCGAGGTCGACGCCCGCCAGGTGGCGCAGGTGCGCCGCGTGCTGCTGGGCCAGCTCGGCCAGCGCAACGCCCAGGCCAGCCTGTACCGCCAGGTGCTGGACGCCGCCGATACGCAGTACCCGCCGTTGGGCCTGGATGAGCTGGTTGGCGACACCGAGGCCCGCTCGCTGTTTACCACCCGCGCCGAAGTGCCGGGGGTGTTTACCCGTCAGGCCTGGGACGGTCAGGTGCGCGAGGCGATCGAGAGCATCGCCCGGGCGCGCCGCGAGCAGATCGACTGGGTGCTGAGCGACAGGCCCGGCGACATCGCCGCCGAGCTGAGCCCCGAGGCGCTGGCCGCGCAACTGACCCGGCGCTATTTCGAGGACTACAGCGATGCCTGGCTGGGCATGCTCAACAGCCTGCGCTGGCAGCCGGCGGGTAGCCTGGCCGAGGTCATCGACCAGTTGACCCTGATGAGCGACGTGCGCCAGTCGCCGCTGATCGCCCTGGGCAACACACTGGCCTGGCAGGCGCAGGCCGGGACCCGCGCGCCGGCACTGGGCGATGCCTTGCTGCAATCGGCGCAGCAGTTGATCGGCCAGGACACGGCGGCCCTGATCGAGCCGTCAGTACCCGGTTTTGCCACCCCGCTGGAGGCGACGTTCGGGCCGTGGCTGGCCTTGCTTGGCAAGGAGGCCGAAGGCCAGGCCGGCAATGACCGGTTGACCCTGCAGGCGTTTCTGACCCGGGTCACGCGGGTGCGCCTGAAACTGCAACAGATCAGCCACGCCCCCGACCCGCAGGGCATGACCCGGGCGCTGGCGCAGACGGTGTTCCAGGGCAACGGCATCGACCTGACCGACACCCAGGCCTACGGCAGCCTGATCGCCGCCAGCCTGGGCGGGCAGTGGGCCGGCGCCGGCCAGGCGCTGTTCGTGCAGCCGCTGGAGCAGGCCTGGCAGCAGGTGCTACAACCCTCGGCGGCGGGCCTGAACCGCCAGTGGCAGCGGGCAATCGTCAGCGACTGGGACAACAGCTTCAACGGCCGCTACCCGTTCGCCGCCACCGGCAGCGACGCTTCGCTGGCGCAACTGGGGCAGATGATCCGGGCCGACTCCGGGCGCATCGAGCAGTTCCTGCAACGCGAACTGGGCGGGGTGCTGCGCAAGGAAGGCAGCCGCTGGGTGGTGGACCCCACCCACGGCCAGGGGCTGCGCTTCAACCCGGCGTTTCTCAAGGCCATCAACCAGCTCAGCCACCTGAGCGACGTGCTGTACACCGACGGCGGCCTGGGCTTGAACTTCGAGCTGCAAGGCAAGGCCACCCGCCATGTGGTGCAGACCACTTTCACGCTCAATGGCACGCCCCACGAGTACTTCAACCAGCGCGAAACAGGCCAGCGCTTCATCTGGCCGGGCCGCAGCGATCACCCGGGCGTCAGCGTGCGCTGGATCGGCGCGGTCAGCGGCGAGCGACTGCTGGCCGATCATCAGGGCTCCTGGGGCCTGATCCGCCTGCTGGAGCAGGCGCAGGTGACGACCCTGGACGACAGCGCCAGCCGCTACCAGCTGATCCTCAAGGCGCCGGACGGATTGGGCCTGACCTGGCACCTGCGCACCGAACTGGGCGAAGGGCCGCTGACACTGCTCAAGCTGCGCGGCTTCAAGTTGCCGAGGCAGGTTTTTCTCGCCACCGCCGGGGCCGACCTGTGAGCCTGCCCGTGCTGATCGAACGCTGTCTGGGCGAGCGCGATGCCGTGGCCCTGGGCCGTGAGCAGGCCGCGCACTGGGCCGACTGGCTGTTGCCCATCGACGCTGCCGCGCCGGCCGGTGAAGACCCTGCGTGTGACGATGATTTCCAGCGCCTGCGCGAGGAGGTCAACAAGTTGTCTGCCGCCGATGCGCCGCAGGTGTTGCTGTTGGCGGAAAAACTGCTCAAGCAGCGCTGCAAGGACCTGCGCGTGGCCAGCTATTACGCCTGGGCCCGCTTGCAGATGCAGGGCGAGGCAGGGCTGGCCGCCGGACTGGGACTGCTGGCAGCGCTGGTCGAGCACTACCCCGATCAGGTCTTGCCTGTGCGTGGCAATGGCCGGCGCATGGCCGTGGAGTGGCTGACCAGCGCCCGGGTGCTCGACAGCCTGGCGCTGTACCCGGACGTGGTGATGGCCGAGGCCGAGCGCACGGTGGCGGCGCTGGCCTGGCTTGCGCAGGCAGTGCTTGCCTGGCCGGTGGAACAGCGTCCGGCCTTGGGCGGCCTGTATGGCGCGCTGTCTGCCCGGCTGACGCAGGCGGGCGGGGCGCAGGCGCAGGCGCTGCAAAACAAAGCCGCGCCCGAGGCGGGCGGGCAGGCGCTGCCTCAGGCTGCGGCCGCCATCAAGTCCGGGCGCGACGTGCTCGACAGCGGTCGCCAACTGGCGGCGTACCTGCGCGAGCAGCCGCTGGGCTGGCTGGCCGCGCATCGCCTGATCAAGAGCCTGCGCTGGGACACGCTGCACCATGTACCCCCGCACGATGCCAGCGGCAAGACGCGCCTGGCGCCGCCGCGCAGCGAATACCGGGCGCAGCTCAAGGGCCTGTACCTGCAACAGAACTGGCCTGAACTGCTTGAGCAGGCCGAGCGCATGTATGCCGAGGGCGTGAATCACTTCTGGCTGGACCTGCAGTGCTACCTCTATCAGGCGCTGAGCCACCAGCCCGCACCGCAGGAGGGCTGGGCCGCCATCATCAAGCGCGACTTCGAAATCTTCCTGGCGCGTTTGCCTGGGCTCCAGGACCTGTGCTGGAACGATGGCAGCCCGTTTGCCGACCCGGCCACGGTGGAGTGGATCAACCGCGAGTTCGGTGCCAGCACGGCCCCGTCCTGGCCGGCCAGTGCCGCAACGACCGCTGTGCTTGCCGACGACCCGGTCCTGGCGCTGGAAGGTGAGGCCCTGGCCCGGGCCGACAGCGAGGGTGTCGAACAGACCCTGGCCTGGCTGGCCGCGCGCCCGGACCTTCACGCAGGGCGTCAGCGCTGGCTGCTGCGCCTGTTGATGGCGCGGGTGGCCGAGCAATACGGCAAGAACGACCTGGCCATTTACCTGCTGACCGAGCTGGACACCACGGCGCGACGGCAGGCCCTGGCCGACTGGGAGCCTGCGCTGGATTTCGAGGTCAAGGCCCGGCTGTTGCGCCTGCTACGCCTCAAGACCCAGCGCGGCGATGCAGACAAGCCCGAGCTGGCCCGCCGCAGCGAAACCCTGCTGGCCGCGCTGGTGGCCCTGGACCCGGTGCGTGCGGCGGTGCTGTGTGGGTGAGGTTGCCTGTTTGTCGCCCCGGTTGCTCAACACCGCCTCAATGGATCACTGGACATGAATGAAAACCTGACACTGCGTTATTTCGACGCCGAGATGCGTTACCTGCGTGAAGCCGGCAAGGAGTTCGCGCAAGCCTTCCCCGACCGTGCCGCGCAATTGAACCTCGACAAGCCGGGCGCCGACGATCCTTTTGTCGAGCGCCTGTTCGAAGGCTTCGCCTTTTTGATGGGGCGCCTGCGCGAGAAGCTTGACGATGACCTGCCGGAACTCACCGAAGGGCTGGTCAGCCTGCTGTGGCCGCATTACCTGCGCACCATTCCTTCGCTGGCCATTGTCGAACTGCTCCCGGACCTGCAACACCTCAAGGGCAACGACCTTATCGGCAAGGGCCTTGAGGTGCTGTCGCAACCGATCGGCGCGCAGCGCACCCGTTGTCGCTACACCACCACGCAAGACGTGATGCTGCGCCCGTTGGTACTGGAGGCCGTGCGGGTCGGGTATGAGCCCGATGGGCGCCATGTGCTGCGCCTGCGCTTTGCCTGCGGGCCCCTGACCGACTGGCCCACGACCGACCTGAGCGACATTGCCCTGTACCTGGGCGCCGACCTGCCGCTGGCCAGTGCCTTGCACCTGGCCCTGACCTGTCACGCCCAGGCGCTGTATGTACGCTTGCCGGGGCACACCGAGCGCCAGGCCCTTGAAGCGCACTTCGTACCCAGGGGGTTTGCCGAGCAGGACCGGTTATGGCCCAAGGGCGACAGCGCCTTCAGCGGGTATCAGTTGCTACTGGAGTACTTCACCTTTCGCGACAAGTTCATGTTCGTGACCCTCTGCGGGCTGGAACGCTTGAGTCTCGCGCCGGGCACCGCGTGGTTCGAACTCGACGTGGTGCTACGCGAAGCCTGGCCTGAAGGGCTGGTGCCGGGCGCCGAGCACATTCGCCTGCATGCGGTGCCGGTGATCAACCTGTTCGCCCTGGAGGCCGATCCGCTGATGATCGATCCCTTGCAGACCGACTACCTGCTGCGCCCGATGCGTCTGCAGGACGGGCATACCGAGATCTATTCGGTCGATCATGTCACGGCCTCGAAAAGCACCGAGCGGCTGGACTATGTGCCGTTCAGCAGCTTTCGCCACAAGGGCGGCATGCTGCGTGACGAAGCCCCCGAGCGTTATTTCCATACCCGCCTCAAGCGCGCCGCCAATGGCCTGCACGACACCTGGCTGATTCTGGGCGGCGAGGGGTTCGACAGCGACCGGGTGCAGGGGCAGCAGAGCCTGTCGCTGCGCCTGACCGGCACCCACGGCCAGTTGCCGCGCAAGGCGCTGCAAAGCACGGTGCTCGACACCCTGGTGCAGGGCAGCGGTTTGCGGGTGCGCAACCTGTGCGCGCCCAGCATGCCGTGCTACCCGCCCGACCGGGATCGCTTTCACTGGCGGGTGCTCAGCCACCTGGGCACCAATTTCTTGCCCATGCTCGACAGCGCCGAAGTGCTGCGCGGCACCCTGGCGCTGTACGAATGGACCGGCAGCGAACTCAATCGCCGGCGTCTGGAGGCCATCGTCGAGGTCGGCCATCACCTGATCCAGCGCTTTGAAAAAGGCTTCCTGCTGCGCGGGGTGGACATCGAAATCACTCTGGACGCCAACGGCTTCTGTGGCGAGGGCGATATCCGGCTGTTCGGTGAAATGCTCAACCGGTTTTTCGCCCTGTATGCCGACATTCATCTGTTCAACCAGCTCACGCTGATCCTGCAACCCACCGGAAAGTGCCTGCGATGGAACGAGAACCACAATCAGCGTATTCCCGGCTGAAAGCGGCAGGTGTGCTGCAAGCCTTGCAAGGCCGGGTGGCCGAGGCCAGCCTGTATCGTTTTTGCCAAGTGCTTGAGCACGCCTTGCCGGACCAGCCGCCCTTGGGCAGCACGGCGCATCCGGGCGATGACCCGGTGCGTTTCCGGCCCGATCCGGGCATGGGGTTTCCGGCCAGCGAACTCAAGGCCGTCGAATTCGACGACGCCCATCCCCATCGTCCGGCCACGGTACGCACCCGGTTGCTGGGTCTGTACGGGGTCGATTCGCCCTTGCCAACCTGCTACCTGGACGACATTGCCCAGCGCCGTGAAGGCCATGAGGCGCTGGAAGCCTTTCTGGACATTTTCAATCACCGGATCTTTACCCAGTTCTACCGTATCTGGCGCAAGTATTCGTACCCGGCGGCCTTTGAAGCCGGCGGTCGTGATGCCACCTCGCAATGCCTGCTCGGGCTGATCGGCCTGGGCATTCCAGGCACTGCCCGGCAGATCGCCACGCCCATGTCGCGGTTTCTGGCATTGTTGAGCGTGATGCGCCTGCCGACGCGCAACGCCGAAGGCATCACCGCGCTGGTGACCTTGCTGGCGCCTGGCACGCGGGCGCAGATCACCCCGCATTGGCCACACAATGTCGTGCTGGCGCAGCCGGCCCGCCTGTGCAGCCAGCGCCCGGTCAGCCTGGCGCAAGGTGTGCCGCTGGGGCCGGTGGGACGCGATGCCAACAGTCAGTTGCGGCTGCGACTGTTCACGCAAGACCGTCACGAGGCCTTGGGCTGGTTGCCCGGTGCTCAATTGCACAACGATTTAGGCGTGCTGCTGCGGGTGTACCTGGGGTGGCGCTGCAACGTGAAGCTGCAATTGGTGCTGCCGCCGGACAGCCTGCCCAGGGCGCTACTGGGCGAGGCGCCCTTGAAGCTGGGCATGACGGCGGTCATGCCTGTCAGTCTCCGGCACGCACCTTCCACCCTTACCATCGAACTGGGGCGCTATCAGGGGCTGCGCCCCAACCCCGACAACCGAGAGGCAGAGCATGTCGAATACCGTTTCCAAGGTCCTGATGATGACCACGCTGGGGCTGTCGCTGAGCGGCTGCGGGTTGTTTCAGAGCGTGAGCGAAAGCACCGCCTCGGTCAGCCGGGCGATATTCCATAAACAGGTCAGGACCCTGCATCTGGACCTCAGTGCTCGGGCGGGCATGAACCTCGATGCGGCGGACATGAACGCCTTGTCGGTGCCGACCCTGGTGCGTGTCTACCAGTTGCGCGACGACAAGACCGTGCAGAGAACCGACTACGACAACGTGACCCGCCAGGGCGCGGTCCGATTGCGTTCTGACGTGCTTGACGAGCACGCTGTGGTCATCCGCCCCGAGGAGGGCGTGCAGATAAGCAGGCCGCTGCATCCGCAGGCGCAGTTCGTGGCAGTGGTGGGGCTGTTCCGTGAGCCCGACAGGCAGGACAACAGTTGGCGCTTGGTGCTGACCCGCGATGAGCTGGACCCGGAGCGGGCCCGGGTCATCGAGCTGCAGGACAATCGTCTCGACCTGCGGCCTCTGGGCGAGGGGTGAACAATGGCCGAGCTCAACCCATCGCTGTATGAAACGCTGCTGCAGAATTTCGATGGCGAACTGGACCTGCATCACGTCGCCGAGCCGCACCAGCCGGTGCTGTCGGTGCTGGATAATCTGCGCCGTATCCTCAACAGCCGCGCCGGCACCCTGGCGCACTTGCCGGACTACGGCTTGCCCGACATGGGCCAGGTACTGCAAGGATTGCCGGCCTCGGCCCACACCCTGATGACCACCATGCTCGCCACTTTGCGCAAGTACGAACCCCGCCTTGCGGACCTTCAGATCGAGCTGCTGCCCGGTGCGCCGGTCGGTCATTTGCATTACGCGCTGGACGTCCGGCTCAAGGGGGGCGAGTGGGTGACCTTCGGCACCACCCTTGGCCCGGAAGGCAGGGTGCTGGTGCGGCATTTGAAACGGCAGGACTACCTGGCACAACGCTGAACGGTCAGGCGTGCGCCTCCTGCCGAGGGTCAGTCAGTCATTGCCTTGTCCGCTTACTCGGGCAATGTCCCCGCCGGCCCGAAGAACTCGTAGTGGCTCTGCGCTTCAGGCACGCCCAGCGCCTTGAGGTCGCGCTTGACGTTGGCCATGAACCCGACCGGGCCCAGGAAGTAGGCATCCACGTCGCGGTTTTCCGGCAGCCAGTGGCCCAGCATGTCCTGGTTCAAGCGGCCCTGGGCGTCGAAGCGGTCGTCGCTGGCCGGCTGGCTGTAGCAGACGTGGCAGGCCAGTTGCGGGTACTCACGCTGCAAGCTTTCCAGCCAGGGACGAAATGCATGAGCGCTGCCGTCACGGGCGCTGTGGATAAAGGTGATCGGCCGGCCGGTCGGCAGGGCGGCTTCCAGCATCGCCAGGGTCGGGGTAATGCCGACGCCAGCGCTGATCAGCACCAATGGACGGGGTGAAGCTTGCAAGGTGAAGTCCCCGGCCGGCGGGAACAGCTCGACGCGGTCGCCGACCTGCACGCGGTCGTGCAGGTAGGTCGACACGGCGCCCTGGCCTTCGCGCTTGACGCTGATCCGGTAGCTGTGGCCGTTGGCCTGGGCCGACAGCGAGTAGTTGCGGCGCACTTCCTGGCCATCGATAGTCAGCTTGATCCCCAGGTATTGGCCCGGTGCGTAGTCGACCACCGCGCTGCCATCTTCGGGCTCGAAGTAGAACGAGGTGATCTGCGCGCTTTCCTGCTGCTTGCGCGCCACCTTGAAGACCCGCGCACCGCGCCAGCCGCCGGGGGCGATTTCGTTCTGTTTGTAGGCGGCTTCTTCGGCACCGATGAGGATCCCGGCCAGTTGCCCGTAGGCCTCGCCCCAGGCGGCAATCACGTCATCGGTGGCGATGTCGGCCCCCAGCACTTCACGAATGGCGCGCAGCAGGCAGGTGCCGACGATCGGGTAGTGCTCGGGCAGGATCTGCAAGGCCACGTGCTTGTTGACGATCTGCCCCACCAGCGGGCCGAGGGCTTCCAGCCGATCAATGTGCCGGGCGTACATCAGCACCGCATTGGCCAGGGCGCGCGGCTGGGCACCGCTGGCCTGGTTGGCCGGGTTGAACAGCGGACGCACGTCGGGGTATTCGTCGAGCATCATTGTGTAGAAGTGGGTGGTCAAGGCTTCACCGCCCGATTCCAGCAGCGGGACAGTGGCCTTGATGATCGCGCGTTGTGAGTCAGTGAACATGGAAACGCTCCTGGGCAGTGGACAGTTGCCATGAGAGAGTCAACTTCCGTGCCAGGGCGTCAGGGCCCGTGAATCAAGGGCTTCGGGGGGTAGGTGTCATAAAGACACTGAGCGGCGAGGGGTCGGAATGACTTGCTTGAGTCATTTTGACTGCGGTTGCCTTGTGTATGATTTCGCGCGCTTATTACAAGCGGTTACGGGGTGCGGCAGATGATGGCCTTTAGCGCTACGATGCCGGTCTTCCCACATCTGGCCAGTCTTTGCGCATGTTCGAACTCACCAGCTACCTGGGCCTTTTTTTCGCCGCCTTCGGCGCCGCCACCTTGCTGCCCATGCAATCGGAAGCGGTGTTGGTCGGGATGCTGGTGTCCGGGCATTACCTGGCCTGGCTGCTGTGGCTGGTCGCGACCCTGGGCAATGTGCTGGGTGCGATGCTCAACTGGCTGATGGGCCGCTCGGTCGAACGGCTGCGTCACAAGCGCTGGTTCCCGGTCAGCGAACAGCGCCTGGCGCAGGGCCGTCGGCACTATGCCCGCTATGGCTACTGGTCGCTTTTGCTGAGCTGGGTGCCGGTAATCGGTGACGCCCTGACCGTGGTGGCCGGGGTGATGGGCGAGCCTTTGTGGCGCTTTACCCTGATCGTGGCCCTGGCCAAGGGCTTGCGTTACCTGGTGGTGATGCTGATCGCCTTCAACATCATCTAGGGATTGGTGCCGTTTCAGCCAACACACCCGCTCCGCCCCCACGGTGCCCCCAGTAGGAGCGCGCTTGCCCGCGACCGGCTGCGCAGCAGTCGTAAAATTTCGCAAACGCCACAAATCTACAACGGCCAACGCAGCCGGTCACGATGGTCCGGCATTCCCGCATTCCCGCATTCCGGCAAGCGCACCACATATACCGGCTTACGGCAACAGCCCCTGACGCGCCAGCGTCAGCCCGTCAGGCGGCAAGGGCAGGGCGGTCTTGTACAGCACCTGCTTGAGGGCAAAGCTGGAGCGGATATTGGCCACGCCCGGGACCTTGGTCAGGTGCTCGAGAATGAAGCGCTCCAGCGCGTGAATGTTCGGCACTAGAACGCGCAACAGGTAGTCGGCATCGCCCGTCATCAGGTAGCACTCCATCACTTCCGGGCGTCCGGCCACGGCGGCTTCGAAGCGCTGCAAGGCACCTTCGTCCTGTTTCTCCAGGCTCACATGAATGAACACGTTCAGGTCCAGGCCCAGCACCTTGGGGTCGAGCAGGGTGACCTGGCCCTTGATCAGCCCGGCTTCCTGCATCGACTTGACCCGGTTGAAGCAGGGCGTGGGCGACAGGTTCACCGAGCGGCCCAGCTCGGCATTGGTGATGCTGGCGTCGCGTTGCAGGCTCTCCAGCAGGTTGATGTCAGTGCGATCAAGCTTTTTCAAGAGAATAAACCTCTGTAATACCGTATTTTTGCAGAGAGTAATGCTTGTAATGGCGCCAATCCCAGATAAAGCAGGAAAAAAATTCTGCACGGCCTTGAATAAAATTTCCCCTGACCGCTTTCGGCCTTTCAGGGGACACCATGCTCAACGCCACCCGCACCGCGACCTTGACCCTAGCCACCGGCCGCCTGTGGGCCTCGCCGCAGGTCAAGGGCGTGACCCTGCTGGTACTGGCCATCCTGATCTGGGGCGCCAACTGGCCGGTGATGAAGACCGGCCTGCAGCACATTACCCCCATCTGGTTCTCGGCCCTGCGCTTTGCCGCCGGTGCCCTGTGCCTGTTTGCCTTGCAACTGGCCACCGGCACGCTGCGCGTGCCCACTCGGCGCGACCTGCCGTTGATGCTCAGTGTCGGCCTGCTGCAAATGCTGACCTTCACTGTGCTGGGGGCAATGGCGATGACCGAGGTTCCGGCCGGGCGTTCGGCAGTGTTGGCCTACACCACGCCGCTGTGGGTCACGCCCATTGCCGTGACCTTCTTCGGTGAACGGCTTTCAAAGCGCCAGGTGGCCGGCACCTTGCTGGGCGGCATCGGGGTCGGCGTGCTGTTCAACCCCCTGACCCTGGACTGGGGCAACACGGCGTTGCTCAAGGCCAACCTCATGTTGATCGGCGCTTCGGTGTGCTGGGCGCTGTGCATCCTGCACTTGCGTCATTCGCGTCCCGAGGCCAGCGCCTACCAGCTGGCGCCGTGGCAGATGCTGACCGCCACCGTGCCGCTGGTGGGACTGGCCTATGGCGTGGAAGGGGCGTTCACGGGTGACGGCTCCTGGACGCTGTGGCAGATCATGCTGTTCATGGGGCCGCTGGCCACCGCGTTCTGTTTTTGCGCGGTCAATGCCGCCAGCATGTGGCTGACCAGCACCAGCATGTCCACCGCCATGCTCGGCGTGCCGGTGGTGGGCTTGCTGATGTCAGTGCTGTTCATGGGCGAGCAACTGACCGGCGCGCTGATCGTCGGCTTGATGGCGATTCTGGGCGGCATTCTGATCGTGACGGTCAAGCGATCGGCCACGACGAAAGGTGCGATTAATACCACCCCATAGGATGCGTCGAGCCGTTATTCATACCTCCTGAAATCGCCAGGCGTAATCAATGCAAAGGCCGTTTTTCGGCACGGTTCAAACCACTTGGCAGGGCATCGGCACATTGCGCTGAATCTATTCACCCCACTCGGGTCGACTCAAGGGACCGGTTACTGGAGAGGCTGCGACATGCATCGCAGCCCGTCATGACCCCATGCGCCCCGTGAGCGCACCCTTGAACGGTGATCCTGATGAAAGATGCTACGCCACACGGCACGCCACAGCCTTCCTCCACGCCTGACCAACAGGCCACCCACCTGCAAGCTTCCCGCCGCCGCTTCCTGCAAGTCGGCGCCTCGGGCCTGGCCGCTGCCAGCATCGGCACCTGGGTGCCGGAACAGAACAATGCCCAGGCAGCCCAGGCCTCGCCTGCCGCCCCCGCCAGCGAGAAGCCGGCAGCGGGTGAGCAGGCCATCGTGCTCAAGGTCAATGGCCAGAGCCATCGCCTGAACGTGCCGGCCAATGCCATCCTGCTCGACGTGCTGCGCGACCGCCTGCAACTGACCGGCACCAAGAAAGGCTGTGACCATGGTCAGTGCGGTGCCTGCACCTTGCTGGTCAATGGCGTGGCGATCAACGCGTGCCTGTCCATTGCCGTGCAGCACGACGGTGACGAAATCACCACCATCGAAGGCCTGGCCAAAGACGGCCAGTTGCACCCGGTGCAGGAAGCCTTCTGGGAGCACGATGCCTACCAGTGCGGTTATTGCACGTCCGGGCAGATCATGAGCGCGGTGGCGATTCTCAACGACCCGAACATTCCTGCCGATGATGCCAGCGTGCGTGAAGCCATGAGCGGCAATATCTGCCGCTGCGGCGCCTACAAGAACATCCTGTCGGCCGTGCAGTCGGCCCGGGGCAAGTTGGGGAGGGTGGTCTGATGCGCACATTCGAATACGCCCGCGCCACCTCGCCGGCCCAGGCGGTCAACGTCGCCACCGAGCAGAGCGTCTACCTGGCCGGCGGCACCACGCTGCTGGACCTGGTCAAGCTGGATGTGATGCAGCCGGCGCAGGTGGTGGACATCAATCGTCTGGACCTCAAGAAAGTCGAACTGCTGGACGACGGTCGCCTGCGCATCGGCACGCTGGTCAGCAACACCGAACTGGCCAACCATGCGCGAGTGCGCGAGCACTATCCGGTGCTGGCCCAGGCCATTCTGCAAGGGGCCAGCACCGCCTTGCGCAACAAGGCCACCACCGGCGGTAACCTGATGCAGCGCGTGCGCTGCAACTACTTTCGCGACGGCATTTCGGCCTGCAACAAACGCGAGCCGGGCTCGGGCTGTGCGGCCATCGACGGGCTGAACCGCAGCGTGCATGCGGTGCTGGGCACCAGCGAGCAGTGCATTGCCAGTCACCCCTCGGACATGTGCGTGGCCATGGCCGCGCTGGGTGCGCAAGTGACGGTCCAGGGTCGGCAAGGCAGCCGCGACATTGCATTCAATGACTTTCATCTGCTGCCGGGCGATACCCCGTGGCGCGAACATGCGTTGCAACCGGGTGAGTTGATCACCCATGTGACCCTGGATGCGCCACTGGCCGGCAGTCGCTCGGCCTACCTGAAACTGCGCGACCGTACCTCGTACCAGTTCGCTTTGGCCTCCAGCGCCGTGGTGGTTGTGCTTGACGGCAAGCGTATCGTCGATGCCCGTGTCGCCCTGGGGGGCGTCGGCACCAAGCCGTGGCGCGCCGTGGAGGCCGAAAAGGCCCTGATCGGCCAGCCGGCGTCGCTGCAACTGTTCGAGCGCGTGGCGCAAACCGCCATGCAGGGCGCCAAGGCCTACGAACACAACGCTTTCAAGATTCCGCTTGGCCAGCAGGTCATCGTTCGCAACCTCCGTGATCTCACGGCCAAGGAGCTGTCATGAGCCAGTCCATCATCGGTAAAGCCCAGAAACGCGTCGACGGCCGCCTTAAAGTCAGCGGCCAGGCGCGCTATGCCGCCGACTACCCGCAGGACGGCCTGCTGTTCGCCTACGGCGTGTTCAGCACCATTGCCAGCGGTCGTATCCTGGCGATTGACGACGCGCCTGCGCGCGCCATGCCCGGCGTGGTCGAGGTCCTGCACCACGGCAATATCCCGCGCCTGCACCGCACGCCGGAAACCGCCATGAGCTTCGATAGCATCTTGAGTGCCAGCAAGGCCGACGAGCACCGCTTGCCGTTCGAGGACGACCGCGTCTATTACCCCGGCCAGTTCGTGGCCCTGGTGGTGGCCGACACTTTCGAGCAGGCCCGCGCCGCCGCCCGTCAGGTCAAGGTGCGCTACGAGGCCAGTGAGCCGGTGAGGTCACTGGCGCAGGCGCTGAAAACCAACGGCGCCAAGGAAGCCGACGGCACCCATCAGCGCGGCAAGCCGGACGAGGCCTTCAAGGCCGCCGCCCAGCGCATTGATGTGACCTACACCACGCCGGTCGAAACCCATAACCCGATGGAAATGCACGCCACCACGGCGCGCTGGCAGGACGGCAAGCTGTATGTCGAGGAAAGCACCCAAGGCGTGGTCAACCACCGCAACTTTCTGGCCAATGTCTTTGACCTGACACCCGAGCAGGTCGAGGTGCGTGCGCCGTTCATTGGTTCGGGGTTTGGCGGCAAGCTCTGGCCGTGGCCGCATTCGGTCGCAGCCTGTGCCGCCGCCAGGGTGACCGGGCGCCCGGTGCAACTGATGCTGCCGCGTGCGCAAATGTTCAGCACCGTCGGCCATCGTCCGGAAACCCGACAGCGCCTGCGCCTGGCCACCGATGCCAAGGGCAAGCTGGTGTCGCTCAGCCATGAGTCGTACAACGGCACCTCGACTGTGGACACCTACATCGAAACCTGCGGCAGCGTGACCAAGAGTCTCTACAGCTGCCCCAACGTGCTGGTCAGCCACCACACCAGCCCACTCAATCGCGGCACGCCGACCTCGATGCGCGCACCGGGTGCGGCACCGGGCCTGTTTGCGCTGGAGTCGGCCATTGATGAGATGGCGTTGGCGGCAAAAATGGACCCTTTGGCCTTCCGCCAGTTGAACCTGGCCGAACGTGATGAAAGCAGCGACCTGCCATGGTCGAGCAATCATTTGCCCGAGGCCATCGAGCAGGCCGCCAAGCGCTTTGGCTGGGCGCAGCGCCAGCCTGAAGTGGGCGCGATGCGCGACGGCGACGAGATCATCGGCTACGGCATCGGTGCCTGTAACTGGGAAGCCTTCCAGGTGCCGACCGAAGCGCGGGTCAGCCTGCGCGCCGACGGTACGGCACTGGTGCAGTGCGGCGTGCAGGACATCGGCACCGGCACCTACACCATCGTCGCCCAGACCGTCAGTGAACTGACCGGCCTGGCGCTGGACAAGGTCGAGGTGCAACTGGGCAACTCGTCCTTCGTACCGGGCCCTGTGTCCGGCGGCAGTTGGGTGACCGCCAGCATCATGCCGGCACTGGCAGGCGCGACGCGCCAGGCGCTGGAAAAGCTGCGCAGCTATGCGGTCACCGAGAAAGGCTTCTTTGCCGGTGAAAAACCCGAAAGCCTGGAGGTGCGTGATGGCCACCTGGTCAAGGGCGAGCGCCGCGTGAGTTTTGCCCAGGTGCTGGAACAGCAACGCCTGGCGCGGGCCGACGGCACGCACCACAGCGAACAGGCCAATGCCAAGGATTATTCGTTCCGCTCGTTCGGCGCGCATTTTGTCGAGGTGCGCTGGGACCCGGGCATTTCGCGCCTGCGCGTGGCGCGGGTGGTCAGTGCCATCGACGTTGGCAAGGTGGTCAATCCGCTGGCGGCGCGTAACCAGGTCGAGGGTGCGATTGTCATGGCCATCGGCATGGCACTGTTCGAGGCCACCGAGTACGACCCGCGCAGCGGTTTGCCGGTCAACGACAATTACGCCGAATACGTGGTGCCGGTGCACGCCGACCAGCCGGACATCGACGTGATTCTGCTTGATTACCCGGACCTGAACCTCAACGAGTTCGGTGCGCGAGGCATTGGCGAGATCGGCATCACCGGGCTGGCGGCGGCGGTGGCCAACGCGGTGTACCACGCCACCGGCAAGCGCATTCGTGACCTGCCGATCACCAAGGAAAAACTCATGGCCGGGGTTTGAACGCGATGAAACAGCTCGACTTGCAGGTCGTGCAACAAGCCCGCGACTGGCTGGCGGCAGGCAAACCGGTGTGGTTGTGCACGGTGCTTTCGACCTACGGCTCCGCCCCGCGCGGGCCGGGGGCGATGCTGGTGGCGCTGTCCACCGGCGAGCACCGTGGCTCACTGTCGGGTGGCTGTATCGAGGAAGACTTTCTTGAACGCCTGGCGCTGGGCCGCTTTGAACCGGTAACCCAGCAGGTGCGCTACGGCGTTGGCGGCCTGGCACCGAACCTGGCCTTGCCCTGCGGCGGGGTGCTGGATGTATTGGTCGAGTACCTGGCCCCTGGCGCCGAGATTCAGGCGCATCTGGCGCAGGTCGAGCAGGCGTTGAGCGGGCGCGGCCTGCTGCGGCGTGTGGTCGGCCTGGGCGCGGTGGCGCCGCGGCTGCAAGCCGGAGAAATGGGCCAGGCCCGGGTGCAGGTCGAGGCGGGGACGGCGAGCATCCGCATCGGTGCGGTGCAGCGTCTGTTGCTGGCCGGGCTGTCGCCGGTGGCTGAGTTCTGTGCCAGCTTTGCCTTGGCGTTGGGGTATGAAGTCATCCTGTGTGACCCGCGTCCCGAGGTGTTGGCAGGCTTTTCACTGGCCGGCGTCGAAGTCTGTCCGGTATTGCCGGCGGTGTTCATTGCCGAAGGCGGCTGCCATGCGTCCACGGCCGTGGTAGCCCTGACCCATGACCCACGCCTGGATGACCTGACCTTGCTTGAAGCGGTGCGCACCGAGGCGTTCTACATCGGTGCCATGGGTTCACGCCAGACCAGTCGCAAGCGCCTGGAGCGCCTGGTACGCATCGGCCATCTGGACGAGGCGACGCTGGCGCGCATTCAGGCGCCTATCGGGCTCAATCTGGGCAGCAAGACCCCGGCCGAAATCGCCCTGGCGGTGATGGCCGATGTCCTGCGCACCGCCAATGGCATCGACCGCCGACAGCTCTAATGGCGCGCGCTGTCGCGCAACAAACATGGACCCGGTGTAGGAGCGCGCTTGCCCGCGACCGGCTGCGTAGCAGTCGTAAAATTGTGGCGTTTCACAGATTTCTGCGAGCGCTGCGCACTCGGTCGCGGGCAGAGGAATTTTATAGCCAGAAAAATCAATAAGTTATTTTATGTTTGATGAGGTCGACCTACGGTCGCGAAACGATCCTCCCACAGGGTGATTCATCCCGGTCAAAGGGTGTATTTGAGGCAGCACCTCAAGAAAACGGCCCTGGTTTCAATGAGCCAAGGCTTGTGCCAATGCGGCGGGGGTGTCGGCATCCAGCAGGGTGCCGGGGTCGTCGCTGGTGATCCGTATACACGCTTCTGGATGCGCCTTGATCACCGCCCTGGCACCCTGATCGCCGGTCAGGCCTTCCAGCAGCGGCCAGAAAGCCCGGCCTATAATCACCGGGTGACCTTGCTGGCCTTCGAACACCGGCATGACGATGCGTTGCGGGGCGGCCCGGTCCGCCAGGTGCAGCAGCGTCTCGGTGCGCAGCCACGGCATGTCGGCCAGCAGGATGGCCACTGCCTGGGCTTGGGTGTCAGCCAGCGAGCGGATGCCGCTGGCCAGGCTATGGCCCATGCCGGACTCGGCCTGTTCACTGCGCACCGTTTGCACCGTGGCGGGCAGGCCCAAGGCTTCGGTCCCATCCGTGGCACGCAGCACCACGCGTACTTCTTCGAAGGCCGTCAAGGCGGTATCAAGGCTGGCCTGCAACACCGTGCGCCCGCATGGCAGGCGCGCCTGGCGCTTGTCACTGCCAAACCGGCGACTGCTGCCGGCGGCCAGCAGCAGGGCGATCACAAAGGGGGACGGCGCAGGTTGACTCATGATGACCCGTCTCGTTAAGACCGCAAGGGCCAGACTGTGGCAGTCTTGCAGGTCTGCCCCTGGCTGCACAGCCTATTTGCCAAGAGAGAATCGATGAACCCGCACATTCGCCCCGTCGAGCTGGAAAAAGCCTACCGCCTGCTTAATCACGGCCCGACCGTACTGGTCTCGGCCACCCATGCCGGTGTCGATAATGTCATGGCCGCTGCCTGGGCCTGCGCCCTGGATTTTTCTCCGCCGAAAGTCACTGTGGTGCTGGACAAGATTGCCCATACCCGTTGCCTGGTCAAAGGCAGCGGGTATTTCGCGTTGCAGGTGCCGAACCTGGCGCAACTGCAACTGACCCAGGCGGTGGGCAGCCAGAGCCTGGCCGATGAACCGGACAAACTGGCCCGTTGCGGCGTCGAATTAGTGCATATGGACGGGTTCGAGACGCCCTTGGTGGCCGGTTGCTCGGCCTGGCTGATCTGCAAAGTGCTTCCCGAGCCGCACAACCAGCAGACCTACGACCTGTTCATCGGTGAAGTGGTCGCCGCCTGGGCGGACGATCGGGTGTTCAGCGACGGTCATTGGCAGTTCGAACACGCCGACCCGCAATGGCGCAGCCTGCACTACATTGCGGGCGGGCATTATTACGCCATTGGCGAGCCGGCCGTGGTGTGAAGCCGGAGCGCCTGTACAAACCCCTTGTTAATGGCACCGCGTCAAGGCGGAGCGCTGTCGCGCAGCACACATGGGACCGGTGTAGGCGCGCGCTTGCCGGAATGCCGGACCACCGCGACCGGCTGCGCCAGCAGTCGTAGATTTGCAGCGCTTCACAGATTTCTGCGAGCGCTGCGCACTCGGTCGCGGGCAGAGCGCGCTCCTACAGAGGGGGTCCCACGCCGATCATAGGCGTTCCCGGACCGGTGTTTTTCAGGACTATTGATTCTTCAGGATCAGTTGCGATCCAGCCACACGGTCTGGGCATTGCAGAACTCGCGCACGCCGAAGTGCGACAGCTCGCGGCCGAACCCGCTTTTTTTCACCCCGCCAAAGGTCACCCGTGGGTCGGAAGCACTGTAGCCGTTGATGAACACGCCGCCGGTTTCCAGCTGCTCGGTCATTTGCTCGGCACGCGCCACATCACCGGTATAGATCGTTGCGGTCAGGCCGAATTCGCTGTCGTTGGCCAGCGCCAAGGCATGTTCGGCATCGCGGGCCGTGATGATCGAGGCCACCGGGCCAAACAGTTCCTGGCGGAACGAGGTCATCTGGTCGGTGACATCGCCCAGCACGGTCGGCGCATAGAAGTTACCGTTGCCTTCGGCCTTGGCACCGCCCAGCAGCAGGGTGGCGCCTTCGCCCAGGGTGGCCTGCACTTGTTGATCCAGCTCGTCACGCAGGTCGAACCGCGCCATCGGGCCGATGTAGGTAGCCTCACTCAGCGGATCGCCCACCACCAGTTGCCGGGTGGCCTCGACGAAGCGCCGGGTGAATTCTTCGGCCACCCCCTGTTCGACAATCAGGCGCTTGGCCGCTGCGCACACCTGGCCGGTGTTCTGGTAACGGCCGATCACCGCCGCCTTGACCGCCGCGTCCAGGTCGGCGTCATTCAGCACGATGAACGGATCAGAGCCACCCAGTTCCAGCACGCATTTTTTCAGGGCGGCCCCGGCCTGCGAGCCGATGGCGATCCCGGCCCGTACGCTGCCGGTCAGGGTTACGGCGGCAATACGGTTATCGGCAATGGCCCTGGAGACGCCCTCGGGGGTGACGTTGATCACCTCGAACACGCCTTCGGCAAAGCCGGCTTCCTGCAAGGCATCACGCAGCAAGTAGGCGCAGCCCATGATGTTCGGCGCATGCTTGAGCACATAGGTGTTGCCGGCCAGCAAGGTCGGCACCGCGCCGCGCAGCACCTGCCAGAACGGGAAGTTCCACGGCATCACCGCCAGCACCGGGCCCAGCGGCCGGTACTCGATACGCGCCTTGCCGCCGGGTACCTGGGTCGGTTCCGGGGCGAGCATGGTCGGGCCATGCTCGGCGTACCACTCGCACAACTGCGCGCATTTCTCGACCTCGCCACGGGCCTGGGTCGACGGCTTGCCCATTTCCAGGCTCGCCATGCGCGCCATGTCGGTGGCCTTGCTGCGCAGTACGCGGGCCAGCGCCTGGATCAGTTCGACACGCTGTGCCAGGGGTGTGCGCTTCCAGGCACTAAAGCCGGCGGCTGCCCGCGCCAGTGCCGCGTCCAGGGCCGTGTCGGTTTCATACGGGTAGACGCCGATCTGCTCGCCGTTGGCGGGGTTGATCGAAATCGCGTGGGTCTGGCTGGAAACGCTGGTCATGGCCGCCTCTGCATCGTGGTGTCAGGAAAGTGCGATCAGGTTAGGGCCATGCTAGAGTCTTGAAAACTGAATAATACTGAGCGATACGTTCACGTTTGGAGAATGATGTGGATCTGGTCCAACTGGAAATCTTCAAGGCCGTCGCCGAGCACGGCAGCATCAGCGCCGCCGCCCAGCACATCCATCGGGTGCCGTCCAACCTCACCACGCGCATCAAGCAGTTGGAAGAGGACCTGGGCGTCGAACTGTTCATTCGGGAAAAACATCGCCTGCGCCTGTCGCCGGCGGGCTGGAATTTTCTCGATTACACCCGGCGCATCCTCGACCTGGTGAGCGAGGCGCGCCAGGCCGTGGCCGGTGACGAGCCGCGTGGACCGCTGGCCCTGGGGTCGCTGGAAAGCACCGCTGCAGTGCGCATCCCGGCCGTGCTGGCGGCCTATAACCAGGCGTACCCCAAGGTCGAGCTGGCGCTGTCGACCGGTTCGTCCGGCACCATGATTGACGGCGTGCTGGCCGGGCACCTGGCGGCGGCCTTCGTCGACGGCCCGGTGCTGCACCCGGCGCTGGAAGGGGTGGCGGTGTTCGAAGAGGAAATGGTGGTGATCGCGCCGCTCAACCACGCGCCCATTGACAGCGGCAGCGACGTCAACGGCGAACCCATCTATGCCTTTCGCGCCAACTGCTCGTACCGCCACCATTTCGAAAGCTGGTTCAGCCATAACGCGGCGGTGCCGGGCAAGATCTCCGAAATGGAGTCGTATCACGGCATGCTCGCCTGCGTCAGCGCTGGCGCCGGCCTGGCGCTGATGCCGCGCAGCATGCTCGAAAGCATGCCTGGCTGCAGCACTGTCAGCGTCTGGCCGCTGTCGACGCAGTTTCGTTATCTGCAGACCTGGCTGGTGTGGCGCAAGGGCACGGTGTCGCGCAGCCTGGCCAGTTTCATTGAGTTGCTGGAAACAAGCCCTCAGGCCTGAGACCGATCACTGATCCGGTCTTTTAAGGCCGGTTCAACGAGCGGCAATGCGGTGGCGCGGGCCGCGGTGTGCCGGTTGGCCGGCACGACCAGCCCCAGGTGCTCACGTAGCGTGCGGCCCTGGTATTGGGTACGAAACAGCCCGCGGCGCTGCAGTTCGGGCACCACCTGCTCGAGAAAGCGTTCGGCGCCGCCGGGCATGTACGGCGCCATGATCACGAAGCCATCGGCCGCGCCCTGTTCCAGCCAGGCCTGCATCTGGTCGGCAATGGTCACCGGTGAACCGATCATCTTGGCGAAGGCCAGGCTGGAGGCGTACCAGCGGCCCAGTTGTTCCAGGCTCCAGCCGGCTTCGATGGCATTGCCGATCACCGCGTCGAAGCGGCCCTTGCTGCCGCGAATGCGCGCGCGGATGTCCGGCACCGGGCCCTTGGGGTCGTGCTGCGCCAGGTCGTAGTTCATGCTGGCCGACATGAACGCCAGGCCGGTCACGGGCAGGATCAGTTCGTCCAGTCGGGCAGCCAGTTCATGGGCTTGCTCGTCAGTGTCGGCGACGATGGGGTAGAGACCGGGCATGACCTTGACGTCGTCGGGCTGACGCCCGGCTTCGACCACCTGCTGCTTGAAGGTGCGGTAGAAGGCCTGGCCTTTTTCCAGGGTCGACTGCACCGGAAAAATCACCTCGGCATTGCGTGCGGCCAGCGCCTGGAAAGCCGGAGACACTCCGGCCTGGATCAGCACCGGATGGCCCTGCGGCGGGCGCGGCAGGTTCAGCGGGCCGCGCACCTTGAACGCGGCGCCGTGATGGTCGAGGTAGTGCAGCTTGCCGGCATCGGCATAACGCCCGCTGGCCTTGTCGGCTACGATCGCGTCGGCTTCCCAGGTGTCCCACAGCCCGCGCACCACGTCGAGAAACTCGCCCGCGCGGGCGTAGCGTTCGGCATGCCCCAGGTGCTGGTCGAGGCCGAAATTGCGTGCTTCGCCATCGTTGACCGAGGTCACCGCATTCCACGCCGCACGGCCGCCACTGAAGTGATCAAGGGTCGCGAACTGGCGGGCCACATGATAGGGCTGGTGATAACTGGTGGAGACCGTTGCCCCCAGGCCGATGCGCGACGTCAGTACACTGAGCGCCGACAGCAGCGCCAGCGGTTCCGGCGAGCCGTTGGGGCGCCCGTTCACGGCGGCGTCGAACGAGCCACCGTGAATATCGTCCAGCGCCAGCTTGTCGGCGACAAACAGCAGGTCCAGCCGGGCGGCCTCGGCCTTTTCGGCCAGGCGCCGGTAGTCGTCGATGGCCAGCGGATGGCCGGCCTGGGCCTCGGGCAAGCGCCAGCCGGCCAGGTGCGAGCCGGCATGGCTGACGAACAGCGCCAGGTGCAGTTGCCGGCTCATGCAGGGCTGCCTTCGAGCGCAGGCGCAGCAGGCTGGCGCACACGGTGCGGAATGTCGTTGTCGGCGATCAGCACCCGTTCCATGACCCGCTCGAATTCGCCGTAGTTGTAGACCGGGTAGTGCAGCAGGGCGCGGTTGTCCCAGAAGGCGACGGTGCCCGGTGTCCACTTGAAGCGCACGTGGTATTCGGGGTTGCTGAAGTGCTTGAGCAGTTCGGCCACCAGCGAGCGGCTTTCTTCTACCGACCAGCCGATGACCTGCGGCGACATCGAAAAGTTGATGAACAACGCGTCCTCGAAAGTCTCGGGGTGCGTGCGCACCAGCGGGTGGGCAAGGATCGGGTAGGGGTAACCGACCTTGTCCAGCGCCGGCTTGAAGTTATGGGTCACGAACAGGCTGTCGATGCGCGCCTTGAGTTCATCGGGCAGGCTGCGATAGACCAGGCCGCTGTCGGCCCACACGGTATCGCCGCCCAGCGCCGGCAATGACACCGCCCGCAGCACCGCGCCCCAGGTCGGCTTGAGCAGCCAGCTGGTGTCGGTGTGCCATCGGCCCTTGGGCGCATTGCCATAGGCTTCGCGCGCTTCTGTGGCCAGGATCAGGTGCGCCTGCGGTTTGCCGTTGTCCTGCTTGCGGGTAGTCGGGTGCTCGTACAGCTCGCCGAACTGGGCGGCGAAGGCGATCTGCTGTTCGCTGGTGATGTGCTGGTCGCGAAAGAACAGCACTTTGTGGCGCAGGATCAAGGCATGGATTTCATCGCGTTGCTGGACACTCAACGGCCGGCTCAGGTCGACACCGCTGATTTCGGCGCCCACGGTGGGCTCCAGCGGCTTGACACTGAGGGTCTGGGTGATCGAAACAATGTTGTGTGCGGGCATGGTGTAGATCTCCTGTTATACCGTTCGCGCAAAGCGCACTAATAAAAAATAACTTATTGATTTAATTGAATATTGAATTTACCGCTTGTAGGAGCGCGCTCTGCCGGAATGCCGGACCACCGCGACCGGCTGCATTAGCAGCCGTAAATTTGCGGCGTTCACAGATTTACAGCCGTAAATTTGCGGCGTTTCACAGATTTACAGCCGTAAATTTTCAGCGTTTCGCAGATTTTGCGAGCGCTTTGCGCTCGGTCGCGGTGGTCCGGCATTCCGGCAAGCGCGCTCCTGCACAGAACTACCAGTCATACGAAACCCGGGCGTAATAGAAGGCGCCGTTGAGGCCGTAGGGGCTGAAGTTGCCGTAGCTGTCGGGGTTGTTGATTTCGCTGGGGTTGGCGCTGCCCAGCCCGGTCAGCGACGGGGTCGGGTCCTGTTTGTCGGGGCGAATGCCGAACAGGTTGTTGGAGCCCACCGACAGCGACAGGTTGTCGGTCAGCAGGTACGTCACATCCAGGTCGGTGATCCACTTGGCGCCGAACGTCTGGTCAGCCGCCGCCGTGGTGCCGGCCTCGGTGTACTTGCCATAGCGGGTGGTGCGCAGGTCGGTGATGAAATCACCCAGCCGCCAGTTGCCGCCCAGCACCAGCTTGTCGCGCGGCGTGCCGGAGGTCAGGTCGGTCTGCGCCTGGTGGCCGAAAATCACGTAGTCGCTGCCCAGCAGGCTGTTGACCGTACCGTTGCGCTGGATGTCGCGGATCGTGGTGCGGTTGTAGCTGTACAGCGCCGACCAGCGCACCTGGCCGAAACGGCCGTAATCCTTGTTCAGTTCGCTGACCAGGTCGACCCCGTCGGTGCGGGTGTCGACGCCGTTCATGTTGTACTGCGCCGAATACAAATCGTTGATGCCCAGCGAGGCCAGGGTGCTGCGCACGCGGGTCGAGGTGCCGGTGTCGCGGATGATCTCGCTCTTGACGATGCGATCCTTGATCTCGATACGGTAGGCGTCCAGGGTGATGCGCGCCTCTTTTGTCGGCTCCCACGACACGCCGACGCTGAAGTTGGTGGATTTCTCCGGCTCCAGGTCCTGTGCCCCCAATGCCTGGGCGGCGACGCTGCCGGGCGGCAGGTAGCGGGCCAGCAATGATTCGGTGGTGCCGTCGGCCAGGCGCACGCTGGTGTTCTGGGTCACCGAAAAGGTCTGTTGCGCCAGCGATGGCGCCCGAAAGCCGGTATTGAACGTGCCGCGCAAGGCCAGCCCCGGCGCCAGTTCGTAGCGGGTCGACAGCTTGCCGCTGGCCGTGTTGCCCGAGCTGTCGTCGTAGTGTTCGAAGCGAAACGCGGCGCTGGTGTACAGCCGCTCGGTCAGGTTCGTGCCGGCATCGAAATAGAACGCATAGCTGTCGCGATCCAGCGACCCGGCATCAGCCACCGAGGTGCCGGTGAACGACTGCAAGCCTGCCGTAGGGCGCTGCCCGGCCCGTGGATGGCCGGCCGGGTAGGCATAGCCGCCATCACGGTAAGCGTCCGGTTCGCCCGCGGTCTGTACATACTTTTCCCAGCGGTGTTCGACACCGGTCGAAAACTGCAGCGGCCTGGCCAGGCCGATATCGAAGGCGCGGGTAAAATCCAGGTTGCTGGTCCATTGCTCGAACGCCAGCGCACCCAGGTAGAACGAGGTCTTGCTGGCCGGGCCGATTGAGGCATTAAGCGTGTTCTGCGCGCCCAGGCGCACATCGTCCTTACCGTAGGTGGTGCTCAGGTCGGCGTCCCAGCCGGCCACCTCACCCTTGCCGCCGAAGGCCAGCTGAAAGTCCTGTTCGTCTATCAGCCGTTGGGCATGGAAGCCATCGGGGTAGATCTCGGGGATCGACGACAGACTGGTGGCGCGGTAGCTGCCACGGGTGTCGACGATGCGGCGGTCGCTGTAGGTGGAAAACGAATAGAGCGTCAGGTTGTCGTGGATCGGCAGTTCGGCGTTGTACGAGGCGTTATAGACCGCATCGCGGTTGGAGCGTCCATAGCCTTTTTCCAGCAGGCGGTCGACCGAACCTTCGCGCGGATCGGGCTGGCTGCCTGCGGTGCCGAATGGCACCGACTGGCCTCCCGCCACCGGGTAGTACCACGGACCTTGTGCATCGCCTGCGGTGTAGGACGGGCCTTGCAGGCGCACGTCCAGCGAGGTGTTGAAGAAGCCGCCGTTGGCGCCCAGGGCAAAACCGCCGTTGAGGGTGGTCTGGGTCAGGTCGCCAGGTTTGTCTTGCTGCTGGCCGACCGTGACGCTGGCGCTGCCGCCGTTGTCCTGGCGCTTGAGGATGATGTTCAACACCCCGGCAATGGCGTCCGAGCCATATTGCGCCGAAGCGCCGTCGCGCAGCAGTTCGATACGCTCGATGGCCGAGGTGGGAATCAGGTCAAGGTCCACCGGCACACTGCCGCTGGCGATACGGGCAAAGTTGTTGTACACGGCGGTGTTGTGTCGACGCTTGCCGTTGACCAGCACCAGCAGGTGATCGCCCGACAGGCCGCGGATCGACACCGGCCGTACCGACGAGGACGTACCGCCGCCGGCCTGCGCCGGCGCACTGAACGAGGGGACGATGCTGCCCAGCGCCTCACGCAGGCTGGCCTTGCCGGTCTTGCGAATCTGCTCGCCGCTGATGATATCGATCGGCGAGGGGCTTTCGGCCACGGTCAGAGTGTTGCCGCGGGTGCCGGTGGAGATCACCGACACCGTGCCCAGCACCGTGTCGGACTGCGCCGCCTGGACCGCACTGGCCAGGCCGCACAGCAACAGGCCGCAAACAGCAGGCGAGCACGGGCCTGACTGCAAACCAGCGAATGCATTCATGGAGCGTTTTCCTTGAAGAATATGAAACCCGATGCAGGCGTGGTCCTACGGTCTTGCAGCCCTAGGCGCTTAAAAACGGGTAATCGATATATCCCGCCTCGCCACCCACATAAAAACTGGCTTCATCCGGCGCATTGAGCGGGGCCTGTCGTTGCAGGCGCTCGACCAGATCGGGGTTGGCGATGAACAGCCGGCCAAAGGCAATGAAGTCCGCCCGGCCTTGTTCGATCGCCCGCAGCGCGCCGGCGCGGTCGAATTCGCCAGCCAGGATCAGCGCACCCTTGAAGCGCTGGCGCAGGTCTGGCGCCAGGCGTTGAGGCTCAGGCAGGCTGTCTGGCTCGATCAGGTGCAGGTAGGCAATGCCTCTGGCCTGGAGCTGGTCGGCTACGTAGGCGTACAGCGCCGCCGGATCGCGGTCACCGCTGCCGTCGCCGGTGAAGTGCGGCGACACGCGCACCCCGACCCGCCCGGTGCCCAGTTCCTCGACAGCGGCATCGACGATTTCCAGCAGAAAGCGCGCCCGGTTTTCCACGCTGCCACCGTAGTCGTCTTCACGCTGGTTGCTGGCCGAGCGCAGGAACTGGTCGATCAGGTAACCGTTGGCCGCATGAATTTCCACCCCGTCAAAACCGGCCTGACCGGCATGGCGTGCCGCGCGGCGAAAATCGTCGACCCGTTGGGCGATTTCTTCACGCTGCAGCGCCCTTGGCACCGGAAACGGCTGCGGGCCCTCGGGTGTCGGCACCTCGCCACGAGCGGCGATGGCCGACGGTGCGACGGGCAATGCGTTATCGGGCACGCGTGACTGATGCGCCTTGCGCCCCAGATGAAACAGCTGTTGGAAAATGCGCCCGCCAGCGGTGTGCACCGCTTCGGTCACCGGTTGCCAGGCCTGCACGTGCGCGGCGTCATGAATCGCCGAGCCGCCCGGGCGGCTGACGCTTTCTGGCGCAACATGGGTGGCTTCACTGATGATCAGCCCGGCACTGGCGCGCTGGCGATAATAGGTGACGGTACGTGGCAGCGGCTGGCGGTTCTCTACATCTGAACGGGCGCGGCCCAGCGGTGCCATGACCACACGGTTGGCCAGATCAAGGCTGCCCAGGCGGCCGGGCTGGAAAAGGCTCATTGAGGGTGCTCCTCGGAGGCTGTGGCGGGGATGGCTGCCACCTGCGTGGCCAGGCCGCGAACGGCGTTGAACGTGGCGTCGAAGCCTTGGGACACATCCACCGGACGGTTGAGAATGCCTTCTTCCAGATAAATGTTGGCGGTCTGCTGCAGGTTGGCGATCACCGGGGCGGTGATGGCGACTTTTTCGAAGTCGGTGCTTTCGGCACTGGCCAGGTGCACTTCCAGTGGCAGGCCGGTGACCCTTGCCTGGGCTTGGGCATATTCGCGCGGGTGCTGGTTGACCCAGGCCCAGGCGCGGTCCAGGCGTTGCACGAAATCATCGAGCTGTACGCGTTTGTCACGGATTGCCTGAGCCGTGGCGGCGGTGTACAGGTGGTTGGTCAGCAGGTCATCGCCCTTGCGCAGGATTCGTGCGCCGTTCTGGGTGATGGCGATGGTGGTGTACGGGTCCCAGGTCGACCAGGCATCGGCATTGCCGCTTTCCAGCGCACTGCGTGCGTCGGTGGGCAGCAGGTTGACGAAGGTGACATCCGAGCTTTTCAGGCCGGCATCACGCAGCGCCTTGATCACCAGGAAATGACCGATCGAGCCACGATTGGTTACCACGCGCTTGCCCTTGAGGTCGGCGGCGGTTTGCAGCGGCGAATCCTTGGGCACCAGGATCGAGGTGGAGAAACGCCCGTCGGCGTGGGTGATGCTGATCACCTTGAGCGGCGCACCGGCGCCCAGGGCAAATACATAGGGCGCATCTCCCAGACCGCCGACATCCACGGCCCCGGCATTGAGGGCTTCACCCAAGGGTGCGGCGGCGGCAAATTCGGAGAACTCGATGCGATACGGCACATCCTTGAGTTCTCCGGCCGCTTCCAGCAGCAGTTTGTAGGATGACTTCTGGTTGGCGACTTTCAGCGGCGCCAGCTCGGCGGCCTGGGTGGCGACCGACAGTGTGCCGACAATCAGTGTGGCAAGCAGGGAACGGAGGAACATGCGGGACTTTCCTGGGCAGGGCCTTGATGGCCAGGTGAGAAGGGCCTCCGCCAGGAAAGGGGTCGGGTCTGGGAATGACCTTACCGTTATGAGAAATAGCTGTGAAAGTCTTTTTAGGACTAAGCTAATTATGAAAAATTGTTATTTGGTTGGTGTTTAACATCAGTTATTTGTATTTTTTGTGCTGGCGACTGTCAATCGTCGCGGGTCAGCACTTCGAGCAGTTCGATCTCGAATGTCAGGTTGGCGTTGGGCGGGATGCTGCCGACCTGGCGCTCGCCATAACCGAGGGCGGCCGGCACCTGCAGCTTGCGTTTGCCGCCGACGCGCATGCCCATCAGGCCCTGGTCCCAGCCCTTGATCACCCGCCCGGTGCCGATCACGCACTGGAACGCCTTGCCGCGCCCGGCCGAGGAATCGAATACGCTGCCGTCGTCCAGCCAGCCGGTGTAGTGGGTGGTGATCAAGGCGCCTTTGACCACGGCCTTGCCGTCGCCTTCGTGCAGGTCGGTGATTTCCAGGGTGTCGGTCATGGTCGGGCTCGGGTTGATAAGAGAGGCGGCTTTTTCGCAAAAAAAGAGCGGTGATGCAAGCGGCTGGCAGTGTCGGCGGGTTCCAGGCTCCAGCAGATCGCCGGCCGGCCCTTTCGCGACCGCTGGTCGCTCCCACGTCGTCATGCTGCGTAGCCAGGCGCCACACGGCCTTGTAGAGCGACCAACGGTCGCGAATGCTGTGGGAGGCTCTGCTGGCTATGGCTATGGCTATGGCTATGGGACAGGCGCAGCAGGTGTATGGGCCTTGCTGGCCTCATCGCCGGATCGCCGCCCGCAGCAARCCGCCTCCCACAGGATTGATGTCGTCCAGGGTCTCGGGCCTGGCACCAGTTGGCTATCGTCCTGGATTTCGGACCTGGCACAAGACCTGTGGGAGGCANAGCCGCCTCCCACAGGATTGATGTCGTCCAGGGTCTCGGGCCTGGCACCAGTTGGCTATCGTCCTGGATTTCGGACCTGGCACAAGACCTGTGGGAGGCAGCTCTGCTGGCGATGGCTRTGGGACAGGCGCAGCAGGTGTATGGGCCTTGCTGGCCTCATCGTCGGATCGCCGCCCGCAGCAAGCCGCCTCCCACAGGATTGATGTCGTCCAGGGTCTCGGGCCTGGCACCAGTTGTGTATGGGCCTTGCTGGCCTCATCGTCGGATCGCCGCCCGCAGCAAGCCGCCTCCCACAGGATTGATGTCGTCCAGGGTCTCGGGCCTGGCACCAGTGGCTATCGTCCTGGATTTCGGGCCTGGCACAAGACCTGTGGGAGGCAGCTCTGCTGGCGATGGCGGCCGTACAGGCGCAGCCGATGTGCCTGTCTAACTGGCCTCATTGGCGGATCGTCGCCGCACGTTCAGTGTTCAGGTTGACGTCGTGCCGGCTTCAGTTGAGGTGCCCCAGCGGTACCGGGGTGTTGGCCTTGACTTCGCGTATCACCACCGCCGAGCGGATTTCGCTCACGCCTGGCAGCTTGAAAATCACCTTGTGCAGAAATTCGTCGTAATGGGCGATGTCGGTGGTCAGCACCTTCATGATGTAGTCGGCCTGGCCGGTGGTGCTGTTGCACTCGATGATCGCCGGGCAATTGCGCACTGCTTCTTCGAAGGCTTCGACAACATTTTCGACGTGCTTGGACAGGTTGACCTCGGCCAGTACGCAGTTGCCCAGCCCGACCTGCTGGCGGTCGACGATGGCGGTGTAGCGTTTGATATAGCCGTCCTGTTCGAGGTTTTTCAGGCGCTTCCAGGTCGGGGTCGAGGACAGGCCGATGCGCTCGGACAAGTCTTGCACCGAGAGGCGGGCGTCGGCTTGCAGGGCGTCGAGAATGCGGATGCTGTAGGTGTCGAGGCGATCTTTCTTCATTTGTTTTTATTCGGAGAATGAACGTGCTCGATTCTGGCCAAAGGCTCAAGAAATAGGAAGCACATTCTCCCTTGGCGTCCTTACGCTTTGAGCACAGCAAGCACTCATTTGCGCCATGCCGCTCAACCGTAAGGGATAACAATAAAATGACGGTGATCCAACGCACACCTGCCCGTGCCACACCTGCCCAGGCCACGCCGGTCGCACCCCACGATGTCTCGGTGGACTGGCAACGCGCCGCGTACCTGATGATGGTCTCGCGCCAGCTCGACGCGCTGGAAGAGGGCACGCTGGTGCCGCAGAAAAAGGTGCTCTATCAGTTTTCGGCCCGTGGTCATGACATGGCGCAGATCCTGTTGGGTCTGCACCTGACCGACCCGCACGATGCCGCCTGTGGTTACTACCGTTCACGTCCGCTGTTGCTGGCGCTGGGGGTTGACCTGGTCGATGCGCTGGGGTCGTCCATGGCCCGCGCCGGTGGCTATTCCGACGGCCGCGACATCGGCGTGGTGTTCAATTACCCCAACCCCGGTGGCGTCACCGCGCTGCCCATGTGCGGCGGCGTTGGTGCGCAGTACACGCCCACGGCCGGCTGGGCCCAGGCCCTGAACTACCGCACGCGGGTGATGGCGCAGGCTGATCGTGCCCGGGCCATCAGCGTGGTGCTGGGCGGTGACGGGTCGGTGGCCACCAACGGCTTCTGGTCGGCGCTGACCATGGCCACCACGCAACAGCTGCCGATGCTGTTCTACATCGAAGACAATGGCTTCGGCATCTCCGTGCCCTCGACCTTGCAGACCCCGGGCGCTGACATCGCCAGAAACCTGGCCAGTTTCCAGGGCCTGGAAGTGATCTCTGGCGACGGCTGCGACCCGCAGCACAGCGCCGCCCTGATCGCCCGCGCCGTCGACCATGTGCGCCAGCGCCGGGGACCGTGCCTGTTGCGCCTGACCGTGCCGCGCCTGCAAGGGCATAGCTTTCAGGACACCCAGGCCTACAAGTCGACCGAACAGGTGGACGCCGAGTGGGCCCGTGACCCGCTGCCGCGGTTGCATGAATTTCTGGTGCCGACCCGCTTCAGCGAGGCGCAGTGGCAAACGCTTGAAGACCAGGCTGCCGAGGCCGTGAAGCAGGCCTGCGAGCAGGCCGAGGCACGCCCGGTCAGCGATCCGCAGCGCGTGACCGAAAACGTATTTTTCGAAGGTACGCTGCAGCAGCGCGGCGGGCAGTGGAGCGATGGCTACCGGGCGCCGGCCGACACCCTGCAAGCCGAGCCGCAAGGCCCGCGTCTGAACATGGTCGCGGCGATTCGCCGGACGCTTGATCATGAGCTGAGCATCAACCCGCGGGTAGTGGTATTCGGCGAAGACGTCGGCCCCAAGGGCGGGGTGCATGCGGTGACGCTGGGGTTGCAGGACAAGTACGGTGCCGAGCGGGTGTTCGACACCAGCCTGTCCGAAGAAGGCATCATCGGCCGGGCGGTGGGCATGGCGCTGGGCGGCTTGATGCCGGTGCCGGAAATCCAGTTTCGCAAATACGCCGACCCGGCCATGGAGCAGATCAACGACTGCGGCACCATGCGCTGGCGCACCAATAACCGCTTTGCCGCGCCGATGGTGGTGCGAATTCCGGGCGGTTTCTTCAAATGCGGCGACCCGTGGCACAGCCAGACCAACGAGGTGCAGTTCGTGCATTCGCCGGGCTGGAAAGTCGCGGTGCCGTCCAATGCCGAAGACGCGGTCGGGCTGCTGCGCACCGCGCTGCGGGGCAACGATCCGGTGATTTTCTTTGAGCACCGCGCCATGCTCGACGCCGCCAGCGCCCGGCGCAGCTACCCCGGCGACGACTATGTGCTGCCGTTCGGTCAGGCCCGCTGCGTCACCCAGGGCAACGACCTGACCCTGGTGACCTGGGGCGCGATGGTCGAGCGCTGCGAGCAGGCCGCCGAAGGCCGTTCGGTCGAGGTCATCGACCTGCGGACCTTGATGCCCTGGGACCGTGAAACGGTGCTGGCGTCGGTGTCGCGTACCCATCGCTGCCTGGTGGTCCATGAAGACCTGGGCACCGCAGGCTTTGGCGCCGAGATCATTGCCGTGGTCGCCGAGCAGACGTTCATGGACCTGGACGCCCCGGTGGCGCGCCTGACCATGCCGGACATTCCCAGCCCGCATCACCCGTTGCTGATGGAGCATGCCTTGCCGTCGGTCGCAAAAATTCGCGCGAAGATCGACGAAATGGTGGGGTTCTGACATGACTGACTTGACCCTCAACACCCCGGCACAGGACGTCATCGCGCCGTTGCAACAGGAAGGCACAAAGGCGGTACTGCGTACCTGGCTCAAGGCTGCCGGCGCCCCGGTGCGCCAGCACGAACCGGTGGTCGAGCTGGAAACCGACAAGGTCATGGTGGAGGTCTGTGCCCCGTGTGACGGCGTGCTGGACATTGTCGTGCAGGAAGGCCAGGACGTGTTGCCGGGTGCGCTGCTGGGGCGGGTGGCGGCAGCGCTGCTTGAACAGCCTGCGCCTGATGCCCCGCGGGTTGAGCGGCCTGTACCGGCTGAGTCCGAAGACGCCGAGCGCGATCAGCCGCTCTCGGACATTGAATCAAGATTGTCACCTGCCGTGCGCCGCTTGCTGGCCGAGCATGATCTGGACCCGGCCACGCTCAAGGGCTGTGGCACCGGTCGAGGCGGGCGCCTGACCCGCGAAGATGTAGTCAGGGCCGTGCAGCGCCTGGAGGCACCTGCAGCGCCCGAGCCGGTTGAAAAAGCGCCGTCTGCCCCAGCCGGTTTGCCCGTTGAGGATTCGACGGCGCCACGGGTGGCCGAACGCATCCCGCATTCGAGCATGCGCCGCAGGATTGCCGAGCACATGCAGCATTCGGTCAGCGTAGCGCCGCATGTCACGGCGGTGTTCGAGGCCGACTGCACGGCGATCATCCAGCACCGTCAGCGCCATAAGGCCGAGTATGCCGGGCAGGGCGTGAACCTTACGTTTACCGCCTACTTCGTGGCTGCCGCCGTGCAGGCGATGCAGTCCGCACCGCAGGTCAACAGTCGCTGGCATGAAGACGCCCTGGAGGTGTTCAGCGACGTGAACATCGGTGTCGGGGCCGCCCTGGGGGATCAGGGCCTGATCGTGCCGGTGATCCGGCAAGCGCAGACGCTGTCGCTGCTGGGCATCGCCAGCCGTCTGCACACCCTGACCGAACTGGCCCGGACGTCCCGGCTGAAACCGGCGGATGTGCAGGGCGGGACCTTCACGATCTCCAACCATGGAGTGTCAGGCTCATTGCTGGCCACGCCGGTGATCATCAACCAGCCGCAGTCGGCCATTCTGGGCGTGGGCGCGTTGCAAAAGCGTGTGGTGGTCAAGGAGGTCGACGGCGTGGACAGTTTCCAGGCCCGGACCATGGCCTATGTGTCGCTGACCATCGATCACCGGGTGCTGGACGGCAGCCAGACCAACGCCTGGTTGCGCCGCTTTGTCGAGGTGCTGGAGACCTGGGGCCATTGACAGGCCAATCGCAGGCAACAAAAAACCCGCCGAAGCGGGTTTTTATCCAGAACCATTCCAACTCCCTGTCGGCAGTCTCCTTACATGGTCGATCGTCCCTGATCCTGACGGGCTTCCTGCTCGTCAGTGGTTGGATCCAATCTTAGGCTTATGCCAGCAGGATGGGAATAGCCATTGTGCGCCATGGCGTGTAAGCCTTTGGCTATGGCGGAAGTTGCGCACCCGGCCAGGCCTGTTGCGCGCCATAGGGGCAAGGCAGTCATGCCGAACGGTCTGCACAGGCCGGATTTACAGGTGTAAGGTAGTTGTTGCAACCCACTCGCATCCGTGGAGGTGCACATGAGTACTTCGATGCTTCATAAGCAGCAAGTCAACGGTTACCAAGTGATCAGCGTTAATAACGGCCCATGGCGGGTCTGTACCGATCACGACCGGCTGGCAACCTTCAACACCCGTGACGAGGCCATGGCCTACGCGGTCAGCCTGCATACCCGAAAGGCCAAGGCCGATACCCGGCACTGAATGCGCTCCGATAAGCGCCTGGTAAAAGCCCCTGACCGTCGTGCACGGTCAGGGGCTTTTACGTGGTGCCGGGTACAAATGACGCATGAGTAAGCTATATGCTTTTTTTGCATAAATGGAGAACCAAACATTCCTTTCCGGAACATAGGGTTTCGGTGATGATTGCGCTCAACGCAACACACTGACCAAGGGTGACTGAGACCAACAGAACCTGGATTTTTTTTGAAAAAATGCAGGAGTGAATCAATGGGCAATGTCCAGACCGCTGCCAGTGCACATGAGGTGCCACGGCGCCAGGTGCCGAGCGGTGAGTTGGTCGACTTGGGCCGTCCTTACCGGGGCCCCCTGGCGCTGTCGCGATTGCACAGCACGCCCAAGCGGGTTCTGGGCCGCCGTGAAGGGATTCTGTTGGGTGTTTTCGCCGTGGTCCTGCACGGTGCGGTGATCTACTGGGTCAGCCAGAATCCGACGCCTGTGCTGCCGGTCGTGCCACCGGAAATCCCGCCGATGACCATCGAGTTTTCCACCCCGGCGCCACCGGTGGTCGAAACCCCGCCACCGCCCCCTGAACCGGTTCCGCCACCGCCGGTGGTCGAGCCGCCACCGCCAGTGGAGGACGAGCTGGCGGTCAAGCCACCGCCGCCGCCAAAACCCCAGGCCAAGCCCAAGCCGGTCGTCAAGCCTGCGCCCAAGCCGGTGGCCAAACCAGTGCCACAGCCACCAGCGCCGACGCCGCCAACGCCGCAGCCGGTAGCCGCCCCAGCGCCGCCCGCGCCCCCTGCGCCCAAGCCGGTCACAGCGCCCTCGGCCAACGCCGGTTACCTGCGTAACCCGGCGCCGGAATACCCGTCGCTGGCCATGCGCCGCGGCTGGGAAGGCACCGTACTGCTGCGTGTGCATGTGCTCGCCAGCGGTCGTCCCGGCGACATCCAGATCCAGAAGAGCAGCGGTCGCGATCAACTTGATGAAGCCGCCGTCACCGCCGTCAAGCGCTGGAGCTTCGTGCCCGGCAAGCAGGGCGACCAGCCGGTTGATGGTTGGGTCAGCGTACCGATCGACTTCAAGCTCAAGTAAGCGTTTTACCCGGATTTTCCACCTTCAGCGGGCGACCTGACACAAGGAGCATCGCATCCCCGACCTGATGCATTTGCACGAGAGTATCGACCATGAACCTACTGGCATCCCCCTTCGAATCGGTTGAACACGCGGTCATCTGGCTGCTGATCGGTTTTTCTGTTGTCACCTGGGGCCTGGCCCTGCTCAAGGGCGGGCAGTTCGCGCGCCTCAAGGGCCAGGACAAGGCTTTTCACAAGCAGTTCTGGGCCGCGTCCAGCCTGGATTCGGCGGCAGAGCTGGCGCATGACAAGCCCGGTGCTGCTGCCCGCGTGGCCCAGGCCGGTTATGCCGCCATCCAGGTGCAGGAAAACGCCCAGAATGACCTGAGCCAGTCGATCAATCACCAGGACCGCCTGGAGCGCGCCTTGCGCCAGCAGATCGTCCGTGAGCGCCGCTCGCTGGAAACCGGCCTGGCCGTGCTGGCCAGTATCGGCAGCACCTCGCCCTTTATCGGCCTGTTCGGTACGGTGTGGGGCATCATGTCGGCGTTGAAGGGCATCAGTGCCGCCGGCTCGGCCAGCCTGGAAACCGTGGCCGGCCCCATTGGCGCGGCGCTGGTGGCCACTGGCGTCGGGATCGCCGTCGCGGTGCCGGCCGTGCTGGTCTACAACTACTTCCTGCGCCGCCTGAAGCTGACCGCCGCTGACCTGGACGATTTTGCCCACGACTTCTACAGCCTGGCCCAGAAGCATTCGTTCCGCGTGCTGCTGCACCCGGTGCTCAAGTCCGGCGACACGGCTCGCGGCCAGAAAGTGAAGGAGGCATCCTGATATGGCCTTTTCAACCCAGGACAGCGATGAAGTACTCAGCGAGATCAACGTCACACCGCTGGTCGACGTCATGCTGGTGCTGCTGGTGGTGTTCATTGTCACCGCGCCGCTGCTGACCAATTCGATCCCGATCAACCTGCCCAAGACCGAGGCGGTGGCCCCGGCCGAACAGAAAGACCCGTTGGTGGTGAGCATCGATGGCAGCGGCAAGGTGTTCATCAACAAGGACGAGATCAAGGCCGACCTGCTGGAAACCAACCTGCAGGCGGCCAAGAACAAGGACCCACAGGTGCGGGTCCAGTTGCAGGCCGATGATGGCGTGAATTATGGCGAAGTGGCGCGTGCCATGGCGTCTATCGAACGGGCCGGCATTACCAAGTTGTCGGTGATCACGGCCAAATAAGCCGGGTCATCCCTTCAAGACAGTGAGCTTCAGGCCGTCCCGGTAAGGCATAGGGGGCGGCCTTTTTTTGCGGGCCTGTTTATTTCTTGGTCTGTTTGACCGGCACGATTTCCATGATCCGGCCATTGGTGATCTGCACGCGCAGGTACTGGTTGTCATGCTTGACCCACTGGCTTTCCTTTTCCGGTTCGGTCAGGCCGGCTTTTTTCCAGTCGATGGCCTCGCTCTTGCGATCAGCTTCTTCAGGCGCTTTCTCGCCCACCTTGATTTCGGCCGGGTGCAGTGAGCCACCCTTGGGCTCGGCTTCGGCCTGTTGGGCCTGTACGCTCAGGGTGGCGCCACACAGGCTGCCAGCCAGAAGGAGGGCGGCGAACATCGAAGTCTTTTTCATGGGTATCTCCCTATCGGTCTACATGATGGCGGCTGTATGCCATGCCTGTTAAGTCGGACAGGCGGGTGCGCAAATCATTCCGCCCATCTGCATAAACCCCTTCTGACAGGCAGGTTTTTCTAGACCTGAACGACACAACGCAGCTTTTCTGAACTGATGGCAAGGTGCGGGGGTCGACCACAGCAGACCCTGAATCCCATTGCTTTCAAGGAGACCTGCATGTCCAGGACCATTGCCGACCATCTTGCGCAAAGCCTCGCTGCCTCCGGCGTCACCCATATCTGGGGGGTGTCCGGCGACAGCCTCAACGGCTTGAGCGACAGCCTGCAACGCATGGGCAAGATTCGCTGGATGCACACCCGCCATGAAGAAGTCGCCGCCTTCGCCGCGGGTGCGCAGGCGGCGTCCAGCGGCACCCTGGCGGTGTGCGCCGGCAGCTGCGGACCGGGCAACCTGCATTTGATCAATGGCCTTTACGACTGCCATCGCAGCCGCGTGCCGGTGCTGGCGATTGCCGCGCACATCCCGTCCACCGAAATCGGCCTGGATTACTTTCAGGAAACCCATCCGCAGGAACTGTTCAAGGAGTGCAGTCACTTCGTGGAAATGGTCAGCGACCCGGACCAGTTTCCACGGGTGCTGGAGCGTGCAATGCGCGCCGCCATCGGCCAGAAAGGCGTGGCGGTGATCGTGATTCCGGGCGATGTGGCTCTGCAGGCGGCGCCCGACGTGCCCTTGAGCAAGGTCGAGCCCCGGCAGTCGACAGTGGTCCCGGCCGAGTCTGACCTGCAGGCCCTGACCGAACTGCTTGACTCCAGTAAAGCGGTGACCCTGTTGTGCGGCGCGGGTTGTGCCGGCGCCCATGAACAGGTGGTGGCCCTGGCCGAACGTCTCAACGCACCCGTGGTGCATGCCCTGCGTGGCAAGCAGTACATCGAATACGACAACCCGTTCGATGTCGGCATGACCGGCCTGATCGGTTTCAGCTCCGGCTACCATGCCATGATGGCCTGCGACACGCTGGTGATCCTGGGCAGCAGTTTTCCCTACCGCAATTTCTACCCGGATAAAGCGCGCATCGTGCAGATCGACCTGGACCCGACCCAGATCGGCCGTCGCGTGCCGGTGCACCTGGGCTTGGTGGGGGGCGTGGGCGAAACCCTCGATGCCTTGCTGCCCCGGCTCAAGCCGCATGCCGACCGGCGCTTTCTCGACAAGGCGCTCAAGCACTATGCCAAATCCCGTGCCGAACTGGATGAACTGGCGACCCCGACCCCGGCCGGTCAGCCGATTCATCCGCAGTACCTCACGCGCATGGTCGACCAACTGGCGGCGGACGATGCGCTGTTTACCGTTGACGTTGGTACGCCGACGCTGTGGGCGGCGCGCTACCTGTCGATGAACGGCAAGCGCAACCTGATCGGTTCGTTCAACCACGGCTCGATGGCCAACGCCATGCCCCAGGCGCTGGGCGCCCAGGCCGAGCATCCTGAGCGACAGGTGGTGGCACTGTGCGGCGATGGCGGCTTGTCGATGCTGATGGGTGATCTGCTGACCATTCGCCAGTTGAACATGCCCATCAAGCTGATTGTGTTCAATAACAGCTCGCTGGGATTCGTTGACATGGAGATGAAAGCGGGCGGCTATGTGCCGTTCGGCACCGACCTCAATCCGACGCACTATGCCGGCATCGCATTGGGCGCGGGGATTCTGGGTATCCGGGTCGAGAACGCCCAGGACCTGCCGGGCGCCTTGCGCAAGGCGTTCGATCATCCGGGGCCGGTGTTGCTCGATGTGGTGGTCGCCAAGCAGGAGCTGGCCATGCCGCCGAAGATCAAGCTGGCGCAGGCCAAGGGCTTCAGCCTGTACATGCTCAAGGCGGTGATGAGCGGGCGCGGCAGCGAAGTGCTGGAGCTGGCCAAGACCAATCTGCGCTGATGAGGGTTGCATGACCTTGGAGCGCGCTCTGCCGGAATGCCGGACCACCGCGACCGAGTGCGCAGCGCTCGCAGAAATTGTGTAGCCGCTGAAAATTTACGACTGCGAACCCATCAGGGATCTATGAAACGCCACGAATTTACGACTGCTAACGCAGCCGGTCGCGGTGGTCCGGCATTCCGGCAAGCGCGCTCCTACAAGGGGCCGCGCCGATGGGCCGTCCGCATTGCACAAGAAGCGCACACAGGTACAAGCGCAGCCCGGCGGTTTCGTGCCTACTGATGGCAAAGTCCTGTCTTTGACCCTCAGAGTCCCGAACCATGAACCGTAACGACCTGCGCCGTGTCGATCTCAATCTGTTGGTGATTTTCGAAGCGCTGATGTTCGAGCGCAACCTGACCCGGGTGGCCGAGAAACTGTTTATCGGCCAGCCGGCCGTCAGCGCGGCGCTGGGGCGCTTGCGCGATCTGTTCGACGACCCATTGCTGTTGCGCAATGGGCGCGCCATGGAGCCCACGGCGCGGGCGCTGGACATTCTCAAGGAAATTCGCCCGGCGCTGGACACCATTTCCGGCGCGGTCAGCCGCGCCAAGGATTTCGACCCGGCTTCCAGTACCGACGTATTTCGCATCGGCCTGTCGGACGATGCCGAATTCGGCTTGCTGCCACTGTTGCTGGCGCGTCTGCAGGCCGAAGCACCCGGCGTCATCATTGTGATTCGCCGGGCCAATTACCTGCTGCTGCCGGCGTTGCTGGCCTCGGGTGAAATCTCGGTGGGCGTCAGTTGGACAGTGGAACTGCCGGCCAACGCCAAGCGCAAGAAGCTGCGTGACATTCCGTGCAAGGTGATTCGTGGCGATGACCGCCCCGGCCTGTTGAGCCTGGACGATTACTGCGCGCGACCGCACGCCATGGTGTCGTTTTCCGGCGATCTGTCGGGCAATATCGATCTGGACCTGGCCCGGGTCGGGCGCACCCGCAAGGTGGTGCTGGCGGTGCCGCAGTTCAATGGTTTGCGCGCCTTGCTGGCCGGCAGCGAAATGATCGCCACCGTGCCCGATTACGCCGCCTGCGCGCTGGTCGACGGCACCCGGCTGCGCGCCGAAGACCCGCCGTTTCCCATCGTGCCGGCCGAGTTGTCGATGGTCTGGAGCGGGGTGCACGACAACGACCCGGCCGAGCGCTGGCTGCGCGGCATGATCCATGAGTACATGTCGGCGTCGCTGCCCATCGGATAAAGGCGTGGCGGCAAACACAGCACATGCGTCCAATTCTCGACAGGCAAACGGCGGCACTATCAGCTTCGATTTGAACCACGGGTGCCCAGGCATCCCTTTCTGGTGTCACGGAGCTGCCGGTCATGTCCGAACCCTCAAGCCTCGCTGCCCCTGCGCACGAGCCGTCCCATGAAGTCGTCACCCTGGTGATCCGTCACCGGGCCAAAGCCGGTCTTGAAGCGCAATACGAACAATGGCTGCGGCGTGTCGTCGGCATTGCCAGCCAGGCGCCCGGTCATCTGGGCGTCGATGTGATGCGCGGTCGTACCGGCGGCTTGCAGGCCTTCACCTCGGTGCTGCGCTTTTCCTCCACGGCCGCCATGCAACAGTGGCTGGACTCCGAGCAACGGCGCGAGCTACTGCGTGAGGCCGAACCGATGCTGGCCGATGGCGACCAGACCCAGGTGGCCACGCACAATGAATTCTGGTTCAGCCCCGAAAATGACCAGGCCGGCCCGCCGCCGCGCTGGAAACAGGCGGTGGTGTCCTACCTGGTGATCCTGCCGCTGAGCCTGCTGGTGCCTATGCTGTGGGGGCCGTTGCTGCACCTGAGCCCCTGGTTGTCGGGGTATTTCATGAGCAACGTGCTGATCACCCTGACCATCGTCCTGTTGGTGGTCTACCTGATGATGCCCGCTGCCACGCGGCTGTTTGCCGCCTGGCTGAACGCGCCTGGCAACGATAAACAGGGGCAATGAGCGATGAGTGATGACGACAAGACCGACCTGCAGCGCCGGCGCTTTATCGCCAACAGTTCGCTGCTGAGTGCAGCGGCGGCGCTGCTGCCTGCCTTCACGTTCGCAGGCCATGCGGGCGCTTCCCAATTTTCTGACAAAGGAACTGCGATGAATAACGTCGAGCTGATTCTGTTCAACGGCAAATTCCACACGGTCGACCGTGAGAAACCCACGGCCAGTGCGGTGGCCATCAGTGGCGGGCGCTTTGTGGCGGTCGGCAGCGAGGCCGAAGTCATGGCCTTGCGCGGCAGTGCCACACAGGTCATCGACCTCAAGGGCCGCACCGTGATCCCGGGCCTCAACGACTCGCACTTGCACCTGATCCGGGGCGGCCTGAACTACAACCTGGAACTGCGTTGGGAAGGCGTGCCGTCGCTGGCCGATGCCTTGCGCATGCTCAAGGACCAGGCCGACCGCACACCGACCCCGCAGTGGGTACGCGTGGTGGGCGGCTGGAACGAATTCCAGTTCGCCGAAAAGCGCATGCCGACCCTGGAAGAAATCAACCAGGCCGCACCCGACACGCCGGTGTTCCTGCTGCACCTGTATGACCGCGCTTTGCTCAACCGCGCCGCCCTGCGCGTGGCCGGCTACACGCGCGACACGCCCAACCCGCCTGGTGGCGAGATTGTGCGCGACGCCAATGGCAACCCGACCGGCATGCTGGTGGCCAAGCCCAACGCCATGATCCTGTACGCGACCCTGGCCAAAGGCCCGAAGCTGCCGCTGGAGTATCAGGTCAATTCGACCCGCCAGTTCATGCGCGAACTCAATCGCCTGGGCATCACCAGCTGTATCGACGCCGGCGGCGGTTTCCAGAACTACCCTGACGATTACGCGGTGATCGAACAGCTCAACCGCGAAAAACAGCTGACCGTGCGCATCGCCTACAACCTGTTCACCCAGAAGCCCAAGGAAGAACTGGCCGACTTCAAGAACTGGACCAGCAGCGTCAAGCTGCACCAGGGCGACGATTTCTTGCGGCACAACGGGGCAGGGGAGATGTTGACCTTCTCGGCGGCCGACTTCGAAGACTTCCGCGAGCCGCGCCCGGACCTGGTACAGGGCATGGAAGATGACCTGGAGCCGGTGGTGCGCCATCTGGTCGAGCAGCGCTGGCCGTTCCGCCTGCACGCCACCTATGACGAATCCATCAGCCGCATGCTGGATGTGTTCGAGAAGGTCAACCGCGACATTCCGTTCAATGGCCTGCCGTGGTTCTTCGATCACTGCGAAACCATTACCCCGCGCAACATCGAGCGGGTCCGGGCATTGGGTGGCGGTATCGCGATCCAGGACCGCATGGCCTTCCAGGGCGAGTATTTCGTCGAGCGCTACGGCGCCAAGGCCGCCCAGGCCACTCCGCCGATCAAGCGCATGCTGGCCGAAGGCGTGCCGGTGGGTGCCGGCACCGACGCCACCCGGGTGTCGAGCTACAACCCCTGGACCTCGCTGTACTGGATGGTCAGCGGTCGCACCGTCGGCGGGCTGGAGCTGTATCCCGAAGGCTTGCCACGGGAAACCGCGCTGGAACTGTTCACCCACGGCAGCGCCTGGTTCTCGTCCGAGCAGGGCAAGAAAGGCCAGATTCGCGTGGGCCAGTTGGCCGACCTTTCGGCGCTGTCGGCTGACTTCTTCAGCGTCGAGCCTGAAGCCATCAAGTGGATCGAGTCGGTGTTGACCGTCGTCGATGGCAAGGTGGTGTACGGCGCCGATGACTTCGAGCCGCTGGGTCCCAAGCGCGTTCCCGTGCTGCCGGACTGGTCGCCGGTGGCCAAGGTGCAGGGCCACTGGCGCCCGGCCTCGCCGGTACTGGCCCAGGTTCACCAGTGCAGCGGCCCGTGCAAGGTGCATTCGCACAGCCACGAGAAAGCGCGCCTGTCCAATGCCCCGGTCAGCGACTTCCAGGGCTTCTGGGGCGCCTTCGGGTGTTCGTGTTTCGCGTTCTGATGTTGTGTCACCTGCGTGAAAACGCCGGGTTGCCGTGCAACCCGGTGCTCCCTTTGAAAACCACAGGAGTCAATCATGAGCACTACTACCCCGTACAAGCGCTTGAACAAGGATGACGCCGTTGTTTTGCTGGTCGACCACCAGACCGGCCTGATCTCGCTGGTCCAGGATTTCTCGCCCAACGAGTTCAAGAACAATGTCCTGGCCCTGGGGGACATCGCCAAGTTCTTCAACCTGCCGACCATCCTGACCACCAGCTTCGAGCAAGGCCCCAACGGCCCGATCGTGCCGGAACTCAAGGCCCAGTTCCCGGACGCGCCGTACATCGCCCGTCCTGGCCAGATCAATGCCTGGGACAACGAAGACTTCGTCAAGGCGGTCAAGGCCACCGGTCGCAAGCAACTGATCATCGCCGGTGTCGTCACCGACGTGTGTGTGGCGTTCCCGACCCTCTCGGCCCTGGCCGAAGGCTTTGAAGTGTTCGTGGTGACCGACTCGTCCGGTACGTTCAACGAAACCGTGCAGCAGGCCGCCTGGGCGCGCATGAGTGCCGCCGGCGCACAACTGATGAACTGGTTTGCCGTGGCCTGCGAGCTGCAGATCGACTGGCGCAACGACATGGAAGGCCTGGCCAACCTGCTGTCCCAGCGCCTGCCCAACTACCGCAACCTGATCAACAGCTACACGACGTTCACCGCTTCGCACTGATCACCCTGCGCTTTATCCCGCCCTTCCAGGTCGTGGCGCATCGCCGCCCGGCCTGTCCCGTGCCATATCCGCCAATATGTAGTGATAAAAAATAATCACTACATATTGGTTGACGCCTGCCTTTTCATTTTGCATGATGCAGCCATCTCCCTGATCGGGAGCGCAGAAAAAGCGGTACTCAACAGTCCCGACAAGCCGTCGGGATGTTTCAGGATGTAGGCTGCCCACAAGGCAGATTGAAGAAGATGAACCGGCCCAACGTCGCGACAGGCGGGCAGCTGGCGAAACGACCTCATGACGTGCTTGTGGTTGATCGGTTCTCGATTGCCAGCCCAGTCTTTGGCCTTCGCCATCTCCCCTCTGAAACCGGCACGGCGGTGTAGCGGTTTCTCACTGAGACTACCTGCATCTTCTTCAGCCCGGGAGTCGCCTCTCGAACGCCGTATAACGTCGCGTTCGCCGGTGATCCGATGTGCAAGTCGACGATCAAGTCCATTGAACAGTGAACGAGCTAAGGAGCATCACCATGACTATCAATCACATGACCCCTGATGAGCTGGCTCGTCTGTTTGCTGCGCGCAAAGACACGCTGGACTGCCATATTCTGTGGATCACCCATTCAGGCGAAGTTCGCCTGGACCCGATGAGCCCCTACACCCAGGAACACGAGTTCTGCGCCGCCCAGCGCAACCTGTGCATCGCCGTGAAGATGTTTCGCCGTGGCCTGGGCTACGTGGGCAAGAAGGCGGCCGCCGATGACGCGTTCATCGAAGGCCAGCTCGGCGAGCTGCGCCAGGCCTGGCGCAGGGCACGTCCCAGCGCCCGCGTGGCCTGACCGGTAAGACAACAGGGCCCGGCGTCTGTGCCGATCACTGGCATTGGAGGCCGGGCCCCTGTTTATGTAAGCGTCTGTTGCGCAGGTTTTACAAGCGAAGCGGATTGCGCTAAGTTTCTTGGCCAAGAGCCAGCAGGTGGCGCCGCAGTGATCTTTCAATAGATCTGGACCCCCTTGCTGGCTTTTACGGTTCCGGGATTTGAGCAGGTGCCTCAGCCGCCGGTCATATTCATGAACCGCACTACCTGTACATCGTCATCGATGCGAAAGTCATGGCTCCAGGGCTTGAGTTGCATGGCCTTGACGATGGCATCTTCGAGCACCTGCGGCTGGCCGGGATTGGCGCGCAGCACCGCTTTCAAATCCGCCGAGTGTTCATTGCCCAGGCACAGCAACAGCCGGCCTTCGACGGTCATGCGCACCCGGTTGCAGGTGGCGCAGAAGTTATGGCTGTGCGGTGAAATGAACCCGATACGGCTGTGCGGGGCTTCGGCGATGCGCCAGTAGCGCGACGGGCCGTTGGTCGAGTCGGTGGACGACAACAGCGTGTAGCGTTCGGCAATGCGCGCCCGTACCTGATCGCTGGAAAAGAACGACTCCTTGCGGCTGTGCTCGCTGATCGAGCCCAGTGGCATCTCTTCGATAAAGGTGATGTCCAGCCCGCGTTCGATGGCAAAGGCCACCAGGTCGTTGATTTCGTGGTCGTTGCGCCCTTGCATGACCACGCAATTGAGCTTGGTGTGCACAAACCCTGCGGCGATGGCGGCATCGATGCCGTCGATCACCTGTTGCAGGTCGCCGGTACGGGTCAGCTCGCGAAAACGCTGCGGGTCCAGGCTGTCGAGGCTGATGTTCAGGCGCTTGACCCCGGCCTTGAACAACGGCCCGGCCAGTTTGCCCAGTTGCGAACCATTAGTGGTCATGCACAGTTCGCGCAGGCCGGGCAGGGCGGCAATGTTCTCGCACAGGCCGACGATGCCGGAGCGCACCAGCGGCTCACCGCCGGTCAGACGGATCTTGCGCGTGCCCAGCGCCACGAAGCTTTGCGCCACCTGGAAGATTTCTTCCAGGCTGAGGATCTGCTGGCGTGGCAGGAAGGTCATGTCTTCGGCCATGCAATACACGCAGCGAAAATCACAGCGGTCAGTCACCGACAGGCGTAAATAATCGACCTTGCGCGCAAAGCGGTCGAGCAGGACGGAATCAGCCATTTAACCCTCGCAAATCATGACAGGCACCAGCTTGCGTGTTGGACCCCGTCACAGTCCAATCGGTTGTGACAATAACATGATCGATCGGCTTGATGATGGCCGGCGGCCCCGTCCAGGCGCGGCATCAGGGGGTGAGGGTAAACACCAATGCCTTCAGGCCGCCGTCTGCGCTGATGTCGGGAAACTCCGGCGGGTTGTCCAGGCGTTCGACGAATTTCAACTGCGGCGCCTCGCGGGCGGTCTGCTCGATGAGAAACTGCTGGCCGATGGCCGGGTCGTTCATGCAAGCCAGGACGCTGCCGCCGGGTTCGAGCAACTGCGGCAAGCGGCGCAAGACCCGCTGGTAATCCTTGTCGAGCACGAAGCTGCCTTTCTGGAACGACGGCGGGTCGATGATGATCAGGTCGTACGGGCCGCTGCGGGTGACCTTGCCCCATGAATTGAACAGGTCATGGCCCAGAAAGCTGGCGCGAATCCTGTCATGGCCGTTGAGCTTGTGGTTTTCGCGGCCACGGTTCAGGGCCGGCCTGGCCATGTCCAGGTTGACCACGTGTTCGGCACCGCCGGCCACGGCGGCCACCGAAAAGCCGCAGGTGTAGGCAAAGAGGTTGAGCACCCGCTTGTTGCGGGCCTGGGCACGCACCCAGTCGCGGCCAAGACGCATGTCCAGAAACAGCCCGGTGTTCTGGTTGCGGCCGAAATCGAGCTTGTAGCGCAAGCCGCTTTCGATGATGACGCGGCTGTCGAACGGCTCGCCCAGCAGCCACTCGGTGGTGCTTTGCGGTGAATAGCGATGCTGCAGCAGCAAGGCTTCGGCCTGGCTGCCTTGCCATTGCGCCGAGCGGGTCAGTTCCAGCAATTGTTGCTTGAGGGCGGCCAGTTCCGCTTCGGCCGGTTCCCGAAACAGCGCCACCAGCACCACGCCCTGCATCCAGTCCACCGTGATGTGCTCCAGTCCCGGCCAGACCCGGCCACGACCGTGGAACAGGCGACGGGTTTCGGCCGGGGCCGGGTCGAGGGCGGTGAGCAGGTGCTGGTGCAGGGTGGCGAGCGATTGCGGGGTCATGGCAGTGGTCATTGATAAACGAGGGCGCATGGTAAACGCATTGATCCTGTACAGGCCAATCAGCGTGGCATATAGCAGCGCTGCCAGCGCCGGGGAATACCCAGCGTCACCAGGCCCAATGCGCAGGCCAGCCCGGCGCTGACCAGCAGGGCGGCCATGCCCAGCCGATGTTCAAGCAGCGCACCCAGCACGGCACCGACGAACATACCGGCCCAGGGCACCAGTTGCACGACCCAGCCGGCGCGACGCTCGCCCAGCAGCCAGCGACCCAGGCTGCGGCCGAAGCGCGACAGGGCGCCGGTCACGTAGGTCAGGCCCACTGCCATGCCGCTGACTTGCTCGACGGCGGCATTGAGCATGCCCATGGCCAGGATGGCGCACACCAGCGCCGGCAAATGTGCCTGCACCGGCAGCAGCGCCGCTGCACACAGCAGGGCGCCGATGACCAGCAGCAGCGGCAAGGCCCGTCTGCCACCCAGGCGGGCAACCACAATGCCCAGGGCATTGCCGATGACAAAGATCACAATGGCCAGTGCCAGGCGTGCCATGACCGCCAGCTCGCCCTCGCTGATGGCCACGGCCAGGCGGGTGGTGTTGCCGCTCATGAACGACACGAAGTCACCGGTGGCCATGAAGCCGATGGCATCGGTCATGCCGGCCAGCATCGACAGGCCGGCAGCCAGGGCCAGGCCGACCCGGTCACGCATTTTCTGCCGCAGGCGATAACCGGGGACGGGGGGCGCTGTATTAGGCTGCATCATCGGCGCTGCTCCGGGGCTGTCGCTCAAAGAGGGTGCAAACGATACAGATTTGTCACCGGACAATCAGCCTCGGCGTAACGCTACCCGGCACACATGAAAACGGGGAAGCCATTGGCTGCCCCGTCGATGTAGCCGGTCGCGTGATCAGAGGTTCTGCGAGCTGGCAATCATGGCCTGGGCCATCTGTTCTTTCTGCACGTCGGTCATGGTGTCCCAGATGTGGGTCTTGGCGTAGTAGCCCAGCCCGCCCAGGCTGTAGCAGACCAGCGCACTGACCAGCACGATGGTGGTCAGGCTCCAGCTGTTGGCGCGCTGCTCTTCGCGGGTAAAGTCGCGCGAATACTTCAGGTCAGCATGGTGGCGGGGATCCTGTACCGAGGAAAAGCGCTTCAGCCATTGGAACAGGTGGATTACAACGTACCGCAGCATGATAAAGAGCCTCAAGGTGATGGAAAAGGTGCCGCGATGCCATCGGCAAAGGTCGCGGACAAAAGCTGAAAACGAAAAAAGCCCGTCATGGACGGGCTTTCTTTTTATAAGTGGATCAAGTCTTCAGGGTTCGCATTCGATGATCCACGCGGGGATCAAGGTTCGCTTGTGCCTGTGCTTGTCGCTATTGCAACATTTTAGAACAAAAAAAACCGTAAAGGCCAGCACCAATGCGTCGTTGTCGGACAACTGGCACGCCCGGGGCTGCGGCAAATCGCCACGGGGCGGGCGCTGCCGCCACGAAGTGGCAGAGTGCCTGCGTCAATCCTTGTAATACTTCTTCGGATTAAGAAAAGTTACCGGGTATTGTAGGATTCGATTCCGTAATTGATTTCAGGACCTTATGAACACCCTCCAGGAGCCTCCCCATCGCCGCCAGCGCACTCCTTTGCGTTTGCCGATACTTCGCCGCCGCGCTGGCGAATTTTCCCGATCAGGCACAGCCCTGTGCCGTCCGCTCAGCTTTTCATGTGTCTCTTGCCTTGAGCAAAGCCCGACCCTTGTGCGTCGTGCGCTGACGTTTGCCTCCCTTTTGACTGACAAGAAGAACTGAATAAATGGAATGGATTGCTGACCCCACGGCCTGGCTGGGCCTGTTGACCCTTATTGTGCTGGAACTGGTCCTGGGGATTGATAACCTGGTGTTCATTGCCATCCTGGCCGACAAGCTGCCGCCGCACCAGCGTGACAAGGCGCGGGTGATCGGCCTGACCCTGGCCCTGCTGATGCGCCTGGGCCTGCTGGCAAGTATTTCCTGGATGGTGACCCTGACCGAGCCGTTGTTCGAGGTGTTCGACCACAGTTTCTCGGGCCGTGACCTGATCATGCTGTTCGGTGGTGTGTTCCTGTTGTTCAAGGCCACCATGGAATTGCACGAACGCCTGGAAGGCCATGTCAGCCAGCGTGCCGCCAACGGTGCCTATGCCTTGTTCTGGCCCATCGTGGCGCAGATCGTGGTGCTTGATGCGGTGTTCTCGCTTGATGCGGTGATCACGGCGGTAGGCATGGTCGAGCACCTGTCGGTGATGATGATCGCGGTGATCATTTCGATCGGCCTGATGATCGTCGCCAGCAAGCCGTTGACCAAGTTCGTCAACAGCCACCCGACGGTGATCATGCTGTGCCTGGGCTTCCTGATGATGATCGGCTTCAGCCTCACCGCCGAAGGCCTGGGGTTCCATATTCCCAAGGGCTACCTGTACGCGGCGATCGGTTTCTCGATCCTGATCGAGGTGTTCAACCAGATCGCGCGCAAGCGTCGCAAGGCGTCGGCCCATGGTTCGCTGCCGCGCCGTGAGCGGGCCGCCCATGCGGTGATGCGCCTGCTGGGCGGACGCAAGCTTGAGGACGGCGAAGTCGACGAGGAGATCAGCGACATGCTGGGCGACACTGGCAACGGCGAGGCGGTGCTGTTCGATCGTCGCGAGCGGGTGATGATCAGTGGCGTGCTGCAACTGGCCGAACGACCGATCCGTTCGATCATGACCCCGCGTGCCGAGGTCGATTACCTGGACTTGAGGGACGATGCCGACAAGGTCCGTCTCAAGCTGATGCACTCGTCCGTGTCGCGCCTGCCGCTGGTGGGCGAGGGGGGCATCGATGAACCGCTGGGCTATGTGCACAAGAAGGAACTGCTGGGTGAGTTGCTCGGTGGCAATGAGCCGGACATGAAGCTGATGGCACGCAAGGCCATCAACCTGCTCGAACACTTCACGATCCTCAATGCGCTGGAGCAGATGCGCAAGGAATCGACGCACATTGCTTTTGTGGTCAATGAGTTCGGCGACTTCATCGGCATCCTGAGCATGACCGACATTCTGGAGTCGATTGCCGGCCAGTTGCCGGACGCCAGTGAAATGGTCGGCCCCGGCATCGTGGAGCAGGGCGGGGACTTCCTGGTGTCGGGGGCGCTGAACCTCAGCCTGATCCGCGAACGCACCGGCTTCCAGGCCCCTGCCACCGAGGATTACCAGACCCTGGCCGGCATGGTGATGAGCCTGCTGGACCGGTTGCCGGTGATCGGTGATCGCCTGGAGCATCAAGGCTGGGACCTGCAAGTGGTGGGCGTCGAAGAGCGCCGGGTCACGCAGGTGCTGTTGCAACGCCCTGGCGCTGCAGGCTGATTCATTGCTGTCAGACAGCCTGGCCATCAAGGCCGGGCTGTCTTGTCCAAGCCCTTCCAGCGGCGACTCAAACACCGCTAACGCCGGCGGTGTGCTGTTGGTCGCCTTCGCTCAACCAAAAAGCATAAGCCTGGTCTATCCTGCGTCATCCTGTGGCTTCAACGTGCAGTCAGCCACTCAACCGCACGGAGCCTGTCATGACTGCCGCTATCGTTTTCAATCCCAACCTGACCTATGACGTGATCTCCACCCCCAAGTCGCTGCCGGTGTGGCGCATCCGCGAGCGCAAAGTCTATGCCTACCTGGAACACGACCCCCGCCGCGACTGGAGCGGCGAGATCGGCACCCTGAGCCTGGGCACGCCGCAACGGCTGGTCGACCATGACGGTTACACCATGGCCTGGATCGAAGGCAATGAGGTGCGTGATACCAAGGGACGGCGGTTCGCCTTGAGCGAAGTCAAGGAGTGACGCTTAACGCCGCCGCGGGCGCGAGACCACCGACTCGATGTTCTTGCGCCCGATCAGCAGCGTGCGCTGCGGCTCGGATTCGCGCACGGCAGCGGGTGTTTCACCCAGCCATTTGAACATCACCAGGCAATCGACCAGCCCCAGCCGGGCATGCCGATAGGCGCGGGGCAGGCGGCCGACGGTATCGAACCCCAGCGCGGTCCACAGCGCCACGGCGACGGTATTGCTCGCCACCACCGAATTGAATTGCATGGCCAGAAAGCCGTTGTCACGCGCCAGTTGCTGGGAGTGCTCGCACATCAGGCGCGCCACACCGCGACCGCGGGCTGCTTCGCTGACCATGTAGCCGCAGTTGCATACATGATTGCCGGGGCCTGCGGCGTTGGCCTTGAGGTAGTAACTGCCCAGCAGTTCACCGTCCTGCTCGGCGACCAGGGTGTGTTGCGGCAGCTTCAGCCACAGCTCACGGGCCTGCTCCAGGCTCAAGGCGGGGTCGTAGGCATAGGTTTCCTGGGCCTGGACAACCGCCTTGAAGGTCGGCCAGAAACGCTCGAAGTCAGCGGCGGTCATGGGGCGGATGTCAATCATGTCGGTCCTTACGGTGTAGACGTGTGCCGCACCTTATGCGGCGCACGGGCAACCTGCAAGGCTCAGGCTTGCAGGATATGGCCAATGGCTTATATCGTCAGGCCTGTGTTCAGCCCTCCAGGCAGAAAATCCATGCGTTGTCGTCCTCGATTCTCTCTGTTGCTGTCCGTACCCGTGTGCGCAGGCCTGGCTTCATGAGCCATGTCTTCTGGCTGACCGGCCTGCCTGCCGCCGGCAAGACCACTCTGGCCCGTGCCCTGGAGCAGCGTTTCAAGGCGCAGGGGCAAGCCGTGGTGGTGCTCGACGGCGATGAGTTGCGGCGCGGCCTGTGCGCGGACCTGGGGATGAGCGACGCCGACCGGCAGGAAAACATCCGTCGCGCCGGTGAAGTGGCCGCCTTGTTGCACCGCGCCGGGCTGCAGGTCATCTGCGCCTTTGTCTCGCCGTTCGCCGAAGACCGCCTGCGGGTGCGCCGGTTGTTCGACACCGGTCGTTTCACCCAGGTGCACGTCTCGACCAGCCTGCAGGTGTGCATGCAGCGCGACCCCAAGGGGCTGTACGCCCGGGCGCAACGCGGCGAACTGCACAATCTGACCGGCTGGGATGCGCCGTTTGAAGTGCCGCAGGATGCCGAGTTCGTGTTCGACAGTCATACGATGGCCACCGGGCCGTTGCTTGAGGCACTGTGCGAGCGGGCCTACGGTGCCGGCCGCCCCCATAACCCCAGCGCATAATCGACAAAGCTGCGCAGCTTGGGCAGGCGGTAGCGCTCTTGCGGGTAGATCAGGTGCATGGGCCGGCTGGGCAGCCGGTACGCGGGCAGCAGTGCAACCAGGCGGCCTTCGCGCAAGTCCTGTTCGACCAGTGCATCAGGCATCATGACAATGCCCATGCCGGCCCTGGCTGCCTGATACAGCCCGGCCGAAGAGTTGATCGTCAATGAGCCCGACACCGGTACCCGCACCTCGCCTTCGGGCCCGCTGAACGGCCAGTGCGTTTGCGTGGCGCTCCAGTCGTCGCCTGCCAGGTACGCGAACGCCAGGCAATCATGACTTTCAAGGTCTTGCGGGCACACGGGCGTGCCACGCCGTGCCAGGTAGTCGGGCGCTGCACACAGCGTCAGGGTGTAGTCATGCAACGCACGGGCGACCAGGCGTGAGGACGACGGCAGGCTGCCCATGCGAACGCCGACATCGAAACCGTTGTCGAGCAGGTCGACACGCTGGTTGGTCAGCACCACATCCAGCCTGATCTTCGGATGACGCCTGGAAAATTCACACAACGCAGGCGACAGTCGTTCAGAGCCAAAGGTCAGGGGCGCGGTAATGCGCAAGGTGCCGATCGGTTCACCCAGTGCCTGCTCCGCCAGTTGTTCGGAGTCGGCCACCAGTCCCAGCACCTCCAGGCAGCGTTGATAGTAAGCCTGGCCGAACTCGGTCAGCCGCTGGCGGCGAGTGGTGCGCTGGAGCAGGCTGACGCCCAGGCGCTGTTCCAGTGCGCGCAGGTGATTGCCGACCATGGTGGTGGAAAGGCCGCACTCGCGGGCGGCTGCCGTCATGCTGCCGGTCTCGACCACCTTGACGTACACCGTCATCGCCTGAAAAAGATCCATTATCAATCCATGCTTTAAAAAGATGTAAGTGTTTCGGGGTTTATCCACCAAGGGTGGCTAACCATACTGCAAATCACCCCCCTGACATACCGTGGAGCCCGATGTCATGACCGCCGCCTGCCTGATGAACACCTACCAGCCATTGCCCGTCAGTTTCGTGCGTGGCCTGGGCACCCGCCTGTGGGATCAGGACGGGCGTGAATACCTTGATGCCGTGGCCGGTGTGGCGGTCACTAATATCGGCCACGCCCATCCGGCCCTGGTGGCCGCCATCAGCGACCAGGCCGGGTTGGTGTTGCACACCTCCAACCTGTACAGCATCGAATGGCAGCACCGCCTGGCGCATGAATTGACCCGCCTGTCCGGCCTGGAGCGGGTGTTCTTCAGCAATTCAGGGGCCGAAGCCAATGAAACTGCACTCAAGCTGGCGCGGTTGCACGGCTGGCACAAAGGTATCGAGCAACCGCTGGTGGTGGTCATGGGCAATGCCTTTCATGGCCGCACCCTGGGTACGCTGGCCGCCAGTGACGGGCCGGCGGTACGTCTGGGATTTGCCGATCTGCCCGGCGGCATCGTGCGGGTGCCGTTCGGGGACCTGCCGGCCTTCGATCAGCTGTGCGCCCGCCACGGACCGCGTATCGCGGCTGTGCTGGTCGAGCCCATTCAGGGTGAGAGCGGCGTGCAGATGCCGCCGGCCGGCTACTTCAAGGCCCTGCGCGAGCGCTGCAGCCGGCGCGACTGGTTGCTGATGCTCGATGAGATCCAGACCGGCATGGGGCGCACCGGACGGCTCTTTGCATTCGAACACGAAGCCATCGTGCCGGACGTCATGACGCTGGCCAAAGGCCTGGGCAATGGCATTCCCATCGGCGCTTGCCTGGCGCGCGGCAAGGCCGCGCGGCTGTTTACGCCGGGCAGTCATGGCAGCACCTTTGGCGGCAATCCACTGGCCTGTCGGGTGGGGTGCACGGTGCTGGAGATCATTGCCCGGCAACAATTGGTAAATAATGCCGAGGTCCAGGGGCGCTATCTGTTGCAGCGGCTCAATGAGGTCTTCGCCGGGCACAGCAAAGTGTCTGCCATCCGCGGCCGGGGGTTGATGATCGGCGTGGAATTGCACCAGCCCATGGCTGATCTTGCCTTGGTAGCGGCCCGCCAGTACGGGCTTTTGCTCAATGTGACCCGGGGGCGAATCATTCGCTTGCTGCCGCCTCTGACCCTGACCGCCGATGAGGTGGAAATGATTGTCGAGCGTCTGCAACAGCTGCTGGCCTGAGGGAGGCTGTAGTAGACAGCGTGGATTTTGACTGTACCGTCAGGGCTCGATGCGGTAGAAATTCACATGGGAATTGCGGATCCATCTCGCGATATGCCAACCCATGGATTTGAAAAGGAGCTGCTCATGCCTATCCGGTCACTGACCCTTGCCACCCTGCTGCTGATCGCCGCCCCGGTGTTTGCTGCCGACAGCGATACGCCGCTGGCCCAGGACCGTGGCAAATCCCGGCCGCTGGTCATCATTGCGCCCAAGGCGGACGACCCGACCCTGGTTTCTATCAGAAAAGTGCTGGAGGAACCGGCCAACCGCGAAGCCTTTAACCAGCGCAACATGGTGCTGTACACGCTGGTAGGCCTTGAGGGCAAGCGCAATGACAAGCCGCTGGACACCCAGGCGACCATGGCGCTGATCCGCGAGTTCAGCCAGGGCGCCGGTGGCAAGACCCGCGTGGTCCTGATCGGCAAGGATGGCGAGAAAAAGATGGATGCCGACACCCTTGATCCCAAGGAGATCTTCGCCACCATCGACAAGATGCCCATGCGTGAGCGGGAAGCTGCGGCACCTGTATCGGCGGCAACCCCGGCTGCCCCTGCCGAGAAGGCCCCGAAGGCAGGCAAGGGCGGGGCGCCGGTCCTGGATGACTGATCCTGCCGACCCGCTGTTCACTCCCCGCGAATGTACTGTTCCAGTTGTTGAATCAGGCTGGCCTGCTCGGCGATGGCTTCCTTGACCAGGTCGCCGATCGACAGCAGGCCCAGCAGTTCGCCATTATCGACCACCGGCAGATGGCGCAGGTGGTTGTCGGTCATGATGTTCATGCACGTCTCGACGTTTTGCGCCGAGTCGACGGTAATGACCCGGCTGCTCATGATGTCCCTGACCGGCGTGCCGGCCGATGAACGTCCCTGCAGCACCATCTTGCGGGCGTAATCGCGCTCGCTGAGCACCCCGACCACACGACCGCCTTCGGCCACGGCCAGGGCGCCGATGTTCTTGTCAGCCATCAGTCGCAAGGCATCGAGCACCAGGGCGTCGGGGGCGATGGTGTGCACCTGGCGATGCTGCTCAGGCTTTAATTTGAGTAACTGGGCTACGGTTTTCATCGTGCTCTCCGGTGGCGAGAACGTTATCGGGAAGGACCCTCTGCGGGGTCGCTCAAGCATCAGGCAAGCGTGCAGACCGCGCAAGCTTGAAAGCGCCCTGCACGGCATGGAAAACGTCAGCTCAAGGACGGCACCACGGCATTGCAGGTGCCGATAGCCTGCATCAGTGCCGGCAGCGGCATCGGCCGGTTGAGAAAGTAGCCTTGGGCTTCATCGCAGCCGAAGCCGGCCAGGCATTGCAGTTGCTCCTCGGTTTCGACGCCTTCGGCGGTAATGTTCATCGACAGGGCCCGCCCCAGGGCGATGATCGCCTGCACGATGGAACGGCCGCGGGCACTGCTGTCGATCTCCTGGATGAAGCTGCGATCGATTTTCAGGGTGTCGAACGGAAAGTCTTTCAGGTAACTCAGTGACGAATACCCGGTACCGAAGTCGTCCATCGACAGGCGTACGCCCAATGCCTTGAGGGCGAGCATCAGCTCCAGGCTGGAAGCGGCATCTTCGATCACCACCCGCTCGGTCAGCTCAAGTTCCAGGCGATGGCTGGGCAGGCCGGTGGCCGCCAGCACGCTGGCGATGCGCTCGACCAGCCCTTGAGTGCGAAACTCCACGGCAGAAATATTGACCGAGACATGCAGTTCGTCTTCCCACTGCATGGCATCGCTACAGGCCCGTTGCAGCACCCAGTCGCTGATGGGCACGATCAGGCCGTTTTCTTCGGCGAGCGCAATGAACTGGTCAGGCATGCACAGCCCCTTTTGCGGGTGTTGCCAGCGGATCAGCGCCTCGACGCTCAGGATGCGCCGGCTGTGCACATCATGCCTGGGCTGGTAGTGCAGGTTGAATTGCCCGTGCCGCAGCGCAGTACGCAGGCTGCTTTCCAGTTCGCGTTGCTGCTCCAGGCGCACTAGCATCTCGGGATCGTACAGCCGCCAGGTGTTGCGCCCGTCCTTTTTGGCCTGGTACAGCGCCAGGTCAGAGAATCTGAGCAGGTCCTCGGGCTGGCGGGCGTGGGCAGGCGCCTGGGCCACGCCAATGCTCAGGCCAATGACGACTTCCTGGTGATTGACGATGAATGGCTGGCCGATGCAGGCAATCAGTGCCAGGCACAACTGTTCAAGGTCTTCGCGGGTGACCAGCGTCGAGGCAATCAGAATGAATTCATCGCCGCCCTGGCGTGCCAACAGGCTGCCAGGCGGCAGGCAGCGCGCCATGCGCAAGGCCGACTCGCGCAGCACGCTGTCGCCGCCGCTGTGGCCATAGATGTCATTGACCGGCTTGAAGTGATCAAGGTCCAGGTTGAGCATGGTCAGCGGCTGTGGGCGGCGCGGCAGTTGTTCCAGTTGCGCGATCAGATATTCACGCAGTTGCACGCGGTTCGCCAGGCCGGTGAGGGTATCGTGCTGCGACAGGTACATCAGGCGTTCTTCGGCGGCCACTTCACGGGTGATGTCCGAGGCGCTGCCCTGATAGCCGGTGACCTGATCGTCGCGCAGGATCGGCTTGACCGCGATATGGCTGGTCAGCAGGACTCCGGCAGGCGAGCAGTGGGTGCAACGAATCACCGAGCGGGTCGTGGCGGTATGCTGGGCGCGTATCCAGTCACGCAATGTCTGGCCCTGGCATTGCAGCATGTCATCCAGGCAGCGTCCCAGCCAGTCTTGTGCACATTGGCCAGTGATGGCGCTGAAGCGCTCCGACAAGTAGGTGATGCGCAGCTCCAGGTCGGTTTCCCACAGCCAGTCCGAGGCCGCTTCGGCGACGTTGCGAAAACGTGCTTCGCTGCTGGCCAGCGCTGCACGGCTGGCATGAATCACCGCGTACTGCTTGTCCAGCAGGTGCGCAGTGCCCAGGGTGCGGCGGGTAATGCGTCGCGACACGAACAACAGCGAAGCCAGCAGCAACAGCAGGATCGGCAACAGCACGCGCAGCAACCGGTAGCCGGGCTGCTCGGGGTCCCAGTGCAGCGACAGGTAAGGATCGACCTGCAGGAAGGGGCCGGTTGCATCGTCTTCGGCATCGACAGAGATACGCAGGCCGGAAATCTCATAACTGTTGCCCAGCGCAAGCAGTTTCTCGGGGCTCAATAGATAAGCCATGAGCAGGACCGACTGTACGCCAGGGGTCTTTTCCACGCTGGGATCGTTACCTGGGCTCAGGGGTGCGGCGGTCAGAAAAACCGGTTGGCCGTTACGCCGGCTGATCTGTGTAGCGACATACCCCTCATCCTGTGCCGCCCTGGCTTCTTCGACAAGATTGGCGGGAAAGCTGCCCAGCCATTCCTGAATGGGTTGCTCGGTCAATTCGCCCTGATCGATCGAGTAGCTGGTCTGGTTGCGAGGATCAATGACGAACACGCCTTCAAACTGGAAGCTGCTGAACAGCGAAGACCCCAGGTTATCCCGTACGTAGGACCAGTCCGTGTCGACCTTTACGTGTAAATGCCGATAAGCGTCACCCCACGGCGCATTTTCGAGCATGACCGTGGAAAGTCGCTGCGAGGTTGCCTGCCAGAGCTTGTCGACCAGGCGCTCGCTGTGAGCACTGGCCTCGCGATTCAATTGCAAGGCAATCAACAAGAGCGCCACGACCATGACCAATGAAATAGCGCCCAGCAAACCCAGCAAAGTCACCAGCGTACGTCTGGCGAGCCGGGCATTTCGGGGAGTGGACGGCGGTATCCGTGTCGCTGAATTCATCAGGCTGGGTCCATGACGCTACTACTGGAGGCAAGTATTGACCTAATACCCAATCAGTGCGCGAAGTTATGATGTCAATAGTGGCAAAATTATATCGCAGCAGTAGACCACTTGATCCAGTGTTGGTTGTCGGAAATCCGGGATAGATTCTGGCGTAGAATGGCCAGCCTGAACGGCAGCGAGGCCAAGGCGTTGGATCTACAACAGGGTTTCATTCTCAGCCGTCACTGGCGTGACACGCCCGCCGGGACTGAAATCGAATTGTGGCTGGCGACCGACCACGGACCGCGCCGGGTGCGCTTGCCGGCCCAGCCTTCGGTCATGTTCATGCCCGTCGTGCAACGCGAGCGTGCCCAGGCGCTGCTCAGGGGCGAGGAAGGTGACGGCATCGAGTGGCGCGATCTTGCGCTGCGCGACTTTCGTCATCGTCCGGTGCTGGGGCTTTATTGCACGCAGTATCGGCAGTTGCTGAGTGTCGAGCGGCTGTTGCGCAAGGGCAACCTGGACCTCTACGAAGCCGACATCCGCCCTCCGGAACGCTACCTGATGGAGCGTTTCATCACCGCGCCCGTGTGGTTTGGGGGCACGCCCGAGGCCGGCGGCGTGCTGGGCCAGGCCGTCGTGCGTCCCGCACCGGACTATCGACCGCGCCTGAAGCTGGTGTCGCTGGACATCGAGACCACTGAGCATGGCGAACTGTACTCCATCGGCCTGCAGGGCTGCGGGCAGCGCCAGGTGTACATGCTCGGACCGGCCAATGGCGACAGCTCGGCGGTGGATTTCGAGCTTGAGTACTGCGCCAGTCGCACCGACCTGCTCATCCGGCTCAATCAGTGGCTGGCCGAGCACGACCCGGACGCCATCATCGGCTGGAACGTGGTGCAGTTCGACCTGCGCATTCTTCATGAGCATTCCCGGCGGCTGGGTGTGCCCCTTCTGCTGGGGCGTGATGGCCAGCCGATGGGCTGGCGCGAACATGGCAGCGGCCAGCATTTCTTTGCCCAGGTCGGCGGCCGGCTGATCATCGACGGCATCGAGGCGCTGCGCTCGGCCACCTGGAGCTTTGCCTCGTTCAGCCTCGAATTCGTCGCCCGGACGCTGTTGGGTGAGGGCAAGGCCATCGATACGCCGTACCAGCGCATGGATGAAATCAACCGCCTGTTCGCCGAAGACAAGCCGGCACTGGCCCGCTACAACCTCAAGGATTGCGAACTGGTCACGCGCATCTTCGAGGTCACGGGGCTGCTGACCTTCCTGCTCGAACGGGCCACGGTCACCGGCCTTGCCGCCGACCGCAATGGCGGTTCGGTGGCAGCGTTCTACCACCTGTACCTGCCGCTGATGCACCGCCAGGGCTTCGTGGCGCCGAACCTGGGCGAGCGCATGCCCGAGGCCAGCCCTGGCGGATTTGTCATGGAGTCCCGGCCCGGACTCTACGAGTCGGTGCTGGTGCTGGACTACAAGAGCCTGTACCCCTCGATCATTCGCACCTTTCTCATCGACCCCGTCGGTCTGATAGAAGGCTTGCAGCAGCCCGATGACGAGCATTCGGTGCCCGGCTTTCGTGGCGCCCGGTTTTCCCGCACCCGGCATTGTCTGCCGGCCATTGTCGAGCGGGTCTGGCAGGGCCGCGAGACGGCCAAGCGTGAAGGCAATGCACCGTTGTCCCAGGCGCTGAAAATCATTATGAATGCATTCTATGGCGTGCTGGGCACCAGTGGCTGTCGCTTCTTCGATACGCGCCTGGCGTCGTCGATCACCTTGCGCGGGCATGAAATCATGCACACCACCCGGCAACTGATCGAGGCGCGTGGTCATCAGGTGATCTACGGCGACACCGACTCCACGTTCGTCTGGCTGGGCAAGCCCCATGACGAGCAGCAGGCCCGTGCCCTCGGGCTGGAGCTGGTGGCGCATATCAATCAATGGTGGACCGAACACCTGCAGCAGACCCACGGCCTGAGCAGCGCCCTGGAGTTGCAATACGAAACCCACTACACCCGCTTTCTGATGCCGACCATTCGCGGCGCCGAGGAGGGCAGCAAGAAACGTTACGCCGGGCTGGTCACGCGTGCCGACCAGACCCAGGAAATGGTCTACAAGGGCCTGGAGTCGGTGCGCACCGACTGGTCACCCTTGGCCCGGGAGTTCCAGCAGGCCCTGTACCTGCTGATTTTCCAGCGTCGCCCTCATCAGGATTACATCCGCGATTATGTACGCCGCACCCTGGCCGGTGAACTGGACGCGTTGCTGGTGTTTCGCAAGCGCCTGCGCCGACGTCTGGACGAATACCAGCGCAACGTACCGCCGCATGTGCGGGCGGCAAAACTGGCAGATGACTACAACCGGCGCCTGGGCCGGCCGTTGCAGTATCAGCGCGGCGGCTGGATCAGTTATGTCATGACGGTCAACGGCCCCGAACCGCTGGAAGCACGGCAGTCACCCATCGACTACGACCATTACGTCACGCGCCAGCTGCAACCGCTGGCCGATGCGATCCTGCCCTTTGTCGGCGACGATTTCAGCCGCCTGATCGGTGGGCAGATGGGCCTGTTCTAGGGGCTGTTGCCGTTTCATCACGGCTCGTGCTGAAACGGCAACAGAGCCTAAGTCAGTGCCTGCGCCAGCCGGGGCAGCAGCGTTTCGCACGGCACCTCGAACTTGGCGCTCAGCAGGTCGTCGGCGCGGGTCTTGCCCTGGTTGATGGCCAGGATCGGCTTGCCTTGTTCGGCCATCAATTTGCACAGGCGAAACGCCGACCAGGCCATCAGTGAGGTGCCGACCACCAGCAGGCCGGCCGCCTGGTGCGCCAGGGCCAGCGCCTGGGCGGCGGTGTCGCTGGCCACGTTCTCGCCGAAGAACACCACGTCGGGCTTGAGCCGCTGACCCTGGCAGTGCGGACACAGCGGCAGGCGAAAGTCGGCGATGTAGGCGGCATCGAGCAGGGTGTCACCGTCGGGGGCCTGTACCGCTTCGACGCGGTTCAGGTAAGGGTTGTCGGCCAGCATCTGTTGCTGCAGCGTCGCGCGCTCGCAGCGCTGCCCGCAGTCCAGGCACAGGACCCGGTGCAGGCTGCCGTGCAGTTCGGTCACCACCGGGCTGCCGGCACGGGTGTGCAGGGCGTCGACGTTCTGGGTGATCAGGCCGCTGATCCGGCCTGCCGCCTGCAGTTGCGCCAGCGCCTGGTGCGCGGCATTGGGCTGTGCGGCCAGGATGCGCGGCCAGCCCAGCATGGCGCGGGCCCAGTAGCGTTGGCGGGCCGCAGGGTTGCCGACGAATTCCTGATACATCATCGGTTGCTGGCCGCGACGCACGCCTTCACGGTCGCGGTAATCCGGGATGCCGGAGGCGGTGCTGATCCCGGCACCGGTGATCACCAGCAGCGGGTGTTGCTCAAAGGCATGGCAGAGCGTTTCAAGGGGCATGAGCGCGTCTCTCCTGGCAGGCTCACTGGAGCTTAACCTGAGCCGGCGCGCTTTACCTCCCTGTCGTGGCCGTGCCACGCTTGGCGTTTTGTCGACAGGAGTCGGTCATGCGTCGTTACCCGTTCAAACAACTGGATGTCTTTGCCGAACAGCCCTTGCAAGGCAATCCGCTGGCCGTGGTGTTCGATGCCGATGACCTCAGTGATGAGCGCATGGCTGCGCTGGCGAACTGGACCAACCTCAGCGAGACCACGTTCATCCTGACCCCCACCGAGCCGCAGGCCGACTACCGTGTGCGGATTTTCACGACGCTCAGGGAGCTGCCCTTTGCCGGGCATCCCACCCTGGGCACCTGCCACGCCTGGCTCGAAAACGGCGGTGTGCCCAAGGGCGAAGAAATCGTCCAGCAATGCGGCATCGGCCTGGTGCGTATCCGTCGGGTCGGCGGTCAACTGGCGTTTACTGCCCCGCCGTTGCTGCGCAGTGGACCGGTGGGCGACGAACTGCTGGCCCGGATACGTGATGCCTTGGGCCTGGACGTGGATGAAGTGCTGGCAGCACGCTGGGTCGACAATGGTGCCGGCTGGGCGGCGCTGCACTTGGCCAACCGGGCCAGGGTGCTGGCGCTCCAGCCTGATTTTTCGCGCCTTGGCGATCTGGTCGTGGGTGTTTTTGGTGCATTCGAGCCGGCCATTGATGGCGACGAGGCGGACTTTGAAGTACGTGCGTTCGTCGGTGGCGATGGCATGCCTGAAGACCCGGTGACCGGCAGCCTCAACGCCGGCATCGCTCGCTGGCTGTTCGAGGAAGGGTGGGTGCCGGAGCGCTATGTGGTCAGTCAGGGCACGGCGCTGGGGCGCCGGGGGCGGGTGCAGGTCGAACGCATGGGCGATGACATCTGGATTGGCGGCTCATCGGTGACGTGCATTGAGGGCCACCTCACGCTGTAGCCTTGCCTGTAGCCCCTGATTCAAGGGCGGATACGCTTGCCGGCGCGGCCGCTCAGGCTGCCGGCCTGGCCATCGCGCTGCTTGCCGGTGCGGGCCTGGGTGATCAGGGCCGGAATCAGCGGTCCCTCGGGCAGGTTTTTCCAGAAGCGGCTCGGAAAGTGGCCTTGCATGACCTTGGGATTGAGGCGCGCCGGGTTGAAGATGTGCTGGTAATACGTCAGCCACAGCTCGCCGCTGGCATCGTCCGGCTGGCGGGCCAGGCGTTGCCAGGCGTCGGGGCAATGGGCGTGATGAATCAGCCGGGTGCCGTCATAGAACACACCGTCGCGAGGCGTTGCGATCAGCCAGCGATGACGACCCATGCGCCCGATGAAGTGCTCACTGGCGCTGTGCAGGATGTCGTGGGCCGGTTCATGCCAGGCCACATAATGCGGGGCATTGTTGTCCTGCCAGGCGGTGTCGGCCTTGAGCGCCACGAAGCGCAGGAAGGCGTGCAGGTGGTGAGCCTCGCGGCTGACCTGCTTGAGCCGGCGCTGCAGTTCACTGCCGAGGCGGTCACCGGCCAGCATCGCCGTGCGGTCACCGTGGCACACACGCCACAACACTTCGTAGAGCAGGCTCCAGCGCTGTTCACCGCGGTATTGAGCCGCCGCTTGCAACTGCTCCAGCAAGGCCCGCGGCACCCGCGCCTGGAACGGCCCCGGTGTGGCCGGCAAGGATTCGTCGCTGCCGAACAGGTCGCTGTCCTGTGCGCCGTTCCAGCTGACGCGGCTGGGGTCGATGCCGTGACTGAGCAGCCAGCGCGCCTGCTCACGCCAGACCTCAAAGCGATCCTGGCAGTCGAGGCTGATCATGCCCAGAGCCCCAGTTGTTGAGGTTGCGGGCGATCACGTAACTGCTGGTGCAGGTATTCGCTGGAGCATTGTGCCTGGGACGGCTTGTAGTCGCTGGTGATGATGAACGGCCTGGCCTTGTCGAGCAGGCAGCGCATGCGCGTCAGGTCTTCATAGCGGATGCGCCGCTGCCGGCGCAGTTCCACAAGCCGTTGCGTGGTGCGCAGGCCGATGCCCGGGATGCGCGCGATCAGGCTCGGGTCGGCGCGGTTCAGGTCCAGGGGGAAGAGGTCGCGGTTGTTCAGCGCCCAGGCCAGCTTGGGGTCGATGTCCAGGGCCAGGTCGCCAGGCCCCTTGAGCAATTCGTCGGCCTGGAAACCATAGCCGCGCAAGAGGAAGTCAGCCTGGTACAGCCGGTGCTCGCGCAACAGCGGCGGGGCGGCCAGCGGTACGCTGCCAGGGCTGTTGGGGATGGGGCTGAAGGCCGAGTAATAGACCCGGCGCAGCTTGAAGTGGCTGTACAGGGTCTGGGCGCTGTGCAGGATGGTGCTGTCGTCCGTGGCGTCGGCGCCAATGATCATTTGCGTGCTTTGCCCGGCGGGCGCAAAGCGTGGCGCGCGTGGTTCATCCCTGACGTTCTGCTCGCCGGTATGGATGGTGTGCATGGCCTGGCGGATCGAGCCGATGTTCTTTTCCGGCGCCAGGGTTTGCAGGCTCTGGTCGGTGGGCAGCTCGATGTTGACACTCAGGCGATCGGCATAGCGTCCGGCCAGCGCGATCAGCGCAGGATCGGCGTCGGGAATGGTCTTGAGGTGGATGTAGCCGCGAAACTGATGTTCTTCGCGCAGCAGGCGGGCGACCTCGACCAGTTGTTCCATGGTGTAGTCGGCCGAGCGGATGATGCCCGAGCTCAGGAACAGCCCGCTGACGCAGTTGCGCCTGTAGAAGTCCAGGGTCAGGGTAACCACTTCTTCGGGGTTGAAGCGCGCCCGGGGCACATCGCTGGAGCGGCGGTTGATGCAGTATTGGCAGTCGTAGAGGCAGAAATTGGTCAACAGGATCTTGAGCAGCGAGACGCAGCGGCCATCCGGGGTGTAGCTGTGGCAGATGCCCATGCCGTTGGTCGAGCCCAGCCCGTCCTTGCCTCGCGAGCTGCGTTTGGGTGCACCGCTGCTGGCACAGGAGGCGTCGTACTTGGCAGCGTCGGCCAGAATGCTCAGCTTGTCGATCAACTGCATGGAAATAACCCGATACTGTTTTTATGTACAGTATCGGGCTTTTGGCTATCGCTCAAGTACCGTTGGCCCGGTCAATGCTGATAAGCCGTCACATAGCGGCGGTTGACGGTGATGCAATCGGCATACAGCTTGAGCGATTGACGGTACTCATTGGCCGTGCCGGCAGTCCTGGAGTCTGCGGATTGAGGTGCTGCTTCCCAGAACGGGCTGAAATCGCTTTCGCCGGTGCCCTCGGCCTTGATGGTGTCGATGAACTCATCGAGCGTGTACCACTGGGGCACGCCGTGGCTGCAGCTCATGATCCGGCTGTCGGGGTGCAGGCTGCGGCGTAGCAGGCTTTCATCGGCAAAGACCATGCCGGCCACATAATTGCCTACGGCCTGTTCAATGTAATCGTCTTCCGGTGATGTCGACATTCAGTAGGTCCTTTGAGTTGAAAAGGCGTTACAAGAGGGTGTTGCGAACAACGGGACAAGCGTAGTCGCCTGCGCCTTGTTTTCAGGCGGGAGCGACCAATGGGGCCGGACGAGGAAAAATTCCGATTGGCGGCAGGGCGCGAGTTAATTAGAATTATTCTCATTGCAAAACATGACCTCCTGAAGAGTGCCCCTGGCATGACTGACGCCGCACACTCACTGTCGCCCGGGCTGGACAGTTTCTATCGTGAACACCGCAGTTGGCTGGAGTCCTGGTTGCGCAGGCGCCTGGGCAATGCCTGGGATGCCGCTGACCTGAGCCAGGAAACGTTTTTGCGGGTCCTGGCTTATCCGCACGGCGAGCCGCTGACGGCACTGCGCGAGCCCAGGGCTTATCTGGTGACGGTGGGCAAGCGTCTTCTGCTCAATCATCAGCGTCGCCGGCGCCTGGAACAGGCTTATCTGGAAGCCCTGGCGCATTTGCCCGAGGCGGTGACGCCGTCGGCCGAGCAACGCTGGATCGTGCTGCAAACCTTGCAGGCGCTGGACGATCTGCTTGATGGCCTGCCGCATTCGGTACGTCGGGCCTTTCTCTGGTCGCAGCTCGAAGGCCTGGGTTATGCGCAGATCGCCGAACGGCTGCAGGTGTCGCAACGCACCGTCAAACGCTACATGGCCCAGGCCTACGAGCACTGCCTGATGGCTGACCTGTGAGTTCGGTCGGCCACGACCCTGCCCGGCAGGTGGCCCATGCGGCAGCACGCTGGCTGGCATTGATCGAGTCCGGCACCGCCAGTGCCGAGGATCGCGCCGGCTTGCAGCGCTGGCGTGAACAGTCGCCCAGCCATGAACAGATGTGGCAAAAAGCCCAGGGCCTGCGCCAGCGCTTTGCCGATGTGCCACCACAACTGGCCATGGCCAGCCTTGACCGCTCGGCTGCGGACCCGCAACGCCGGGCGCTGCTCAAGCGTGCCCTGGTGGTCGTGGCTTTGCTGCCTGCCGGCTGGGTGCTCAGTCGCCAGGCCCCGGTGATGGCCTGGCGCGCCGACCTGCGCACGGGTACGGGCGAGCAGCGCACTGTACGTCTGTCCGACGCCAGCCTGCTGCAACTCAATACCGCCACGGCCGTGAACCTGGACTGGCACGCTGGCCAGCACCGACTGATGCTGGTCGAAGGAGAGGTGGCGCTGAGCATGGTCGATACCGCGCCGGTCCTGACCTTGCAGACCCGCCTGGGGCAGATCATGGCCAGCGGTGCCGAGGTCTGCGTGCGCGAAGAGGCCGGGCGCTGTCGTGTATCCGTGTCGCGCGGGCAGGTCGTGCTGCAACCGCTGGCCGGTGCTGCGGTGCCTCTGCAGGGCGGGCAGCGCGCCTGGCTCAATGTGACAGGCGTTGGTACGGTGGAGCATTTTGACGTGCAACAGCCTGACTGGCGAAGCGGCGTGCTGACCGTCGAAAATCGCCCGCTGGGCAGTTTCCTGACCGAGCTGGCGCGTTATCGGCCTGGCGTCCTGCACTGGGACCCGAGCCTGGAAAAACTGCGCGTCACCGGTGCCTTTCGCCTCGACGACACCGACCGGGTGCTGCAACTGCTGGCCGCCAGCCTGCCGCTGCAGGTGCAGACCCGCACTCGCTACTGGGTCACGCTGGTGCCGCGCCAGACGGGTTGATCGTCCTTTACCGCCTGATCACCACTTCTAGGGTCTGTTGCCGTTTCAGCACGGCCGTGATGAAACGGCAACAGACCCTAGGTATTCAGCCGGCACGATCAATGATTTCGGACCTGCCCGATTTATGCGGTTGAGCAGATGACAAAGGTCTTCGTGCAAGGTCTGGGCCTGGTCGTCGGCCAGGGCGGCAAAGGCCTGATGCAGCGGGCCGTACCAGGTGCGAAAGACGTCGATGAAATGCTCGGCCGAGCGGTGGCGCAGGCTGAACAGCCGGGGGTTGGCACGCAACGTTCAAATCTGGTCATCAAACAGGGTGCGCAGGTGCGCTTCGATGCCCCGCAGCAATGGCGAAGGCACGCCGGCGGGAGGGGGGCGATGGCGTGCAAGGGTCTTGAACAGGTGGCCGATGAAGCCATCCGGTGTCCAGCAGGTCAGGCCGATTCGCCCGCCAGGCCGGCACACGCGAGCCAGTTCCGCAGCGGATCGGGCCTGGTCGGGGGTGAACATGACGCCAAAGCTCGAAAGCACGGCCTCGAAGCTGGCGTCTGCAAAGGGCAAGTGTTCGGCGTCAGCCTCCAGAAAGCTGGCATCGAAGCGTTCGGCACGGGCGCGTTCACGTCCGAGCTCCAGCAAGGCCGGTACAAAATCGGTCGATGTCACCACGGCACCACAACGGGCCGCAGCGAGTGTGGCATTACCATGGCCGGCGGCGACGTCCAGAACCTTGTCGTCGTAGCGCAGATCGCAGGCCTGGGCCAATAGCTCGGCTGTCAGCAGCAGCCGGGTGCCGATAACGGCATAATCGCCACTGGCCCACAGCTCTTGTGACGTTCCTTGAGGGCTTGCAGGTCGGGTGAGGTGTCCATGGGCGTTACCTGTCTTGTGTCGCAGCGTGGGTAAGGAGACCCGGCGAGCAAAAACAGGTAACTGTCTGATAGCGGGCTGGTAACGACAGAAATACCAGAGGGGCGGTTTGCCAGGGGCCGACGTAACGTCTCACAGCTGGCAGCATAGTCACGGTTGACAGAGGCCCTCGCAAGGGACTGCCGCGCGGCTGGAACATGGGGTTATAAGCGTATCCCTGAAGTGACTATCCAAGTTTTGACGTGACACAGATCAGCCGCACGATCGCCAGGCTGATGGCTTCGGCTTCAGTACGGATGGTCTCGAGCGGGGGGCAACTCATAGCGTCCTTTTCGCTGTAACGCGCGTCCAGCAGGTGGGTCATTTGATAAAGCTGTTGGGTCATGTCATGCAGGCTGGCGTGCAGACGGGCAATCACGTGATTAAGGTCGGACTCAACAGCGTTGACCCCATTAAGGGTCAGCTTTTTCTGGCCGGTAACAACGTAGGCAACATCGACTCCGGCTTCTGCGATACGAGACAGGTAATCGGCTCTGGGAAATCTGAGACCGCTTTCATAGTTGCCTTGTGCGTTGGTTTCAACACCTCCAATAGTACCAAGCGCACTTTGCGAAAGTTTCAGGCGTACACGCTCTTGCTTTAGGCGTGGACCAATTCCTATCATCCGTTTGTCCTCAATAAATCATCCGCATGAGGGTTGTTTTTGCGGATTTATATCCATTTAATAAAGGAGTGAACAGACCGGCTGCCTATAAAAGGGCATCAACTGATGGTCTATCTCGAAAGTTCCCTCACACATTGTTTTGCGCAGGCAAAGATACCCGTAAAACTCAGAGGGCAATAGTGGTGGCTGGTACTTTTTTGTACGAACTAGAACAATTTTTGCTCTTTTTCATTGTACTGTTGTGAGAGGGTTGCGTAGAAAATTGTTAACGCCGGGCGTGTCAGGTAGCCCGTGGGCTACCTGTTTGTTGCCGTTGAGGTGATCAGGATATACCCGGCTGGCAAGCAATGCAGGGAGGATTACGGGCAGCCTGCAGCAGGTCGGCTTGCCCATTGCATGGCAGTGCGGGCAATGTCGTCCGCCAGGCGCGCCACGGCAGCCTGATGCGCCAGCACCAGGCTTTCCAGGCCTGGACCTGCATTCTCACGGATCACGCTGCTGCAGGTCAGGTTAGTGCGCGGGCTGCCTGTCGGACCGTTGCGCATCTCCAGATTCCAGACCACATCGATCAGCGCATAATTACCGGCAACCGATTCGAAACGTCGCACATCGTTGCGCAGCGACAGCAGCGGTTGGTGACTGTCCTTGGGCAGGCCGGCCACATCGCGGCGGCCAAGGCGGCTTTCCAGCTGTGCGGTCAGGGCGTCGTGGAACTCATCGCCCAAAGGCGCCCCCCAGCGCTCGGTATCCAGAATGGCCAGGCTCCCGTCTCCCTGGCGAACCACCAGCGGAGGCTGGTCGACCTGCACCGGTAACTGCACGGCCAGCATCTCGAACTGGAACGGCGCTGGCGGGCTCTTGGTTGCCGGCACAGTGTCGAGCGGCGCCACCAGGGTGTAATAACGCATCACCGGTGAGGAGCAGGCGGCCAGTCCCAGGGCCGTGGCCAGGACCGCCAGTTTCAGGCGCAGGGTCATTGTTGTGGCTCCAGGTTCTTGGTGCGTGAAGACGAGCTCTTGTAGGAAGCCGGTGCCGACTCGCTGCTGCGGCCACGGATCAAGGATTCGGGTTGACGGCCCAGGAAGTCGGTCAGCACGCGCATCGAGCGGGCAGCGCGCTGCACTTCCTCCATGGCCTGGCCCAGTTGCTGGCGACCAGGGGAGTCTTCGTCCAGCGTGTCGTTGGCGGTGGCCAGGGTTTTCTCGGCCTGTTGCAGGGCGCCGCGCATTTGCGGCAGCACACTGCCGTTGACCGTCTTCAGGGTCTTCTGCAATTCGCTCAAGGTGCCATTGAGGTTGCCGGCCAGTTCGTCGATCGGCAGACGGCCCAGCTTGTCGACAAAGGCCTGCAGTTGTTCCTGCAACTTGTCGAAGCTACCCGGCACGGTCGGGATTTCCAGCGGTCGCGCCTTGGGGTCGAAGGCGACTTTCGCTGCCTTGGGATCAAATTCCATGGCGATGTACAACTGCCCGGTCAGCAGGTTGCCGGTGCGCGCCTGGGCACGCAGGCCATTGCTGACAAACGCCCCGAGAATCCGTGCCGATTGTTCGTCCGGATCGCCCCCACCGGCCAGTTTCTGCAACTTGGAATCGGCCGCGCCCAGGCGCTTGGGGTAAATCAGGGCGCCCACGATGCCAGGGAAGGTCTTGGTGACCGGGTCGTAGTCCAGGTCGACCGAGACGACCCGACCGATGTTCACGCCCAGGAAGTCCACCGGTGAGTTGACGGCAAGGCCACGCAGTGACTGGTTGAAACGCATACGGATATAACGCGGTTCGCCATCGGGCGGTGCCAAGGCGGCTGCCTGGTCATCGAAAATGCGGAATTCGGCGTTCTCGTCGGCCGGCTTGGTGTCCGGGCTCCAGTTCGGCTCGCGAAAGGCAATGCCGCCGGAGACGATCGAGGCCAGCGACTGGGTATTGATCTTCAGGCCCGAAGCGCCGACGGTGACGTCTACACCGCTGGCATTCCAGAAGCGGGTGTCGGTGGTGATGTACTTGTCATTGGGCGAGTTGATGAAGATCTGGATGTCCACGCCCTTGCCGTCTTCGGACAGGTTGTAGCCCACCACCTGACCGACCTGGATGCGTCGGTAGTAGATAGGCGAGCCGATGTCCAGCGAACCAAGGTCGTCGGTGTGCAGGATAAAGCGCTTGCCTTTTTCGCCGAAGGTGATCGGCGGCGGCGTTTCCAGGCCGATGAAAGTGTCCTTGGTCTGCTCGGCGCTGCCGGCATCGGCACCGATGAATGCCCCTGAAAGCAGGGTGTCGACCCCGGACACGCCATGGGCGCCGATACGCGGACGCACCACCCAGTACTGACTGTCGACCCGTGTGAAGGGGCCGGCGCTGTTGTTCAGCTCGATGGTGGCCTGCACATGGCTGCGGTCTTCGCTCAGCTCGATGGCAGTGACCATGCCGATGACCACATTCTTGTACTTGACCTGGGTCTTGTTGGCTTCCAGGCCTTCGGCCGTCTGAAAGCTGACGGTGATCTTCGGGCCGATGTTCAGCCAGTCGTGCACGGCCATCGACAGGCCGATCAGGCCGGCGACGATCGGCACCAGCCAGACCAGCGAGATACGTACCCGGCGCGACTTGATCTCGGGGCTGGCCGGCGCGGTAGCCGACGTAGGGGGGGTGTTGTCAGGCATCTTCAACCTCTGCATCCCAGATAAGCCGGGGATCGAAACTCATGGCGGCGAACATCGTCATCACCACGACCAAACCAAAGAACAGGATGCCGATGCGCGGCTCGATGCTGCTGAGTTCGCGAAACTGCACAAGAGAGGCCACCAGGGCCACGACCAGCACATCGAGCATCGACCAGTAGCCGATCAGCTCGATAAAGCGATACAACCGGGCGCGCTCGACCATGGCCCAGCGGCTGCGGCGCTGGCAGGTGATCAGCAGCATGCCCAGCACGGCGAATTTCACGCAGGGCACCACTACGCTGGCAATGAAGATCAGCAGGGCAATGTCCCAGGAGCCGCCATGCACGAATTCGATCACGCCGCTCATGATGGTGTTTTCGCTGCTGTTGCCCAGCAGGGTGGTGTACATCACCGGCAGGGTATTGGCCGGAATGTAGAAAATCAGCCCGGCGATCAGAAAGGCCCAGGTCCGCACGATGCTGTTGGGTTTACGCCGGTGCACGGGCGAATCGCAGCGTGGGCAGCAGTGAGCGTCTTCGGCACAGGCCTGACCACAGATGTGGCACAGGCACAGCTTGTGCTGGTGGGCGTAGGGAATCTCGCTCATGACGGTTTCACCTCCAGCACATCCCACAGCCTGCGAATGTTGCGGTTGGCGATCAGCAGGATCAGCACCATCAACATGGCCATGGCCCACAGCCCGACGCCAGGGTGGACGTCGAGCATGCCGGACAACTTGATGATGGCCACCAGAATGCCCAGCATGCACACCTCCAGCATGCTCCAGGGCCGCAGGTGCTCAAGGGCGCGCATGCAAGCCTTGAAGCCGGGCGCCACCACGCCGCGCTGGGCATGCAGCAATACCCACAGCAACAGCAGGATCTGCAGCAGCGGGGCAAAGATGATCGACAGGCCGGCCACCAGGGCGATCAGTGTGATGCGCCCCTGGGCCAGGGCCTCGACCGATTGCCAGAGGGTCACCTCGTTGCTCAGGCCCTTCATGCTGATGCTGATCACCGGGAAGATATTGGCCAGCACAAATAACACGGCGGCGGCCACGGTCAGGGCCAGCCACTGCTCCATGGACATGCGCTGGCCACGGCCCAACAGGGCACGACAGCGCAGGCAATAGGCAGACTCGCCGGCACGCAAAGGCGCAATTTCATACAGCGAGTCGCAATGCTCGCAGATGATCAGGCCCGGTGGTTGAGGGTGGGGGTCTTCAATACTCATCGAATGCGGTAAATGCAGATCCTGAACGGTAAAGGAAAAGGTACAGGAAAATACCTTGTTGAGGCCGTTGCGGCGTGTATTCAAACGCAGCCATTCAAGGATGGACCGCAGTGCTGTGGCGATGTTCGTAGCTTGCCAGGGGCCTGTCGCCGAAGTGATCGGCAACAGGCCATTATTCTGGCCTGTTCCTGTGCCTGATGCTAGAGGGCTGCCTCGCTGCGTGTGCTTGCAAAAATTTCAGCAAGGGGCGAACGGGGGCGGGGATGTTGCGCTCATCGAACACCAGGCACACCGTTTCGCCCTGATATTCGACGGTAACCTCATACTGTTTCAGATCGGTGCTTTGCTCATCGAATCGCTGTTCGGACGACGGCAGGTCCAGGCAGTGCACCAGTTTCTTCAACTGATCGGCATCTGCCGGCGGCAACGTATCGGCATCCACTTCATAGTGACTGATCGTACCGGCAAAACCGCCCGACTGAATGACACACACTTTCATGGTCTGCACTCTTTCTGTCGGTCGGGCTATGCCCGAACCCCCACCTCTCGCCAGGCGGCAATGACGGCGCGCCTGGCCGCAGCACCGTAGCGGCGCTGGCCGGCCAGCCTGGCGCTGATGCGCGCGCAGTCGCTGAACTGGCTGTTGGCTGGCAATTGCAACAGCGTCTCATACCAGATCCGTCCGGCCACTTCCCAGGCGTTGCCGCCCAGTGCCTGCGCAAGCAACGCAAAGGCGCGGTTGGGAATCCCCGAATTGATATGCACCCCGCCACGATCACGCTGGCCGGTATACAGGTCCGTCATGTGCGCCGGTTGTGGATCGTCGCCCAAGTCGGGATCGCCGCTGTAGGCGGTGCCGGGGTGCAGCATGTCGCGTATGCCGCGCCGGGTAGGGGCCGGCACCAACAGTTGCTGGCCGATCAACCAGTTGGCGTCATTGGCCGGTGTACCGTCATGCCACTGGCGCACCAGCACACCGAATACATCGGCAAAATGCTCGTTGAGGGCGCCGGACTGGCCCTGGTACAGCAGTTGCGAGGTAAAGCTCTGCACGCCATGGGTCAACTCATGGCCGATGACTTCCAGACTGGCGGTAAAGCGCGTAAAGACTTCGCCATCCCCGTCCCCGTAAGCCATTTGCCGGCCGTTCCAGAAGGCGTTATTGAGGGGCACCCGATCGCCCTGCATGTCGACTTCGGTCACGTGCACGGAAGCAATCAGCGGCATGCCGTTATCGTCCAGCGAACGGCGTTCGAACAGTTGCTCATAAAAGTCATACACCAGGCCCGAGCCGTCGAAGGCTTCATCCACTGCCGCATCGCCCGTGAGCGCCTGGTCTTCCTGACGGACCAGGCGGCCCGGCAGTTCGGTGCTGTCGCGAGCGTCGTAGATCAACCGGTGTTTATGCCCATGTGCGCTGGCCAGCACCGGTTGCGTTGCGATGCCCTGGGTGGCCAGGCGTGTGGCGATGAACGCTGATCGGCAGGCAATGTTGGCAATCGCACAGTATCGAACCTTGCGGTTGGGGGATTCAGACATGTGTTCGAGCATGTACGGTGGAATGAAACAATACAGCGGGTCGTGGAGGCACATACGTTGACTCCTGCAGCGATGAGGAGGTTCCGTGTTGAGCATAGTGGCCGGTCATGGCTGTGCAGTGCCGCCGGGCGGTTGGCAAGATCGTTGGTGAAATATCTGATTACATGATGGCGATCGGCGGGGAATGGACCGTGCACCCTGCAAAGTCAGCCATGACCGGGCCTGAGCGGGTCACTGCAGGGACCTGCGACACCTTTACGCACCCGTCGAATCGCGGGCCGGGAGTGCTAGACTCGCGGCCTCTTCATTCAGGCAGGAGCAGTTCGACGTGCGCAAGAGGGTAATGATGATGGCAGTGCTGGCACTGGCCGGATGCGACGCAGGCAAGCCCCAGCCATCGGCTCGCGAGGCCGCCGGTGCGCCGGTTCAGGCCGCTGAAGTCAAGCAGCCGAAGTGGTACATCCAGATGAACACGCGTGAAGCGGTCAGTGACACCAGTGCCTGGCTGCTTGAGCGCCACTATGCGCCGGTGATCGTGAACATTGATGGCAAGCAACAGATCCTGCTGGGGCCCTACGAGTCCGAAGAGCAGGCAAGTACGCAATTGACGGCGTTGCAGGCCAAGGTCGCCAAGTCACATCGCTTTGCCGAACCTGGCGTGGTTAACCGCGCACTGTAAGTGCACGGTTACGCGGCGTTATCGATCAACGACGACCCAGCAGCAGTCCTACCACCAGGCCAAAGCCGGCCGAGATGGCCACGGTCTGCCACGGATGGCCACCAATGTAGGTCTCGGTGGCTTCGACCACCGGACGGGTGCGCTCGCGCACATTGATGATCGAGTCGGCGGCCTGCTTGAGCTTGAGGCTCAATTGTTCACGCAGGTTTTCCGCTTCTTCGCCTACCAGCGAGGCGCTGTCCTTGAGCAGTTTGTCGGATTCTTCGATCAGCGCCTGCAGTTCGCTGAAGGTCTGATCCTTGATCTGGTCAGTGATGTGCTGTTCGGTCTTTCTGCGGGCCATGATGTTTTCCTTTCAGTTGATGGCAATGAGCAATGGAGTGTGCTGCCGTCGGAAAAGTTGCAAGCTTTTCCCTCGCTGTCGAGCGTCACCGCCGGCCATGGGTGTAAGATTGCCGCCAGTTTTACAAGAGGTCACCGTCATGAGTTTCAATCTCGCCAACCGTCCCCTGGCCGAACGTGCCGAACTGGAAGACGAAAAGTCCCGACTGTTCGAACTGTGGCAGAGCAATCTGGGCAAGGCCAAGAGCGAAGCGGCGCGCCTGATCGGCGAACGCTCCAAACGCAAGGGAAAATGGTCCGAATGGGCTCGCGCCGAGCTGGACAACCTCAGTCCGCCGGAATTTGCCAACATGGTGCGCAGTGAATTGAACCGCCTGGTCGCCGCCGCTCGCTGAAGCGGTGCGCTACCAGCGGTTGCCAGCGGCATCGCGCAGATCAAACGTGCCGCTGTCCTCGAAGCGCCGGGTGCCGAACACGCCACCAGACAGCTTGCCACGCACGGTGTAGGGCAGGCCATCGAGTGCCTGGCCGTGCGCCAGCCCCAGCGCCTGGCGCAGGGCCGAAAACGCCGAGATGCTCACCGGCACCACCAGCAGCACTTCATCGAACCTTTCAATACGCCCGCTCATATTGCTGACCCCGGAGGCCAGCAGTCGATCATTGACGTCCACGCGCAAGGCCACGCCGTCATAGTCGAGGGGCGTATCGTTGGGGTTCTGCACCCGCAGCTTCACCGCCATGCGCACTTCCAGTTCCTGGCCCGGCAAAGGCTCGATGCCCACGACATCGATCAACAGCGGGTCGCGGTCCGGCAGCAGGGCACAGGCACCCAGCAGCAGGGGCAGGATGATCAACAGCAGGCGGGCGGCAGGGCGCAACATGGCGGGCTCCGGATTCGGTACACCCCATAGACACTGATCAGGCGCAGACATTCGTCGCATCGGCCACAGGCCGCCAGATGGCGCCAGGTGGGCTAAGCTCAGGGCGATCATCATGGCCTGAGGGCAAAGGCCGGCCTTGCTTTGAGGCATCTTTTGGGAGAAGTCGTCATGTCCAGCGAAACCCTTCACGACCCTGTCGTTATCGTCAGTGCGGCGCGCACGCCCATGGGTGGTTTCCAGGGGGACTTGCAAAGCTTGAGCGCCACTCGACTGGGCAGTGCGGCCATTCGCGCGACGGTCGAGCGCGCCGGTATCGAGCCGCTTGCGGTCGAAGAAGTGCTGTTCGGTTGTGTGTTGCCGGCAGGCCTGGGCCAGGCACCGGCGCGTCAGGCGGCGCTGGGGGCGGGGCTGGATGTCGGCACCCGCTGCACCACCGTCAACAAGATGTGCGGGTCAGGCATGCAGACCGTGATCCAGGCCCATGACCTGCTGCTGGCCGGCAGTGCCCGGGTGGTGGTGGCCGGTGGCATGGAGAGCATGTCCAACGCGCCCTACCTGCTGGACCGGGCGCGTGAAGGCTATCGCATGGGCCACGGCCGGGTACTGGACCATATGTTCTATGACGGCCTGGAAGATGCCTTCGAACCCGGCCGGTTGATGGGCACCTATGCCGAAGAATGTGCCCAGGCCGGCGGTTTCAGTCGCGAGGACCAGGACGCCTTTGCCCTGGCTTCGTTGAGCCGCGCACAGGAGGCCATTGCCCAAGGCTATTTCGACGCTGAGATCGTCCCGGTGGAGGTCACCGTTGGCAAGCAGCAAAAGACCATCGTGCATGACGAACAGCCGCCCAAGGCGCGCCCGGACAGGATTCCCGTGCTCAAGCCGGCCTTTCGCGAAGGCGGCACGGTGACCGCCGCCAATGCCAGCTCGATTTCCGATGGTGCCGCGGCCTTGCTGCTGATGCGCCGCTCGCAGGCCGAGCAGCGGGGACTCAAGCCGCTGGCGGTGATTCATGGACACGCCGCCTACGCCAATCGCCCCGGGCTGTTTACCACGGCGCCCATCGGTGCCATCCGTGCGCTCTGGGACAAGACCGGCTGGCAGGCAGCCGATGTCGACCTGTTCGAGATCAATGAAGCCTTTGCCGTCGTGACGCTGGTGGCCATGAGTCAACTGGGCTTGTCGCATGACAAGGTCAATGTCCATGGTGGCGCCTGTGCCTTGGGGCATCCGGTAGGCGCGTCAGGGGCGCGGATCCTGGTGACCTTGTTGTCGGCCCTGAGGCGTCGACAACTCAAGCGCGGCGTGGCGGCCATCTGTATTGGCGGAGGGGAGGCGACGGCCATGGCTGTCGAGCTGATTGATTGATTTCTTGAAGGCCTCAATCGGTTCTCAGGATCATGTTCAGGTTGGTTGTTTGGACTTATAAGGATAAAAATCAATGGTTTATAGTGAAATCCTGACAGAGGTCAGAGAAAAGGTTGCGCTGATCACACTGCACCGTCCCAAGGCGCTGAACGCCTTGAATGCCCGCCTGATCGATGAACTCAACGACGCGCTCAACGGTTTCGAGGCCGACCCGACGATCGGCTGTATCGTGCTGACCGGCTCCGACAAGGCCTTTGCCGCCGGTGCCGATATCAAGGAAATGGCTGAACTCAGCTACCCGCAGATCTACCTCGACGACCTGTTTATCGAAAGCGACAAGGTCGCCGCCAGGCGCAAGCCGATGATTGCGGCCGTGGCCGGCTTTGCCCTGGGCGGCGGTTGCGAGCTGGCGCTGATGTGCGATTTCATTCTGGCGGCAGACAACGCCCGTTTCGGCCAGCCGGAAATCAACCTTGGCGTGTTGCCCGGCATGGGCGGCACCCAGCGGCTGACCCGTGCGATCGGCAAGGCCAAGGCTATGGACCTGTGCCTGACGGGGCGTCTGATGGATGCCCATGAAGCCGAGCGGGCCGGGTTGGTGGCCCGCGTGCTGGCGCCGGAGCAGTTGCTTGATGAGGCCATGAAAGCGGCAGCGACGATTGCCGAAAAATCCCTGCCGGTGGCGATGATGGTCAAGGAAAGCGTCAACCGTGCCTTCGAAGTCAGCCTGGCCGAAGGCATCCGCTTCGAGCGCCGGATCTTTCATGCCGTATTCGCCAGCCATGATCAGAAAGAAGGCATGGCGGCGTTTATTGACAAGCGGCCGCCACTGTTCAAGGGGCGTTAGGCTCTGCACGAAAAGTCGGTGAGCGAAGGTCAGGCAAGGCAAAAAGCGGCGAGCAAGCGCAGTTGACACGTGTCAATGAGCATTGCGAGTCGATTTTTAACGCAGCATGGCCGAGCGCAGCCACTTACGTACAGGGCCTACGACACCAGCAACGCCTGAACCATGCAGCGTCACGCCCTCAAAAGCCCGGTGTCTGCCGGGCTTTTTATACGCGTATCGAAAAGCCTGCTCTGAACCTTTGGCTTCAGCAGGGGACAAAGCTTGCCAGGCGCGTACGTGCCCCTCTCTCAGGACACCTATAGCCTTATGAAAGACCGAGCCACTGTCATCTGTAAACGCGACAACCAGATCCTGGGTGTACGCAAGGCCAAATCGCGCTGGAACCTGCCTGGTGGCAAGATCGAAGCCGGCGAGACCCCGCGACAGGCAGCCACGCGCGAACTGCGCGAAGAGACCGGACTGCGTGATTTGCGACTGCTGTACCTGAATGAGTTCACCGGTGAACAGGTGCGTCATTACGTGTTCGTGACTGACGTGCCCAAACATGACAAGCCCAGGCCCAGGAACGAAATCAGCGCCTGTAAATGGCTGGCGGACGAACAGTGGAGCGAACTGAAGGCCAGCGACACGACCAAATCGATCCTCAAGGCCTTTGCCCGCCAGGCCTGAGCAAACTGCCAACCGGCTCACACCCTGGGCGAACATTCGGGCCTTTTCGAGGTCTCTCTGGGTGAATCAGAACGCCTTCCCGAAGCCACGATGGACACCCTCATGAGCCTGATCGACTGCCCCGAATGCGCCGCCCGTGTTTCTGACAAGGCCTACGCCTGCCCGCACTGCGGCCACCCGATAAATCCAGCCGGCAATCGCCTGCTCAGCGAGAAAAATATCGGTCAGATCGCCGGCGCCACCGGCGTCTGGCTGACCGCGCCCTGGATCGCCCGGATGGTATTTGGCGTAGTGTTCGTGATTGCAGCGGCCGCCGTTCTGATCTTCAGATAGACCCGCGCATCAGACAGGCCCTGGAAAAAACCGGCCACAAAAAAAGGCGACCCTTTCGGGTCGCCTTTTTCTTACCGCCCAGCAGAGCGGATTTGTTTGGTAGGCGCGATTGGACTCGAACCAACGACCCCCACCATGTCAAGGTGGTGCTCTAACCAACTGAGCTACGTGCCTGCTGTGAGGCGGCATTCTACGGAATTTCAATTTTTATTGCCCTGCCACGTTTATGAGCCTTTTGAAGCCATGACAGACCACTGGCCGCCCTTGCATCTGCACGCAACGATCAGTACTCTGCGCGCCTCTTCCCACTCACCAGCAAACAGGAGATTGACCATGAAATACATCATCACCCTTTGCAGGACGAGCCAGGCGTAACGCTCCCTTCGCTTTCCCAGCGACATGCTTTGCCCGGCTGCGGCCTGCCCACCTGACTTTTTATTTTTCCAATCAGGAATTGGACATGGGCAATTGCATCCGCAATTTGTCGCCGGGCGTCTCTCTCATCGCCTCGGACGACACCTGGATCGAAGGAAAAGCGATCCAGCAACTTCAGACCACCGCACGCCTGCCAGGCATGCACCAGGTCGCCGGCATGCCGGACCTGCACCCGGGCCGGGGTTATCCGGTAGGCGCCGCCTTCTTTTCGACAGACCTGCTGTACCCGGCACTGGTCGGCAATGACATTGGCTGCGGCATGGCACTGTGGCAGACCGGCATCGCACTGGCGAAGCTGGACCTGGACAAGCTGGAAAAGCGCATCGGCAATATCGATCAGCCGCTTGATGACAACTGGACCGAAGCGCTTGAAGGCCTGGACACCACCGAACGCCATAGCGCCGGCACCATCGGCGGTGGCAACCATTTCGCCGAACTGCAGCAACTGGATACCCTCTACGACACCGCTGCCGTGCAAGCACTGGGGCTGGAGCGCAAGGCCTTGCTGCTGCTGGTGCACAGCGGCTCGCGCGGGTTGGGCGAACGTATCCTGCGCCAGCATATCGAGCGCTTTGGCCATGCCGGCATTGCCGCGGGCAGTCACGACGGCCAGGACTACCTGCAACAGCATGATCAGGCGCTGCGCTTTGCCGAGCGCAACCGGCAACTGATCGCCGAGCGCATCCTGCTTAACCTGCGCAGCGAGGGCCGACGGCTGCTGGACATCAACCACAACATGGTGCTGCCGGACACCGTCGAGGGCGTTGCCGGCTGGCTGCACCGCAAAGGGGCTACACCCGCCGATCAGGGGCCGGTGGTGATACCGGGTTCGCGCGGCGACTACAGCTACCTGGTCGCCGCCCACCCTTCGCCACTGTCACTCAACTCCCTGGCCCACGGGGCCGGGCGCAAATGGCAGCGCACCGACTGCAAGGATCGCCTGGCACAACGCTACAGCCTGGATCAGCTCAAGCGCACTGCGCTGGGCAGCCGGGTGATTTGTGAAGACAAGGCGCTGATGTATGAAGAAGCCCCCCAGGCCTATAAAAACATCGATTCGGTGGTCGGCAGCCTGGTCGACGCCGGACTGGTCACCCTGCTGGCGCGCCTGAAACCGGTACTGACCTACAAACGCCGGGGGTGCTGCGAATGATTCTGCTGCAATTGTCTTCGGCACAAGGACCGGCCGAATGCGAGCGCGCCGTGGCCAAGGCCCTGCAACGCCTGGAACATGAGGCCCGGGCCTGCGCGGTATCACTGAGTGTGGTCGAGCAACAGGCCGGCCAGCACGGCGGCACGCTGCGCTCGGTGCTGCTGTGCCTGGAGGGCGAGCAGGCGCAGGCCTTGGCCAGTCAATGGCACGGCAACCTGTGCTGGGTATGCGCCAGCCCATATCGCCCAGGTCATCGGCGCAAGAACTGGTACTTCGGAGCCGAGCACTTTTCTGCGCCGCAGACAGACCTGAGCACGGCGATTCGTTTTGAAACCACCCGCTCCGGCGGACCTGGTGGCCAGCACGTCAATACCACCGACTCTGCCGTACGCGCCACCCATGTGGCCAGCGGCATCACGGTCAAGGTACAAAGCGAGCGTAGCCAGCACGCCAACAAGCGCCTGGCCGTCATGCTGATCGGCCAGCGACTGCAAACCTTGCACAATGCCCGGCAAGCCGAGCTTAAAACGTCACGGCATCTGTCTCATCAGCGTGTCGAACGCGGCAATGCAGGCAGGCGCTTTGTCGGTGAGGACTTCATACCCGCATGAAACACGCAGGCCGCCGCCCTTTGGTGGCCTGCACACTTATTCAACTATCTCAGCTCTCGATCCGATTTCGCCCGCCCGCCTTGGCCCTGTACAGGGCACAGTCCGCCACCTCGACAATCGAAGGCGCACACAGCACTGCCTCATCCCCTGACATGCAGGCAATACCGATGCTCATGGTCACACGGCCACACGGGCTGGCGGCATGGGCGATACCGGCCTCGGCCAACGCCTGCTGCATCGCGGCAGCCAACTGGCGTGCCCCCTCAAGGTCAGTGTCCGGCAGGATGACCGCCAACTCTTCCCCGCCGTAGCGGGCCACCAGGTCCGAAGGGCGGCGCACACACCTCGCGACAGCAAGACTGACTGCCTGCAGGCACTCATCGCCTGCAACATGACCATAGGTGTCATTGAACAGCTTGAACAGGTCGATATCCATCAGGATCAGGCATAAAGAGGTGCCCGCCCGCTGGGCGCGCCTGGCCTCCAACGCCAGCGTCTCATCGAAACAGCGCCGGTTGGCCAGGCCCGTCAGTTGATCCTGCGCGGCCAGTTGCGCGAGCTTTTCATTGGCATCAAGCAATTGCTGGCGCGCCATCAGCAACTGGGACTGGGTCTCGATCCTGCGCTTGATGAGCCTGAACAGCACCCAACCGGTGCCAAGCGTGAACAGGATCAGGACAGCCAGGACCGTCAGCGACAACAGGGCTTCGAACCGCCAGTTGCGCAAAGCCTCCTTTTTGCCAAGCGCCACGGTAGTGATCAATGAAAAGTTTTCACTCTTGCGAAAGGTGTACAAGCGCTCGACGCCGTCCAGCGACGAAGTAAATGACGCCTTCCCCGAATCCCGACCCAGGAAATACTTCCTGAAGTCTGCCGATTGAGAAAAGTCCTTGCCCATGTCCTGCTCACGAAAGGGGTAGCGCACCAACAACTGGCCGTTGGCAAGCGTCAGGGAAATCGCGCCGTCATCACCCACATCGATCTTGCCGTACAGCTCAAGGAAGTTTCTGATTCCCAGGGTTGCCGCTACGACACCGGCGAAGTCACCGCGCTCGTCATCGACCCGGCGACTGATGGTGATCACCCACTCCTTGTTCGAGCGATGCTGTATGGGCGGACCGATGAAGATGTCCCGGGACGGGTCAGCGCGATGATGAGAAAAATAGACACGGTCGCTGCTGTTGAACCTGAGCACGCCGGGGCTGCTGGATGAGAGCAGCCAGTTGCCTTCCTTGTCATAGATGGTGAGGCCGCTCAGTTGCGGCATGGCACGGTGCTGAATCTGCAACAGACTTTGCAGCCGGCCAGACTGCGCCGGGCCGAAACCGTCGGTCTCGAGCCGCTCGACCATACCGTTAAGCAGCGTCGAGCTCTGGCGCATGATTCCTTCCGAATAGGTCACCAGCGCCTGCGTCAGATTGGCGCCATTGACACTGACATTGCTCAAGGCCCTCTCCCGCGCAGCCATGACCTTCCAGAACGTGATCAAGACCAATGAACAACATACGATCAATAAAAGCACAATGACGAGCTGAAGATCACGTTTCACTTGAACACCTGACAGCCCTTTCCAGTCCAATCTGCCGCGACCGCCCCTGAAAGGAGGCCTTGGTACTGTGAGCCAACCCTGGCCCGTCAGGGCGCATGGTAGCACTGGCGCAGATAATAGCCGTATGCCACAACGGTAAAATCAATGACTTGGGAAGGGTATTGGATGAAGTGTCTTATTACTCCCCGACAAAGGGTGGCGCACCCCACCCGCAGCAGGAGCCCCATGACCACACCCTCAACACTGTGCATCTACCACGCCCATTGCGCCGACGGTTTCGGTGCCGCCTGGGTGGTGTGCCGCAGGCTTGGCTCCGATGTCGAGTGCTACGCCGCCAGTCATGGCGAACCGGCTCCCGACGCTTCTGGAAAACATGTCGTGATCGTGGACTTTGCCTATTCCTTCGACGTCCTGACCACGATGGCCAGTACAGCGTTGTCGGTTCTGGTCATTGATCATCACAAGACTGCCCAAGCCGAACTGGCCAATGTCGCGCCAGCCCCTGAGCACTGGCAGCAAGTACCCTTGACAGGACTGCACGCGGTATTCGACATGAACCGCTCAGGCGCCGGCCTGACCTGGGATTACTATTTCAAAGGCACGCCGCGCCCGGACCTTATCAACCATATCGAAGATCGCGACCTATGGCGCTTCACGCTCGAAGGCACGCGGGAAATCACGGCAGCACTGTTCAGCCATCCGCACGATTTCGAGCGCTGGGATGAACTCATGACGACGCCGGTCAGCGCGTTGCATAGAGAAGGCGTGGCGATCGAGCGCAGCCGGCAGAAAGAACTGGCGGGCCTATTGCGCGCCACCCGGCGCCGGATGGTGATAGAGGGATTCGACGTACCGGCCGCCAACCTGCCATTTACGCATGCCAGCGATGCCGGACACCTGATGTGCACCGGTGAGCCTTTTGCTGCCGTCTACTGGGACACACCCAAAGGCCGCTCATTCTCTTTGCGCAGCACTGATGCAGGCGAGGACGTGGCCGCCATCGCCGAACGGTTCGGCGGCGGCGGGCATCGCAATGCGGCGGGCTTCAGTGTGCCGTATGGGCATGAGCTGACGCTGTACCTGAACGGCATCTGAGGTGGGAGATTTACAATAACCGGCAATAAAAAAGGGAGATCATTTCTGATCTCCCTTCCCAGCCCGCGCACTGCGCGGGTTTTGTCTGGTAGGCACGATTGGACTCGAACCAACGACCCCCACCATGTCAAGGTGGTGCTCTAACCAACTGAGCTACGTGCCTGCTGTGAGGCGGCATTCTACGGAATTTCAAGCCACTGAATTCGAAAAGTTTTTGCAGGTTCTGCGTTTTGCATCCTTGAGGATCTCGGGTAGGATCGCCACTATTCGTCAAGAATTTTAAACGGAGCATCCGCATGGCGAGCATGGCCTACCCCCAGTCGTATTACGCAGCCTCAGCCAACCCGGTGCCTGAGCGCCCTGCCCTGCAAGGCGATATCGACACCGATGTGTGCATCATCGGTGCCGGCTATACCGGGCTTTCCAGCGCGTTGTTTCTGCTTGAGCACGGGTTCAAGGTGACGGTGCTGGAAGCGGCGAAAGTCGGTTTTGGCGCCTCGGGGCGCAATGGCGGGCAGATCGTCAACAGCTACAGCCGCGACATCGATGTGATCGAACGCAGCGTGGGTGCGGATCAGGCGCAGTTGCTCGGGCACATGGCTTTCGAAGGCGCGCGCATCATTCGCGAGCGCATTTCGCGCTACGCCATCCAGTGCGACCTGAAAGACGGCGGTGTGTTCGCAGCCTTGAACGCCCGGCAGATGGGCCACCTGGAAGCGCAAAAACGCCTGTGGGAGCGTTACGGCCATACTCAGTTGCAACTGCTGGACACCGCGCGCATGCGCGAGGTGGTGCAGTGCGACCCGTATGTGGGCGGCATGCTGGACATGAGCGGCGGGCATATCCATCCGTTGAACCTGGCCTTGGGCGAGGCCGCTGCAGTGGAGTCGCTGGGCGGCGTCATCCATGAGCAGTCGCCGGCCATTCGCATCGACCGCGGTGCCACGCCGGTGGTGCATACGGCGCAAGGCCGGGTACGGGCACGCTTCGTGATCGTGGCGGGCAATGCCTACCTGGGCAATCTGGTGCCGGAGCTGGCGGCCAAGTCCATGCCGTGCGGCACCCAGGTGATTGCCACGGCGCCGCTGGGCGATGAACTGGCCCGCACGCTGCTGCCCCAGGATTACTGCGTCGAAGACTGCAACTACCTGCTGGACTATTACCGCCTGACTGCCGACAAGCGCCTGATCTTCGGCGGTGGCGTGGTGTATGGCGCGCGCGATCCTGCCAATATCGAGGCGATCATCCGGCCGAAAATGCTCAAGGTCTTCCCGCAACTCAAGGACGTGAAGATCGATTACGCCTGGACCGGCAACTTCCTGCTGACCCTGTCGCGCCTGCCCCAGGTCGGCCGCCTGGGCGACAACATCTATTATTCCCAGGGATGCAGCGGGCATGGTGTGACCTATACGCACCTGGCCGGCAAGGTGCTGGCCGAAGCACTGCGCGGCCAGGCCGAACGCTTCGACGCCTTTGCCAACCTGCCGCATTATCCGTTCCCGGGCGGACAACTGTTGCGCACGCCCTTTACTGCGCTGGGTGCCTGGTATTACAGCCTGCGGGATAGGCTGGGGTTCTGAACACCAGACCCTAGGCTCTGTACGTAAAGTGGCTGCGCTCGGCCATGCGGCGTTAAAAAGCGACTCGCAATGCTCATTGACACATGTCAACTGCGCTTGCTCGCCGCTTTTTGCCTTACCTGACCTTCGCTCACCGACTTTTCGTACAGAGCCTAACGGCCGATGGTCCTGACCGCTTCACCGGCCGCCTGCTCCTGACCGGCCCTGGCCAGTGCCTCGGCCGCCTGCAGCCAGCGCTGGCGATCAACGTTGGCGGGCAACTGGCGAGGCCCCTGGACCAGCACCGCCCAATGGCCGGCGCTCTCCCAGGCCGAAGCGAAACTGTCAAACTTCATCAACAGCCGGCGGTTCATGCCGGCCTGCAGCAACATCCCGTCGCGGTAACGGTCATAACCGACCAATACCGCATAGCGCGGCTCTTTCCAGAACGCCGACCCTTCAGTAAAACGCAGCAGCACCGGATAACCGGCGGCTACCTGCGCCTTCAGGTCGCGCACCTGATCACTCAGCGGGTAGACCACAAAGCCGTATTCACGCGCCACGCGCTGCAGGTTCTGTTCAAGCTGCGCTTCGGCACCGGGCAATTGCAGGTTTTTTTCCAGCAACCCCGGCGTGGTGCCCATGTTCTGGTGCGCCAGCATCGTGGCCAGGGCACCGGGGCCGCTCTGGAAGGCATTGCCACGAAAGAACGGCATCGAGGTGAGTTCGACCCGGTCGGGCAGCCCCTGCGGGTCAGGTGGCAGCGCGTGCAGCGTACGCGACGACGAACAACCGCCCATGACCGCCAGCATGGCAACCGCCAGCACAACCGTGACGGCTCTGGACGCAAATGATACCGGCAACATGTTCCCTCACTTGATCGAACGCCAGGCGACCTCTGACCTGGCGGGAATGCCGATCATAGAGCGGTGCAAGCCGCCGGTATAGCCCAAGGGTCTGTCACTTGGCCTGCATAGACCAAAACGGTCGAAGCGCGTGACCACTTGTCAAGCCGGCGAAACACCCCCCGGTCTAGACTGTCGGTTACTAAGACTGCAACAGATTGCAGCTGTGGAGGTGTACTCATGAACCTGGAAATGACCATTGTGATGCTGATCGCTGCCTGGCTGGCCGTTGCCTGCGCCATGTTGTGGGGTGTGATGCGCATTGCTCGTCGTCATCACCCTCATCCCACCCAGACCGCGCCTGCCGCCCGACCGCAAAAACCGGCCAGGCCCTGCAAGACCCGACCGGCCACCGCACACTGAATCTTTATACGCCCTCATGCAAAACGGCCGGCCCCATGACAGGACCGACCGTTTTTTTGCTTCAAGCCTTGGCGTGTGTCAGCCCGGCCGTTGCTGCAACCCTGATCAGGCCGCTGCGGATTTCTTGCGCTTGGAACGACGCGCCAGCATGTTCAGCACCTCGATCAGGGCCGAGAAAGCCATCGCCGCGTACACATAGCCTTTAGGCACATGGGCACCAAAGCCTTCGGCGATCAGCGTCATGCCGATCATGATCAGGAAACCCAGCGCCAGCATCACGACACTTGGATTGTCATTGATGAACTTGGCCAGCGGGTCAGCCGCTACCAGCATCACCACGACCGCAGCCACGACCGCAATGATCATGATCGGCAAGTGCTCGGTCATGCCCACGGCGGTGATGATGCTGTCGATGGAGAACACCAGGTCGAGCATCAGGATCTGTGCAATCGCCGCGCCCATGCTCAGGGTCACCTTGGAGCCGACCGTGTCTTCCTTGTCGTGCGCCTCATCCATGCTGTGGTGGATTTCCGTGGTCGCTTTCCAGACCAGGAACAGGCCACCGGCGATCAGGATCATGTCCTTCCAGGAGAACGTCTGCCCCAACAGTTCAATGACAGGTTCCGTCAACTGCACGATCCAGGCCACGGTGCTGAGCAGGCCCAGGCGCATGATCAGCGCCATGCCGATACCCAGTCGACGGGCCTTGGGACGTTGATGCTCAGGCAGCTTGTTGGTCAGGATCGAGATAAAGATCAGGTTGTCGATGCCCAGCACGACCTCCATCACCACCAGTGTTGCCAGCGCCACCCAGGCCGCCGGACTTGCCGCAAGTTCCAACAGGTATTCCATATGTATGTCCCGAATAAGCCAAGGTTAATAACGTCAGATTTCCTGCCCGGCCTGAGTGCCGGATTCTTTTGGCTTTGCCGCAGGCTCTGCGACCGACAGCTCTTGCCGAGCCTCTTCCAGCGCCTCGGTGGCCGCCTTGTGAGTGTCGTCGATCGCCTGCTTGGCGGAACTGGCCGCCGTGTCGAGCATCTGCTTGCCGGTTGTTTCAACCTGGTCGCAGCCACTCATTACAACCACAGAACATGTCAACAATAATGCAGCATAGATGGGGTGCTTCATGGCTTCCTCGTTCATCAGGGCCGACCGCGTGAGCGGCATGGCGATGAGGAAGCATTCTAGAGACCTTGTAACATCAGGAAAATTCGCATTTTTAAGGTGTATACTTCGGTTTTTACGAAGTGTTACAAGTCCATGCTCAATTACCGTCAATTACATTATTTCTGGGTGGTAGCCCGGACTGGCAGCATCGTACGCGCTTGCGAGCAATTAAGCCTTACGGCGCAGACCATCAGCGGGCAGATCAGCCTGCTGGAACAGACCCTGGGCGTCGACCTGTTTCAGCGCGTGGGTCGCCAACTGGAGCTGACCGAGGCGGGACGCCTGGCCCTGCCCTACGCCGAGCAGATGTTCCAGCTGGGCAACGAACTGGAAACCGTGCTGCGCTCGCGGCCTGACGAGCAGCAGATCCTGTTTCGCATCGGTGTGGCCGACGTGGTGCCCAAGTCCATCGTCTACCGGCTTATCGCGCCGACCATGGAACTGAGCGAGCCGGTGCGCATCACCTGCCGCGAAGACAAGCTGGAGCGCCTGCTGGCCGACCTCGCCATCCAGCGTCTGGACATGGTCGTCTCCGACAGCCCCATGCCCCCGCACCTGGACATCCGCGGCTACAGCCAGAAACTGGGCGAATGCGGCATCAGCTTCTTTGCCACCGAAGAAGTCGCCCAACGCCTGCACCCCGATTTCCCCCAGGCCTTAAACGATGCCCCGCTGTTGATTCCGGGCCAGGACACTGTGGTACGCGGGCGACTGATGCGCTGGTTCGCCGAGCAAAAGCTGCGGCCGCGCATCATTGGCGAATTCGACGACAGTGCGTTGATGAAAGCGTTTGGCCAGTCCGGCAGCGGTGTATTCGTGGCCCCCAGCGTGATCGCTGACGAAGTCCAGGCCCAGTATGGCGTGCGCCTGATCGGTCAGACCGATGCGGTGACCGAATCGTTCTATGCCATCACCGTCGAGCGCAAGGTGCGCCACCCCGGCGTCGTGGCGATTACCGAAGGGGCACGCAACAAGCTGTTCAGCGAATGATCAGGCCATGGCCGGCCCGTTGACCCTCATCATGCCCAGCGCCAGCAGGATCGCCAGCACGATGATGCCGGCCGCTGACAAAGAACGATGGACAACATTCCACAACGACGCGCCTTATCGCGGCATGGGCGATAAAGCACAGAATGAACAGGACACGAGGGTGGGGTTTATACAGCTGGAACGCGCCGCACGATTATAGACGTCCGGGCGAGCCGTTCGTTGCGACTTTTTGCCCGGCAATACGTTGCCCACTGGTAATAATCCGCGCCAGACCCTAGGCTGGCGGCCTGCCATCGCTCAGGGAGTACAGCATGTCCGATACCCTCGAAACCCCTCAAGCCTCTCAAGGCCTGCAACTGGACAGCAGCCAGGTCCGGGTGCTCGGTTGCCTGATCGAGAAAAAGGCCACCAACCCGGAAACCTACCCGCTGACCCTCAATGCGCTGATGCTGGCCTGCAACCAGAAAACCAGCCGCGACCCGGTCATGAACCTGACCCAGGGCCAGATCGGCCAGAGCCTGCGCAGCCTGGAAAACCTCGGCCTGGCGCGCCTGGTGATGGGCAGTCGCGCCGATCGCTGGGAACACCGGGCCGACAAGCACCTTGAACTGGTGCCAGCGCAGCTGATCCTGACCGGCCTGTTGCTGCTGCGCGGCCCGCAGACCGTCAACGAACTGCTGACCCGCAGCAACCGCATGCACGACTTCGAAGACGCCGAACAGGTCGTGCACCAGCTCGACCGCCTGATCGCCCGTGGCCTGGCTTCACAGCTGCCACGCCAGAGCGGCCAGCGCGAAGATCGCTACATGCATGCAATGGGCAGCGAGCAGGACCTGCAGGCCCTGCTGGTCAACCGTCAGCAAGCCCCGGAGCGCCATGCGCCGCCGCCGTCGTCCGAGCGCCTGGACGAGCTGGAGGCGCGCATTGCCGCCCTGGAAGAACGACTGGCGCAGTTGGAGGGCTGACCTCAAACCGCCCGGGCAAAGGCCGCCGCACGCTGGTACTGCTCCTCGGTGGGGCGCACGCCGGTGTACAGCACGAACTGCTCCAGCGCCTGGATCGCGGCCACCTGGTCACCGCTGATCAGCTGTTTGCCGAGCCGGCGCCCGGCCTGGATCAACGGGGTCTCGGCCGGCGTGGCCACCACATCGAACAGGGTCTGGGCAGCCTCGATGGCCGCCAGGTCAAAGGCCAGTTCATCAGCCTGCGGCCCGGTCATGCCCAGCGGCGTGACATTGACCAGCAAGGGCGGCCGCTCATCGCCCAGCTCAGGCTGCCAGCGCAACCCGCAGGCGTCGGCCAGGCGCCGTCCGGCCGCTTCGTTACGGGCCACGATCAACCCCTCGGTAAAGCCGGCATCGCGCATGGCACAGGCCACGGCCTTGGCCATGCCGCCACTGCCGCGCAGGGCGAATGGCGTGCGCGGCACGGCGTGGGCATCGAGCAACTGCGCCACGGCGATGTAGTCGGTGTTGTAGGCCTTGAGATGACCGCCCGTGTTGACGATGGTGTTGATCGAGTCGATGGCCGCTGCCGAGGCATCCAGCTCATCGACCAGGGCGATGCACGCTTCCTTGAATGGCATCGAAACCCCACAGCCGCGTATGCCCAGGGCGCGCATGCCGGTGACCGCGCCAGCCAGGTCGTTGGGGGCAAATGCCTTGTAATAGAAATCCAGGCCCAGCTCGCGGTACAGGTGGTTGTGGAAGCGAACCCCGAAGTGGCCGGGACGGGCGGCAAGCGACATGCACAACAGCGTGTCCTTGCTGGCAGTGACGGGCATGTAAATCTCCTGAACGGTATTGGCTAAAATCGGTATGACAAGCGTACACTCGCACCCATCAGACGAAGCTGAAAACGGTATGTCGCGAAGGCTCCTACCTTACACAAACTTTACCCACGCGCTTCGCAGATCTGATCAAAACCGCTGTCTTAGCATTAACCCCGTAGCCGCACCGCAGCCGGTGCCACGCGATAACGGGTCGAAAGCCGAGGAACACCATCATGATTCGTCATTTACCCAAGATTGCCTTGTTCATAGGCGCCCTGGCCCTGGCAGGCCAGGCCAGTGCCGGTGGTCGTAATTGGGGAGGCCCGGCGATCGTAGGCGCCATCGTGGGCGCCGCCGTCGTCGGAGCGGCCGTGTCTTCGGGTCGTGACCGCGACCGCACGGTGTATGTCGAGCGCGAGCCTGTGTACATCGAGCGCCAGCCTGTCTATGTGCAGGAACCGCGCACCGTGTATTACGCCCCGCCGCCACCGCCGGTCTACTACCGCCCGGCCTATGAAGTGGTCGAGCGCTACCCCGGCCCGCCGCCTGGCTACTACCATCGCTATGGCCCACCGCCACAACCGGTGTACTACGGCCATCCGCGCCGCTGGTAAACAAAAAGACCCTGCCCGTGCGGCGGGGTTTTTTTGGCCTGGCCGCGACCGGCGGGGCCATTTTTTGCACCAACGCACAGTCTGGTGCCAAAACCCCTGCCTCCATCAATGACCACTATCGAAAAGGTTGATTTCTCGGTGCCATCAGTGTTCAGTAGAGTGGCCAGCATGAATCGATGGAGGCCATCATGAACGAAGTACACATCATGTCTGTGGTTGGCAGTGCCGTACCCGGCGCGCTCAGAGCGCAAGGCCTGCTGGCCTGCTGGTACCTGATACGCGACGGCGAGCCGATTGGCGGGCCATTCACCTCACGCCCTCAGGCACAGGCCATTTCCGAACAACTCGAGGCACCCAGGCTCAACAGCTGAGCCATCAGGAACGTTCGGCGATCACCACGATCAACTGGCAGCGCTGGGTCAGTTTCTGCAGGCGCCGCTCCAGTGCCATGTACTCGGTGCGATCAGTGCGGCCGCTGTCGAGCTCCTCGATCAGATTATTGGCCACCTGACGCAACTCATGGGCGACCACGATCCGGTCATCGTTCAAGTCCTCCTTGTGCGACTCGAATACCCGGTGCAGGTAATCCTGCAAGGTGAACTTCAAGCGGTGCCGGTCATTGGCACGCAAGTGCGGCAGGTTCAGGCTGATCCGTCCGTGCATTTCGCTCAGCTCACCGCACAGGTACTGAATGCGCCGGGCATAACCGACATCACGGATGCGCTGCAGTCGTGCGGCTTCACGGGCTTCCTGCTGGCGCTGGATGGCCGGTACCGCCACCGCCAGCAACAGCCCCACGGTCACGGCCATCGCCTGCACCCAACCCGCCCAGTCCACAGGCTTGATGAAAAAGCCCGCACCCAGCATCAGGACAACAATGGCCAGTGCCACGATTACCAGCATCGCATAATCCTTGCCGATCAACCCCTTGGGCATTACCTGACTCCTTGCAACAGTGATATTCATTAGAGGTACCCGATAGGGCTGGGATGCTAATCGCTGTCGGCATTCGATACCACGACTATCGAAAAACAGCGCGTTAAAACAGCCTGCCCACTTAACCGTGTCTGAATAAGGCCATTATTGTTCGATTAAAGGACGAAATGCCCGTGCGCCCCCATCGACGCCGGTAAGACCGCCTCCTAAAATGCCCACTTTATTTTCTGTTTCCGTGCACCTGCGCACATTCATCGAGTGAGCTTACTTGAATATTCGTCATACGCTTCTGGGCCTTTTTCTTGCACTCACCGGCCCGCTGCTTGGCAACCCGGTCCTGGCCAATGAATCGGCCGTCCTGGCACGCGACCCGGCCAATCTTCACCTGGCCTCCGGCAGTACCATGGTCGTCGACCTGCAAAGCAATAAAGTGCTCTATTCCAACAATCCGGATGTGATTGTGCCCATTGCCTCGGTCACCAAGTTGATGACCGCCATGGTGGTCATCGATGCCCGACAATCGATGGACGAAGTCATACCGGTGGATATTTCCCACACGGCCGAAATGAAAGGCGTGTTTTCCCGGGTCAAGCTCGGCAGCCAGCTCAGTCGCCGCGACATGCTGCTGATTACCCTGATGTCGTCGGAGAACCGCGCCGCCGCCAGCCTGGCCCACAGCTATCCAGGGGGTTATCCGGCGTTCATCCTGGCGATGAATGCCAAGGCGCGTGCACTGGGCATGAAGCACACCGCCTATGTCGAGCCTACCGGCCTGTCGGTCTACAACGTCTCGACCGCACGCGACCTCACCAAACTGCTGCTTGAAGCGCGCAAATACCCGCTGCTCAGCGAACTGAGCGCCACCGAAGAAAAGACCGTGCGCTTTACCAAGCCCACTTACACCCTGGGCTTTCGCAACACCGACCATCTGGTGCACCGTGAAAACTGGGATATTCGCCTGACCAAGACCGGCTTCACCAACCAGGCCGGGCATTGCCTGGTGCTGCTGACCAATATGGCCAAGCGCCCGGTGTCGGTGGTGATCCTCGATGCCTTCGGCAAGCAGACCCACTTTGCCGACGCCAGCCGCCTGCGCAAATGGCTGGAAACCGGCCAGAGTGGCCCGGTGCCGGAAGTGGCCCTGCAATACAAGAAGGACAAGAACCTGGCCCTGCGCCAGAACGGCCTGCAACAGGCCAAGGAATAGCCGCAGACGCAGCCTGGCGATCCGCCGCAATCTCACCTTGCAGGAGCTGCTTTAACTGCGAAGAGGGCACGAATGTGCAGCCTTCTTCGCGGCTTAAGCCGCTCCTGCGACGTGATGCCGATCAGTTAAGCCAGTTTTCACCTTTTTGCGTCTGACACTCAATTAATGTGACCCTGAGTTTCAGACCTGGCACCAGACTGTGGACTGTGAGAGGCGGCTTGCCGGCGATGGCGATGGGACAGGCGCAGCAGGCGTATGGGCCTTGCTGGCCTCATCATCGGATCACCGCCCGAAGCAGAGCCCCCTCCCCTAATAAACCGCGTCAGCCTTGACCGGCATGATGAGGCCGATCAATTGAACTGCGTCACCAGCTTGGTATTGAGGTACGCCTCGATGGCTTCGATACCGCCTTCGGAGCCATAGCCCGAGTCCTTGATGCCGCCAAACGGTATTTCCGGCAGGCCGATGCCCTGATGGTTGATCGACAGCATACCCGCTTCGATGCCATGGCTCAGGGCCTGGGCTGTCTTCATCGAGGTGGTGAAGGCATAGGACGCCAGCCCGAACGGCACGCGGTTGGATTCGGCAATCGCCTCTTCCAGCGTATCGAACGGCACCAGCAAGGCCACCGGGCCAAAGGGCTCGTCATTCATGATGCGCATGGCCGGCGTCAGGCCGCTCAGCACGGTCGGCTCGAAGAACCAGCCCTCGCCCGCGACCGCGTTGCCCCCGGTCTCGACCTTGGCACCCGCACTGACGGCGTCTTCGACCAGGTCACGCAAGGCCGGCACACGGCGTTCGTTAGCCAGCGGCCCCATCTGGGTGTCGGCCTCCAGGCCATGCCCCACCTTGATTTCGCGGGTCAGCCCGACGAACTGCTCGGTAAAGGCCTGCAACACCGAACGCTGCACCAGAATGCGCGTAGGCGAGACACACACCTGCCCGGCGTTGCGAAACTTCGCGGTGGCCAGGGTGCGTGCCGCCAGGTTCAGGTCGGCGTCTTCGAACACCAGGGCCGGCGCATGGCCGCCCAGCTCCATGGTGGCACGCTTCATGTGCTGGCCGGCCAGCGCTGCCAATTGCTTGCCGACCGGGGTGGAGCCGGTGAACGTGACCTTGCGGATCACCGGGTGCGGGATCAGGTAACCCGAAATCTGCGCCGGATCGCCATACACCAGGCCGATCACACCCGCTGGTACGCCGGCATCATGAAAGGCCCGGATCAGTTCGGCCGGGGACGCCGGGGTTTCTTCCGGGGCCTTGATGATGATCGAGCAGCCGGCGGCCAGCGCCGAGGACAGCTTGCGCACCACCTGGTTGATGGGGAAGTTCCAGGGCGTGAACGCCGCCACCGGGCCCACCGGTTCCTTGATCACCTTCTGTTCAATATTGGCGCCACGCGACGGCACCAGGCGTCCATAGCTGCGCCGGGCTTCCTCGGCCAGCCAGTCGATGATGTCGGCGGCCGACAGCGCCTCGGCGCGAGCCTCGGCCACCGGCTTGCCCTGCTCCTGAGTCATGATGCGGGCAATCGAATCGGCGCGCTCGCGCACCAGCACCGCCGCCTTGCGCATGATCTTGTAGCGCTCGAAGGCCGACACCGCTCGCCAGGTCGCAAAGCCATGCTCGGCGGCTGCCAGCGCGTCATCCAGGTCACTGATGTCGGCATGGGCCACCTGACCGATGATCTGGCCGGTGCCCGGATCCAGGACCGGCTGGGTGCGACCATCGTGGGCGGCGCGCCATTGACCGTTGATATAAAGCTGTACGTCAGGGTACATCGCAAATCTCCAGTGGCAGTCAGACAGTAAAACAGAGGGCCACTATTGAGTGGCCCTCGTCAAGCAGATCAGTGCACAACCCCGACTAAAGAATCGGCTTGCCCCCGGTGACGCCGAAGCGCTCGCCCGACAGGTAGCTGCCTTCGTCACTGGCCAGCAACACATACAGCGGTGCCACTTCCACCGGCTGGCCGGGACGGCCCAGCGGGGTGTTGCTGCCGAACTGGGACACTTCATCCTCGGGCATGGTGGCCACGATCAACGGCGTCCAGATCGGGCCGGGCGCGACGCTGTTGACGCGAATGCCCCGCTCGCCCAGCAACTGCGCCAGCCCGCCGGTAAAGTTGGCAATCGCGCCCTTGGTGGTGGCGTACGGCAGCAGGGTCGGCTTGGGCATGTCCGAGTTGACCGAACTGGTGTTGATGATCGACCCGCCCTTGGGCATGTGCGGCACGGCGGCCTGGCAGATGCGGAAGATCGCGGTGATATTGATATCGAAGGTGCGCACCCATTCTTCATCAGGGATGTCTTCGAAGCGCTCGTGAGTCATCTGGAACGCGGCGTTGTTGACCAGCACATCGATGCGGCCGAACTCATCGACGGTCTTCTGCACGGTTTCCTGGCACACGGCCTTGCTGGCCAGGTCGCCGGGCAGCAGCAAGCACTGGCGGCCGGCCTGCTTGACCCAGCGTGCGGTTTCTTCAGCGTCTTCATGCTCATCAAGGTAGGCAATCGCCACATCGGCGCCTTCGCGGGCAAAGGCAATGGCCACGGCGCGACCGATGCCGCTGTCAGCGCCGGTGATCAGCGCGATCTTGTTCTGCAAGCGGCCGGAGCCGGTGTAGCTTTCTTCGCCGCAGTCCGGGTACGGGTCCATCTTGCCTTGCTTGCCAGGCACCGGCTGGCTCTGCTTGGGGAAAGGCGGACGAGGATAATCAGTCATCGAATTTCTCCTGAGTAGTAAGGACGTGACCTCTTTGTGGCCTCGTGCGCAGGCGCATTGTTCAACGCAATTTCGTGCAACCCTGACGAATGGTCAGCGTGCGTTTTGCGCCGTGACGATCTGCAGCGGCACCCGGATGCAGTGCGCGTCCGGGCAAAACACGTCGGTGTCCTGAAGCTGCACCAGCACCTTGATCAAGGCCCGGGCCAGCAAGGCCGGTTGCGAATCGATCACCACCCGCACCAGCCCGTCGGCCAGCGCCTCGCGTGACAGCGGCGTCGACTCCAGTACGATGCTGCACAGTCCGGGTTGCGGTGGCAGTTGCGCCAGGGCCTTGATAATGCCGTCGCCACCGCCGCCGACCACGCACAGCCCGCGCAGGTCATCGTGCCGTGCCAGCAGCTCCAGAGTGGCCTCTTCGGTGATGTCGCTGTTGTCCATGTTCATCACGGCCTCAAGCAGGCGCAACCCGGGGGCGTGCGCGGCCAGGTCGTCGCGCAGCCCATCGATACGGGCCTGATGCCCCAGAAAGCGATGCCCGCCCAGCAGCACCCCGACGCTGCCATGGGCATGGCCACAGGTGTGCCGCACCAGCCAGCCCATGGTGCGGCCGACTTCATGGTTATCGAGCCCGACATAGGGTCCCTCCGGCTCCTGGTGAATGTCCGAGAGCAGGGTCACCACCGGCACGCCGGCGGCGCGCACCTGAACGATGGCCTGGTTGATCAGCGGATGGGCAAACGTCACTACTGCCACGCCGTCGTACTGCACGGCCAACTGTTCGATCTGCGCGGCGATCACCGCCGGGGTGCGGTCGTGGATGTAATCGAAGTGGCAGCTCAGGCTGGCCTGGCCTTGTTCACGGGCCGCGTCGGTGATGGCCGCCGCCAGGTTGGCGTAGAAGGCCTGCGCCGTGCCCAGCAGCAGGATGCCGAAGCGATAATGCGGGCGACGCTCGCGAATGCGCTGCCCAATCAGGCGCGCGGCAAAATAGCCCACGGCCTCGGCGGCCTGGAATACCTGCTCGGCGGTGTGTTCGCTCACCGGCGCCCGTGCATTGAGCACCCGGTCGACGGTGGCGACACTCAGACCGGCGTGGGCGGCCACTGTAGCGATGGTCGGGCGTTTGCTTTTCTTGTCCACGGTTCTGACGATCCCTTGTTCTTGGGTTTATAAGGCTTACTGAGAACAGGCGCCTCTGTTGCGCCTGTACCGCCGCATTCGCCAGCAGAGCTGCCTCCCACAGTCTGATGCCAGGCACGAGACCTTGGGCGACATCAATCCAGGCGATGAGGCCAGTAAGGCCCATACATCTGCTGCGCCGGTCCCATAGCCATCGCCGGCAAGCCGCCTCCCACAGTCCGGTGTCAGTTCTGAAATTCAGGACCATATCAAACCTGCGGGAGGCTGCTCTGCTGCAGGCGGCGATCCGGCGCTGAGGCCAGCAAGACCAACACACCTGCTGCGCCTGTCCCATAGCCATCGCCAGCAAGCCGCCTCCCACAGTCCGGTGTCAGGCACGAAATCCTGGACGACATCAATCCGGTGGGAGGCGGCTTGCCGGCGATGAGGCCCGCAAGACCAATACACCTGCGGTGCCTGTCCCACGGTCATCGCCAGCAAGCTGCCTCCCGCAGGCCTGCATCAAGGCTTGACTGATCGGCATCAGGCCTATTGAGCAGATGATAGAAAACCATCATGGCCCTTGGTGCAGCGATGATAGCTTGATAGAGAATCCCTTCAAGCCATTGAGCCCCTTCTACCTGCGCCCTACTCTTTTCTCCAGTAAAGCGACGCCCTTGATCGCGTGTCCATCGTTTGCGGAGAACAAGAACAATGCCTGAAGCCCTTTCACGCAATTACGACCTCACCGGCCCTGAAGCGGCACTGGCTGCCGAGAAAGGCCTGGTCTCGGCCACCTGGCACCAGACCCCCATCCCGCGCAAGCACCTCAAGGAATTGATGCAACGCAGTGACGGCCCGGCGCTGCGCGACACCGCCATCTGGCTGGTGGCACTGGTGCTGTCTGCCTTTGGCGGCTACTGGTTCTGGGGCACCTGGGCCTGCGTGCCGTTCTTTTTTGTCTACGGCCTGCTGTACGGCACCGCCTCCAATGCGCGCTGGCACGAGACCGGGCATGGCACGGCGTTCAAGACCCGCTGGATGAACGATGCGGTCTATCAGGTGGCCAGCTTCATGACCCTGTTCGAGCCCCATGTCTGGCGCTGGAGCCATGCCCGGCATCATACCGACACCATTGTCGTCGGTCGCGATCCGGAAATCGTCGAGCCACGCCCACCTCGCCTGGGCAAGATGCTCCTGAGCCTGATCGGCATCCCGCAGACCCTCGGCACCCTGCGCTCGCTGCTGCGCCATGCCGCCGGCCGGGCCACAGCGCAGGAACTGGACTTCATTCCGGCTTCGGAGCTGCCCAAGGTGTATTTCACCGCCCGGATCTGGCTGGCGATTCTGGCGGCCACCACGGCACTGGCCCTGTACCTGGGCACCTGGCTGCCACTGATGTTCATCGGCCTGCCGACCCTCTATGGGGCATGGCTGTCGTACCTGTTCGGCGTATCGCAGCACGTCGGGCTGGCCGAGGACACCCTCGATCATCGCAGCAACTGCCGCACCATCCGCATGAATCCTGTGCTGCGCTTCTTGTACCTGAACATGAACTACCACCTGGAACACCACATGTTCCCCATGGTGCCTTACCACGCCTTGCCGCAACTGCACGAAGCAATCAAACACGACTGCCCGCCCCCTTACCCCAGCCTGCTGCAGGCGTACCGGGAAATCCTGCCGACGCTGTGGAAACAGCGCAAAGATCCGGCGTACTTCGTGCGGCGTCCACCACCGGTCGGTACCTGCATGCCTGACGACGCCGGCCAGCCTGTGGCCCAGGCCTGATGCCTGTCCCTTGATTCCAACAACAAGAGCCCTCGCCATGACCGAGCTGATGAATGCCCGCTTGATTGACCTTTGCCCTGCAACAGACTGGATAGATGTGTGCGCCGTGGACGACATCGATGAAGAAGACGTGCTGCGCTTCGACCACGCCCAGCGCACCTACGCCATCTACCGCTCGGCCGACAGTGCGTTCTTTGCCACCGACGGCCTGTGCAGCCATGAGGCGATCCATCTGGCCGACGGCCTGGTGATGGACCATGTCATTGAATGCCCCAAGCACAACGGGCGTTTCGACTACCGCACCGGCAAGGCCCTGGGCGCGCCGGTGTGCGTCAACCTCAAGACTTACCCGGTGCGCATCGAGGCAGGCCGCGTGCAACTGGCCACAGAAGCGTAAAAGCATCCGCTGCTGCACAACCCTCTATCCGAGAGTACTGCCATGATCTCTGACACTGCACCCATGATCATCATCGGCGCCGGGCATGCCGGTGGCCGGGCGGCGCTGACCCTGCGCGCCGAAGGCTATACCGGCCCGCTGATACTGATTGGCGATGAACCCCACCTGCCCTATGAACGCCCGCCATTGTCCAAGGGCCTGCTGCAAGGCCAGGTGACGCTTGGGGATTTCAGCCTGTGCCAGGCGGCGCAATTGACCGAACTGGGTATCCAGCACCTGAGCGGCCAGCGTGTGGTGCGCCTGGCGCCGGCGCAGCATCGCCTGCACCTGGCCGATGGCCGGGTACTCGACTACCAGCGCTTGCTGCTGGCCACCGGCGGCCAGGTGCGACGCCTGGCGCAAGTGCCGGCACATTTTGCCAACGTGCTGTACCTGCGCACCCATGAGGATGCCGAGCGCCTGCGCGAGCAATTGCTCCCGGGCGCCCGCGTGGTCATCGTCGGCGGCGGTTTTATCGGTCTGGAGGTGGCCGCCAGCGCCCGTCAGGCCGGGTGCACGGTGACCCTGCTCGAAGCCGGTCCACGGCTGGCCGGGCGCGTGGTGTCACCCAGGCTGTCCGCAGCGCTGCTGTATCTGCACCGTGAGCATGGCGTCGAGGTGCATCTTGATACCGGTTTGCAGGACGTTTCGGGCCAACAGCAGGTCGAACGGGTGCAACTGGCCGACGGCACATGGCTGCCCTGCGATGTGCTGGTGGTGGGCATCGGCATCCAGCCGGCGGTGGAACTGGCACGCGAGGCCGGCCTGGACGTGGGCCAGGGCATCCGTGTCGATGAATGCCTGCGCGCCAGTGCCCCGGACATGTTCGTGGCCGGGGATGCCTGCGAGTTTCGCCTGCACCCGGCGGGCGACTTTCAGCGCCAGGAAACCTGGCGCAACGCCGAGGACCAAGGCCGTCATGCGGCGTTGAACATGTTGGGGGCCGACCAGCCGTTCCGGGGCGTGCCGTACTTCTGGTCCGATCAGTACGACTGGAGCCTGCAAAGCGTCGGCAGCCCGCACGCCGGCACACCCTCGGCCCAGCGCGACCTGCCCGCTGGCGGTTTTCTGCAGTTCTACCTGGATGCCGATCAATGCCTGCAAGGCGCCAGTGGCTGGGCAAACGGCAACGCTATCGCCAAGGATATCAAGCTCTGCGAACGGCTGATCAGCGCCCGCGTGCCGCTAGACCATGAGGCACTGGCCGACCCAGGCGTCGCCCTCAAACACCTGCTCAGGACAGCCCATGCGTGAATTTCTGGTATTCCAATCCTTGTGGGCCATGCAGGATCATCGTGGCCAGAACGCACTGCCGGTCGAGGCACAACTGGAGCGCATTGCTGCCGCCGGCTTCGATGGCTTTACCGATCACTTCTGGATGCCCGCCCCTGTCCAGCGCCTGTCAGCGGCCGCCAAGGCGCTGGGCCTGCAGATTGAAGGACAGCTGTTTCCGCGCACACGTGACGACCTGGCCCGGGCGCTGGACGTCATTGCCCCGCACGGTTGCCATCACCTGACCCTGCAGGCCGATGTGCGTGCGCACACGCTGGGCGAGGCGGTGAGCCTGGTTGAAAGCTGGTTGCGCCTGGCCGAGCAGGTGGACTTTCCGGTGTTGCTGGAAACCCACCGCTACCGGATCACCAACGACCTGCCCTTCACCCTCGACCTGCTGCGCGAACTGCCCGACCTCAAGCTGCTGGCCGACCTGTCGCACTATGTGGCCGGGCGCGAGATTCCGGTGCCACTGGCGGCCGACGACCAGCAGCAACTGCACGCGATCCTGGCCCGCAGCTGGGGCTTTCATGGTCGGGTGGCCAGCTGCGAACAGGTGCAGGTCGGGCTGCAGTTTGCGCAGCACCGACCCTACGTCGAGATGTTTCTCGACTTGTGGCAGCACGGTATCCAAGACTGGCTGGCCAGGCCGGCCAGCGCCGGCACCAGCCTGTCGTTCACCTGCGAACTCGGCCCGCCACCCTATGCCATCACCGATGCCGACGGCCTGGAACTGACCGACCGCTGGGATGAGTCCTTGCAACTCAAGGACTGGATCCGCCAGGTGTGGGCGCAGTGCACAACGGCTACCAACTGACCCCCGCCAGCGAAACCTGCGCAGGCCATTGTTTGTCGTGAATTTGATCGTCGATAAAATCAGTCAGTCAATTTGTGCTTGAGAGGCTGCTTACCGATTACGCCGCCTCATCCCCCGGCATCGGATCGAAGCTGTCGGCGCGGGCAGCCCGCCACATGCGCTCGTAGAACTCGCCCCGGACCTGATCGGCCAGCAACTCGCCGGGCTTGAGAAACACATGCATCTGTGAGAACAGCTTGACCTCGGTGGCCGACATGCGCCGCACCAAGTGGCGTGCCGTCAGTTGCGAAGGGTGGGTCAGGCCGGCGGCGGCGAGCATCTCGGCCAGGGCTTTCAAGGTACTGCGATGAAAGTTGTAGACCCGCGTGGCCTTGTCTTCGACCACCAGGGCGCGCTGGCGCAGCGGGTCTTGCGTGGCCACGCCGGTGGGGCACTTGTTGGTGTGGCACGACTGCGACTGAATGCAGCCGATCGCAAACATGAAGCCGCGCGCGGCGTTGGCCCAGTCGGCGCCAATGGCCAGCAGGCTGGCGATATCGAAGGCGCTGATCACCTTGCCACTGGCGCCCAGCTTGATCTTGTCGCGCAGGTTGATGCCCACCAGGGTGTTATGCACGAACAGCAAGCCTTCGCGCATCGGCACGCCCAGGTGGTCGGTGAACTCCACCGGCGCCGCCCCTGTCCCGCCTTCGGCACCGTCGATGACGATAAAGTCTGGCAGAATGCCCGTCTCCAGCATTGCCTTGGCGATGCCCATGAACTCCCATGGATGACCCAGGCACAGCTTGAAGCCCACCGGCTTGCCGCCGGACAGCTCACGCAGGCGGGCCACGAACTGCATCAGTTGCAGCGGGGTATTGAAAGCGCTGTGGCACGACGGCGAGATGCAGTCTTCCCCCATCGGCACGCCACGGGTGCTGGCGATTTCCTGGGTGACCTTGTGCTTGGGCAGGATGCCGCCGTGGCCGGGCTTGGCGCCCTGGCTCAGCTTGATCTCGATCATTTTCACTTGCGGATCACTGGCCTGCAGGGCGAACTTTTCAGGGTCGAAATGCCCATCGGCGGTGCGACAACCAAAATAGCCGCTGCCCAGCTCCCAGGTCAGGTCGCCACCGTGTTCGCGGTGATAAGGGCTGATGCTGCCCTCCCCGGTGTCATGGGCAAAATGCCCCATTTTCGCGCCCTTGTTCAGCGCCCGGATGGCATTGGCACTGAGCGAGCCGAAGCTCATCGCCGAGATATTGAACACCGACGCCGAGTACGGCTGGGTGCACTGCGGTCCGCCGATGTCGACCCTGAAGTGTTCAGGGTCGTTCAAGGGCGCCGGGCGCATGGAATGGCTGATGAATTCGTAGCCGGTCTCATAGACATTCATCAAGGTGCCGAACGGCTTGTCCGAGGCTTCGCTCTTGGCCCGCGAGTACACCAGCGCGCGCTGGGCGCGGGAAAACGGCGTCGCTTCGGAATCGGCTTCCAGCAGGTACTGGCGAATCTCCGGGCGAATGCCTTCGATCAGGTAGCGGATATTGCCCAGGATCGGGTAGTTGCGGCGCACCGCATGACGCGACTGCAACAGGTCGAACACCCCCAGCAGGCTCAAGGCGCCCACGACCAGGGTGAAGGGCCAGAGCCACTCGTGATGCAGCACGAACGGCAACGTGGCTATCGTGAACAGCACACAACCGACGAAAAAGGCGTAGCGGCTCAGCAAAGACAGACTCATGGAATTTCCTTATGGCATGGCACGGTCATGGCAACATACCTGCAAATGGAGGGTGTCTGCATGTACACGAGGCTCACGCCCACAGGTTTTATGTCAGCCTGCATTCGCGACCGTTGGTCGCTCCCACACTAATTGCGTGTCAAACCCCTGCTCAGCGCACGACACAAACCCCGTAGGAGCGACCAGCGGTCGCGAAAGAACTGGCATATTCAACATCGTCGGTAACTGAACCCTGCATTCGCGACCGTTGGTCGCTCCTGCGATAATTGCGTGCCGCCCCCTATCTCAGGCACTTTCCGGCACGTCGATCTGGATCGGCAGCAGGCAGCTGTCCGATTCATCAGGCACCTTGATCGCGGCCTGCACCAGACGGTTGATGGTCGCCTGTGCCAGCGCTTCGATCGGGTGCGACAGCACGGCGTCGACCACGCCTTCACGCAGGGCCGCCCGGGTAAGCGGGGTCAGGTCGTGACAAACCACCACCGGCCGTACAGCCTGCCGGGCCTTGCACTCGCGCAAGGCCTTGATCACCCCCTCGATGCCGCCGCCGCCCACGTACAGCCCGGCCAGGCCAGGCTCACTGGTCAGTAAATCCAGCGTGCCGGCATAGGCAAAGGCCGCGTCTTCCAGGGTCAGGCGCGTGGCCAGCAGCTCCCAGTCGGGACCTTGCTCGGTCATGCACGAGCGAAAACTCAACTCGCACAACTCCTGGCATTGAAAACGCTGGGTGCCAACCATCACCGCCACGGCGCCGGGCTGCCGGGCCAGACGGGTGATGAACCAGGCGGCTGTGCGACCCATGCGCCGGTTATCGACCCCCACATACCCGGCGCCCGCCGCCGCGCTCAATTGCGAAACCATGGCAATCACCGGCAGGCCGGCGGCGCGCAGGTGTGCCACCGCTGCCGCCACAGCCGGGTGGTCGGCGGCGACCACGCCCAAGGCATCGATTTCATGTTGCAGGGCCAGAATGCGCTCGGCCGTGGCGGCCGGGTCCAGATCGTCAATGTAGCCGACCATCACCCGCACCTGGGCGCGCACGCTGGCGGCAGCGGCATCGGTCAGCGCCTTGGCCAGCCCCTGATAGAACGCCACCCCACGCTTTTGCAGCAACAGGCCGATGCGCACCACCGGCCGGTGCTGCAACAGGCGCTGCTCAATCACATTACGCCCGTAAAAGCCCAGTTGCGCAGCCGCCTCGGCAATGCGCTGGGCAGTGTCGGCGCGGACATTGGCGCGCAGGCTCATGACCCGGTCGACCGTGGACACGCTGACCCCGGCCGCCCTGGCGACATCTTCCAGCGTGGCACGACGGGCCGGTAAAGGCGGCTCTGACATGAAATGACATCTCTTGACGGCTGTTTGACAGCTTATGACAGGTAATGCCAGGCAACTATAGCAACCCTGCTGCCCCTGTCGCAGGATTGTCATGTGCCACGAACACCGCTCGACAATAACAATCAAGGAGCCTCTCATGACGCTGCACATCTGCACCGCACCCTGCTGCTGGGGCGTCGACGACCCCAAGAATCCACACCTGCCACCTTGGCAACAGGTGCTCGACGAAGCGGCCCAGGCGGGCTATCGCGGCATTGAGCTGGGGCCTTATGGCTACCTGCCGCTGGACGCCGCACAGGTCGGTACTGTATTGCAGGCGAATGGCTTGCATGTGGTGGCCGGGACCATTTTCGATAACCTGGTGGCGCCGGCCAACTTGGCCAGCCTGCTGCAACAGACTCATGACATCTGTGCCCTGCTCAAGCAGTTGCCACAGCGGGCGGCCGAGTCCGGCCAGCGCTATGCCACGCCTTACCTGGTGGTGATCGACTGGGGCCATGAAGCCCGCGATTACGCCGCCGGCCACTCGGCCCAGGCCAAGCGTCTGGCGCCACACGACTGGCAGACCATGATCAGCCACATCCGCGCCATCGCCGAACTGTCCTGGCGCGAATACGGCGTGCGCACCGTGGTGCACCCCCACGCCGGCGGACACATCGAGTTCGCCGATGAACTGGCGCAACTGGCGCAAGACATTCCCGCCGACATCGCCGGCCTGTGCCTGGACACCGGGCATCTGTACTACGCCGGCATGGATCCGGTGGCGACCCTGCGCCACTACGCCGATCGCCTGGACTACATCCACTTCAAGGACATCGACCTGGCGGTGTTCGAGCAGGTGCTGGGCGAGCGCATTCGCTTTTTCGAGGCTTGCGCCAAAGGTGTCATGTGCCCGATCGGCCAGGGTTGCATTGATTACCCCGCGCTGCGCGCACTGCTCGACGCGCTGGGCTACGCCGGCTGCATCACCGTCGAGCAGGAACGCGACCCGCGCAATGCCACCCGCGTCCTGCATGACATCTCGGCCAGCCGCCAGTGGCTGGCCGAAGCCGGTTTCTGACCCTTTCGCACAAGGAATACTTTGATGATCAATGGCAGCAAACGTATTGCCCGGCCGCTGCGCTGGGCCATGGTCGGCGGCGGGCAGAACAGCCAGATCGGCTACATCCATCGCTCGGCCGCCCTGCGCGACCAGTCCTTTGCGCTGGTGGCCGGTGCCTTCGACATCGACCCGCAACGCGGCCGCGATTTCGGTGTGCAACTGGGCGTCGACCCCGAGCGCTGCTACCCGGACTACCGCCGCCTGTTCGAGGCCGAAGCACACAGGCCCGACGGCATCGAGGCGGTGTCGGTGGCCACCCCCAACGGCACGCATTTCGAGATCACCCGTGCCGCCTTGCTGGCCGGGCTGCATGTGGTCTGCGAAAAACCCCTGTGTTTTACCGTCGCCGAGGCTGAAGCGCTGCGCGAACTGGCCACCCGGCATCAGCGGGTCGTGGGCGTGACCTACGGCTATGCCGGGCACCCGTTGATCGAGCAGGCGCGGGAAATGATTGCGCAAGGCGATCTGGGCGAGATTCGCATGGTGCACATGCAGTTCGCCCACGGCTTTCATAGCCAGGCGGCGGACAGCCAGAGTGCGTCGGCACAATGGCGGGTCGACCCCAAGGTGGCGGGCCCCAGCTATGTGCTGGGCGATGTCGGCACGCACCCTTTGTATCTGTCGCACGTCATGCTGCCGGACCTCAAGATCGAGCGGCTGCTGTGCACCCGCCAGAGCTTCGTCAAGAGCCGTGCGCCGCTGGAGGACAACGCCTACACGCTGATGCAGTACGCCGGCGGCGCAATGGGCACGGTCTGGTCCAGTGCGGTGAATGCCGGCTCCATGCATGGCCAGTTGATCCGTGTCATCGGCTCACGGGCCAGCCTGCAGTGGTGGGACGAGCGCCCTAACCAGCTGTCGTTCGAGGTGCAGGGGCAGCCGGCGCAAGTGCTGGAGCGCGGCATGGGCTACCTGCATGCCAATGCCCTGCTTGACGACCGCATCGGCGCCGGCCATCCCGAAGGGTTGTTCGAAGCCTGGTCCAACCTCTATTACCGCTTCGCCCTGGCCATGGACGCCGCCAACCGGGGTGAGCCGGCGCCCATGCGTTACCCCGACATCGAGGCCGGGGTCGAAGGCGTGCGTTGGGTCGAGCGCTGCGTGCAGTCGGCCGATGACGGCGGGGTGTGGGTCGATTATTGATCCGGTCTGTCGCTCAGCAGACACACCAGCGTGCGGGCGCAGGCCTGGATGCCTTCGTCCAGCACGATTTCGAAACCATGGGTGTTCTCGGTCGGGATGGCAATGCAGCCGGCCCGGCCGATGGCACCGCTGCCGAGGATGGCGCTGGCATCGGAGGCAAACTCCACCAGCAAGGCAACCTGGGCAGGATGGCCGGCCTGCCGAGCGGCTTCGATCAGGCGATCGGTGACGGCGCGGGTGTAATGGCCTTTCTGGTCACCCGCCACGACGATCGGAGCAGCGCTGAGTTGCGTGCCGTATTCAGCGGCTACAGGCCCCACCTCCACGGCAATGGCTGTTTGGCAGGGTAGATGGTGCGCGGCAAACAACGCGCCGGCGTTGGTCTCCTCTTCCTGGCTGGTAAAGGCAAAGTACAGGTGGCCGGGCAACTGCTCGCGACGCTGCGCCAGCTGCTCGGCGGCCTGGAGCACTGCCACCACCGGCGCACGGTCATCGAGAAAGTGCGCCGCCGTGCAATCGACCAGCCTGAACGGCTGGCGCCAGTGCTGGCTCAGCACCACGCGTGTGCCGGGGCGTACGCCCGCCTCGGCCAGTTGTTGCGGCGAGCGCCGGGTGACCACGTGCACGTCGTCCCAGTGCACATTGCCCTGGTTCACATCCGCCCCCTGCGACGACTGGGCGCTCTGGTGCATGCTGCCAAACGACAGCACCCCGGGCAGCACCTGACGGTCGCCCATGATGTCCACCGGGCACATGCCAAAATTGACCGGATTGGCGCCGCCAAGGGCGACGACCCGCAGCGTGCCGTCCTCTTCGATGCGTTTGACCGCCATGGCAATCTCATCGAGGTGCGCCATCAGCAGCGTGGCCTGCGCGCCTGCGTCCTCATGCTTGCTGCGCAACAGCCCGATCAGGTTGCCGGCGTCATCCACCCACGTCTCGTCACAGTGCTTGCGCAGCTCGGATTCACACAGGTCACGTACTTCGGTCTCTTCACCACCCGGTCCTCGGGCGTACAACAGGCGTTCAAGCAGTTCGTTTGCGTTCATCCAGGCACCTCGGGGTCAACGGGTATCGCGTTTATCAATAAGCGTTGCAGCGTCAAGGCGTTCTCAAGCGCTGCGCCGGCGGCGGTGTTATCGAAAATGCACCAGGTTTCGATGCCTTCGGCTGCCGCCTGCAACAGGCGGGTGGCCAAGGCTTGCAATCGCTCGTGATCGTAGGCGCTGTAATAGATGTCGGGGCTGCCGTGCAGGCGCCAGTACTGCAGGCCCGGCCAGCCTGAGGGTTGCGCATCGGTGCTGAACCGTGAAGGATCGGCCGCCACCTGCGCCACCCGGTAGCGAATGAGTTGCGCCTGCGCCCCCGTCCACGAGGCATGGCGCGGCTCGATGACGACCTGACCGTCAAAGCGCTGGCGCAGCGCTTCGAAAAAGACGGCGACCTGCACGGGCTGATAGGCCAGCGACGGCGGCAACTGGATCAATAGGCAACCCAGCCGCTTGCCCAGCGCTGTGCACTCCCCCAGAAACGCATCGAGCAAGGCCTCACAGTCGCGCAGGCGCTGCTCATGAGTGATGGTCTGGGGCACCTTGACGGCAAAGCGAAAGTCACTGGCCACCGCCTCCCCCCAGCGCGCCCAGGTCTTGACCTGATGAGCGCGGTAGAACGAGCTGTTGACCTCGACCGCGTTCAGCACCCGCGCGTAACGCTGCAAGTGGGTGCCCTGGCTGGCAAAGTCGGCCTGTCGCTCGCGGTTCAGCGCCCACCCGGCGCAGCCCAGCCGGATGCCTGGAATCGGGCTCAATAGAGTACCTCCGCCGCCTCGCGCATGAAGATTTCCACAGTCTTGGGACCGATGCCCTTGAGCGCCAGCAACCGCTTCTCAAAGTCATGGCGGTCGGCGCTGGCCAGGTGAATGCCACTCACCTGACCGTGGTAGTCGCGCCTGAGGGTATTGACCAGCGCCAGCAGGCGCTCGGCGGTGGACTCGTCATAGCGGGTGTAATGGCCTTCGCGCAGCATCGCTACACGTTCGCGGTGAGTGCACTGACCGAGCTTGAGGGGTGTGTCGCAGCCATGACGCTCGACAATGACGCGCCAGGTGTTCACGGCAATATCGGCCTGGATGCGCTTGCCGATCAGAAAGCTGGCCAGCAGCCAAAGGAACAGCCCTTTTTCAGGGTCGTGGGTGAACTCGATGCCCAGCGTCCGGGCCGTGATACGCGCGCTCATCGTCATCCTCTATCAGCGCCTGACGGCGATGGTGTAATCAGTCACCGACTTATAGAGGACAGGCAAACGGCAAAATTCCAGCGGATTCGATGCAGGGTGGCCTGACTGCGCCACCCGACACAGGCTTGTCTCAAATCCCTTCTACAATCACGATCTCGGCCTTGGCCACGCCCTGGCGATGGCTCATGGCTTCCTGGTACTGCGGCGAGTGGTAGCACGCCAGGGCTTGCTCGTAGGAGTCGAACTCGATGACCACGGTGCGTTGTGGCGTCTCGCGGCCTTCAATGGCTTCGGAGCGACCGCCGCGTGCCATGAATCTGCCACCAAATAAGTTGAACGCTTGCGGCGCGCGCTGGGTATATTCGCTGTACTGCTGAGGGTCGGTCACATCGACGTGGGCAATCCAGTAGGCTTTCATCGCGATCTCACTGTTTCATTGATAGGGAATTCATGAAATATTCTGTCTTATGGTATACCACGTTTATTTATCCCATAACACTGAGATCCTGAGCCATGGCATTCGACCGTATTGAAGACATCATTGACGACTATCGCCAGGGCAAGATGGTCTTGCTGGTCGATGATGAAGACCGGGAAAACGAAGGCGATCTGTTGCTGGCCGCCGATCGTTGCACCCCGCAAGCCATCAGTTTCATGGCCTGTGAAGCTCGCGGGCTGATCTGCCTGACCCTGACCGACGAGCATTGCCAACGCCTGGGCCTGGAGCAGATGGTGCCCAGCAATGGCAGCGTGTTCGCCACCGCCTTTACCATTTCCATCGAAGCCGCCACCGGCGTGACCACCGGCATCAGCGCCGCTGACCGTGCACGCACGGTGCAGGCCGCCGTGGCACCGGGTGCCTGTGCCGAAGACCTGGTGCAGCCGGGTCATATCTTTCCATTGCGCGCCCGTGAAGGCGGCGTGCTGACCCGCGCCGGCCACACCGAAGCGGGTTGTGACCTGGCACGTCTGGCCGGTTTCAGCCCGGCCTCGGTGATCGTCGAGGTGATGAACGACGACGGCACCATGGCGCGCCGACCGGACCTGGAAACCTTTGCTGCCAGACATGGCATCCGCATCGGCACCATCGCCGACCTGATCCATTACCGCCTGAGCACCGAACACACGGTCGAGCGCATCGGCGAACGTGAATTGCCCACCGTGCACGGCACCTTCCGCCTGTTCACCTACGAAGACCGCATCGAAGGCGGCGTGCACATGGCCATGGTCATGGGTGATATCAAGCGCGACGAGCCTACGCTGGTGCGCGTGCATGTGGTCGACCCGCTGCGCGACCTGGTCGGCGCCGAGTACACCGGTCCCGCCAACTGGACGCTGTGGGCGGCCCTGCAGAAAGTCGCCGAAGAGGGCCATGGCGTGGTTGTGGTGCTGGCCAACCATGAATCGTCCCAGGCCCTGCTTGAGCGGGTGCCGCAACTGACCAAGCCACCGCGCCAGTACACCCGCTCGCAGTCACGCATCTATTCCGAAGTCGGCACCGGGGCCCAGATCCTGCAAGACCTCGGCGTTGGCAAGCTGCGCCACCTCGGCCCACCGCTGAAATACGCGGGCTTGACCGGTTACGACCTGGAAGTGGTCGAGAGCATTCCTTTCACTGGTTGAACCTCGCGTTCACGGGTAAAGCTCCCACGAAAAAAAACGGCAAATGAAGGAGGTTCGATGCAGGCAAAACGCTTGCAGAAAGTTTGGAATACCATAATATGACATCCCGTAGACCGAAGTTTTCTGTCAGGGCACGCGTTACCGCTCAGCCCAATAACAACAGCACCTGACCCGGTCGCCCAGTTTCAAAAGGTCCACTTGGACCTACTGCTCCGAATACGCGGGCAATAACCCAGGCCCGCTCAAAACACAACAAATGAGGGCGTGAAAATGGTGTTGAACAAACGTGCAACTGCAATGCTGGTCGCTGGCGTGTTGGCATTCTCGAGTGTTGCCGCCATGGCCGCCGAGAGCGTCAACTTCGTCAGTTGGGGCGGCTCGACCCAGGACGCCCAGAAACAGGCGTGGGCCACCCCCTTCCAGAAATCCAGCGGGATCACCGTCGTGCAGGACGGCCCCACCGACTACGGCAAGCTCAAGGCCATGGTCGAAAGCGGCAACGTCCAGTGGGACGTGGTCGACGTAGAGGCCGACTTTGCCCTGCGCGCCGCCGCCGAGGGCTTGCTGGAGCCGCTGGACTTCAACACCATCAAGCGCGACAAGATCGACCCGCGCTTCGTCTCGGATCATGGCGCCGGTTCGTTCTTCTTCTCCTTCGTGCTGGGCTACAACGAAGGCAAGGTCGGCACCAAGGCCCCGGAAAACTGGGCGGCCATGTTCGACACCAAGACCTACCCCGGCAAGCGTGCCCTGTACAAATGGCCGAGCCCTGGCGTGCTGGAACTGGCCCTGCTGGCCGACGGCGTAGAGAAAGACAAGCTCTACCCACTGGACCTGGACCGCGCCTTCAAGAAGCTCGACACCATCAAGAAAGACATTGTCTGGTGGGGCGGTGGTGCGCAGTCGCAGCAACTGCTGGCCTCCGGTGAAGCCTCGATGGGCCAGATGTGGAACGGTCGCGTCTACGCCCTGCAGCAAGACGGCGCGCCAGTGGGCGTAAGCTGGAAGCAGAACCTGGTCATGGCCGATTTCCTGGTCGTGCCCAAAGGCGCAAAAAACAAGGACGCGGCGATGAAGTTCATTGCCGAAGCCACCAGCGCCAAAGGCCAGGCCGACTTCTCCAACCTCAGTGCCTATGCGCCGGTCAACACCGACAGCGTGGCGCGCCTGGATTCGACCCTGGCGAAAAACCTGCCGACCAACTACGTCTCCGATCAGATCACGCTGGACTTCGCCTACTGGGCCAAGAACGGTCCTGACATCGCGACCCGGTGGAACGAATGGCTGGTCAAGTAAAAATGACGGCCACTGCATCCGGCCAATCCTCTGTGTCCGGTGGTGCCTCGCGCACCGCCGGCGCGGTTCACGCCCCGGCAGCGAACAGGCGAGCGACCATGACCCCCAAGCCTTCCCTGGCACAACGCTGGCGCGGCAGCCGCAACCTGCTGCCGGCCTTGCTGTTTCTCGGCCTGTTTTTCTTCGCCCCCTTGATCGGCCTGCTGCTGCGCGGCTTTCTGGAGCCGGTGCCGGGGCTGGGCAACTACGAACAACTGTTCGCCAACTCGGCCTACTCGCGGGTGTTGTTCAACACCTTCTCGGTCGCCGGCCTTGTGACGCTGTTCAGCGTGCTGCTGGGCTTCCCGCTGGCCTGGGCCATTACCCTGGTGCCACGCGGCTGGGGCCGCTGGTTGCTCAACATCGTGCTGCTGTCGATGTGGACCAGCCTGTTGGCACGTACCTATTCCTGGCTGGTGCTGCTGCAGGCCTCGGGGGTCATCAACAAGGCCCTGATGGCGATGGGCATCATCGACCAACCGCTGGAGATGGTGCATAACCTGACCGGCGTGGTGATCGGCATGAGCTACATCATGATCCCGTTCATCGTCCTGCCGTTGCAGGCCACCATGCAGGCCATCGACCCGATGGTGCTGCAGGCCGGTTCCATCTGTGGCGCCAGCCCCTGGACCAACTTCTTCCGGGTGTTCCTGCCGCTGTGCCGGCCGGGGCTGTTTTCCGGCGCGTTGATGGTGTTCGTAATGTCGCTCGGTTACTACGTGACCCCGGCCCTGCTGGGCGGCGCGCAGAACATGATGCTGCCCGAGTTCATCGTCCAGCAGGTGCAGTCGTTCCTCAACTGGGGCCTGGCCAGCGCCGCCGCGGCACTGTTGGTCGCCATCACCCTGGTGATGTTCTATTTCTACCTGAAGCTCCAGCCGGAATCCCCGGTAGGCGCCAGTAACGCGAGGTAAGCCAGCATGCTCCTGACCCCCAACGCGATGGGCTCGCGGCTACGGATTGGCCTGTACAGCATCACCGGATTGATCGCCCTGTTCCTCTTGTTGCCCATTGTGTTCATCGTGCTGTTGTCGTTCGGCTCCTCGCAGTGGCTGATGTTTCCGCCACCGGGCTGGACGTTGAAATGGTACGGCCAGTTCTTCTCCAATCCCGACTGGATGTCGGCAGCGATGTCGAGCTTCAAGGTCGCCATCCTGACCACGATCTTTGCCGTGGCGCTGGGCCTGCCCACCGCCTTTGCCCTGGTACGCGGGCGCTTTCCGGGCCGGGACATGCTCTACGGGCTGTTCACCCTGCCGATGATCGTGCCGCTGGTGATCATCGCCGTGGCGGTCTATGCGCTGTTTCTGAAACTGGGCTACACCGGCACGCTGTTTTCCTTCGTGGTCAGCCATGTGATCGTCGCCTTGCCGTTCACCATCATCTCGATCATCAACTCGCTGAAACTGTTCGACCAGTCGATCGAGGATGCCGCGGTCATCTGCGGCGCCTCACGGTTGCAGGCGATCTACAAGGTGACCTTCCCGGGCATTCGGCCGGGCATGATCGCCGGCGCCCTGTTCGCCTTCCTGGTCTCGTGGGACGAGGTGGTCCTGAGCGTGATGATGGCCAGCCCCACCCTGCAGACCCTGCCCGTGAAAATGTGGACCACCCTGCGTCAGGACCTGACGCCGGTCATCGCTGTTGCCTCGACCCTGCTGATCGGCCTGTCGGTGCTGGTCATGTTCATCGCCGCGACCCTGCGTCGCCGTAACGAAGCCCGGAGTACCTCATGAGCGCCGTGATCAAAGATTCTGCCACCGCCGGCCAGCCCCTGGTGCGCCTGCGCAACCTGAACAAGCACTACGGCGACTTCGCTGCGGTGGACAACATCGACCTGGACATCAAGGACGGCGAGTTCCTGACTTTCCTGGGTTCCAGCGGCTCGGGCAAGAGCACCACCCTGTCGATGCTGGCCGGCTTCGAAACGCCGAGCAGCGGCGAGATCCTGGTCAACGGTGCATCGCTGGTCAACGTGCCGCCGCACAAGCGCGGCATCGGCATGGTGTTCCAGCGCTACTCGCTGTTTCCACACATGAACGTGCGCGACAACATTGCCTTCCCGCTCAACATTCGCAAGCTGTCGGCGGCCGAACGCGACAAGAAGGTCGACGCCATGCTCAAGCTGGTACAGCTCGACGCCTTCGCCCATCGGCGCCCGGCGCAACTGTCCGGCGGCCAGCAACAGCGGGTGGCGATTGCCCGTGCCCTGGTCTACGAACCGCGCATCCTGCTGATGGACGAACCGCTCGGTGCGCTGGACAAGAAACTGCGTGAAGACCTGCAGGACGAGCTGCGCCAGCTGCATCGCCGGCTGGGCATCACCATCGTCTACGTGACCCACGACCAGGAAGAAGCCATGCGCCTGAGCCAGCGCATCGCGATTTTCAGCCACGGCAAGATCGTCGGCCTGGGCAGCGGCTATGACCTGTACCAGAACCCGCCGAATGCGTTCGTTGCCTCGTTCCTGGGCAACTCCAACTTCCTGCGCCTCAAGGCCCAGGGCAACGCGGTGGCGACCTTCGAGGGCCAGCCCTTGTCGATCCGCCTGACAGCAGGCCTGAAGACCGACCAGGACATACTGCTGATGGTCCGCCCGGAAAAGGCCCAGGCCCTGAGCGTTGCCCAGGCCGCCAGCACACCCTTGGCCGAAGGCTGGAACGAAGTCACCGCCAAGGTCACTGAAGTGCTGTTTCTCGGCGAGAGCCAGACCTGCGCGGTGGTCACCGGCAGCGGCACGGCCATGACCGTCAAGGCCCTGTCGGCCACCGGCATGCCAATGGTCGCCGGTGACACGGTCAAAGTGCGCTGGGCCACGACCGATGCCTGCATCTACACCGAATGGGCCGACGGCGACCTGAACAAGGCCGCCGGCGCACATTGATCAGCCCATCTGGCAGAACCTTGTGGGAGAGGCCTGTTCGCGACCGTTGGTCGCTCCTACGAGACGGCGACATCCGCTGGAAATCCGCTCGGAGCGATCGTTGGTCGCGAACGCCACGACACGTCCCCTTGTGGGAGGCGGCTTGCCGGCGATTGCAGCCGCACAGACACCGCAGCCGGTCGTGCAAGGCCGCGCTTCAGGAAGGCGTGGCGACCGCTGCCGTGCGGCTTGCAATGCTCGGTAGCATCACGCTGAGCAACCCCACCAGCGCCATGCCCGCGCCCACCCACAAGGGCGCACGCAGGCCATAGCCGGCCTCGATGACACTGCCACCGGCCCAACTGCCCAGCGCCAGCCCCGCGGTAATCACCGAGGTGTGCAAGGTGTTCACCAGAGCACTGGGTTCGGCGGCTTTCATCACCCGCGCCACCATCGCCGGGTTCAACGCCACGCCGGTCAGGCCCAGGGCGATGAAACAACCCAGGCTCAACCAGTGATGCGCGCCGGACAAGGCAAATCCGGCCAGCGCCAGCACCATCACGGCCAGCCCCACGCGCAGGGCCATGAAGGTGTGGCTGTCGGCAATCCGGCCGATCAGCATGTTGCCCATCAGGTTGGCCACGCCATACAACGCCAGCAATGGCGCCACGTTCCCCGGGGCGATGCCCACTTCTTCGATCAGGATCGGCGTGCAATAGCTGAAGGCGGCAAAGGTTGCGCCGATGATCAAGCCACTGGTGACATAGGCCGCCCACAGGCTGCGGCTCTTCAAGGCCGCCCACTGGCGGGCCAGGGCCGGCTCGCTGCCGGCCTTGCCAGCGGGCAGGCGAGTGGCTGCCAGCACAGTGCACACCAGCGCCAGCCCTGCCACCAGCCAGGCACTGGCGCGCCAGCCGTAATGATGCTCGACCCAGGCGGTCATCGGCACACCGGCCACCGGCGACAGCATCAACCCGGCCAGCACCACCGAGATCGCCCTGCCTCGGTCCTGCGCCGCCACAAGCCCGGCACACAGGGTCATGCACAAGCCGATACAGGCCGCACTCGACACGCCCATGACGATGCGCGCCAACGCCAGCACGGTATACGTCGGTGCAATCGCCGCCAGTACGCTGGCGACGACATACACTGCCAGCAGGCCGACCAGCGCGCGCTGGTTACTGATGCCGCGTGAAAGCAGCAACACGGTGACCGGCGGGCCACCCAGCGCCATGCCCAGGGCATAGAACGCAATCAGGTTGCCCACCTGCGCCAGGCTCACCGAAAAGGCTTGGGCCAGGGCCGGCATCATGCCGGCGACCATGAACTCGGCGGTGACCAGAGAAAAGATCGTCAGGCCCAGCAAGTAGACGGTCGGCGGCAGTTTGGAGCGGTCAGTCATGAGGATCTCAGGCAGAAAAACGGTCGGACACCCTAAGGATTGTTGAGCACTCGGTCAAATATTCATTGCAGATTATTACCGAACGGCAGGCACTGCGCCGCCTGTGGGAGGCGGCTTGCCGGCGATGACTGTGGCTGTGGCTGTGGCACAGACAGTGGCCGGCATCTGGCCACCCGCACAGGCACACGGCACAATAAACCCCGGCCTGGCCAATCCTGGCGGCCCGCCTCGCAAGGTCCACTCGTGTCACTCAAAGCCCTCCGCTCTCTGGTTGCCATTGCCCGGCACGGCAACTTCGTCAAGGCCGCCGACAGCCTGAGCCTGACCCCCTCGGCCATCAGCCTGCAGATCAAGGCGCTGGAAGATGAGCTGCGTGTCAGCCTGTTCGATCGCACCCGCCGGCAGGTCACGCTGACCGAGGCCGGCCGGTTGGCACTGGCGCAGGCTGAAATCATCCTGGCGCAATACGATGACCTCGCCCACCAGCTGTACTCGGGCCCCGGCCTCAGCGGCCGGATCCGCATCGGCGCGATCCAGACCGCCCTGGCCGGCCGCCTGCCCGAGGCCCTGGTGTGGATCAAGAACCACCACCCCAGGCTGCACATCAGCGTGGTGTCGGGCATGTCATCGGAACTGGCCAGACGCGTGCAGGACGGCGAACTGGACGCAGCCATCACCACCGAGCCGGTCAGGCCGTATCCACCAAGCCTGAGTGTGACGCCGCTTTACCATGATCGTTTCTGGGCCGTGGCCGCCCCTCATTTGCAGGGCCAGAGCCTGGTCAGGCTGCTGAGCACCCAGCCTTTTCTACGCTTCGACAAGCGCGCCTGGGCCGGTCGGGTCATCGAGCAGGAACTCAACCGGATGGGCATCCGCGTCACCGAGGCCATGGAACTGGACAGCCAGGAAGCCCTGTCACGCATGGCCTCGCGCGGGCTGGGGGTGGCGGTGGTGCCGCTGTCGGACGACGATCTTGTAACCCTCGAGTGCGTGACCCTGCTGCCTTTTGGCGAGCCGCAACTGATTCGTCGCGTGGTGCTGCTGGAACATGACAAAAGCAGCCGGCAGCACCTGACCGGTGTACTGGCCAAGGCCTTGAGCAACCCTTGAGTTTTTCTCAACCCTCACGTTAAAACATTCCGTTTTTATTCAATCAAGGTATTGACTACTGTGTCGGTACTTTCAGACACGGTCCTTGTGATGAGCCTTGCACGTTCCCCTGCACTCCCTCTCCCGGCTTTGCTCCTTGTATTTGCCACCCATAAGGCGCAACGGGTCGAAGGCTGCCGGCGCATCGTCGACTACCTCAGGAAGGCCCGTCCATGATTGCGCTGGTATTGACCACACTGTGTCCGATCATCCTGCTGATCGCTCTGGGTGTGGTGATCAAGGCCCGGACCTTTGTGGCCGACAGCTTCTGGCCCGGCGCCGAACGCATCGGCTATTACATCCTGCTGCCGTCTTTGTTCTTTCACAGCCTGTCTACGGCCAACCTCTCGCAGGTGCCAATCAAAGACATGGCCTGGGTGCTGCTGACCTCGACGCTGGGCAGCGCCGCGCTGCTGTATGCCTTTCGGGGGCGCATGGCCGAGCAGGGGGCGGCGTTCACCTCGGTGTTCCAGGGCGGCATCCGCTTCAACAATTTTATCGGGGTCACCGTCGCCGCCGGGCTGTTCGGCAGCTCGGGCGTGGCCATGGCGGCGGTGGCCAACGCGATCATCGTACCTACCGTCAACATCCTGTGTGTGCTGGTGTTTGCGCGCTGCACCCCGACCCACCAGGCGCTGGGCTCGGTGCTGCGCTCGCTCTTCACCAACCCGTTGCTGGTGTCGTGCCTGCTGGGCGTGCTGGCCAGGATCAGCGGCCTGACCCTGCCGGCCTGGCTGTCGCCCATGCTCGCGTCCCTGGGCAGTGCCGCCCTGCCCCTGGGCCTGTTGTGCGTAGGCGCGGCCCTGGGCCTGGGCTCGCTGCGCCAGCACCTGCGCCCTATTGCCTGTGCGTCGGTGATCAAGTTTTTGGTCATGCCGACGGCGGCCTACCTGCTGTGCCGCAGCGCCGGGTTTGGCGGCCAGGCGGCTGCGGTGGCGGTGATCTTCCAGGCCTTGCCGACCGCCTCATCGTCCTATGTCATGGCCCGGCAAATGGGCGGCGATGCCTTGCTGATGGCCAATATCATTGCGGCCCAGACCGTGGCGGCAGCCGTGATCCTGCCGGTGGCGATGGGACTGGCGCTGACGCTCTAGACCCGACTTGCCCAGGGCTCAGGCCGGCTGCGCACCCGACGTGGCCACCGTTGCCACCTTGGCCGGCTGGATCGACAGCACCAGCAAGGCCGCAATCAGGCACAGCAGTCCGGCCACGAAAAACGCCGGCAGGTAGGTGGCGAACGTCGTTCGTGTCCAGCCGGCGCCATAGGCCGCAAAGGCTGCGCCCAACTGGTGCCCGGCAAAGATCCAGCCGAACACCACGTTGGCCTGCTGCGGCCCGAAGCGCTGGGCGGTGAGCTTGACCGTCGGCGGCACAGTGGCGATCCAGTCCAGGCCGTACAGCAAGGCAAAAATCGACAGGCCGAACAGGGTGAAGTCCGAGAACGGCAACAGCATCAGCGCGATACCGCGCAGGCCGTAGTACCAGAATAACAACCAGCGATTGTCGAAGCGGTCCGACAGCCAGCCGGAGCCCACCGTGCCGATGAAATCGAAGATGCCCATCATCGCCAGCACGCCGGCGGCGGTGGTCAGGGCAATGCCGTAGTCGCCGCACAGGCTGACGAAGTGGGTCTGGATCAGGCCGTTGGTGCTGGCCCCGCAAATGAAGAAGGTCAGGAACAGCACCCAGAACGTCCAGCTGGAACTGACCTGGACCAACACCTTGAGCGGTGTCACCAGCAGTTGCGCCATGCCTTGGGTGCGCGGCGCAGGCGGTTCGGCCTTGTCAGCGCCGTAGGCCGCCAGATCAAGATCGGCGGGGTGATTACGCATCAATAGCCCGACCAGCAGCGCCACCAGGGCAATGGCCGCACACACGTAGCACAGCGCCATGCGCCAGCCGTAGGCTTCGGTCAGCGCAGCCATGACGGGCATGAACACCAGTTGCCCGGTGGCCGAGCTGGCCGCCAGCAGGCCCAGCGCCAGTCCGCGACGCTGGCTGAACCAGCGCGTGGCCACCGTGGCGCCCAGTACCATGGCGGTCAGCCCGGTGCCAAAGCCGACCAGCAGCCCCCAGCACAGCACCAGTTGCCAGAACCGGGTCATGAACAGTGACAGTCCCAGCCCGGTGGCGACGATGGCCAGCGCCACCAGCATCACCCGGCGTACGCCGTAGTAGTTCATGAACACCGCCGCAAACGGCCCGATCAGCCCGAACAAGGCAAAGCGCAGCGCCAGGGCGGCGGAAATGTCGGCGGTGTCCCAGCCGAACTCGGCGCGCAGCGGTGTGATCAGCACGCCAGGCGCGCCAATGGCCCCGGCCATGACCAGCATGGTCAGGAAGGTCACCGCCAGGGCGACCCAACTGTAGTGAACCTGGCGACGTGCCAGTGAACGGGCCACGACTGTGGAGATCATCGGGCACCTGCCTGTCTAGCGAGGGTTACGTTCATGGCACATTCCTGTTTATGCAGCGGCTACTCATGTGTAATTGCACATATAAGCGTAAAAAATCAGCCCACCACCGTGGCCTGCAACGACTCGCGCAATGCGGCAGCCTGCTCGGCGCCCACCAGCGCTTCGTATTCCTGCTGCGCCGACAGCCAGAAAGGCCTGGCCTCGGTCACTCTGGCCAGGCCCTGGTCAGACAGCGACAGCCTGAGCGCCGAACGCGCCCCTTCGGCACGGCTATGGATCAAGCCCTCCGCCTGCAAGGGCTTGAGCGCCCTGACCAGCGTGGTGCGTTCCATGACCATCGCCTCGGCCAGCTCGGCAATGGCGATGCCGGGATGCTTCTTGACCAGCACCAGAATCGAGAACTGCGAGATCGACAGGTTCGCCGCGGCCAGGTGCCGGTCGTACAACCGGGTCAGGAAACGGGCGTTACGCCTGACGGCATGGCAATGACAGAGGCTGGGGCCGAGAGAAGTATTCATGTGGGCCATCATATGTGTAATTACACACAAGTCAACACAATCCTCTGCGCACGCCCGGCATGCAACTGTGCATCTCTGTCGTGCTAGTGTGGCCAGCGATCGTCTGTCACAAAATCAAAGGAGTCCACCGCATGGAAGTGCAATGCCGATCCATTGAAGAAGTCCGCCAACACATCGACCGCCTGGACCGTGAAATCGTCACGCTGCTGGCCCGGCGCGGACGATTCGTCAGCCAGGCCGCCGCCTTCAAGAGCACCGCGCAAGATGTCCGGGCGCCGGCGCGGGTCGAGCAGGTCATTGCCAGGGTCAACGCCCTGGCAGACGAGGTCGGTGGTAATCGGCAAGTGGTGGAACAGGTCTACCGCGCCATGATCAGCGCCTTTATCGAGGCCGAGCTGGCCGAGCACCAGGCAATGACAGCCAACCGCGCCTGACAAGGCTCTGCCCGCAGGCAAGACAAGACCCCCATACAGAGGCCGACAATGACTGACAAACACCATCACTATCAGGTCCAGGTGGTCTGGACCGGCAACCAGGGCACCGGCACCGCGTCCTATCGTGGCTACAGCCGGGCGCACGCCATCAAGGCTACCGGCAAGCCTGAAATCGAGGGTTCCTCCGACCCGGCCTTTCGCGGCGACCCGGCGCGCTGGAACCCCGAAGAACTGCTGGTGGCGTCGTTGTCGGCCTGCCACAAGCTCTGGTACCTGGGCCTGTGCGCCGAGGCCGGAGTCAATGTCCTGGCTTATGAGGACAACGCCCAGGGAAGCATGATCGAGCAGGCAGGCGGCGCCGGGCAGTTCACCTCGGTGGTGCTCAGGCCCAGGGTGACACTGGCGGCCGGATCCGATCTGGACAAGGCCCGCATGCTACAGGCCACGGCGCATGAGAAATGCTTCATTGCCCGCTCGATGAATTTTCCGGTCAGCCATGAGCCTGAGCTGTTGCTTGAGGCGCACCTGTGATCTGCGGCATTCGCGACCGTCGCTACATGCTCAAGCGCAAGGCCAGCGCACTCAAGGTGGCCAGCAGGATCGGCAGGGTCAGTACGCTGCCGACCTTGAGGTAATAGCCCCAGGTGATGCGCACGTTTTTCTGCGCCAGTACATGCAACCACAGCAACGTGGCCAGGCTGCCGATGGGGGTGATTTTCGGCCCCAGGTCGCAACCGATGACATTGGCGTAGATCATTGCCTCGCGAATCACGCCGCTGGCCTCGCTGCCCTGGATCGACAGCGCACCGATCAGCACGCTGGGCATGTTGTTCATCACCGAGGACAACAAGGCGGCCAGCAGCCCGGTGCCCAGGGTCGCAGCCCATAGCCCCTGCCCGGCCAGGCTGTCGAGCACGGCCGTCAGGGTGTCGGTCAGCCCGGCATTGCGCAGGCCGTAGACCACCAGGTACATCCCCAGTGAGAACACCACCACCTGCCAGGGCGCGTGGCGCATCACTTTGCCGATGGAGATGGTGCGGCCCTTGCCTGCTATCACCAGCAGGATCAAGGCGCACAAGGCCGCCACCGCGCTGACCGGAACACCCAGCGGCTCCAGCACGAACAGTCCCACCAACAGCAGCACCAGCACCACCACGCCGGCGCGAAAGGTCGCCGGGTCGCGGATCGCCAGCTGCGGGGCACGCAATTGGGCAGGGTCATAGCTGGCCGGCACATCCTGGCGGTAGAACAGCCACAGCATCAGCAGGGTCACCGCCACGCTGACCAGGTTGACCGGCCACATGACGGCGGCGTACTCGACAAAACCGACCTTGAAGAAATCGGCCGAGACAATATTCACCAGGTTGGACACCACCAGCGGCAGGCTGGCGGTGTCGGCGATGAAACCGGCGGCCATGACAAAGGCCAGCGTCGCCGCCGGGCTGAAGCGCAGGGCCGCCAGCATGGCAATGACGATCGGGGTCAGGATAAGCGCCGCGCCATCGTTGGCGAACAGCGCCGACACCGCCGCCCCCAGCAACACCATCAGGGCGAACAGGCGCCCGCCCCGACCCTGCCCCCAGCGCGCTACATGCAGGGCCGCCCATTCAAAGAAGCCGGCTTCATCGAGCAGCAGACTGATGATGATGATCGCGATGAAGGTGGCCGTGGCATTCCATACGATGTGCCACACCACCGGGATATCCCCCAGCCCCACCACACCGGTGAGCAAGGCCAGCACCGCACCGCCGGCCGCGCTCCAGCCTACGCCCAGCCCCTTGGGTTGCCAGATCACCAGCACCAGCGTTAGCGCAAATATTGCGACTGCAATCCACATCTGATGACCTCGGGTCCGGATAGATCGGCGAGGCATTGGAATACACTAACAGACGAAGATTCACTACTGGCCTTGGGCTATTTTCGCAATCAGGGCTTGGGCAGATAACCCGGCAAGGCCTCGATGCGTGCCAGCCAGCGTTGCACCTGCGGGTAAGGCTGCAAATCGACGCCGCCGTCGGGCGCCAGCGCCACATAGGGGTACACCGCGCAGTCGGCAATGGTGGGCCTGCCGATGGCCAGCCAGTCATGCTGCTGCAGGTGGGCGTCGAGCAGCGTCAGGACGCGGATGGATTTTTCCAGGGCGGCGGGCTTGTCCAGTTCATAGCCAAACAGCTCGACCAGCCTGGCCGCACACACGCTGTGCTGCACTTCGTTGGCGGCAAACGACAGCCATTGCACGATCTGCGCCTGGGCAGCGGCTTCGCCCGGCCACCAGGCCAGGCCGCCATAGGTGCCGGCCAAGTGCACCAGAATCGCCTGGGCATCGCGCACCACGTGCTTGCCGTCTTCCAGCACCGGCACCTGGGCCAGTGGGTTGAGCGCCATGAACGGCGCCTGGCGGTGCTCGCCGCCGGCCAGGTCCACTGGCACCAGGTCCAGGTCGATACGGGCCAGAGCGGCAAACAGGCGAACCTTGTAGCAGTTGCCGGACAGGGTCAGGTCATGCAGTTTCATGCGGCGCTTCCTTCAGGGATCAATTGGTTGAATTCCAGCACGTTGCCGTCCGGATCGCGGATAAACAGCGCGATGCGGCGCGGACCGATGCGATGCGGGCCTTGGGTGATAGCAATGCCCTGCTCGCCCAGCCAGCGCTGCAACGCCTCAAGGTCATCGACGATAAAGGCCGGGTGGGTGATGCCCGGCAGTTTGATCGGCGCGTCGAGCAGGACGTTATGCGCCTCGGGCATCCGGGCACCGTTGAAAATCAGGTTGATGCGCACGCCATCGGCGCTGAGCATTTCGTTGGCTTCATGTTCGGCGAAGCGGGCGCTTTCGACAAAGCCCAGCGCCTGGTAGAAACCCAGGGCGCGCGGCCGGTCGCTGACGCGGATGCCGATGTGATCGTAAGCCTGGATACGCGCCGGGTTGGCGCCTGGGGCAATCAGTGTCATGGGCTTGGCTCCGTGGCGTTCAAGTCCCGTACAGTGTCGCCCCAGGCAGGCTGCGCACCTAGGGGGCGCGGCTGACAACACTTGTGCATTAACCGCACAGATCAGACAGAGAGAATCGATGGACAGGCTCAAGGCCATGGCCAATTTCGTGCGTATCAACGACAGCGGCAGCCTGAGCGCAGCGGCCGACAGCAGCGGGCAGTCGGTGGCCTCATTGGTGCGTTCATTGGCGGCACTGGAGCAGCACCTGGGCGTGCGCCTGCTCAACCGCAGCACCCGGCGCATGGCCCTGACCGAAGAAGGCGCACAGTACCTGGCCTGGAGCCGGCGCATGCTGGCCGAGGTCGAGCTCATGGAGCAGCACTTCGATAACGCCCGTCATGACCGGCCCGCCGGGCTGCTACGTCTGACCGCGCCGGTGGAGTTCGGCCAGCGCTACATCGCTCCGCTGGTCAATGACTTTCTCAAGGCCCATCGCGAGATGCGCGTCGAGCTGATGCTTGACGACCGTATCAACGACCTGCTCGACGAGGGCCTGGACCTGGCGGTGCGCATCGGCCGCCTGCCCGACTCCTCGATGGTCGCCCGTACGGTGGGACATACCCGGCTGGTGACCTGCGCCAGCCCCGATTACCTGCGCGGCGCCCCCACGCCAGACAGCCCGCACTGCCTGCACGAGCACGCCTGTATCAACCAGAAGGACCGGGGCCGGCACTGGTACTTTCGCAGCGGCAAGACCGAGCTTGTCGAGGAGGTCCAGGCACGCCTGGTCACCAACCAGACCCACGCCGTGCGCCTGGCCTGCGTGCAGGGCCTGGGCATTGCCCGGCTGCTGCACTATCAGGTCTGGGAAGAACTGCAGGACGGGCGCCTGCAGCGAATCCTGCAAGCCTTCGAGCCCGAGGCGCTGCCGGTACAACTGGTCTTTCCCCACGCGCAGATGCTGGCGCCACGCGTGCGAGCCTTCATCGACTGGACCTGCCCGCGCCTGGAAGCACAGTTGCCGGACCCTGGCTGATCGATTGCGCCCACAGGTCGCTGGCCCGGACGGCACGAAACCGCGGGAGGTAGGAGCGCGCTTGCCCGCGACCGAGTGCGCAGCGCTCGCAAAATTGATGCAACGCCGCAGATTTACAGCTGTGAACACACTCAAAATCTGCGAAACGCCGCAGATTTACAGCTGTGAGCACACTCAAAATCTGCGAAACGCTGCAATTTTACGACTGCTAACGCAGCCGGTCGCGGTGGTCCGGCATTCCGGCAGAGCGCGCTCCTACAGCGCTCTGTGCCTGTGATCAGCCGAACACATGCGAGGGCCGGTGCAGGACCGGGTCGAACGGGTTGACTTGCAGCCCGATGGCCCGGGCTTCGCGCTTGAGCAGCTCGACCACTGTGGGCATGCGCGCCGGGCCCAGGCGGTCGCTGATGGTTGCCACGCTCAGGGCGGCGACAGCATGGCCGTTGCGGTCCAGGATCGGTACCGCCAGCCCGGCCATGCCGTCGAGCACACCGGTGTTGCGCCCGGCATAACCCAGGCTGCGCACGTTGTCGATTTCGGCACGCAGCAGCACTTCGTCGTAATGATGAACCTCCTTGAGCCGCGGCAGGTTGTAGCGGATCACCTCGTCGCGCTCCAGCTCCGGCAGGAACGCCAGGATCGCCAGGCTGCCCTGGCCCACGCCCAACGCCACGCGCCCGCCAATGTCGCCAGTGAAGGTACGGATCGGGTACGGCCCCTCACTGCGGTCCAGGCACACCGCATCAAACCCCGAACGCGCCAGCAGAAACAGCGAATCGCCCAGCGAAGCCGACAGCCGCAGCAGGCTGGGACGCACCACATCGCGCAAGTTGCCGGCCTGGCCAGCCTTGGCCGCCAGGGCAAAGAAATCCAGGCTCAGGCGGTAACGCTTGCTGGTTGCACACTGATCGACCATGCCTTCCTCGACCAGGCTGCGCAGCAGACGGTGGGTGGTCGGTTGTGCCAGGCCTACTCGCAGCGCCAATTGGCTGACCCGCTCCCCCTCGTCACTGCAATCGCCCAGGGCGCGCAGCACGGCAAACAGCCGCGACACTGCACTGACACCGGTTTCTCTGGGCTCACTATTTCGCTCAATGGAATCCATTTCGCTTTAAACCTCCAAAAATTTCATTCAGTGGAATAATTTCAAAATAGCTACCGCTCAGTGAAATTACTGCCTTGTCGCCATCCTAAGCTTTGCCCTACTCTCGGGTCCATAGGGCGATACCACAACATCGGCCGCCGCCATCGAAGCGAGCGCCAACGTCCGTCTAGCATTGCTTTTCGCCGTTGGCGCCTGCCCCCCTGAAAACTGCCGGTCTTGCCGGCGGTGTTGACGTTGGAGCACAGCCATGACTTTTTTGTTGATCGACAAACTCTGCAAGCGCTACGGCGCCATGGAGGCGGTGGCCAGCTCCAGCCTGGCGATCGAAAAAGGCGAATTTGTCTCCCTGCTCGGGCCTTCAGGCTGCGGCAAGACCACCACCTTGCAGATGATTGCCGGCTTCATCGAAGTCACCAGCGGCACCATCGTGCTCGACGGCCGCGACATCACCCATGCCAAGCCGGCCAGCCGTGGCTTGGGGGTGGTGTTCCAGAGCTACGCGCTGTTTCCCCACATGAGTGTGCGCGACAACGTCGCCTTCGGCCTGCAGATGCGCAAGGTGCCGCGTGCCGAGATCGGCCAGCGGGTCGACCGCGCCCTGGCCCTGGTGCGCCTGACCCCGCACGCCGAACGCTATCCGCGCGAGTTGTCCGGTGGCCAGCGCCAGCGTGTGGCCCTGGCCCGGGCGCTGGTGATCGAACCGCCGGTGCTGCTGCTCGATGAGCCGCTGTCGAACCTGGACGCGCACCTGCGTGAAGAGATGCAGTTCGAGATCCGCCGCATCCAGCACGAAGTGGGCATCACCACCCTGATGGTCACCCACGACCAGGCCGAGGCGCTGTCGATCAGCGACCGCGTGGTGGTCATGCAAGCCGGGCGCATCACCCAGGTCGACGACCCCTACCGTCTTTACGAACACCCGCGCACGCCGTTCATCTCCGACTTTGTCGGCAAGGCCAACCGCCTCCACGGCATTCGCGCCGCCGACGGCAGCGTGCAGGTGGCCGCCGAAGGGCCGTTGACCCTGAGCCTGCGCCCGGAAAAGATCACCCTGGTGGCGGCCGGCAGCGGCAGGCTGCAAGGCACCGTCAACTGCCGCTACTTTCTGGGCAGCCAATGGCTGTACCGCATCGACACCGCCTTGGGCGAAGTCGCCGTGGTGCGCGCCAATGACGGCAGCGCACCGCTGCCTGAAGGTCATGCCGTGAGCCTGGACTGGGACGACGCGTTGCTGCGCGTACTTGACGCCAGTGAGGTGGCGGCATGAGCGACACAAGACCGCGCAACAGCGTCTGGGGCTACGGCCTGAGCAGCCCGGCCATGCTGCTGTTTCTGATCCTGCTGGTGCTGCCGCTGGGCCTGACCGTGGTGCTGTCGTTCAACGCCTTCGACTACGCCACCGGCATCAAGACCGGCGAATACACCTTCGGCCATTACCTGAACCTGCTGACCGACAGCTACTACTACGAAATTTTCTTTCGCACCTTCTGGATCAGCGCGCTGGTGACCCTGCTGTGCGTGCTGATCGGCATTCCCGAGGCCATGATCCTCAGCCGCATGGGCGCGCCGTGGCGTTCGATCTTCCTGATCCTGATCCTCACCCCGCTGCTGATCTCGGTGGTGGTGCGCGCCTTCGGCTGGAGCCTGCTGCTGGGCGCCGACGGCCTGATCAACCAGGGCATCACCGCCCTGGGCGGGCAACCGGTGAAACTGCTGTACACCCCGTTTGCGGTGATCATCGGCCTGGTCCACGTGATGCTGCCGTTCATGATCATTCCGGTGTGGACCTCGCTGCAAAAACTCGACCCGGCCGGCGAACAGGCGGCCCTGTCGCTGGGGGCCAGCCAGTGGACGGTGTTTCGTCGCATCGTGCTGCCACAGATCATGCCCGGCGTCTTGTCCGGCACGCTGATCGTCTTCGGCCTGGCGGCCAGCTCCTTTGCCATTCCCGGCCTGTTGGGCGGACGGCGCCTGAAAATGGTCGCCACCATGATCTACGACCAGTACCTGGCCGAGCTGAACTGGCCCATGGGCGCCACCATCGCCGTGGCCCTGCTGCTGATCAACCTGCTGGTGATGCTCAGCTGGAACCGGCTGGTCGAACGCCGCTACAAACGCACCCTTGGAGTCTGAGCCATGACCCGTAACGGCCCGCTGGCCCTGTCCTTTCATGCCCTGGTGATGCTGTTCATGCTCGCGCCCCTGGCGGTGGTGTGCCTGGTGGCCTTCACCCCGGAAAACACCTTGAGCCTGCCGACCTCCGGCTTGTCGCTGCGCTGGTTCGCGGCGGTGTTCGAGCGCGCTGACTTTCTCGATGCGTTCTATAACAGCCTGCAACTGGCCGCGCTTTCAGCAACGCTGGCCACCCTGATCGCCGTGCCGGCGGGGCTGGCCCTGACCCGCTACAGCTTCCCCGGCCAGGGTTTTCTCAACGGCCTGTTGCTGTCGCCGATCATCATTCCGCACCTGGTGCTGGGGGTGGCGATGCTGCGCCTGTTCGCCCTGCTGGGTGTCAACGGCAGCTTCACCTGGCTGGTGCTGGCCCACGTGGTGGTCATTACGCCTTATGTGCTGCGCCTGGTGCTGGCCGCCGCCATCGGTATTGACCGCAGCGCCGAACAGGCCGCGCAAAGCCTGGGAGCGGGTCGCGTGACGATGTTCTGCAGGATCACCCTGCCGATGATCCTACCGGGGGTCGCCGGTGGCTGGCTGCTGGCGTTCATCAACAGCTTCGACGAAGTCACGCTGTCGATCTTTATCACCTCGCCAGCCACCCAGACCCTGCCGGTGCGCATGTACGTGTACGCCACCGAATCCATCGACCCGATGATGGCGGCGGTGTCGGCGCTGGTGATCGGGGTCACGGCGCTGACCATGATTGCCCTGGACCGTGTCTACGGCCTGGACCGGGTCTTGGTGGGCAAACAATGAACCGTGCGCCCTTGTTCAAACGCCTGGCCGAGCACGACCGGCAACCGGTGACCTTTGTGCTCGACGGCCAGCCCGCCCAGGCCCTGGCCGGCGACACGCTGCTGACCGCCATCCTGACCTGCGATCAACACCTGCGCGGCAGCGATTTCAATGCCGAACCCCGCGCCGGCTTCTGCCTGATGGGCGCCTGCCAGGACTGCTGGGTGCGCCTGGCCGACGGCCGCCGCGTGCGCGCCTGCTCGACCTTTGTCGAACCGGACCTGTGCGTGACCCGTGATCCGGGGCGGTGCCTATGAGCCAGACCGTCATCATCGGTGCCGGTCCTGCCGGTATCCGTGCGGCGCAGACCCTGGTGGCCCATGGCGTGCGCCCGGTGCTGCTGGATGAAGCCAGCCGTGGCGGCGGGCAGATTTACCGCCAGCAACCGGCCAACTTTCGCCGCAGCGCCAGGGTCTTGTATGGCCTGGAGGCTGGCAAGGCCCAGGCGCTGCATGGCACGCTGGAGCAGTTGCGCCCTCATATCGACTACCGCCCCGACACGCTGGTGTGGAACGCCGAGCACCAGACTCTGGACACCCTGCACCAGGGCTCCCAGGCCGGCCAGCTTGACTACCAACGCCTCATCGTCGCCACCGGCGCCACTGACCGAGTGCTGCCGATTCCGGGCTGGACCCTGCCCGGCGTCTATACCCTGGGCGCGGCGCAGATTGCGCTGAAATTCCAGGGCTGTGCCATTGGCGAGCGCGTGGTGCTGGCTGGCAGCGGGCCATTGCTGTACCTGGTGGCGTACCAATACGCCAAGGCCGGTGCCACCGTGTGTGCCGTGCTCGACACCTCGCCATTCAGCGCCCAGGTGCGCGCCCTGCCCGGTTTGCTCTGGCAACCTGGCACCTTCGCCAAGGGCCTTTATTACCGCGCCTGGCTCACCGCCCACGGCATCGCGGTGCATCAGGGCGTCACCTTGCTGGGCGTCGAAGGCCAGCAGCGGGTCAGCGCGGTGCGCTGGAGCAAAGCCGGCCAGGTACAGACACTGGCCTGCGACGCGCTGGCCTTCGCCCATGCCTTGCGCTGCGAAACGCAACTGGCCGACCTGCTCGGCTGCACCTTCGCCTGGAGCCCGCTCAATCGCGCCTGGCTGCCCGAACGTGACGCGCTGGGTCGCGCCAGCCGCGAAGGCGTGTACCTGGCCGGCGACGGCGCCGGTATCCTCGGGGCCGATGGCGCGGAAATGACCGGCGAACTGGCGGCGCTGACACTGCTGGCCGATCAAGGCCTGCCCATCGACACCGTGCGCAGCGCGCAGCTGCAAAAGCGCCTGGCCCGGTTGCAGCGCTTTCGCCACGGCCTGGAACAGGCTTTTCCGTTCCCGCAAGACTGGGCCCGGCAGGCACCAGATGACCTGACCGTGTGCCGCTGTGAGCAAGTGACGGCTGGGGACATCCGCGACACCGTGCGCGCCGGGCACTGGGAGATCAACCGGGTCAAGGCCATCTGCCGGGTCGGCATGGGCCGCTGCCAGGGCCGGGTCTGCGGCGCCGCCGCCATGGAACTGATTGCCTGTGAAAGCGGCCGGCCGGTCGATCAGGTCGGGCGCTTGCGCGGCCAGGCGCCGGTCAAGCCGCTGCCCTTTGGCCTGGAGATCGCCCCATGAGCCTCATCGAAGTGGACGTCGTAGTGGTCGGCGGCGGCATCGTCGGCAGCAGCGCGGCGCTGAATCTGGCACGCGGTGGCCAGCGCGTGGCGCTGGTCGAGCGGGACTTCTGCGGCTCGCATTCCAGCGGCGTGAATTACGGCGGCGTGCGCCGCCAGGGCCGGACCCTGGTGCAACTGCCGCTGTCGACCCGCGCCCATGCCATCTGGGGCCAGTTGCGCGACTGGATCGGCGTGGACGGCGAATACACCCGCTCCGGGCACTTGAAGCTGGCCCGCAGCGACGCGGACTTTGCCGCCTTGCAGGCCTATGAGCGCCAGACCCGGGATTATGGCCTGAACCTGCAACTGCTGGACCGGCGCGCCCTGCGCGAGCGCTTTGCCTGGGTCGGCGATATTGCCGTCGGCGCCTCGTACTGCCCCGAGGACGGCCATGCCAATCCGCGCCTGGTGTCGCCGGCCTTCGCCCAGGCGGCGCAGCGCAGCGGCGCGCAGGTGTTTGAACAATGCCAGGTGCTGGAAGTGACGCACGATGGCCAGCGCTTTACCGTGCCATGCAGCAATGGCCTGACGTTGCGCGCACCCTGGCTGCTGAACTGTGCCGGTGCCTGGTCGGCGCAACTGGCCGAGCGTTTCGGTGAGCCGGTGCCGCTGACCGCCGCGCACCCGGCCATGCTGGTGACCGAACCCCTGCCCCTGTTCATGACTGCCAGCACCGGGGTCGAGGGCGGTGGCATCTATGCCCGCCAGGTCAGCCGCGGCAATTGTGTGCTGGGCGGCGGACGCGGCTTTGCCCTGGGGCCCACCACTGCGCGTGCCGGTCAAGCCGCCGTGCTGGACATCCTGCGCAACGCCACCGAACTGTACCCGGCCCTGACCGGCGCCCAGGCCATCCGGACCTGGAGCGGCACCGAGGGCTACCTGCCCGATGACGAACCGGTGATCGGCCCCAGCCTGACCCAACCCGGCCTGCTGCACGGCTTCGGCTTTGCCGGCGCCGGCTTCCAGATCGGCCCGGCGGCCGGTGAGGCCCTGGCGCAATGCATTCTGCTCGGTGCGCCACGGCACAGCCTGGCCGCCTTTTCCATTGGTCGTTTTCACACGATTCCCACCCAGAAGGAACACCTGTCATGACGCACAAGCATCGTCTGCTCGCTCTGTTCTGCTGCCTGCCCGCCGTGGCCATGGCCGAGCCCACCCTGTACCTGGGCATGAACGGCGGCACCATGGAGCGGTTGTTCACTGACAACATTCTGCCCGCCTTCGAGAAAGCCAACGGCGTCAAGGTGGTGATCGTGCCGGGCACCTCGGCCGATATCCTGGCCAAGGTGCAGGCCACGCCGAACAAGCCGGCCATCCATGTGATGGTGCTCGACGATGGCATCATGTACCGCGCCATCGGCATGAACCTGTGCAGCACCCTGACGCCCAACCCGACCCTGGCGCAGTTGCCGGAGAAGGCGCTGATCAAGGACAAGGCCGCCGCCGTGAGCCTGGGGGTCACGGGGCTGGCCTACAACAGCCGTATGTTCAAGGAAAAAGGCTGGGCGGCGCCGACGTCCTGGAGCGACCTGAGTGATGCGCGCTTCAAGAACAAGGTGGTGTTCCAGTCGCTGGCGTCCTCGACCTTCGGCCTGCACGGTTTTCTGATGTACAACCGCCTGCAGGGTGGCGACGAGACCAACGTCGACCCGGGCTTTACCGCCTGGCCCAAGCAGGTCGGCCCGAACGTGCTGGAGTACATTCCCAATTCGGCCAAGCTGTCGGAAATGGTCCAGACCGACGAAGCTGCCCTCTTTCCGCTGACCCCGACGCAGGTGACCGCGCTCAAGCTCAAGGGCATCCCGGTGGAATACGCCGCGCCCAAGGAGGGCGCCGTGGTGCTCAACCAGGCCGAATGCGTGGTGGCCAACAATGACCAGCCGGAACTGGCGCAGAAACTGGCGCAGTTCCTGCTGAGCCCAGAAGCGCAGTCGCCGGCGCTGGAGCTGGGCGACCAGATCCCGTCCAACCCCACCACCCCGACCACCGACAAGACCCGTGGCCAGGTCGAGGCCATGCAGACCTACCTGAAGACCGCGGTGACCATCAACTGGGATGAAGTCAACAAACTGCGTCCGGAATGGAACGCACGCTGGAACCGGCAGATCGAACGGTAGGACCTGACGTACAGGCAGATAACGTGTGGGAGCGACTACCCGGTCGCGAAAGTGCCTCCATGATCCGGATCTATGGGATCGGGTTTGCCGCATTCGCGACCGTTGGTCGCGCCTACAAGACCTGTGTCGTGCGCGAAATAGAGCGCCAATACAGAACCCGTGGGAGCGACCACCGGTCGCGGATGCAGAGGCTCAGGCGCTGAATGTCGAATGTATCGGCCCTTTCGCGACCGCTGGTCGCTCCAACAGTGTTTTTTGAATCTCAGGAGGTGTTTCCATGCCCGCCACTGACAGCCTGCAACGCTTCGTCGACGCTCAGGATCCGGTCTTCGATCAGGTCATGAGCGAGCTGCACGCCGGGCGCAAGACGAGCCACTGGATCTGGTTCGTGTTCCCGCAACTCAAGGGCTTGGGCCGTAGCTCGACAGCCGAGCACTTCGGCCTGGCCGACGGCGCGCAAGCCCGGGCTTACCTGGCCCATGAACGGCTCGGCTCCAGGCTTGTGCAGGCGGTCGAGGCCATGCTGCAGCACACCGATAAAAGCGCCCTGCACATCCTGGGCTCTCCCGATGACCTGAAGTTTCGCTCCTGCCTGACCCTGTTCGCCCATGTCGCGCCGGCGCCTGCGGTGTTCGAGCAGGCCTTGCGTCAGTTCTACCAGGGCGAACCCGACCCCAGGACATTGGCCCTGCTCAGTCAGGCCTCGATAAGCTGACACTCGAATTGTTGCGGCCAGTCCCGGCGCGTCAACACCTGGCCCTGCTCGCGCAGGCGGCGCACTTCTTCCAGGTCCAGCGTGGTGATCAACCATTGGCTGGCCGCCGGGCATAGCGTGTCACTTTCGGCCATCACACCAGTGGCCGGCATGCCGTAATCGGAAGGCACGTACAACGCTGCACGGCCGATGTTTTCATCCAGCGCCGGCGACCAGGGCGCCAGGCCCACGGTGGGCGATTGCAGGACCGCGATCTGGTTTTCCAGGGCGCGGGCCTGGGCGCCGATGCGTACGCGGTAGAAACCGGCCTCGGTGTCGGTGCAGCTGGGTGCCAGGATCAGGTCGGCCCCGCCTTCGGCCAGCCGCCGTGCCAGCATTGGAAACTCATTGTCGTAGCAGATCAGGATGCCCAGCTTGCCCAAGGGCGTGTCGAAGACCCGCAGCCCCTGGCCGGGCACGATGTTCCATTGCTCACGTTCGAAACGGGTCATGGTCAGTTTGTCCTGGCGGCCCAGGCAACCGTCCGGCCCGAACAGCCAGGCGCGATTGCGGTACTGGCCGTCGTCGTCCAGCACCGCCACGCTGCCTGGTTGCAGGTGAATGTTCAGGCGCCTGGCCAGGCCTTGGCACAGCTCCAGCCAGCGCGGCAGCAACCGCTGGATACCGGCAATCGAGGCCTGCAGGTCGCTGCGCTCGGCAGCCGGCAACTGGCCGGTCAGTACCAGGCCTGCGTATTCGGGCAACAGCAGCAACTGCGCGCCCTGTGCAGCGGCCTGCTCGCACAGACCGGTGAGATGAGCGGCGTAGGCGTCCCAGGTTTCCAGCAGGTCGATGTGGTACTGGCACGCGGCGACGGTGATCATTGGGCAAGTTCCTTGAGCCAGAACGACATGGGTTTGGCCGACTCACAGGTTTCATCCAGGTCGCGCCAGTGATACTCGGTGTGCAGTTCGGGGTGATGGCGGTAACCGCGACGAGCCCAGAAGGCATCCAGCGGCTGGTAGCCGGCCGGGCGGCGCGGATGATCAACAGGGCGCTGCACGGCGCAGAAGGCACACAGGTCGAAACGCTCCAGCGCCCGGGCATGGGCCTCGCGGGCGTCGAAAAAGCGCACGCCCAGGCCACGGCCACGCCAGGCCGGCAACACCACCGATTCGGCGCAGTAGAACACCCGCTGCGGGTCGAGGCCGGCCTGCCCGAACGGGCGCCGGAACGCCTCGGCCTCATCCGCCAACGGCAGCCCGGTGCTGGCGCCGACCACTTCGCCTGCGTCATCGTGCACCAGCACACACAGGCCGTCCGGGCTGCGCAGGTAGGTCGACAGGTACTCGGCCTCGTAGGCCAGGGTGCCGTCGTACAGGTACGGGAACTCGCGAAATACCGTGATGCGCAGGTGCGCCAGCGCGTCGATAAAGGGCTCGATCTGCGCGCCCTTGAGCAATTGAATGTGCATGGGATACGCTCGCCAGCAAACAAGTGACGCTGGCAGACAGGCCAGCGACCGGCGCCGAACTTATCATGCGCGCAGCCCGTTTCGTCAATGCCCCCTCACAGGAACCTGTTCATGACCACCACCGAACTGATCCAGGCCTACTACGCCGCCTTCAACGCCGGCGACATGCCGGCCTTTCTCGAACTGCTGTCCGAGGATGTGGTGCATGACATCAACCAGGGCGAACGGCAGATCGGCAAGGCCGCTTTTGCCGCGTTCATGATCAAGATGAACCGCAGCTACCGCGAGCAACTGAGCGATATCGTGGTCATGCAGACCCCGGACGGCCTGCGGGCAGCCGCCGAGTTTGTCGTGCATGGCCAGTACCTGGCCGACGACGAGGGCCTGCCACCGGCCAACGGGCAGACGTACATATTGCCGGCCGGTGCCTTCTTCTATGTGGTCAACGGCAAGGTCGCGCGCATCAGCAACTACTACAACCTCAACGACTGGCTTGAACAGGTGGCGTGACCCGGTCACCGGTGGCTGGCACACTGCGCTTTTGCCTGCGAGACCTTCAGCATGGATCTGCTTTTTCTGGGTACCTCCGCCGGAGCACCGACCAAGAACCGCAATGTCAGCGCCACCGCCATTATCGAGGCGTCCGGCAAAGCCTGGCACCTCGTCGACTGCGGCGAAGGCACCCAGCATCAACTGTTGCATAGCCCCTTGTCCGTGCGTGACCTGCGCGGCATTTTCATCACCCATGTGCACGGCGATCACTGCTTCGGCCTGCCCGGCCTGCTGGCCAGTGCCGGGATGTCCGGGCGTACCGAGCCGCTGGACCTGATTTTGCCGGCCGCCCTGCACGGCTGGGTACGCCAGAGCCTGGCAGTGAGCGAAAGCCACCTGCCGTTCGAGCTGCGCCTGCATGCTGTCGAAACCCTCGGCCCCTGGCGCAGCGGCACCCTTGAAGTGGGCACCGTCGAACTGTCGCACCGCGTGCCGTGCCACGGCTATGTGTTCACCGAAGCCGACACCGAGCCGCGCCTGGACACCGAGCGCCTGCTGGCGGCCGGCATTCCTCGTGGGCCACTGTGGGGCCGGTTGGCGCGCCAGCATAGCGTCGAACATGACGGGCGCCTGATCGACCCGGCCGACTACCTGCTGGCCGGCCTGCCTGGGCGGCGCATCATCGTCTGTGGCGACAACGACCAACCCGGGTTGCTGGCTGACGCGGCCCAAGGCGCCGATGTGCTGGTGCACGAAGCCACTTTCACCCAATCGGTGCTCGCCCGCGCCCAGAGCACCTACGGTCACAGCACCGCAGCGGCCGTGGCGAAGTTTGCCGAGACCGCCGGCGTGCCCAACCTGGTGCTGACGCATTTCAGTGCGCGCTTCCAGGACAACCCGCAACGCCGCCCGAGCATCGACGATGTCCGCCAGGAAGCGGCGGCGCACTACAACGGCCGGCTGGTCCTGGCCGCTGACCTGCAGCGCTACCACCTGGCCCGGGATGGCGGGCTGGTGCCGGTTGAAACACTGGCGCAGGCGCCCGCACAGCAAGCCGACAGGTCATGATCGGCCTGGCCGGACGCAGAGCACTGTCGCGCAGCAAACATGAGGTGGTGTAGGAGCGCGCTTGCCCGCGACCGAGTGCGTAGCGCTCGCAAAATCTCGGAAACGCTGCAAATTTACGACTGCTAACGCANGCGCTTGCCCGCGACCGAGTGCGTAGCGCTCGCAAAATCTCGGAAACGCTGCAAATTTACGACTGCTAACGCAGCCGGTCGCGGGCAAGCGCGCTCCTACGGGGTTTAATCTAATAGCCAATAAAATCAACGAGTTATTTTTTAGGAGAAGCGCACGCCCTGCACAATGGCCTTGCGCAGTACGTGCGACAGCTGGTCGATGGAATACGGCTTGTGCAGCAGTTCAAAGCCGTGGGTGCCGTGCCGGGCAATGACGTGGCTATAGCCACTGGTAAGCACAACCGGAAGGCCGGCATGACGGCGGCGGATCTCCCTGGCCAGCTCGACCCCATCCAGGCCCGGCATCATTACGTCCGAGAACACCACGTCAAAACCGCCGCCCGCCGCTTGCAAGGCCTGCAGCGCCTCTTCGGCGTTGAGCGCCCAGCGTGTCTGGTAACCCAGCTCGGTCAGGGTTTGCACGGTAAAAGCGCCCACATCGGCATTGTCTTCGACCACCAGCACGCGTGTACCGTGGCCTTCCGGCAAGGGGGCCGGCTCAGCGTCACGTACCAAAGATGCGCCTGCAACGCGCGCCAGGTACAGGGTCAGGGTCGAGCCCCGGCCCACCTCGGTGATCACGCGCACTTCGCCCCCGGATTGCTTGGCAAAGCCAAACACCTGGCTCAGGCCCAGGCCGGTGCCCATGCCGACGCCCTTGGTGGTGAAAAAAGGCTCGAAGATGCGCTCCAGGTGCTCAGGCGCAATGCCGGCCCCGGTGTCGGTCACGGCAATGGCGATGAACTCGCCAGGCACCGCCGGGTGCGCACGCACCGCCGGAATTTCATCGACCGGGTACACACTCAGGCTCAGGCGCCCTTCTCCGCACATGGCATCGCGGGCGTTCATGGCCATGTTGACCATTGCTGTGTCGAACTGGCCGGGGTCGGCGTTCACATAGCAGGGTTGGCCGTGCAGCACCGTGGTGATCTGGATGCGTGAATCGGTCAGGGTGTCGAGCATCGCGACCAGCGCGGTGATGGCCTGACCAACATTGAATGGCTCAGGCTTGAGCGATTGGCGCCGGGCGAATGCCAGCAACTGGGCAGTCAGTCGCGCCGCCCGGTTCACGGTCTCGGAAATGGCTGTCACATAGCGCACGCGTCGCTCATCGGACAGGTTCGGCCGTGCCAGCAGGTCGACCGAGGAACGGATCACGGTCAGCAGGTTATTGAAGTCATGGGCGACCCCGCCGGTCAGTTGTCCGAGCGCTTCGAGCTTTTGTGCCTGGCGCAGGTGCTCCTCGGCCTTGCTGCGCTCTTCAATCGCCTCGGCAATACGTCGCTCCAGGGTGTCATTGAGTTCCTGCAGGCCTATTTCCAGCTGTTTCTGCTCGGTGATGTCTTGCAACAGACCGAAGATCCTGACGGCCTGGCCCTGCTTGTTGGTCAACGGCGTGCTGCGGATCAGGACCCAGCGAATGGCCTGGTCATTGGCCCGCCGGATCCGGCACTGGATATTCCATCCTGTGCCTTGGGCATTGGCCTGCCGATAGGACGCCTCTACCGCGTCCCGGTCTTCGGGCAGCACATGCTCGAGAAACGTCTGGAAGCCCCACTGCGCCACCGGCTTTTCGTAGCCCAATATCTGGTCATGGCGCAAGGCACGCACAGAGGTGTCGGTTTCGACCTCCAGCTCCCACTCGCCGATCTGCCCGGCCTCGACCGCCAGGCGCAGGCGGGCCTCGCTGTCGCGCAGCGTGGCAATGCGCCTGTCGCGGGCACGTTCCAGGTGCGAGGTGACCCGGGACAGCAGTTCGCGGGCCGAAAACGGTTTGATCAGGTAGTCATCGGCACCGGCCGACAGGCCTTCGACACGGGCCTCTTCACCGGCACGCGCCGACAGCAGCACGACCGGGACAGTCTGCAGTGCCGGGTCTTCGCGCACGGCACGCAGCAGGCCGAAACCGTCCAGCGCCGGCATCATCACATCCGTCAGAATCAGGTCGGGTTTACGCCGCCGGGCAGCGGCCAACGCCATTTCACCGTCCATCGCGGTTTCAACCGTCAATCCTTGAGCACGCAGCAGGCGGGTGATATAGGCGCGCATGTCGGCATTGTCATCGGCGAGCAAGACCCGTCCTCGAGCAACGCCCGGCAATGCTTCACTGTCAGCCTCGCTTGTCACCGTCTCGGGCAGCCAACTGAGCGCCTCCTCCACAAACGCCTCGGCCACCGCAGCGGTCGAGGCCGGAAAGACCTCGGCGCCCTGGACGCTGACCGGCGCCAGGGCCCGGCCCAACGGCAGGCTGACGACAAAGGTACTGCCATGCCCGACCTCACTGCTGACCTCAAGGGTGCCCTGATGCAGGCGGACCAGCTCCTGCACCATGGCCAGGCCGATGCCCGAGCCTTCGAACGAGCGGCCCTTGACGCCCTCGACCCGATGAAAACGCTCGAACAGCCGGGGCAGTTCGCGGGCGGCGATGCCGACCCCGGTGTCCTCGACGGCCACCCGTGCCTGCCGGCCATCCTCGCTCGCGCTCACCGTAATGCGGATATGCCCGGCCATCGTGAACTTGAAGGCATTGGAGACCAGGTTGAGGATTATCTTTTCCCACATGTCCCTATCCACCCAGGCGGTGTCGGGCAAGGGCGTGGTTTCGATGATCAGCTCAAGGCCGGCACGCTCGCAGGCCGAGCGAAAACTGGAGGCCAGGTCGGTGGTCAGGGTCACCAGGTCCACCGGTACGTAACGCGCCTGCGCCCGACCCGCCTCGATGCGCGAGAACTCCAGCAGCGAATTGACCAGCTTCAGCAACCGCTGGCCATTGCGATAAGCCAGCCGCACCCGCTCGACTTCGTCTGTCGGCAATTGCTCGGCCAGCGCCAGCGATTGCTCCAGAGGGCCGAGCATCAGGGTCAAAGGTGTACGAAATTCGTGGCTGATATTGGTAAAAAAGAGCGTCTTGGCCTGGTCGATCGCCGCCAGCGCTTCGGCGCGCTCGCGCTCCTGCGTCCGGACCAGGACCGTGGCCATGGCCGCCGACACCGCCGCCCCCAGCAATTCGTAAAAGCCGCGGTAGACATCGTTCAGTGGCAATCGCGGCGAAGCACCCGCCACGATCATCAACGAGGCGCCTGCGTCGCCGCTCGGGATCACCGCAAGCACGAACGCGGCAGCGGGCGGCTCCGGATATGGACCACAATTCGTCTCGGCGAACAGCGTGGCAATGTCATTGACCTGCAATGAGCCCTTGTGCGCCAACGCGGCACTTAACGGCCAGGGATGCTGGCTGTGCGCGTCGACCCGACGGGCGATGGCCGGGCAATCGGCGGCCACGCCGCTGTGGCGCACCAGTCGAAACCCCTGCGTCTGTGGCTCATGTTCGTAGAACAGCAGAAAAGGAATATCGAACGCAAAGTCCGCCAGCGTCTCGACGGTCAACTCGATCAGCGCCGGGATGTCGGCAGCGCCGCCCAGCCGGGCGGTCAAATCGCGCAAGGCGCGCGTGCGCCGCTCGGCCAGGATCGTGGTGGTGGTTTCGGTCACCGGGTGAAACAGCCCGCCGATCCCGCCGCTTTCATCGCGGATGGGTGAGGTCGAGAAAGTAAAGAAGGTTTCTTCCAGGTAGCCGTTGCGGGCCAGGAACATGCGCTGGTTTTCAAGAAAACTGGTGTGCCCGGCCAGAGCCCGCTCGAAAGGTTCGCCAATCGCCGGCCAGGCGCTCGCCCAAGTGATGTGGTAGCCCTCGCCCAGTGCACGCGGATGCGCCTCACCACACACGACTTTGTAACCGTCGTTGTAGATCTGGGTGTTTTCCGGGCCCCAGATGATATTGATCGGAAAGTTCGACGCCAGGCACAGGCTGACCGTGGTGCGCAGGCTCTGGGGCCATTGATCGATAGGTCCCAATGGCGTTGCCGCCCAATCCTTGTGCTGGATAAGGGCCGCCATCTCGCCGCCGCCTGACAAAAAGGAATGAGCCTTCAAAGATATGCACCGCCGAAAGGGTTGTTCTGTACCGGTGGCTGCGCGACCGGAAAAGCGTGAGGCAGACGTGGGTTGTTGCAACCAGGACGCTATGGCGTGTCGGCGTGCAAGCGATTGCTCTTCGCCGACAACTACCAGGGTAGTCGCCTGTCTCAGTGGCGAGAAGCGCCAAGTGTAAACCAAGCGCTACACAAATCACCCGGCAAACGTTCCGGCCCGACAAGGTGCAATGGCTGTATGAACCGACCTGTAAAACCGCACATCGAGCGCGAGGCCGTCGACGTGTTCATGGCGCACTGGGAGGCCGGTGCTTTCAAGGCGCAGCGGCTGGGGCAGGCGTTCTATAACCACTTCAATCTGCACCGTCTCAGCGATCAACCTGCGCTGTTGGACCTGTATGCGGCCGACGGCAAGAAAGCCCTGAAATGCATTGACGGGCTGTTCGAGATCAGTTGACCTCGCTGCGCATACTGCAACAGGTTGAACTTTGCCAAAGCCGCTGCCGTCTAGCCCATAAGCGCGTGCCAGAGCCACTGGCGCGGTCTTGAGGCAAGGTTTTTCACGGTCAGCAGCAGGTGATCCATGAGTCAGGGTTTATCCACCGTACGCTGGATGCAGGGCGGTTTTCTCGGCGTGTTCATGCTCTGCGCGTGGGCGCCGTTCGACCGCCAGACCTGGCTGATGGAAAATGGCCTGATCTTGATCGGCGCCGTGGCGGTATGGCGGGCTCGCCAGCGGTTCTACTGGTCGCCGCGTTCCTGGGCTCAGGTGTTGCTGTTTTGTTGCCTGCACGAAGTGGGCACCCATTTCACCTACCCACGGGTGCCCTATGACGCCGGGCTGGCCCAGCTCACAGGTATACGGCTCAATGACCTGTTGCAATGGGAGCGCAATCAATACGACCGTTTCGTGCACCTGGCCTTCGGGGTGCTGATGGCCTTGCCTTGTCGTGAAATCCTTGTTCGCCAGTGCGCCCTGCAAGGGGCCTGGGCCTCACTGCTGGCCTGGTCGCTGGTGCTGGCCACCTCCCTGTTGTATGAGCTGATGGAATGGGTCGGCGGCGACCTGCTCGGCGCCGGGACCTCGTTTATCGGCGCGCAAGGTGACGTCTGGGATGCCCAGAAAGACATGGCGCTGGCCACGGTCGGCGCCTTGGTGGTGCTGATGTTGCGCGGGCATCGGGTGCGGGAGGCCCTGACGGCGCCGGTCAAGCCTTCCAATACATGACCTGTGGAAGGGGCCGGTCGGCGCCCCGCTCTGCGCGCGACATGGCTGGGACAGGCGCTAAAAATGTGCCTGATTGACTGCCGCTTTCGCCAGCAGAGCTGCCTCCCACAGTCCGGTGCCAGGCACGAGACCTTAGGCGACATCAATCCTGTGGGAGGCGGCTTGCTGCGGGCGGCGATCCGGCGATGAGGCCAACAAGGCCTATACATCTGCTGCGTCTGTCACGCAGCCATCGCCAGCAGAGCTGCCTCCCACCGTCTGGTGTCAGGCCCGAGATCCAGAACAACATCAATCCTGTGGGAGGCGGCTCTGCCGGCGATGACGTCAACAAGGCCCACACACCTGCTGCGCCTGTCCCATAGCCATCGCTAGTTGCTGCCTCCCACAAAGAGGCGCTGTCTTGCGCAACGTCTCTATTTGCGTCGTTATCTGACGGCCATCATCCCTTCTCGATACCCGATGGCGGTGCCGACGCCGACGCAGGCACGACCGGCGCGTGATCCAGCGCTGCGATTTCACGCTGGGCCTGCTTGAGGTCGAAGGCGTTGTCCCACTTGGCAATCGCGATGGTACCGATGCCGTTGCCGATCAGGTTGGTCACCGCGCGCGCCTCGTTGAGAAAGCGGTCGATGCCCAGCAGCAACACCAGGCCCACCAACGGGATGGTGTGGATGGTGGTCAAGGTGGCGGCAAGCGTGACAAAACCGGCACCGGCCACCCCGGCCGAGCCCTTGGAGGTCAGCAGCAACACGCCCAGCAGCACACACTGGTCCATGAAGGTCAGCGGTGTGTTGGTGGCCTGGGCCACGAAAATCGCCGCCATGGTCAGGTAGATGCAGGTACCGTCGGCATTGAAGGTAAAGCCGGTGGGCAGCACCATGCCGACCACGGATTTCTCGCAGCCGAGCTTTTCCAGCTTGGCCATCATGCGCGGCAGCACCGATTCGGTGGAACAGGTGCCCAGCACGATCAGGATTTCATCCTTGAAGTAACGCAGGAACTGCATCAACGGCAGGCCGGACCAGCGCGCCACTGTGCCGAGGATCACCACGATGAACACCAGGGTGGTGAGGTACAGCGCGATCAGCAACTGTCCCAGCGACAACAAGGTGCCAATGCCGTACTTGCCGATGGTAAAGGCCATGCCTGCGCCGGCACCGATGGGCGCCAGGCGCATGACCATCGCGACGATCTTGAACAGCCCCTGCAGCAGCAGGTCGATGATGTTGATCAGCGGTTTGCTGACCGGCCCCATCTGCACCAGCGCCACGCCCATCAGCACCGACAGCAGAATGACCTGCAGCATCGAGCCCTTGGCAAAAGCGTCGATGAAGGTACTGGGGATGATATTGAGGAAGAAATCGACAGTGCCGCCCTGATCATGCGCCACCTGGGTGTACTTGCTGATGGCACTGCCGTCGAGTTTGGCCGAGTCGATGTTCATGCCCACGCCGGGCTTGATGACATTGACCACCACCAGGCCGATGACCAGCGCGATGGTCGAGAGCACTTCAAAGTAGATCAGCGCCTTGACGCCGATGCGCCCGACCTCCTTGATGCTGCCCATCTTGGCCATGCCGACCACCACGGTGCCGAAGATGATCGGCGCCAGCAGCATCTTGATCAGCTTGATGAAGCCATCGGCCAGCGGTTGCAGCCTGGCAGCAAAACCGGGTTCGAAGTAACCCAGGATGCCGCCGATCACGATGCCGATCAGCACCTGTACATAGAGCTGGCTGTACCAGCGCGTTGCAGACTTTTCCATGGTGTCGCACCTCGTGTTGTTTTTGTGTAGAGGGCAAAAAGCGGCCGCCTCGATCGAGACGGCCGCCACACAACGGCTTAACGCTCACCCAGCTCGCGCATCACCTCATACAGCGCGGCCTTTGCTTCAAAACCGACGCCCGGGATGTCCGGCAGGCCGACGTAGCCGTTCTCGACACGAATGCCGTCGGCAAAGCCGCCGAACGGCTGGAACACATCCGGGTAGGACTCGTTGCCGCCCAGATGCAGGCCGGCGGCGATGTTCAGCGACATCTGGTGACCGCCGTGCGGCACCACCCGGCGCGATGACCAGCCCAGCTCTTTCATCACTTCCAGGGTGCGCAGGTACTCGACCAGACCGTAGGACAGCGCGCAGTCGAACTGCACGAAATCACGGTCAGGGCGCATGCCGCCGTGGCGCAGCAGGTTGCGGGCATCCTGGTGGGAGAACAGGTTTTCGCCGGTGGCCATCGGCAGGTCATAGTGGTTGGCCAGCTCGGCCTGTAAGGCGTAGTCCAGCGGGTCGCCGGCCTCTTCGTACCAGAACAGGTCGTACGGCTTGAGGGCTTCGGCGTAGGCGATGGCCGTCTTGAGGTCGAAACGGCCATTGGCATCGACCGCCAGGCGCCGACCGCTGCCGACCACCTCCAGCACCGCCTCGATGCGTGACAGGTCTTCGGCCAGAGGCACCGCGCCGATTTTCATCTTCACCACGTCATAGCCGCGGTCCAGGTAGCTCTGCATCTCGGCCTTGAGCTGGCTGTGGTCCTTGCCGGGGTAGTAATAGCCACCGGCGGCGTAGACCCAGACCTTGTCGTCGGCCACACCTTCGCGGTAGCGGTCGGCCAGCAGCCGGTACAGCGGTTTGCCTTCGATCTTGGCCACCGCATCCCACACCGCCATGTCGATGGTGCCCACCGCCACCGAACGCTCACCGTGGCCACCGGGCTTTTCGTTGGTCATCAGGGTTTTCCAGATGGCGAACGGGTCAAGGTTGTCGTTGGCCTCATCAATCAGCGATTCAGGCTTCGCTTCGCTGATACGTGCCAGGAACCGGTCGCGCATCAAGGCGCCCTGGCCGTAGCGGCCGTTGGAGTTGAAGCCGTAACCGATGACCGGCTTGCCGTCACGAATCACATCGGTGACCACCGCCACGACCGAGCAGGTCATCTTGGAAAAGTCGATGTAGGCATTGGCAATGGGCGAGGCAATGGAAACGGTCTTTTCGCGGATATCAACGATGCGCATGGCGCTGTCCTCTTGTTGTGATGCAGGCAACGTTAGGCGCATCCAGGACGATCCGATAATGCTGTTATCGAGTCAGGCAATGCCATTTCGGCATAGCCTTTTGGCTTACTGATAGCGTGTTATTTCAGGCCGCCATGCTATAAAACGCCAAACCCATGCAGGCTCAGCATTACTTATGGAACTCGTCTGGCTTGAAGACTTTATTGCCCTGGCCGAGCACGGCAGTTTCATTCGTGCCGCCCAGACCCGGCACGTGACCCAGCCGGCGTTCAGCCGGCGCATCCGGGCGCTGGAGCAATGGATGGGTGTGGAATTGTTCCAGCGTACCTTTCAGGGCGCGACCCTGACCCTGGCCGGCGAACATGTGCTAGCCAGCATGCAGGACGCCACTGCCCGCCTGTACCGGATACGTGAAGAAGCGCGTGAAGTGGCCGGCACCGCAGCCAAGAGCCTGAAATTCTCGGCCACCCATTCACTGTCGTTCACCTTCTTTCCCAAGTGGATTCGCCAGCTCGGGCGTGGCGCGCCGATCGAGGCGGTCAGGCTGCAATCGGACAGCATGGCCGAATGCGAGCGCCTCCTGATGCACGGGCAAGTGCAGTTTCTGCTCAGCCACCGCCACCCGCAGGTGCCGCCGAAACTGCCGTTCGGCCAGTACCTGAGCAAGGCCGTGGGGGTCGATACACTGATTCCGCTGATGGGCCGCGATGCCGATTTTGGCGCTGACCTGCACACCCTGCCGTACCTGGCCTATACCCGCGAATCAGGCCTGGGCCGCATCCTGGAGCAGCAACTGCAGGACAAGGCCGGCTACCTGCACCTGCAACCCTCGTTCAGCAGCCACCTGGCAGCGGTGCTGACCTCCATGGCCCTGGAGAACAAGGGCGTGGCCTGGTTGCCCAAAAGCCTGACCGAACAGGAACGCGCCGATGGCAAGCTGGTGCGCGCCCTGGATGAGAGCTGGGACATTGCGCTGGAGATTCACCTGGCCCGCCCGGTGGCACAACTGCCACCGTTTGCCGAAGCGTTCTGGGAACAGCTGGAAAGCTACAGCGCGCCTGCAGGTTGATCACGAAGGGTTGTCGAAGTCCGGAAAGGGATGACGCAGCGGGCGCGGTGTGTCTGGCGGTGTACTGACGGCAGGAACGTCGACCAGAGGCCATCGCCCCAGCGCCTCATAACGGCCCTTGTAGGACTCGTAGAGCACGAACTCGCGCGCCTGCCAGCGAAAATCGGGCTCGATCATGGCTTCGGGCACCGGATCCCGGTAATCGCGCATCAAGGTCACATGCGGAATGAATTCGCGGGCATCGGGTGTCAGCCCCAGTGGCAACATGGCCTGTTGCAGGTCATAGACCCAGCGCAGGAAGACCGGCGAGGTCTGGCTCGAGGTCAGCGCCAATGTCTGGCTGCGGCGCCGGGCGTCTAACTGATCCAGTTCCAGGGTCAGCGGTGCCGTCAACGGAAGCAGCCGTGCGGCGGTTTCGAGGATGGCAGGTATCTGCCTGCTGCCGACGTTGCCGAGAAACATCAGGGTCAGGTGAAAGTTTTCCGTGGGCACCGGCCGGCCGCTGCGTAAACGCAAGTCGGTGCGCCAGCGAGCAATGGCCTTGCGCTGCGCCGCCTCGCACGGCAAGGCAAAGAACAGCCGCTTGAACGGCTCGGTTGAAACAGCCTCGTTGATCATCAAACAACACTCCTGATTCGGGCTCGATGGCTTTTGACCCCGTGGCCCGCTATCGCGTTCACAGCCCTGATTCGCGGATCAGCGTGGCCACCAGGGCTTGCGCCGACATTTCGCGGGCCAGCGGAGCGCCCTGTCCGGCCCAGTGTGCGGCACATTCGTGGTTGCCGGACCGAGCCGCTGCCGCATTGAGCTGCTTGGCCGCGTCATAAGCCAGCGGATACGCTGCCGGCATTACCCCGCCGCGCTCGGCATGCTCGATAAAGCTGTTGAGCAGGCCTCGGGCCGGGCGGCCTGACAAGGTCGAGGTCAGGCGTGTGAAGGCGGCGCGTGGACTTTTCAGATGCGTCCGATACCCCTCGTTGGCCGCCGATTCGGGGCACAGGATAAACGCGGTGCCCAATTGCGCCGCCGCTGCACCCAGGTCCAGCGCGGCGCGAATGCCCTGCCCGTCCATGATGCCACCGGCGGCGACAATCGGCAGGTCGATGTGCTTGACCAGCAGGCGCACCAGCACCGAGGTGCTCAGTTGCTCATCACTGGCCTGCGGGTCGAACAGACCGCGATGCCCGCCGGCCTCGATGCCTTGCGCCACGATGGCGTCGAAACCCAGTTGCTGGATCTGCAAGGCCTCGGCCAGGCAGGTGGCCGTCGCCAGGGTGCAGATGCCCGCCTGCTTGAGGGCCTGCAATTGCGCGGCCGACGGCAGGCCAAAATGAAAACTGACCACCGCCGGCCGGGTGTCCAGCAGCAGGTCGAATACCGCATTGTCCTGGGCAAAGCTGGTGTAGATCTCATCCAGCGTGGCGGGCACTGGCGCCTGGAACTGCTCGAACAGCGGCCGCAGATGCGCCAGCCAGGCGCTTTCGCGCGCCGGGTCACGCACGGCAGGTGCATGGCAAAAGACGTTGACGTTGAACGGCCGGTCGGTCAGTGCCTGGGTCTGCTCGATCATCGCTCGGGCCTGGGCCACGCTGCTGGCGCCGATGCCCAGGGCACCCAGGCCACCGGCATTGCTCACCGCCGCTGCCAGTTGGGGAGTGGCCACGCCGGCCATGGGCGCCTGGAGGATGGGCTGGATGCCAAGCCTGTCTGTAAAAGCGCGGGGGTCAGTCATGGTGCGGCTCCTTGGCGTCAGGGAATCGGACGTTGATAATTATCAATATGAGAATAATATAACCACATCATTTTCATTATGAGAACACCAATGTGGATCTCGATACCCTGAAAATCTTCGACATGGTGGCGGTCGAGCTCAGCATCACCCGCGCTGCGGCCCTGTTGGGTCGGGCGCCGTCCAACGTGACCACGCGTATCCAGCAACTGGAAGCGGACCTGGGGGCCGAGTTGTTCGTGCGCACCGGCAAGCGCATCAGCCTGTCCAGCGCCGGGCAGCAATTTCGAGTGTACGCCCAGCGTATGCTGGCCCTGGAAGATGAAGCGCGCCAGGTGATCGGCGGTGGCGCCAGCGGCGGCACCTTGCGCATCGGCAGCATGGAAAGCACCGCCGCCAGCCGCCTGCCCCTGCGCCTGGCGGCGTTCAACAAGGCATGGCCGGCGACCCGGCTGGAAGTCAGCACCGGGCCATCGGGCATCCTGCTCAGGCAACTGCGTGACGGGCAACTCGACTGCGCCTTCGTGGCGCTGCCACCGGGCGCCGATGTCGAGCCGGAACTGGCCAGCCATCACCTGCAGGCGATGGCGATCTGGCAGGAGGCGCTGGTGCTGTTGCTGCCGGCCAGCGAAGCCGGGGTCAGCGAGCCTGGGCAGGTGCGCACGCGCACGCTGGCCGCGTTCAGGCCGGGCTGTGTGTATCGGGGGATTGCCCAGGCGCAGTTGGGTATTGCAGCCGGCTCGTCATGGCAGGTCCAGGAACTGGGGTCCTACCACGCCATGGTGGCCGGCGTGGCGGCCGGCGCCTGTGTGACCCTGCTGCCGCGCAGCGTGCTTGAGCTGTGCCAGGTGCCGGCTGAGCTGCCGGTGCTGGACGTCGGCCCGAGCGACACCTGGCTGGTCTGGCGCCAGGGCTACAGCGCCCCGGCATTTCAGCACTTTTGCGCGGCGCTGGAGCCGTAGAGCGTCAGCGTTCGCAAAAGCGCAGCCGATTGCCGAAGGGGCCATGCACCTGCAACGCCTTGCCGCCCTGTGTTTTGGTGCTCGCAGGGTAGGAGCGCGCTTGCCCGCGACCGAGTGCGTAGCGCTCGCAAAATCTGCGCAACGCCACAAATTTACGATTGTGAACGTATTCAAAATCTATGAAACGCCACAAATTTACGACTGCTAACGCAGCCGGTCGNACCGAGTGCGTAGCGCTCGCAAAATCTGCGCAACGCCACAAATTTACGATTGTGAACGTATTCAAAATCTATGAAACGCCACAAATTTACGACTGCTAACGCAGCCGGTCGCGGGCAAGCGCGCTCCTACAGAGCCAGCGCCCGGTCCTTGCGCAGTTCGCGGGCGGCGGCAACCATATTGACCAGCGCCGCTTCGGTCTCTGGCCAGCCACGGGTTTTCAGGCCGCAGTCAGGGTTGACCCACAAGCGCTCGGCCGGGATGCGCCGGGCGGCCTTGCGCAGTCGCTTGACCATGTCGGCCGTGTCCGGCACATGCGGCGAATGGATGTCGTAGACACCGGGGCCGATCTCGTTCGGGTAGGCAAATTGCTCGAAAGCGGCGAGCAACTCCATATCCGAGCGCGAGGTTTCGATCGTAATCACATCGGCGTCCATGGCGGCAATCGACTTGATCACATCGTTGAATTCGCTGTAGCACATGTGCGTATGAATCTGGGTGTCGTCGCGCACGCCCGAAGCACACAGGCGGAAGGCCTCGGTGGCCCAGTGCAGGTACGCCGCCCAGGCACTGTTGCGCAGCGGCAGGCCTTCACGAAACGCCGCCTCGTCGATCTGCACGATACGGATGCCGGCGGCCTCCAGGTCGAGCACTTCATCGCGGATCGCCAGCGCCAGTTGTCGGGCCTGGGTTTCGCGGCTGACATCCTCACGCGCAAAAGACCACATCAGCATCGTGACCGGCCCGGTCAGCATGCCTTTGATTACCTTGGTGGTCAGGCCCTGGGCATAGGTGATCCAGTCTACGGTCATGGCCTTGGGACGGCTCAGGTCACCATAGATAATGGCCGGCTTCACGCAGCGCGAGCCGTAGCTCTGCACCCAGCCAAAACGTGTAAAGGCATAGCCGTCGAGCTGTTCGGCAAAGTATTCGACCATGTCATTGCGCTCGGCCTCGCCGTGCACCAGCACATCCAGACCGAGTTTTTCCTGCACGTCCACGGCATGACGAATTTCGCTGTGCATGGCCTCAGTGTAATCGGCCTGGCTCAGCCTGCCTTGCTTGAACGACTGGCGTGCCAGGCGGATGGCCGCGGTCTGCGCAAACGAGCCGATGGTGGTGGTCGGAAACACGGGCAGGTCCAGAACCGCGCGCTGTTTGACGATGCGCTCGGCAAACGCCGAATGTCGCTGGCTGTCGGCCGGTGTGATCGCTTGCACACGCGCCTGCACTTGCGGCTTGTGAATGCGCGTCGAGGCAGCACGGGCCGTCTGCACAGCGCGGCTTTGCACCAGCGCCTGGGCCACTTCAGGGGCATCCGGCCGGTTGATGGCCTGGGTCAGCACGGCCACTTCGGCGCATTTCTGCACGGCAAAGGCCAGCCAGCTCTTGAGTTCGCTGTCGAGCCGGTCTTCGCGGACCAGGTCCACCGGGCTGTGCAGCAGCGAGCAGGACGGCGCCAGCCACAAACGCTCACCCAGGCGTTCATGGGCGTGGCGCACCACCGCCAGCGCCTGGTCGAGATCGCAACGCCAGACATTGCGGCCGTTGACCAGGCCCAGCGACAGGATCTTGTAGGCCGGCAAGCGGTCGAGAATAACCGGGTACTGCTCCGGGGCACGCACCAGATCAATGTGCAGGCCATCGACCGGCAGGCCGGCCGCCAGGCCCAGGTTGTCTTGCAGGCCACCAAAGTAGGTGGCCACCAGCTTTTTCAGCGGCTCACGCTGCAGGATGTTGTAGACGCGTTCGTAGGCGTTTTTCCAGTCTTGCGGCAGGTCCAGCACCAGAATGGGTTCGTCGATCTGCACCCACTCCACGCCCTGCTCGGCCAGGCGCCGGAAAATCTGCCCGTACAGTGGCAACAGGCGATCGACCAGTTCCAGCTTGTCGAAGTCGGCGCCCTTGGTCTTGCCCAGCCACAGGTAAGTCAGCGGGCCGATCACCACCGGTTTGACGACGTGACCCAGATCATGGGCCTCTTGCACTTCTTCGAACAACTGCTCCCAGCTCAGGCTGAACGCCTGGTCAGCGGTGAATTCCGGGACCAGGTAGTGGTAGTTGGTGTCGAACCACTTGGTCATTTCCTGGGCATGGGCCCCGCCGCAGCAGGCGTTGCCGCTTTGCGCGGCGCCACGGGCCATGGCGAACAGGGTCTGCAAGCCTGGCTTTTCAGCCGTGTTGCGAAAACGCTCAGGAATCACGCCGAAGGTCAGCGAGTGGGTCAGCACCTGGTCGTACCAGGCAAAATCGCCCACCGGCAGCAGCTCGATACCGGCGTCCTTTTGCACTTGCCAGTGCGTCGCACGTAACTGACGGCCAGTGGCACGCAAGCCGGCTTCGTCGAGTTCACCTTTCCAGTAGGCTTCCTGGGCTTTTTTCAATTCACGATCACCGCCGATACGCGGAAACCCCAGGTTATGTGCCAAGGCCATGTGCCCGTCCTCCAATGGAATAATCAATGGGCGAAGTGTGGACATCGGCGAACAGTGAGACAAACTCATAATATTTGAGATCAACCCAAGATTTTCTCATGTTCGGATACGGCGCTGTTGTTCGCTGGACACGGGTAGGAGCGCGCTTGCCCGCGACCGAGTGCGCAGCGCTCGCAAAAATCTGTGAAACGCTGCAAGTTTATGGCTACTGACGAAAAATCTCGGAAACGCCACAAATTTACGACTGCTAACGCAGCCGGTCGCGGGCAAGCGCGCTCCTACTGGGCGTTGTATTGCAGGTCGGGTACATGTCTTGTTCAGAGCAGTGCGCTGCGCTCTGGAGCATGGACACCGCGGGCAAACCCTGCACAATGCCGGCGACCTTATTCCGATACCCGCCCCTATGAACCTGTTGAAACAGGCGCTGCATGAGCAACGCTTCATCTGCCTGGTGGAATTCGTGCCCAAGCCCACGGCCAAGAGCTTCGCGGCGTTCGAAGCGCTGATGCAGCGCCGCACACTGTGCGGCTGGCCACTGGTAGCGACCATTGCCGACCGGGTCGCCAGTCGCTTCGACCTGTCGCCGCTGGACGCCTTTGACCGGCTGGCTGATCCTGCGCCTGCGCTGCTGCACTTTTCCGGTAAGGACCGTGAGCGCCATGACTTGCTGCAACAGCTGGAACACATGGACCGCCTGGGCCTGGAACAGCTTTTCATCATCAGTGGCGACCGCCTGCCCGGTCACGAGCCCGGACAACAGCCGGTTCGCTACCTGGAGTCGGTGCCGGCTTTGCAACAGGTGCGCCAGGCACGCCCCGACTGGCTGCTGGGCGCGGCGCTCAACCCGTTCAAATACCGTGAAGAAGAAGGCGGCGCGCAGTATTTCAAGGCCCGGAAAAAGCTCGCGGCCGGCGCGGATTTCCTGACCCTGCAACTGGGCTTCGATGCGCATAAGCACCTTGAGGCCCTGACCTGGATGCGCCAGCAACCTTCGCCCAGGCCGCTATTGGCCTGCCTCATGGCCTTGACCCATGGGCGTGCGACCATGCTGGAGCATGTGGCCGGCACGGTGGTCAGCCCGTCCATGCGTGCGGCGGTCGCCGCCGAAGCCGAGGTGTCCAAGGCGCATGCCCAGCAACGCAGTATCAGCCGCCTGGGATTACAGGTGATCGGTCTGAAATTGATGGGCTACGCCGGTGTCGAGCTGTCGGGCATCCATGATCTGACGCAATTGCAGGCGCTGGAACAGGCCATCGAGCACTGGCAGGCGCAGATCACCACGCCGGCGCAATGGTCCGAAGCCTGGCAAGCCAGCTGGCAGACGCCCGGCCAGCCGCCGGTGACCTTTCACCCGCCGGGTGCCACCTGGCAATGGGGCCAGTCGACGGTCAGCGCCTCGCTTCAGGAAAAAACCCGTTATCACCTGCTTGCCGGCCTGCATCACCAGGCGTTCAGCCGCACCACCTGGCTAAGCCGTGCCTTGGGTTGGGGCGTGCGCCGCTCGTTATGGTCAACGCCCGGTGGCGCCAGCGCGCTGCACCGGATCGAGCGCAGCCTCAAGCGGCCCATGGTCGGCTGCGACACCTGTGGCCAGTGTCGCCTGGAGGACACTTTATACATTTGCCCGGAAACCTGCCCCAAGGGCCTGGCCAACGGACCGTGCGGCGGCACCACGCTCAACCGCTGCGAATTCGGTGATCGCGAATGCATCCACAGTATCAAGTACCGCACGGCCAAGGCCGTCGGGCAGACCGCTGTGCTGACCGAACGCCTGATTCCTTGCATAGAGGCCGACCACCGGCACCGCAGCTCATGGCCCGGCTGGTTCGATGCCGCCGAAGATCTTCCATCCAACCCTAGGAGCCGCTTCAGCGGCGAATGCTCAGTGCAAACCGATCCCGATCAGTAACCGGTATGATCTCCAGTCTTATGACTGCGGAATCACCTGACATGCTGATCGTCTTCAGTGGCCTGCCCGGCACCGGCAAGACTACCCTCGCCCGCCGGCTGGCCATGGCCACCGAGGCCGTCTACCTGCGCATTGATACCATCGAGCAAGCCATCCGCACCGCCGCCGTGTTGGCCCATGACGTCGGCACCAGCGGCTATGACGTCGCCAATGCGCTGGCCTTGAGCAATCTGCAGCTGGGCCGGCAGGTGATTGTCGATGGCGTGAACCCGGTGCGCGAAAGCCGCCAGGCCTGGCACACCACGGCGCAGGCGGCCGGCGTGGCGCTGGTGAACATTCAGGTCGTGTGCTCGGATGCGGCCGAACACCGGCGCCGGGTAGAGACGCGAAAAGCCGATATTGCGGGACTCACGCCACCCGACTGGGCCTCGGTGCTGCGTCATGAGTATGAGCCGTGGGAAGAAATGCCGTTTACGCTGGACACGGCGCAGGTCTCGGTCGAGCACGCCGTGGCGCTGCTGGCCGAGCGGTTTTTCAGGCGTCAGTTGCCTGGGTTCTTGAACGCGCCACCCGAATACTGATAGGTCACGGCGCCCCAATACTGGCTGCCGGTGTTTACCTGGCGCTTCCATCCGGCGGCTTCAAGTTGCCTTGCAATCATTCGATTCATGAACCCATGGCCGAGCAGCAGCACCGGCCCTTCGCTGTCGAGTGACTGCAGTCGTTGTGCTGCTTCAAGGGCGCGGGCCTTTGCCTGGCGGACCGACTCGACCGTGCCGCAGAAGCCGCATAACCACAAGATGCGCAGGATAAAGGCCCATGTGACAGGCGAAAGCCGCAGCCACGTCCCTCGACCATGGGGCAACTGCGCCTCGCAGAACACCTTGTCCACCAGGGTGGGATAAAGGCCCAAGGCGCTGGCCGATGCAAGCGCACGCGGCGCGCTGCTGGACACCACCACGGTGGCGGTGACGGCCAGCGCCAGACTCGTCGCAGGCGCCGGTTGGGGGGTAATTTCGGACAACTCGTATTGCTCGATCCAGTGCTTCATGCCTTGCGCCGAAACCTTGCTCAGCGGCGCCAGATCCGGCTGGCCATGACGCATCAGGATAATTTTTCTGGTCACTGAAATCGCATCCCTGGTTTGATAGCCGAGCCAATGGCTGCAGCGAAATGACCGTGACGATCCTGCCCGGCCGGGCGCGATCATAACTGATGCAGGCCATGGGAGCCCTTCAGGTTTGCGCACGTTCGGCCGATACCGCAGCCTTGGGCCTGAAAAGCGACTGCGAGGCAGGCCTCTCGCCCTGGCTCTCTTACCCTCAAGGATGACTCACACCATGGCCCTGACCAGCCGGATTTCCCCATACGACAACCAGTGGCCTGTACGTTTCCTGGCGACCCGGCTGCAGATGACTCAAGTATTCGGCAACGGGCTGGTGGCCATCCATCATGTCGGCAGTACAGCCGTCTCAGGGCTGGCGGCCAAGCCGGAAATCGATGTCCTGGTGGTGGTCGAGCAGCATGATGATCAGGCACGACGCACCCACGGCATACAGGCGCTGGGCTATGTGCGCGGCAGCGACCTGTCGGTCGGGCATCACTTCTATCGTCGCGACGTCAATGGCGTGCGCACGCACAAGGTCCATGTGTGCCTGACAGGCCATGCCCAGATCGAGTGGATGCTGCGCTTTCGCGACCTGTTGCGCAGCAATCAGCAGGTTCGCCAGCAGTACCAGGCACTGAAGCTGGCGCTTGAAGCCGGCAATACCGGTGGTATCGGTGAATACCTGGCGCAGAAGGCGCCGTTTATCGACGCCGCTATGCAGGCCACCCCGGCAACCACTACCCCACCACCGGCACCTCCAGCCCGGCCAATACCGCACGCACCAGCTCCTGCGTCTGCGCCGAGCAGCGCTGCATCGGCTCACGCAGTTCATCCCGGCCAAAGCCCTGCAAGGCCAGCGCGGCCTTGATCACCGCCGGGTTGGGCTCGGCAAAGGCCATACGCATCCACGGCAGCAGCCGGTAGAACGTCTGGCGCGCCGCCGTCAGCTGGCCGCTGTCGATTTGGCGTTGCATCTGCACATAGAGGTCGGCGCGGACATGCGCCGAGGCCGATATCGCGCCGGCGCCGCCCAGGCACAGGTTATTGAAGATCTGCAGGTCTTCGCCGGTGAGAATCTCGGCATGGCCATCGGCGATCAGGGCGGTGGTGGTGTCGAGGTCGCCACCGCAATCCTTGACCGCGGCAATGCGCGGATGGTGCAGGATACGGCGCAAGGTCTCGCGCTCGATGCGCACCCCGGTGCGGTACGGAATGTCATAGAGCACCACGGGCACGGTGGCGGCATCGGCCACGGTCTGGAAGAACGCTTCGATTCCTTGTTGCGAGGGACGAATGTAATAAGGCGCCGGCACCAGCAGGCCGGCCAGCGGGCGTTGTTGAATCTGTTGCTGGAAGGCCAGCAGCTCACGCAGGTTATTGCCCGCCAGGCCCATGATCACTTGCTGCGCCGGCACCTGTGCGAGCACCGCATCGAGCACGGCCAGTTGCTCGGCATGGCTGAGCGCGGCGGCTTCGCCCGTGGTGCCGCAGACCACCAGGCCGCGGACGCCCTCTTCCAGCAGCTTGCCCACCAGCGCATCCAGCGCATTGAAATCGACTTCACCTGCACAAAACGGCGTGGCCAGGGCCACCCATATACCTCGAAAAGCGGACATACACATCTCCTGTGGTTAACCGTTGGGTCACCATCAGAAGGGATGCGGGAGGGGGTGCGAGGGAGAGCTTTGCCTGGCGCCTGATTGTCCTGTCAGCCCATCTGACGGGACAGCGCGCCCCGGTCAAATGAGCGACTGTTTCTTCGATTTATTCGCCACCGCGACGCGCACGCCGGCCTGGGCTGGAAAGCCTGGCTGCAACGGCGAGAGGTCGAGGCTGGAACGCATGGATTGATCCGGTACATAGCAAAGTGCCGGCTGATCATGCGCAATCGGCGATGGGCTTGTCAACGGGTCATGTGCGCAGGCTGCCACTCGCCCGCCACTTCGACCACCCACTCGATGAACACCCGCAACTTGGCGCTGACATGCCGGTTCGGTGGCCAGGCGATGTACATCGGCATGCTTTCAAGCTGCCAATCGGTGAACAGCGGCACCAGCGCGCCCTGGCGCACTGGCCCGCACGCCATGTAGTCCGGCAACCACAGCACCCCCAGGCCAGCCAGCCCGGCAGCGAGGTAGGCGTTGCCGTCATCGACCACCAGTGCGTGATGACCGCTGACCCTTAGCGTTTCACCCTGGCGTTGCAGCACATAGGGAAACACCTTGCCAGTGCGCGCCCAGCGATAGCCAACCACGCGGTGGCCCGGGTCTTCCAGTTCACGCGGGTGGACCGGCACCCCGGCCCGCTGCAGGTAAGCGGGCGCGGCATACACGCCCAGGTGCAGGTCGCCGAGGCGGCGAGCCATGAGCGACAGGTCGGTGAGTTCGCCGCCGCGCACCACGCAGTCGACGTTTTCGTCGATCAGGTCGACCTTGCGGTCGCTGACGCCCATGTCCAGCTGGATGTCCGGGTAGCGGGCATAGAAGTCCGGCAAGGCCGGGATCAGCACGCTGCGCGCCAGCGGACTGGGCACATCGACCCGCAACCGGCCACGGGGAGCGGCCGAGGCACTGGACAGGCTGGTCTCGGCATCGTCGATGTCGGCCAGCAGGCGCACCACCCGCTCGTAGTAGGCAGCACCGTCGGCGGTGACGTTGACCTTGCGCGTGGTGCGATTGAACAACCGCACCCGCAAGCGCGCTTCCAGTTGCTGCACCAGTTGCGTGACGCTGGTCCTGCTCAAGTGCAAGGTGTCGGCGGCCTTGGTGAAACTGCCGGTCTCCACCACTCGGGCAAAGGCCTGCATTGCATCGAAACGGTCCACGGCAGCTCCTGATTGTTTGCATTTGGCAAACAGTGTTGGGTGGGGTGACGAGTTTATCCGCCTCTCGTCGCGCCCTACAGTCTCTTCATTCCTGAACGATGGAGAGTCCCCTCATGAACACCCGCGACGTTGTTTTCCCGGCCGGCCGCCAGGCCCTGTACGACATTAACCGCTATTCACCGGCGATCCGCTCCAACGGTTTCATCTTTGTGTCCGGTCAGGTCGGCAGTCGCGAGGACGGCTCGAAAGAGCCACAGCTGCAGGCTCAGGTCAGCCGTGCCTTTGAAAACCTCAATGCCATTCTGGCCGCTGCCGGCGGCAGCTTCGCCGACGTGGTGGATGTCACAGTGTTCATGGTCGACCCGCAGTCGACGTTCGAGGCCATCTGGCAGGTGGTGGCCCGGTACTGGGGCAAGGCGCCCTACCCGACCGTGACGGCGGTCGGGGTGACGTGGCTGTACGGGTTCGATTTCGAGATCAAGGTGATCGCCAGGGACCCGGCTACACCTGAGCGGCCGGATCAAGCGGCTCGCTGATTTCGATCAGGTTCAGGTCCGGGTCGCGCACGTACACCGAGCGAATCGGCCCGGTGGCGCCGGTGCGCTGCACCGGGCCCTCGACGATGGGCCAGTCCTGGGCATGCAACCGGGCGATGGCCTCGTCGAGGCTGCCGCTGACGATGAAACACAGGTCCAGTGCGCCGGGCACCGGCAGGTGCGCCTTGGGCTCGAATTCATGCCCGCGCACATGCACGTTGATTTTCTGCCGACCGAAGCAAAAGGCCAGGCGCCCGTTGCCAAAGGTTTCCAGACGCATGCCTAGGGTCTGTTGCCGTTTCAGCACGAGCCGCGTTGCTGGGCCAAATCTCGCCAGGCCAGGCGGAGGACGCAGAAAAGGGTCGCTCCCTTTTCAAGTNGCCGTTTCAGCACGAGCCGCGTTGCTGGGCCAAATCTCGCCAGGCCAGGCGGAGGACGCAGAAAAGGGTCGCTCCCTTTTCAAGTCCTCCAACACCGCATAGCGAGATTTGGCACGCAACCCGAAGGGCCGGGCCTGTTTTGCCGCGAGACTGCGTTACTCGTCACTCATTTGGAATGACCAGACTTCGCGGCGCCTGCCTTGCCTCGCGGCAAAACGGGCGCCGGCGCGGCCGTGATGAAACGGCAACAGACCCTAGCACCCGCACATAAAAGTCCTTGCAGGCTTCGAGCTGTGTAGTGGTCAGCACCAGATGGTCAAGGTGATCGATCATGACAGGCACTCCTGTTTTCAGATAAGGCCGCGACGCCGCCACGCCTCGCGGGTGGGTGCGTCGATACCGAGTCCGTCCAGCACCGTGTCGGTGTGCTGGCCCAGGGTCGGTGCGCGCGACTGGATCTGTCCCGGCGTCAGGGTCAGCTTGGGGATAATGCCCGGCAAGGTCACCGGCGTGCCGTCGTCCAGGGTACTGGCCAGCAGCATGTCGCGGGCCTGGTAATGCGCATCGCCGGCGATGTCGGCAGCGTCGTAGATTCTGCCCACTGGAATGTCGGCGGCTTGCAGAGCCGTGAGCACTTCATCGAGCGGCCATTCGGCGGTCCAGGTGGAAATGGCCGCATCGATACGCGCCACATGGCGCACGCGGCCGTCGTTATGCGCCAGCTCCGGGTCGTTGGCCAGGTCCGGGCGCCCGATGCGTTCCATCAGGCGCCGATAGATGCTGTCGCCATTGCCGGCCACCAGCGCGTACTTGCCGTCCTGGCAGCGGTAGGCGTTGCTGGGCGCGATGCCGGGCAGGCTGCTGCCGGCCGGGGCACGCACGGTGCCGAATACCGAATGCTCGGGGATCAGGCTTTCCATCATATTGAACACCGACTCGTACAAGGCCACATCGACCTGCTGCCCGGCGCCGCCGTTCTGTTCGCGGTGCCGCAGCGCCAGCAGCACACCGATCACCCCGTGCAAGGCCGACAATGAATCCCCGATCGACACCCCGACCCGCACCGGGGTGCGATCCGGCTCGCCGGACAGGTGACGCAGCCCGCCCATGGCCTCGCCGACCACGCCAAAACCCGGCAGGTCGCGGTACGGGCCGGTCTGGCCGTAGCCGGAGACGCGCAGCATGATCAGGCGCGGATTGATGGCCGACAATGCGTCCCAGCCCAGCCCCCACTTTTCCAGGGTGCCGGGGCGAAAGTTCTCGACCAGGATATCGGCGTCCTTGATCAGTTGCCGAACCACCTCGTGCGCCTCGTCCTGGCGCAGGTCGAGGGTCACCGATTGCTTGTTGCGCGACTGCGCCGCCCACCACACCGAGGTGCCGTTGTGCAGCAATCGCCACTTGCGCAGCGGGTCGCCGCTGCCGGGCGGCTCGATCTTGATCACGTGGGCGCCGAAGTCGGCGAGGATCCGGGCGGCGAAGGGGCCGGCAATCAGCTGGCCCATTTCGATCACCTTGATACCTTCCAGGGGCAGGCTCATGAGGGTGTCCGTTGTTATTGGAGATGTAGCTGAATCATGACTCCAAAACCGGTGGCAGGTGAAGGGGGCATTGCTGGCAGAACCTGCAGACAACAGAGCAACCCGCTTCCTGTCTATTCAGATGGCCATTGACGTGCAGCGTGCAATATCCGCAACACACGAACCTGCTCACCTGTAACGTCATAAATCAGAATGTAATTTTGCTGGGCTACCCACTCGCGTGTCCCCGTGACTCGACCCGCCCGCCCCTTGTCAGGATGATCAATGAGGCGTTCAGCCGCCATGGCGAACAATTCGTCCAAGGCCAGTGCGGCTGTCGGGTTGTTGCTTTCTATGTAGTCATAAATAGCTTCACGGTCTTGTACAGCTTCGAGAGTCCAGAACAATTTCATCATTTGGCAGTATCAAGCCGGCGGCGCGTCGATGCACGTTTGGCGGCAAACCGGGCTTCAACTTCCTCGGCAGGAATGAGGTTACCTGCATTGGCCGAGTCAAGGCCGGTTTGCACCTGCTGACGAAACCAGGCGTCATGCGCGGCTGCATCCTGTTGCTGGCGAACAAAATCGCGCATGAAATCGCGTAAAAGTTGCGCGCCACTGCGGTCGCGAGCTTTGGCAGCTGATGAGAACTCAGCTTTAAGTGCCTCATCGACTCGAAAGGTAAAAGTAGCTTCGCTCATGATGTTCACACCTATGTGTTACACATGAGGTGCAAAATAACACGCGTCGACAGCAAGATAAAATGTCTTCAAAACCGACTGCCCCACTCTGAACGCAAAACGCCCCGCCATCACTGGCAGGGCGTTTTGCGTTCAACCTTCATTCAATCGCCATACCGCAACCGCGCCGCACGGCGGGCTTCGCTCTGGCCGCGGGTTGCCAGGCAATAGTACAGCGGCACTGTCACCACCAGGCCGACCAGCCAGGACAGGTCGGCGCCTTCTATATAGTGGGCATAGGGCCCGACATACAGCGAGGTATTGGCGAACGGCAGTTGCACCAGGATACCGATGCCGTAGGCGACGATGGCGTGCGGGTTGAAGCGCCCGTAGATGCCGCCGTCGTTACGAAAGATCGACTCGATGTCGTATACGCCGCGCTTGATCACATAGAAGTCGATGATGTTGATTGCCGCCCACGGCACCAGCACGATCAGCAGCGCCAGGATCAGGCCGATGAACTTGCCGATGAAGTCACCCGAGGCGCTGACCGCCACCAGGCAGCAGCCGGTGAGGACGATGGCCGAGAGGATCACCCGCAGCTTGATGGTCGGCGTCCACTGGCCGGCGAAGGTCTGGATCGAGGTGACGATGGACAGGACCGCGCCATACAGGTTCAGGGCGTTGTGGCTGATGATATTGAGCAAAAACAGCACCATCAGGATCGGCCCCAGCCAGCCCGTGGCCTGCTTGACCGCGACCATGGCCTCGGTGCCTTCAGGGGTCGCCAGGGCCGCGACCATGCCGAAGCTGAACGAGGCGATGGTGCCCAGGCTGGCGCCGAAGTACGTGGCCCAGAATGGTTTGCCGATGCCGATTGCCTTGGGCAGGTAGCGCGAGTAGTCCGAGGTGTAGGGCGAAAAGCTGATCTGCCAGATGATCCCCAGCGACAAGGTGGCAATCCAGCCGGCCGCATTGAAGCCGCCGCGAATGAAAAAGTCGTCCGGCAAGTCCTGCATGAAAATCATGGTAAAGCCGGCCAGCAAGGCGGCGCCCATCACCCAAGTGCCGATGCGGTTGAGGGTGTGGATGAAGCGGTAGCCGATCACGCCGATGGCGGTGGCACTGAGCGCGCCGATGATAATGCCGGTGGGCAGCGGCACCGAAGGCGCCAGGCCCTGGATGGATTTACCCGACAGCACGATATTGGAAATGAAGAACCCGACGTAGATCAACGCGGTGATGAACACGATCAGCAAGGCGCCGTAGCGGCCGAACTGGCCACGGCTCTGGACCATCTGCGGGATGCCCAGTTGCGGGCCCTGGGCCGAGGCCAGGCCGATCACCACGCCGCCAATCAGGTTGCCCAGCACGATGGCGATCAGGCCCCAGAGGAAATCGAGTTGAAACACCTGCACAGCCATCGCCCCGGTGACGATGGGCAAAGGTGCAATGTTGGTGCTGAACCACAGGGTAAACAGGTCGCGGGCCTTGCCATGGCGTTCGGCCGGCGGCACGTAGTCGACAGTGTGGTTTTCAATGAGCGGAGCTGCTGCGCTGTTCTGGGACATAGGACGATCTCGAAACCGATGGTCGGGCGCCTTTGAAAAGGCACCGGATGACGAATCCACCGGGCGCTGCGGCTTTTCCAGGGTGAACGGATGCACTGCCGGTGCAGACAGGCAGAAATCGGATTCACGGGGATCAGAAAAGCGGCAGGCCCGATGCCTTACGCACAGACGCAGTCAAGACGCCTGGCAGTAGAGAAGCCAAATCGAGTGACACTGGGCAGCGGGGTGCCGGACACCCCTTGTTTGATATGAAAAAACATCGTCTCGCCTGAATTTGTTGTTGTGCAGAGCCAAACCATGCAGCGCCCCATTCGGGGCCCGGAATGAGTATGTCGCAGTGAGCCATGTCGAACATGCCATGCACCGCGCTGATAACACCATATTATGGTATGCCAAATTTTTGCAACCCCCGCTCATCATGTCCTGAACCTGCTGCAAGACTGACATAAACGTTTCAGCGCCTGCCCTGATCGGGCTGAAAGGCCTACGCTGCAAGGCCTGAAGCCTATTGAGCAGTGGGATGGTGAAGGCGTCTGGCCAGAAAAAATCCTTGCCAAGAAAGTATTACGGTATACCATCAGACAGACAAGAAATCGCTTCGGCACTGCCCAGAGGTCCTCAATGATCGACCCGAATGTCTACAAGAACGTCATGGGTTCCTTCCCTTCCGGCGTTACCGTCATCACCACGCTGGACGACGACGGCGAGGTGGTCGGCCTGACTGCCAGCGCCTTCAGTGCCCTGTCGCTGGAACCGGCCCTGGTGCTGTTCTGCCCCAACTACAGCTCCGACTCTTACCCGGTGCTGATCAAGAACAAGCGTTTTGCCATTCATCTGCTTTCGGCGGACCAGCAAGCCTGTGCCTACGCTTTTGCGCGCAAGGGCAAGGACAAGGCCAACGGGCTTGACTGGACCCTGAGCGAGCTGGGCAACCCGTTGCTGGCCGGAGCCACGGCCATCATCGAATGCGAGCTGTGGCGCGAATATGAAGGTGGCGACCACGCCATCATGGTCGGCGCCGTCAAGAACCTGATCCTGCCCGCGCAGCCTGCCGAGCCGATGGTGTATTGCCGCGGCAAGATGGGCGGCCTGACGATCGCCGCATAAGCGGCCTCGCCCACGCAAAAACGGTACATCAAATACAGGCCCCGCCCCATTCACTGCCGGGCGCCACGACAGACCGAGGTAACGTCATGAAATTTTCGTTGTTCGTGCACATGGAACGCTGGGATGAGCAAGTCAGCCACCGTCAACTCTTCGACGACCTGACCGAGCTGACCCTGCTGGCCGAAAAAGGGGGCTTCAGCACGGTCTGGGTCGGCGAACACCACGCCATGGAATACACCATTTCCCCCAGCCCCATGCCGATCCTGGCCTACCTGGCGGCACGCACCACGACCATCCATCTGGGCGCCGGCACCATCATCGCGCCGTTCTGGCACCCGCTGCGTGTGGCCGGTGAATGCGCCCTGCTCGATGTGATCAGCAACGGGCGCATGGAAGTGGGCCTGGCGCGTGGCGCCTACCAGGTCGAGTTCGACCGCATGGCCGGCGGCATGCCCGCCTCCGAAGGCGGCAAGGCCCTGCGCGAGATGGTCCCGGTGGTCAAGGCCCTGTGGGCCGGAGACTACGCCCACGATGGCGAGATCTGGAAATTCCCCACCTCCACCAGCGTACCGAAGCCGGTCAGCACCCCGCCGATGTGGATCGCCGCCCGTGACCCGGACTCGCACAACTTTGCCGTGGCCAATGGCTGCAACGTGATGGTCACGCCGCTGATGAAGGGCGACGAGGAAGTGCTGGACCTGAAGAACAAGTTCCAGGCCGCGCTGGACAACAACCCCGACGTGCCACGCCCGCAACTGATGGTGCTGCGCCACACCCACGTACACGCCGTGGACGATCCGGACGGCTGGAAAGTCGGCGCAGCGGCCATCAACCGCTTCTACCGCACCTTCGATGCCTGGTTCGGCAACAAGACCGTACCGGCCAACGGCTTCCTGGAACCCAGCCCGGAATCGAAATTCGCCGAGCGTCCTGAGTTCGAGCTGGAGAACATCCGCAAGAACACCATGATCGGCACCCCGGAAGAGATCATTGCGCGCATTCGCTATTACCAGGAACTGGGCGTCGACGAGTTCAGCTTCTGGTGCGACAACAGCCTGCCGCATGCCGAGAAAAAGAAATCGCTGGAGTTGTTCATCCAGCATGTGGTGCCGGCGTTTCGTTAATCGGCTTTAGATCGCTTCGCGACCGTTGGTCGCTCCCACGGTGTACCCCTGCAAGGTGCATTCTCGTAGGAGCGACCACAGTCGCGAACGCATGCTCAGGCAACACAATCCTTGATAGTTGACTGACCCCTTCGCGACCGTTGGTCGCTCCCACGGTGTACCCCTGTAAGGTGCATTCTCGTAGGAGCGACCCGCGGTCGCGAACGCCTGTTCAGGCAATACAATTTTTGATAATTGACTGGCCCATCGCGACCGTTACAACCACACTGCATCCCACAAGGGATAATCACCTACCCGCTGCACCAGCCCTGCACGCAATGGATTGGCAACGATGTAACACGCCGAAACCATTATCTGCTGTTCATCACGCATCGCCCGATCGTGGTAACCCGCCTGCCACAATGTGCGCTTCGTCGGCTGATCCTGAAAGACTGCCTTGGCACTGCGCGACTTCATCTGCTGCATCAATAACGGCAACGAATGCTGCCGCAACTCCACCAGCCAGTGAAGATGATCGGGCATGGCCACACAGGCCAGTGAAGCGGTCCATCCCTGCTCGTCGTAATACCGCAAGGCGTTGACGACCCGACGCCCCAACTGAAAATCCTGGAACACCGCTTGACGGTCCTTGACCACTGAAGTCAACAGATACACCTGACCAACCTGCGAATGGCGCCCGAGCCTCAGGCGCCTTGTCATTGCATGCTTCGACATTCCCTTGTCCTCGCCATGAAAGCGCTCATCCTGCCGCTTCATCGCAAGGCTTATCCCGGTCAGTCGTTTCTATTTATAAACATCAGGTCCTGTGGGAGCGACCATCGGTCGCGAATGCGGAAAACCGGGCACTGTGAATGCCCGGCTCATGCCAGCCCCGTCACAGACGCTGCTCGCGTCTGTGAATGCTGCAATCACCTCAATACTGCGAACCCGGAATCCAGCTGGTCCCCGCCAGCGGGACACGGGCCATGGCCGCCGATTCCACGGTCAGGGCCACCAGGTCCTCAGGGTCGAGGTTGTGCAGGTGCGACTTGCCGCAGGCGCGGGCCATGGTCTGGGCTTCCAGCACCAGTACGCGCAGGTAGTTGGCCAGGCGGCGGCCGCCTTCGACCGGGTCCAGGCGCTTGGACAGCTCCGGGTCCTGGGTGGTGATGCCGGCAGGATCCCGGCCGTTCTGCCAGTCGTCGTAGAAACCGGCCGCCGAGCCGATCTTTTTCAGTTCTTCGTCCAGACGCGGGTGGTTGTCGCCCAGCGCGATCAGGGCGGCGGTGCCGATAGCCACCGCGTCGGCCCCCAGGGCCATGGCCTTGGCCACGTCGGCGCCGTTGCGGATGCCGCCGGAGACGATCAACTGCACCTTGCGGTGCATGCCCATCTCTTGCAGCGCCTGCACCGCTTGTGGAATGGCCGGCAGGATCGGGATGCCCACATGTTCGATGAACACTTCCTGGGTGGCCGCGGTGCCGCCCTGCATGCCGTCGAGCACGATCACATCGGCGCCGGCCTTCACGGCCAGTTTCACGTCATAGTAAGGACGGCTGGCGCCGATCTTGACGTAGATGGGTTTTTCCCAGTCGGTGATCTCGCGGATCTCGGCGATCTTGATCGCCAGGTCATCGGGGCCGGTCCAGTCCGGATGGCGACAGGCCGAACGCTGGTCGACGCCGATCGGCAAGGTGCGCATGCCCGCCACGCGCTCAGTGACCTTCATGCCCAGCAGCATGCCACCGCCGCCCGGCTTGGCGCCCTGCCCCAGCACGATCTCGATGGCGTCGGCCTTGCGCAGGTCATCGGGGTTCATGCCGTAGCGTGACGGCAGGTATTGATAGACCAGGTGTTGCGACTGGCCACGTTCTTCCGGGGTCATGCCGCCGTCGCCGGTGGTGGTGCTGGTGCCGGCGATGCTGGCGCCACGGCCCAGGGCTTCCTTGGCGTTGGCCGACAGCGCACCGAAGCTCATGCCGGCGATGGTCACCGGAATCTTCAGGTGCAAGGGCTTTTTGGCGAAGCGGTTGCCGAGGATCACGTCGGTGCCGCATTTCTCGCGGTAGCCTTCCAGCGGGTAGCGCGACACGCTGGCGCCGAGCAGCAGCAGGTCGTCGAAGTGCGGCAGCTTGCGCTTGGTGCCGCCGCCACGGATGTCATAGATACCGGTTTCGGCGGCCCGCTGGATTTCCTGGATGGTCAGGCGATCGAAGGTCGCCGACTCGCGCAGGACCGGGGCTTTGGGAGTGGTGGAATCGCTCATGGTCTTGCTCCTGGATCAGTACGCGCTGGCGTTATCGACTTTGAAGTTGTACAGCTGGCGAGCCGAGCCGTAGCGTTTGAAATCGGCAGCGTTCTCTTTGAAGCCAGCGCGATTGAGCAGCATCTGCAATTCTTCGATGTGTTCGGGCCGCATCTCTTTTTCGATGCAGTCCGAGCCCAGCGACTCGACGCTGCCCTTGACGAAGATTTTGGTTTCATACAGCGAATCGCCCAGCGCATCGCCGGCATCGCCGCAGACCACCAGGCGCCCGGCCTGGCCCATGAAGCAGCTCATGTGGCCGATGCTGCCGCCGACGACGATGTCGATGCCTTTCATGGAGATGCCGCAACGGGCGCCGGCATCGCCTTCGATGACCAGCAGCCCGCCATGGGCGGTGGCGCCGGCGGCCTGGGAGGCGCTGCCCTTGACCCGCACATAGCCGCTCATCATGTTCTCGGCGCAGCCCACGCCGACGTTGCCGTGCACGGTGATCGAGGCTTTCTGGTTCATGCCGGCGCAGTAGTAGCCGGCATGCCCCTGGATGTCGATGGACACCGCTTCGTTGACACCCACGGCCAGGTTATGGGCGCCGTTGGCGTGGGTGACCACCCACTCGCGGTCTTGCACGTTGTTGACCTGGTCGTGCAGCGCCTGGTTGAGGTCACGCACGGTGGCTACGGATAGATCGATGGTTTTCATGCTGCGTGCTCCTTAGGCCGACTCGCGTTCCCAGATGTACATGGTGGCGGGAACGGGTTCCCAGACTTTGGCCTTCTCGATGCCCGGCAGGCTCGACAGCGCCTGGTATTCGGAGGCCATGGCGACGTAGTCGTCGGTTTCGGCAAGGATCGCCGGCTTGCAGGCAATCGGGTCGCGGATCACCGCAAAGCCGTTGCGGGTGCCGATGGCGAAGGTAAAGAAGCCGTCCAGCGCTTCGAGCGAGTTGTCCAGGGCCTGCTTGAGCGAATCACCCTGCTGCAGACGCCAGGCCAGGTAACCGGCGGCGACTTCGGTGTCGTTCTCGGTCTCGAACTGGATGCCTTCGCGGCGCAGTTCCTGGCGCAAGCGAAAATGGTTGGACAACGAGCCGTTGTGCACCAGGCACAGGTCGGCGCCGGTCGAGAACGGGTGGCTGCCTTCCATGGTCACGGCGCTTTCGGTGGCCATGCGGGTGTGGCCGATGATGTGGCTGCCTTTCATCGAGGCCAGGCCGAAACGCTCGGAAATTTCTTTGGGCAAGCCCATGCCCTTGAGGATTTCAATGCTCTGGCCGGCGCTCATGATGCGCACGGTCGGTGCCAGTTCGGTGAGCGCTGCACGCACCAGGGCTTCTTGGGCCTTGATTTTCAGGACGATGGCGCTGGCGTTCTGGAACCAGTCCAGCTCGGCCTCGATGTGCTCCTGCAAGGCGCTGATCAGGGCCTTGAAGTCATAGCCTTCGGTGGTGGCCTGCAAGGTCAGCTTGACCCAGCCATCGGCCACTTCATCGCCATAGATGGCAAAACCTGCACTGTCCGGACCGCGGTCGGTCATGGCTTCGAGCATCGGCTCGAACAGTTTGCCGAGCTGGGACTCCAGCGCCGGGTTCTTCAGGTACAAACCAACAATCCCACACATACGGGCCTCACTTTGTTCGGCAGAGGTCAGTTGCACGCTTCACGCTGCAAGCTGATCGGGTTGATACGAAAACAGGTGCAACGCCACGAACCGCTGTTACTGGCCGCTTGTGGCTTGAAGCCTGGGGCTTAGAAGAATTCGGTGTAGCGCTTCACTTCCCAGTCACTGACGTGGCGGCTGTATTCCACCCACTCCATGCGCTTGAGCTTGATGAACTCGCCGACGATTTCCGGGCCCAGCACTTCGCTGAACAGCGGGTCGGCTTCCAGGGCGTCGCAGGCTTCCTTGAGCGACTGCGGCAGGGTCTTGATGCCGCGGGCGGCGATCTCTTCCAGGCTCAGCTTGTAGAGGTTCTCGTTGCACACCTGGTCGACCTGCAACTGGCGGTCGATGCCGTCAAGGCCGGCGGCGATGATCGCGGCGCTGACCAGGTACGGGTTGCAACCGGCGTCGGGCAGGCGGAACTCCAGGCGGCCGTAGGGCACGCGCACCATGGCCGAGCGGTTGTTGGAACCGAAGGCAATAAAGGCTGGCGCCCAGGTGGCACCGGACAGCGAGTTGCCCACCACCAGGCGCTTGTAGGAGTTGACGGTGGGCGCGGCGAAGGCGCACAACGCCGGACCATGGGCCAGCAGACCGGCGGCAAAGTGATAGGCCATCTTCGACAGGCCCATGCCGCTCGGGTCGCTGGCGTCGTGGAACAGGTTTTTGTTGGTCGCGCTGCTGATCGACAAGTGGAAGTGCATGCCATTGCCGGCGCGCTTGGGGTCCGGCTTGGGCATGAACGAGCAGATCATGCCCATGTCGTTGGCGATCTCGCCGGCGGCCATGCGGAAGAAAGTAAAGCGGTCGGCCGACTCCATGGCGTCGCTGTAGGTGTAGTTGATCTCGAACTGGCCGTTGGCGTCTTCGTGATCGATCTGGTAGATGTCAAAACCCACCGGTTGCAGCGCTTCGGTCAGGCGCTCCAGAAACTCGCGGGACCGCGACAGGCCCTTGTAGTCGTAGCACGGCTTGTCCAGGTCATCGCTGGCGTCGACCAGTTGCAACTTGCCGGTCACGTCGCGCTTGAACAGGCTGAATTCCGGCTCCAGACCGGTGTTGAGGGTCCAGCCCCGGTCACTGAGGCGCTCGACCTGCTTTTGCAGCACATAACGGCTGTCGTAAGGCCAGGGCTTGCCATCGACGTGGCCGATGCAGACCACCCGGCCATAACCCGGCTGCCACGGCACCGGCGTCAGGGACGCCAGATCGCCCTTGGCCATGAAGTCCGGGCCATGAGGCTCCATGCCCATGCCGCAGATGGCGAAGCCGGCAAAGCCGGCGCCCGCCTCGGCCACCATCTCCAGGCCGTTGACCGGCACCGATTTGGTCTTGGACGAACCGTGGATGTCCACGAACTGAGCCAGCACATACTTGATGCCGTGCTCCTGGATCAGACGCTGTGTTTCGGGTGGCAACATGAGGCTTGACTCCTGGGTCGTAAGCAAAGGCTTGAAGGTAGGAACCCGGTTTCACTGCATGGCGATCATCTTATTCCATTCAGGAAACTTACTTTCCCATCAGGAATGCAAGGTGCTTGCCAATCTGCTCACCCACCCTTGAAACGGGTTTGAAAGGGGTTTTTCTTCTGTATATATGGGAAACTCTTTTTCCCACTGCGAATAATCCAGCGGCCGAGATCACGGCGCAGGGATCAATGCACTTTCACAGTGCGAAATAAAAATTATTGAACGGAAACCGTGCACACCTTATGACCGACCAAGACCCACCCAAGCTCAAGCTTGAGCAATACCTGGGCATCCAGATCAAGCGCCAGCGCCAGGCGCAGGAACTCAAGCTCGCCGACGTGGCGCGCATTGCCGGGATCAGCCAAGGCATGTTGAGCAAGATCGAGAACGCCCAGGTGTCGACCAGCCTGGACAACCTCAGCCGCCTGTGCGACGTGCTGGGCATGCCCATGTCCAAGCTGTTCAGCCAGTACGACCAGCAAGGCAGCAGCGCGCTGCTGGTCAAGGCCGATGAAGGGCTGGAGGTGGTGCGCCGCGGCACCGAGAAGGGCCACACCTATCATCTGCTCAACCACACCCGTGGGCCGAAGAAAAGCTTCGAGGCCTACATGGTGAGCATGGACGACGCCAGCGAAGAGTTCCCGACCTTCTCTCACCCCGGCACCGAATTCCTGCACTTGCTCGAAGGCGAGCTGATCTACCGCCACGGCAACCAGCTGTATCGCATGCAGGCCGGCGACAGCCTGACCTTCGACGGCGACATCCCGCACGGGCCGGAGCAACTGGTGCAGGTGCCGATCCGCTTGTTGTCGATCATGAATTACGGCGAGTCCTAAAGGCGGCACGCTGTCGCACAGCAAACATGGGGCCCGGTAGGAGCGCGCTTGCCCGCGACCGAGTGCGCAGCGCTCGCAAAATTTCGGAAACGCCGGAAATCTACAGTGAATGACCGAAAAATCTCGGAAACGCTGCGAATTTACGACTGCTTCGCAGCCGGTCGCGGGCAAGCGCGCTCCTACAGGCAGTCACCTCACGCCTGACTTAGAAAATTCCCTTCAAGAAAAAAACTTTCCAGATTTATCTGGACGGGCCGGCTGCTTTCACCTATAAAACCGATCTCAAGAATATTTAATTCTTATCAGGAATTTTTATTCACCCCTGAAAATCATTTTTACCCTTGAATTTTTCGCCCTGCGCCAAGCTGCCGCCACTTTCCGAGGACGTGCCATGCAACACGAAAAGAACCATTTCATCCTGAAGATCAGTTGCCCGGCGACCTCCGGCATCGTCGCGGCGGTGACGTCGTACCTGGCCGGCAATGGTTGCTACATCGGTGAAATGGCCCAGTTCGATGACGAGTTCAGCGGTCGGTTCTTCATGCGTGCAGTGTTTCGCTTCAACGACGGTCATCAGGGCGATATCCAGCAGCTCAAGGCCGGCTTCACCGAGGTCGCCGGGGCCTTTGCCATGGACTGGGAGCTGCACGACACCCGTGAGCCGATGCGTGTGCTGCTGATGGTCAGCAAGTTCGACCATTGCCTGACCGACCTCCTGTACCGCTATCACAAGGGCGAGATGGACATGACCATCACCGCCATCGTCTCCAACCACCTCGACCTGCGGCCCATGGCCGAGCGTGAAGGCATCCGCTTCATCTACCTGCCGGTGACCAAGGACAACAAGGCCGCCCAGGAAGCGGCGCTGATGCAGGTGGTCGACGACACTGGCACCGAACTGGTGGTGCTGGCGCGCTACATGCAGATTCTTTCCGATGACCTGTGCAAGCAACTTTCAGGCCGCGCCATCAACATCCATCACTCGTTCCTGCCTGGCTTCAAGGGCGCCAAGCCCTATCACCAGGCCTACGAGCGCGGCGTGAAGCTGATCGGCGCCACTGCGCACTACGTCACCAGCGACCTGGACGAAGGCCCGATCATCGAGCAGGAAGTGCAGCGGGTCGACCATGTCTACCTGCCCGGTGACCTGGTGGTCGCCGGGCGCAATACCGAAACCGTGGCCCTGTCCAAGGCGGTCAAGTACCACCTTGAACACCGCGTCTTCCTCAATACCGACAGAACGGTGATCTTCCGGTGAATACTTCCAAGCTGATTGATGGCAAGGCCGCCGCCGCCCGCGTGTTGCAGCAGGTCAAACACGACGTACTGGCCCTGCAAACGCAAGGCATCACCCCGGCGCTGGCAGTGATTCTGGTCGGTGAAGACCCGGCCAGCCAGGTGTACGTACGCAACAAGATCCTGCGCGCCGAGGAATGCGGCATTCGTTCGATCGAACATCGCCTGGGCGCCGATTGTCCGCAAGACCGGCTGCTGGCGCTGATCGCCACGCTCAATGCGGACCCTGCGGTCAGCGGCATCCTCTTGCAGTTGCCACTGCCGGCACACATCGAAGAAACCCGCGCCCTGCAAGCCATCGACCCGCGCAAGGACGTCGACGGCTTTCACAGCGAGAACGTCGGCGGCCTGAGCCAGGGTCGCGATGTGCTGGCACCCTGCACCCCCACCGGCTGCATGTATCTGCTGGAGCAGACCCTGGGCGACCTGACCGGCAAGCATGCCGTGGTGATCGGTCGTTCGAACATCGTCGGCAAGCCCATGGCCGCACTGCTGCTCAAGGCGCACTGCTCGGTAACCGTGGTGCACTCGCGCAGCACCGATGCCCGGGCCCTGTGCCAACTGGCCGACATCGTCGTGGCCGCCGTGGGCCGCCCGCGCATGATCGACGCCAGCTGGCTCAAACCGGGCGCGGTGGTCATCGATGTCGGCATCAACCGCATCCAGGACGGTGACCGCAGCCGGCTGGTGGGCGATGTCGATTTCGACAGCGCCCTGCCCCAGGCATCGGCCATCACCCCGGTGCCCGGTGGCGTAGGCCCCATGACCATCGCCTTTCTGATGCACAACACCGTGACCGCCGCCCGCCAGCAGGCGCAGGCCCAGGTTCAGCCGCATAACAGCCCGTCGGAGGCCGCATGCCTTTCAGCCTATTGAAATACGGGCTCAGCTCGGAATATCCGGTCGACGTCGACCTGCCGGCACCCAAGGACCTCAAGCCGTCCTATGACGTGGTGATCATTGGCGGCGGCGGCCATGGCCTGGCCACCGCCTATTACCTGTCCAAGTACCACGGCATCACCAACATTGCGGTGCTGGAAAAGGGCTACCTGGGCGGCGGCAACACCGCGCGCAACACGGCGGTGATCCGTTCGAACTACTTAACCAGCGAAGGCGTGCGTTTTTATGCCGAGTCGGTGCGCATGTTCGAGGGCCTGTCGAACGAATTCGACTTCAACATCATGTACTCGCATCGCGGCCAGCTGACCCTGGCGCACACCGATGCCACCGTACGCTCATTCCGCCAGCGCGCCGAGGTCAACAAGCATTTTGGCGGGCGAACCGAGATGCTCGACCGCCAGCAGATCCGCGAGCTGGTGCCAAGCCTGAACCTGGACCCCGGCCACCTGCCGGTGATCGCCGGTCTCTGGCACATCGACGGCGCCACCGCCCGGCATGACGCCGTGGCCTGGGGCTACGCCAAGCAGGCGGCCAAGCGCGGGGTGGAGATCCACCAGCTCACTGAAGTGCAGGAGCTGGTCATCGACAACGGCACCATCACCGCAGTCAAGACCAATCGCGGCACGATCAAGTGCGGCTGTGCGGTGCAGGCCGTGGCGGGCATGAGTTCGCAAATGATGAAAAAAGCCGGCATCCGCTCGCCGATCCAGACCTTTCCGTTGCAGGCGATGGTCACCCAGCCGTTCAAGCCGTTTCTCGATCCGCTGGTGAGTTCATCGGCGCTGCACTGCTACGTGCAGCAGACCAGCCGTGGCGAGGTGGTGTTCGGTGGCGGCTCCGATCCGTACCCGCTGTTCAACACCCGCTCGACCCTGGACCTGAAGGAAAGCCTGCTGGCCCACGCCATCGAGATGTTCCCGTTCCTGGCCAATGCCAAGCTGATGCGCCAGTGGGCCGGGATCACCGACATGACCCCGGACTATAGCCCGATCATGGGCCTGTCGCCGGTCAAGAACTATTACCTGGACGCCGGCTGGGGCACCTGGGGCTTCAAGGCCACGCCGATCTGCGGCAAGACCATGGCTGAACTGGTAGCCAGCGGCGGCCAGGTGCCGGCGTTGATCAAGCCGTTCGGCCTGGAGCGGTTTTCAACCTTCCAGCAGGTCAATGAAATGGGCGCCACGGCGGCCAGCCACTAACCGCCTTTGAGCAGGAGCAACCGATGAAAGTCATGACATGCCCCCTCAACGGGCCGCGCAATATCAGCGAGTTCACCTACGGTGGCGAGTTCAAGGTCATGCCCGACCCGCAGACCTGCAGCGATGCCGAGTGGGCCGACTATGTATTCAACAGCGAAGACACCTTGGGGGTGGTTCGTGAATGGTGGATGCATACCCCGTCCAGCTACTGGTTCCTGGCCGAGCGCCACACCGGCAGCGATGAAATCCTGCGCACCTTCGACCCTCGCGAACTGTTCGACCGCCGGGTCGAGTTCACCACCGCTGCCAAGGAGATCGCAGGATGAGTACTGCCAACCGCCTGCCTGCGCCCATGGGCCTGCTGATCGACCGTGATCAGCCACTGGCCTTCAGTTTCGACGGCAAGACCTACCAGGGCCTGCAAGGCGATACCATCGCCAGCGCCCTGCTCGCCAACGGCCGCTACCTGCTGTCGCGCTCGTTCAAGTACCACCGCCCGCGCGGTCCGCTGAGCATGGCCGGGCAAGACGCCAATACCCTGGTGCAACTGCCCCGCGAACCCAACGTGCTGGCCGATACTTTCGCCTTGCAGGCAGGCCTGCAGGTGACCGGGCAGAACTTCAACGGCTCGCTGGACAACGACAAGGACGCCTTGCTCGGCAAGTTCTCCAGATTCATGCCGGTGGGCTTCTACTACCGCTCCTTTTACAAGCCCAAGGGCATGTGGAAGGTCTGGGAACCGGTGATCCGCAAGAAAGCGGGCTTGGGCGTGCTGGACCTGACTTTTCAGCCAGAGTATTACGACAAGGCCTACCTGTTCACTGACCTGGCCGTGATCGGCGCCGGCCCTGCGGGTTTGCAGGCCGCATTGACTGCCGCCAATGCCGGGGCCAAGGTGCTGTTGATCGAGCAGCAGCCGATCCTCGGCGGCTCGCTGACCTACGCCCGCTTCGACCTGCACGGCCAGCGCGCCGAACAGCTGCGCCGCGAGCTGGTCGCGGCCGTGGAAAGCCACGCCAATATCCAGGTGCTTAAAACGGCCACCTGCAACGCCTGGTTCACCGACAACTACCTGCCGGTGATTCAGGGCAAGCGCATGTACAAGGTGCGCGCCACCCAGTGCCTGGTGTGCAGCGGCGCGTTTGACCAGCCGGTGATCTTTCGCAACAACGACTTGCCCGGCGTCATGCTGACCAGCGCCGCCCAGCGCCTGATGAAGCTGTACGCGGTCAAGCCCGGCCAGCGCGCCGTGGTGCTGACCGGCAACGATGACGGCTACCTGGCGGCCCTGGACCTGCACGACCAGGGCGTACAGGTGGCGGCGCTGGCCGACATGCGCAACCAGCCTTCGGACCGCGCCCTGCTGGTCGAGCTGGAAAAGCGCGGCATTACCTGCCACACCAGCACCACCGTTTATGAAGCCCTGCACGAAAAAGGCATGCGCCACGTCAGCGGCGTCGAGTTGCGCAAGATTACCGGCCAGGGCCAGGTAGCCAGCGCCGGCTCGGTGGTCGACTGCGACCTGCTGTGCATGTCCGGCGGCTACATGCCGGCCTATCAGTTGCTGTGCCAGGCCGGTGGCAAGCTGGCCTACAACGACCAGAACGCCGGGTTCACCCTCAGCGGTCTGCCGGCCAACCTGCGCATTGCCGGTTCCGTGCGGGGTTACTACGCGCTGGACAACGTGCTGGCCGATGCCATTCATGCCAGCGCCGAAATCGTCGCCAGCCTGGGCCTGGACAACGTCACCCGGCCGCTGCCGCTGGCCGGCGAGGCGCCGGTCAACTTTCCCTGGCCGATCTTCCCGCACCCCAAGGGCAAGGATTTCGTCGACTTCGACGAAGACCTGCAAGTGCAGGACATCATCAACGCCACGCGCATCGGCTACCGTGACGTGCAACTGGTCAAGCGCTATTCCACCGTCGGCATGGGCCCTTCGCAGGGACGTCATTCGGCCTTGCCGACCGCCCGCCTGGTGGCCGCCGCGACCCAGCGCAGCGTCAGCGAAACCGGTGTAACCACGGCGCGCCCGCCCTTCGAGGCCGAGAAACTGGCGCATGTGGCCGGTCGCGCGTTCGACCCGTACCGGCAGACGCCGATGCACAGCCGCCATGTGCAGGCCGGGGCGAAAATGATGCCCGCCGGCATCTGGCAACGCCCGGCCTACTACGGCAAGGCCACCGAACGCGATGCCTGCATGCAGGCCGAAGCCCACCATGTGCGCACCCGGGTCGGCCTGATCGACGTCTCGACCCTCGGTGGCCTGGACGTGCGTGGCCCGGACGCGGCCGAGCTGCTCAATCGTATGTACACCTTCGCCTTTCTCAAGCAGCCGGTGGGTCGCTCGCGCTATGCGCTGATGACCAACGAGCACGGCGTGGTGATCGACGACGGCGTGTGCGCACGCTTTGCTGACAACCACTTCTACGTGACCGCCACCACCAGCGGCGTCGACCGCATCTACCAGCAGATGCTCAAGTGGAACGCCCAGTGGCGCCTGAACGTCGACATCGCCAACGTCACCGCCGCCATCTCGGCGGTCAACCTGGCCGGGCCCGATTCGCGCAAGGTGCTGGAACAGCTCTGCACCGACCTGGACCTGTCCGCGGCAGGCTTCCCGTACCTGGGCGTACGCCAGGGCACGGTGGCCGGGATCAAGGCGCGCCTGCTGCGGGTCGGCTTCGTCGGTGAGCTGGGCTACGAGATCCACGTGCCGGCCCGGCATGCCGTGCAGCTGTGGGATGCGTTGATCGAGGCCGGCAAGGCCTTTGACATCAAGCCCTTCGGCGTCGAGACCCAGCGCCTGCTGCGCCTGGAAAAAGGCCATGTGATCATCAGCCAGGACACCGATGGAATGACCCACCCGGCCGAGATCGACATGGGCTGGGCGGTCAGCCGCAACAAGCCGTTCTTTGTCGGCCGCCGCTCGGTGGACATCCTCGAAGCCCAGCCGCAAAAGCGCAAGCTGGTGGGCTTCACCCTGCCCCGGAACAGCCCGCAACCACTGGAAGGCCATCTGGTGCTGCAAGGCCCGGACATCAGCGGCAACGTCACCTCGTGCGAGTACTCGCAGACCCTGGGCAAGATCATCGGCCTGGCTTATGCGGCCTTCGACCAGAGCCAGCCCGGCCAGCAGATTCCGATCCGCGTCGAGGACGGCGTGGTGGTCCAGGCCACCGTGGTGCCCTTGCCTTTCTTCGACCCTGAAAACCTGCGTCAGGAGCTTTGACCATGTCCAGCCTTGTCACTGAAACACCGGCGTCACAGCGCCTTGTCGAGACCGGCGCACAGCCCTTGTGCACCCTGCTGGACCTGACTGACCTGGCCCGGGTTGGCTTTCGTGGCGCGCAAAGCGCCGAGTACCTGCTCGGGCGTGGCTTCCAGTTGCCCGAGGCGCCCAACCGCGCCGTGACCCAGGCCGACGGCAGCCATGTCGCACGGCTGTCGCAGACCGAGTACTTCATTCTGGGCAGCGCGGCCGACCAGGGCATGCGCATCGCCGACGAAGAAGCGCGCTGGGAAATGGATCACCTGGCCAACTACCTGCTGCCGCGCCAGGACAGTCATGCCTGGCTGCAACTGTCGGGTGTGGCCATCAGCGAGGTCATGGCCAAGCTGTGCGGTGTCGACCTGCGGCCCCATGCCTTCGGGCCGGGCGCGGTGGCGCAGACCTCGGCGGCGCGGATCAACGTGATCGTGATCAATGTCGGCGCGCAATTGACGCCGTGTTTCCAGATCCTGTTCGACCGCTGTTCGCGTACGTATTTCAAGGCTGCGCTGAGCGATGCGATGGCCGAGTTCAGCTAATACCTGAATCATCAGAACAACACCCCTCGCCTTGGCCCGCCAGGGCGACGTAGTAGATGCCCGATCTGTGGGAGCGACCAACGGTCGCGAAAAGACTTGGCATGATCCACTGTGGCCTTCGCGACCGTTGGTCGCTCCTACGTGGGGTATATACGGGGGTTATACATGATGGAAACCGCGGACAAAGACACCGACTACAGCGTCCCGGCCCTGGCCCGGGGCCTGAGCGTGCTGGGGCTGTTCAATGCGCAGGTGCGCTCGCTGGGCATTCAGGACATCGCCGAGCAACTGGGGGTCAGTACCTCGGCGATCTACCGCATCCTGTTCACCCTCACGCACATGGGTTACCTGAACAAACGCAACACCCAGTACGAACTCGGTGCACGGGTGATCAGCGACGGTTTCAGCTACCTGGCCAGCCGCGATATCGTCGAGGTGGCCATGACGCACCTCAACGAACTGCGCGACAAAACCTCGTTGTCGTGTCACCTGAGCATTCGCGAGCACACCGACAGCCTGTACCTGTACCGGGCCTTCGCCGCCCAGCGCCTGTCGGTGAACATTCCGGTCGGCACCCGCATTGCCTGCCATTGCACCGCCATGGGGCGCATGCTGCTCACCGAGCTGGATGACCGCCGCCTGGCCGCGCTGTACCAGCACATTCGCCTGGACGATTACCCGGCGCCGGCGCCGCGTACCCTGCCCGAACTGCAAGCCACGATCAGCGAGGACCGCGAGCGCGGCTGGGTGCTGCACCGCTCCGATTACTCGACGGCCATCGCCACCTCGATCAAGGATCATACCGGTGCGGTCACGGCGGCAATCAATCTCTCCGGCCCTGACGCAGTCATGGACTCGCAAGGCGCGCAGGCACGTTTTCAGGATCTGCTGATGGCGTGTCGTGAACGCATCAGTGAGTCGCTGGGTTACCGGGAATGATTTTCAGACTTAAATCGTCAAGTTGTCTTTATCGGTTAAAGAATCAACGTGTCGCGCCGAAATTCTAAGATGTACGTTACAGCCCAAGGCCTTGCCGAGACCGGCACGCGACGTGCATCAGCAGTGGTGACTTGCGATGTATAAAAAGAATTCCGGAGCTTAAATGAATATCAAGCAAAAGCTGACAGGGGCCTTCGCGGTCATCGCGTGCCTGCCGATCGTCGTTGTCGCCAGCATTGTGATCGTCAACCTGCGTAACGAGGCCACGGAAGATTTCGTCGACAACAGCGGTCGTGAGATCCGCCAGGTCGAGAACGCCATGCAGTTGTTCTTCGATGGCATCAGCCAGAACATCGAATACCTGGCGGCCAACCCGCTGCTGACCAGCGCCGGCAACGGCCTGAAAAGCTATATGACGCCTGAGCAGCAAGGCCTGCCGGACTCCGAGGCCGACAAGAACATCCTTGCGCTCTTTGACGGCCTGGGCAAGAGCCACCCTTCCTATTCATATATTTCCTACGGCCTGTCCAACGGCACTTACGTGCCATGGCCGGTCGACCAGAAATTCAGCAACTACGACCCGCGCGTACGGCCTTGGTACAAGACCGCGCTGGCCAACCAGGGCAAGACCCTGCGCACCGATGCTTATTACTGGGCGCCGGACGATGCGGTGATGGTCGCCACCGTGCGCGCCATTCCCAATGCCCTGGGTAATCCAGGTGGCGTGGTGAGTATTGATGTGACGCTCAAGCAGCTGACCAACATCGTCAAGCAGATCAAGCTGGGCGAGACCGGCTACCTGATGCTGATGGAAAACACCGGCAACGTGCTGGTCGACCCCAAGAACCCCGAGCATAACTTCAAGAAGCTCGGTGAACTGGGCGGTGGCTTCAATGAACTGGCCAAGACCCAAAAAGGCCTGATGGAAGTCGAGCTTGATGGCGAGCGCTACATGGCCAATGTCTACCCTGCCGACAAACTGGGCTGGAGCTTCATCGGCCTGATCCGGCAGGACGAAGTCATGGCCTCGGCCAATCATCTGACCTGGCTGATCGGCATTATCGCCGCCGTGCTGGCCGTAGTCTTTGCCCTGGTCGGTGCCAGTTTTGCCAGCCTGATCGTGCGCCCGATCAACAGCGTGTCCACCGGCCTTGAAGGCATTGCCCAGGGTGAAGGCGACCTGACCGTGACCCTGGCGGTGCGCGGCAACGACGAAACCGCGCAACTGGCCGGCTGGTTCAACCAGTTCCTGAGCGCCATCCGCAGCCTGATCCAGCACNCTGACCGTGACCCTGGCGGTGCGCGGCAACGACGAAACCGCGCAACTGGCCGGCTGGTTCAACCAGTTCCTGAGCGCCATCCGCAGCCTGATCCAGCATATCGGCCAGGCCGCCACGCGCATTCTCGACTCGTCGCAGAGCGCCACCCGCGTGTCCGGTGACATGGCCGAAGCGGCCAACCGCCAGCGCGAAGCGGTGGACATGGTCTCCACGGCGTTCCATGAAATGGTCGCCACCGCCAACGAAGTCGCCCGTTCCTGCAGCCAGGCCGCCGACTCGGCCGACACCAGCCAGCAACAGGCCCGCGCCGGACAGCGGCAGATNAATGGTCGCCACCGCCAACGAAGTCGCCCGTTCCTGCAGCCAGGCCGCCGACTCGGCCGACACCAGCCAGCAACAGGCCCGCGCCGGACAGCGGCAGATCGACGATGCGGTGGAAAGCGTCGACCGCCTCAGCGAGGAAATCTCCCGTTCGGCCCAGGACATGACCCAGCTGGAAAAGGACAGCAACGACATCCAGTCGATCCTCAACACCATTCGTTCGATTGCCGAGCAGACCAACCTGCTGGCGCTCAACGCSGCCATCGAGGCTGCACGGGCCGGTGAGCAAGGCCGCGGCTTTGCCGTGGTGGCCGATGAGGTGCGGGCCCTGGCCAAGCGCACCGCCGACTCCACCGCCGAGATCGACGGTCTGCTGGGCAATCTGGCRCGSCGCACCGCCTCRGTGGCGCAACAGATGCATTCGAGCCTGGAAGTGTCGCAACAGTCGGTGAGCAAGATCGGCCAGGCGCGCACCAGCTTCGGCCAGATCCGYGAGTCGGTGGACATCATCCGCGACATGAACACCCAGATCGCCACGGCGGCCGAAGAACAGCATCAGGTGGCCGAGGACATCAAYCGCCAYATCAGYCAGATCCAYGGCGATGCGCAACTGGTGGTGGAACTGGCGCAATCGGCCCGCACCGACTCGCAGAGCCTGGCGTCGCTGTCCAATGAACTGGATAACCTGGTGCGCAAGTTCCGCACCTGAACACGTTCGCGATACCCGTAGGAGCGCGCTTGCCCGCGACCGGCTGCGTAGCAGTCGTAAAATTGTGGCGTTTCACAGATTTCTGCGAGCGCTGCGCACTCGGTCGCGGGCAGAGCGCGCTCCTACAGCTRTGAGCTTTATTGCCAATAAAATCAATAAGTTATTTTTTGATGAGCGCGCGCTTGCCGGAATGCCGGACCACCGCGACCGGCTGCGTAGCAGTCGTAAAATTGTGGCGTTTCCGAGATTTTGCGAGCGCTGCGCACTCGGTCGCGGGCAAGCGCGCTCCTACCAGGGAGAGGAGTCGCTTGGGGGAGGCGTGGTAGTATGTGGCCACTTTTTTCCTGTCGACCGTCATGTCCCGAAAACCCTTCTTCACGCCGGCCTTCTGGCTGCAGCTTGTCAACCGCTTGCCGTGGCGCAACGCACCTGAAGCGGTAGCGCCCGATATCCCGCCGGCACCGGTTCAAGTCTCGGCGATTGAACACGACCTTGCGCCCCCTCGCCCTTCAAGGCCAACGGCCAGAACCAAGGCCAAAGCCAAGGCGCCACCCGCTCCTGCAAAGCCCGCAGCACCGGCCTGCCCGCATTGCAAGAAGAGCATGATCAGCAAGGTAGCACGCACCGGCGCCAACGCCGGCGGGCCCTTCTGGGGTTGCACCGATTACCCGAAATGCCGGGGCATCCGCGCGATTTTTGCGCCATTACCGTCAAGGCGGGGCTGAGACTTCGACGCTCAACCGTAGCGCGGATAATCGGTGTGGCTTTCCTTGCGCCAACACTTGCCGCAGGATGCGCTGGCGCTCAAGCACATGCTGGCGAAACGGCCATTAATCAGTTCGGCCAGCCGCGCCTGACCTGCCGTGCCGGAAACTGCTCGTAGCGCAACAAGCCGATGGCAAACCTGACCATCAACCGCCCGTGGTCGAGGTATAACCGGCTGAACTGCGCCCGGGTCAGTCCGGGTTTGCGTTTGAACAGATAAACAATGGTGTGCATAAGACGGCGCTCCAGGGAAAGTCGTCATGGACTTGCCTGAGCGTGGTTAAAGAGTCTGACCGCTGTACACCGCACTCACAATGCCATCCGCCAACGCTCCCCACGCCCCTGCTACCGCCGTATTGGTCATCACCACCAGGCTCAGCCCAGCCTGCGGATCAACCCAATAATGACAGCCATACAGCCCGCACCAGCCCCAGGTGCCGCGCCCTTGCACCTGCTGCGCCGCCACCGGATCGGTGAGCACCGCCGGCCCCAGGCCGAAGCCCCAGCCGGGGCCGCGGCTGACCATGGGCAGCTCGCCCAGTGCATTGCCCAGCAGCGCGGCGGTGCTGGCGGGTTCAAGCAGCGGCGCCCCGCCCTGGCGCAGGCATTCGAGCAGGCGCAGGTAGTCGTCGGCGGTGCCAAGAAGGCCGGCGCCGCCTGAGGCCCAGGGTTCGGATCGGTAGGCACGGCGGGCCGACAGGTGCGCCAGGCCGCTGTCGAGCCACAGGCTGTCGTGATCGGCTATGGGTTGCGGTGCGCCTGGGGCATCCTTGTAAGGTTTGGCCAGCGGGCGTTCGGGGTCATCGACAAAGCCGGTGGCGGTCATCTGCAAGGGGTCGGTCACCCAGCGGGCGATGGCTTGCGCCAGCGACAGGCCGCTGGCCTTTTCGATCACCGCGCCCAATACGTCGGTGGCCAGCGAGTAGCCCCAGGCGCTGCCGGGCTCGAACCGCAAGGGCACGTGCGCCAGGCGTTGCAGGTTGTCCTCAAGCGTCAGTGGCGAATCATCCAGGCCATCGGACACGCCGGCCTGCTGGTAGGCATTGCCCGGCGCTTGCTCAAAGCCATAGCTCAGGCCACTGGTGTGCGACAGCAGCTGCCGCAGGGTGATCGACGCCTCGCGGCCATGGCTCAACCGCGGGCGAAAATCGGCCAGCCAGTCGCTGACCTGTTGCGGCAAGCCGAGGATGCCGAGTTCGCACAGGCGCAAGGCGACGACCGAGGTGAGCAGTTTGGTCAGCGAGGCCAGACGAAAGCGCGTGTCGCGTGCCATGGCCAGGCCCGCTTCACGGTTGGCCCAGCCTCGGGCGCTGGCGTAGCGCACCTCACCTTCATGCGCCAGCAGCAGCACACCGCCCACGATCTGTCCGCTGTCGATGTGCTCGCGCCAACAGCGGTCCAGGCGCTGCAATGCCTGAGCCTCGCGCATCAGCACCCCCGCACCGCATGGCTGAAGATCTGCTGGTAGCCCTCAGCGCAGTGGCGCACCGGGTTGGTGTGCGAGCAGCCGTCGTTAAAGGCCATCTGCCCGATCAGGCGCGCGTCGCGCTCGTCGATGCCCAACGCAGCCAGGGTGTGCGGGATGCCGACATCCTCGCGCAGTTGCAACAACCAGTCGAACACGCCCTTGAAGCCCGGCACCGGCAGACGCAGGGCGTGCGCCAGTTCATCCATCGGCCGGTGCAGGACCGACTCGTTGGCCAGCAGCACGTAGGGCATCACGATGGCATTGAGCAAGCCATGGTGGTGGTCATACAGCGCACCCAGCGACTGGGCGATGGCGTGCACACCACCCAGCCCGCGCTGAAAGGCCGCCGCGCCCAGGCTGGAAGCCACCAGCATCTGCTCGCGGGCTTCCAGGTCCTGACCATCCGCGACAACGCGCGGCAGGTGCTGCTGGAGCATCTGCAGGCCCTTGATCGCCACGGCCTCGGCCATCGGGTGCCAGACCGGCGAGCACCAGGCTTCCAGGCAATGGGTCAGCGCATCCATGCCGGTGGCGGCGGTCAGGTGCCTGGGCAGGCTGAGGGTCAGGCGCGCATCAAGGATCGCCACCCTGGGCATCATGCGCAGATGCAGGAGGGTGCGCTTGACCCGGGCCTGTTCGTCGGTGATCACCGCGGCACGGCCGACCTCGGAGCCGGTGCCGGCAGTGGTCGGCAAGGCCACCAGTGGCGCGATGCCGTCGGGGTCGGCACGCAAGTGGTTGTCGCCGATGTCTTCGAAGTCCCACAACGGGCGCTGCTGGCCGGACATCAGCGCCACGGCCTTGGCCGCGTCCAGCGCCGAGCCGCCACCGAAGGCGATCACGCCGTCATGGTCGCCGGCCTTGTAGGCCGCCAGGCCCTCGGCAACGTTGCTGCCGGTGGGGTTGCCCTTGACCTGGTCGAACAGCGCGCAGTGGCCCAGTTCACGGCGGCAGTCGTCCAGTGCCTGCTGGATCATGGGGCTGGCGCCCAGGTCACGGTCGGTGATCAGCAGGGGGCGGCGGATACCGCTGAAACGGCAGGCGTCGGCCAGTTCCCGCGCCCGGCCGGCGCCGACGCGAATGGAGGTGGGGTAATGCCAGTTGCTGGTGTGCATGGGATCGTTCCTTTTAAACCTGTAGGACCGGCTTCAGCCGGGAAACAGACGACACCATTCCCGACTGAAGCGCATCGCCATCCGATCGGCCCTACACCAATGAGGGTGTGTGGATTTGCGTTGAGCCGTTCAGAACTGCAGCCAGGCCGCCGGCAGCAGGCCCAGCAGCAAACGCAGGCCGAAGGCGACCATGAACAGGCCGGTGACGATGTCGATGGCCTTTTTCATCCGCTGGTAGCGGGCCTGGATGGCCGGGATGGAGAACAGCGTGGCCAGCAGCACGAACCAGGAAATGGCCAGTACGGCAATGATCGAGACACCGGCGGTGCGCACCCACATCGGCAAGCCCGGGGCGGCGACGGTGGTGAACACGCTGGTGTAGAACGCCAGGGCCTTGGGGTTGGTCATGTTGGTCAACAGGCCAAAACGGTAGGCACGGCCCAGGTTGCCGATGCCCAACGCCTTGATGTCACGCGGGGCCGGCGGGTTGCCGGCGTTGCGCAGGCTCTTGGTGCCCAGCCAGGTCAGGTAGGCGCCGCCGAGCAGTTGCAGCGCCGGTTGCAGCCACGGCAGTTGCTGGAAGATCAGGCCCAGTCCGGTGGCTGCCAGCAAGGCCCAAATGATGCTGCCCGAGGCCACGCCCAGGCCGGCGCAGATGCCTTGCTGGCGCGACTGGCTCAGCGACAGTTGGGTGATGACCAGAAAGTTGGGCCCGGGGCTGATGATCAGCACGATAAAGGCACCGGCCAGGGCGATAAGCAGGGTGAGTTCGTTCATGGGGACATTCCTTGTAGAGCGGTCGATAGAATCAGTGTTCAGTGGGTTACGGCACGCGCGGCGGCCAGGCTGGCCAGGCAGTCGCTGACCGCGCGCCGGGCTTGCAACGGCGCCAGGCACTGCGGGTCCGGGGTGGGCACGTAGTGGTTGTAAAAGGTGCTGCCTTCCACCGCCGGCCCCAGCACCCAGAGGCATGGGTGCGGTTGACCGTCGCTGCACAAGGCGCGGTTGCCAGGATCGATGGCGATGCCGTCGGCCGGGTATGGATGGGCGGCGTGAATCAGGCCCTGACGCAACAGGTCGGCCAGCAGCGCATGACGGTTATGCGCCAGGCCGCTGGAGCCGACCCGGGCCTGGACCAGGTGGTCGACCTCGATGACCGGGCCATGCGGGTCGTCCAGCGCTTGCAGCCAGACCCGGCCGCCCTCCTCGTGCGCCTGGGTGGGCGGCAGCACCTGGACCACGCCGGCGTCGATCAGGGCCAGCACATCTTCATGGCGCTCGTGTTGCGGCCCGCCGACCAGGCGATTGGAAACACCGGCGTACCGCGTGTAGAAGGCCAGGGTCGAGTGCGCCTGCAAGCCGTCATGGTCGACCACCGCCCGCAGCACGTCGCGGCAGTCGCGCCAGACCTCCAGCGCCTGGGTCAGCGGGCTGCGTGCCGGGCCCTGGCGGCTGCGCAGCAGGTCCTGGGCGATCCACTGGCGATACCAGCCGGCGTAGTCCTGCGGCGCACCCTTCCAGCGCTCGGTGGCGTGCCAGTGCGCAGGGTCGAATGCGCCCCATCGTCCGGCCAGCCGGGCGAACAGCACCTGCCGCTCAGGGGCCTCGACCGCCTGCTGCAAAGCGTGTTGCAGGTCGATCAACTGTGCAGGCCCGGCCAGTTGCGCGCAGGCCTGATAGAACACCGCGCGCATTTCGTCCTCGATCAGCGGCAAGACGTCATGGCTGAAATCCAGCCGGCCATCGGTGCTGTGGCAGCGCAGTTGTTCAATCGCAGCCACCGTGAAATACCGTCGCGGCCAGGGTTGGCGCACCGAGCCGTCGTGCTGTGGCCGGGCATGAAACGGCCGGCCACTGCGCGAGTACAGGTACAGGCGCGGTTCACGGCCGCTGGGCAGGTAGCGCCAGCCGGCCAGGCTGTCATCGGCCACAAAGCGCCCGCCGCGCCCTTCGGTCAGGGCGGCCAGGCTGTCCATCGCGCTGAGCCCCAGGCCCTCGATGGCCACCCGTCGACCAGGTTCTGGCGGCACCGGCAAGGCCTGCGCATGCCCGCAGGTGATGAACAGCGCAGCAAATGCATGGCGCTCACCGTTTGCTGTGCCCAGTTGCCAGCCCGAACCCGAGGGCTGGCCGCTGATCACTCGTTGCGCCACATGCCGTACCTGCAGGCCAGGCGGACAGTGCCTGAGCAACCCGCGGTAACTGTCTTGCAGGTAGCGGCCCAGCAGGCGGCGCGGCACGAAGTCGCCAAAGCCGATCGGGCGACCCTGCCCGCTGTCGTCCAGGTGCCCGCGGGCATCAAGGCGCAGGTTGTGACCCTCGCACCATTGCAAGAAGGTCGGCCCTGGTGGCCGGGTTGCCGGGTGCGCGGTACAGAACGCCGAGAGCTGCCCGGCCATGGTGTTGAGCATCAGGTAGTCGGGCTGCTCGCTCAGGTGCAGGCCGCTGCCGGGCGTCTGGGGATCGAAAACGTCGATTTGCAATCTGTGGCCAGGGGCTTGCCGGTAAAGGGCGATGAATTGTTCCAGCACGCTCAGGCCGCGCGAGCCCATGCCGACGATGGCGATGCGCAAGGGTTCAGGTGTGGCCGCCGGTGCCGGCGCCCGTTGAGTGCCAAGGGTCATGGTGATCACCAGCGGCTGGATTCGAAGAAGAAGTTCGGCACCGGCAGTGCCCGGCCCTGCGCGAGCGCCTGGCGGTACACCCGCTGGCCGACCGCCAGGTCGAGCACGCCCAGGCCGAACGGCGAGAAGATCGTCGGCCGCGCCGGGTCCAGGGCAATTTCACCGAGCATCAGTTGCGCCAGGGTGCCGGTGATGAACGAACGATCCTGGTATTCCTGCACCGCCAGGTGCGGCGAGGTGCCCGCCTTGAGGCAGTGCTCGACGTCGTCGAACAGGTTGTTGGCCTGGGCAATCAGGGCCAGTCCCAGGTCACGCAGTGAGATATTCAGCACCACTTGCCCAGGCTTCAGCACCGGTTCCAGCACATAGGGGCTGGGCGCGGTGGTGGCGAACGCCAGCAGGTCGGCGCCCAGGCTCGTGGCCAGGTCCTGCGCCTCGACGCGCAGGCCGTGTTGCCGATGGGCGTGATCGATCAGCGCCTGGGCAGAGTCGGCATGGCTGTCATGCACGCTGAGGCGCTCGAACTGCCAGCCATCGGCGACCAGCAGATCAAGCAGGGTGCGGGCGATGAAACCGGCACCGACCAGGGCCAGGTGGCGGGCGCTGCGTTGTTGACCGTTGATCCAGCGCGCCCCGAGCACCGCCGAGGCAGCCGTGCGCATGGCACTGATGCGCGACGCTTCCAGGCACGCATAGGCGTAGCCGGTGTGCGGGTCGTTGAGCAGCAGCACGGCCGAGGCGCGCTGCAGGCCAGCGTCGATATTGCCCGGAAAGCTGGATATCCATTTGATCCCGGTCACCGGCTGTTCGCCGTCAAGGCTGGCCGGCAGCGCAATAATGCGGTTGGCCGGCTGCGCAGGAAAACGCAGGAAGTAGCTGTCGGGGTTGATCGTGCGCCCGGCCTCATGCTGCAGGTAGGCCTGGCGCACATCCTCGATGCACGCCTGGGGATCCGCCGCCAGCAGGTACGCCACGCTTTCGCCGTCGACCACGTGGAAAGACGGTTTTACGGGCCCGGCCTGAAGCGCAGGCGCCGGCCTGGAGCCGGGTTCCAGGTAGGTGGTGTGCTGCGGCTCGATAGGCAGGTCGGCCAGTTGCATGCCCAGCACCTCACGGCCAAAGCGCTGCTCGACCCAGGCATCGTCATACAGGGTGTCGAGGTAACGCTCGCCCCAGTCCGGCGACAGCGCCACCACCACGGCCCCCGGTTCGATGCGCTCGCGCCACGCATGCACGGCGGCCACCACCGTGGCCGTCGAGCCGCCCACCAGCAAGCCGCGGGTGCGGGCCAGCAGGCGGGCCATGGCCACGGTGCGCGCTTCGGGGACCATTTCCAGGGCGTGAATACCGTCGGCATCGAAGATTGGCGGCCGCTGGCTGGTGCCCAGCCCCGGAATGAAACGCCGCGCGGCCGGGGTGCCAAAGGTCACGGAGCCAACGCTGTCGACGGCGATGATGCGGGTACGCGGATGATGCTTGCGAAAGTACTGCACGCAGCCCATCAGCGTGCCGGTGGTGCCGGCGCCAACGAACAGGTAATCGACCTGCGCGAAGCTTTCACCGATCGAACGCGCGGTGGTCTGTGCATGGGCGCGCGGGTTGGCGGCGTTTTCGTACTGGTTGAGCCACACATAACGAGGATCGCGCATCAATAGCTCGCGGATCAGCGCAATGCGTGTGCCGAGAAAACCGCCATTGGCATCGGCAGTGTCGACCTGGATTACTTCGGCACCGTAGCTGCGCATCAGGCCGATGCTGTGCCGGGCGCTGTTGGGATCGACCACGCAGGTAAAGCGCAGGCCACGGCTGGCGCAGAGCATGGCCAGCGCCACGCCCAGATTGCCCGAGGACGATTCGATCAGGACAGTGTCGGGCCGGATCAGGCCGCGGGCCTGCAAGTCGTCGACCAGAGCCGTGGCGGTCTTGAGCTTGATCGAGCCGGCCGGGTTGAACGACTCCATTTTCAGGTGAAAGTCAGGGCCGATACCGCTCACCTTGAGAAAGGTGCGGTCGTGAAGAATGTCGCCAAGGGTCTCGAACATGGTCATCACTCACTGAGCCCAGGCAACAGTCGGCGCCGGTACGGCGACGGCTTCGTGCAGGGCATGGGCAATTCGTTCGGCGCGCAGCGCCATCATCGAGAACGACTGGCTGTCGCTGATGCCGTGGCTGCGCTCGGAAAGACCGTTGACCCACAGCTGCACATCGCATTGCCCGGTGGTGGCCACCCGGTAGTCGCGGTCGATCAGCAGACCGCCTTGCTCGTCGGCGGCCAGCCAGGGTTGCAGGCTGGCAAGTAACGGCGGCACGCGGTGTTGCTGGTAGCCGGTGGCCAGGACAATGGCATCCACCTCCACGGTGCGGCTGTGCTGGCTGAAGCGATCGGTCAGGGTGACGCGGTAGTGGTCACCCAGGTCCTGCACGTCACTGACCTGGTGGTAACCGTGGGTGTGCAGCCGCGAGCGACCGGCAATGGCGTCTTCGTAGGTCAGCGAGAACAGCTTCTGGCTTTCGTCCGGGTCGATGCCGGCGTAGTTGGTGGCGCGGCTGTAGTCGAGAAACTGCTGACGGGCCGCAGCGTCCAGGCCGTGGAAGTAATCGACGTGATCGGGGCCGAACACTCGGTTGGGAAATTGCCCCAGTTGGGTGAGCTTGAAGCCGGCCGTGCGGTGCACCGAATGCACCTGCACGCCGGCATCACGGTCGAGTAGTTCCAGCACCGACTCGCTGGCGCTCTGGCCCGAGCCGATCACCAGCCAGCGTTTGGGCAGCACGGCGCTGAACGCCTGCAGGCGGGTCAAAAACTCGCTGGTATGAAAGACCCGCGGGCCCAGCAGCGCCGCAAAGCGCTCGGGCACCTGCGCTACGCTGCCGCTGGACAGCACCAGATGGCGCGTGCTGAACACTCCGTGTGGCGTTTGCACCTGCACGGCCTGCAAACGACCCTTGTCGATCACCGGCAGGATGTCGCTGGCCGGGGTATTGAAGTGGGTGCAGGCGTCGACTTGCGCTGCGACCCAGGCCACGTAGTCTGACCATTCATGACGGCTGGCCGGGCGACCGAGCAGGCCGAACTCGAACATCCGGCCCTTGGCCTTGAGGTACATGGCAAAGGAAAAGCGGCTGCGCGGGTTGCGCGGCGTGACCAGGTCGCGAAACACATGGTGGTTGATGTCGGTGCCGGCCAGCAGCAGCTCGCGGTGCCATTGGGTGTCGGCGGCGCGCTCCAGAAAGCGCACGTCCAGGCGACCCAGCGGGTGGCCTTGTTCGCGGGCATCCTCGAAGACGCAGGCCAGGGCAATCCCGGCCGGCCCAAAACCGATGCACACGGCATCGGACGCAATGATGTGATGACCCATGAAAGTCTGTCCTTGGTGGGGTGGGTAAATAACGGTGTCGTGTCCATTGGCGGCTGAAACAGGTCGCTGCCCGGCCGCGCCTGCGGGTTGTGCTCAGGTGTCTGGCCAACGCTCCAGGCCCTGCGGGCCGACCCGCCAGAGGCGATTGCGCACGCTATGGCATTCGCCCTGATCGAACGTTATCGGCCCCAGCGGCGTGCTGAACCGTTCATGCCGCAAGGCTTGCAGCAAGGCGGCGCGATCGGGCCATGCGCGCCCGGCCAAGGCCGCGAGTACGTGCAGCAGGCGCAGGCTTTCGCGGTAGTAAGTCTGTGGCGGCGCCCCGAACAGCGCCTGGTGCTGACGCGTACCAGGGCAATCGCCCGGGCCATCATCGAAGCCGATCACGTAAGTGTCGCGGTCATGGGCGGCGGCGTAGCCCAGGTGCGGTGAAGCGGCATCATCGGTGAGCACCAGCGGTCGGCGGCTGCCTGCCCGGCGCCGGGCCTGCCAGTGTTCGCGGCTGGGCTTGAGGCGCCCGGCGTAAATTTCCACCTCGGCCTGCTCAGGCATTTCGACCTGCTTGAGCCCCTGCTCGCTCGCCTGCCGGGCAATCGCCGCTGCCAATGCCTGGCCATGGGCGCTGTCATCGGCATCGATGTGCAGGCGCTGCCAATGCCGGCCCTGCAACCAGGCCAGCAGGTCAGCGGCCAGTTGCCGGTCGCAGGCACAACCGCGCATGACATTGTCGTGCTGCGTCAGGGCGTCCACCGTGGCGGCCGGGGTCAGCAAGGCAATGTCGGCCTGGCGATACAACGGTGCAGCCGCCAGGGCGGCGTCGGAAGAAAAGTGCCCGAGCACCACATCGGCGCCCCAGGCAATCATCTGCCGGGCCACTTCGGCGCCACGCTGCGGGTCGGCACCATCGTCAAGCCAGTGCCAGCGCACCCTGTGCAGCGCTGGCAGCTCATTGCGCGCCACGGCCATGGCACGCAAGAAAGTGCGTGCATGCGGGGTGACCGCCGGGTCGAACACGGCACTGACCCCGACCTGCAAAGGCCTTGGCCACGCGTTATCACTGTTCATGACCGTTTCCTTGTTGCAGATCCGCTGGCTGGATCCTGTGCAGGGCACGGCGGGCGCACAGCGCGGTCCATGGCGACGCCATGCCGGGGTCGCCGGTGGTCAGGTAGCGGTTCACCTGCCGGCCGGCAATGTCGGCAATGCCCGGCGCGAACTTGAAGCCCAGCCCGGACAACCCGCAGGCCACATACAGGCCACGCTGATCGTCGACAAAGCCCAACAGCGGTCGACCATCGGCGCTGTAGCTGTCGAAGCCGGGCAGGATGTCGAGCACCTGCGCCTGGCCGCCGCCGGCCAGTTGCGTCACGCGCTTAAGGGCGTCGTGGTAATGCCGGGCGTCGGGGGGCGCCAGGTCTTGCGGCCACGCGGCCCGGTCGCGCAGGCCGCAGCCGCTCTGCACGATATGGCGGCTGAGGGGGATGGCGTAGCTGGCGCTGGGCGCATCGATCACCGGCAGCGACCAGCTGCGTTCGGTCAACACCCGGGCCAGCGGAATGCTGCGGCTTTCGAGCGCCAGCGCCGGCAACAACCGACGGGTCCAGGCGCCGCTGGCCAGCACCACGACCCGGCAGCGCAGGCGCGCCTGGCCCAAGTGAATGCTGGCCGAGCCGTCGGCCTGCCAGTCGATGGCCTGCACCTGGCAATGCTCCAGCACCAGGCCCTGACTGCGCAGCACACCGCACAGGCGTGCCGTGGCCTGGCGTACGTCACCGACACAGGCATTGGGCTCGAACAGGTCGAGCCGGTCGTCGCGGCGGGCATACAGGCCGTGGCCTTGTAGCCACTGCATCGGGTACTCGGCACTGGCGTGGCGGTCGATGGCCGCTTGCAAATCAGCCTGCTGATCCACCCCGGCGCGATACAGCACGCCGGTGCAGCGCAGCGCCTGGGTGTAGGTGGTCGCGAACACCGGGCTGCGCATCACCTGCAGAGAATGCGCGGTGAGTTGCATCAGCAACGGGTCGGCGTCATACAGGCGCACCAGCCCGCCGGACCAGGCGCTGGCGCCCAGGCTGGCAACGCTGCCCTGTTCGAGCAGCGCCACGGTCAGGCCCAGGCTGGTCAGGCGCGCCGCAATGCTGGCGCCGACGATGCCGGCGCCAATCACGGCGACTTGATAATCGATGTCCATATCAGGTGCGCTCAGATGGAATAGTCGACAGCCGGCCCGGACAACACCGTGGCGGTAATCCGGTCTTCGGGCAGGCCATAGGCGCGGATCAAGTGGGCGGCGGTGCCCGGGATCAGGCTCTTGCCCATCACCGCGATCAAGGCGGCCAGGTGGCTGACCGGACGGCCTTCGGCCAGGCGCGTTCGGGCAATGGCAATGGCATCGAGCAGCACCTGGGCCATGTGCCGGATCGAGAAATGTTTGAGTTCCGAGGCCCTGCACCATTGCAGGCGCAAGGCTTCGAGCAAGGCGGCGTCCGCCCCGCAAAAGCCGCTCCACCAATGATCATGCTGGGCAGGACCGGCCTGCAGCAGCCTGGGGAAGAACTCACCGAACACTTCCTGGCGCCAGGCCTGGAACGTCGCCAGGCGGAAATCGCCTTCGCTCTGTTCCGGAGCGATGCTGGCCAGGTACAGCCGGGCGCTGTCCGGGCAGGCTTCGCGGGCCAGGTCGGCGACCCAGATGGCGTGGTTGCGGCTGGTCGACAGGTTCAGGCCATCAAGGGTGAGGAACTGGTTGGGCACGAAATGCTGCCGCACGCGCAAACCCTCGTGGGCGGCCAGTTGCGCCGGGTAGACGATGCAATGGCTGAACACGCAATCGAAACCGAGAAAATTGACCAGCGTGCCCTGCCCCGAGCGCCAGTACTGATTGAACAGCTCCGGGTTGCCGATGCGGTCGGCGTATTCACGAAAGGCGGCGATGTAGCCGGCCAAGCCCATGAACCAGGTGTGCACCCGGCACGAACCGTCGGCGGCCAGGTCCAGCCCGCCGTCATGCGGCCGGGTCACACCCCAGTCATGCAGGTGTTCGAGGGTGTCGCGCAGCCAGCCGTTGAGCGGCTCGCGCCACGACCGTCCAAGCAAGGTGTCACGCAGGACCGGCTTGAAATCGGCCAGCTTGAGAAACGCCCGGTGCGTGGGTTTCAGGTGTGGCGCCTTGTGGCACAGCTTGCAGTACAGGCCGCTCATCAGCGCTGCATCCGGGGCCTGGGCACAGTGTTCGCACTGGCTGGGGTCCGAGTCATGACCGCAGTAATTGCACAGTCCACGGGCAAAGGCTTCATAGCCCCATTTGTCGCAGTCGGCGCAGTAGGGTTCGTCGCTGTCACGAAATTCGATGGCGCCGGCGTCGCACAATTTATCGAACACTTCGCTGACCGCTTGGTGGAACCAGGGGTTGTCATACGGGCGCATCCAGTTGTCCGGCTGAATGCCCACGGCCGCCAGCGAGGCTTCGATGCGGTCGGTGTTGCGCCGTGCCAGCTCGATCGGGTCGACGCCCTGCTCCAGCCCCTTGCGCAGCATGTAGGACTGGTAGTCGTCGGAATAGGACAGCAGCACGCACTCATGACCGCGCTGGCGCTGCACCCGGGTGAACACGTCGGCGCCCAGGAAGGGACCGGCGATGTGGCCGATGTGCAGGTCGCCGTTGGGCGTTGGCGGGGTGATGGTGACAATGAACTTAGCCATCGAGGCACCCCGTCGTGTCCGTGTGACGAGCGAGGAAGTCGTTGACGTGGTTCAGGTCCCACCAGATCACGTAGAAGTGAAAGTCGTCGTCGGAATCATTGATGACGTAGTGGTGGGTGTGCTTCGGAATGGCAGCAATGTCGCCTTGGGTAAAGCTCATTTCCCGGTCGCCGATCACCAGCCGTGCCGTGCCCTGGATGGCGATGAACAATTCCTGGTCGATCTGTGTATGGGTGGCGCTGGTGGTGCCGGGGCGCACCACGCACCAGCCGCCACCAAACGGCATCGGATAGCCTTCCCAAGGCAGCAGACGGCTGCCGTCCAGGCCGTATTCGTGAACCAGGGCGTCAAAGCGCGTCTTACGGTAGATATCGAACGGTTCCATGCTCAAGCCCGTGTGTGGTTGGTGGCCAAAGCATGAAATGTGCGACGTAGACGCGCTATCGGATCCCCGGATAGCTCAGGGGCGACGGATCAAGGAATTCAATCGATGACCTTTTATCGTTACACCTGAACTGTATCGGTTCTGTCGATTGTCTGTATTGATAGCCACCATTTCTGGTGATCGGGGGGCCTCTCTAGAATGGCGGCACAGGCAAAGCAAACCCAAGACTTTGCACAGATGATGCAGTGGAGAACCCCATGAAATATGTAATTTTTGCGGCCCTGTCGATGTTCAGCGTGATGGCTTCGGCCAATACCGATACGTCTGCGCAGCCGGTCGATGTTCAGCAGTACAGCTACAACCAAAAGCTCGATGTGGCCAAAGTGATCAGCATCGACGCAGCCGACTCCGACCTGTGCGAGCCCGTGGCGGCCAGCATGGTCTACCTCGACAGCCAGGGTGTTGAGCATGAACTGCACTACTCGCGCTTGAGCGAAACCTGCTCGACGCATGGTTGATCGCGCCATGAACGACAAGGCCGCCGAACATCGGGTTCAGGCGGCCTTCTGATTTTTACTGCACGTCGTTCACTCTTTGCCGACCCGTGCCATGAATTGCGCAAAGTCAGCCGCAATCACTTGTATGGACTCTTGCGGCTCGATTGCACTGAACCAGACCACAGGCCAGGGTGGCGCAGGCCCTCTCAGATCGAAGGCCATGAAATCGCCCACGCCATTGCTGCCAAAGACAAACAGGCCCGGCAGCGTTTGCTCATGAAACGCAATATTTTCGGGGTCTGCTGCGCACTGCGCCGAATCGAGCACCAGGATAAGGGGCATGACTTCCAGCGGCCCTTCACCGCCGTTACTGAATGCCAGTAACTGGTAGTACTGCTCCGGCAATACCTGCGGCGCCACCTCTCGCAACCTGGCCAGCGCCTCTTGCGAAGCACCGCTGACACCGTGCCACTGCCCGTCGATCATCACTGTCAATTGCTCCACTCATCGATCCTATGGCCATGATGCGAGAAAACGGGGTCGTTTCTCTCGTCGGCGTCCGGCACATTGTGCATGAGGCTAGCAGGCTACATCGTCCTCATTGCATTGGACGAGGCCAGGCGGCGATCAGGGTCAGCAATAGCAATACCAGAATCGCCGGGGCAAAGGCGCCCGCGCCCAGGCTTTGCAGCAGCCAACCGCCCAGCAACCCTCCCCCGGCAATCGCCAGGTTCCAGGCGGTGACCAGCATTGACTGGGCGACATCAGCCGCAGGCCCCGCACGCCTGGCCAGCGCTGTCTGAAACAATGTGGCGGCCCCACCGAATGCCAGCCCCCACAGCGCAACAGCCAGGTAGATGATCCAGGGTGCCTGACCTGCGACACCCAGCAGCACGGCTGCCAGAGCGAACACCCCGATGCTGCTCAAGGTCATTACGCGCAAGTGACGGTCGATCAAGACACCCACGATCCAGATGCCTGGCAATGCCATGATCCCGAACACCAACAACACCCGCTCGGTGTGCGCGCCCATCGCGACGTGGGCCAGGAAGGGCGCGATGTAGGTGTAAAGCAGGTTGTGGGCCAGCACATAGCCCAACACCGGGCGTATGCCAGGGTGCTTGAGCACCTGCCGCAGCGACAGGCGCGCGCCGCCGGGAACGCTGGCAAAGTCCGGGAGCCGCAGACGAATCCAGGCCATCAGCAGCAACGCCAACACGCTCATCAGGCCAAAGCATAAGCGCCAACCCAGCAGGTTGCCCAGCCAGGTGCCGGCTGGCACGCCCAGAGACAGCGCCAGTGGCGTGCCGACCATGGCAATGGCGATGGCGCGCCCTTGCTGGTGCGGCGCTACCAGCCGGGCAGCATAGCCGGCCAGTAACGCCCAGAGCAGACCGGCCGACACGCCGGCTATCAGGCGTGCCAGCAGGCTCAATGCGTAACTGTCCGACAGCGTTGTCACGGTATTGGCGAAGGCAAAGCCGAATATCGCCGCCAGCAACAGCGGGCGACGATTGAGGTGCTGGGTCATGGCGACCAAGGGAATGGCAGCCATCAGCGAACCCAACGCATAGACGCTGACCCATTGCCCGGCCAGCGCTTCGGACACCTGCAGATCAGCGCTGATCCGAGGCAGCAGGCCGGCTGGCAGAGCTTCGGTCAGGATCGTGATAAAGCCGGCCAGGGCCAAGGCCAGCAAGGATGAAAGTGGCAGCGACGCGGCCGGTTGGCGGGCGTCGCTGTGCAATGGATTTGTGAGCGTAGGCGATGTCATAAGGACCTGTCGTTAAGCCATGAAAACAGGAGCTCACCTTAAGCAGGTCATCATGACTGGACAATAGCGCCGCTGTTCATAACATAGCGGACATATTTTCCTTAATGGACCACCCATGGACTCGCTCAATGGCATTGCCTTCTTTGTCCAGGCCGCCGACACCCGCAGCTTTTCCGAAGCCGGGCGCAACCTGGGCGTGTCGGCCTCGGCCGTAGGTAAAAGCGTGGCACGGCTCGAACAGCGGCTGGGCGTACGCTTGCTGCACCGCAGCACTCGCAGCATCACCGTCACCCCGGAAGGCGCGCTGTTTCTGGAGCGTTGCCGCCGCGTATTGGGCGAACTGGAAGCGGCAGAGCTGGAGTTGTCACACAGCCGGCAGGCACCGCAAGGCCGGTTGCGGGTCAGCCTGCCACTGGTCGAGCGCCTGGTGATGCCCGCCCTCACCGGCTTCATGCACCGTTACCCGGCCATTGAGCTGGACCTGGATTTCAGTGACCGTCTGGTGGAGGTCATCGAGGAGGGTTTCGATGCCGTGGTGCGTACCGGTGAGCCGCATGATTCGCGGCTGATGTCGCGGGTGCTGGGGCATTTCCAGATGCGTCTTGTTGCCACGCCCGAGTATCTGACGCGCTGCGGTACTCCACTCACCCCCGCCGACCTTGCCGGGCATGCCTGCCTGCGGCACAAATTCCCCAGCACGGGCAAGCTGGAAACCTGGCCACTGCAACCTGCTCCGGATCAGGCCGAGCCACGGGTGCCGGCCTCGATGGTGTGCAATACCATCGAGACGCTTTTATATGGGGTGCTGGATGACCTGGGCATTGCTTGCCTGCCGGACTTTCTGGTCGATGCGTTTATCGACCAGGGACGGCTGGTCAGCGTGCTGGAAGCGCACCTGCATTTTCAAGGCACTTTTCGCCTGCTCTGGCCGTCGAGCAAGCATCTGTCACCCAAGCTGCGGGTATTTATCGACCACATGGTCGAAAACCTGTTCAAGCCTGGCGCGGTGGCGGACCTGTCGGGACAAGCAATCCGTAATGATAGTGACTATCGATAAACTCGATAATTTTTGTCAGCCCCGTGATGGTACGGTGCACCTCGATGAATCACGGCCTGGCGGCCCGCTCCGGCGGCCGGGCTCGCGCTCCATTCATCAACCCCTTTGGTTAGATCTGTTTGGCCACCGCACGTCATGTGCGGTGGCCTTTTTTATGCGCGGACTTTATCCCGGGGCCTTTGGCGGCGTGATCGACATGGCCGCGTCACAGCTCCAGATGATCGACCACGCGCCGGCGTTCGTTGTCATTGCGCATGTCGTAGCTGGCGGTGGTCGCGATATGGGTGTGGTGCGCCAGTTTCTGGGCGATGGAAAGGTCGAATTCTTCGATGACACGGGTGATGAACGACCGGCGAAAGTCGTGCGGCATGATGTCCACGCCGACTTGCCGGCCGCGCTGGCGGGCAATGAAGTAGATCGCGTGCTTGGTGATGCGCTCGCGGGTGATGTGATTGCCACGGCGGATGCGGTTGAACAGAAAGGCATCGTCCGGCTGACCGGCTGGCAGTGCGTCACGGCGCAATTGCAGCCAGGCTTGCAAAGCGTCGAAAGCCCACACCGGAGCGTACTTGATCAACTGCTTGTTGCCCTTGCCCAGCACGCACAGACAACGCTGTTCAAAGTCCACCTGATTCAGGTCGATGTTCACCGATTCAGACTTGCGCATGCCCGAGCCGTACAGCATGGCGATGATCGCCGCATCGCGCCGTCCTTGCGGGCGTGGGTCCGCGGCACAGACGTCCATCAGTTCACGGATCAGGCTGCGACGGATATTGCGCCCACGGCCGAGCCGGGTGCCGGGCATGGGCTTGACCGAGCGAATCCTGAGTAATTGGTCATGGCTGATCAGGTCCTGGCGCCAGGCCTCATTCATCACCCCGCGAATGGCATTGACGTACAGCGAAGTGGTGTTTGGCGCATAGTCGTCATCACGCAAGGTAGCCACCAGAGCGGTGATATGACCCGGTTGCAGGGTGTGCCACGGCACATCGGCAATGTCCACATCGACCAGTCCCAGCCGGTCGGCGGCATCCTGCAGCACGTAGCGCATGGTCTGCCGGCTCGAGGGCGCCAGGCGGTCCATGTACAGGCGCAGCGGGTTGCTGACGTCCGGCAGCATGACCGGGGTGGAACGGGGTTGCTCTGGCATAGTCTGGCGGTTGAAGCCGCTCCTGTTGGGTCAATGGCACAGTGTGGGTCGGGTCAGCGGTTGACGTCGACCACCACGCGTCCGCGTATTTCACCGGCGATCAGACGCGGGGACTGCTCGATCACCTCGCTCAGACCGATTTCATGGCTGATCAGGGTCAGCAAGGCCGGGTCCAGGTCGGTCGCCAGTCGCGCCCAGGCCTCCAGGCGGTCATCGAGCGGACGGTTCACGCTGTCGATGCCGGCCAGGGTCACGCCGCGCAGGATAAACGGTGCCACCGTGGCGGGAAACTCCATGCCCTGCGCCAGGCCACAGGCGGCGACGATGCCGCGATAACGGGTGGCCGCGCAGGCATTGGCCAGGGTATGGCTACCCACTGAATCGACCACGGCCGCCCAGCGCTCCTTGAGCAAGGCCCGGCCCGGCTGGTTGAGTTCATGGCGGTTAATGATGGCGCTGGCCCCCAGTTGCCTGAGGTAATCGCTTTCTTGCGGCCGGCCGGTGGAGGCCACCACCTGATAGCCCAGCCGGGCCAGCAAGGCCACGGCAAAGCTGCCGACCCCGCCATTGGCGCCGGTCACCAGTACTTCGCCATCCTCAGGTTTGACACCGTGCTTTTCCAGGGCAATGACGCTGAGCATGGCGGTGTAGCCTGCCGTGCCGATGGCCATGGCCTGCGCAGGCGTGAAAGCCTCCGGCAAGGGGATCAACCATTGACCCTGCAAACGCGCGCGCTGGGCCAGACCGCCCCAGTGGCTTTCGCCAACACCCCAGCCGTTGAGCACGACCTTGTCGCCGGCCTTGAACCGTGGGTTATCACTGGCCTCGACCGTACCGGCCAGGTCGACGCCTGGCACCATCGGGAAACGCTTGATGATGGGACTGCTGCCGGTGATGGCCAGCGCATCCTTATAGTTCAGGGTGCTGTGCGAGACCTGCACGCTGACATCGCCTGCTGGCAGATCGTGCTGCTCAAGATCACGCAGGCCGACGTGATAGCCCGCGTCGTCCTTGTCGATGAGGATGCCTTTGAATGAGCTGCTGGTCATGTCGCCTCCTGAGGGGTCATCGTTTTTGAGCGCGCGGGCGTATGGGGTTATTGCGGCAAGCCGCGCAGGAACCCGGCAATGAACGTATTCAACGGTGCCTCGCCCTGCACCAGCCGGGCACGCAGCACAGCGCCCTCCCAGCCGATCCAGAAAAACGCCGCCAGTTCGTCGCAGTCGGCACTGCGCCCCAGCTCACCGACCGCCTGGGCGCTGCGCAGGCAGGCGGCCAGGCGCGCCTGCCAGTCGAGCTGGATCTGCTCCAGCACGGGCCGAAAGCTCTCGGGCAATACGCTGATTTCCTGACCCAGATTACCGACCATGCAGCCGCGCCGGTAATCATGACGCGCCATGCCGACCTTGGCGGCCTGTACAAAACCGACCAGCCGCTCCAGCGGCGACAGGGACTCATCGAGCAGGTACCGGTCGAGCAGGCTGGCAAAATACTCGGCGTAGCGGTCCAGCACTTCACGGGCAAACAGCTCTTTGCTGGGAAAGTAGTTATAGAAGGAGCCCTTGGGGATCGAGACCTGCTTGAGCAGAAAGTCCAGCCCGGTGGCGGTGAAGCCCTGTTCGGTAAGGACTTCAAGACCACGACGGATCAGGACTTCGCGGGTTTCCACGTTGTCCCGATCAAGCTTGGGTGGACGACCAGGGCGGCGCGCTTTGGCAATAGGATCATTCATGACAAGAGATATTAGACCGGACGTTTTAAAAGTCAATTGCCACGTGTCGTGCAAGCGACAATGACCGACTGCAGACTGCGCAGTCGGCAGCATGAGAGACAGCGCTGTAAACGCCCATTCCCGTAGACGGTTTAACGCTATATATTTCAGTACATAGCGAAATGCCCCCTACCCTTTGCCGGAGCCGCTTCATGCGTGCATTGCCCTTGTCCTTGATTTGCAGATCCCTTGTCATCACAGCCACTGCGTGGGCAGTCTTGCCTGTATACGCTGCTGAAGTACAGGTCGCGGTCGCGGCCAACTTCACCGCCCCGATCCAGGCGATCGCCAAGGATTTCGAACAGGACACCGGCCACACGCTGGTCGCCGCTTTCGGTTCCACCGGCCAGTTCTATACGCAAATCAAGAACGGTGCGCCGTTCGAAGTGTTTCTTGCCGCCGACGACACCACCCCCGCCCGGCTTGAACAAGAGGGCGACACCGTCAAGGGCTCGCGCTTCACCTATGCCGTCGGCACGCTGGCGTTATGGTCAGCCAAGGACGGTTATGTCGATGCCAAGGGCGACATTCTCAAGGCCGACACCTGGCAGCATTTGTCTATCGCCAATCCCAAGACCGCGCCTTATGGGCTGGCCGCCACTCAGGTGCTTGAAAAGCTGGGGCTGACCGCGGCTACCCAATCCAGGCGTGTCGAAGGCCAGAGCATTACCCAGGCCTGGCAATTCGTTTCCACCGGCAATGCCGAGATCGGTTTCGTGGCCCTGTCGCAGATCTACAAGGATGGCAAAATCAGCAGCGGTTCGGCCTGGCAGGTGCCTGCCGAGCTACATGACCCGATCAGACAGGATGCGGTAATCCTCAACAAAGGCAAAGACAACGCGGCCGCCACCGCCCTGATCGACTACCTGAAAGGCCCCAGGGCCGCTGCAGTGATCAAGTCCTTTGGGTACACGCTGTAAATGCCGTTGGACAGCGGTGATCTGGCGGCCATCTGGCTAACGTTCAAGCTGGCTTCGCTGACCACATTGATTTTATTGGTGGTCGGCACCCCCATTGCGCTGTGGCTGACCCATACCCGCTCCCGGCTCAAGGGTCCGGTCGGCGCCATCGTGGCCTTGCCCCTGGTGCTGCCGCCCACGGTGATCGGCTTTTACCTGCTGCTGTTGCTGGGGCCGCACGGCTACATTGGCCAACTGACCCAGAGCCTGGGCCTCGGCACTTTGACCTTCAGCTTCGCCGGGCTGGTCATTGGCTCGGTGGTGTACTCCCTGCCCTTCGTCGTACAGCCGCTGCACAATGCCTTTGCGGCCATGGGCAGCCGTCCGCTGGAGGTGGCCGCCACCTTGCGGGCCGGGCCTTGGGACACGTTCTTTCATGTCGTGCTGCCCCTGGCTCGACCTGGTTACCTGACCGGCGCGATTCTGGGATTTGCTCACACGGTGGGCGAGTTTGGGGTGGTATTAATGATCGGCGGCAATATCCCGGACAAGACCCGCGTGGTGTCGGTACAGATTTTCGATCACGTCGAATCCATGGCGTACGAGCAAGCCCATTGGCTGGCCGGACTGATGCTGGTATTTGCTTTCGTGGTGCTGCTGGCGCTGTATACCAGTGGCAAGAACAAGACTGTCTGGAGCTGAATGATGAACGAGCGCCTGCACATCCGCATCAAACTGGCGTTCCCTGACTTCAGCGTGGACGTGAACCTGGACGTTCCGGGTCAGGGCGTGACCGCGCTGTTCGGGCACTCCGGCTCCGGCAAGACCACCTGCCTGCGCTGCGTGGCCGGACTGGAAAAGGCATCCGAAGCCTTCATCGAGGTCAACGGCGAGGTCTGGCAGGACAGCCGGCGCAATATTTTCGTTCCCACTCATAAACGTGCCCTGGGCTATGTCTTTCAGGAGGCGAGCCTGTTTGCCCACCTGAATGTGCTGGACAACCTGCAATTCGGCCTGCGCCGCATTCCAGTGGCGCAACGCACGGTCAAGGTCGAACACGCCATCGAGTTGATGGGCATCGGCCATCTGCTGGCGCGACGCCCGGACAAGCTGTCCGGCGGTGAACGACAACGCATCGGCATTGCCCGTGCCCTGCTCACCAGCCCGTGCCTGCTGTTGCTCGATGAGCCATTGGCAGCGCTGGATGCCCGGCGCAAGGCCGAGATCCTGCCGTACCTGGAGCGCTTGCACACCGAGCTGCGCATTCCCATGCTCTATGTCAGCCACTCACAGGACGAAGTGGCACGGCTGGCCGATCATCTGGTATTGCTCAGCGAAGGCCGCGCCGTGGCCAGCGGTCCGTTGCAGGCCATGCTGGCCCGGCTCGACCTGCCAACGGCACTGGAGGCTGATGCCGGGGTAGTAATTGAAGGGGTGGTCGCCGATTTCGATCCGCACTATCAGTTGCTGACCCTGAACCTGCCCGGCAGCGACCAACAGATGCGCATCGCCCATGGCCCACTGGCGCCTGGCAGTCGCCTGCGTGTCAAGGTGCAGGCCCGGGATGTCAGCCTGACCCGGCAGGTCGACGAACACAGCAGCATCCTCAATCGCCTGCCGGTCACTGTTGTCGGCCAGGCACCTGCCGAGCACCCGGCACATGTGCAGGTATTGCTCGACGCCAGCGGCACGCCCTTGCTGGCGCGTATTACGCGTTACTCAAGCGATCAATTGCAGTTGCACCCAGGCCAGCCGCTCTGGGCCCAGATCAAGAGCGTTGCCGTCCTGGCCTGATTCCTTCTTGAGGTTTCCCTCTCCCTCCGTCGGCAAAGCCCGACTCAGCGTAGGCAAGATCTGACAGACCTTGCCCGTGCCCCTGATGAAAACTAAGGCCTTGCTCGCACTCATTGCCATGCGCCGACGGTCAGCCGCGCTCACTCCTTTGTAACGACGACAACACTGCACAGAAATAATTTCGATACTTACATTGTAAAGAGCAATGATTCTCAGCATCATTGGCGCCGCACACTCAACTGCAAATGATTCTCAAAAAATAATCAACACTTGGATTTTCACAGGTAGCGTTACAGATGACTAAAATGCCCGCCCTTACCCGCCCGACCCACACGCTGATGCTGTCAGCCCTCGGACTGGCCGTCGCCTCTTGCGCCGGCCAGGCGCTGGCCGACCAGACACGCAGCAGCGCGCTGCAACTCGACAACATCAACGTCGATGCTGCCGGCACCGGCGACTACAAGACCGAACGCTCGGCCTCCAGCAAAATCGCGGCGCCCCTGCTGGACACTCCACAGACCATCACCGTGGTTCCGGCGCAGGTCATCCAGGAGCAACAGGCCCTGAGCCTGCGGCAAGTGCTGTCCAATGTTTCAGGCATTACCTTCAATGCGGGTGAAGGCGGCGGTGGTTCGGGCGACAGCATCAATATTCGTGGCTTTTCAGCCAACAGCAATATCCAGATCGACGGCCTGCGCGACAGCGCCCAGACCAGCCGGACCGACACCTTCAATATTGATCAGGTCGAAGTCATCAAGGGGCCGAACTCGGTGTTCGGCGGCGCCGGCACCACCGGCGGCAGCATCAACGTGATCAGCAAGCAGCCTCAGGATCGGGCCTTTACCCGCCTGGGCGGCAGCCTGGGCACCGACGACTATTACCGCATGACCGTCGATGCCAACCAGCCACTGGAAGGCGTCGGCACCGACAGCGCCTTTCGCCTGAACCTGATGGGCCACAAGAACGATGTGGCCGGCCGCGACCAGATCGAGCGCGAGCGCTGGGGCATCGCCCCGTCCCTGCGCCTGGGCCTGAGCGACTCTACGCGCCTGACCTTGAGTGCCTTCCACCAGACCGACGACAACACCCCCGACTACGGTGTGCCGGCCCTGGACGGCAAAAAGCTGGCCGGTGTCAGTCGCGAAGACTATTTCGGCTGGAAGAATCTCGACAAGGAAAAGATCGAACAGAACGCGCTCACGGCCAACTTCGAGCACGACTTCAACGATAACCTGCGGTTGCAGAACCTGACGCGCTACAGCCACATCACCCGCGACACCACGGTATCGGCCTCGCACGTCAACACCAGCGGCCTGCCAGCCGGCCAGTACCTGCCTGCCGGCCCGCAAGCCTATGGCCGCCACGCCACCACGGAAATGTGGATCAACCAGACCAACCTGCTCAGCAACTTCAATGTGCTGGGCATGCGCCACGACCTGGTCACGGGCGTGGAGATTTCCCGCGAAACCCTGGACCTGAAAACCTACAGCTACAACCTGACCGGTTTCCCGGCCAACGGTTATTCGCTAAGCAATCCGCCCGGTTATTGGGGCGGCGCCACCAACAAGGCCACCAGTGGCTACACCGAGACCGAGCTGACCAACCAGGCCGTCTATGCCTTCGACACCATTGCCCTGCACGAGCAATGGGACCTGAACCTGGGCCTGCGCTACGACCGTTTCAAGGGTGAGGCCGAAGGCTTTTCACCTGATCAAGTGCGCACGACCCGCTTCAAGTCTTCTGATGAAAAAGCCAGCAGCCGCGTCGGTCTTGTCTACAAGCCGGTTGAGAATGGGCGCATCTATGTGGCCTGGGGCAACTCGTTCAACCCGTCGGCCGAAAGCCTGGCGTCCAGCGGCGGTGGCTTGAGCCTGACCACTGAGAACCTTGATCCGGAAAAGAACCAGACCTGGGAACTGGGCACCAAATGGGAGCTGCTGGACAAGCGCCTGGAACTGGATGCCGCTGTCTTCCGGGTTGAAAAGAGCAATGCTCGTGAAACCATGGCCGACGGCTCAACCCAACTGGCCGGCGAGCAACGCGTACAAGGTGCAGAGATCGGCGTGACCGGGCACATCACCGACAAGTGGGATGTGTACGCCAACTACACGTTCCTGGACAGCGAGACGCTCAAGGCCGCTGACACCGCAGCAGGAATTGCCCGCGAAGGCCAGGCGCTTGGCAACACGCCACCACGCTCGTTCAACCTGTGGACCACCTACAAGCTGCCGGCCGGTTTCACCGTAGGCTACGGTGCGCGCTACGTCAGCGAGCGCAATGTGACGTCCAGCACCACCGCCAAACTGGATGACTACCTGGTGCATAACGCCATGCTGGGTTATCAGGTCAATCGCAGTTTCGACCTGCAACTGAACGTGAACAACCTGTTCGACAAGGACTATGTCGAACGCGTTCGCCAACAGAACGGCACCACCGCTCGTTCTTCGGCGCTTGAATACGGCGATGCCCGCTCAGCGATCCTGTCGGCCAACTACGCGTTCTGATACGCCCTGCCGCAGCCTTGCGGGGCTGCGGCTTTTTACTGCGTGCACCAAGCGGGTCCAGCAGCCCGCCGAGCATCAGACCATTTGAATGGTTTTATTCTGCGAACCCACTCAAAAAATCTGACCCTGCAACACTTCATCGGGTCAAGCGCTTGATTTGAAGCGGGCGAACTCAAGAGTTCTCGGCGCTGTGATGTAATGCCATATACCCATTAAAAGGATTATGGAAACAGAACGCTGTGGCACGCTCCATTTTTTTCAGTACGCCGATGGCCAATGCCATATTATCCGGCAAGAAGACCGTCACCCGGCAGGTCATTCCCGCTTACCCTGCCGCCTCGTGTCCCTACGGCCCTCCCGGCAGGCACCTTTGGCTCAAGGAGGATTTCTACGCCTACGGCTATTGGTCGTCGAAATACAGCGAGCTGAAAAAGCGGACACTCTGGCATTTCATCGACATGACCCTGGAATCGGGGCAGGCCTACCAGTTTTCTGCACCCGAAGGCTACGCCAGGCAACCGCGCATGAGTACGGGGCCGCTCTGGTGGTATCGCCCCGGGCGCCACATGCCCCGGCAGGCGTCACGCATCGAGCTGGAAGTGACCGATATCGGCAGTGAACAGTTGCAAGACATCACGGACGAGCAAGCCAGTGCCGAGGGTTTCTATCCCATTCATGACAGCACCCATGTCTATTTTGCCAACCACATGCCCGCGCCCTATTCCGGGCTAAGCCCAACGGCTGTCATCGCTTTCGCGACGTATTGGCAGAGCCTGCACAAACGGCATGCCTGGCACGACAATCCGTGGGTATGGGTCATCCGCTTTCGACGGGTGTTATAGGGACACTCAAATTTCAGGCAAAGAAAAGCCCGCGATGGGGGGGAGCGGGCTTAAAGGACACACTTGGATTCGGGGTAATCATAGGGCCCCGCTTGTGAAAAGCCCGTGAAGAAAGCGTCGTTATTTCGCGGACAGGCCATTCTTTCGGCGAACCCGATGTCGGGTCATTTGTCATGATCTCGTACGCTGTACTTTACAACCCCGAGGATCGTCAGCTCATCCTGCTCCACAATATGCCGCGGCGGATAATGGCTGTTTTCAGACTTCAGGATCACCGCCTCATCCTGCAAATGCAGACGCTTGCATAACGGCTCGGCGTTGAGCAAGGCGACAACGATGTCATCGTGTTCTGCGTAACGACTGCAATCGACAATGGCCAGGTCGCCATCGAAGATGCCTGCTCCTTGCATACTGTCGCCCTGAATCCTGGCGATGTATACATGCGGCGCCCGGACCTCGAACAGTTCGTCGAGAGAGATTTTTTTCTCGACAGGGCCTGCGACGGGCGCAGGAAACGTTGTTGGCGACCTGGACGAGTACAACGGGAGCGGGATGCCACCTTCGGCCAATTGACCCAGAAATACGACACTCATGGTACGAGCCTTCGAGACGTGAGGTAGGAAAACAAACGATAACTGTATACATATACAGTTAACGCTGAGTCTCGATGGCGGTCAATGTTTTATGTGGGAAATTTCGACAGGAGGCTTCTCAGGGGCGGTCGCTATGCGTTTTGTCAAAACCTGGACCTGTATGTGCAGCCGCTCGGCCTTGGACTTCGTCTATCTCATCAGTCTTTTATGGATCAAATGAGCGCTGAGGAACTGTGCGGCCATCCAGCCAAGGAACAGGCAGGTACGGGTTTCACGATTAATGTCTGGCACTTCGTACGACACCCACGCCCCTACCATTATCAAGGCCAGGTGCATCAGTAACCCGACCATTGTCCAGAAGAGCATGCAGAGCATGTTCCACATTTCTTTTATAAAAGCCATATCGGATTCCAGGCGGTTTGCATCATCGATTTTTGGCCACAGCCAGAAAACAATGTTGTGCTGCCAAGCAAAAGGCCCGGACATCGATCCGGGCCTTTTGCTTGGCAGCCAGCAGTTTATTCCTCATCAATCAGGCTGTCAGTCCTCGCACTGCCGTTTTCCCGATTTGTCTGGGCGTCCTGGTCAGAGCCAGGATTGCCAGGAGGTGGGTTCCAGTCTTCCGGTCTTTGTTGAGCGCCCTGCCCTTGCCCGGTTCCTTGTTTAGGCTCCGAAGCGGCCTGCTCGATACCTGAACCGTGGCTACCCCCCGTATCAGGGGATTGTTCAGCGGGTCCTGGATACGCAGCTTCAGGTCCGTTGTCTTCGATGGTCATGACGAATCTCCTGTGTACAACGCAGGACATCTGCGCATAACCGTGAGAGAAGCGACACTGAACGAAAGTGCCGAGGGCTCGACGAGTGGTGACCGTCGACACCCGTACAGCAGCGGTGCTGCGCAGCAGGTTCGTCAACGCACGCGAGGCAGCCGGCATCGAAAAGTCAGCGTTTCAATTCAGGGATTTGCGCGCCAAGGCAGGTACGGACAAGGCCGAATCCAGCGGCGACATTGTTCAAGCGAGGGATCAACTTGGGCATACCACCGTCGTCATGACGGAGAAGTATGTGCGCGATCGCAAGGGCAAAAAAGTGACCCCAACAAGGTAATTGCGGACCAACTCTTTTTTTGCGGACCAGCCGCGAGAGGTTAAATCAGAGGGCTAAGCCCTGTAACCCTTGACCTAGACATGGTGCCCCGAGCCGGGGTCGAACCGGCACGTCCATAGGACGAGGGATTTTAAGTCCCTTGCGTCTACCAATTTCGCCATCAGGGCATACATCCAAGAGCAGGGAATATATACACCCAAGCCACACTAATCAAGCGCCGAGCGCATTCAGTTGGCACAGAATGTTGCACATCCAGGATAAACAAACCCTTTCCAAATCAAGGAGCTATGAAAGGACCCTGCAACAGGACACCACTCTCTCGCGCCTTTGAGGAGGCTGTATTCGGGAAGATCAAACTTACTGACTCAACAAATTCCACACAAACAAAAAACCCCGCACACGCTAGTCTGCAGGGTTTTTTGTTTATAGTGGAGGCCGAGGTCGGAATCGAACCGGCGTAAGTGGATTTGCAATCCACGGCATAACCATTTTGCTACTCGGCCTCAAACGCTCAATGCCAGCAAAGCCAACATTCAACGCATCGTAAACTGGAGCGGGAAACGAGACTCGAACTCGCGACCCCGACCTTGGCAAGGTCGTGCTCTACCAACTGAGCTATTCCCGCATCGTCTTGATGTGCGCCATTCTATACACTCAAAACTTTTCGTCAACACCTTGATTCTAAAAAAGTTATTTTTTTTCTACCGTGGTTTTCAGATGCGGCCACGCCGCCTTCAGGTATTGCATCATCGACCACAGTGTCAAGCCGGCTGCAATCAGCAGCAATGCATAGCCCAGCACCACCCAGAATGTGAGTGCGGGTGGGTTGCCCAGCAGGATGACCAGGGCCAGCATCTGTGCAGCCGTTTTCCATTTGCCCAGGCTGGAAACAGCCACTTGCGCCCGAGCGCCGATCTCGGCCATCCATTCGCGCAAGGCTGAAATCACGATCTCGCGACCGATGATGACGGCAGCCGGCAGGGTCAGCCACAGGTTGGCGTGAACCTGCACCAACAGCACCAGCGCCACGGCCACCATCAATTTGTCGGCAACCGGATCAAGGAAAGCACCGAAAGGCGTACTTTGCTCAAGGCGACGGGCCAGGTAACCGTCAAGCCAGTCGGTGGCCGCAGCAAACGCGAACACCACGCTGGCCGCCATGTAGCTCCAGTGGTAAGGCATATAGAACAGCAGAATGAAGATCGGAATCAGTAGAACGCGCAGTACGGTAATCAGATTAGGGATATTCATCGGCACAACTGGCTACAAGGTGAGCGGGCATTCTACTCGCTATGCAGGTTGGCATAAATCGACTCTGCGAGCTTTTTACTGATCCCCGGTGCTTTGGCGATTTCTTCGATGCTGGCGCGCGACAATTCCTGCAGGCCACCGAAGTGTTTGAGCAGATCACGACGCCGGGTCGGCCCTACACCAGCCACTCCTTCGAGGGTCGAAGTACGACGGGTCTTGCCCCGGCGGGCGCGGTGACCGGTGATTGCAAAACGGTGGGCTTCGTCGCGAATCTGCTGGATCAGGTGCAGGGCTGGCGAGTCACCCGGCAGGGTGAACTCATGCGCCGCATCGTTCAGGTACAAGGTTTCAAAACCGGCCTTGCGGGTCACCCCCTTGGCAACACCCAGCAGAATCAGATCCGGGACTTCCAGCTCGTCCAGCACTTCACGCGCCATGCTCAACTGCCCCTTGCCACCATCGACCAGCAGGATATCGGGCAACTTGCTTTCACCGCTCTTGATCTTGCTGAACCGTCGGGTCAGGGCTTGATGCATCGCCGCATAATCGTCACCGGCCGTTACGCCCTCAATGTTGTAGCGACGGTAGTCGGACTTGATCGGACCCTCAGGGCCGAACACCACGCAGGAGGCGACAGTTGCCTCGCCACTGGAATGGCTGATGTCGTAGCACTCGAGGCGCTGCGGCGGTAAATCCAGGTTCAACGCCTGGGCCAGGGCTTCGAAGCGCGAGGCCACATGCAGGCGGTTGGCCAGGCGCGCCGACAGTGCCTGCTCGGCGTTGGTCACTGCCAATTGCTGCCAACGCGCACGCGTACCGCGTACCCGATGACTGATGGACAGCTCACGCCCCCGAGCTTCCTGGATTGCATCGATCAGGGTCGGAAAGTCCTCATGGACCACGTTGACGATGATTTCAGCAGGCAGCTCACGGTCTACGCCACCGAGGAAATACTGGGCCAGGAACGCCGACATGACTTCACCGACCTCCTCCTCTATACCCACCTGTGGAAAGAAATTCTTGCTGCCCAGCACCCGCCCGCCCCTGACACTGATCAGGTGTACGCATGCACCGCCCGGGTTGACGAAGGCGGCCACCACGTCCACGTCGCCCGTGCCGCCCTCCATGCTCTGTTGATCCTGGACACGCCGCAGCAAGGACACCTGATCGCGCAACTCTGCCGCTCGCTCGAAGTCCAGTGCCATGGCGGCCTGCTCCATCGCGGTGTTGAGTTCATCGGTCAAGGCATTGCTGCGCCCTTCCAGGAACATGACCGAATGACGCACATCCTCAGCATAGACTTCAGGCTCCACCAGCCCGACGCAAGGCGCCTTGCAGCGCTTGATCTGATACTGCAGGCAAGGCCGGGTGCGGTTTCGGTAATAGCTGTCTTCACATTGACGCACCTGAAAGGTCTTTTGCAGCAGACCCAGGCTCTCGCGGATCGCACCGGCACTCGGGTACGGGCCGAAATAACGCCCCTTGCCCTTTTTCGCGCCTCGATGAATGCTCAGCCGTGCAAAAGCACCGTCTGACAAATAGACATAGGGGTAGGATTTATCATCGCGCAACAAGATATTGTAGGGCGGACGGTGCTCCTTGATGAGCGTCTGCTCCAGCAGCAGGGCTTCGGTTTCATTGGCTGTAATCGTGGTTTCGATCTGCGCAATACGCGCGACCAGGGCCCCGGTCTTTGGCGCCTGGCCGGTTTTGCGGAAATAGCTGGACAGGCGATTCTTGAGGTTCTTGGCCTTGCCAACGTAAAGCAATTGCGCCTGGGCGTCGAACATCCGGTACACACCGGGACGGCCGCTGCAGGTCGAAAGGAAAGCACTGTGATCAAACAATTGGGTCATATTCGGATTCGGGTTCAAGCGCTGGCATCGACCATGCCGTGACGCACTGCAAGCAACGCCAGTTCCACATCACTGCTGATCGAAAGCTTTTCGAAAATGCGATAGCGGTAGGTATTGACCGTTTTCGGCGACAGGCACAGCTTGTCTGAAATGGTCTGGACTTTCTGGCAGCCGACAATCATCAGGGCAATCTGGATCTCTCGTTCGGACAACAGATCGAACGGCGAGTTGCTCTGTTCAGGCTGGAATGACTTTAGCGCCAGCTGCTGTGCAATCTGCGGGCTCAGGTAACGCTGGCCGGCAAACACCTGGCGAATGGCCTGGACCATTTCCGTAAGCCCTGCCCCCTTGGTCATGTAGCCGGCAGCGCCCGCCTGCAGCAAGCGGGTCGGGAATGGATCTTCTTCACAGGCAGTAACTGCCACCACTTTCATTTCCGGATGGCTGCGCAGCAATTTGCGCGTTGCTTCAAGGCCGCCGATGCCAGGCATCTTGACGTCCATGAGCACCACATCCGGCTTCAGATCACGCGCTTTCTTGAGCGACTCCTCACCCGAGTCCGCCTGGCCGACAACCTGCAGGCCATCGATGTCGGCGAGCATGCGGGTTATGCCTGTACGCACGAGATCATGGTCATCGACAACTAGCACCTTAATCAAGGATATACCTCGCGAAACAGTCATAGCAGTGCCGGCCACACTGGCAAGAACAATGAGTCGGACCTGGATTCTGGCATCCAAAGACGGGGGCAGGACGGCGCGGCAAGACAGCCACCTGCGGCACGGCATGACAGGATCGCATGGCCTGCCACGTGCCCGACTCACCCTCGACAGGTGGATAGCGTTGACAACAAGCTATCACTCATGTGGCCTGATACCAGAGAAAAATATGCAATGACATGCAAAATGCGCCCAATGGGCAGATTAGCCGTTAGCTCTCTTCCGGAGCATCCGGTCGTGGTTTGTCGAGTAACGGTTGGTCAGGCACAGGCCTGGCAATGACTTGAGAAGTGCTCAATTCAGCCATGGTCGTGGTCAGGCGCCGGATTGCATCCTGATCTTCCTTGTGCAGGGTTCTGTAGCTGCCCAATACCTTTTCCTCGGCAAGGCTAAGATTGTCGAGGGGTATGGGTGTCGGCCTTCCCGTGAGCACATAGAGAACATCAACCCCCTTGGCGGCCACCGCTGCCAGGTAATCAGCCTTGGGTGCGCGATCACCGCTTTCGTATTTCCCTTGAGCATTGGCTTCGACACCACCGATTTCACCAAAAGCTCGCTGGGACAATCCGAGGCGTTCGCGCTCTTTCCTTAGCCGGTATCCTATTCCACTCATTTGAATGCACAACCCTATTGACCACACTCTTACGAGTGGTAAAATCTTGACAAAATTAAACTTACTTGAACGGTTTTGAACTATGCCCGCAATCCGTACCCCTGCACAAGCCAAGGCCTGGCTTGACCAACAGGGAAAATCTGTTCAGCAATTCGCGCGGGAAAACAGTGTTGATCCCGCTACAACTTATCAGGTGTTGGCAGGCCGCAAGAAGGGTCGACGCGGAGAAGCGCACAAGGTCGCGGTTTTGCTGGGGATAAAGGAAGGCACCATCCCTGCACAGGAAAACACACCAGAGCCGGACGACGAATGACAGATCCTTCTCTAATGTAGGCATATGAAAGGATCCTCTATTTTCAATGCCATTTCCTCTTGTATAAACCGAATGCTCTGACAAACCGTGTCGGTCATTAACTGCGATTTACACGTAGACGCTACTTTCTCGCCACCAAAGACAAAGACTATCGATAAACTCACAGCAATTGAATTCTTCAATTGCTGTGTGCCGGCGCCTAAAGTAAGCTCGCTTGCATCTACGGAGACTTATTTGATGCTGCGCCCTGTTATCACCTTAGCTCAACACTTTGCCGACAACCCGGTTCTGGTTGTTGCCGGTGGCGTGGTCGCGGCACCTGTCTGCGCAGCAGTCAATCTTTATTATGGGTATTGGTTTAGCCACTGGCGCGCCTGATACCCCACATCGGCGCCCTACTTACGGGACGCCAACCAGAGAACTCTCAACCCCCGGTCGGCCTCCCTACCGGGGGTTTTGTTTTTCCGGCGATCGATAACCCTGGCCACTTTTTTTCGAGGACACCCCACATGACTCACTTCTCTTATTACCGCAACGACTCTGGCTTTACCTGGCGATTTAGTCACCTCCGTTCGGGACAACCTGCCGCCTCCGTCCGGTCACTGCCTGGTGGCAATACCCTTGATCAACCCCATACGACCCCTTGTCGAACACCCTTATAGGCGCGCCTGCGGGATAACCCGCCGCCCAGGAAGCCAGTTTATGAATTCGTCCGCAGCCATCAAGAATCCTGAAACATCGTCCATCAGCAGCCCCCGTCTGGACAGCACCCCCTTCTCCTTGCGCTTGCCCAGTACACTGGAGCTCAAGCACCGCCTGCCACTGAATGAGCCTCTGCTCGCACAAGTCGCCGCCCATCGACGCGCCGTGCGCGCCATTCTCGATGGCAGTGACTCGCGCCTGTTGGTCATTGTCGGCCCCTGCTCGCTGCATGACCCCGAATCAGCGCTTGAATACGCAGAACGCCTTGCCCGCCTGGCCGCTCAGGTCAGCGATCAATTGTTGTTGGTCATGCGTGCCTATGTGGAAAAGCCGCGCACGACCATCGGCTGGAAAGGCCTGGCCTACGACCCGCATCTCAATGGCAGCGATGACATGGCCGCAGGCCTTGCCCTGTCACGTCGATTGATGCGTGACATGCTGGAGATGGGCTTGCCGGTGGCCACTGAGCTGCTGCAGCCGATGGCGGCGGGTTATTTCGACGACATGCTCAGTTGGGTGGCCATCGGTGCACGCACCACCGAATCACAGGTCCACCGGGAAATGGCCAGCGGCCTGGGCATGCCGGTCGGTTTCAAGAATGGTACGGACGGCGGGGTCGCCGTGGCCTGCGATGCGATTCGCTCGGCCGCCCACCCGCACCGTCATTTTGGCGTCGATCGCCAGGGTCATCCGGCAATCATCGAGACGCACGGCAACCCGGACAGCCACATCGTATTGCGTGGCGGCCATCAAGGCCCCAACTACGCTGCCGAGCACATTGCCAGGGTGCGCAGCGCCCTCGACAAGCAGGGCATTACCCCACGGATCATGGTCGATTGCAGCCACGCCAACAGCGGCAAGGACCCTTTGCGTCAGCCCGGTGTGTTGCGTGACGTGCTGGAGCAACGCGTGCAAGGCAATCGCTCATTGATCGGCATGATGCTTGAAAGCCATCTGTTCGACGGCAACCAGCCACTGGGGACGAACCTCAGATACGGGGTCTCGGTGACCGATGGCTGCCTGGGCTGGGACTCGACCGAACAGCTATTGCTCGAAGCGGTGAACCGCCTGCGCTACCGCTGAAGCCGCAGGAACTTTAGGAAGAAATGCAGGCCACAATCGGGTAGCCTGTATTTTTTCCAAGAGGAGTACCGTTCCAATGGCTAAAGCCACTGCCCGTCACATCCTGGTTGCCAGCGAAGACAAGTGCAACGAACTCAAGGCCCAGATCGAAGGCGGCGCCGATTTTGCCGAAATCGCCAAGGCCAATTCGACCTGTCCGTCCAGCCGTCAGGGCGGCGACCTGGGTTCTTTCGGTCCAGGCCAGATGGTCAAGGAATTCGACACCGTGGTGTTCAGCGCCCCGGTCAATACCGTTCAAGGTCCGGTCAAGACCCAGTTCGGTTACCACCTGCTGGAAGTGACCAGCCGCCAGGACTGATCCTGTCGCGCAGATTGCACACAGCCCACCTTACGGTGGGCTGTTTCGTTTTAGCCTATAGGAATATGCGCTGTTTACGCTTGGCGACCCGTGGCTTTCCCTGTAGAAGGGCATGATCGTTCACCGCACCTGGTCGGCTCATGGGTTTCGTTCGTTCATCGTTTCTGGCTGCGGCACTGGCCTTGCTCGCCGCCCTGCAACCGTTATCTGCTGCTCCCGAGCATGCCTTGACCGTCTACGGTGAGGCGCCCCGCTATGCTGCCGACTTCAAGCACTTCGACTACGTCAATCCGGATGCGCCCAAAGGCGGGAGCATGCGCAGGTCCGCCCAGGAGATCGGCCAGTTCGATCATCTGATCCCCTACGTCGACAAGGGCATGGGCGTCGCGCAGATCGATAAATTGCTGTACTCCCCGCTGGCGGTGCGTTCGCTGGATGAACCTTATACGGTGTATGGCCTGGTTGCCCGGCGCATGGAACGCAGCAGCGATGGTTTATCGTTGCGCTTTTATCTGGACCCCCAGGCCCGCTTCGCCGATGGCACGCCGATTACCGCCAGTGACGTCAAGTACACCTTCGACCTGCTGATGAGCCAAGGCAAACTGGAATACCGTACCCAGTTCGAGGCCGTGAAAAACGTCGAGGTGGAATCCGCCAGCCAGGTTCGCTTCGATTTCAGCAATGCCGACAATCGTACCCTGCCCCTGGAACTGGCCTCGCTGCCGGTGTTGCCCGAGCACTGGTGGAAAAGCCGTGATTTTGCCGGCGGTGCAGGCTTTGAAGTTCCGCTTGGCAGCGGCCCCTACAGGATTGCCAAGGTCGATGCCGGGCGCAGCATCACCTTCGAACGCGACCCCGACTGGTGGGGGCGCGACAAGCCAGTCAGCCGCGGTCTGTACAACTTCGACAGCTTTCGCATCGAGTATTTCGGCGACACCGACGTGGCCCGCCAAGTACTGCTGGGCGGTGGCTATGATTACAACCGCGAGTATTCGGCCACCGGCTACACCATCCGCTATGACGGCCAGGCCCTGACCGATGGCCTGTTGCAGAAAGCGCACCTGGCCAAAGGTGCCGTACAGAACTCCCAGGGTTTTATCTTCAACCTCGACCGGCCGGTATTCAAGGATCGTCGGGTGCGCCAGGCGCTAGCATTGCTCTGGGACTTCGAATGGACCAACCGGCAGATGATGCGCAATATGTACATTCGCCAGAGCAGTTACTTTTCCAACTCGGCCCTGGCGGCCACCGCTCTGCCTTCGCCACACGAGCTGGAGATCCTTGAGCCGCTGCGTGGCAAGGTCCCGGACGAGGTCTTTACCCAGGTCTTCCAGACACCAACCACCCAAGGCACCGGCTTTATCCGCGACAAACAGCTGCAAGCCCTGGCCTTGCTCAAAGAGGCCGGCTGGACGCCTGAGGGCGATCAACTGGTCAATGCCCAGGGCGAGCCCTTGAGCTTCACTTTTCTCAACGCCCAATCGGGCTTTGAACGCCTGTTGCTGCCGTTCAAGCGCAATCTGGCGCAGATCGGCATTCGCTTTGACATCCGCCGTATCGATCCGGCGCAGTACCTGAACCGGGTCATGGCCCGCGACTACGACATGATCGTCACCGGCTACACGGTGACGACATCGCCAGGCCTGGAGCTGTACAACAATTTCGGCTCAAAAGTGGCCCGTGATCCTGGCTCGAACAATGTCATGGTGCTACAGGACCCGGCCGTCGATGCGCTGATCGAAGGCCTGGTCAAGGCCGGCAGCCAGGCCGACATGGTCGACCACGCACGCTGCCTGGACCGGGTCCTGCAGTGGGGTTACTACTGGATCCCCAATTACTATCCGCCAGGCGCGTCAACCGTATGGTGGAACCGCTTCGGTATGCCCGCCATTGCTGCACGCAACAGCGAAGCCATCGAGACCTGGTGGGAGATCAGCCCCACGGCCCTGACCCGCGAGGCATTTATTGCACGTCGTGGCGCTTCGGCCCTTCCCTGGGAGATGCAGTAGATGCTCGGCTATATCATCAGGCGCCTGTTGCTGATCATCCCGACCCTGCTATGTATCCTGCTGGTCAATTTCTTCATCGTCCAGGCAGCGCCCGGCGGACCGGTCGAGCAGGCCATTGCCCGCTTGCAGGGCATCGGTGGGGCCAGTGTCGGCAGTGCGCCGGCCGAAAGCGCCAGCGCCGGCCAGTCGCGCATATCACGCGGCCTGGACCCCAAGCTGATCAAGGAAATCGAGCGCCAGTACGGCTTTGACAAGCCGTTGCATGAACGACTGTGGCTGATGCTCAGCCACTATGCACGGCTGGACTTTGGCAACAGTTTCTTTCGCGGCGCCTCGGTGACCGACCTGATCCTGCAGAAGTTGCCGGTGTCACTGTCACTGGGTTTATGGGCCACCCTGCTGACCTACCTGGTGTCGATCCCGCTGGGCATTCGCAAGGCGGTCAGGCACGGCAGCAGCTTTGATGTCTGGAGCAGCACGGTCATCATCATCGGCTACGCGATGCCGCCTTTTCTGGTGGCCATGCTGCTGGTGGTGGTGCTCTGCGGTGGCACATCCCTGCACTGGTTTCCGGTGCGCGGCCTGGTGTCGGAAGACTTTGCGCAGCTGTCGTTGCTCGGCAAGATCGCCGACTATTTCTGGCATCTGGTGCTGCCGGTCACTTCGCTGGTGATCGGCGGCTTTGCCGCCCTGACGCTGCTGACCAAGAATGCGTTCCTGAATGAAGTCACCCGCCAGTACGTCACCACCGCCAGGGCCAAAGGCATGAGCGAGCGGCGCGTGCTGTACGGCCATGTGTTTCGCAACGCCATGCTGCTGGTGGTTGCCGGCATTCCCCAGGCGTTGATCACGGTGTTCTTTGCAGGCTCCTTATTGATTGAAGTGATTTTTTCCCTCGACGGTCTGGGACGCTTGAGCTACGAAGCGGCCGTATCACGCGACTATCCGGTGGTGTTCGGCACCCTGTTCATCTTTACCCTGTTCGGCCTGCTGATCAAACTGGCCGGCGATGTCTGCTACACCCTGGTCGATCCGCGCATCGACTTCAGCGCGAGGAGTGCCTGATGGAGCGCCTGTCACCCGTGGCCCGGCGGCGCCTGGAGCGTTTTCGCAATCACCGTCGTGGCTGGTGGTCGCTGTGGCTGTTCTGTGCGCTGTTCATGCTGACGCTGGGCGGCGAGCTGATCGCCAACGACAAGCCCTTGGTGCTGAGCTACAAGCACTCGTTGTATTTCCCGGTATTCAAGCGCTACACCGAACAACAGTTCGGCGGCGAACTGCCGTTCCAGCCCGACTATCGCAGCGACTATGTACGCGGGCTGATCGACCAGGGCGACGGCTGGATGCTGTTCCCGCCGATCCCGTTCGGCGCTGACACGCCCAACTACGACCTCACGACCCCCGCGCCCAGTCCGCCCTCGGCCGAAAACTGGCTGGGCACCGATGACCAGGCCCGCGATGTGCTGTCGCGGGTGATCTTCGGGGCGCGGGTGTCGATCCTGTTTGCCCTGGCCCTGACCCTGATCAGCGCGTTGATCGGCATCGCTGCGGGGGCGCTGCAAGGCTACTACGGTGGCTGGGTCGACCTGTTCGGCCAGCGTTTGCAGGAAGTCTGGTCAGGGCTGCCGGTGCTGTACCTGCTGATCATTCTGTCGGGCTTTGTCGAGCCCGACTTCTGGTGGCTGCTGGGCATCATGGCGCTGTTTTCGTGGCTGGCCCTGGTGGATGTGGTGCGCGCCGAGTTCCTGCGCGGACGCAAGCTTGAGTACGTCAAGGCCGCTCGTGCCCTGGGGCTGAGCGACAGCAAGATGATCCTGCGGCATATCCTGCCCAACGCCATGAGCGCCACCTTGAGCTACCTGCCCTTCGTGCTGACGGGCGCCATCACCACCCTCACCGCCCTGGACTTTCTCGGCTTCGGCATGCCGGCCGGCAGTGCGTCGCTGGGCGAGCTGATTGCGCAAGGCAAGACCAACCTGCAAGCGCCCTGGCTGGGCCTGACGGCCTTCTGCGCCCTGGCGCTGATTCTCACCTTGCTGGTGTTTATCGGCGAAGCGTTGCGCGATGCCTTTGATCCACGCGCCTGACCCGAGAACCTGATATGCCAGACAACCTGATCGAAATTCGCAACCTGAACATCGCCTTCCAGGGCCAGCAGGTGGTCAATGACCTGAGCCTGGATGTGCGCGCCGGCGAGTGCCTGGCACTGGTGGGCGAGTCCGGCTCGGGCAAGTCGGTCACGGCGCACTCGATCCTGCAATTGCTGCCGCAGACCGGCATGACCTGCACCGGTAGCATCACCTGGCGCGGCCAGCCATTGCTGGGCGCCGACGCCAAGACCCTGCGCCAGCTGCGTGGCAACCGCATCGCGATGATCTTTCAGGAGCCGATGACCTCGCTCAACCCCCTGCACACCGTGTCCCGGCAGATCGGCGAAACCCTGCTGCTGCACCGCGGCATCAGTGGACGCCAGGCCGAGCAGCGGATTCTGGAGCTGCTCGACCTGGTGGGCATTCAGCAGCCGCACAAGCGCCTCAAGGCGTATCCGCATGAGCTGTCTGGCGGTCAGCGCCAGCGGGTGATGATCGCCATGGCACTGGCCTGCGAGCCGGAACTGCTGATCGCCGACGAGCCCACCACAGCGCTGGATGTCACCGTGCAGCGCAAGATCCTGCGCCTGCTCAAGGACCTGCAGCAACGCCTGAACATGTCATTGCTGCTGATCAGCCACGACCTGAACCTGGTCCACAGCGTGGCGCAACGGGTGTGTGTGATGCGCGCCGGCCAGATTGTCGAGCACAGCGATTGCCAGAGTCTGTTCAGGAACCCGCAGCACCCCTACAGTCGCCTGCTGCTCGATGCCGAGCCGGCCGGGCTGCCCGTACCTCGCGCCCCCCGGGAAAAACTCCTGCAGGTCGACAACCTGCGGGTCTGGTTCTCCCTAACCGGCGGCCTGCTGCGTCGTCACAGCGAATACCTCAAGGCGGTAGACGACATCAGCCTGAGCATCGAGCGCGGCAAGACGCTGGGCATCGTCGGTGAATCAGGTTCGGGCAAGTCGACCCTTGGCCAGGCCATCCTGCGCCTGCTGGACTCCACCGGCACGATCCGCTTTCGCGACCAGCCGCTGGACGGCCTGAGCGCGCGACAGATGCGCCCGTGGCGCAAGGAAATGCAGGTGGTGTTTCAGGATCCTTATGGCAGTCTCAGCCCGCGCATGTCGGTGGCGCAGATCATCGCCGAGGGCCTGGAAGTGCACAGCCAGCTGGACGCTCGCCAATGTGACGAGCAGGTGATCCAGGCCCTGGAAGAAGTAGGCCTGGACCCACAGAGCCGGCACCGTTACCCGCACGAGTTTTCCGGTGGCCAGCGCCAGCGCATCGCCATTGCCCGGGCGCTGGTGCTCAAGCCCGCGTTCATCCTGCTCGACGAACCGACCTCGGCACTGGATCGTACTGTCCAGAAGCAGGTGGTCAGCCTGTTGCGCACACTGCAGGAAAAGCACGACCTGACCTACCTGTTCATCAGCCACGACCTCGCTGTCGTGCGCGCCCTGGCCCACGACGTGATCGTGGTCAAGGACGGCAAGGTGGTCGAACGCGGCAGCAGCGAGGCGGTGTTCGACGCGCCGCAACACCCTTACACCCGCGAACTGCTGGCGGCGGCGCACCCCGGGCAGGTCTGAAAGCGACACGCGCCCTGTTCAGGACTGAGTGGTCGGCTCTTTGTCGCTGTCGTCTTCAACCAGTCCCCATTGGGCCATGTTCGGGCTATTGACGCCGACCGGCGCGGCAGGCGCCTCGCTGGGGCCGGCCACCACCTTGCCTTCGCCGTGCAGCTTCAGGCGCAGGCGCACATTGTTTTTCGAGTCGGCATGCTTGATGGCCTCCTCCTCACTGATGGCGCCCTCGATGACCAGATTGAACAACGCGCTGTCGAACGTCTGCATCCCCAGGTTGGCGGATTTTTCCATGATGTCCTTGATGCCGGTCAGCTCGTTGCGCTGGATCAGGTCACGAATGGTCGGCGAGCCCATCATCACCTCGACCGCCGCGCGGCGCTTGCCATCGGGGGTGCGGACCAGGCGCTGCGAGACAAACGCCTTGAGGTTGTTGCCCAGGTCGTGCAGCAACTGGGCACGGCGTTCTTCAGGGAAGAAATTGATGATGCGATCCAGCGCCTGGTTGGCGTTATTGGCATGCAGGGTTGAAATCGCCAAGTGCCCGGTGTCGGCAAAGGCCAGCGCGTGCTCCATGGTTTCGCGGTCGCGAATCTCACCGATGAGGATCACATCCGGCGCCTGACGCAGGGTGTTCTTCAACGCCGCATGAAAACTGCGGGTGTCGACCCCGACTTCACGTTGGTTGATGATCGATTTCTTGTGCCGGTGGATGAACTCCACCGGGTCTTCGATAGTGATGATATGGCCACTGGCATTGCGGTTACGGTAATCGATCAACGCTGCCAGCGATGTGGACTTGCCGGAGCCGGTGGCCCCCACGAACAGCACCAGGCCATGCTTTTCCATGACCACATCCAGCAGCACGGGTGGCAGGTGCAGGTCTTCGAAGCGCGGGATGTCCAGTTTGATGTTGCGCGCCACGATCGAGACTTCGTTGCGCTGCTTGAAGATATTGATCCGGAAGCGCCCGATCCCGGCCAGTGACACGGCCAGGTTCATCTCCAGCTCATGCTCGAACACACGGCGCTGTTCTTCATCCATGATCGACTCGGCCACCCTGGCCACGTCACCGGGCTTGAGTGTCTCGGTGCCCAGCGGCTTGAGTACGCCATTGAACTTGGCACAGGGCGGTGCGCCAGTGGAAAGGTACAGGTCCGAGCCATCCTGGGTGGCCAGGGTCTTGAGTAACGCCGGAAAATCCATATTCGACACCGCACACTTGAAAAGGTAGAGACAGCCAGGGCGGCCGATGCATCATTGAGCGTAGATGACAGGCATAATGGCAGCCTTTTGCGACAGGTAACATCGCGACATGAAAGCCCAAGCCCGCCATATCCTGGTCAAGACCGCCGAAGAAGCCGAGCGTCTCAAGCAACGCATCGCCAAGGGCGAAGCCTTCGATGAACTGGCCAGAAAACACTCGACCTGCCCGTCCGGCAAACGTGGCGGCGACCTGGGCGAAGTCCGCCCTGGCCAGATGGTGCACGCCATCGATCAGGTGATCTTCAAGAAGCCGTTACGCACCGTACACGGGCCGGTCAAGAGCAAGTTCGGCTATCACCTGGTCCAGGTGTTCTATCGCGATTAGAGGCAAGTGGCGACCGAAGCACTTCTCAACCTGACCTGCTCACCGCCGTCTGGCGCATAGAAGCGCACTTCGCTGCCGCCACCCTGGCGCAGGACATCGGCAAAGTAGCGCGACTGGGTGGTAAACACCGTAAAGCCGTCATTGTCGAGCCGGTCCAGAAAGACATCAGCCGTGTCACCGAACATTCGGGTGTCCTGCCAGGATACCTGGATGCACTGCGCCACTTCAGCGCTGGTCTTCTGGCTGACCAGCGTCTTGAGGGGCCCGCCCGAGCGGGCCGAGCTCGACGGCGCAGCGCACCCTGCCATCAGTGCTGCACACGCGAACACAATTGCACATTTCATGACCGGCCCTTTTCCCTGAAAAGGGCCGAGTCTATCACCGTAGCGGGCTTTCAGCCTTCAGCCAGTTGCTCCTTGAACTCTTTCAGGTATTGACTGGCCAAGGCATCTTTCTGCTTTTCATCAAGCAGCTTGCCTGCGCTCTGGAAGAACTTCTGTTCTTCTTCCTTCAGGTGGTGATGCACCTTGTGGCTCAGCTTCTTGGCCGTTACCAGCCAGCTGGGGCTGGACATGTCCGTGGCATCGAGTTCTTCCATCAACTCATCCATTTCGTGATGCTCGGCAATGGCATGGCGACTCAGGTCAATGCCATTGTCGTGCTCCATCAGCGGAATGTAGAAGTGCCGCTCCTCGGCGGTTTCGTGGGCTTGTAGTTCATCCTTGAGCAAGCGGTAGGCTTCGGCGCGCGCCTCGCTGGCACCGTGGGTCTGAATCAGGGCATCGGCATAGCCGCGCTGGCGATCATGGCTTTCACGAAGGGCTTCGAAAATATTCACGGTCAATCTCCCGGTAAACAGACTTGGCCCGATGCAGGCCCTGAAACCTAGACCCACAAGCGAGACGGGCAGTTCCAAAAGATCGTGTGCAGGCAAACGGCCTGCCTGTTCACGGTTTCCAGCCGGCCATCACGACGATAGACTGGCGGACCTTGAGGACGGCCTCACCCACGACGGGATAATACGCCGGGACGACCCGGTTCTTGATTGATCAGGGAGCGCCGATCATGGCCTGGATCTATCTGATGTGTGCAGGGCTACTGGAAGTGGTCTGGGCCCTGGCCATGAAACAGTCCGAAGGCTTCAGCCGCCCCACCCCGACGGTGATCACACTGGTCGCCATGATCGCCAGCTTCGCCCTGCTGTCGATCGCCATGAAAAGCCTGCCGCTGGGCACCGCTTACACTATCTGGACCGGCATCGGAGCCGTAGGCGCCTTCGTGGTGGGCGTCAGCGTACTGGGCGAGCCGCTGACACTGATGCGTGTGCTGGCAGCCGCGCTGATTGTCAGTGGGCTGGTGCTGATGAAGATGGCTTCCTGACGCCGATGATGTGCAAGCGGCGTGATCACCAGGCCTCTGGAGGCCGACTCGACCGCCCGGAACCTGCCCTGAAATAAAAAATGAATTACTGCCTCAGCCCGCCACTCCAGTAACAGGTACAGCGAACGATCTGGCGAGGTAACAGCAATGACTATCGAAGCAGAGACTCTTGTGCAACTGACTGAAGCGCTGCAAAAACGCGGGCTGAAACGGATCGCGGACATTACCTTCATCCGCGCGCCCTACCGACACGCTCACCGCTGGACCTGCAGCGTGGAGTAAGGTGCCTTTGCCGGTGCCTGGCGGGATGGCCAGGCACCGGCTTGTTTATCGGCATCACGATCACAGGGTCATCACTGGCGATCAAACCGTCGCAGGCCGGACTATTTAAATACAGGCCAACAGACTCACGCCTTACTTGTTTGAGGAGGCGTGTGAAGCAGGTTGCCCTGAATGCTGTCGCCGCCAGAAGAGGCGCTTCACGGCAGGCAACACAATTAAATGACGCCACAAACACGTCGGGCATAACCCGGGAATTTATTAGTTTATTGTCTTACAACTTTTATCAGGCTGGCGTATACAGGCCTCTATAAAGGACCTCGATACGGACTATTAGGGATCTGCAGACTCCCTCATCCAAGGCGACACGCCATGCTGGAAACCCTTTGCACCATCAAGCGCGACCTTGAAGAAGCGGCCGAGCACCTGGAAAGCCTGGCGGCGACCATGAATGGCCATTTCACGTTTCTCAACCAGCGCGGCGGCCATGTCGATGGTGTGGATGTCACAGGCCACATTGCCTCGCTCAATGCCTCGGTACAACGATTGCGCACTGTCGCCTCAACGATCGAGTGAGACGGCCCCTGCACGTTTTAATGCAGGGCCGCCCCGATACGCTTAACAGGCGCCTGGTGGAATGCCATCCTTGTTGAAGTCTTTCAGGCGCTCTTTTTCTTCCGGGGTCGAATGCGCCGGGATGTCTTCCCTGTTCTGCTTCTGCTTCTGCTTCTGCTCTTGTTCACTTTTCTTTTCTTCGGTCATGGTCGTCGTCCCTTCTGATGAGTGCAGGCATTTGGCAGCCGTGCACGGCTACGGTTCAAAGCAATCATCATGGAAGGTGCGTCGAGCATGTCTATCACTGCCTTCAAGCGAACCGGCATCATCCCTTGCTGTGCTCGTCCGAAGTCGGCCCCTCGCCCGGGCGAATGCCGCGTGGCCCGGCCAGCCCCCAGACAATCAGACCGAGCACGGGGAACAGTAGAACCCCGAGGATCCAGGCCGCTTTTGTCCCGGTGCTCTTCTGGCTGCGACAGATGCCGATGATTACTACGACGTCGGCGATCAGGACTAGCAGCGTAAAGGGTAGCCATAACAGGCTGATAATTGCTTCCATGAGAAGTACTCCATCATTAATGATTACGGGTTAGTCCGTGCAGGCGTCAAAGGTTGAGTCATTGAGCATGAAAGGTTTGTTCCCACCGATTATCAGCCGTCGGCATGAACGGAGGCGTGCGTTAAAGTGACGCAGCTGTCTCACTGCACGGTCTCAAAGCATCCACTCCGATCGAACGTGCGCACGCGCCTTACTGTCTTGATAGGCAGCGCTCGATGTACATCCCTTCGGCAATGGACCGGCATGATACGCCACGTTTCATACCCTCCACGGCGATACTGCAATCCATTGCGCGGCTCATTGTCATTGACCTGGCAGGCAGGTATGTCAAAGTTTGACCCATCCATCACGGCCGCAAGGAGTACGCATGACAACGCCATCAGAAACCGAACTGGCACAACGGCTTGAGGTTGCAGAGCGAAAGCTGGATGCCGTCAACGACCTTCTGGTCCTCATGGCCGCGCACATGGCCCAACTCGACCCGAAACGCGGTGAAGCCTTGTCCGCTCAGATGCGTGAGCTGTATGAAATGGATAACGTCGCCTGGCCAGAAGAATTCCAGACGCTGGTTGCCAGGCTGGGCAGAGCCTTTGATGGCAGTGGGCTGGAGCTGGAATCCTTGCCTTGACGGGATCGCACCTGTACCGCAGGTTCAACCTGTTGCCCGTACCTTTTTGAACCAGGCCTCAGGTGATTATTCGCCTCTGATGCCGTAACGAAAACGCCGACCTCAGCTGTCGGCGTTTTTGCGTCTCTCTATGTCAAAGATCGGACATCAAGGCCCTTGCTGTCACGAGCTGGAATAACGCACACCAATAAACATTTTTGCAACAAATGTCCATGAGAGGATCAACCTGCCATTGACCGGCGCCGGGCCACAACCCTACGATCCTCGACATTTATCAGGGAGCGATAACCGTGTCCGGGTCCAGAATCAATGCCCTGTTCCGTACGGCCGTCATGTGGTTGCTGTTCACCCTGTTCTTGCTCATTGGCCTGGCCTCGATGTTCAGCAGTTTGCTACTTGGGCCGTTCATGCTTGTCGCCGCCCTGGTTTTCGCCCCGCCCATCAATCGCCTGATCGAAAAGAGAACACACATCACGATCAAGGCACGCCACCGTGTGGCCATTGCGTTCGTCTGCACCGGTCTCTTTTTTTACACCATCAGCAAAATACAAGACATCAACGCGGAAAAACGGGCCGCTCAGCGAGCCATGGCCGAGCAGCAATCACTGGCGCACCCTCCAGAAGGTAAACCGGGCGTACGTGACCGCTGACAAGGACGCAATTCTTTCAGAGATGCATGCACTTTTTGCAAAACAGGACTACGCCGGTGCCAGGAGGAATCAGCCTCACATCCATGCCTGCATTTTCCTGTCGTCCATGGCCCTCGACGCACGGAAGCAGACCTCAAGCACCCGTGGGTAACAGCGACCAGCCCTGGCTGCGTTGGGGATCCCCTCTAGTCGGCCATATAACTGCAGTCATACGTATGCGACAATATGTTCAATGTCTGGTCTCCAACCCCGCATTCATCGCCCAACAGCTTGGGCATAGCGTGCAGATGCTTCTTTCGACTTATGCACGATGGATCAACTCATCCAACGACTGGCAGGAGCTGCAAAAGCTCCAGATGGGTCCCAAATTGGTCCCAGGCTAAAATTTTAGATCGTAAGTTATTGATAGGTAAGGCAATTGATCTCCACCGCAAATATCACCATGCAGTTCGGCCCCAAACCCTTGTTCGAGAACGTCTCGGTCAAGTTCGGCGCCGGTAACCGTTACGGCCTGATCGGCGCGAACGGCTGCGGCAAATCCACGTTCATGAAGATCCTGGGCGGCGATCTGGAGCCTTCGGGTGGCCAGGTGATGCTCGAACCGAACGTGCGCCTGGGTAAACTGCGCCAGGATCAATTCGCCTATGAAGAATTCACGGTGCTCGACACGGTGATCATGGGCCACGAGGAGCTGTGGAAGGTCAAGGCCGAGCGCGACCGTATCTACTCGCTGCCGGAAATGACCGAAGACGACGGCATGGCCGTGGCCGAGCTGGAAACCGAGTTTGCCGAGATGGACGGCTACACCGCCGAATCCCGTGCAGGCGAACTGCTGCTGGGCCTGGGTATCGGCATCGAGCAGCACAGCGGCCCGATGAGTGAAGTGTCGCCAGGCTGGAAGCTGCGCGTATTGCTGGCCCAGGCGCTGTTCTCGGACCCTGAAGTGCTGTTGCTCGACGAACCGACCAACCACCTGGACATCAACACCATTCGCTGGCTGGAAAACGTGCTGACCCAGCGCAACAGCCTGATGATCATCATTTCCCACGACCGTCACTTCCTGAACAGCGTGTGCACGCACATGGCTGACCTGGATTACGGCGAGCTGCGTCTGTTCCCGGGCAACTACGACGAGTACATGACCGTGGCAACCCAGTCGCGCGAGCAACTGCTGGCCGACAACGCCAAGAAGAAGGCGCAGATCTCCGAGCTGCAGTCGTTCGTCAGCCGCTTCTCGGCCAACGCCTCGAAAGCCAAGCAGGCCACCTCGCGCGCCAAGCAGATCGACAAGATCCAGCTGGCCGAGGTCAAGCCGTCCAGCCGTGTCAGCCCGTTCATTCGTTTCGAGCAGACCAAGAAGCTGCACCGTCAGGCGGTGGTGGTCGAGCGCATGGCCAAGGGTTTCGATGGGGTGCCGCTGTTCAAGGACTTCAGCTTTACTGTCGAAGCCGGCGAGCGCGTAGCGATCATCGGTCCGAACGGTATCGGCAAGACCACCCTGCTGCGCACACTGGTCAACGAACTGACCCCCGATGCCGGCAGCATCAAGTGGACCGATGCAGCGGAAATCGGCTACTACGCCCAGGACCACGCCCACGACTTCGAGGACGACTGGACCCTGTTCGACTGGATGGGCCAGTGGACCCAGGGCGGCGAGCAGCTGGTGCGCGGGACCCTGGGACGCATGCTGTTCTCCAACGACGAGATCCTCAAGTCGGTCAAGGTGATTTCCGGTGGTGAGCAAGGCCGCATGCTGTTCGGCAAGCTGATCCTGCAAAAGCCCAACGTGCTGGTGATGGACGAACCGACCAACCACCTGGACATGGAATCGATCGAGGCGCTGAACCTGGCGCTGGAAAACTACCCCGGCACGCTGATTTTCGTCAGCCACGACCGTGAGTTCGTATCATCGCTGGCGACGCGCATCATCGATCTGAGCCCGGATGGCGTGATCGACTTCAGCGGTACGTACGACGACTACCTGCGCAGCCAGGGCGTGGTGTTCTAAACCGCATGGCGGCCGGGGCCAATGCCCCGGCCGCACAGCCTGCACTCAGGCGTCGGGCACCTGGACCATTTCGATCCACAACGCGCCCTTGCCTGACGGCGCCTCGCTGACCCGCTTCAGCGCGCCGTCGGCACCGATGGCATAGCTGCCGACCGTGTCACTCTTCTCTCCTGTCACCAGCAACCAGCGCCCGCCTGGCGCCACGGCGATGTTGCGTGGCTGCTTTTCCTGCATCGGATAGTTGTCCAGCCAGGTCACCTGGCCGCTGGCCGGCTCGACCTTGAACACCGAGACCGAACTGGTGGTGCGCTCACTGATGAACAGCAAGCGGCCATCCGGCGAAAGACGGATGTCTGCCGCCCAGATACGTGGCGTAGGGTCGTCCTTGAGGTCATTGTTGCGGGCATCGCGAACCTCGCCGTGCGCCAGTTTCAAGCGTTCGGGAATCCCGTCGGCCTGGCTGACCCGGGTCAGTGCACCGCTGGCCGGATCAATGGCAAAGCCGGTCACGGTGCCGCTCATTTCACCGACCACATAGAGAAACTTGCCATCGGGGGAGAACGCCAGATGACGGGGCCCGCTGTTGGCCGCGACACTGACCTGGCCGCTGCCGATGGGGGTCAGGCTGCCGTTCTGGTTGTCCAGTTGGTATTGCAGCACCTGATCGACACCCAGGTTACCGGCATAGACAAAGCGATTGCTCAGGTCGGTGCGGATCGAATGGGCATGCAGGCCGGTCTTGTAGGTCTTGATCTGCTCGCTACCGGTCGCCTCCACCGGCTGCACGCTGAGCAGGTCACCGCCATACGAGGCGCCCATCAGGTAACGGTCGCTGCGATCCAGCGACAGATAAGCCAGGCTCTCGGCCAGCGGTGCCTCGCTGAACGCTTTCAAATGTCCGCTCCCCGGCTCGATGCGATAGCCCACGACCTTGTAGGGTTTGGCCCGCAAGGCGGCATAGAGTCGGGTGCCGTCGTGGGCGGCAGCCAGCGGATTGACTTGCTCGCCAGCCTTGGTCTGCGTGACCAGGCTCAGCGCACCGTTGGTTTCATCCAGGCGATACTGCGAGATAAGGCCGTCGGCGGGGCTGGAGATATAAGCAAAGGTGGCGGCTTGAGCGCTGACACTCAAGCCCATGGCCGCAGCCAGCAGGAGGGGTTTGAACATGGAATCGCCTTTATTGTTGTGGTTGTTATCAGTCATCCTATGACTATTCTGTGTGGCTCAGCAAGGACGCTGATTAAATAGATAGCCTGCTTTCATTTGCGCAGGGCACGCGCCATGATGAAGCACGCCCACCCTTCTTTCTGTGGACCCACCTTATGCCCGTCAGCGCCAACTCATCTGGACCTGCCTCTACCCCACCCAGCCAGATGGCGATCACCCTGCAGATCGTTGCCATTGTCCTTTACACCTTCATCGCCTTTCTTTGTGTCGGCCTGCCCGTGGCCATCCTGCCCGGCTATATCCATGACCAGTTGGGGTTCAGCGCCGTGGTGGCGGGCCTGGCGATTGGCGCGCAATACCTGGCCACGTTGATCAGCCGTCCCTTTGCCGGACGCATCACCGATAACCTGGGCAGCAAGCGGGCCATCGTCTATGGCCTGGCGGGGTTTGTATTGGGCGGCGTGCTGACACTGCTCGGCACCCTGTGCCAGGCGTACCCGGTGGCCAGCCTGACCCTGTTGATCGTGGCCCGGTTATTCATGGGCGTGGCGCAAGGGTTCATCGGTGTCGGCACCATCAGTTGGTCGATCGCCAAGGTTGGCGTCGAACACACGGCGCGCTCGATTTCCTGGAACGGCATCGCCTCCTATGGCGCCATTGCCATCGGTGCGCCGCTGGGGGTCTGGCTGATTGATGAAGTGGGGTTTCACAGCCTGGGCATCGCCCTGATCCTGCTGGCCGGTCTGGGCCTGCTGTTGATACGCCACAAGCCGTCGGTGCCGGTGATCAAGGGCGAGCGCCTGCCTTACTGGTCGGTGTTCAGCCGCGTGTCGCCCTATGGCCTGGCGCTGACCCTGGCCTCCATCGGCTACGGCACCCTGACCACCTTCATCACCCTGTTCTACATCAGCCGCGGCTGGCAAGGCGCGGCCTACTGCCTGACCCTGTTCGGGGTCTGCTTCATCGTCTCGCGCCTGGTGTTCATCGGCGCGATCAACCGCCTGGGCGGCTACCTGGCCGCCATGGTCTGCATCGGCGTGGAAGTGGTGGGCCTGACGTTGCTGTGGCTGGCGCCCAACACCGGCATTGCGCTGCTCGGGGCGGGCCTGACCGGGCTGGGGTTATCCCTGGTGTACCCGGCGCTGGGCGTCGAAGCGATCAAGCGGGTGCCGGTTGCCAGCCGCTCGGCCGGCTTGAGTGCCTATGCCGTGTTCTTCGACCTGGCAATGGCGATTGCCGGCCCACTGATGGGTGCCATCGCCCTGGGCCAGGGGTACGGGCTGATCTTCTTCTACAGCGCCTTGTTGTCGGTGCTGGCCTTGGGGCTGACCTGGTGGCTGTCCCGGCGGCAACAGCCTGCCAGTGCTGTCGACGGGTAGATTACTTTGCCGCGTCGCGCGCCGCCTGCAGCCATTGATCGAACTGCGCACGGTGCGCGGCCACCCATTGCTCGCTATGACGACGAATGTCGGCGGGCTTGTTCTCGCCCTGTTGCATCTTCAGGTTCTGCGCGCTTTCGTCGGCCGTGGTGATCTGCATCTCTGACAGGAACTTGAGCGCTGCCGGGTTTTTCTCGGCGAAATCGCGGTTCAGGACGGCTTCGACCTTATCGACCGCAAAGCCCAGGTTCTTGCCCTTGTACATCGTGTCGACGTCGTTCTTGCCGCCGGGCAGGTCGGTCCTGGGCACTTCCAGCCAGACCACGTCGCGGTCCTCGACCAATACGCCGGCGATCCACTGCGGCACCCAGGTGTAATACAGAATCGGCTTGCCTTCTTTATAGCGCGCAATGGTGTCGGCCATCAGCGCAAAGTACGAGCCGCGGTTGGCAACGACGGTTTTTTCCAGGCCATAGGCCTTGAGGTGGTGATCGATGATCAGTTCGCAGCCCCAGCCGGGGTTGCAGCCGGTAAGGTCGGCCTTGCCGTCGCCATTGCTGTCGAACAGCCTGGCGATCTCGGGCTTTTGCAGGTCGGTCAGGTACTTGATGTTGTGCGCTTCGGCCGTTTTCTTGTCGATCAGGTAACCCTGCAGCACCCCCGGCATGATGTCACCGGCCTTGATCATGCTGCGGTCGCCACCGGCCTTCTGGTAGAACGCATCGTGCAGCTTTTCCCACAGGTTCACGGTGAAATCGGCGTCGCCATACGCCACGGCCAGGATCATGGTGGCGTATTCGGTTTCCTTGGGTTCCTGGACCTTGTAGCCCAGCTCACGCAGACCCTGCATGGCGATTTCACCGCGAAAACGCTCTTCAGCCACGGAGGGAAAGATACCGGTGACCTTGACGCCCTCCCCTGGCTTTTCGGCGGAGGCGGTGGCGCATAGGGCCGTTACGCTCAATGCCAACGCCGAGGCGCACTGCACAAAACGACGGGCGAACGGGGTCTTGTTCATCGTTGCATACCTTCTTCTGGTTTTTATCTTAAGGACGGCAGATCAAAAAAGGGGGTTGCTCAGGCGGTCTTGCGCCGCCCTGCAGGTTGCGCGGCACCGAACAGGCGCAGCACTGCGCCAACAGGGCCGGTCTGGTACCAGCGCAGGCTCGGGTCGGCACCGGTGCGCTCGCCCATGGCCTGGGTCAGGCGGTCAAGAAAGATCGCCAGCAGCACCAGCCCGACGCCGCCCACGGTGGCCAGGCCCATGTCCAGCCGGCCGATGCCGCGCAGCACCATCTGGCCCAGGCCGCCGACCGAGATCATCGAGGCGATCACCACCATCGACAGCGACAGCATCAGGGTCTGGTTCAGGCCGGCCATGATGGTCGAGGTGGCCAGCGGCAACTGCACGCGCTTGAGCATCTGCCACGGTGTGCAGCCAAAGGCGCGGGCCGCTTCGATCTTGTCTTCGGGCACCTGGCGGATGCCCAGGTTGGTCAGGCGCACCAGCGGCGGCAGGGCGAAGACGATGGTCACCAGCACGCCGGGCACGTTGCCGATGCCGAACAGCATCACTACCGGCACCAGGTACACGAACGCCGGCAGGGTTTGCATGGCGTCCAGCAGCGGGCGTACCACCCGCTCCAGGCGGTCGCTGCGGGCACACAGGATGCCCAGCGGAATGCCGATCACCGCGCAGAAGAACACCGCCGTGAGCACCAGCGACAGCGTGGTCATCGACTCGGACCAGACGCCGATAAAGCCCAGCAGCGTCAGGGTCACGAACGACAGCAGTGCCATGCGCTTACCCGCCAGCTGCCAGCCGAGCAGCGTCGACAGCAGGATGCCGATGCTCGGCGGGATGCTTTGCAGGAGGTACTCGATGCCGTTGAGCACCTGGTCGATGGGCCAGCGAATGGCGCGGAATACATCGCGAAAGTTGTGCACCAGGTAATTGAGGATGCTTTCCACCCATTGCCCCAAGGGGATGGTGGCGGACTGGAACGGGTCGAGCAGGCTGAATTCGGACATGGTGGCGACCTCTTGGGGTGGGTGCTTAATGGCGGCTGAGCGTCTGCAACAGCTGACTTTTGGAAATCGTGCCTTTGAAAGCTCCGGCGCGGTCCAGCACCGGCACCGGGTAAGGCAGACTGGCAACGATGTTCAGCACTTCATCCAGCGGGGTGTCGGTGTAGACCGGGGCCTGCTCGTGCAGCCGGTGCCGGTCGTCGGCCGCCGCGCCGCTGGCCTCGGCGTCGACCACGCCCAGCAGGTGCCCGCGCTCGTCGACCAGATAGCCATAGTCGGCACCGGCCCTGAACTGCGGCGCCTTGCCGTTGAGGCGGCAGATGATCCCGGGGTCCAGTTGCGCCACATCGCCGGCCTTGAGCACCCGCGAGCTGTCAAAACCCTTGAAGAAGGTGCGCACGTAATCATTGGCCGGCTGGTTGATCAGCTCCTGTGGGGTGCCGATCTGCACCACCCGGCCGCCTTCCATGATCGCGATGCGATGGCCGATGCGGATGGCCTCCTCGATGTCGTGGGAAATGAAGATGATCGTGCGCTGCTGCTCGGCCTGCAGGCGGATCAGTTCGCCCTGCATCTCATGGCGGATCAGCGGGTCGAGGGCCGAGAAGGCTTCGTCCATCAGCAGGATGGTCGGGTCGTTGGTCAGGGCACGGGCCAGGCCGACGCGCTGCTGCATGCCGCCGGACAACTGATGCGGGTAGCTGTGTTCCTGGCCGGCCAGGCCGACCTGTGCCAGCGCCTCACGGGCGCGGCGCAAACGCTCCTTTTCGGGCACCCCGGAGATTTCCAGGCCGAAGGCGGTGTTTTCCAGCACGCTCATGTGCGGCATCAGGGCAAAAGACTGGAACACCATGCCCATGTCCTTGCGCCGGACCTCAAGCAGTTGCTTGTCGGACAGGCCGGTGATTTCACGGCCGTTGAGGTGGATGCTGCCCGAGGTCGGCTCGATCAGGCGGTTGAACAGCCGCACCATGGTCGACTTTCCGGAACCGGACAGGCCCATGATGACAAAGATCTCGCCGCGCTTGACCGAAAAACTGGCATCGAACACGCCGACCACATGGCCGGTCTTGTCGAAGATCTCGTTCTTGTCGGCGCCGTTGCGCAGCATGTCCATGGCCCGCTCGGGGTGGGGACCAAAGATCTTGAAAATAGTGGAAACGGAAAGAATTGCCTCGTTGCTTACGCTCATACGACCCTCATTATTATCTTTATTACCAATAACAGCAGACATCGTGGCTATTGGCAGTACGCTCAAGCCTGAGCGCGAGTCGGGGGTGACGCAGGGGGTGGCCAGGTTCATTTCTGTGAATGATCGGGCGCCAGAGTATCGGCTCGTCACAAGGGGGATGAATCAAGGCCTGCGGCGAGTAGCTTCACTCTACGCGTGAAGAATCGGAGGGAATTGTACGCGGGGGTCAATTTCTATTATGGCGGCGCGGCTTTGCAGGCACCGCCTGCAGGCGCGACCGGGCGACCGCGCCTGCAGGGAGATGGATCAGCCTTTTGGCTTGAGAATCAGCACCGCCAGAGGCGGCAGGTTGAGCAACAGCGAGACCGGCTGGCCATGGCTCTGCTCGTCGGTGGCGCGCACTTCGCCGCCGTTGCCCTGGTTGGAGCCGGCATAGGTTTCCGAGTCGCTGTTGAGCAATTCGGTCCACGCCCCGTCAAACGGCACGCCGACCCGGTAGGCCTCGCGTGGCACCGGCGTCATGTTGCACACCACCAGCAGTGGCTCGCCCTCCCGACTCCAGCGCAACCAGGCGTAGACACTGTTGGCATGGTCATCGCCGATCAGCCACTGGAAGCCCATCGGCTCGGTGTCGCGTTCGTGCAGGGCCTTTTCATGGCGATACAGCCGATTGAGGTCACCCACCAGCTTCTTGATGCCGATGTGCTCGGCGTACTGCAGCAGGTACCAGTCCAGTTGCTCGTCGTGGTTCCACTCACGCCACTGGCCGAATTCGCAGCCCATGAACAGCAGCTTCTTGCCAGGATGGGCCCACATGAAGGTCAGGTAGGCCCGCAGGTTGGCAAATTTCTGCCAGCGGTCACCGGGCATCTTGTCGATCAGCGAGCGCTTGCCATGCACCACTTCGTCGTGGGAAATCGGCAGGATGAAGCGCTCGGACCAGGCATACACCAGGCCGAAGCTCAACTCGCTGTGGTGATGAGCGCGATGGATCGGGTCTTGCTGGATGTAGTGCAGCGAGTCGTGCATCCAGCCCATGTTCCACTTGTAGGCAAAGCCCAGGCCGCCTTGCTGGGTGGTCTGGGTCACGCCTGGCCAGGCGGTGGATTCCTCGGCGATGATCAGTGCGCCGGGCGCTTCGATCGCCACCACGTCGTTGAGGTGGCGCAGAAAGTCGATGGCTTCGAGGTTTTCGCGACCGCCGAAACGGTTCGGCACCCATTCGCCGGCCTTGCGCGAATAGTCGCGGTACAACATCGAGGCCACTGCATCGACACGCAGACCGTCGATGTGGAAATGCTTGAGCCAGAACAGGCCCGACGCCAGCATGAAGCCGTGCACTTCGGTGCGACCCAGGTTGTAGATCAGCGTGTTCCAGTCCTGGTGAAAGCCCTCATGCGGGTTGCCATACTCATACAGCGCCGTGCCGTCGAATTCGGCCAGGCCGTGGGTGTCGGTCGGAAAGTGCGCCGGCACCCAGTCGAGGATTACACCAATGCCGGCCTGGTGGCAGGCATTGACGAAAAAGGCGAAATCTTCCGGCGAGCCGTAGCGCGCCGTGGGCGCGAACTGTGCCAGCAACTGGTAGCCCCAGGAACCGCCGAACGGGTGCTCCATGATCGGCATCAGTTCGATGTGGGTAAAACCCAGCTCCTGAATGTACGGAATCAGGCGGTCAGCCAGTTCTCGCCAGTTGTACTGGCGCCAGGCCGTGCCGTCCTCGTTCTGCTCCATCTGCCAGGAACCGGCATGTAGCTCGTAGATCGACAGCGGCGCAGACGGTGCATGCAGGTCGCCACGCTCCTGCATCCAGTCATGGTCCTGCCAGTCGAACTGCAAGGGACCGGCCACCTTGGAGGCGGTTTCCGGCGGCAAGGTCGTGGCGCGGGCGACCGGGTCGCATTTAAGCGGCAGGATGCCATGCGGGCCAAGAATTTCGTACTGGTACTTTTCACCCGGCTGCAGGCGCGGCACGAAGATTTCCCAGATGCCCGACGGGTGCAGCAGGCGCATCGGGTGTCGGCGCCCGTCCCAGTTATTGAAATCGCCCACTACCGAGACACGGCGGGCATTAGGGGCCCAGACGGCAAAGCGCACACCCTGCACGTTATCGACCGTCTGCAACTGCGAGCCCAGGCAGTGGCCCAGGTCACGGTGATTGCCCTCGGAGAACAGATAGATGTCCATCTCACCGAGCAATTGCCCGTAGCTGTACGGGTCCTCGGTAATCTGCTCGCCGCCGGCCCAACTGATCTTGAACAGGTATGGCCGGGCTTCGGGGAACCGGCCGGCAAACAGGCCCGGCACCTCGGTCATGGGCAGTTCGCCCAGGTCCTGTTCGCTGCCACGCGCCAGCACCCGCACACTCAGTGCACCGGGCAGGTAGGCACGGATGATCTGCCCGCCCTGCCCGTCGTCGTGAGGGCCCAGGATGGAGAATGGATCACGGTGTTCGGCACGGATCAAAGCGTCCGTGTCGACGGCGGCGGGCAGTGGCTGGCGGCCCGTGCCATGATTATCAGGCGCATTCATGTTGACTCTCCATCGTTCAATTCCAGCAATCCACGCAAGCCCTGCAAAGGCACGGCCAACCAGTCCGGGCGGTTCTCGGCTTCGTAGATTACTTCATAGGCGGTTTTTTCAAGGGTAAATAATTCAAGGGCGGCGTTTTCGCCTTGCGGGTCTTTCCAGGCATGCGCGATCGACACACTGGCCTGCCGGTAACCGTCGAGAAAGGCCTCGCGGGCCTGGCTCAGGTAAGTCCCGGCCACCTGCTGGCGGGCAGCGGCAGCCTCGGGTGAGGTGTCTACGCTTTGCGCACTGCGCGCCGCCATGGCCGCAGCGTAGTCGAAAGAACGCAATACGCCGCCGACATCCTTGAACGGGCTGTATTTGCCGCGTCGTTCTTGCAATGGCCGTACCGGCTCACCTTCGAAATCGATCAGGTAGGCATCCCCTTTCACCACCAGCACCTGGCCCAGGTGCAGATCACCATGCACACGCATGCGCAGGCCGCCTGCGCTGGCCTCGGCCAGCGTCAGGACGTGCGCCTGGATGTGTTCACGTTGCGTCAGCAGGCTGTCGACCCGTTGGCGATCCTCAGCCTGCAGGTCGCCCTTGCGCTGCTCAAGCAGTTTCAGGGCACGTTCGATTTGCGCCTGTACCCGTCTGGCCGTGTCCCGGGCCTCATCGGCAGAGGTGTTTTCCACGGCAAAATCCGGGTTGTCGGTCGGCGCCGCCAATACCTGATGCATCTCGCCCAGGCGCTGGCCCAGGTTGCGGGCAAAGCCAGCCAGTTCGCCCAGCGCGTCATAAGACGTTTCCTGGCCTGCGGCAGCCGGCGAGAGCTGATCGCGCACGGCCCGCTCCAGGCTGTTCTGCGTCCACTCCCAGGCATCGCCCTGATTGTTCAGATACCCTTGGGCAATCATCAGCAGGTGCGGCTGGCCGTCAGCGTCGGTGCGGACCAGCGAGCCGAGCAAGGGTGAGATGTATTGATAGCCGGCGCCGGTCAGGTAGGCCCCCATTTCCAGCTCCGGGTGCACACCGGCGCTGACTTTGCGGATCATCTTCAGCACCAGGCTGCCGCCGACCACCACCGAGCTGTTGGACTGCTCGGCCGACAGATAGCGCACCTCCGAATTCTGGTCGAGCCCCAGCGGTGTCAGCTTTTCAGTGCCCTGGAAATGCAACTGGCCATGCGCGCTGCCGGTGTCCAGTACGGTCTGCGCCTGCATGGCCTGGATCACATCGCGAATGAAATGCTCCAGGGTAAAACCATCGGTGATCAGCCCGACCTGCGGCCCGCGCCGCACCCGGCCCAGGGCCAGTTGCTGCGGCAGCGCACTGTTGAAATCCTCTTCGGCCAACAGGCCAAACGGCAGTTGATAGCGCTCTTGCTGACCGCCTGCGGTAACGTCGACCTCGCTGAGCAGCACAGGGCGATTGCCATTGCTCAGGCGCACCGCATAAGCGATGTGCACGTTTTCGATGGGTTTGTCCTTGCTGGCGAACCAGCGCCGCTTGGGCAGGTACACCGTCAGGGCGGTGTTTTCGATGGTGTCGCGCAAGGGTTCTTCGAGCAGTTCTTCCAGACGCTTCTTGAGTACCAGGGTCGGGAAGTCCGGCATGCTCTGGGCCGGTTCGACGTGCCAACTGGGCATTTGATTCTCCGCTGCAAGTAGAAACCAATGAAAGCCGTAGGGCGGGAATGTCAGCAGGTAGGTCAACTGGCCGATGGGCGGAAAGGCACTGCCGCCCAGCATTTCGACCGGCACCTTGCCGGCGTGGGCTGACAATTCCAGCTCGACGGCCTGGGCGGCACTGGACATGTTGGCCACGCACAGAATGGTCTCGGTGTGCCCATCGGTGCCGGTGTATTCACGGGTGTAGGCCAGGATGCGACGGTTGCTGGGCGACAGCATGTGCAGCGTGCCACGACCAAACGCCTTTTGTTGCTTGCGCACCGCCAGCATGCGCCGGGTCCAGTTCAACAGGGAGTGCGGGTCGGCATCCTGGGTTTCGACGTTGACCGACTGGTAACCGTAGAGCGGGTCCATGATCGGCGGCAGCACCAGGCTGGCCGGGTCGGCACGTGAAAAGCCGCCGTTGCGGTCGATCGACCACTGCATGGGCGTGCGCACACCGTCGCGGTCGCCCAGGTAGATATTGTCACCCATGCCCAGTTCATCGCCGTAGTACAGGGTCGGCGTACCGGGCATGGACAGCAGCATGCTGTTGAGCAACTCGACCCGGCGCCGATCACGCTGCACCAGCGGCGCCAGGCGACGCCGGATGCCCAGGTTGATGCGGGCCCGGCGGTCAGCGGCGTAATGATTCCACAGGTAGTCACGTTCACGGCTGGTGACCATTTCCAGGGTCAGTTCATCGTGGTTGCGCAAGAAGATCGCCCATTGGCAGTTGGCCGGGATTTCCGGGGTCTGGCGCAAAATGTCGGTAATCGGAAAGCGATCCTCCTGAGCCAGGGCCATGTACATGCGTGGCATCAGCGGAAAGTGAAATGCCATGTGGCATTCATCACCATCCGGGCCTTTGCTGTCACCGAAATACAGCTGCGTGTCCTCCGGCCACTGGTTGGCTTCGGCCAGCAGCATACGATCCGGGTAATGGGCATCAATTTCGGCGCGAATACGCTTGAGCACCTGGTGGGTCTCGGGCAGGTTCTCGTTGTTGGTGCCGTCGCGCTCGATGAGGTAGGGAATCGCGTCAAGGCGCAGGCCATCCACGCCCAGGTCGAGCCAGAAACGCATCACGCCCAGCACCGCTTCCATCACCTGCGGGTTATCGAAGTTAAGGTCCGGCTGGTGCGAGTAGAAACGGTGCCAGAAATACTGGCCGGCCACCGGGTCCCAGGTCCAGTTGGACTTCTCTGTATCCAGAAAGATGATGCGAGTGCCGTCGTACTTCTGGTCAGTGTCGGACCAGACATAGAAATTGCGGGCCTTGGAGCCCTTTTTAGCCTGGCGCGCCCGCTGGAACCACGGGTGCTGGTCCGAGGTGTGGTTGATGACCAGCTCGGTAATGATCCGCAGCCCACGCTTGTGCGCCTCGGCGATGAACCGCCTGGCATCGGCCATGCTGCCGTAGTCGGGGTGCACGGCGCGGTACTCGGCAATGTCGTAACCATCATCGCGCCGTGGCGAGGGGTAGAACGGCAGCAGCCAGATGGTGTTCACGCCCAGCCCGGCAATGTAGTCGAGCTTGGCGATGAGGCCTGGGAAATCACCGATACCGTCATTATTGGAATCGAAGAACGATTTGACGTGGACCTGGTAAATCACCGCGTCCTTGTACCAGAGCGGGTCGTTGATAAAACTGGCGTTTCTGGACTTTTTCGCCATGGTGATCTCCCTGACCGATTACTTCGCGCTGATGCGCCAGATACCGAACGGCTGGTAATGCGGGTCGATGCGCATCCACTGCACCTTGCCGTACCAGCTCCAGCGGTGGCCGGTCATCAGGTCTTCGCCCTGGGTCTCGGCATGGTCGGGCAACCCCATGTCCCACAGCGGCAGTTCGAAATGCGCTTCCTGGACATTGTGTGGATCGAGGCTGACCGCCACCAGGATGAAGTTGCTGCCATCAGGGGTGCGCTTGCCAAAGTACAGAATGTTGTCATTCCAGGCGGTGTACAGCTTCAGGCCCAGGTGGGTCTGCAAAGCCGGGTTCTGGCGACGGATACGGTTGAGCTGGGCGATCTCGGCAATGATATTGCCGGGCGCGGTGAAGTCACGGACGCGGATCTGGTATTTCTCCGAGTCCAGGTACTCTTCCTTGCCCGGCAAGGCCGCCGACTCGCACAGTTCGAACCCCGAATACATACCCCATAGCCCTGAGCCCATGGTCGCCAGTGCCGCACGAATCAGAAACCCCGGTCGCCCGTTGTTGTGCAGAAAGTGCGGGTTGATGTCCGGCGTATTGACGAAGAAATTCGGGCGATAGCAATCGCGCAGCGGCGCTTCGTTGAGCTGGGTGAAGTACTCCGACAGTTCGGCCTTGTTGTTGCGCCAGGTGAAGTAGGTGTAGCTCTGCGAATAACCGACCTTGCCCAGCCGCGCCATCATGGCCGGCTTGGTGAACGCTTCGGCGAGGAACATCACGTCGGGGTGCTGACGGCGAATGTCATCGATCAGCCACTGCCAGAAGGGCAAGGGCTTGGTGTGCGGGTTGTCGACACGGAAGATCTTGACCCCCTCCTCGACCCAGCCCAGCACCACGTTGCGCAATTCCAGCCACAGGCCGGGGATGGCGTCGGGCGCGTAGAAATCGACGTTGACGATGTCCTGGTATTTTTTCGGCGGATTTTCCGCATAGCGGATGGTGCCGTCCGGGCGCCAGCTGAACCAGCCCGGGTGCTCCTTGAGCCACGGGTGGTCCTGCGAACACTGGATGGCAAAGTCCAGCGCCAGCTCCAGGCCATGCTCGGCGGCCGCGGCCACCAGCGCACGAAAGTCCTCGCGACTGCCCAGTTGCGGGTGGATGGCCTCATGGCCACCGTCCGGGCTGCCGATGGCATACGGGCTGCCCGGATCCTCGGGGCCTGCGGTCAACGAGTTGTTCGGCCCCTTGCGATGGGCGCGGCCGATAGGGTGGATCGGCGGAAAGTACAACACGTCAAAGCCCATGTCACGGATCATCGGCAGGCGCGAATGCACGTCATTGAAGGTGCCGTGCCGGGCCGGGTCATCGGTGATCGAACGCGGGAACAGTTCATACCAGCTGGCAAATTGTGCGCGCTCGCGCTCGACATCGAGCGGGTACGGGCGGCTGGCGCTCAAGTAACTGTGATTGTCAGCCTGGGCCATCAGCGCCGTGGTCTCACTGTGCAGCAACAGGGCGACACGCGACGGCACGTCCTTGCCCTCCAGTTGCCCCAGCACCTGCTCGATCTGTTGGCGCACGTCGCCCTGGCTGCGCTCGGCGCCCTGTTGCAGGTGAATGCGCCCCTCTTCGAGCTCAAGCTCGATCGGCACCCCGGCGCCGTGCTTCTTGCCCAGTTCGTAGCAATAGCTGGCATACACATCGATCCAGGCCTGCAGGCGGAACACATAGCGGTCCACCGTCACTGGTGTGAAGCTGCCGAGCCAACTGTCATTGCCCAGTTCCTGCATGGGCACACTGTGCCAGTGCTGCTCACCCTCGGCGCGCCAGTCAAGCCGGACAGCCAGTTTGTCGTGGCCGTCGGCGTAGACCTTGCCTGTTACCGTCACCGGCTGGCCAATGATCGCCTTGGCGGCAAACTGTCCGCCATCCAGCACTGGCGTGACATCCTCGATGGCAATGCGTGGCAATTGCAGCGCCTGGGTCAGAGTCAAGGGACCTGTGGGCTGCGAGAGGGTGTGCGAAGCTTCGAAAGCGGGAGAATCCGGACTGTATGACTGTTCATTCATCGAGCATCACTCCTTACGCCCCTGGGACGCGGCGGTGCGGTCCATAGCATTGACTGCTTTGAATGGGTTGAACGACAGCCCTCAGGCGCTCTGGCCTGTGCTGCCGACTGCAAAGGTTCCGAACGACGGCCCTGTGGAAAGTTCAAAGCTTTACCAAGCACCCACATGGGCGCAGCGGCCAATACTGACATCTGTGACGGGTTGCCGGGCAAGCATAGGCGCCTCAGGAAAAATTGCCGGTACCCCCTGCATTTATAATGCCTGGGGCGCGCATTCTGGCACCGGGGTATCAAGGCCAGGGCCTTGGGTGCAAAATGCCGCATTTTTCAAGCACAGCCCAGGGCGCTGCCTATATCCTTGTGCCAGCGCCATTTCAGGAAGCAGGAAGAACCTCTTGATGCAGGGACGTCACCCACCGCCATCCACCCCCGAGCAGCACAACCCGCTGGCTGCCGAGCGCGAGCGCGCCACCACGCTGTTCCGCCTGACCCTGAGCTTCATGCTGGTGGTGGTCATGACCTTCCTGATGGTCGAAGGCTGGCGGGCCTGGCGCGATTATCGCCAGGCCTTTGCCATGGCCGAAGACGCGGTCACCAACCTGGCCCAGGCCACGGCCCAGCATGCCGAGGATGCGATCCGCCAGGTGGATATCCTGACGTCGGTGCTGGCCGAACGGGTCGAGGGCGACGGGCTGCAGCACATCGATGTCCCCCGCATGCATCAACTGATGGTGCAGCAGACGCGAATCGTGCCGCAGCTGCATGGCTTGTTCATTTACGACGCCAACGGCCGGTGGGTCGTGACCGACAAGCTGGGCACACCAGAGTCGGCCAACAATGCCGACCGCGATTACTTCATCTACCACCGCACCCACACTGACCGCGATGTGCGCATCAGCAAGGTGGTGAGCAGCCGCTCAACCAAAGAGTTGATCATTCCGGTGTCGCGGCGGCTCAACAACCCGGACGGTTCGTTTGCCGGGGTCATGCTGGGCACGGTCAGGGTCAGTTATTTCGTCGACTACTACGGCGACTTCAAGATCGATGACAAGGGCGCACTGGTGCTGGCCATGCGCAACGGCGACATTCTGGTCAGGCGTCCCTTCATCGAAAGAACCATCGGCCAGAGCCTGTCGCAAAGCGAAATATTCACCCGTTACCTGCCGTGGTCCAGTGCCGGTGTGGCGCAAGTCAAGGCAGTGGTCGACGGCACGCAGCGGCTCTACGGCTACCGGGTGCTGAGCCGCTACCCGCTGGTGGTCGAAGCCGGCATTTCCCGCGACTCGATCATCGCGCCCTGGCGCCAGGACCTGATCAAGACCGGGTTGATCCTGCTCCTGCTGATCACAGGCCTGGTGGGCTTCGGGATTGTCGTGCTCAAACAGCTGCGTGCACGCATGGCCATGGAGACCGAACTGCGCCGCGTGCATCGCCAGGTCCAGGACATGGCCCTGACCGACAGCCTGACCGGCCTGGGCAACCGGCGCCGGCTGGACATTGTCCTGAGCGACGAGGTCGCCCGCGCCAGACGCCAGAACACCTGCCTGGCGCTGATCATGCTGGATGTCGACTACTTCAAGCGCTTCAACGACCGCTATGGACATTCGGCAGGCGATGAATGCCTGCGTCAGGTGGCCCTGGCCATCGGTCAGACCTTGCCGCGCTCCACTGACCTGGCGGTGCGCTACGGCGGCGAGGAATTCACGGTGCTGCTGCCTGACACCGACCGGGCCGGCGCCCTGCGGGTGGCCGACCAGTTGCTGCAGGCCATTCGCGACCTGAATATCGAACACGCCGACCATCCGGCCGGCCGGGTGACCGCCAGTGCCGGGGTGACCGTCAACTCGCCCAGGTCTGACGAGGTGAGCCCGGCCAGCATGATCAAGGCGGCCGATGCTTTTCTGTATGTGGCCAAGCACAAGGGACGTGATCAATGGCAAGCCGAGTCTGCCGCGCAGGCAGCACAGGACAGGCCCGACGGCGTCAGGAAAAATCTTTCGGAATTTTAGCAAGGGTCCTGCATCAAACGCTGGACCCATCCTCTGAAGGTGAGCGCATGAATATCCCGATCCCGCCAGAACCCGAAGATCCGAATATCGACCAGCCCCCACTGCCCGACATCCCGCCTGTTGATGAACCGCCGGTCACGCCGCCGGCCAACCAGCCTCCGGTAGGCGACCCGCCCAGTGAAGAACCACCCGCGCGCCTGTAAGGCGCTTACCGCTCAGGGCAGCTCCTGGCTGTCCTTGGCTGGCAAGGTCTGTTTGTCGCCAGGCGGCAGTTCCCCATCATGCTTGTGCTTGTGTTCGTGGCGGTCGACCACATGCGGGACCAGGCTCAGAATGCCCAGGGCCAGCACCGTGCTCAGTACCGCCGTGGCTTCGCGCCCCATGCCCGCTGCCACGCCGATGGCGGCAGTCATCCACAGCCCGGCGGCGGTGGTCAGGCCCTTGACCTGGGAGACATTCCTGGCGTGCTCCTTGAGAATGGTGCCGGCACCGAGAAAACCGATACCGGCCACGATGCCCTGGATGACACGACTGATGTCAGCATCACCCGCCCCGACCATACGCGGCACCAGCACGAACAAGGCAGCCCCCATGCACACCAGCATATGGGTACGCACCCCGGCCGCCTTGCCGCGATGCTCACGCTCGAACCCCAGGATGCCGCCCAGCAGCGCGGCAATCGACAGGCGCACAGTCACCCGGGTCAATTGCGATACATCGGTGATATCGGAAAACTCTGACTGCAACGTCGTTACGACTTCCTGCCACCACGTACTCATCATCCATCCTTAAACGCTTGCGTCCGCTGGATTGGACAGTCGCCATGCGGCAGAGTGCGGCATCCCTGGCTCAGTGGCTAACGTCCGCCAGCCACATCAATGAAGGTCCCAGTGGCATAGGAAGCCTTGTCCGACAGCAGCCACAAAATGGCCTCGGCCACCTCTTCGGGTGTTCCTCCACGGCGCATCGGTAGTTCACCTTCAAGCTTGCTGACCCGGAACGGGTCGCCGGACTGCACATGGAAATCAGTGAAGATATAGCCGGGGCGTACGGCATTGACGCGGACACCCTCAGGCGCCACCTCCTTGGCCAGCCCCAGGGTGAAGGTGTCGATGGCGCCCTTGGAAGACGCATAGTCGACGTATTCGTTGGCCGAGCCCAGGCGCGAGGCAGCCGAACCGACATTGACGATGCTGCCGCCCTGCCCGCCGTGGCGTGGCGACATGCGCAACAGTGCGTGCTTGCTGCACAGGATCGGGCCGACCACGTTGCTCATCATGATTTTCAGCAGGCGAAATTCCGACATGTCCTCGACCCTGGACGCATGGGCAATGGTGGCCGCGTTATTGACCAGATGCGTGATGCGCCCAAGCTCTGCGTCGATACGGGTATACAGACGAATGATTTCGTCCTCGTTGCTGACATCGGCCTGCACGGCAATCGCCTGTGCCCCCAAGGCCCTGACCTGGCTGCAGATCCGCTCGGCGGCGGCGTGATCAGACAGGTAGTTGATGCAGATCCGATAACCTTGCGTGGCTGCCGCCAGTGCCGTGGCCGCGCCGATTCCGCGAGAGCCGCCAGTAATGAGGAGAACCTTTTCCATTTGTTTTTCTCGTGACCCGATTCAAAGACTGGAGATTGAAGAAAGGCCAGGCGATCCGCCACTCAGTCGTTGACGATGGCGGCCTCCCTGGCCTGGACACGGCGCTCGGCGCTGTGAATGTCTTGCATGAAGCGTTCGGGCGGTTGCGGGTGCCCGAGCAGGTAACCTTGCAGCGAATCGCAGCCCAGGCGGGTCAGGAAATGCTGTTGCACATCAGTTTCAACCCCTTCGGCCACAATGCGCAAGTCCAGTGCCTGGCCCAGGGCAACGATGGCCGAGACAATCGCGGCGTCATCACTGTCATGCTCCAGATCACGCACAAAGCCCCGGTCGATCTTGATCTCGTTGGCTGGCAGGCGCTTGAGGTACATGAGGCTGGAATAGCCGGTCCCGAAGTCATCGATCGACAGGTCGAGCCCCATCTGTGAAAGCTGGTTGAGCACTGCCATGCTGGCGTCGGCATCGTTCATCGCCGTGGTTTCAGTGATTTCCAGGGTCAGGCAGTTGGCAGGCAGCCCGTGGCGGGCCAGGGTCTGGGCGACGATATCGACCAGCCCGACATGGCAGAACTGCAAGGCCGAAAGATTGACTGCCATGCGCCACTGGTCATACCCCTGCCTGACCCATTGACTCATCTGCTGGCAGGCTTCATCGAGCACCCATTCACCGATGGGAATGATCAGTCCGGTCTTTTCTGCCAGGCCGATGAACTTGTCCGGTGACAGCAGGCCCCGCTCAGGATGGTTCCAGCGCAACAAGGCCTCGGCACCGACAGGCAAGCCGCTGATGGCATCGAACTTGGGCTGATAATGCAGGCAAAACTGCCCGGCACTGACGGCCGTGCGCAGCTCGGACAGCAGTTGCAGCTGATTGCGGGCATTGGTGTTCATCGACGCTTCGAAAAAACTGTAGCCGTTCTTGCCATTGGCCTTGGCGTGGTACATCGCCGCATCGGCATTCATCAACAGCTCATGCTGATCAAGACCGTTGCCCGGGTACAGGCAGATGCCAACGCTCACCGACACTTGCAGGATATGCCCGCTGACCTCGAAAGGCTGGGCGACAACATTGACCAGCCGCGACGCCACGGTCGCCGCTTCGTCGATATCACGCAATTCCATGAGCAGGACGAACTCATCGCCACCGATGCGCGCCAGGGTGTCATGCCGGTGCAGGTTACTGCGCAGGCGCAGGGCCACGTCACGCAGCAACTGGTCGCCAATATGATGACCAAAGGCATCGTTGACCGGCTTGAAACCGTCAAGGTCCATGAACATCAAGGCAAAAGCCGTGCTGTTGTTTTGCGCGGCATTGATCGCCTGATCAATGCGGTCCGAGAGCAGCACGCGATTGGGCAGGCTGGTCAGGGTGTCGTGCAGGGCCAGGTGGGTCAGTTCGCGGTTGGCTTCAGACAGCGAATTGGCCAGGATGGCGGTCCGTGCCTCCAGGCGCGCATCGAGAATGGAGGTCAGCAGCGCGATGGTCAGCACCGCCAGGGTGGTGACCAGCACCAGTTTGTCCAGCCCGTCGGTCTGCAGGCCGCCAGCATAGGCCCCACAAAAACTGTTGTCGGCAAAACTGGCGGCCGCCATGCCGGTGTAATGCATGCCGACAATTGCCACCCCCATCACCACCGCCGCTGCGCAACGGGCCAGAAAAACATGGGGCGTGTTCTGGCGCAGGTGAAAGGCGATCCACAACGCGGCGGTGGAAGCCCCGAAAGCGATCAACAGCGACAGGCCGAACAGTCCAGGGTCGTAATCGATGCCCGGCTGCATGCGCAGCGCAGCCATGCCCAGATAGTGCATGCAACTGATCCCGGTGCCCATCAGCAAGGCCCCCAGCATCAATTGCCGCAGCGGCAGCACCGGCTGGCTGACCACCCACAGGGCAATGCCTGAGGACAACATGGCAATCAGCAGCGAGCACAGGGTCAGGAACAGGTCATAGCCCAGGTCGATGGGCAGGACGAAGGCCAGCATGCCAATGAAATGCATCGACCAGATGCCGATGCCCATGGCAAAAGCACCGCCGCCGATCCATAGCCAGACGCCGCGACCTTTGGCAGTCGCAATGCGGCCACTCAGGTCCAGTGCCGTATAGGACGCCAGGATTGCCACCAGGATGGAGATGATGACCAGCGAAGGAATGTAGCTGCCAATCAACTTGGAATGCCTCTTGACTTGGACAAGTGTCTGCATCCATGCCAATCACGATGGGCCGATTCTACGCTTATCCATCGTGATTGGTGCTGCCGCCCGGAGGAAATGTGGCATATCGCCATGAATATTTTCTATCCACGGCACCCTGATCGGCGCAGTCTCAACCCGCCGGATCAGCCGCACGACGCTCCTGGGCAGCGTCCAGGCCTTGCCAGCCACCGCCCAGTGCCGCCATCAGCTGGACACTGGCCACCAGCCGGCTTTGCAGGACATTGAGCACACTGCGTTCGTTGCTCAGCGCCGTGGCCTGTACGTTGACCACGTCCAGGTAGTCGATCAGCCCGGCCTTGAACTGGTTCTCGGTCAGGCGCATCGACTCGCGCGCCGCCGCCAGCGCCTCGGCACGCACAGCCGCTTCGCGCTCATAGACCTCGAGCTGGGCCATGTAGTTTTCTACCTCCTGGAAACCATTGAGCACGGTCTGCCGGTACTGCGCCACGGTCTGGTCGTAGACCGCCTCGACCCGATCGACCTCGGCCGAGCGCCTGCCGGCGTCGAACAGGGTCAGGGCCAGTTGCGGACCGACCGACCAGAAGCGGTTCGGTGTGGTGATCCAGCTGGAAAAGGCGCTGCTGCTGTAGCCACCGCTCAGGCTCAGGGTCAGGTCGGGAAAAAAGGCCGCCTTGGCCACGCCGATATTGGCGTTGGCCGCCATGACCGAGCGCTCTGCAGCGGCAATGTCGGGGCGCCGCTCCAGCAAGGTCGACGGCACGCCGACCGGAATGGCCGGCAACGGCGGGATGTCGGTGCTGGCCTGCAGGTTGAATTCGGCCGGCGTCATGCCCATCAGCATGGCAATCGCATTTTCGTACTGGGCGCGCTGCCAGGCCAGGTCGATCAGGTCGGCCTCGGTGCTCTTGAGCTGAGTCTGGGCCTGGGCCACCGACTCGCGCCCGATGATACCGGCGCGGTACTGGTTCTGGGTCAGCTTGAGGGAGCGCTCGTAAGCCTTGACCGTGGCCTCCAGCAGGCGCTTCTGCTCATCAATCACACGCAATTGCAGGTAATTTTGCACCAGCTCCGATTGCAGACTCAGGCGCATGGCCGCCAGATCGGCCTGGCTGGCCTCGGCACTGGCGCTGTCGGCCTCGATGCCACGGCGCAGCTTGCCCCACAGGTCGGCTTCCCAGCTCACCCCCAGTTGCGCGTTATAGGTGTCGCGGATGCCACTGTTGCTGCTCGACAGGCTGGAACTGCTGCTGCCGGTGCCTTGGGCCGAACGGGTCTTGCCGGTGGTCAGGTCCAGGGTCGGGAACAGCGAAGCGCGTGAACTGCGCACCAGCGCCTGAGCCTGGCGGTACTGGGCCTCATACTGGGCCACGGTCTGGTTGGAGCCGTTGAGCCGCTCGACCAGTTGGTTGAGCTGCGCATCCTGATAAATCTCCCACCAGGCACCACGGGCCAACGCATCGCTGGGACTGGCCTGGCGCCAGCCCGGGGCAGCCTTGAACTGGGCCGTGGTGTCGAAGGTCGGCTTCTGGTAATCGGGTCCGACCGTGCAGGCGCCGAGCAGCAAGACGCACAGTCCCGCCGCCAGCGGGCGCAGCAACCAGAGGGGCGTGGAGAAAGTGGCCAGGCGATGGGTCATAGCGGAGTTTCCAGGGCTGCATCGGTACGCACGCCACGCCAGTGGTTGAAGCGATGGCGCAGGTTGTCCAGGTAAAGGTAAACCACCGGGGTGGTGTAAAGGGTCAGGACCTGGCTGAACACCAGGCCGCCGATGATTGTCAGGCCCAATGGCTGGCGCATTTCCGACCCTTCGGCGGTGCCCAGCAGCAACGGCAAGGCCCCCAGGATCGCCGCAATGGTGGTCATCAGGATCGGCCGCAGGCGTTGCAGGCAGGCGCGGCGGATCGACTCATGCGGGCTCATGCCCTGGTCACGCTCCAGTTGCAGCGCCAGGTCGATCATCATGATGGCGTTCTTCTTGACGATACCGATCAACAGGAACAGGCCCAGCAGGGAGATCAGGCTGAACGCCGAGCCCACGGCAAAGATGCTCAACAGCGCGCCGACGCCGGCCGATGGCAAGGTCGACAGGATAGTCAGCGGGTGGATATAGCTTTCGTACAGAATGCCCAGCACCAGGTACACCAGCACCAGGGCGCCCAGGATCATCCACGGCTGGCTTTTCTGGGTCGCAGCAAAAGCATCGCCGGTGCCGGCCATTTTCGAAATCACCTCGCTCGGCAGGCCGACGGTCGCCACCGCACGCTCGATGGCTGCGGTGGCCTGGTCCAGGGTCACGCCTTCGGCCAGGTCGAACGAGATATTTTCCGAAGCAAACAGCCCTTCATGGGAAACCCGGTCGTTTTCCAGGCTGTTCTCATAATGGGCAATGGTCGACAGCGGCACGCGGTCACCATTTTCAGTGATGACCTTGATCTGCTCCAGGGTACTGGGGTCCTGGGAGTATTTGGTATTGACCTCCATGACCACCTTGTACTGGTTCAGGGCGTCATAGATGGTCGACACCTGGCGCTGGCTGTAGGCGTTGTTAAGCACCGTGGTGACCATCTGCATGTCGATGCCCAGGCTCTTGGCCCGGTCGCGGTCGACGATCAGGGTGATCTGTGGCGCGCCACGGCCTTCACGGGCATCGATGGCCGTCAGTTGCGGTATGGCCCGGAACGCCGCCACCACTTTGGGATACCACTCGCGCAGGCGCGCCAGGTCACCACTTTGCAGCACATACTGGTACTGCGAGCTGGCCTGGTCACGCACGCCCCCCAGCTGGATATCCTGGTCGGCCTGCAGGAACAGGCGCCCACCCGGAATCTGTGGCAGGTTCTTGCGCAGCCGCTCGACAATCTTTTCCGAGGACAACTTGCGTTCGCTGAGCGGCTTGAGGCGCACGATCATGAAGGCATTGTTGGTGCCGCCGCTGCCGCCGATAAAGCCGGCCACGCTTTGCACGGCAGGATCGGCCAGCATCGAACGACGAAAGACTTCCATCTTTGGCTGCATGACCGTAAAAGAGAGACCGTCATCGCCGCGAATGAAACCCATGATCTGCCCGGTGTCCTGCTGCGGCAGGAAGGTCTTGGGCACCATCACGTACAAGGCAATATTCACCGCGATGGTCACCAGCAGGCTGGCCAGGGTCAGGCGCGGATGACGCAGCACCCAGCCCAGGCTGCGGTCGTAGCCGGCAATCATGCGTTCGTTGATGCGCTCGCTCCAGCGTTGCACGGCATTGGGCTTTTCAGCCGAGTGCGGTTTGAGCCAGCGGGCGCAAAGCATCGGCGTCAGGGTCAGTGAAACCACCAGCGAGACCAGGATCGCCACCGACAGGGTAATGGCAAACTCGCGGAACAGGTTTTCCACCAGTCCGCCCATGAACAGGATGGAAATGAACACCGCCACCAGCGACACGTTCATCGACAGCAGGGTAAAGCCCACTTCCTTGGCACCGATGTAGGCCGCCTGCATCGGTGACTTGCCGTCATCGATATGCCGGGTGATGTTTTCCAGCACCACGATGGCATCGTCGACCACCAGGCCCGTGGCCAGGATCAGCGCCATCAACGACAGGTTGTTCAATGAAAAACCGCACAGGTGCATGATCGCGAACGAGCCCACCAGCGACACCGGCACTGCCAGGGTCGGGATCAACGAGGCCCGCAGGTTACCCAGAAACAGGAACACCACCATGATCACCAGTACTACGGCAATCAGCAGGGTCAACTCGGCCTCGTGCAAGGTAGCCTTGATCACCGGCGAACGGTCCTGGGCCACTTCCAGGCTGACGCTGGCAGGCATCACAGCGCGCAGGGCCGGCAACTGGTCCTTGATCTGCTGCACGGTCTGGATGATGTTGGCGCCCGGCTGGCGGTTGATGACCAGCAGCACGGCCGTGCGGTCATTGTAGAAGCCGCTGTTGTAGCGGTTTTCCACCGCATCGCTGACCTTGGCCACATCGCTCAGGCGCAAGGCCGCGCCATTCTGGTAGCGGATGATCAACGGCGCATAGTCTTTGGCTTTTTCCAGCTGGTCGTTGGCTTGCACCTGCCAGTTGTACCGGTCGGTTTCGACAAAGCCCTTGGGTCTGCGCACGTTGCCGTTGCTGATGGTGGTGCGCACCTCATCCAGCGACACGCCGTACTGCTCCAGCAGGTGCGGCTCCAGCTCGATGCGCACCGCCGGCAGCGAGCTGCCGCCGATCTGCACCTCGCCCACGCCAGGCACCTGGGCCAGGCTCTGCGAAAGGATGGTCGAGGCCAGGTCATACAGCTGCCCCTTACTCAGCACATCGGAGGTCATCGCCAGCACCATGATAGGCATCTGCGAGGGGTTGACCTTCTTGTAGGTCGGCATGCTGCGCATGCCACTGGGCAGCAGGTTGCGCGCCGCGTTGATGGCCGCCTGCACTTCCCGGGCCGCCGCATTGATATCACGGCCCTGCTCGAACACCAGAATGACCCTGGTAGAGCCCTGGCTGGAGTTGCTGGTCATGTTGGTGACCCCGGCAATGGTACCCAGCGAGCGCTCCAGTGGCGTGGCGACGCTGGAGGCCATGATTTCCGGACTGGCACCGGCCAGGCTGGCCGACACGACGATTACCGGAAAATCCATGTTCGGCAGCGGCGCCACCGGCAACAGGCGAAAACTGAACGCACCCAGCAACATGATCGCGATGCTCAGCAGCATGGTGGCGACCGGCCGGCTGATAAAAGGCGCCGACAGGTTCATGCGTCGACCTGTGGCGCAGCCGGTGCGGTGTCAGGCTTGCGGCCCCAGCGCCGCCCCAGCCGGTCGAAGTACAAGTAGATCACCGGCGTGGTGAACAGCGTCAGCACCTGGCTGACCAGCAGCCCGCCGACCATCACCAGGCCCAGCGGCTGGCGCAGCTCGGCCCCGGAACCGGTGGCCAGCATCAGCGGCACGGCACCGAACAACGCCGCCAGGGTGGTCATCAGGATCGGCCGGAAGCGCAGCAGCGCGGCTTCATAGATCGCCGTGCGCGGGTCGATGCCACGGTTGCGCTCGGCCTCCAGGGCAAAGTCGATCATCATGATGGCGTTTTTCTTGACGATACCGATCAGCAGGATGATGCCGATGATGGCGATCATCCCCAGGTCGTTACCGGTCAACAACAAGGCCAGCAAGGCACCGACGGCGGCAGACGGCAGGGTCGAGAGAATAGTGACCGGATGAATGTAGCTCTCATAGAGCACGCCAAGCACGATGTACATGGTCACGACCGCCGCGAGCACCAGCAGCAGGGTGCTGGACAACGAGGCCTGGAAGGCTTCTGCTGCCCCCTGGAAACGCGTCTGCACACCCAGCGGCATGCCGATGTCCTTCTGCACCTGCTCGATCACTTCGACCGCTGCCCCCAGCGATACATCCGGGGCAAGGTTGAACGACATCATCACCGCCGGGAACTGCCCCAAGTGACTGATCGCCAGCTGCGCCTGGCGCTGCTCGATGCGCGCCAGGCTCGACAGCTTGACCTGGGTGTCATCGGTGGTCTTGACGTAGATCTGTTCCAGCGCCGCCGGCCCCAGTTCGTTGGCATAGGCCGACTGCAACACCACCCGGTACTGGCTGGCCTGGGTGTAGATCGTCGAAATCTGCCGCTGGCCGAATGCGTCGTACAACGCGTCGGTGATCGCCGACACATTGACGCCCAGGCGGCTGGCAGCATCGCGGTCGATGGCGAGGTACACCTGCAGGCCCTTGTCCTGCAGGTCGCTGGCGACCTCGGTAAGCTCCGGGCGCTGTTGCAGGGCCTGCTGCAGACGCTCGCTCCACAGACCGAGCATGTCGGCGTCGGGCGATGAGAGACTGAACTGGTACTGGGTGCGACTGACCCGGTCTTCGATGGTCAGGTCCTGCACCGGTTGCAGGTACAGGCGGATATCGGCCAACTGGTCCAGCTGCGGCTGCAGGCGCAGGATCACCTGGCTGGCCGTCAGGTCGCGCACCTTGTGCGACTTGAGGTTGATCAGCATGCGCCCGCTGTTGAGCGTGGCATTGTCGCCGTCCACGCCGATGTAGGACGACAGGCTCTCGACCGCGGGGTCCTTGAGAATGATGTCGGCCAGCGCCTGTTGCCGCTCGCTCATGGCGGTGAACGACACCGATTGCGGCGCTTCGCTGATGCCCTGGATCACGCCGGTGTCCTGCACCGGAAAGAAGCCCTTGGGCACCGCCAGGTACAGCACCACGGTCAGCGCCATGGTGGCGATGGCCACCAGCAGGGTCAGGGCCTGATGATTCAACACCCACTGCAATTTGCGCGAATAGGCTTCGATCAACCAGTCGATCCAGGCACCGCTGGCCCGGTAAAGGCGGCCCTGCTCTTCTTCCCTGGGTTCACGCTTGAGCAGGCGCGCGCACATCATCGGCGTCAGGGTCAGCGAGACCACCAGGGAAATCAGGATCGCCACCGCCAGGGTGATGGCAAATTCGCGGAACAGCCGACCGACCACATCGGCCATGAACAGCAGCGGAATCAGCACGGCGATCAGCGACAGGGTCAACGAGATCAGGGTAAAGCCAATCTGTCTGGCGCCCTTGAGCGCGGCCTGCATGGGCGTTGCGCCCTCCTCGATGTGCCGGGAAATGTTCTCCAGCATCACGATCGCATCGTCCACCACAAAGCCGGTGGCGATGGTCAGGGCCATCAGGGTCAGGTTATTGATCGAAAAGCCGGCCAGGTACATCACTCCGAACGTGCCGATCAGCGACAGCGGCACGGCAATCGACGGAATGATCGTGGCACTGATACGGCGCAGGAACACGAACGTCACCAGCACCACGAGCATGACCGCGAACACCAGTTCATGCTGGACATCGGTTACCGCCGCACGGATGGTCTGGGTGCGATCGGTCAGCACGATGACATCCAGGCCCGCCGGCAAGTTGTCGGTGATGCTCGGCAGCATGGCCTTGATGCTGTCGACCACCTGGATGACGTTGGCCCCCGGCTGGCGCTGGATATTGAGCAGCACGGCCTGGCTCTGGTTGGCCCAGGCGGCCAGGCGGTCGTTTTCGGCGCCGTCGATGATCTGCGCCACGTCCTTGAGGCGCAAGGGCGCGCCATTGCTGTAGGCCAGGATCAGGTTGGCGTATTCCTGCGCCGACTTGAGCTGATCGTTGGCATCGAGCATCGAGGTGCGGATCGGGCCGTCGAAGTTGCCCTTGGGCTGGTTGACGTTGGAGGCACTGATCAGGCTGCGGACATCGCTCAGGTTGAGCCCGTTGGCCGCCAGCGCCTGTGGGTTGACCTTGATCCGTACCGCCTGGCGCTGCCCGCCGGCAATACTGACCATGCCCACGCCGCTGACCTGGGAGATCTTCTGCGCCATGCGCGTGTCGACCAGCTCGTTGAGCTGCGGCAGCGGCATGACCTTCGAGGTGATGGCCAGTGTCAGCACCGGGGTGTCGGCCGGGTTGACCTTGTTATACACCGGCGGTGCCGGCAAATCAGTGGGCAGCAGGTTACTGGAGGCATTGATGGCCGCCTGCACTTCCTGCTCGGCCACATCCATGTTCAAGTCGAGGCTGAAGCGCAAGGTGATGACCGAGGCGCCCCCGGAGCTGGTCGAGGCCATCTGGGTCAAGCCGGGCATCTGCCCGAACTGTCGCTCCAGCGGTGCGGTCACCGCGCTGGTCATCACTTGCGGGCTGGCACCCGGGTACAGGGTGATCACCCGGATGGTCGGGTAGTCCACCTGCGGCAAGGCTGACACCGGCAGCAAGGTGTAGGCGATCAGACCGGCCAGTACCAGGGCCAGCATGCTCAGCGTGGTGGCGACCGGACGCAGGATGAACAGGCGCGACATATTCATGCTTGAGTCTTTTGCGTGGTATCGGCAGACGCCGAGCTGTCCGTGCCCTTGGCCGGCTGGCCTTGCAGCTTCTGGCCCGGCGTGACCGGCACGTCCTTGCTGTCGCTGACCACTTCGACGGCGCTGCCGTCGCGCAGGCGATCGGTGCCTTCGAGCACCACTTGCGTGCCGGCGGCCAGCCCCTCGGTCACGACGGTGAATTGTTCATTGCCAGGCCCGGTCTTGAGCGTGTTGATCTTGACCTTTTTATCGCCATCGAGGGCATAGACAAAGGTGCCCTGGGTGCCGAACTGGAGCGCAGCGGTCGGCACCAGCACGGCCTGCCTGAGGGTGTCGGCCAGCAGGCGCACGTTGACGAACTGGTTGGGCAGCAAGGACTCGTCGCCGTTGTCGAAACGGGCCTTGAACTTGAGCGTACCGGTGGTCACGTCGATCTGGTTGTCGAGGCTGGCCAGCACGCCGGTGGCCTGCTGCTTGAGGTCGCCACGGTCCCAGGCTTCGACAGGCAGCTTGTCGCCACTGCGGTAACGGCTGATCACCGGCGCCAGCACGGTTTCAGGCAGCGTGAAGCTCACCGAGATCGGCTGGGTCTGGGTGATCACCACCAAGGCCGTGGTATCGTTGGCGGCCACCAGGTTGCCCATGTCGAGCTGCTTGAGGCCGACACGTCCGGCGATAGGGGCGCGGATACGGGTAAAGTCGAGGTTCAGGCGTGCTTCATTGACCGCCGCCTGGTTGGTCTTGATCGTGCCCTGGTACTGGTTGACCAGCGACTCGGCAGTGTCCAGCGTCTGCTTGGCGATACTGTCTTCGGCGAACAGCCCCCGGTAGCGCTGCACGTCGATCTGGGCATTCTTGAGCAGGGCCTGATTGGTCGCCAGCGTGCCTTCGGCCTGTTGCAGGGCAATCTGGTAGGTGCGCGGATCGATCTCTGCCAGCAGGTCGCCGGCCTTGACCCTCTGGCCTTCCTGGAAGTGAATCTTGATCAGTTCGCCCGCCACACGGCTGCGTACGTTGATGGTGTTGGTCGCCGTCACCGTGCCCAGGGCCTTGTAGTAGATCGGGAAGTCGGCCTGGGTGGCCGGCGCCACGCGCACCGGCACCGGCTGGGTCGAGGCACCGAAACCTGGACGCGCTGCGCCACGCCCGGCGCCTGTGCCGCCTGCCGCACCGGGCCGGCCGGCCTGGGCACCGTCCTGTGGCGTCGAAGCAGGCCAGAACCACCAGCACAGGCCGATGATCGCCAACAGGACCAACAGACTTACCAACCAGCGACGAGAGTTACGAGGACCAGACGATTGCATGAATAAATCAACCATTGCAGGTGGGGCTTGTTCGGAGGCTGAACAATAAGCACAGACGGATGACAAGCAAAGCGCCTTTACCAAGCGCTTACCTTCGTCAAGCATCTGAGAAACAAGTAAAAACGGCCTGAACAAGGCAGGCCGTCGAGCAATGCCGCAGACTTACTTCAGAACGGACAAGGCCGCTTCGTAATTAGGCTCCTGGCCGATTTCGCTCACCAGCTCGCTGTGCAGGACGTTGTCGTTTTCATCCAGCACCACGACGGCGCGGGTGGTCAGGCCGGTCAGTGGGCCATCGGCAATGGCCACGCCATACTGGCTGGCGAAATCGGCACTGCGGAAAGTTGACAGGTTCTTGACGTTTTCCAGGCCTTCGCTGCCGCAGAAACGCGCCTGGGCGAACGGCAGGTCAGCCGAGACGCACAGCACGACGGTGTTTTCGAGCGTGTTGGCCTGGGCGTTGAAGGTGCGCACGGAAGTGGCGCAGGTCGGGGTGTCGACGCTTGGGAAGATGTTCAGCACCTTGCGCTGGCCGGCAAAGTCAGCCAGTGCCACATCGGCAAGGCCGGCACCTACCAGGGTAAAGGCCGGAGCGGCACTGCCCACTGCTGGCAGTTCGCCCTGGATGCTGACCGGATTGCCTTTGAGAGTTACTTGAGCCATGAAGCGAAGTCCTTTTGAAAAAGAAAAGAACCGGCAGTTAAGCATGAAAAAGCGTCACGATATAGCGCAGCGCCGCTTGATGCCAATAATGACCGGTTCCTTGTTTGACGACCCGTCAAGGGCCTTCGGTCAGAAGTCTCGTTTATAGAAAATATCCAGGGAGCTGGCCAGGCCACTGGCCGCCTCCAGGTACACCCGCTTGCTGAGCATGTAGCGCAAGGCAATGGTGTTGGCCGGCTCGAATACCCCGACCCCGTAGCGCAGGCTCAGCTTGTCGGTGATCCTGCCACTGGCCACCACACTGGTCTTGTCACCGGACCCGGAAGTGTCCAGTTCGAAGTCCTTGATGCCCAGGTTGCTGGCCAGCTTGCCGGTCGCCCCTGAACTGCCCGCCACCCCGAGCGCCAGGGCCGCCTGAGCAACCATGTTGTTGTCCTCGCTGTTGGTCCCCAGCGGCCGACCCATGACCAGATACGACAGCGCCTGCTCCTGGCTCATGGCCGGCTCCGAGAACACCTCGGTGGTGGGCTGCTCGGCACTGCCGGTCAGGCGAATGCCGGCGATCACTTCATCGACCTGGCGAATGGCTTCGATATCCAGGTACGGTTGGTCGATGGGACCGGTGAACAACAGCCGGGCCTTGCGAATGGTCAGGCGCTGGCCATAGGCCCGGTAACGGCCGTCGTTGAGGTTGAGTTCGCCGCGGGTGTCCATGTTGTCGCCGACATGCACGCGGCCGGCCAGGTTGGCGGTCAGGCCAAAGCCCGAAAACGCCAGTTGCTCCTGGCCCACCAGCACATCGATGTCCATCGCCATGGCCATCGGCGGCTGGCCCTGTTCGGTCTGCTGGCCGACGATCACAGTGTCCTGCGACACCTTGACCGTCGAGGGCGGCAGCTCGCGCACGGTGATCTTGCCCTTGGGCACCCGCACGGTGCCGGAGATCTTCAACTGGTCGCCCTGCAGGGCAATGGCAAGATCCGGTGCTGCCTCAAGCTCCGCATAGGGCTCGACCACGATCGGCAGGCGCGAACCCTTGAGGCGGATATCGACGGCCAGGGCGTTGCCCCAGGTCACCTGCCCGCCGATGCTGCCCTGCCCTGTCGCCCCGCTTTTCCAGCCACCGTCCAGTTGCACGCTTTCGCCGGCAATCTGCGCCTTGAGGTTCAGGTCCTGCAATTGCATGGGCAGTTCCGGGCCTGACACTTCGCCCCCCGAAAGCACCAGGCTGCCATTGACCTGCGGCGCCAGCAGGCTGCCGGAAATGCGCCCGCTGCCATTGAGACGCCCCTTGAGGGTGTCGACCATCGGGGCAAACGGCCGGGCCACGGCAATATCCACGGCGCTCAAGGTAAAGTCGCCGGTCACCGGCTTGTCACGCGCCACCGGGTCGATACGGGCATTGAGCAGCAGGCGCCCCAGCCGGTTGCCATCGAACTCCAGGCGCGAATCGATGCGCTTGGGGGTCAGGCTGCTGGTGAGCTTGAGGGTGCTATAGGGGAAATCCAGCCATTGCTGTTTATCGCGGATGCGCAGCGTGCCGCCACCCGCATCGACGCTGATCTGACCGGACGGCCCTGCCGCCGGGACATCCAGCGACACGTCGGCGTTGACCAGGCCCTTCCAGGCGAAATCCTTGGGCATCCACTGCGCCAGGCTGTCGAGCGAGAAGTTTTTCAGGCGATAGCGCAAGCGCGGGTCGGGCATCAGCCGCTGGTTGTCGCCACACAGGCTGGCCGCGCCGGACATAAAGCAATGCGCGCCGACGTTGATCGTGCCATTGGCCAGGCGCTCCAGCCGGGCCGGGGCCTGCAAGCGCCAGTGCTGGCCGTTGCTCTGCACATCGCCGCTGACCAGCCGGCCGCGCCAGTTGTCTTTGTCCAGGCCACCGTCCAGAGCCATGGCCAGCTTCAACAGCGGTCCTTGCAGGTCAAGCTTGAGCTGCTGGGCCTTGAGCGTACCCTGGCCATCGACCAGCAAGGTGCCCAACCGGGTGTCGCCGCTCTGGATACCTTCGCCTTTGAGGTTCAGCGTGGCACGTTGTGCCTGATCCAGTTTGCCGCCAAGGCTCAAACGCTGCAGGCGGTTTTCCTGGAACCCCAGACCGTTGCCTTGCAGGTTCAACTGGCCTTGCGGGGCCTGCAACGTGCCGGCCAGGTCCATCCGGCCCTTGATCACGCCCTGCAAACCCGGCCAGAGTTGCGCCAGCCGTGGCAGATCAAGGTCCAGTTGCCCGCGCAGTTGCCGGGCCAGTTCGCCCTTGCCCTGGATGCGGTTATCACCCAACCGCACCAGCAGCGATTCGAGCGTCCATTGCTGACCATTGCCGGCGGCCTTGGCCTGTAAGGCGGCTGCCTGGCCACGCAGGCGGCCAGTCAGGTCCAGGTCGGCTTGCAGATCGAGGGTTTCGCCCTTGAGGCTGCCTTTGCTGCGCAGCGGGCCACCCAGGGTGCCGGGCAGCTCGGCCACCCAGAAAGCCGGGTTCAATGCACTCAGCTTCAGGTCGGTGTCCCAGGCCACGCCCTCGGCAAACTGCAGTTTCAGGTAGCCGGTGGCCTTGCCCTGCCCCGCCACCAGCTCCAGTTGTGGCAGATTGACCGATTGCAGATCGCCACTGAACGGGCTTTGCAGTGTGAAGGCTCCGGCCGGGCCATCGGCCCTGGCATTGAAATTCCCCAGGTACTTGCCATCGGTGTACGACACCAAGCCCTTGAACTGGCGCAGCTTGACGTCAGGCTCGGCCACCTGCGGGTACAGGCGGTGCCAGGGAAAATCCAGCCAGTCCAGCGTGGCATCGGCCTTCAAGCCCTCTGCCCACCCCAGGGTGCCCTTGAGCGCAACATGCTGTTGCTCACTGGCCGTCAGGTCCAGCGCAGCGATGTCGGCGCCCTTGGCATCAACCCGGCCGCGCAATGCCAGTGCAATCGGGCCTTTTTCAGCCGGAAGGCTGGCATTGCCTTGCAATTGATAGCCCGCCGCCAGATCCCCCTCGGCCACCAGGTCGAGCTTTTCCAGGGTCAGGGTGTCCGGCAGGTCGGGCGCCGCCTTGAAGCGGTCGACCCGCAGGTTGACCCGGGCCGGCAGGCCATCGGCCAGCGGTTGCAGCTCGCCGGTCAGCAGGCCTTGCAGATAACCGCTGCTTTGCGCCTTGAGCTGCAAGGTCTTGAGCAGGTCGCCTTGTACCTCCAGCGCCAGGGCCCAGTCCTGGCCGCCCTGGGGCGGCAATTGCACCTGCCCGGTCAGGTTCAGCGGCCAGTCGCCGGCCGGTTGCAGCAGGCCGGCCAGCTCCAGGCGCAGGTCGTCGCGCTGCAGGTAGACCCGGTCGATCTTCAAGCCTACGGCCGTCCAGTGCGCGGCCAGTTGCAGGTCCTGCAACTGATCGACGCCATCGAGTTGCACGCTGGCAATCTGGATGTCCTGCACTTCGAGGGCCAGGGGCAGGTTCAGGTCCGGCAAGGTCAGGGGGCCGGCCGGCTCGCTCGGCTCACTGGCTGGCAATTGCAGGCTGATCGCTCCGGTATGCAGGGTGTCGATGCACAGGGTCATGCGCCACAGGCAGGATGGCGACCAGTCCAGCTGCGGCGCCTCGACGGCCACTCGCTGCTCGCCCTGCTGCCAGACCAGGCGCTCGGCCTGCCAGTGACCGCCCAGATGGCCGTTGAACTGTTCGACTTGCAAGCCAGGCACACGATCAAGCAACCATTGACTGCCACGCTGGGTGCCCAGCAGGCTCACCAGGATCAAGCCTGCCAATAAAAGAACGGCCAGCAAGCTGGCCGCGGTAATCATCAAACCACGCAAAAAGCGGCGCGTATTCATAGTTCCGGTCCCATGGAAAAGTGCAGGCGAACGCCGCCATCGCCGTCCAGTGGATGGGCCAGGTCAACGCGTATCGGCCCGACCGGTGAGACCCAGCGCACGCCAAAGCCGACGCCGGTCTTCAGGCTGGGCATATCCAGGGAGTTGAACGCATTGCCCTGGTCGATGAACGCCGCCAGCCGCCACTTTTCTGCAATCGAATACTGGTACTCGGCACTGGCAGCCACCATATAGCGGCCACCAATGCGGTCACCATCGGAGTTGGTCGGCGACAGGGTCTGGTAGTCATAACCGCGCACGCTCTGGTCGCCGCCGGCGAAGAACCGCAGTGACGGCGGAATCGATGCATAGCCGTTGGTCCAGTTGCCCCCCACCTGTACCCGCCCCAGCAGGCGATGGTCACGAGCGATCGTGGTCAGGCCCTTGAGCAACGCGCTGCCGCGCAGCAGGTTGGTGTCCGACAGTGCGCCCTCGGCGGCCACTTGCGCATCCAATTGCAGGCGGTAGCCATTTTGCGGGTCGATGCGGTTATCACTGCGCAGGAAGGAATAGCTCACGCCTGGCATCAACAACGTGCTCAGGCCGGAGTCGTCACCCAGGCGGTATTCCTCGCGCTGCCACTTCAGCGACAGCACCCGTTCCCAGCCGCTGGGCAGCTTACTGTGCCATTCCGGCCCCAGCGTCAACAGCTTGCTGAGGGTATCGGTGCCGGCGATTTCTTCATATTGATAGCCGCCGGCAAAGCGCAGCTTGTCGGTCAGCGGCGGGTCGAGCGGAATGTCGTACCACAACCCGATGTTCTGCCGGGGCGCGGACAGCTCCGATTCGAAACCGTAACTGTGCCCCTGCGGGTTGGCCCAGTGGCGAGTCCAGTTGGCCTTGCCACGCGGCCCCACGTCGGTGGAGAACCCCAGTCCCAGGCCCATGGTCCGGGGCTTGCGGGTTTCGAGCTGGACGTTGACCGGGATGGCCTGCTCGACCGCCGTGGTCGGCGTGGCATCGACGCGCACGCCTTCGAAATAGCCACTTGATTGCATGGCCTGGTTCAGGTCGGCGATCAGCTGCGAATCGTAAGGCGTGTTTTCCTTGAACGGCACCATGCGCCGCAGCAAGTCAGGGTCAAGCGGCGTATCGCCACTGAAGGTCACCTGCCCCAGGATGTAGCGCGGGCCGCTGTCATAGACCAGGTCGATATCCGCTACACCACCACGCGGGTCGACGACCAGTTGCTGATGGGTAAAGCGCCCGCTGAAAAAACCGTAGCGCGAGGCCTGGTTCTGGATCAGCTTCTTGGCGTCTTCATAAAGCCCGTGATTGAGCGGCTGCCCAGGTTGCAGCGCCGTGCTTTTCGGCACTTTGAAGGCTGCCATCGATGCCGCCGGCCCTTCGACCCGCACTGTGACGTGGCGCAGGCGCACAGGCTCGCCGGATTCGATACGCAGGATCAGTTGCGGCTGCTGGCCATCCTTGACCTCGCTGTCGATACGCGCCTGGTAATAGCCCAAGGCCTGGGCAGCGGTCCGGGCCTGTTGCACGGCGCCCGGGCTGAACTGCTCAAGCGCCGCCGCATCGCGCTCGCCAAGGCTGCCTATATAACCTTCGATATTTTCCTTGAGTGCCGCATTGGCGGGCGTGACATTGACCTGCAGGCGCGCCTCGGCATGGACCGTGGCGCTCAACGACAGGACGAACAGGCTGCTGAATAGTCTTAAGGGCTTCATGGGTCCGGATGCTAACACGACTCAATGGCGGCGCCGCTCAAAGGCGAACAGGCCTGCCGCGCATGAAGCCGGGGTTTACCACTCACGTCGTGGCGTGGGTCACAGCCCGGGGGCTGGGATGAAAAAACACATGCTCACGAATCGGTCCGACCGTCACTTCACCGATTTCCTCGTAACCCTGCTGTTTATAGAACTCAAGATAGCGGGGATTTCCGGTGTCGAGGACCACACCACGCGAATGCTCATCCACCGCACACCACTCATGCAATGTCTGCAACAATTTCTCACTCAAATGCTGGCCCATGCGTTGGCCCTGGTAAGCGGGGTCCAGCCCCACCAGCGGCAGGACATGCACTTGCTGCGAAGGCAGGCAGGCCAGTACGGCGTTGTAATAGTCCAGGTAGCGCTGGGTACAGCTCAGGCCGGTGCTGAGTACCATGCGCAGACGCCAGGCCCAGCTTTCGGTAATGCCCAGGCGACGCTGCGGTGGGGCAATCAGGGCCACGCCTGCCAGGCGGTCTTCGACAAACAGACCCAGCGCCGGCAAGTCCTGCAGGAAATGCTGCTTGACCAGCGCATTGACCGTGGCCTTCACACGCTGCTCGTAACCGGCGCGCTTGGCATTGAAAACATAGGCAAAGTTCGGGTCGTTGCGGTAGACCTGAAACAGCAGATTGCGGGTTTCACGCGAATAACCGCTATCAAGCTGACGAATATCGATCTGGGAAATGGATGACTCAGGCATACGGCAAAACCTCGTATTAGCGGCCGTGCAAAAAATGCGCAACTGGCATGCACAGCCTCAGAGTCATCGAGGTTCTCGACAGTTCCGGAAATAATGATGGCAATCCAATGACTGCTTGCAAGCTGGTCGTTATCAGGCAGGTCGGCTAGCATCGCCGTCTCGTTTTCGCTTCAGGATGGTCGCTTTATGAAAATCGTCTCGTTCAACATCAACGGCCTGCGCGCCCGGCCGCACCAATTGGCGGCCCTGATCGAGAAATACCAGCCGGACGTGATCGGCCTGCAGGAAACCAAGGTATCCGACGAGCAGTTTCCCCAGGCCGAGATCGAGGCTCTGGGCTATCACGTTCATTATCATGGCCAGAAAGGCCACTATGGAGTTGCCCTGCTTTCGCGCCAGGCGCCACTGACGCTGCACAAGGGTTTCGACAGCGATGACGACGAAGCCCAGAAGCGTTTTATCTGGGGCACCTACGCCGATGAACACGGCCAGCCGGTGACCATCATGAATGGCTACTTTCCTCAAGGTGAAAGCCGCGACCACCCCACCAAGTTTCCGGCCAAGCAACGCTTCTACAACGACCTGCAAACCCTGCTGGAAAGTCGTTTCAGTCATGAGCAGCCACTGGTGGTGATGGGCGACGTGAACATTTCGCCCGAGGATTGTGACATCGGCATCGGTGCCGATAACGCCAGGCGCTGGCTGAAAACCGGCAAATGCAGCTTTTTGCCCGAAGAACGTGAATGGATGGCACGCCTCAAGAACTGGGGGCTGGTCGACAGTTTCCGCTACCTGCACCCAGAGGTGAATGACCAGTTCAGTTGGTTCGACTACCGCAGCCGCGGCTTTGAAGACCAACCCAAGCGTGGCCTGCGCATTGACCTGATCATGACCTCGAAGGGCTTGCAACCGCGCATCAAGGCTGCCGGCGTGGACTACGTCCTGCGCGGCATGGAAAAGCCTTCCGACCATGCGCCGATCTGGCTGGAGCTGAACTGATACCAACGCCATCTCGTCATCGCCCCGTCATATTTGTTTCTTAATCTGCCGACACCTTTGATGACTCACGGTGATGCAGATGCTGCGTGCCCTGCTTTACGCGCTTCTGCTGGCCGGCACGCCACCGGCCCTGGCCGCCTCGGCAGTGACGACCGATGCCCCGGTCCTGAGGCTGTCGGGCTCCAATACCCTCAATGCACAATTGGGCCCTGCCCTGATCGAGGGCTTGATGCGCCAGCGCGGCCTGCATCAGGTGCAGACCTTGCCGGGGGCTGCGGCCAATGAAATGCAGGTACAGGGCCGGGACCTCAGCGGCACGCCTTACGTGGCGGTCGTCGCCGCGCATGGATCGGGCACCGGCTTTACCGCACTGGCGCACGGGCTGGCCGATCTCGCGGCCGCTTCGCGACCGATCAAGGACGAAGAAGTGCGTGCACTGGCAGGCTTTGGCGACTTGCGCAGCGCCCAGGCCGAACATGTGATTGCCATCGACGGGGTGGCGGTGATCGTGCACCCAGCCAACCCGCTGCGTCATCTGGACACCGAGACCCTGGCGCGACTGTTCAGCGGTGAAATCCGTGACTGGCAAACCCTGGGTGGCCGACCCGGGCCCATTGTCCTGTATGCGCGTGACGATCAGTCCGGCACCTGGGAAACCTTTCAGGATCGGGTGCTGGCCAGGCATGGCAAACACCTGTCGCCGCACGCACAGCGCCTGGAGTCCAGCCAACAGCTCTCCGACGCCGTCAGCCGCAACCCCAACGCTATCGGCTTTATCGGCCTGCCTTATGTTCGACACACCCGGGCCCTGGCCATTGCCGATGGCGACTCGCAACCGATGTTGCCCAGCCTGGCGCTGATCGCCACCGAAGACTACCCGCTGTCACGCCGGTTGTACCTGTACCTGCCGCCGCACCTGCAACAGCCCTGGGCCCAGGCACTGGTGCGTTTTGCCCAGAGCCCCGAAGGCCAGGCCATCGTGGCCGACAGCGGCTTTGTCGCCCAGCGCGTGCAAGCGATCACCGTCCGTCCGACAGCACAAATGCCTGCCCGCTATCAGGCACTGAGCCGGGAAGCCCAGCGCCTGTCGATCAACTTTCGCTTTGCCCAGGGCAGCGCGCGGCTGGACAACAAGGCGCTGTTTGACGTGCAACGGGTGGTCGATTACCTGAATAGTCACGACAAACTCACCCGCCAGGTCACGCTGGTCGGCTTCGGCGATGCCAAGGATGACCCGGAGCGGGCCACCCTGCTGTCACGCTTGCGCGCCATGGCCGTGCGCCGCGAGCTGTTGCGTCACGGCGTCATCCTGCGCGATGTGCTGGGCCTGGGCGAGGAAATGCCGGTGGCCACCAACGAGGTCGACGACGGACGGATCCGTAACCGCCGGGTCGAAGTCTGGGTGCATTGACTGGCCGACCCTCTCCCGACTCTTGACAGCTTGACGCTCGTCGGGCAGCCAGTGCGACATGTTGTCACGCGGTGTTACCCTGCACGAAATCATTTCAAAAAGCGGGTAGCACGGAAACATTTTCAGGGCCACTGACTGGCCGTCACCTTATGGCATTTCAGCCAGAAGCCCGATTTACGGGGCTTTGCAAAACCTGGCACGGCTCCTGCTATATCTTTCGTACAACAAGAACAACAAATTGCAGCAACCCAATAAAAACAAGACGTAACGGCTCTGACATAACAAGAACAACACGGACAGAGACGCAGCCAACAGATTTTTTTGGAGTAGATAGCTTTTCGAGGCCTTGCCCTCGCAACCGGTCACTCACAACAAGACTGCATCAGCAGCTGACAGACAGGTTGGATCATTGATAAAAGCGACTCAGCGCTCAAAAAAATACGTTTGCTCTTGATCCTGAATGAGGATCGCCAAAAGCGGTAACGGGCCCGGTCACCAAAAACAACAACAGGCCGCCCCGAAAAATAAAAAGAGCATACAAAGAAACCTTGAAGGGGAGCCCAGGCTCCCCTTCGTGCTTTCCGGGATTTGACAAGACGCTGACTGCCTGACTGGACCGCCACTTCACTGGCACGACGTACTGCGCCCACCCCCTACACCACAAGCCGATACGCAGGAGTACCGGGCATGAGCTCCAGGCAACCCTTGGCCAGCATCCCGGTCCTTGATCTCGGCCAGGTCTACGACCAGCGCTACGCCGACGCTGACTTCCACTACGATGGCCATGGCCGGCTCTGCGAATTCTTCGGTCGCAGCGTGGCGGTGCACCGCCACGACCGGCTTTTCCAGATCCACTACATCCACAACGGCCATGTCCACCTCTATCTGGACGATCACCAGTATCGCCTGGATGGCCCGCTGTGCTTCTTTACCCCACCCGGCGTGCCTCACGCCTTCATCACCGAGCAAGCCTGCGAGGGACAGGTCATTACCGTGCGTCAACAGAGGGTATGGCAGTTGTTTGAGGGCGAGGCTGCCTTGTCGCCTCGGTTGAACCAGCCACTGTGCGTTGACCTGAGCGACCAGCAAGGCGATAACGCGTGCATCGCTGCGTACCTGCCCTCGTTGTTCCAGCAAGTGGCCGATGAGTTCACCCGCCAGCGCGGCGGTCGCGAAGCCAATCTGATGGCCCTGCTGCGGCTGATCCTGGCCAACCTTCTGCGCCTGGCTGAACGGGCGCAGCGCGACAGTCCGGTGCCCGCCCAGGACCTGCTGCAGTTTCATCGCTTCAACCACCTGGTGGAGGCTCACCATGCCGAGCACTGGCCGCTGCAACACTATGCCGCCGAACTGGGCCTGACCACCGCGCGGCTCAACCTGATTTGTCGCCGCCTGGCCGGGATGTCGTCCAAGCAGATGGTCTTCGAGCGCCAATTGCAGGAGGCCAAGCGCCTGCTGTTGCACAGCGGCCAATCGGTAAGCCAGATCTGCTTTACCCTGGGCTTTCGTGACCCTGCCTATTTCTCGCGATTCTTCAGCCGCCATGTCGGCACACCGCCAAGCGACTACCGCGACAGTCGCTCAGCCTAGGGTCTGTTGCCGTTTCAGCACGAGCCGCGTTGCCGGGCCCGATCTCGCCAGGACAGGCGCAGTGCGCAGAAAAGCATCACGCCCTTTGCAAGCCCTCCAGCCACGCCTGGAGAGAGGGGGCGCTTGCTCCTGAGCCTTGCGAAAAGTCCAAGCTTAAAGGCGAAAGCTGCATTCAGCGATCCACTGCCCCGCTCCATCATGGTGCCTCCACCCATGACAGGAGCAGCTTGCGCATGCAGTACCACCTGAACGGCTTCAAGCCCGGCAACTACCAGATTACCGATGAGGCACGTAAGCCTGCATCACCGCCGCCAATGGTCGATCTGCCGAAAGAGGTCGATGTGCTGATCGTCGGGTGTGGTCCGGCCGGCCTGGCGCTGGCACGCCAATTGGCGGACTTTGACGGTATAAAGACCTGTATCGTCGAGCAGAAGTCCGGGCCAATGCTGTTCGGACAGGCCGATGGTATTTCCTGCCGCACCCTGGAAATCATGGAGGCCTTCAATAGCAGCGACCTGCTGGAGAAGGAAGCCTATCAGTTGCACAGCAACGCCTTCTGGGAACCGGATGCGCAGCATCCGCAGCAGATCAAGCGCACGCACAAGGTTGCCGATGCGCGGCTGGGGCTGTCCGAGTTTACCCACTGCGTGGTCAACCAGGCGCGGTTGCACGACATTCTGCTCGACGGCATGGCGCATTCGGTCACGCACCTGGTGCCGCATTACAACCGCCGCTTGCTGGAGCTGGTGGTGGATCAGCGCCTGACTCAGGACCTGCACACGCATCCGGTCACCGCGACCTTCGAGCGCAATGATGCCAGCCAGTCAGGCAGGGTCGAAATTATCAAGGCACGCTATGTGGTAGGTTGTGACGGCGCCCGCAGTGCGGTGCGCAAGAGCCTGGGAATCAAACTGCAAGGTGATTCGGCCAACAAGGCCTGGGGCGTGATGGATGTGCTGCCCGTGACCAATTTTCCGGACATCCGGGTGAAAAGCTTCATCCAGTCCAGGGACAGCGGCGCCGTAATGCTGGTACCGCGTGAAGGCGGCTATCTGGTGCGCCTGTATGTCGAGCTCGATCTGCTGGCCAGGGACCAGCGCGCTTCACAGCTGGCGCTGAACGCAGAGGACCTTGTCGACAAGGCCAGGCGGATCATGCATCCGTATCGGCTGGACGTGAAAGAGGTGGCCTGGTGGTCTGTCTATGAAGTCGGACAGCGCGTCGCCGAACGCTTCGACGACACTCCGGCGGACAACCCGCAGGGCCTGATTCCGCGCGCCTTCGTCGCCGGTGATGCCTGCCATACCCACAGCCCGAAAGGGGGTTGGGGGCTGAACACGTCCCTGCCCGACACCTTCAACCTGGGCTGGAAACTGGCGGCAGTGCTGCAGGGCAAGTCGCATCCGAAGCTGTTGCAGACCTACGCAGCCGAGCGCCGCAAGGTGGCGCTCATGCTGATCAACGCCGACCGGGAAATGTCGGCGCTGGTCGCCACTCGCGCCAGCAAGGACGCCGCAGCGGCCAGGACCAGTACCGCCGACATCGAAAGGTTCATCGCCCGTCAGAACGGCTTCATCGCCGGCACCTCGATTGGCTATGACCCCTCCTGGCTCTGTACAGGGCATGAGCATCAGGCGCTGGCGAGCGGATTCCCCATCGGGCAGCGTTTCCACTCCGCCAGAGCCGTGCGCGTGGCCGATGCCTGCCCGGTGCAATTGGGGCACCTGAACAAGGCGGATGGTCGCTGGCGCATCTTTATCTTTGGCGATGCAGCAAGCCCGCTGGACGCGACCTCCGAGTCGATCAGACTGGTCAGGTTCCTGGCTGAGGCGGCGACCTCTCCGGTGAGGCAATACACCCCGATCGAGGCGGATATTGACTCAGTGATCGATGTCTATGCCGTATTCCAGCAGCAGGCTCTGACCATCGAAGACATGCCGGACTTCCTCTGGCCTGCCAAGGGGCGGTACGGCCTGCGCGATTACGAAAAGGTCTTTCAGAGCAGCGCAGAATACGACCTCTTCGCCCGGCGCGGCATTGATCGGGCACGGGGCTGCATGGTGGTGGTACGTCCGGATCAGCACGTCGCCACCATCCTGCCGCTTGAGGCCCATGCAGAGCTGAGTCAATTCTTTGATGAGTTCATGCTGAAGTAAGCCCGGGACGGGGTCGTCAGCGCGGTACTGATGCCGGCCTCACAAGACAGGCGGACACGGATGGCCTCTTTATTTCAGAGGAGCGCAAAAAAGAGCTTGACGCTCAAATGATAATGATTATTATTGCATCAGCCGGTCGAGAGACTGGCTGGTAACCCCGGAGTCTTAGGTCGACTCCCGGATTATCTCCTCATCAGGCTAATCACGGTTTTTGACCCGGCTTTTTGCCGGGTCTTTTTTTTGGGTGTTTCTCGCTGCTTCAGGCTAATGAAGTCGGTGCGTGTTGCGTATGGGGCGCATCATAGCAAAACAACATCGGGCCGCCCCATAGATTTTGCCTTGCCGGTTGATCAAATTCTGTAATTGTTGACGCTTTTCACTTGAGAATGATTCTTGAACTCATTAGTCTAGGAGCATTGCCGATGCGCCCTACGGCACTCAAGGATACCCTCCCTTTATGGACGACCTGCGAGCGATCCACCATGAGTAGTCAGCTCTCGCCTTTGCTGCCCCTGCCCGCCCAACCTGCCTGCGACGTGAACGCACACACATTCGAGCTGGCCCGACGCCTGCGCAAACTGTCACGCCGCACCCGGCAAATCTTCCTGCTCAGCCGCCTTGAACATCAGTCATACGCACAAATCGCCGGTTTCCTGGGCGTCGATGTCGGCAAGGTCGAGCGCGCCATGCTGCGTGTCATGCGCCATACCCATCGTCCATTGTCCGACACCGACGCCTTGCTGGCGGCGCACGATCAGGCCGATGCCTGGTATATCCACCTGCAAAGCCCGGCGGCCACCGCCAGCCAGCGCATCGAGTTTCGCCACTGGCTGGATGCCCATCCCGGTCATCTGGCCGCCTTCCAGGCCAGTGAGCGTCTGTGGCGCCAGCTACAGGCGCCGGCCGCCCTGCTGGGCGCCTCGGGCTGGCATCAACGCAAGCGTCGGGCCTACCTGGGCTGGTACCTGGCCACCGGCTTCGTCTGCAGCCTGATGATGACCGCCGAGGCTTTCAGCTGACCATAGATGGCCGATTCATGACAGAACACGACGGGCAAGCCCTGTAAAGTAAGTGTCATACCCGATACTTGCGCACACAGGGAGACACCGTGAGTCTGAACATCAGCGCCGACTTCGACAGCGGCAATATTCAAGTCATCGACGCCAGCGACCCTGCCTGCATCGAACTGGCCATCCGCCCCGACACCCGCAGCGCGCATTTCCAGTGGTTCCACTTCAAGGCCAGCGGACTGGTCCCGGGCGATCACTACACCTTCAGGCTGGGCAATGTCGGCAACTCCAGCTACAAGCACGCCTGGAGTGGCTATAACGCCGTGGCTTCGGTCGACCACACCCACTGGTTTCGCGTTGCGTCCGACTTCGACGGCCAGGCACTGACCTTTACCTTCAAGGCCGAACAGCCCCAGGCCTGGTTTGCCTACTTCGAACCCTACAGCCGCGAGCGCCATGATGCGCTGGTCGCCCAGGCCGTGGACGCCGCCGGTTGCGAGCTGCTGGCCAGCGGAGCGAGCGTCGAAGGCCGGGCCATCCCGCTGCTGCGCAAGGGCGATGGGGCACCCGGCAAGCGCAAGCTCTGGATCATCGCCCAGCAACATCCGGGCGAGCACATGGCCGAATGGTTCATGGAAGGGGTGATCGAGCATTTGCAGCAGACCGGGGACGAAGCGCTGCAGCACTTGCTGGCGGCGGCCGACCTGTACCTGGTGCCGAACATGAACCCTGATGGCGCCTGGCATGGTCACCTGCGCACCAATGCCCAAGGCAAGGACCTCAACCGCGCCTGGCAGGACAGCAACGCGCAGGACACCCCGGAAGTGTTCTTTATCCAGCAGCAGATGGAGCACTACGGCGTCGATCTGTTTCTCGATGTGCACGGCGACGAGGAAATTCCCTACGTCTTCGCCGCCGCCTGTGAGGGCAACCCTGGCTACACGGCCCAACAGGCCGAACTCGAGGCCCTGTTTCGCAGCACCCTGGAAGGCATCACACCACACTTCCAGAGTGTCCATGGCTACCCGCGCAGCGCACCCGGCCAGGCCAACATGGCCCTGGCCTGCAACAGCGTGGGCGAGCGTTACAAATGCCTGGCGCTGACCCTGGAAATGCCGTTCAAGGATCATGACAGCGCACCAGACCCGGTCACCGGCTGGTCGGGCCAACGCTCCAAGGCACTGGGGCGCGACGTACTGACGACCTTGTCGCGCCTGGTGCATGTCGTGCGTTGAGCCTGCAACACTGCACGCGCTGCCGTGGCCGGAAAAAGGACTGTCCGGCCTTCCCGAGGACGGCGCAAAGCGTCAATGGGCTATCATGCACGTCCGTCCGATCAATGGCCCTCTGTTCACATGCACACCCTTGCAGATCTGCGCGCCGGCACGCTGGCCGGCATCCAACGTCTGGATCTGGGCTGCGGCCTGGAAACCTTTCCGACCGAAATCTTCGACCTGGCTGACTCGCTCAAGGTACTCAACCTGAGCGGCAACGCGCTGAGCCAGTTGCCTGACGACCTCCATCGCCTGCACCACCTGGAAGTGCTGTTCGTCTCCGACAACCGCTTCACTGAACTGCCCGCCTGCCTGGGCCGCTGCCAGCAGCTGCGCATGGTCGGCTTCAAGGCCAACCGCATCACTCATGTACCGGCCCAGGCGCTGCCGCCGCAGTTGCGCTGGCTGATCCTCACTGATAACCGGATCGAAACACTGCCCGACGCCCTGGGTGAATGCCTGCAGCTGCAAAAGCTGATGCTGGCCGGCAATCGCTTGACCCGTTTGCCCGACACCCTGGCCAACTGTCACCAGCTGGAACTGTTGCGCATCGCATCCAACCGATTGCCTGAGCTGCCCGACTGGCTGCTGGACCTGCCGGCACTGGCCTGGCTGGCACACTCGGGCAACCCGTTCAGCCACAACCCTGACACGCTGCCGATTGCACACATCGACTGGACTCGACTCGACGTGCGCCAACGCCTGGGTGAAGGCGCCTCAGGAGTGATTCAACAAGGGGTCTGGCACGATGGCGAGGTCGAGCGGCCGGTGGCGATCAAACTCTACAAAGGCGAGCTGACCAGCGATGGCTCGCCTCTGGATGAAATGCAGGCCTGCATCAAGGCCGGCCTGCACCGGCATCTGATCACGGTGCTGGGCGAGGTTGATCAACATCCTGAAGCACGGCGCGGGCTGGTGATGGACCTGATTGATCCTGCATTTGCCAACCTGGCCGGACCACCGAGCCTGGACTCCTGCACCCGTGACATCTATCGCGCCGATACGCATCTGACCCTTGCGGCCCTGCGGGCGCTGGCAGCCGGCATCGCGTCGGTCACCGCCCATCTGCATGCACAGGGCATGACCCATGGTGATCTGTATGGTCATAACATTCTGTGGCAGGCCAACGGCGAGTGCCTGTTGGGCGATTTTGGCGCAGCGTCCTTTCACCCCTCAAGCCAGGCGGCCGGGGCACTGGAACGGATCGAGACCCGGGCCTTCGGCATCCTGTTGAGCGAATTGCTGGACCGCTGCCCCGACAGCGCGACGCAGCCTGAACTGTACACGCTGGCCGGGCAATGCCTGCAGCCTGACGTGAAGGCCCGACCTGCCATGCAGGAGGTCTATCGCCAGCTGGCCGGGTGATCACCCGGCACTTGCACACTTATGAATGTCAGCCCGCCAGGCCCACATACATATTCTGTACGTCGTCATGCTCGTCGATGGCTTCGAGGAAGGCTTCGACTTCAGCCAGTTGCTCTTCGCTGAGGCCTTCGACAGGGTTCTTCGGGCGGTAGCCCAGTTGCACGGACTGCACGGTGAAGCCCTGCTCGGGCAGCGCCTTGCACACGGCGTCGACGTCGGTCGGCTCGGTAAGGAACAACACGGCACCGTCTTCACCGGGCTCGCAGTCCTGGGCACCGGCTTCGATGGCGGCCTCTTCGGCGTCCAGGTCAGGCTTGTCGGCTACGGCCTCGATCATGCCCTGATACAGAAAGTCCCAGGACACCGAACCCGAAGCGCCCAATTGCCCCTTGCGAAACAGCACGCGGATTTGCGCCACGGTGCGGTTGACGTTGTCGGTCAGGCACTCGACGATCACCGGCACCTGATGCGGGGCGAACCCTTCGTAGGTCACACGCTCGAAACTGATGGTCTCGCCCAGGAGGCCTGCGCCTTTCTTGATCGCCCGTTCCAGGGTGTCGCGCGGCATCGAGGCTTTCTTGGCCTGCTCTACCACCAGGCGCAGGCGCGAGTTCATTTCAGGATCGGCACCGGCGCGGGCAGCGACCATGATCTCCTTGGACAGCTTGCCAAAGATCTTGCCCTTGGCATTGGCGGCCGCTTCTCTATGTTTGACTTTCCACTGTGCGCCCATGTCTGCTCTCTTGATTCGCTGGCGCCTTGCCGTGTACAGGCAAGGCGTTGAAAAGGAAGGGTCCGGAACGCTCCGGACACAGGGCATGCATTCTATACGCCCGCAGCGCAGTTGAAACCCCTGTCCAGTCAGGCGCTTGCATGTCGGACAATTACATTGTGAGCGCGCAAAGCTGTAGTCCTTTTCTGAAAAACCGGGCAGACCTGCTTTTGCGTCGTGGCATTCCGTACCCTTCGCAGCCATGAACCTCATGGAGAGAGAGTCCGCGAATGCCCAACGATCAACCCGGGTCGATAACCCTGGCAATTGCCGACTGCCCATCAGCCCTGCAGGTGGTCGGCTTTACAGGTCGCGAAGCCCTCAATGAAACCTGGCGCTTCGACATCGACCTGATCAGCCGCGACCCGCACCTTGATGTCGGCGCCCTGCTGCAACGCCGCGCCTGCCTCAAACCCTGTCCCGGGCACCCCGGCGTGCAGGGTGAAATCGGCAGTGCCAGCCAGGTGTATGCCGGCACCTGCCTGAGCCATTACCGGCTCAGCCTGTGGCCACGTCTGCAACGCCTGGCACAGCCGCGTCGACAGCACGCCTTCCGGAACCTGAGTGTTCCGCAACTGATCGAGCACCTGTTGCGCGAGCGCGGCCTGGGTGATGCCGATTACCGTTTCGAGCCCTTGTATGGCGTTTACCCGCCTCGCCCGCTGTGCATGCAGCACCAGGAAAGTGATCTGCACTTGCTGCAACGCTTGTGTGAGGAAGAAGGCATTCACTTTCGCTTCGACGGCCAGCAACTGGTATTTGCCGATGATTGCGCCAGTTTCCCCGAGCGCAGTGGCGCACTGTATTTCATGGACAGCGGCCAGGACCTGGCGGTGGAGCAGATCAGCCACCTTGCCGAATCACTGAGGCTGCAACCGGCGCAGCCATACCTGCCGGCCCCGCCTTCGTCGACGTGGCTGCCGGCCAGTACGGATGCCGAAGCACCGTCTGCCAGGCAAGCCGATAACCAGCCTTACCCGAAGACTTCAGGCCTGCCGGCACAGGATCCCCTCAGTGCCTGGCAACGTCAGCGCAGCGCTCGTCAACTCCAGTGCCTGCGCACCGAGCGTCGACAGATCAGCGGTTGCAGCCAGTTGCCAACGCTGGTGTGTGGCCAGGTCATACAGGTGCTCGGGCATCCAGAATTGCGCCTCAATGACCACTGGTTGCTGACCTGGATTCGTCATGCAGGCAAACAGCCCGAGGTATTTGAAGGCCACGACCCGCATGACGTCGCCGCCATCAGCCGGCTGCTGTCCAGCGCGCCGCTGCCGGATGCGCCAGTGCATGACCGGTTCGACAGCGGCTATCGCAACCGTTTCGGCGTGACCTTGTGGACCGAACCGTTCAGACCGGCGCTGCGCCATCCCAAGCCGACCGTGCACGGGTTGCAAGCGGCCACCTTGCTGGGCAGCGAGGTCGATCCGCAGGGTTGCCTGCCGATTCGCATGGATTGGCAAGCGGAACCCGTTGAACCGGGGCTCGCGATCAGGGCTTTGCTGGTCAATCCCGACCTGCCGGCTTATGCCTTGCGCAGTGGGTGCCGGGTGCAGATCGGCTATCTGGATAATGATCCCGACCGGCCGTTGATCTGCGCCGTGCTGCCACCGGCACCCGAGGAGCCTGCCACCCGCTGGTGGGTCGATGACCAGGTGCTGGAGCCACTACCGCAGGCCCTGACGCTGCAGGACGGGCAGACCGTGCGGGTGCAGAGCAATGATCCCGTCACCCTGCTGGGTCTGGGAACGGTGCAGGTCGGGCGGCAGGGCATTGCTGTCACGAGCCGCGACAGCCTGCAGCTTGGCCATCCGGTTCTGCCTGCGGCAGGCACCGTGCCTGAGCCTTTGCCTGACTTGCACCTGCCCCCCGAAGGCAAGCCGCCCGCCCACTGCCTGTGGTACATCGTGCGCATGGCCAGGCCCGGGCTTGAGCATCTGTCGCGGCTCGACCCGGAGCATTTTCTGTTCGAAGGCCGCACAGACGAAAAAGGTTATCTGGGCCTGACCCCCGAGCAGCGGCATCAACTGGCCATTGAATACGCCAGAACCCCTGACCACCTGTGCCTGATTCATCCAGGCCGCTGCATCACGCTCAATGATTTTTTTCGCCAGCACAGCAATGAACAGCAGCACCGCGCCTGGCTTGCCACCGGCGAGGCCTTTAGCGGTGCCCCTTAGGCTCTGTACGTAAAGTGGCTGCGCTCGGCCATGCTGCGTTAAAAATCGACTCGCAATGCTCATTGACACGTGTCAACTGCGCTTGCTCGCCGCTTTTTGCCTTGNGTTAAAAATCGACTCGCAATGCTCATTGACACGTGTCAACTGCGCTTGCTCGCCGCTTTTTGCCTTGCCTGACCTTCGCTCACCGACTTTTCGTACAGGGCCTAAGGCATACCGACATGGCGGGCCATGCGCCGGAAGGTCTTGTCATCGGTGGCGGCCAGCAAGGTGCGGCCTTCCTTGAGGTTGACCATGAACGTGACTTCCTTTTCTTCCCGGGCGAGCATCACACCGGCCGCTGCACCGACCGGGCCGAGCATCAGTGCCCCGGCCAGTCCCAGACCGATGGCACCGTCGATTTTCTTGTTGCTGCCCTGGCTGGCGATTTCCATGGACTTGATATCGCTGTGCTTGAAACTGATACCGGGCCATGGAAACAGTGGGGTTACGAGCGTGAGGGTGCCAGCGCGATACTCCCCGTCACCTTGAAGAAAATCCCCTGCTAAAACATTGATCTTAGCCATGTTCATTTCTCCTTGTTCTTGAGCAGGCGCATATTGCGCGCCTCCAGGACTGGGGAGTCAAACGCCGGGAGACGAGGTGCGCTGACGTTCGTCAGGTCAATACGGGCCTGCCCGGTCTTGTGCAGGGCGTGCAGTCGCATAGAATGACTGCGCTTGCCCCGCAGCGTGGGGTACGGGTCCCTCGGCAGTGGGCGCAGAAGGTTAGCGGGTGTGATGCTTGAATGAATATTCCTCCTTTGGTCGTTGAAATGCGCCACCCCTTCCAGTTGCCTGATCTGAGCCTGGCCGGCGATCTGCCCTCGGTCCTCGCAGCGATCGGCGGCCTGCTGCAAGCGATACGCAGTCATTACCCAAATGCCTGCTGGGCTGTCTATGGTGTCGGTGAGCACAAGCGTCTGCTTGGCCAGGATGCTGCAGGGTCCGACTGGCCAGAATCGATTGCCAGCGCAGACTTTGACGCATTCTGCCAGGCGCGCGGCCTGCATCGCTGGGTCGCCGGAATGGGTGAGGATGTACTGGGCTGGGTGTTGGCACCGCACGCCCAGGCCCATGCACCGTGGCTGGCAGACATGGCCCTGCGCCTGGGCTCGCTGCTGCAGACGGCTGCCCTGATCCGTACCCAGAGCACTCAGCGGGTGCTCTACCAGATCAGCCATCTGGCCAGCTCCACGCGTGATCGCAGCACCTTTATCAAGGGGGTCCATCGGCAGTTGTCGACTCTGATCAATGCCGAGAATTTTGCCCTGGCCTTGTACGACCGGGTGCACAACACGATCACCTATCCCTATTATGTCGACAGCATCGATGGCGAGGCGCCCACGCCTGATGCCTTTGAATTTCTCGACCGCACCCGCATGTCCCTGACCGGCTATGTGCTGACCCATGGCCGCTCATTGTTTGTCGATGCGCCAGGCATCGAACAGGCCGAGCGCGAAGGGCGCTTCCAGTGTGTCGGGCATCGTCCGCAATTCTGGATGGGCGCCCCGCTGAAGAACGCCGCCGACGAAGTGTTCGGCATGCTGGCCATGCAGGTCTACGATGTCAGTCGAATCTACAGCCTCGAAGACCGTGCGCTGTTCCAGGTGGTGTCCCGGCATGTTGCCATGGCCCTGGACCGGTTGCTGCACCGCGCCGACCTTGAGCAGACCGTATTGTTGCGCACCCAGCAACTGTCGGCGGCCAACGATGCCTTGCGTCAGGAAATCGCCGAGCGCGAGCGTGCCGAGCACTTGCAAAGTGCCTTGTTCCAGATCACTGAATTGTCCAGCCAGCCCGGTGACATGGCCGAACTGTTCCCGCGCTTGCACCGGATTGTGGCCGAGCTGCTGGTGGCGCTGAATTTCTACATTGCGCTGTACGACAACACCACCGGGGAGGTGGCGTTTCCGTACTTCGTCGATGAGAAAACCGCACGGCCCCGTTCGCGGCGTGGCCAGCGGGGCTTTACCGAATACGTGATCCGTCAGCGACGTCCGTGCCTGATCAACCGTGAAGAGGCTTTGCGGCTGGAGGCACTGGGTGAAATCGAGGTGCAGAAAGAGTCGCAACGCTCCTGGTCATGGCTGGGCATTCCGTTGTTCGAGGGCGATCAGGTGCGTGGCATCCTGGTGGTGCAAAGCTACTCGCCCGATGTCAGCTATACCCTGCGCGACCAGGAATTGCTGACCTTCGTCTCGCGACATATCGACACGGCCTTGTCGCGGCGCAGCGCAGCCGAAGCCATTCATGCGGCCAATCTGCAACTGGAAGCGCGGGTCCAGGACCGCACCCGGGCGCTGGACCACGCCAACGCCAAGCTGCAATACGAAAACGCGCACGATGCCCTGACCGGTCTTGCCAACCGCAGTCACCTGCAGCAGCGCCTGCAAGGGTGCTGGCATGAGTTCTGCGAACAGGGGCGGCCACTGGTGGTGATGTTCATCGACCTGGACCGCTTCAAGCTGGTCAATGACAGCCTTGGCCATCATTGTGGCGATAACCTGCTGATCCAGGCCGCCGAGCGTTTACGCAGTTGCATGCGTGGCAGCGACCTGCTGGCGCGCCTGGGGGGAGACGAGTTTGCCGTGCTGGCGGTGGGCGCCTCGCTGGAGATTGGCAGCGGGATTGCCGAGCGTATCCTGGCCAGTTTCGACCTGCCGTTCTTCATTGATGGCCATGCGGTGTTTTCTTCATGCAGCATCGGTGTGGTCGGTGCCGACAGCCAGTTCCATCGCGAGCCTGCCGATCTGCTGCGTGATGCCGACATCGCCATGTACCGGGTCAAGAACGCCGGGCGCGACAGCTTTGCGCTGTTCAATCAGGCCTTGCGCCGCGAAGTGTCCGACCAGGTCGAGCAGGAAGGTGCGCTGCGCAATGCGCTCAAGCGCACTGACGAGCTGATTCCGTATTTCCAGCCCATTGTCTGCCTCAACAGCGGCAAGCTGCTGGCGCTGGAAGCCTTGATTCGCTGGCACCAGCCCGATGGCCGGATCATCGCGCCGGGGCACTTCCTGCCGGCGCTTGAGGGTTTGCGCCTGATCGGGCGTCTTGACGTCTACATGTTGCAGCAAGTCATTGCCATCCTGGCACTGCCGGCCAACGCCCACTGGCCGACGGTGCACGTCAACTGCTCCAGCTACAGCATTACCCGGCCGGAATTTGCCGCCGACGTGCTGGCCATGCTGGCCGGGCAGGGCGTGGCACCCTCGCGCATCTGCCTGGAACTGACCGAAGGTGCGCTGGTGTCCGAGCCCGAGCAGGCGCGCCAGACGATGAAGCACCTGGCCGATAACGGCGTATCGGTGGTGCTCGATGACTTCGGCGCGGGATTTTCGTCCCTCAGCTACGTGCACCAGTACCACTTCAGCGGGCTCAAGATCGACAAGTCGTTCATCTTCGAGCTCAGCACCAGTGCCCGTAGCCGGGCCATCGTGCGCGCCATTGTGCGCATGGCCGAGTCGCTGGACCTGACCGTGGTGGCCGAGGGGGTCGAAGACCAGGCCACCCTGGAGTTGTTGCGTGACATTGGCGCCGGGCAGGCGCAAGGGTACTTTTTCTCCGTGCCCATGCCACAGGATGACCTGCAGTTGCACACCACCCTCTGATCGGCAAGCCCTTGCCGCCTCTGGCAACCGCTGTCCGGGCCTGGTCATTGGCCATCATCTGCCAGGGCCTGCCCATGCACAGGATGATGCTCTTGAGGGCGATGGCATCCATCTTGCTGCGCTACAGGCCGGGGCTGGATCGCCCCGCTACAGCAGGAGATTACTCACATGCTAGTCAGCAACAGCACGATCGAAAACCTGGCCTCCAGGTTTGCTGTCGGGCGCGGGGCGCTTGACGAACTTTCACAGGCGTCGTTCAGTCTGGTTGCACCACCCCCTGTCCAGGCGGCGGCCGCAACGCTCAGCTCAAGTGCCGACCACAGTGCCTCGCACAAGGGCGCCGGTGGCAGTACCGCCTATGACGAGTCTTTTGCCCGGATGATGCTCGGGCTCAAGACCCAGACCGAAACAACAGTGTCGGACGCTGTCGCCGAGCGCGACAACACGGCCAGTGGCGATACGGCACTGGCCGCCAATGACACGACCTACACGTCGGCCCAGCAGCAGTTTCTCGACTACATGAAGCTGCCGGCCGAAGACCGGCTGCGCGAGCAGTTGACTGGCGTCAGCAAGGAAGAATACGAGGCCATGAGTCCCGAAGAAAAGCGCGGCGTGGACGAAAAATTCAAGGACGCGCTCAAGCAACAGCAGGAAGTCGCCCAGCAGGACATCAATGTGCGCATCAAGGCGCTCAAGGCCGGCTTGATCGGTTAATGGCTGGCCTCCACGCGGACACTTGCGGGAATTGGGTCGAGCCCTCAACAAGCGCTCGCCCCAAAACCCGTAGGAGCGACCAGCGGTCGCGAACGCAGGCCTCCAGGCGTCAGATTCGTCCGGGTGGATCTAGGAAGCGCGATTCTTCGCTTCGATCCATTGGGCCATGTACTGCGTGCTCTTGTGCTGATGATGGCGCAGCATGGCCCCGGTAAAGTTGCGCAGGCGATGCCGGGGGAGGTCGAGGCGCAGGGCTTCGATGCGTTCAATCAGCTGCCTTGCGTGATCGCGGTAGCGATAACGCGACTGCAACAGGGCATGACCTGCATGCCGGGCCTGCTCCCATAACGCCTGATCCTGATACAGCCGCACGGCAGCCGCAGCGATGGCTTCGGCACTGCCTTCAACCAGGCCCGGCCAGGGCCAGGTGCCCTGCATGGCTTCCGCGCCGATTGGCGTGGTGACCGAGGGTGTGCCGCACAGCATGGCGTCGATCAGCTTGCCCTTGATCCCCGCACCAAAGCGCAGCGGTGCCAGGCAGACCCGCGCCTGACTCATGACGGCCAGGGCGTCTTCGGCCCAGTCCATCACATGAAAACCTTGCGCGGCATTGTGCAAGGCGGTGGCCTTGGGCGGGGTGTAGGCGCCATACACGTGCAATTGCGCCCCCGGCAGTTGCTGGCGGATCAACGGCCAGATGGCCTGTTTCATCCACAGCACCGCGTCCCAGTTGGGCGCATGGCGAAAATTGCCGATGCTCAGAAAGTGCGCGCGGTCTTCGAAGATCGGCGTGTCGATCACCGGGTCTTCGACCATCAGCGGGCACCAGTGCAACAGCGCCTCTGGCAGGCCGAACTGCTCGGTCAGCAACTGCATTTCCACATCGGATGTCATCAGATTCAGGTCGCAGCGGTACAGCGCCGCGATTTCGCGCTGCGCCAGATCAGTCCCGGCCATCTGCTCAAACAACGCCTCGAATGGCTGGTTGAAAAGACCTGGGCATTCATCGGCCTGCCGCGGATCCTTTAGCAAGTCCTTGAGGTGCTGATGGCGTGCGTGGCGCAAGCTCTGCAGGTCCGATGTTTCCAGGATGCGCAAGGCGCCGGGGCAGTGTTTCTCGACGCGCCAGCCGAACTGCTCCTCAATCATGAACTGATCGAACACTACGACATCGGGCGCCAGTTGGCAGACAAACTCATCAAAGCTGCTGCTATTGAGCTCGATGGTCTGCTCATCAATGCCAAGGCTGGCCAGGTCGGCCTTGTGGGCGCCTTCGCTGGCAGGGCTGGCGAAGGTGATCTGCCAGCCCTGATCAAGAAAGCTCTGGATCAGTTGCATCACATGCCCACTGGCGGCCGAAGAGCGAGGCTCCGGCCAGACATAGCCAATCAACAGCAGGCGTACAGGGCGGGAGGAGGCAGCAATCACGTGGGGTAAGTCATGGCCTGGCCAAGAATGGCGACCACCTTGTCACGCAATTGATCGATGGAAAACGGCTTGCCGATCAGGTGCATACCGGCCGGTACGTCGATGTTTTCTGAATAACCGCTGGCGAACAGCACCGGCAGTTGTGCCCGCAGCCTGCGAGCGGCCACCGCCAGGTCCGTGCCTTTCATGTCAGGCAGGCCCTGATCGGTCATCAGCAGGTCGATAGGGGTGTCGCTTTCGAGCGTGGTCAGTGCTTCTTCGGCGTTGGCGGCTTCAAGCACCTTGTACTCCAGCTCTTCAAGGACATCGACGATCAGCATGCGCACGATGTCGTCGTCTTCGACCACTAGAATCGTGCTGGTTGGATCGGACATGGTTAACTCCCCTGGAAATGGTCATGAAGGCGGCGTTATCGTGCTGCCTTCTGAATCTGTAAGTAAAACACCTCAAGAAGTTCCATAAGTAGCCTGCGCCATGCATGCCTGCTCTAAAACAGTCGGCTTTCTGTGATGTGGGCGAGCTTATCGCCGATTTATGTCTGGAATTTCAATCCCGTACGGCCGAAAGGCGAGTCTTTTTGTTAAGTTTGCGGCAAACTCCGTAGTTTCACTGAGCCATCAGGGACTTTTCATGAACCGCCTTTCCAACATCGACGCGCAGCGCTTTCGCAAGCTGCTGGGGCGTAACGTCGGTCTGCCGCTGGGTGTCGGCGTGCTCAGCGCCGTGTTTTTCATCATTCTGATCAACTACCTGCTGCAGGCCATCCAATGGGTCGAGCACACCGACCGGGTGATCAACAACATCAACCGCTCGATGAAGCTGTCCATCGACATGGAAACCGGCATGCGCGGTTACCTGTTGGTCGGTGACGAGCATTTTCTCGACCCTTATGAGGTGGCCCGGCCGCTGCTCAAGGCCGAACTGGAAGGGTTGCAGGGGCTGGTGGCGGACAATCCGACCCAGCAGGACCGCATCCGCCGGTTGTCTACCCTGCAGGCCGAGTGGGATAACTTCGCCCAGCAGATGATCAACCTGCGCCGCGACAACGGTGATTACCTGACGCCTACGGCGTCCGGGCGCGGCAAGCGCATCACTGACCAGATGCGCACCGAATACGACCTGGCCGTATCGATGGAGCAGCAGCTGCGCCTCAACCGCAATGCCGATGTGACCCGTACCACGGTGCTGTCGGTCACCTTGTACCTGATTTTCGTGCTCAGTGTCAGTGGCGCGCTGGCCTGGGTGGGACGGCGTGACCTGCTGTCGCTGTCGACCACCTATGACGCCAACCTCAAGCTGCAACAGGTCAACGCCGAGCGCCTGGAAAAGGTGGCATGGCTGCGCAACGGCCAGAGCGCGCTGGCCGAGCAAGTGCTGGGGCAACTGACCCTGAACCTGGTCGGGCGCAATGTGTTGCAATTTTTTGCCCAGTACCTGGGCGCCGTGGTGGCTGCGGTCTACGTGCGCCAGGAGCACGGCGGGCTGGTACGGGTCGCCTCCTATGGCTTCTCCCGTGAGCAAGAGCAGCATGAACAATCGATCTATGCCGATGAGGGCGTGATCGGCCAGGCCGTACAACAAGACCGTATCATCACCCTGGACAATCTGCCGGGTGATCACTTCAAGGTCAGTTCAGGCCTGGGCCAGAGCGAGCCGTGCAGCGTGGCGATCGTGCCGACCAGCAATGACAATCAGGTCAACGCCGTGGTCGAGCTGGGCTTCTTGCGTCCCTTGACCGAGCGTGACCTGGAGTTTCTCGAACTGGTGTCCGACAACGTCGGCACGTCGGTCGAAGCTGCACGCTATCGCCAGCGCCTGCAAGAAGTGCTCAGCGAGACCCAGCAGCTCAACGAGGAATTGCAGGTGCAGCAGGAAGAGCTGCGCACCGCCAACGAAGAACTCGAAGAGCAGTCGCGGATTCTCAAGGAATCCCAGGCCTATCTGGAAACCCAGCAGGCCGAACTTGAGCAGACTAACCAGCAACTGGCCGAGCAGGGCCAGGCGCTGTCCGAGCAGCGCGATGCGCTGGACCGCAACAACGAAGCGTTAAGCCATGCCCAGGTGCAGTTGCAGGCCCGTGCCGATGAATTGCAGCGCTCCAGCCGCTACAAGTCGGAATTTCTGGCCAACATGTCCCACGAGCTGCGCACGCCGCTCAACAGTTCATTGATTCTGGCCAAGCTGCTGTCGGAAAACCCCACCCGTAACCTGACCGATGAGCAGGTCAAGTTTGCCGAGTCGATCTATTCGGCGGGCAATGACCTGCTCAATTTGATCAACGATATCCTCGACATCGCCAAGGTCGAGGCCGGCAAGCTCGAAGTGCGCCCTGAAAACGGCAGCGTTGTCCGTCTGGTGGAGAACCTGCACAACGTCTTCCAGCCGTTGGCCGATCAAAAGCGCCTCCAGTTCAGCGTCGAACTGCAAGAGGGTGCGCCGGCCTTGCTGTACACCGACTTCCAGCGCCTGGAGCAGATCCTCAAGAACCTCTTGTCCAACGCTGTCAAGTTCACCGAGAACGGTACGGTCAGCCTGATCGTCTCGTGCCAGCCTGGCGAAGGCATCGCCTTTGCGGTGCGCGATTCAGGCATCGGTATTGCGGCTGATCAACTGCAGAGTATCTTCGAGGCGTTCCATCAGGCCGATGGCACCACCAACCGTCGCTATGGCGGTACGGGCCTGGGCCTGTCCATTTCCCGTGACCTGGCTGCCTTGCTGGGCGGCTCGATCAGCGTGGTCAGCGAACCGGGCCAGGGCAGTATCTTTACCCTGGTGCTGCCGCAGACCTGGAGCGGCGACGGTGAGGCGCCGGTGATGCCGTTGTCGCCTGCCGTATCGGCCATGTCCCCAGGCGTCGGCACGCTGCTCCCGCGTCGGGCCGAGCCTGCGCCGCCGGCCTTGCCGGTCGAGGTGGCGGCGGCACCTTTTGCCGATGACCGGCACAAGGCGCCGTTCGAGCACCGTTGCATCCTGGTGATTGAAGATGACGTGTCGTTTGCGCAGATCCTCTTCGACCTGGCCCACGAGCTGGGCTACCACTGCCTGGTGGCGCACGCCGCCGACGAGGGCTTCAACCTGGCGCTGGCCTACACCCCGGATGCCGTATTGCTCGACATGCGCCTGCCGGATCATTCCGGGTTGACTGTGCTGCAGCGTCTCAAGGAACAGGCCGAAACACGGCACATTCCGGTGCATGTAATCTCGGTCGAAGACCGTCAGGAAGCGGCCATGCACATGGGCGCGATCGGTTATGCGGTCAAGCCTACGACCCGCGAAGAGCTCAAGGACGTGTTCGCCAAGCTCGAAGCCAAGCTGACCCAGAAGGTCAAGCGCATCCTGCTGGTCGAAGACGATGCCCTTCAGCGCGACAGCATTGCGCGCCTGATCGGCGATGATGATATCGAGATCACCGCCGTAGGCTATGCCCAGGAAGCGCTGGACCTGCTGCGCGAGCACGTCTACGACTGCATGATCATCGACCTGAAGCTGCCCGACATGCTCGGCAACGAGCTGCTCAAGCGCATGGCCACTGAAGACATCTGTGCCTTCCCGCCAGTCATCGTCTACACCGGCCGCAACATGACCCGTGATGAGGAGGCCGAGTTGATGAAGTACTCGCGCTCGATCATCATCAAGGGTGCCCGCTCGCCGGAGCGGCTGCTCGATGAGGTCACCCTGTTCCTGCACAAGGTCGAATCGCAATTGTCCAACGAGCGGCAGAAAATGCTCATGACCGCCCGCAGCCGCGACAAGGTCTTCGAGGCCCGTAAAGTGCTGGTGGTCGATGACGATGTGCGCAATATCTTCGCCCTAACCAGTGCCCTGGAACACAAGGGTGCGGTGGTCGAAGTGGCGCGCAATGGCCTGGAGGCCATCGAACGGCTCAATGCGGTAGAGGACATCGATCTGGTGCTGATGGATGTGATGATGCCGGAAATGGACGGTTTCGAAGCGACCATGGAGATTCGCAAGGACCCGCGCTGGCGCAAGCTGCCGATCATTGCCGTGACCGCCAAGGCCATGAAGGATGATCAGGAGCGTTGCCTGCAGGCCGGTGCCAACGATTACCTGGCCAAGCCCATCGACCTGGACAGGCTGTTTTCCCTGATCCGCGTCTGGCTGCCGAAAATGGAACGTATTTGAGTGTCTGCGGCCCAAGCAGCATTCCGAGACACCTCGTCAGGTTCTAGCATGTCTTACGACAAGAATGCCGATATCGAGCTGCGCCTGTTGATCGAGGCGATCTACCTCAAGTACAGCTACGATTTTCGCGATTACTCCGGCGCTTCGGTCAAGCGCCGCGTGCAGCACGCCCTGCGCCAGTTCGAGTGCAGCACCATCTCGGCGTTGCAGGAGCGTGTGCTGCACGACCCGGCGGCCTTCATGCAGTTGCTGCAATTGCTGACCATTCCGGTCAGCGAGATGTTTCGCGACCCCTCGCACTTCCTGGCGATTCGTCGTGAAGTGGTGCCACTGCTGCGCACCTATCCCTCGCTGAAAGTCTGGATTGCCGGCTGCAGCACGGGTGAAGAGGTCTACTCGACCGCCATCCTGCTGCGTGAAGAAGGACTGCTGGAGCGTACGATCATTTACGCCACCGACATCAATCCCCATTCACTGGAGAAAGCCAAGCAGGGCATTTTCTCGATGGACAGCGTCCATGGCTGGGCTGAGAATTACCGGCTTGCCGGCGGGCTCGGTCAGTTGTCCGACTATTACACCTCAGGCTACAACTATGCGATTTTCGACAAGACCCTGCGCGAGACGGTAACGTTTGCCGATCATAGCCTGGCCACCGACAGCGTATTTTCCGAAACTCATTTGATTTCTTGCCGTAACGTATTGATCTACTTCAATAAAAAATTGCAGGATCGCGCCTTCGGACTGTTTCACAACTCCCTTTGTCATCGAGGCTTCCTGGCCTTGGGCAGCAAGGAAACCCTGGATTTTTCCGGATACAGCGATGCCTTCGAAACCCTGGTCAAGCCCGAACGGATTTATCGCAAGTCATGAAGACATCATTCGAGGGGCAAGCCGCAGGCGACCTGCCAAGGGTCAATGCGGTGGTGATGGGCGCTTCGGCCGGCGGGGTAGAAGCATTGCTGACGGTGCTGCGTCACGTGCGGCCGGGCTTTCGACTGCCGATCCTGGTGGTGCTGCACCTGCCTGAAACACGCAGCAGTCAGCTGGCGCAGGTGTTTCAGAACCGTTTGCCGATTCCGGTGCACGAGGCCCGCGACAAAGAAAGCATCAAGGCCGGCACGCTGTATTTTGCGCCGTCCGGTTATCACCTGTCGGTCGAGGATGACCTCAGCCTGTCGTTGAGCCAGGAAGACAAGGTGTTTCATTCACGCCCCAGTATCGACATTCTCTTTGATTCTGCGGCCGACGCCTTGGGTCCCGGGCTGGCGGGTATATTACTGACCGGTGCCAACAACGACGGCGCCCGGGGGCTGGCGCACATAAAGACTGCAGGGGGGCTGACCGTGATCCAGGATCCGCAATGCGCCCAGGTGCGCACCATGCCCGAAGCCGGGTTGAAGTTGCACACGCCCGATTACCTGTTGCCCTTGTCGGACATCGGTCACTTGCTGGTCCAGCTGGAACGAATCGCATGCTAAGTAGTACCCAGACAAAACTGTTGATCGTCGACGACCTGCCAGAAAATCTGCTGGCCCTGGAAGCCTTGATCAAGCGCGAAGATCGCATCGTCTACAAGGCGCTGTCGGCCGATGAGGCGTTGTCGTTGCTGCTCCAGCACGAATTCGCCCTGGCCATGCTCGATGTGCAGATGCCCGGCATGAACGGCTTCGAACTGGCCGAGATGATGCGCAGCACGGAAAAGACCAAGCATATTCCCATCGTCTTTGTCACAGCGGCTGGCCGCGAGCTCAACTATGCCTTCAAGGGTTATGAAAGCGGTGCGGTGGACTTTCTCCACAAGCCGCTGGACATCCATGCGGTCAAGAGCAAGGTCAATGTGTTCGTCGAGCTGTACCGCCAGCGCAAGGCCATGAAGCAGCAGGTCGAGGCGCTGGAGCAGAGCCGCCAGGAGCAAGAGGTGCTGCTGCAGCGCCTGCAGGCCACCCAGGCCGAGCTGGAGCATGCTGTGCGCATGCGTGACGACTTCATGTCGATCGTCTCGCACGAGGTGCGCACGCCGCTCAACGGCCTGATCCTGGAAACCCAGTTGCGCAAGTTGCATTTGGCCAAGAACAACGAAGCCGCGTTCAGCATGGACAAGCTGCGTGGCATGGTCGAACGGGACGAGCGCCAGATCCAGAGCCTGATCCGCCTGATCGAAGACATGCTCGATGTGTCGCGCATCCGCACCGGCAAGCTGTCGATTCGCACCAGCCCGTTCGACCTGTCGGAGCTGGCCAGTCAGCTGCTGGAAAACTTTGCCGCCCAGAGTGCGGCCGCCCGCTGCTCCATAAGCCTCAGCGCCGAACAGCCGGTGATTGGCGTGTGGGACGAATTTCGCATCGAGCAGGTCATTGTGAACCTGTTGACCAATGCCTTGCGCTACGGTGCCGGCAAGCCGGTCGAAGTCCGGGTGTATGCCGACGCCGATCAGCAGCAGGCGTGCATCGAGGTCATTGACCACGGCATAGGGATTTGCGAGGCCAACCAGAAGCGGATCTTCCAGCAGTTCGAGCGGGTCACGGCCAATCATGCCGTGGCCGGGCTGGGCCTGGGGCTGTTCATTTCCGAGCAGATTGTCATGGCTCACGGCGGCCGGATTCTGGTCGAAAGCGAAGAGGGCAAGGGGTCGACCTTCATCGTGCGCCTGCCCTTGCAAGTGCCGGCGTGACCCTGATGACGATAAATTCCAGCAACGCACGAATTGTCCTGCATTTCGCGCAACCTCCCGTGCATGCCGTGGTCGTATTGGCAGCTATTAGAAGATTGAAGGCCGTTCCATGAGCGCTGATGCCCAAGACGTTGTACTGATCGTTGAAGACGAACCCCTGATCATGATGCTGCTGGCCGACTACCTGTCGGGCGTGGGGTATCGTGTGCTGCAGGCCGAAAATGGCGAGCAGGCCTTCGAAATATTGGCCACGCGACCGCACCTGGACCTGATGATCACCGATTACCGCCTGCCGGGCGGCATTTCGGGGGTGATGATTGCCGAGCCTGCCGTCAAGCTGCGCCCGGACCTGAAGGTGATTTTCATCAGCGGCTACCCGGCGGAGATCGTCGACTCCGGCAGCCCCATCGCCTCCAGGGCGCCCATCCTGGCCAAGCCCTTCACCATGGAAACCCTGCACTCCCAGATCGAGTCCCTGCTGGCCTGATCCTGCGGCCTGACGCTGTCAGGCTTCGATCATCTCCCGCACTTTCGAGGTCAGGTGGTCGAACGCAAAGGGTTTGGTGATCATCTGCATATCGCTGCCCAGAAAATCAGCACGCACGGCAGCATGCTCGGCGTAACCGGTGATGAACAGCACTTTCAGGCCCGGGCGCAACTGCCGGGCGATCTCGGCCAGTTGCCGACCGTTCATGCCTGGCAGCCCTACATCACTGATCAGCAGATCGATGCGTGTCGCTGACTGCAGCAGCGGCACGGCGCTCTGGCCGTCGGCCGCTTCGATAAAGGCATAACCCAGCTCACTGAGCACTTCGCTGACCAGGGTGCGCACAGCCGGATCGTCCTCGACGATCAACACGGTTTCGCCGGCCTTGGCAAAGGTGGCGTTGCTCTGGAAAGTCATCTGCTCATCTTCCTGCACGCCCTGATGGCGGGGCAGGTAGAGTTTGACCGTGGTGCCACGGCCCACCTCGCTGTCGATCATCACGTGGCCACGCGATTGCTTGCTGAAGCCATAGATCATCGACAGGCCAAGGCCGGTGCCCTGGCCGATCGGCTTGGTCGTGAAAAAGGGATCGAACGCGCGACTGACCACGTTTTCCGGCATGCCGCAGCCGGTGTCGCTGACACTGAGCAGCACGTAGTCGCCCGGCAGCAGGTTCTCGTGCGCATCGGTAAAGCTGCGCTCCAGCCGCTCGTTGCGCGTCTCGACGCGCAGCAGGCCGCCACCGGGCATGGCGTCGCGGGCATTGAGCACCAGGTTGAGCAGGGCGCTTTCAAGCTGGTTGGGATCGGCTTCAGCCGTCCACAGGTCAGTGTCCAGGCGCATGTCCAGATGAATGCTTTCGCTCAGGCTGCGCAGGATCAGTTCGTCCATGGCCTTGACCAGGTGGTTCATTTCCACCGGCCTTGAGTCGAGTGACTGACGCCGGGAAAAAGCCAGCAGCCGGTGGGTGAGGGCGGCAGCACGGTTGGCCGAAGTCACGCCCAGGTCGATCAGGTTGTCGAGGTCATCGACCCGCCCGCGAGCGATGCGCCGGCGCATCAGCTCGAGGCTACCGATGATGCCGGTCAGCATGTTGTTGAAGTCATGGGCGATGCCGCCGGTGAGTTGGCCCACCGCTTCCATTTTCTGTGACTGGCGCAGCACCTCCTCGTTGTGCCGCAATTGCGAGGTGCGCTCTTCGACCTGTTGTTCGAGGGTCTCGTTGAGCCGTCGCAGCTCGGCTTCGGCCTGCTTGCGCTCGCTGATGTCGGAGGTGACGCCGACCAGGGCAATGACCTGGCCGCTTTTGCCATAAATGGCCCGGGCACGCACATCGACCCAGTTGAGCGAGCCGTCGGGCCACAGGTTGCGGTATTCGATAATGAAGTCGACGCCGGTGTCCAGGCTGCGCTGCAAGGCCGATTGCATGCGCGGCTGGTCGGCGGCATAGACCGAAGCCAGCCAGTCCTCATAGCCAAACGTGGCATTTTCATCGAGCCCGTAGTGGGCCTTGCTGATGGCCGAACAGGTCAGGGTCAGAAACTCGGCTTCCAGTTGCCACGATCCCAGGCGCCCGGCGGTGAGGGCGTTCTGCAAGCGCCTTTCGCCCTCCAGCAGGTCTTCCATGCGCGCCCGCGCCTCATATTGACGGCGCCGGCCACGCACGGCGGTCTTTACCAGCGTGACCAGGGTCATCGGGTGAAACGGGCGCTCCAGGAAGGTCACATTGCCCAGCAGGGTGCCCAGCCGGGTCGATGGGTTCTGGTCCGGGCCGCCATGCCGGGTGAGCAAGACCACCGGCAGGTCGGACCAGGCCGGTTGACTGGCCAGCAGGTTGAGCAAAGGGTTGAAATCAGTACCGCGCAGGGCTTCGTCGGCAATGATGGCCAACCCTGCACCGATGTTCAGCTCCCTGACCAGTTCAGTGGTATCCCTGGCGACTTTTGTGCGCAGCCCGGCTTCGTTGAGAATCGCCGAGGCGATCTGACTGTCGCGGCCCTGGGGGGCCAGGATGATTGCCCGTTCGGAAAAAGCTGGTATCACGTCTCATCATCCTGCAACAGGGGTTGCCCATCGCCTCGGTAGCTGGGCACGCCACGCAGCACACCCTGAAAATCATGCAAAGGTGCCCCGATGCGCAAGCCTTTGTCGCTGATACGGTACTCGCGGATCGTGGTTTCGTGGGCGCCGGTGCGCTTCTTGATCACCGAAACGGCCCGGCGTACTTTGCCCAGCGCCTCGAAGTAACGCAACAGGATGACGGTGTCGGCCAGGTAAGTGATATCGACCGGCGCGCGCATGTCGCCCACCAGCCCATGCTGGGCCACGGTCATGAAGGTCGAGGCGCCCTGGCGGTTAAGGTACAGCAACAGCTCGTGCATATGCAGCACCAGGGCATTTTCTTCCGGCATGGCCGCCTGATAGCCGTTGAGGCTGTCGATGATCACGGTCTTGATCTGTTGCTTGTCCACGCAATGCCGAACCCGATGGGAAAACTCGCCCGGCGACAGTTCCGCTGCATCCACCTGCTCGACCCATAGCTGACCGCTGTCCTGAAACGCCTGCAGATCGATGCCCATCGCTTGCATGCGTGCATACAGCAAGCCCAGTTCTTCATCGAAGACAAACAGCCCGACGCGTTCGCCACGGGCCATGGCCTGTACCGCAAACACCAGGGAAATAAGCGACTTGCCCGTACCGGCCGGGCCCAGCACCAGGGTACTGGAGCCGCTGTCGACACCGCCCCCGAGCAATCCATCCAGCTCGGCAATGCCACTGCTGTACTGGCGGCGCTCATACAGGTTGCGATGCTCGGCGGCCACCAGGCGCGGGAACACCTGCACGCCGCCTTCGAGGATGGTGAAGTCGTGAAAGCCGCCACGGTATTTCTGGCCGCGGTACTTGATGATTTTCAACCGTCGCCGCTCGCCACCGTAGGCCGGTGTCATTTCCTGCAAGCGAATCACCCCGTGGGCCACACTGTGCACGGTCTTGTCCAGCGTGTCGGTGGTCAGGTCGTCGAGCAACAGCACGGTTGTGTCGAAGCGCGCAAAATAGTGCTTCATCGCCAGTACCTGGCGACGGTAACGCAAGGAGCTTTGCGCCAGCAGGCGAATCTCCGAAAGGCTGTCGATCACCACCCGTGTAGGGCGGGTGCGCTCGACCGCCTCGAACAGCTTGGCAATCGTCTCGCCCAGTTCCAGGTCCGAGGAATACAGCAGGCTTTGCTGCTGCTCGGCACTGAGCAGGCTCTCCGGTGGTGTCAGTTCATACACATGGATGTGCTCATCCAGCTCCCAGCCATGGGAGCGGGCACTGTCGCGCAGCTCACGCTCTGTCTCCGATAGCGTGATGTACAGGCACGACTCACCCGCTTGCGCGCCAGTCATCAAGAACTTCAGCGCCACGGTGGTCTTGCCTGTACCAGGCTCACCTTCGACCAGAAACACATGACCGCGGGAGAACCCGCCGCTCAGGATGTCATCCAGCCCTTCGATACCGGTTGCTGCCTTGGATGTAGTCAATGAAAACCCTCATGTGGGAAAACAGGACATGGGTTCTGGCGTCTGGCCAATTGCCGCAGTGTCCAGATACTGGACCTCGAAAGAGGGGGCCGGGTTCAGAGTTTTTGCAGTATGGAGGGCAATTTTCGGACGTTTTACCAGTCTAGACCCGGACTGGACAACGGGTGTGCAGCGGCAGGCTTTTTCCCGTTGCACATGGGATGAAGCGTCTTGCCCGGCGCTTTTGCCATATAAGCGAGCATGGCGTAATAACGAGGTGGAAATCCAGTATGCCTATCGATGCAATACTGGCTGAAATAGAGAAAAGTCATTTCTTTTCGGCCATGGGAAAGCGCACGGCGCAAGCGGATGATCTGATTTATGTCGATACGCTGCGCGAGGTGTTCACAGCGCCCACTGCGGCATCCTTGAAGGACGGTTACCCGCACGTTGAATGGCTGCCGACATCACCGACCCAGCACGATCCCTTCTACAGACTGGACACGCCCGACGCAGCCCTGGTCGAACGCCGGCTGACAGTCACCAGGGCGGTGATGAAGGCGATGAAAAACGTCGACAGGCGCGCATTCATCGTCGACCAACATGACTTCAGCCTGGCCGCGAAAAACGCGATCGGCTTTGCCTTCAGGCAGCATGTGACCGAGCGCCATTCAGGTCTGGGGCATCGTTGGGAAAGGGTGGTGGCGGTGTATTGCCTGGGGCATTGGCCGGTGGGCTATGCCGGTGACAAATTGATCGTCGTTTAAGGTAAAGAGCACCATGGACCGCAAGTTGAACAAGGCCATAAAACACTACTATCGAAGTGGCTCGTTGGCCGCCATGACCGACCCTGGGTTGATCGGCCTCTTGCACGCTAACGGCATGATCGTGCCGGCCGAAGACCTGACGCACGATGAGTTGATCAAAAAACTGTTCCATGAGAAAGGCATCGCTGACCAGGCCTCGGTCGTGGCGTCTTTTCTGATAGGCCTGGAAACCGGCCAGGCGCAAAAAAGAGCCGCATTGTCGGCGTATGTCATCATGCTCAACTTTCCGGCGCATGGTTTTGCATCGACCCACGGCATTCAATGTAATGTCTGCGGGGTGTTCAAGAGCAGAAGCCGCGACTTTACCCTGTGCAACCTGGCGCGCTACTCGGTCGGAGCCACCTACAGCGGAGCGCCTGAACAGTTGTATGTGTTCCTGAAGGAGCACAACAAGACCGCTGTGCCCGCCGTACAGTCAGTTTCCATGTTGAAGAACGTCTTGTCGGTGTTGCGGACCGCCGATCTTCAGGACAGGCCGGTGACCCTGGAGAAAAAGCTCAGGGCGATTCCGGGCATCGGCATGGATAAAGAACAGTCCCGCGCCTTGCTCGATTTACTGGGGCATCTGGGGGTGCTGGAAACCCCTGAGCACAAAGGGTTCGTCCATCACTACACCTACATCGGCCTTGCGCCGAGGAAAAGTCACTCCTCGGACTGGAGTTATCCGGTGGACTTCTGGACGGGCAGGGATGGCGTCAATGAAGAGGCGGTCGAATTCTGGTTCGGTGATTATCTGTGAGATCAGGGTTTCGTCATTTCCAAGGGGTTCCTGTTCCTCATAGCGGATAGTGACAGCGCCACGGGTAGGTGAAGAGACCGGGGTCGACCTTGCAGTCCTCTATTATCGCGCGCAGATCCTCTTCGCTGTCTGCCCCCTTGGCGAAAAGCACCCGGATATCCTCGGCATACAGGTTGTCGTATTCGCCGAGCCTGGCGCAGGGGATTTCAATGATGAATACGCCATACCTGTGCCCGAGCAGGCGGGTTATGAATTCATGATAGAGATGCGCCGGTCGTTCGAAAAAGACAGGTTTGTAGAGGGCGTAAATCATGATCCACGTCCGGCTGCCACTGTCCGGATCAGAAATTTCCTGGCCGATCTCGGTGTAGCCCTGGCCATCCAGCCCCCACCAGACGGCCTTGGGTATGAGGGTCTCCAGCATTTTTTCCTCTTTGACGGTGTGCTGTCGGTTATCTTGCGCCCGGTCATTTACAGGGGTTATTGATTTTCTGATTCTGCTTTTTCAATGTCTTCTTTCCACACGTCACAGGCGACTCTGTAGATGTCTTCAAAAAAGCCACGAGGGCTGTCGATTTCTTCTGAGTTCCAGGCGCAGCTTGTGTAATCGTCCTCATCGTCGTTGTCAAATAGAGGCGCAAATCGAAGTCTGGGTTTTCAAGGTCTTTTTCCTGTGATTGGGGCTGTCCCATCAATCGCCCGCTGCCTCATCACCGCATCCGGAATCTCGAGCCATGTTTTACCGATGGTAGGCAGGTTGTACCGTTTCTCATCGTCATGCACACATCGTTGGCGTTGGCTTCGGTGCGTTTTTCAATCTCTTCCCGCCGCTGGACCGCTTTTCCCGCCCGGACATCCGCCTGGGACATTTGCAAGTCCAAGCGGGTCAACCCACGCCGTCGGGTCGGGCACGTACTGGTAGGTGTTCAGTCCGCCGGCGAGGTTGATCGGGTCCGGGGTCAGGTAGCGGCCGTTTCGGACTTTTTGGGATTGTGCCGAAAGGTTGGTGGACGCCAGGCCGGTCCGGCAAATGGCACTTGCGCCGCCTTACGACGCTGGCGGCAGGCTTGTTATAGTCCGGCGCTCAGTCCCGTACGCAAAGGAACCTGCCGTGTCCGACTATCAAGCCTTCATCGTCCAGTTGCATGAGCAGGTCGCTCATGTGCAGATCAATCGCCCTGACAAGCTCAATGCCATGAACGCGGCGTTCTGGCACGAGATCAGGGCGATTTTCCAATGGATCGATGAGCACGACGGCATCCGCGCGGTGGTCATCAGCGGGGCCGGCAAGCACTTTTCCTCCGGTATCGACCTGGCCCTGCTGGGCGCGGTGGCCAGCGAGCTGGGGCCTGATGCCGGGCGCAATGCGCGTCTGCTGCGGCGCAAGATCGAGCAGATGCAGGCCTCGTTCACAGCCGTTGCTCAATGCCGCAAGCCGGTGCTGGCAGCCGTGCAGGGATACTGCCTGGGCGCCGGGGTCGATCTGATTGCCGCCTGCGACATGCGCTATGCCGCCGTTGATGCGCAGTTCGCCATTCGTGAAATCGACATGGGCATGGCAGCCGATGTCGGCACCCTGCAACGCTTGCCACGTATCATCGGTGATGGCCTGCTGCGAGAGCTGGCCTACACCGGGCGCAGCGTTCACGCACAGGAGGCCGTACAGGTCGGCCTGGTCAATCGGGTCTACGACGATCATGCGCAATTGCTGGACGGGGTACTGGCCATTGCGCGGCAGATCGCACAAAAATCACCGATTGCCATCGAAGGCAGCAAGCGCATGATCGACTACATGCGCGACCATCGCATCGATGATGGCCTGGAACACGTTGCTATCTGGAACGCGTCCATGCTGCAATCAGCCGATCTCAAGCTGGCCATGATGGCTTCGATGAGCAAGCAAAAGCCGGTGTTCGACGATTGAGCCCGGTTCACACAGGAGTTACTGCATGACACGCCGTTGGACCACTGCCGTGCTGGACCCTAAAACCCCGGGCGGGCGCGCCGTGGTGTACAGCCCCCAGGGTTTCCTGCTGGGCGAGCAAGGGGTGCTGTTTTCCCGGCAATGGCTGGCCAGCCTCGACCTGCCGCTGTTGGGCGAGCACGGTATCGGCCATTTCGAGGGGGAGCCTATATATGTCTGGGTGCTGCAGCACCCGGTAGAGGTCGAAGGCCTGGCCTGGCAGGGCCTGCGCCAGTTCATGCTCGAGGGCGATTACGCCGTCTACCAGAAGCTGGGCTATGCCGCACAGATCGCCACCTGGTTCCGGGAACATCGTTTCTGTGGCGCGTGCGGCAAGCCGACGGTGCAGGTGCCTGGCGAGCGGGCGATGTACTGCACCGACGACAACCTGCGTTTCTATCCGCGTATTTCCCCGAGCATGATCGTGTTGATCACCCGCGGTGACGAGGTGCTGCTGGCCCGTTCGCCGCGCTTCGTGACCGGGGTCTACAGCACCCTGGCCGGATTTGCCGAGCCGGGGGAGTCGGCCGAGGATTGCGTGCGCCGCGAGGTGATGGAAGAAGTGCAGGTGCGGATCCGCAACATTCAGTACGTGGGCAGCCAGTGCTGGCCGTTCCCGCACTCGATGATGCTGGGGTTTCATGCCGAATATGAAAGTGGCGACATCGTGCCTCAAGCCGACGAGATCGAGGATGCCCGCTGGTTCAGCATCCACGACATGCCGCCGCTGCCGGCCAGCCGCTCGATTGCCCGGCATCTGATCGAGTTGTACCTGGCGCGCCGCTCAGGCGCCCCCGAACCAGTGCTGCCAGGCCAGTCGGACAGTGAGTAGCAATACCATGGTGATGAACACCGGGCGGATGAACCTGGCCCCGCCCTTGATCGCGGTGCCGGCACCAAAATAGGCACCCAGCATCACCGCCAGGCCCATGCTGACGCCGATCACCACATCGACCTGGCCGGAGAACGCAAACACCGACAGCGCCGCGGCATTGCTGACAAAGTTCATGCTGCGCGCCACGCCGCTGGCCTTGACCAGGTCGACGGGGTAGAGCAGCAGGGTGCTGACGGTCCAGAAAGCGCCTGTGCCAGGGCCGGCTATACCGTCATAAAATCCCAGGCCCAGCCCTTGTGGTAACTGGCGACCTTGCTTGATCGGCGCATCGCTGAGCAGCGGCGCCTTCGGCGTGCCGCCGAACAGCAGGTAGATGCCGCAGGCGAACACCACCACCGGCAACATCTGGTTGATCCATTCGGCCGGCAGGTAATGAGCGACAATAGCACCGATCAAGGCACCCGCGGCGGTACCGAACAACGCCGGTTTCCATTGTCCGGGATCGAACAGTTTGCGCCGGTAATAGGTAAAACTGGCAGTGGCCGAACCAAAGGTGGCACACAGTTTATTGGTGCCCAGCACCAGATGCGGCGGCAGGCCGGCGGTCATCAAGGCCGGTGTGGTGAGCAGGCCACCACCGCCGGCGATGGCATCGATAAAGCCGGCCACGAAAGCGACGACGGCGAGAATGGCAAGGGTCGTGGGTTCGACACTGAGTTCAAAGGGCATGGCGGAGGACTTGTTCGGCAGGGGGGCAGAATGGCTGCCCGAAGGCCGCGCATTCTACCGTCATCGCTGCCGGTTGTCAGACCTCAGATTTCGCCCAGCGCCACCCAGCGCTGTTCGCGGGCGGCCAGCCGGATTGCACTGGCCAGCCGCTCGACCTGCCAAGCTTCGGTAAAGTCAGGGCCTTGGTGCTCAAGGCCGGCCACGGCCAGGATCAGATCGCGCACTTCCAGCGCCTTGAGTTCGTTGTAACCCAGTTGATGGCCCGGTGCCGGGCAGAAGGCGGCATAACCTGCCTGTGTCGGGCCGGCCAGGATGCGCTGGAAGCCATCTCGGCCCGGGTTGCCGGGGCGGTACAGGCGCAATTCGTTCAGACGCTCCTGGTCGAAGGCCAGCGTGCCGCGAGTGCCGCTGATTTCGAAGCTCAGGTGGTTCTTGTAGCCGTGCTTGAGCCAACTGGTGCTGATCGCGCCACGCGCACCGCTGGCGAAGCGCAGCAGGGCGTGGGTCTGGTCGTCCACTGCGATGGCGCGCAGTTCAGCGCTGCCGGCACTGGCCGGTCGCTTGGCATGCACGGTACTGGCGTCGGCACACACCGCCTCGACATCGCCCAGCAGGTAACGGGCCATGGCCAGCAGGTGACTGCCCAGGTCGGCCAGGGCACCGCCGGCATGCGCCGCCTCGCAACGCCACGACCAGGGTGAGGCGGCATCGCCCATGAAGTCTTCGCAGAACTCGCCCTGAAAACTGATGATCTCACCCAGCTCACCGGCCCGGATCATCTCCCGGGCCAGGCCGATCATGGGGTTGTGCTGGTAGTTGTAGCCCACCTGGGTCACCACGCCGGCGGCCTTGGCGGCCAGGTGCATTTCATTGGCCTGCTCCAGGCTGACGGCCAGGGGCTTTTCGCAGTACACCGCCTTGCCGGCGGCAATGGCGGCCATGGCCATGGGAAAATGCAGATGGTTGGGCGTGGTGATGGCCACCACCTGGACCTCGGGGTCTTGCACCAGTTGCTGCCAGTCACTGTGACTGTGATCGAAGCTCCAGGCCTGTGCGCACTGCTCGGCGCGTGCACTGTCGGCATCGGCCAGGGCTGCCAGGCGAATGCGCACCGGCAAGTCCAGGGCTGCGCGGGCGCTATGAAACGCCAGCGCATGGGCGCGGCCCATGAAGCCGGTGCCGATCAGACCGATACCGACCTCGGCCTGGCCGTGGGTGGAAGTTTTCCGCATGACAGTCTCCTGATAGACATTGTTGTTATGCGGAAAATATATTCTGAATTTTTAATTGATGGAAATTAAATTCTTGTCTGTTGGTTTTGGCTCAGGACAGGAAGCCACCGTCGACATTCAGGATGGCACCCGTGGTGTAGCTGGAGGCAGCGCTGGCCAGGTACAGCACGGCACCGGCCATTTCCTGCGGTGCCGCCACGCGCTTGAGCGGGATGCGGGCCAGCGCGGTCTTGAGAATGGCCGCGTCGTTGACCAGTGCCGAGGCAAAGCGGGTGTCGGTCAGCCCCGGCAACAAGGCATTGCAGCGAATGCCGAACGGTGCGCATTCCTTGGCAAAAGCCTTGGTCATGTTGATCACGGCGGCCTTGGTCACTGAGTAAATGCCCTGGAATTCGCCAGGCGAAACACCGTTGATGGAAGCCACGTTGATGATGCTGCCACCGCCATGCTCGCGCATCAGTCGCCCGGCCTGTACCGACATGAAGAAGTAGCCGCGAATGTTCACGTCCACGGTTTTCTGGAAGGCGCCGGGATCGGTGTCCAGGATGTGGCAGAACTGCGGGTTGGTCGCGGCGTTGTTGACCAGAATGTCCAGCCGGCCAAAGCGTGCACGGATTTCGGCGAAGACCTCTTCGATCTGCGCGGCTTCACCGATATGGCACGCCAACGCACTGGCCTTGCCACCGTCGGCAATGATCTCATCGGCCACCTGCTGGCAGGCCGCGAGCTTGCGGCTGGAGACGATCACGTGGGCGCCCTGGCTGGCCAGCAGCCGGGCGATGGCCTCGCCAATGCCACGACTGGCACCGGACACCAGGGCGATCTTGCCATCGAGGTCGAACAGGGTGGTTCTGGACATCGGAAACTCCTGGGTCAGCAAGCAGGCAAAAAAAACCGAAGCACGCAGGCTTCGGTTTTTGGGGGGCAGGCGGGGGATGGTTCCAGGATCAGACCGGAAACAGTTCGCTCAGCTTCATGGCCAGCATCATGTCGCCTTCGGTGCGCAGCTTGCCGCCCATGAAAGCCTGCATGCCGTCGGTCTCGCCGCTGACGATACCCTTGAGGGTCTCGCTGTCCATCACCAGCGTGACGTTGGCGTCCGGATTCTCGCCTTCCTGCAGTTCACAGGTACCGTCCTTGACGATCAGCGCGTAGTGCTTGTCTTCGTCGGTGATATTGAAACCGAATACCAGGTCCAGGCCGGTGGCGGCGGCAGGATTGAATTTGGCTTTCATGGCTTGGACTGCATCGGCTACTGAGGTCATGGGTCGATCCTTATAGATGAGGGTCTGCGTGCATGGGGTGCCGATGGAAAAGGGTGCCGTCGGCAACGTCCCGCAATGTGCAGGTGCAGGCGAGGTTATGAGGATGCCGTGTGCCTGTCAACCGCAAATCATACGTCTGTTTGAATTAGTCGTTTAAACCTGGCTGGCATGCTCTGTACTGGTGGTCAGCGGGCCTGCTCGGTATGCTGGGCCATCGCGTTCTTGAATGAAGAGCGCCAGGTTATCGAGGAGTGTCCGTGAATTTTGTTGCTGAATACGCCAGCTTTCTGGCCAAGACCGTGACGCTGGTGATTGCCATCGTGGTCGTGCTGGTCGCCATCGCCGCCATGCGCAGCAAGGGGCGCGCCCGTCCCGCCGGGCAACTGCAGGTCACGCGCCTCAACGACTTCTATAAAGGGCTGCGTGAGCGCCTGGAAGGTTCGCTGCTCGACAAGACGCGCCTCAAGGCGCTGCGCAAGGAGCAGGCCAAGGCCCTGAAAAAGGACAAGAAGCAGGCCGAGCCCAAGGCGCGGGTCTATGTGCTGGATTTCAACGGTGATATCAAGGCGTCCGCCACCGAGAGCCTGCGCCATGAAATCACCGCGTTGTTGACCCTGGCCACCGACAAGGACGAAGTAGTGCTGCGTCTGGAAAGCGGCGGCGGCCTGGTGCACAGCTATGGCCTGGCGTCCTCACAGCTGGCGCGCATCCGTCAGGCGGGCATTCCGCTGACCGTGTGCATTGACAAGGTGGCGGCCAGTGGCGGCTACATGATGGCCTGCATCGGTGACCGCATCATCAGTGCGCCATTTGCCATCCTCGGCTCGATCGGCGTGGTGGCGCAGTTGCCCAACGTCAACCGCCTGCTCAAGAAGCATGACATTGATTTTGAAGTGCTGACTGCCGGCGAATACAAACGCACCCTGACCGTATTTGGCGAAAACACCCAGAAAGGCCGGGAGAAATTCCAGCAGGACCTGGAAATCACCCATGACCTGTTCAAGGGCTTCGTGGCCAGCTACCGGCCGCAGTTGAGCATCGACGAAGTGGCCACCGGTGAAGTCTGGCTGGGCATGGCCGCACTGGACAAGCAACTGGTCGATGAACTCAAGACCAGTGACGAATACCTGTCAGACAAGGCCAGGACCGCCGATGTTTTCCATTTGCACTACGCCCAGCGCAAGAGTCTGCAGGAGCGCGTCGGCATGGCCGCCGCCGCCTCGGCCGACAGCCTGGCGATCAAATGGTGGGGCCGCCTGACCCAGCAGCGTTTCTGGTCGTAGGAACGGCTTTTCGCAACCGGTGGTCGCTCCTGCAGAGTCGTGCACAAGCCTGGAGTCTGCACGTCCATGCAAGGTCCGTAGGAGCAACCCACGGTCGCGAATGCCATCTTGCCCAAGCACATGCATAACTCATGAAAAAGCCCGGTCTCCATGCAGAGCCGGGCTTTTTTCATTCATGCTGGTGTCAGCGGCGACGGAACAGCGGCAGCGGTTCGTCGGTGGCGGCCTGGTAGGTCACCGAGAAATCCTTCAGGCCTTCCAGTGCTTCGTAGGGGTCTTTGTCAGCGCGGATGGCGAAGGCATCGAACCCGCAACGGCGCAGGTAGAACAACTGGTCGCGCAGCACGTCGCCAATGGCCCGCAGCTCGCCCTTGTAGCCGTAGCGGTCGCGCAACAGACGGGCATTGGAGTAGCTGCGACCGTCGGTGAAGGCCGGGAAGTTCAGGGCAATGACCTGGAACTGATCGACGTCATCACCGATTTCCTCGGCTTCCTCGTCGCTGTCCAGCCACACGCCCAGGCCGCCGTCACGGGCTTTCAAGGCATGACCGTGCTCGCGCCACAGCGCAAGCGGCACGATCAGGTCGTCGCAATTGGACAGGCTGTCGAAGGTCGTGTCCTTGGGCAGCAAGTGCCAGGTTTCATCGATGACTTCGTTGTTCTTAATGATTCGCTGCATAGACGCGCTCCTTGAAAGGGTCGATGCCAATACGTTGATAGGTGTCGATGAAGCGCTCGTCTTCGGTACGTTTCTCGATGTACACGTTGATCAGCTTCTCGATCACATCCGGCATCGCTTCCTGGGCGAAGGACGGGCCCAGGATCTTGCCCAGGCTCGCGTCACGGCTGGCACTGCCGCCAAGCGATACCTGATAGAACTCGGCACCTTTCTTGTCCACGCCCAGAATGCCGATATGGCCGACGTGGTGGTGACCGCAGGCGTTCATGCAACCGGAAATGTTCAGGTCCAGCTCGCCGATGTCGAACAGATAGTCCAGGTCGTCGAAGCGACGCTGGATGGATTCGGCGATCGGGATCGACTTGGCGTTGGCCAGCGAGCAGAAATCACCGCCCGGGCAGCAGATGATGTCGGTCAGCAGGCCGATGTTCGGCGTGGCAAAGCCGTTGTCACGCAGCTCGCCCCATAGCTCGAACAGGCGCGCCTGCTCGACGTCGGCCAGAATCACGTTCTGCTCGTGGGAGGTGCGCAACTGGCTGAAACTGTAGCGGTCGGCCAGGTCGGCGATGGCATCGAGCTGCTTGTCGGTCGCATCACCCGGGGCAACGCCGGTCGGCTTGAGCGACAGAGTCACGGCCACATAACCGGGCTTCTTGTGCGCGGTGGTGTTGCGCTGGCGCCAGCGGGCAAAGCCTGCATGCTCGGCGTCCAGGGCGGCCAGTTGCGCGTCCTGGTTGTCCAGGGCCTTGTAGTCGGGGTCGATGAAGTGCCTGGCCACGCGCTGCAGTTCGGCTTCGGTCAGGGTGGTCGAGCCGCCGCGCAGGTGAGCCATCTCGGCCTCGACCTTCTCGGCGAAGACCTCGGGCGTCAGGGCCTTCACCAGGATCTTGATGCGCGCCTTGTACTTGTTGTCGCGACGGCCATAGCGGTTGTACACCCGCAGGATGGCGTCCAGGTAGCTCAACAGGTCCTGCCATGGCAGGAACTCATTGATGAAGGAGCCGACCACCGGCGTGCGGCCCAGGCCGCCGCCGACCAGCACGCGAAAGCCCAGGTCGCCGGCGTCGTTGCGCACCGGCTCCAGGCCGATGTCGTGGACTTCGATGGCCACCCGGTCGCTGGCCGAACCGTTGACTGCAATCTTGAACTTGCGCGGCAGGTAGGCGAATTCGGGGTGGAAGGTGGTCCACTGACGGATGATCTCGCACCAGGGGCGCGGATCGACCACTTCATCGGCGGCCACGCCAGCGAACTGGTCGGTGGTGACGTTGCGCAGGCAGTTGCCGCTGGTCTGGATCGCGTGCATCTGCACGGTGGCCAGTTCTGCCAGGATGTCCGGCACGTCTTCCAGCGCCGGCCAGTTGAACTGCACGTTCTGGCGGGTGCTGATGTGCGCGTAGCCTTTATCGTAGTCGCGGGCGATTTTGGCCATCATGCGCATCTGCCGCGACGTCAGCTGACCGTAAGGCACGGCCACCCGCAGCATGGGTGCGAAACGCTGGACATACAGGCCATTCTGCAGGCGCAGCGGGCGAAACTCTTCTTCGCTCAGTTCCCCTGCCAGGTAGCGTCGGGTCTGATCCCGGAACTGCTTTACGCGGTCCTCGATGATCTGCTGATCGTATTGGTCGTATACGTACATATAAGTCCTGTTCTCAGGCTTCGGTGATGATGCCAGGTTGCCGGGTGCGCCACATTCAGGTGGTTTTGCTGTCCTGGCGCCGGCATCATCTGGACAATTCTGCGCGCACGGTCGCGCTACTCCCTGCGGAGCGGTGGCGAAGATACCAGCTTGCCGTTATCGGTAAAAGTGATGTTTATATATAAGCAAATCGCTAAAAGCGATAATGCCCGTCGCCTCGATCCATACCCTTGCTTGAAGCAGGGTCAAGGCTCGGCTTTACTGGGTGTAATCCCGGGGTTGCAGGTGCAGCCCGGTGAGCAATCACCCCTGAAACCGACAAGAGGCGATGCCATGCGCAACCCTTCCAAAGGCGGAAAATCCGACAGTGCCGTAGACGCCTGGGCCATCTTTTTCCTGATTCTGCTGGTGGTAGGCGCTGCTGTGTTCTGGGTCAGCGGCCAGTGATGCCGTGCCTTGCGAGGCCTGCACTGATTTAAACGCCAGCGCCGCTCCAGTTTTCACAGGTTACAGCCGATACCCTTGAGTTGTGCAGGTACCCAAAGAGCAATCGGCCGGTACGCAATCAGGCAAGCGTTCAAGGCTTCGGATGACATGACAGGCAGGTGGGTCAAGGCACTGGCAATGGTAGGCGGGCTCGGCTGCGGGCTGTGGTGCTGTACGGTCAGTGCGGCATCGGTGGTGTTTCTCAGTCCCGGGCCTGAGTCGGACGGGTACTGGAACAGCTACGCCAGGGTCATGCAGGCCGCTGCCGAGGCCACGGGCATGCAACTGACCGTGGCCTTCTCCGACCGCGACACCCGCACCCTGATCGAGCTGGCCAGAAAAGCCCTCAAGAGCGACCCACGCCCCGATTACCTGATGTTCTCCAACGAGCTCAATGTGGCGCCGGAAATCCTGCGCCTGTCCGAAGGCAGCGGGGTCAAGCTGTTCGCGGTCAATAACATTCTGACCGCTGACCAGGTGCGCATTCTGGGCGATCTGGCCACGCGGTACCCGAACCGCCTGGGCAGTCTGGTCGGCAACGACGAGGAGGGTGGTTACCTCACCGCCCAGCGCCTGATCAGCCTGCACCCGCCCATCGCGCCCGGCCAGTTCATCGACATGCTGGCCTTCTCCGGCACCGATGCCACGCCGGTGTCACAGCTGCGTGAACAAGGCATGCGCCGTGCGGTGGCCGAACACCCTCAGGTGCGCTTGCGCCAAGTGGTACTCGGTGTCTGGCGCCGCGACCGGGCGCTGGAACAGGCGCGCACTTTGCTCAAGCGCTACCCGGATGTGTCGCTGATCTGGTCGGCCAATGAGCAAATGGCCTTTGGCGCGATGGATGCCCTGACCGAAATCGGCGGCGTGCCCGGCAAGGATGTGCTGTTCAGTGCCATCAATGGCACCCCGGCGTCATTGCAGGCGCAACTCGACGGCCGCCTGAGCGTGGTGGCCAGCGGTCACTTCACCCTGGGCGGCTGGGCACTGGTGCTGCTCAATGATTACGAGCACGGCCAGGCCGGCCATGAAGGCGCCGCGTTCTTGGGGGAGCGAAAGATCCGTGTACTGCAACTGGTCGAGCCCGAGGACACTGCACGTTTTCTGGACGCCGCCAGGGTCGATCGCTACCGGATTGATCCGCACGCCTTCCAGAAGCCGGACACGGCCGAAGACTCACCCTTTACCCTGCGGCATATGTTGCCCGCCCCTCAAACCATGAAGTAAAGCACCAGGCGCACGATCAATAGCAGGCCGAGCACGAACACCAGGGTAAAGCCGATGCCCAGCACAATGAAATGCCAGGGCTTGTCGTGGCTGAAGTCGCGCTCGCGGTTCTTGCTGCTTTGCACCCCCAGCGCTGCGGCCGCGACACTGCACAGCATCTGCCAGAGGGTGGGAGGCCTGGGTTTATCAGGTGAGCGGTTCATGGGCTTGACCTGCGCAAGCATGTGTTACGCAGGGTAGCCCCATCAGGCACCCATCGCCGCGCGAGGCGACGGCAGGTGCCTGTGCTGGCCGGCGTTTTACTCGTCGTAACCCAGGATCGGGGCCAGCCAGCGCTCGGTGACGCTCAGCGGCTGGTGCTTGCGTGCGGTGTAGCTGTCGACCTGATCCTTGTCGACCTTGCCCACGGCAAAGTACTGCGCCTGCGGGTGGGCGAAGTACCAGCCGCTGACCGAGGCGGCCGGGAACATGGCGTAGTGCTCGGTCAGGAACACGCCGCTGCGACCGGCGGTCAGCGGCGCCGCATCCACCGGCAGCGGATCGAGCAGGGTAAACAGCGTGCCTTTTTCAGTGTGGTCCGGGCAGGCCGGGTAGCCGGGGGCCGGGCGAATGCCGGTGTACTGCTCGCGGATCAACGCCTCGTTGTCCAGGTGCTCGTCGCCGGCATAACCCCAGTACTCCTTGCGCACCTGCTCGTGCAGCCACTCGGCGCAGGCTTCGGCCAGGCGGTCGGCCAGGGCCTTGACCATGATCGAGTTGTAGTCGTCGCCATTGTCCTGATAGGCCTTGGCCACTTCTTCGGCGCCGATGCCGGCGGTGGTGATAAAACCACCCATATGGTCCGTGACGCCGCTGTCCCTGGGCGCGATGTAATCGGCCAGCGACAGGTTCGGCTTGCCATCGGGCTTGATGGTCTGCTGGCGCAGGTGATGCAGGCGCGCGATCGGCTGGCCGTCGTCGCCGTAGACTTCCAGGTCGTCGTCATCGACCTGGTTGGCCGGCCAGAAGCCGAACACGGCGCGGGCACGAATCAGCTTTTCGTCGATCAGCTTGCGCAGCATCTCCCGGGCATCGGCAAACAGCACCGTGGCCGCCTCGCCGACCACTTCGTCGGTGAGGATGCGCGGGTATTTGCCGGCCAGGTCCCAGGAAATGAAGAACGGTGTCCAGTCGATGTACTCGGCCAGCACGTTGAGGTCGATGTCTTCCAGCACCCGGGTGCCGGTGAAAGTCGGCTTGACCGGGGTGTAGCCGGCCCAGTCGAATTTGGGCTTGTTGGCCACCGCCGCCGCGTAGGGCAGGCGTTCGGTGCGTGAACTGCGCGCCGAGGTGCGTTCGCGAACCTGCACGTACTCTTCGCGGGTTTTCTCCACGAAGGCCGGCTTGAGTTCCCTGGACAGCAACTGCGTCGCCACGCCCACGGCGCGCGAGGCGTCGGTGACGTAGATGACCGCGTCATTGCTGTAGCGCGGCTCGATCTTCACTGCCGTGTGCGCCTTGGAGGTGGTGGCGCCACCGATCATCAACGGCAGGTGGAAGTCCTGGCGCTGCATTTCGCGGGCCACATGAACCATTTCGTCCAGCGACGGCGTGATCAGCCCGGACAGGCCGATGATGTCGCATTTCTGCTCGCGGGCCACCTGCAGGATCTTCTCGGCCGGCACCATCACGCCCAGGTCGACGATGTCATAGCCGTTACAGCCCAGCACCACGCCCACGATGTTCTTGCCGATGTCGTGCACGTCGCCCTTGACCGTGGCCATCAGGATCTTGCCCTTGGCCTCGGGCTTGTCGCCTTTTTCCAGCTCGATGAACGGGATCAGGTGCGCCACGGCCTGTTTCATGACCCGCGCCGACTTCACCACCTGTGGCAGGAACATCTTGCCCGAACCGAACAGGTCGCCCACGGTGTTCATGCCCGCCATCAGCGGGCCTTCGATGACCTCGATGGGGCGCTTGAACGACAGGCGCGATTCTTCGGTGTCTTCGACGATGTAGGCGGTGATGCCCTTGACCAGTGCATGTTCCAGGCGCTGGTTGACCGGCCAGCCGCGCCACTCTTCGGTCTCGGCTTCCTTGACGCTGCCGTCGCCCTTGTATTCGTCGGCAATCGCCAGCAGCGCGTCGGTGCCTTCCGGGGTGCGGTTGAGCACCACGTCCTCGACCTTTTCACGCAGTTTGGCCGGGATTTCGTCGTAGATTTCCAGCTGGCCGGCGTTGACGATGCCCATGGTCAGGCCGTTCTGGATCGCGTGGTACAGGAACACCGAGTGGATGGCCTCGCGCACCGGGTTGTTGCCGCGGAACGAGAACGACACGTTGGACACCCCGCCCGAGGTCAGGGCGTAGGGCAGGTGGTCGCGGATATAGGCGCAGGCTTCGATGAAGTCCACGGCATAGTTGTTATGCTCTTCGATACCCGTGGCGACGGCAAAGATGTTCGGGTCGAAGATAATGTCTTCCGGCGGGAAGTTCACTTCATTGACCAGGATGTCATAGCTGCGCTGGCAGATTTCACGCTTGCGTGCGGCGGTGTCGGCCTGGCCGGCTTCGTCGAAGGCCATGACCACCACAGCGGCCCCGTAGCGCTTGCACAGGCGCGCATGGTGCTTGAACGCCTCGACGCCTTCCTTCATGGAAATCGAGTTGACGATGCCCTTGCCCTGGATGCACTTGAGGCCGGCCTCGATCACTTCCCACTTGGAGGAGTCGATCATGATCGGCACGCGCGAGATGTCCGGCTCGCCGGCAATCAGGTTGAGAAAGCGCACCATGGCCGCCTGGGAGTCGAGCATCCCTTCGTCCATGTTGATGTCGATCACCTGGGCGCCGGCCTCGACCTGCTGCAGCGCCACTTCCAGCGCCTCGGTGTAGTTCTCTTCGCGGATCAGCCGGGCGAACCTGGCGGAGCCGGTGATGTTGGTGCGCTCGCCGACGTTGATGAACAGCGAGTTGCGATCAATGGTGAATGGCTCCAGGCCCGACAGGCGGCAAGCCTTGGGAATCTCGGGGATGGCGCGCGGCGGGTATTTGGCCACCGCTTCAGCGATGGCCTTGATGTGTGCCGGCGTGCTGCCGCAGCAACCGCCAATGATGTTGAGAAAGCCGCTGGCGGCGAATTCTTCGACCACTTCGGCCATTTGCGCAGGCGTTTCGTCGTACTCGCCAAAGGCGTTGGGCAGGCCGGCGTTGGGGTGCGCCGAGACATGGGTGCCGGCCTTGACGGACAGCTCCTCAAGGTACGGACGCAGGTCCTTGGCGCCCAGCGCGCAGTTCAGGCCCACCGAAATCGGGTTGGCATGGCGCACCGAGTTCCAGAAGGCTTCGGTGGTCTGTCCGGACAGCGTGCGGCCCGAGGCATCGGTGATGGTGCCGCTGATCATGATCGGCAATTCGATGCCGTCGTCTTCGAACACTTGCTGCACGGCGAAAATCGCCGCCTTGGCGTTGAGGGTGTCGAAGATGGTCTCGATCAGAATCAGGTCGGCGCCGCCTTCGATCAGCCCGCGGGTGGCCTCGATGTAGTTTTCGACCAGTTCGTCGAAGGTCACGTTGCGATAGCCGGGGTCGTTGACGTCGGGGGAGATCGAGCAGGTGCGGCTGGTCGGGCCGAGCACGCCGGCGACGAAGCGCGGACGATCCGGGGTTTCCAGGGTCTTGGCGTCCGCGACCTGGCGGGCGATGCGCGCGCCTTCGACGTTCAGCTCATACACCAGCGCTTCCATGCCGTAGTCGGCCTGGGAGACCTGGGTGGCGTTGAAGGTGTTGGTTTCCAGAATGTCGGCGCCGGCGTCCAGGTAGGCCTTCTCGATGGCACCAATCACATCCGGACGGGTCAGGATCAACAGGTCGTTGTTGCCCTTGACGTCGCTTGGCCAGTCGGCGAAGCGCTCGCCTCGGTAATCCTTTTCTTCAAGCCGATAGCTCTGGATCATGGTGCCCATGCCGCCATCGAGGATCAGGATCCGCTGTTGGAGAGCATTCAGAAGAGCTTGATGGCGGGCGCTGCGATCAGACATGGGACGTATTACCTTGAAAAGGCCTAAACAGAACGGGCGGCGGAAAAACCGGGGAGGGGCTGGCAAGCGCGCTCGACCCGGTTTTGGTGCCGCCTGGGAAGGCCGAAATCATAACAAACCCCAACCGTTTTAGTGTTGCCTGGGCTTTTGCATGAAAAACGCTCATGTTGCGGCGCGCCAACCACGATAAACTCGTGGCCATTTGCCCTGGGGAATACACCGGATATGCCGTACCGTCTGTTGGCAGGCCTTACCTTGTTGCTGTCCTGCTGCACGCTCCAGGCCGGTGACCTGCCTGCGCCTGTTTCCTATACCCGCGACATCCAGCCGATCCTCACTGAAAAGTGCGTGGCCTGCCATGCCTGCAACGATGCGCCGTGCCAGCTCAACCTGGGCAGTGCCGAGGGCCTGCTGCGCGGCGCCAACAAGGTGCCGGTCTACCAGGGCGAACGCTCCCAGGCTGTTGACCCGACGCGCTTGTTCTACGACGCCAATGGCGTATCGGCCTGGCAACGCAAGGGCTTCTATTCGGTGCTTGAACCACGTGGCGGCCAGGCCGCCTTGATGACCCGTATGCTGGAGCTGGGCCAGCAGGCACCGTTGCCGCCCAACAGCAAGCTGCCCGACAGCATTGCGCTGGGCATCAACCGCGAAAACGTCTGCCCGTTGCCCGAAGAATTCAACGCCTACGCCGCTGCACACGCCACCCAGGGCATGCCGCTGGCCGTGACCGGGCTGAGCGAGGCCGAGTATCAGACCCTGCAACGCTGGATGGCAGCCGGGGCGCCGGTGGACCAGCAGCCGCTGCAGCCCAACGCTGCCGAAGCTTCGCAGATCGCCACATGGGAAGCGCAGTTGAACCTGCCCGGTGCCCGCCAGGCGCTGGTCGGGCGCTGGCTTTATGAGCATCTGTTTCTGGCGCATATCTACTTCGAGGGCGGCGAGCCTGGGCACTTCTTCCAGTGGGTGCGCTCGCGCACGCCCAGCGGCCAGCCGGTCGACATCATTGCCACCCGCCGCCCCAACGATGATCCGGGTCGTCGCGAGTTCTACTACCGCCTGGTGCCGGTACAGGGCGTGATCGTGCACAAGACCCACATCACCTACCCGGTGGGGCCGAAAAAACTGCAACGGGTACGCGAGCTGTTCTACGCCAATGACTGGCAAGCCCAGGCCGTGCCCGGCTATGGCCCCGGGCACCGCGCCAACCCGTTCCTGACCTTCGAGGCCATCCCGGCCAAGGCGCGCTACCAGTTCATGCTTGATAACGCCGAGTACTTCGTGCGCAGCTTCATTCGCGGCCCGGTGTGCCGCGGGCAGATTGCGACCGATGTGATTCGCGACCAGTTCTGGGTGCTGTTCCAGGACCCGTCCAGCGACTTGTACCTGTCCGATGCCCGTTATCAGGGCCAGGCCACGCCGTTGCTGGCCATGCCGGGACAGAACGACAATGTCGGCAGCATCCTGAGCCTGTGGCTGTCGTACCGCGACCGGCGCAATGCCTATGAAGACCTGCGCCGCGACCACTACGCCAAGGCCCCGACACCGGACTGGCCGAGCCTGTGGGCCGGCAACGACAATGCCTGGCTGACCGTCTTTCGCCATTACGACAGCGCCACAGTAAACAAGGGCCTGATCGGCGATGTACCGCAATCGATGTGGCTGTTCGATTACCCGCTGCTGGAGCGCACCTACTATCAACTGGTGGTCAACTTCGATGTGTACGGCAACGTGGCTCATCAGGCGCAGACCCGGCTGTATTTCGACCTGATCCGCAACGGCGCGGAGATCAACTTCCTGCGCCTGATGCCGGCCGAGCGCCGCGAGGACCTGCTCGATGGTCTTTACGAAAACGCCGGCAAGATCAAGCTGTGGCTGGACTACCAGCGCATCGACGACGACACCGCCAGCAGCCTCGGACTCGATAAAAAGCGGCCGATGCGCGATTTTGCCGAACAATTGCTGCGCCACGCAGGGGCGCTCAATGCCGCGCCTGACCCGATCAATCGCTGCTACCTGGCCGCTGGTGGTCAATGCTCGCGGCCGGGCCTGTCGCCCGCCCTGGCCGACGCCGAGCAACGCCTCAGCCGTCTGGCGGCGCTGCCGGCAGCCCGGCTCAAGGTCATTGACCAATTGCCGGAAGCCACGATGCTGCGCATCGAAGACAGCAGCGGGCGGCGTGAGGTCTACAGCCTGTTGCGCAACCGGGCGCACAGCAACGTGGCGTTTCTGTTGGGCGAGTCGTACCGCTACCAGTCACGGCTCGACACGCTGACAATCTACCCGGGCGTACTGAGCAGCTACCCGAACTTCATGTTCAATGTGCCGGCCGCCGAGGTGGCAGCGTTCGTCGACGCCATGCAGCAGGCCAGCGACCCGCAGGCCTTTGAAAAAATCGTCGAGCGTTGGGGCATCCGTCGCACTCATCCGCAGTTCTGGACCTGGTTTCATGACCTCAATCGCTACATCAAGGAGCAGGATCCGCGTGAGGCGGGTGTGCTGGACATGAACCGCTACGAGAACCTCTGACAAAGGGCTTTCAGGCTGCAGACCGCACCGGATGTGGCCTGCAGCCATTATCTGTCATCGTGATCAAGCCCCTTTCTGCCGATCTTTTGCGCGTTATTACGGTCTGTTTCTCTGCGTGTTCCCCCGGTTCGGGTGTGGACGACCAGTGAAAGACACGTAAAAAAGAGGTTCAGGAATGCTGATTTCGGTTCAGGCCCTGCGGGCATTTGCAGCATGGGTAGTGGTGTGCCATCACTTCATGCAGATCTTTTTCGACTTCAAGGCCAGCGGGCCGATTGGTGAGTTTTTTGTTTCCAAGGGCGCCGTGGGCGTCGACATCTTCTTCGTCATCAGTGGCCTGGTGATCTACCTGTCCACCTGCGAGCGCGACATCCCCGCCTCGCGCTTCATTGCCTATCGATTGTTTCGTATCGTGCCGGCGTACTGGCTGTACACCCTGGCCATGGGCCTGCTGTTGCTGTGGGCCGCGCCGTGGCTGCCGCACCAGGTGATCGGCTGGCAGAATTTCCTGCTGTCGCTGGCGTTCATTCCCTCGGAAAACCCCGGCGGCTATGGCCTGTATCCCACACTCAACGTGGGCTGGACGCTCAATTACGAGATGCTGTTCTATGTCTTGTTCTCGCTGGTGTTTCTGTTCGAGCGCCGGCACCGGGTGCTGATCATTGCCAGCGCGCTGTTCGTGGTCACCGAGGTGCTGGCGGGCACGGGGCTGATCAGCCGTTTTTACGGCAATGACATCATTTATGAATTCCTGCTCGGCATTGCCATTGCCATGATCTACCAGCGCGGCTGGATCCGGCAGGCGGTGTGGCTGCCCCTGGCCGGTATCGTGGCGGCGCTGATGCTGATCCAGCATCTGGACAACAGCCAACGGTTGCTCAACTGGGGCCTGCCCAGCGCCTTGATCGTGCTGTGCTGCATTTCGCTGGAGCCGCTGTTTCGCGGCAGCAAGCTGCTCAAGGTGCTGGGGGATTGTTCGTATTCGGTGTACCTGCTGCATGTGCTGGTGCTCTATGGCGGCCTGCTGGTGGCGCAACGCTACGGGCTCGACCCGTATCTGGTGTTTGCCTTCTGTGTACCGGTGATCGCCATTGGTGCCTGGATCAGTTACGAGTGGATCGAGAAGGGGTTGTACGTGCGCATGAAGGGCTGGCTGGACGCGCGCAGGGCCGCGCGCCGCTCGGTTGCGCTATCCTGACAAAAATACTGGGTTTTGTGCGGCGCCACCGATTGGCGTAAACTGCCAGCACGTCTGCGAGGAAATTTCATGACCGCTATCACCATTACCGATGCTGCCCACGACTACCTGGCCGATCTGCTGGAAAAGCAGAACACCCCAGGCATCGGCATCCGGGTATTCATTACCCAGCCCGGCACCCAATACGCTGAAACCTGCATTGCCTACTGCAAGCCGGGCGAAGAAAAGCCCGAAGACAAGGCCATCGGCCTGGCGCGCTTCACCGCCTGGATCGACGGCTTCAGCGAGGCCTTCCTGGACGATGCCGTGGTCGACTACGCCACCGACCGCATGGGCGGCCAGTTGACCATCAAGGCCCCCAATGCCAAGGTGCCGACCGTCAATGCCGACAGCCCGATCAACGAGCGCATCAACTACTACCTGCAAACCGAGATCAATCCGGGACTTGCCAGCCATGGCGGCCAGGTCAGCCTGATCGACGTGGTCGAGGAGGGCGAGCAGAGCATCGCCGTCCTGCAGTTCGGCGGCGGCTGCCAGGGCTGCGGCCAGGCCGACGTGACGCTCAAGGAAGGCATCGAGCGCACCCTGCTCGAGCGCATCCCCGAGCTGCACGGCGTGCGTGACGTAACCGACCATACCCAGAAAGAAAACGCCTACTACTGATCAACTCGCGCACTCCCTGGTCGCGCTCTGCCGGAATGCCGGACCACCGCGACCGGCTGCGCAGCAGTCGTAAAGTTGTGGTGTTTTCGAGATTTTTGCGAGCGCTGCGCACTCGGTCGCGGGCAAGCGCGCTCCTACCCGCGACCGGCTGCGCAGCAGTCGTAAAGTTGTGGTGTTTTCGAGATTTCTGCGAGCGCTGCGCACTCGGTCGCCGGCAAGCGGGCTCCTACCTGCGACCGGCTGCGCAGCAGTCGTAAATTTGTGGTGTTTCCGAGATTTCTGCGAGCGCTGCGCACTCGGTCGCGGTGGTCCGGCATTCCGGCAAGCGCGCTCCTACCCGTGACCGGCTGCGCAGCAGTCGTAAATTTGTGGTGTTTTCGAGATTTTTGCGAGCGCTGCGCACTCGGTCGCCGGCAAGCGGGCTCCTACACTGGCCTGTACAAATGCGCATGCCCCGCCCGATACAGCGATGACTCGGCAAACGTGTCCGTTGCCAGTACCCGCCCGACCAGAATCAGCGCCGTGCGCCTGAAGCCCTTGGCCTTTACCTTGTCTTCGATGTCGGCCAGCGTGCCCAGCACCCAGTCCTGGTCCGGCCAGCTGGCGCGGTGCACCACGGCAATCGGGCAGTCGGTCCCGTAATGTGGCAACAGCTCGGCCACGATCGCCCCGATATGCTTGATCCCCAGATGAATGGCCATGGTCGTGCCATGCCGTGCCAGGTCACCCAAGGCTTCACCGGCCGGCATGGGGCTGCTGTCGGCAAAGCGGGTCAGGATCACGCTCTGGGCCACGTCCGGCAGGGTCAGCTCGCTTTCCAGCAGGGCCGCGCAAGCGGCCGTGGCGGTGACACCGGGAACGATCTGAAACGCAATATCCAGTTCGCGCAGGCAGCGAATCTGCTCGCCGATCGCCCCGTACAGGCTCGGGTCGCCGGAATGCACCCGGGCCACATCCTGGCCTTGTGCATGAGCCGATTTCATCAAGGCGATGATCTGTTCCAGGTGTAACTCGGCGCTGTTGACCACTTGATGGGCGCTATGGCCCTCCAGCACGGCCAGGGGGACCAGCGAGCCGGCATAGATAATGACCGGGCACGTGCGAATCAGGCGCTGGCCCTTGACGGTGATCAGCTCGGGATCGCCGGGGCCGGCACCGATGAAATAAACAGTCAATGAACACTCCAGAGACGTGCAAGAAATAAGGTCGCAATAAAGCCGGTATTATCTGCCTGTAACAGGGCTGCTGGCCAAGGCCAATGTGGCCTGATCGTTTTTCCGGTAGGTGATGCGCAACCAGGCAGGCTTGCCGCTCAACTGGCTGGCCAGTGCCAGCGCCGTGCTTTCGGCCACGCCACGACAGCCGGTGCGCTCGAAGGCCAGCGCCGAGTGGTGAGTCAACTGGCCTTCATAGGCCTGGAGCTGTGCTGCACTGAAAAACACCAGCGGCAGGCCGAGTTGTTCGGCAGCCTGCCACAAGCCCGGCTCGTCGCACTTGCTGTCGATGGAAGCCAGCGCACTGACCGCCCCGATACCCAGGCCATGGTCATGCAGGCTCTGTGTGATCAGCGCCAGCAGCACCTCGGCCGGGCAGCTGTGTCGGCAGCCCAGGCCCAGGGCCAGCCACGGCCGGTCAGTACTGACCGGCATGCCGGCTGCGGCGGAACAGCCAGGCGCTGATGGCCCCCAGGGCGGCCCAGAACAGTGCATTGGTCACCAACGACGCAACGATGAACTGCGACGCCAGCGCCTCGGGTGCCAGGCTCGCATGCTGTTCCGGTTGAGGTGCGCCGATCACATGCGGCACCACCAGCACGGCCACCCCCAGCAGTTTGAGCAAGGTGCCGCGGCCGAACACGATCAGCGCCAGGCCCGCAGCCGTGGCGGCGGCGGTGGAAATCCACCAGTTCTGGCGCAGGCCCAGTTCGGCCGCTGCCGTCCCCGGCAATTCCGGAGGCAGCCCCAGGGTAGGCGCCAGGACAAACACCGCAAACCCGGCCAGTCCCCAGAACAGGCCCTGCAGCGTGCTGCCCGGCGCACGCAGGGTGTAGAGCCCGGCCAGCATCAGGGCAAAGCCCACGGCCACCACCAGATTGCCACCGGTGGTCGACAGCAAGCGCTGCCAGCCATCGGCCGGTGCCCAGGCCTCGTCGTCGTGCGCATGCACATGGGCGGCAGCGCCCGGCGCGTGGGTGTGTTCCTGGGTGGCCGGTGCCTGCTCGAAGGTTTCCGCTTCAAGAATCAGTGGCGTCAGCCACAGGCTCTGCACCAGGGTCAGCAGCAGGGCGGCCAGCAGGCCGCTGAAACCTGCGGTCTGCACAATTCGCTTGAACATGGTCAGGCCTCAATGGCAAGGAAAGGCGGCGCTGTGCCGGGTGTCGTGGGCGGCATTGTGCACCGCGTCGATGTGCGAGAAGCCGGCGAAATACACCAGGCTGCAACCGAGCAATACCGCGCCGATGGCGGCCGTCAGGCGCTGGCTGAGGGTGGTGGGAGTGGCGGCGGGGTGGCTGCTGCTGATGATCGACATACGGCTTGCCTCTTGTTTTCAAAAGGGCAGGCAGGCGCATGGACGCGGGGCGACGAACATCGGCCCGTATCGACTGCGCCCGCCCACCGCGGGGTTGTCAGAGAAATAGATAGCGGGCCGGTCTCCGGGCTGGCGAGGGACGTTCAGGACGTCATGCAAGGATCGCCTTCCCATGCCGTGGCACAGTGGATAGACCCTTCGCTCGCTTACCGTTGCGGGGGCAGCACCGGACTTTGTGTCAGCCCATTGGCAGGCGGACGACAGCACCGGTTTCCCGTTTCACCCTGTGAAGGGCACCCGTAACAAGGTGTGTAGCAGAGCATGAGCCATGCATGACGTCAATCTTGACATTGACCCTTGCCCAGCCACTGCGTAGCCTTGCCGGTCTGAGGTTCCTTGTGCAAATGGCGCAAGGCTAAGACGGGAATACGGTCGAGCCGTAGCTGCCCCCGCAACTGTAAACGGTCCTGTTCGTCGCACAGCCACTGCCCTGGGCGGGAAGGCGCGGCGAACGGCCTGGCCAGCAGGCCATGGCCACGCCGCCAGCCAGGAGACCTGCCTCAACCGAATTCTCACTACAACCGGGCGGGGTGATCCGGTGGCGATTCGCACTGTGCGCCCGGCGCGCGGCTGTCGTCCTGTTTGCCCGCCGCATGACCAAAGGGCATCCGATGAAAACGCAGTCCAAGCTTCCCGTCACCATCGTCACCGGCTTTCTGGGCTCGGGCAAAACCACCTTGCTGCGCCACATGCTTGATAACGCCGAAGGCCGGCGCATCGCGGTGATCGTCAACGAGTTCGGCGAGCTGGGCATCGACGGTGAAATCCTCAAGCAATGCACCATCGGCTGTACCGAAGAAGAAGCCAATGGCCGCATTTTCGAACTGGCCAACGGCTGCCTGTGCTGCACCGTGCAGGAAGAGTTCTTCCCGGTGATGCGCGAGCTGGTCGAGCGCCGTGGCGAACTGGACCACATTCTGATCGAAACCAGCGGCCTGGCCTTGCCCAAGCCGCTGGTGCAGGCCTTCCAGTGGCCGGAAATCCGCACCGCCTGCACCGTTGATGCCGTGATCACCGTGGTCGACAGCCCGGCAGTCAAGGCCGGCACCTTCGCCGCCTACCCGGACCAGGTCGACGCGCAGCGCAAGCTGGACCCCAACCTGGACCACGAATCGCCGCTGCACGAGCTGTTCGCCGACCAACTGGCCAGCGCCGACCTGGTGATCCTCAACAAGGCCGACATGATCGACGCCGAGGGCCTGGCCGCCGTGCGCGCCGAAGTCGCCGAAGAGCTGCCGCCGGCGGTCAAGGTGATCGAGGCCAGTAACGGCCGCTTGCCACTGAGCGTGCTGCTGGGGGTCGGCGCCGAGTCCGAGCGGCACATCGACGGGCGCAAGACCCATCATGACCATCACGAAGGTGATGACCACGACGACCACGATCACGACGCTTTCGACTCGATCTCGATCAAGCTGCCCGAGGCTGAAGAAGCGCGCCTGCTCGCGGCCCTGACGCAACTGGTGGTCGAGCACGGCATCCTGCGGGTCAAGGGCTTCGTGGCCATCCCCGGCAAGCCGATGCGCCTGTTGGTGCAAGGCGTCGGCACCCGCTTCGACAAGCATTTCGACCGCGCTTGGCGCGCAGATGAAGAGCGCGCCACGCACCTGGTGCTGATCGGCCAGGAACTGGATGCGGCGGTGCTTGAAGCGCGCTTGCACGCGGCATTGGCCGGTTAAGCCATGCACCTGCTGAGAACCCAGCCCGGTGGTTTCGTAACGGACGACAGCATTGCCGACCTGGGGCAAACCCCCGCCGACCTGGTGATTCTCTGCAGCGGCGACTCCAGCCTGGCCTTGCTGGCCGAGGCTGCGCAGCAATTGCCGGACGACTACCCGAGCCTGCGCCTGGCCAACCCGATGCAGGTGCAGAATCACGCCTCGGTCGACCTGTATGTCGAAGAAGTGCTGCAGCATGCGCGGGTCATCCTGCTCTCGCTGCACGGCGGCATCGGCTACTGGCGCTACGGCGTGCAGCGCCTGCTGGAGCTGGCGGCGCGTGGTGTGCAGGTGATCCTGGTGCCGGGCTGCGATCGCCCGGACCCGGAATTATCCGATTTCAGCACGGTGCCGGCCGCCGAGGGCGAGCGGCTCTGGCAGTTTTTACGCCAGGGCGGGCTGGACAATGCCCTGAACCTGTTCAACTGCATGGCCAGCCAGTGGCTGGGGCGCGACTACGCCTGGCAAGAGCCCCAGGCCCTGCCACGTGCCGTCATCTACCATCCGCACAAGACCCGGGCGCAACTGGCCGATTGGCAAACCGACTGGGCCGCCGACGCACCGGTAGCGGCCTTGATCTTCTACCGCTCGCACTTGCAGGCGGCCAACACTTCGTTCATCGACGTGTTCTGCCAGCGCTTGCAGGCCCAGGGCCTCAACCCGCTGCCGATCGCCGTGGCCAGCCTCAAGGAAGCCGGCTGTCTGACGGCCGTCGAAGACTGGCTGGACGAGGCCGATGCCGCGTTGATTCTCAACACCACAGGCTTTGCCCAGTCGAGCCCGGAAACGCCGCACTTGCGGCCGTTCCGGCGCGATGTCCCGGTGATCCAGGCCATCTGCGCCCAGGACAACGAGCCGGCCTGGCAGGCCAGCGACCTGGGCCTGGGTGCCCGTGACCTGGCCATGCACATCGCCTTGCCGGAGCTGGACGGGCGCATCATCAGCCGGCCGATCAGCTTCAAGGACCTGGCCTGGCACAGCGAGCGCAGCCAGTCGGACGTGGTCTGCTACCGCGCCCAGCCCGAGCGCATGGACTTCGTCGCGCACCTGGCGCGCAACTGGATCGAGCTGGCGCGGCGCAACAATGCCGACAAGCGCATCGCCCTGATCCTGGCCAACTACCCCACCCGCGACGGCCGTATCGGCAATGGGGTGGGGCTGGACACGCCAGCGGCGGCGCTGAATATCCTGCGCGCCATGCAACAGCAAGGCTATCCGGTCGAGGGGCTGCCCGACAGCGGCACCGCGCTGATCCAGCAATTGCTGGGCGGGGTGACCAACGACCTGGACAGCCTCGATCTGCGGCCGTGCCAGCAAAGCCTGGCACTGCAAGACTACCTGACGGCGTTTGCCACCTTGCCAGAGGCCAATCGTGAGGCGGTGATCCAGCGCTGGGGGGCGCCTGAAGCCGACCCGATGTTTCGTGGCGGGCGCATGATGGTCGCCGGGCTGCGCCTGGGCCTGACCTTTGTCGGCATCCAGCCGGCCCGCGGTTACCAGGTCGACCCCAGTGCGGTGTACCACGACCCCGATTTAATACCACCCCATGGTTACCTGGCGTTCTACTTCTGGCTGCGTTTTGCCTATGGCGCCCAGGCGGTGATCCATGTGGGCAAGCACGGCAACCTGGAGTGGCTGCCGGGCAAGGGGGTCGGGCTGTCGGCGACGTGCTGGCCGGACGCTATCCTTGGCCCGTTGCCCAACATCTACCCATTTATCGTCAATGACCCGGGCGAGGGCGCCCAGGCCAAGCGCCGTACCCAGGCGGTGATTATCGACCACCTGATGCCACCGTTGACCCGCGCCGAAACCTACGGACCGCTGCGCGACCTGGAGCGACTGGCCGACGAGTATTACGAAGCGCAGTTGCTCGACCCGCGCCGCGCCCGTGAGCTGCAACGTGAAATCCTGCAACAGGTGCGCGACAGCCGGCTCGACCTGGAGCTGCAACTGGATGCTTCGCTCAATGCCGACGCCGATGCCGCCGTCTGGCTGCCGCGCCTGGACACCTACCTGTGTGACCTGAAGGAATCGCAGATTCGCGACGGCTTGCACGTGTTCGGCGAGTCGCCGAGCGGACGGCTGCGCATCGACACCTTGCTGGCCCTGCTGCGCATCCCGCGTGGCGACGGCCGCGGGGCGCATTCGAGCCTGCTGCGGGCCTTGGCCAAGGCCTTTGCCCTGGACTTCGACCCGCTGGACTGCGCCCTCGCCGAGCCATGCGCCCCGGAAAAACCGGCGCTCTTGCAGGCGGTGAGCCAGGAGCCCTGGCGCACACAGGGTGACAGCCGTGAGCGGCTGGAGCTGTATGCGGCGCAGTTGATCGAGCGTGTCATCAGAAATGAAAGCCTGGCTGACGTACCCGCTCACCAAGACTTGCACCTGATCATCGAGCACCTGCGTGAGATCGTGGCACCGTGTCTGGACGCCTGCGGCCCGGCCGAGATGCAGGGTCTGCTCGATGCCCTGGCCGGGCGTTTCGTACCGGCCGGTCCCAGTGGGGCACCGAGTCGCGGGCGGCTGGACGTGCTGCCCACCGGGCGCAATTTTTTCAGCGTCGATGTACGCAACCTGCCGACCCCTACGGCCTGGCGCATCGGTTTTCATTCGACCAGCCTGTTGCTGGAACGTCACCTGCAAGATCATGGCGATCATTTGCGCCAGCTTGGCCTGTCGGTGTGGGGCACTGCGACCATGCGCACCGGCGGTGATGACATTGCCCAGGCCATGGCCCTGATGGGCGTGCGCCCGGTCTGGGCGACCGGCAGCCAGCGGGTCGACGATTTCGAGATCCTGCCGGTGAGCCTTCTGGATCGGCCCCGTGTCGATGTGACCCTGCGGGTGTCAGGATTCTTTCGCGACGCCTTCGCCAGCCTGATTCGCCTGTTTGACGCCGCGGTACAAGCGGTGGCGGCCCTTGATGAGCCAGACGACCTCAATCCACTGGCGGCCCGCGTGCGCCAGGAGCGCCTTGAGCTGCAAGCCAAGGGCATCAGTGAAGACGATGCCCGGCGCCAGGCCGGCTGGCGGGTGTTCGGCGCCAAGCCCGGCGCCTATGGTGCAGGCGTGCAGGGCGCCATTGATGGCCGCGTATGGCAAAGCCGCGAAGACCTGGCCGAGGTTTACCTGAACTGGGGCGGCTACGCCTATGGCGGCCAGGACGATGGTACTCCGGCGCGTCAGCACTTCGCCCAGCGCCTGTCCAGGGTACAGGCGGTGCTGCAGAACCAGGACAACCGCGAGCATGACCTGCTCGATTCCAACGATTATTACCAGTTCCAGGGCGGCATGCTCGCCGCAGCTGACAGCCTGAGCGGCGAAAAGACCGCCAGCTATCACGGCGATCACAGCCAGCCGGACCTGCCGAAAATCCGCACCCTCAAGGAAGAGCTCAACCGGGTGATCCGCTCGCGGGCGGCCAACCCCAAGTGGATCGAAGGGGTCAAGCGCCACGGCTATAAAGGCGCTTTCGAAATGGCCGCCACGGTGGACTTCCTGTTTGGCTTCGATGCCACCACCGAACTGATCGACGACCACCAGTATGAACTGCTGGCTGACGCCTACCTGCTCGATGGCGACACCCGCGAGTTTATCCAGCAGCACAACCCCGATGCCCTGCGCGACATGACCGAGCGCTTGCTCGAAGCCCAGCAACGTGGCCTGTGGCAGGAACCGGGCGAGTATCGCGAGGCGCTGGAAACCTTGCTGCTGGACATTGAAGAGAATTGAATCGTGTCTGATACCACCCCCTATGATGCTGCGCATTTTCCCCTGGCGGCCGTTGTCGGCGCCGACGCACTCAAGCTGGCGCTGTGCCTGACCGCCATCGATCCGAAGATCGGCGGGGTGCTGATCGAGGGGCCGCGCGGCATGGCCAAATCGACCCTGGCCCGTGGCCTGGCCGACCTGATCGAGGGTGCCGCTTTCGTCACCTTGCCCTTGGGCGCCAGCGAAGAACGACTGGTAGGTACGCTGGACCTGGATGCGGCACTGGGCGAGGGCAGGGTAACGTTTTCTCCAGGCGTGCTGGCCAAGGCCGATGGTGGTGTGTTGTATGTCGATGAGGTCAACCTGCTGGCCGATCACCTGGTCGACCTGCTGCTCGACGTCGCCGCCAGCGGCACCAACCTGGTCGAGCGTGACGGTATTTCCCATCGTCACGCGGCGCGCTTCATTCTGATCGGCACCATGAACCCTGAAGAGGGTGAGTTGCGCCCGCAACTGCTTGACCGCTTCGGCCTCAATGTCGCCCTCAGCGGACAGACCCTGCCGGCCGAGCGCGGGCAGATCATTCGTCGCCGCCTGGCCTTCGACAGCGACCCGCAGGCCTTTATCGAACAGTGGCAACCCGCACAGCAGGCTTTGCAGCAACGCTGCGCCCAGGCCCGTCAGCGTCTGGCCAGCATCCCGCTGGACGAGACCAGCCTGACCCTGATCAACGAGCGCTGTTTCGCCGCTGGTGTCGACGGGCTACGTGCTGACCTTGTGTGGCTGCGTGCCGCCCGCGCCCATGCGGCCTGGCGCGGCAGCGACGCCATTGCGCTGGAAGATATTGACGCGGTGGCCGAATTTGCCTTGCGTCATCGTCGAAACAATACCACCCCTAACTCAATGCCACCTGAACAACGGCCACCTTCTACTGACACACAAAGCAGTCATCAAAACGAGGGGCAGGGCAACTGGGGCGAGCTGCCAGCCCAAAGCGTTGCCACGGCTTCGCGCCGCCAGATCCCGAACTGGCCAAAAAAGCCCTAGGCATCCGCCCCCGTCCAGCCAAGGGGGCGGATGCCAGCCCTCGACAAGGCAAGCTCGCTGGCGGTCGACTGGGGGCGACGCGGCCCGGGCAGGGCGGCCCGATTGCCTGGCCGCCGACCTTGCTGCGTGGCCGGCCGCAAAAGCTCCGCGACCTGATTCGCCAGCCGCGTAGCCAGCGCCCGCAAGAACTACTGTTAGTCGTGGTTGATGCTTCGGCATCCACCCGGCGCAATCAGGGCCTGAGCCTGGCCAAAGGGGTGCTGGCCCAGGCGTTCGACGACGCCTATCGCAGTCGTGCCCGTCTGGCGTTGCTTACTGCCAGCGGCAACCAGCCGCGCTGGCAGCACCAGGGCCTCAAGGCTTCGCGTGCCTTGCAGCCCTGGCTCGACAGTCTGGGCGCCGGTGGCGGCACACCTTTGGGTCAGGCGTTGCAGCAGGCCGCGCAATGGTTGATAGAAAGACGTAAACGCTACCCCGCTGAAAGCCAGCGTTTACTGGTGCTGACCGACGGCCGCCTGGCAACACTGCCGACCTTGCCTGTGTTCGATTGCCCCGGCGTGTTGATCGATATCGAAACCGGGCCCATCCGATTGGGCAGGGCCAAGGCGCTGGCGCAAGGCCTGGGCATCGACTATCAGCATGTGGAAGCACTGCCGGTCGTATAAATTCATTCAGGGCGCTGTATCCGCTGCCGGCCGAGACGGCGGTTGACATCAGCAGCAGGCTTGTCGAATATATAGCGCACTATGCAATAGCGAGCTATCTAATGTCTTCGAGCCGGGAACGGGTAGGCACCCAACTGTCGTTTTCGCTTTATGCGGCGGCCAATCGCATGGTGCGACTGCACAAGCCTTTTCTTGAACCGCTGGGCCTGACCTTTCCACAGTATCTGGTCATTCTGGAGCTGTTGAACGGTTCGCCACTTTCCGTGGGCGCGCTCGGCACCTGCCTGGCGATGGACGCAGGCACCATCACGCCGCTGCTCAAGCGCCTTGAGGCGGCCGGATTCGTGACCCGCACACGCGATCCTGCCGATGAGCGCCGTGTGATGGTTGACCTGACGGCCCACAGCCGCCAACTGGAAGCCGAGATCCGTGGCGTGACCCGGCAGATCAAGTCAGCCTGCCAGTTCGACGAGCAAGGTATCGATGAGTTGCGTCACACCCTGGATGCGCTCGGCCATCCCGCCACTGACTGAAACATCCTTCACTTCAAACGTATTTACCTAAGAGGTCAGTCAAATGAAAATCGGCATTATCGGTGCAGGCAATATTGGCGCTACCCTGGCCCGCAAGTTTGCGGCGCGCGGTCATGACGTCAAACTGGCAAACTCCAAAAGCCCTCAGACCCTTCAGGCGCTGGCCGATGAGATCGGCGTACGCGCCGTGACCCGGGAGGAGGCGGTGCTTGATGTTGAAGTCGTCATTCTCTCCATTCCCTTTGCCAGGTATCCGGACCTGCGCCAGATCCTGAAGGATGTACCGCAGAGCGTCGTTGTCATTGATACGTCCAATTACTACCCGGCACGCGACGGGGCGATCAAGGAGGTGGACGACGGCAAGCCCGAGAGCATTTGGGTCAGCGAGCAGATTGGCCGTCCGGTCATCAAGGCATGGAATGCCGTCCTCGCGTCGACGCTTGCCAATAACGGTCAACCCGCTGGATCTGACTCGCGCATCGCCCTGCCTGTGGCTGGCGATGACGTCAAGGCTGAGGCCGTTGCACAGGACCTGGTGGAGGAAACCGGCTTTACCGCGCTGGCCGCAGGTCGTCTTGAGGACTCATGGCGCCAGCAGCCGGGAACGCCTGGCTACTGCACGGAACTCACGATGCCAGCGTTGAAAGTGGCCTTGCAGGCGGCCGACAAGAAGAGGGCGCGTGGAAACCTGGATGCATTCATGGCCAGGTACATGGCTTCTGGCGGTCAGCTCACACATGAGCAGATGGTTGCCATCAATCGTGAAGTGACGGCCTGATCAAGCCCGGCAGCCCTTATGGATGCCAGGCGCGGACAATGTCGTGCCCGCAATAACCCTTTCGCGGCCGTTGGTCGCGCCTACGAGTGCCACTGCCATGCCGGTCCCTGATCTGATCTGGCCGAAATATTTTTCCGGTACTGACAACGCAGGTAGTTTTTAGAGGGGCCCTGCAGACCTTGTGTCCTCTGGCCTGACACGGTAGGAGCGACCAGCGGTCGCGAAGGTGGATGGCCAGGCGCGGACAATGTCGTGCCTGCAATAACCCTTTCGCGACCGTTGGTCGCTCCTACGTGGGCCACTGCCATGCCGGCCCGTCCAGCAGGCCTTGCTGGCCCCTGACCTGAGTCTGGCCAAAGGGTTTTTCCAGCACCACGCTTACGCACGCCGGTAACGGTTCGAGTGCCGCGACCAGGCGACTGGCGTGCGACACCACCCACACCTGCCCACGGTCGGCGGCCTGGCCGATCAGACGTGCCAGTGCCGGCAGCAGGTCCGGGTGCAGGCTGCTCTCCGGTTCGTTCAGCACCATCAGTGCCGGTGGGCGCGGGGTGAGCAGGGCGGCGACCAGCAGCAGGTAGCGCAAGGTGCCGTCGGACAGTTCGCTGACCAGCAAGGGTCGCAGCATGCCGGGTTGTTGCAGGGCCAGGCCGAACAGCCCGTCGCGCACGTCAATGTGCATGCTCGAGCCGGGAAAGGCGTCGTCGATGGCGGCATCCAGTGCCTGCGGGTCGCCGATTTCACGGATGGTCTGCAGGGCGGCGGCCAGGTCGCGCCCGCTGTGGTGCAGCACCGGGGTGCGTGTGCCTACTTGTGGTTGACGTGCTGGGGCTGTGGCATCGGTGCGAAAGTGATCGTAAAAGCGCCAGTCGCGCACGCTGCTGCGCAGGGTTTCAATCTCCGGGCAGTCGAGGGCGCCGCCGGTGTCGAACAGGCTGTAGAAATCGGGCAGGCGTGTGGTCAGGGTGCGCCATTCGCGCGCGTTGCGCATACGCACGCTCGGCCCCTTGCGCTCGACCAGCACGCTGGCGGGTCGATAGACCGGTCCGGCCCAGATGACTTCACGCTTGATCTGCGGGTCGCGCCCGAACAGCGAGGGCCGCTGCGGCGACTCGCCGGGGCTGGGCTCAGGCAAGCCAAGGCTCAATGCATAACTGAAATGCTCACCGGCAAAGCCCAGACGCATGCGCTGTGGCGTGCGCCGATGCAGGCCTTGCACCGGCTGTTCGCCGCGCAATACGGCGGCTGAAAACTGCTCGGGTCCTGCCCAGAAGCATGAGTCCAGCCCACCTTCACGGGCAATGCCTTGCACCACGCCTTCCCGGGCGGTGTCGGCCAGCAGCCGCAAAGCGCGATACAGATTGGACTTGCCGCTGCCATTGGCCCCGGTGACCACGGTCAGACGGCCCAGCGACAGCTGCAGATCATGCAGGGAGCGATAGTTTTCGACGGCAAGGGTATGCAGCAAGGGAGTGCTCCTTGGACTGGCCTGGGCGGCAAGAGGAGCAAAGGTACAAGAAGGACTGGGTGGTTATCCAGTTTTCGCGTGAAAAATGGCAGTCAACGACGTACTACCGTGATCTTTACGGGTCTGGTAAAGCCGGCGGACTTATAAAAGAAAGTGGCTCCGCCTGATCAAGCAAAGAGCCACATTCATGCAAAAAGACAGTGCAGTGCAACGCGAATGATCAGGCCGGCATGGTCCACGGCTGAAGACTGTAACCCTCGCGGCTTAGTTCTTCGCGCGCCTGTTGCAAGGCATTGGCCAGTTGCACAGGGTCAGAATAAGTGCCACGCGGAAGTTGCTGGCGGCCAATGCGTGCGCTGAAGCGGTCGAGCACGGTCAGGCTGAGTTCGCCGTTGCCATCCTGTGGGGCCCAGGCCACGCACTGGAAGGGATGGAAGGCTTTGCCAGCGATCAGCAGTGCATCATTGAAGCGCAGTGGGGCGTTCATGGTCATTTCCTCAAGGTGCCCATTCAGTCCAGTACAGTCTCGTCGGCGGGCTTACCGTCCGGCTGGTTACTTGTGTTGATGCCGGCGCGAGAAGAGGAGTCACACACCTGCTCGATAATTTCATGATTTTTTACAGGTATGGCGCAATGTAGTAATCCTACGCAACTTTATGGCCTGTCCCGGGCACTTTCCGGCAGTCGCCAGCAGCGGCGAAAAGTTCGCTGTAACGTTTGACGCGTGTCTGGTTATAGGGCTTAGACGCAAACGGTACAAGGCAGTGTCAAATATTTGCTAACGTAACAGGCGTAAACGCCAACACGCTGTTTATAAACGTTTTTAGATCAATTGCATCGCCGCCGTGCGCCAAGGAAGACCCTCATGCCTGAAACGGCCCCCTCGCGACGTCTTTTGATTGTGGACCCCTGTGACGATTGTCACCAGTTGATTCCCGTGCTGCACGCCGCTGGCTGGTCGGTCGACAGCAGCTCGCTGGAATCGGCACTCAATATGGGGTGTGATGTCGGTCTGATTCGTCTGATGCCTTATCACTTCGAGCACCCCGAGGTGGTTCGCGAGCTTATTACCCGCAGCAACACCGAATGGATTGCGGTGCTGACGCCTGATGACCTGCGCCGCGAAAAGATCGGTGATTTTGTCTGCGAATGGTTCTTTGACTTTCATACCCTGCCATTCGATGTCGCACGCATGCAGGTCACGCTGGGCCGTGCGTACGGCATGGCCCGCCTGCGCGCCCAGGGGACGGTGCCGGTGCCGCCAGGTCCGGATCAGGAAATGCTCGGCGAAAGCCGGCCGATTCGTGAGCTGCGGCGCCTGTTGAGCAAGCTGGCGCCCACCGAATCGCCCGTATTGATCCGCGGCGAGCGTGGCACCGGCAAGGAGCTGGTGGCGCGCACCCTGCATAACCAGTCGCAGCGACGCAACAAGCCGTTCGTGGTCGTGCACTGCGGTGCGATTGCCGAGCACCTGATCCATGCCGAACTGTTCGGCCATGAGCCAGGCGCGTTCAACGGTGCACAAGAGCGGCGTATCGGCCGTATCGAAGCGGCCGATGGCGGCACCTTGTTCCTTGATGAAATCGGTGACCTCTCACTGGAGGCGCAGGGGCATCTGTTACGCTTTCTGCAGGACCGCCAGATCGAGCGCATCGGTGGCAGCGAGCCGATTGCCGTGGATGTACGCATGCTCGCTGCCACGCATGTCGACCTGGAAGCGGCCATTCGCAAGAAGCGCTTTCGCGAAGACCTGTATTACCGGCTCAATGTGCTGCAGGTCGGCACCGCGCCCTTGCGTGAGCGCCACGGTGACCTGGCGATGCTTGCCAATCATTTTGCGCATTTCTATAGCCAGGAAACCGGACGTCGGGCACGCAACTTCAGCCAGGATGCGCTGATTGCCATGGGCAAGCATGACTGGCCCGGCAATGTCCGCGAACTGGCCAACCGCGTGCGCCGCGGGCTGGTGCTGGCCGAGGGTCGACAGATCGAAGCCAGTGATCTGGGGTTGCTGGGCGAAGAGGAACTGACCAGCAGCATGAGCACCCTGGACGAATACAAATCCCGCGCCGAGCGCCAGGCGCTGTGTGATGTACTGACCCGGCACAGCGACAACCTCAGCGTGGCCGCCAAGGTGCTGGGCATCTCCCGGCCAACGTTCTACCGGTTATTGCACAAGCACCAGATCAGATGAGACAGTTGACCGATTTTATTGAGTGTTAAATCCAGCCCTGTAGGAGCGCGCTCTGCCCGCGACCGGCTGCGTTAGCAGCCGTAAATTTGTAGCGTTTCGCAGATTTACAGCCGTAAATTTGTAGCGTTTCGCAGATTTACAGCCGTAAATTTGTGGCGTTTCGCAGATTTACAGCCGTAAATTTGTAGCGTTTCGCAGATTTACAGCCGTAAATTTGTGGCGTTTCGCAGATTTACAGCCGTAAATTTGTAGCGTTTCGCAGATTTACAGCCGTAAATTTGTGGCGTTTCGCAGATTTACAATCGTAAATTTGTGGCGTTTCGCAGATTTACAGCTGTAAATTTGCAGCGTTTCGCAGATTTTGCGAGCGCTAACGCACTCGGTCGCGGGCAAGCGCGCTCCTACACCCAGCCCGGTATTTGCCGGGCAATGGCGTTTTGTCAGTGCTGCGCAGGCGTGATCAATAACTGTTCGACCGCCTGCATCACCGCTTCAAGCCGCTGTGCCCAGTCACCTTCGATCACTTGATACGGCTGCTGATGGCCCTGCAGCCAGTCGCGGCTGGCCTTGAAGAACGCCATGCGGTCCTCAAGCGCCGGCTGGCAGCGTTGGCCGTCCTGGGTCCAGTGCACGCCTTGCGGGCTGAGCAGCAGGTGCAGGTCGTAATGCCGTGCCAGCAACTGTGCTTCCAGCCAGGCCGGGCAATCGCCGAACAGCGTGCGGCTCCAGAGCATGTTGCTCAGCAAGTGCGTGTCGAGAATCAGCAGCTCGGGGGCGGTAGCGCGGGCGGCATCTTCCCAGGCCAGTTGTCCCTGGGCGATGGGCGTGATGTCGGCATACACGGTGTCGCGTGCCTGCTCGTCGATGAAATGACGCACGTATTCGCCGACCAGCACACCGCCGAAACGATTGCGGATTTCCGTGGACAGCCAGCTCTTGCCGCTCGATTCAGGGCCTGCCAGGACCAGCACTTTCATCGGGCCGGCACCAGGGCCACGCGCCACTCACGCCAGCCCAGAATGGCCAGCAGGGTAAACAGGGCATACACCGCCGCCATCGCGTGCAGCGCCTGGTGCAGGAACAGCCCGACGGAAATCACGTTCAGCACGATCCACAACGGCCAGCATTGCAGGCGTTTTTGCGCCATCCATAGCTGGGCCACCAGGCTGAAGCTGGTCAGGGCTGCATCCAGCCATGGCTGGGCGGCATCGGTGAAGTGCGCCATACCCGCGCCCAGGGCGGCACCGAGCAGGGCACCCACAGCCAGGCCGCCGAGGACCGAGCGGTCCTGCAACGTGGTCACCGCGCGGGCAGGCACGTTGTCGCCATGACGGGTCCATTGCCACCAGCCATACAGCTGCAGCACCGCGTAGATCAGTTGCAGGAGCACCTGCGAATACAGCTTCACGCCGAAGAAAAGCCAGCTATAGATCGCCACCATGACCAGGCCGATCGGCCAGCACCACGGATTCTGCCGGATGGTCAGTATGACCGCGAGCACGCCCAGTGCGGCACCGAACAGTTCAACCTCTGACATGGGGGTTCCTGAGTAGGGGGAGACGATAGGGCGGCGATTGTAAGCGCATCTGCGCCGCGCGGGGAGCCCGGGCGGCAGGGCGCACCGTACAGGCAACAGACAGGCGCGCTTGAACGGGGTCTGCTAGCATTTGCGCCCTTCGCGAAACGCATCGTCTTCGCGGATCGATTGACCAACCACAAGACTGACCGGTGCGCCGATGGCCGCGCCGTAACGGGGGAAAAATGGATGCATGGGTCGCTGTCCAGGCGTTGATACTGGGCATTGTGGAAGGGTTGACGGAGTTCTTGCCGATTTCGAGTACCGGCCACCAGATTATCGTGGCCGACCTGATCGGCTTCGGTGGCGAACGGGCGATGGCGTTCAACATCATTATTCAGCTCGGCGCGATCCTGGCCGTGGTCTGGGAATTTCGCAGCAAGATTTTCGAAGTGGTGCTGGGCTTGCCCCGTCAGCGCCAGGCGCAGCGTTTTACCGGTAACCTGCTGCTGGCGTTCCTGCCGGCCGTGGTGCTGGGCGTGCTGTTGGCCGACTGGATCCACCATTACCTGTTCAACCCCATCACCGTGGCCGTGGCACTGGTGGTCGGCGGCATCATCATGCTCTGGGCCGAGCGCCGCGAGCATGTGATCAAGGTGCAAGAGGTCGACGACATGACCTGGAAGGACGCCCTGAAGATCGGCTTCGCCCAGTGCCTGGCGATGATTCCCGGCACTTCGCGGTCCGGCTCGACCATCATCGGCGGCCTGCTGTTCGGCCTGTCGCGCAAGGCGGCCACCGAGTTCTCGTTCTTTCTGGCCATGCCGACCATGGTCGGTGCTGCGGTGTATTCGGGCTATAAGTACCGCGATCTGTTCCAGCCGGACGACTTCTCGGTGTTTGCCGTTGGCTTCGTGGTGTCGTTCATTTTCGCCATGATTGCCGTGCGCGGCCTGCTCAAGTTCATCGCCAGCCACAGCTACGCGTTGTTCGCCTGGTACCGCATTGCCTTCGGCCTGCTGATCCTGGCCACCTGGCTGTTCGGCTGGGTCGACTGGTCCACGGCGCAAGGCTGATGGCGCGCCCGCGTCCTGCCACACCGGCGCGCCAGCCCCTGCGCGCGCCGACCCTCAAGCTGCTGGTATGGCTGGTTTTGTGCGCACTGCCAGCGGCCGGCCTGTTCAGCCTCTGGCGCGAGCACGGCCTGCCCCTGGCCGCCCTGGGCTACGTGGTGCCCAGCCTGCTGGCCGTGGCGCTGTACCGCCACGATAAACGCCAGGCCGGGCAGGGTGGCCAGCGCACCCCGGAAAATGCGCTGCATGCCGTCGAGCTGCTGGGCGGCTGGCCCGGCGCCTTGCTGGCCCAGCAGCTGTTTCGCCACAAGACCCGCAAACTGTCGTATCAGGCGGTGTTCTGGCTGATCGTGATCATCCATCAGGCGTTCTGGGTCGACTGGCTGTTCCTGGGGCGGCAATGGATGGCATTCATGCCGGCCTGAGCCGGCGATGAAGGCTCAGGCGGTCAGGCCATCGAAAAAGCGTGATGCGTTTTCATCCAGTGTCGCGATGTCATAGCCGTCTTCCTCAACCACCACCACCCAAGGCCCGCCAATCACGCGTTTCTGGGGGGCGGTAGGAGCGCGCTCTGCCCGCGACCGGCTGCGTTAGCAGTCGTAAATTTGTGGCGTTTCATAGATTTTGCGACCGCTACGCGCTCGGTCGCGGGCAGAGCGCGCTCCTACAGCCGGGCATGCGCGCGGGGGATGTTGCATCGTCCTGAATGTCTGCGCGGGGTCTTAAGCTTTATGAGCCGCCGCCGATAGAAATGGCAAGGTGCCATGGATGAGGCCCTCCCGCCAATTCAGTGAGTCTGCCATGTCATTTTTGCCCTTTTCGCGACGTGATCGCGCCGCGCTGGATCAATTGATTTCAGCCATCCATACCGGTCGTGAACCTGAGGTGGCCGGCTGTGCCGAAGCCCCGAAGGTGCTTGAAGCCTGGAGAGCCGTGCAGGCGAGCCGGCAGGGGGCTCAAGAACATACCCATGCCCTGGAAGCCGAACTCGAATCCGCCCGTCTGCTGCTCGGTGAGGCGGCTGCCAGCGCGGCCGTTCATGAGGTCAGGTTCGATCTGGTCAATCGCGCCTCCAGTGAGGGGCTGTGGGATATGGAGGTGATTGCCGGTGATCCGGTCAATCCCAAGAACCGGTTCTGGTGGTCGCAACAGCTTCGCAAGCTGCTGGGGTTCAATGACGAACGTGACTTCCCCAACGTCCTGGCGAGCTGGGCCGACCGGCTGCACCCCGAAGACAAGCAGGCCACGCTGGATGCCTTTGCCCGGCACCTCAACGACAAGTCTGGCCACACCCCTTACAAGGTCAAGAACCGCCTGGCCATGAAGAATGGCACCTATCGATGGTTCTATGCCCAGGGCGAAACCTTGCGTGATGAGCGTGGCACGCCGGTGCGTGTCGCCGGTTCCTTGCGTGATATTCATGAAGAGCTTGAGCGCGACCGCCTGCACGATGTGATCATCACCCGCTTCGAACTGGCGCGTGAGATGCTCTCCGATGGCCTGTGGGACATGGAAGTGATTGCCGGCGACCCGGTCAACCCGCGCAACCCCTTCTGGTGGTCGCCGCAGTTTCGCCGGCTGCTGGGCTTTGAAACGGTCGAGGAGTTTCCGGATGTGCTCGACAGCTGGGCCTCCAGGCTGCACCCCGAGGACAAGGCGCGAAGCCTGGATGCGTTCGGTGCGCACCTGATGGACCGCAGCGGCAAGACACCCTTCGACATCGAATACCGCCTGAAGATGAAAAGCGGCGAATACCGCTGGTTCCGCGCCCGCGGGCAGACGCGGCGCGACCCTTCGGGCGCCCCGCTGCGGGTGGTCGGTGCGCTGGTCGATGTGCACCTACAGCATGAGCAGCAAGCACTGCACGAGTCGCAGACACTGCATCAGCGTGAGCTGGAAGAAAACCTGGCCCAGCTCTCGCAGATCGTGACCACGATTCAAAGTATCGCCAGCCAGACCAACCTGCTGGCGCTGAACGCGGCCATTGAAGCGGCGCGTGCCGGCGAAGCCGGTCGCGGCTTTGCCGTGGTGGCCGATGAAGTGCGCAAGCTGGCGACACGCACCACCGAGGCAACCGAGCAGGCCGTGAGCATGATGAACAAGTGACCCTGTAATGCAGGCGCTGGACGTCCATGGATCAAGGCATGAAGCTGTGTCTTGATCCTGGCCAGGTCCCAGCGACTCAATCGGTAGCACTGGCCACCAGCACACTCAAGGTATTGCGCTCTGGATTCCACACGGTCAGGCACCAGATGCCCCACCATTCGAGTCCATCCTCGAAATACTCGGACCACGGTTCCCACTCCGGCAACGGACTTTCGGTCGTGCCAATCCAGTTGAAGGTATAGCCGTTGACCCAGTCGAGCACGACCACATTGTCCCGGTCTTGCAGCCCGAGCACATCAAGCCACTCTTGAAAGGTCGCGCGGGACTGGGCTTCACCGTCCTTGAAGCGCGTCCCATAAGGCGGGTTGCTGAAGGGGGCGTAGAGGGCGAGTAAATCGTTGGCGTAATCCTCGCTCAGGGTCAGGTTGCGTCGCTGGGCAGGGGAAAGCGCTGTTGCGCTGGCCTTGTGCACTTGCCAATCGCTGTCGGCTTGCGGGTCATAGACCTCGGGCAGGTAGTGGCCGGTCTGGGCGGCCTGCCGGTTTTCACGGCTGGCCGCCAGAAAACAGCCCATGCCCGCCAGCGCCTGCCGGTGCAGTGTTTCATCCACCGGCGCCCCGGGGGCCGGGCTGAAGACGACAAACTCAAACACACAGCCGGCGGCGTCCATCCGCTCTCGCAACGTGGTGGAGTGTTCATGGTCGACGACCGTCAATAAAAAGGGCGATTGCATGGGCGCATCCTGATAAGGCGAAGGTTATTCCAGGTCGTTGGGCCAGGCGTCCTCGGACACCTCGTTCAGTCCAGCGTAGCCGTCATATTCATAGCGTCGATACTGATCACGCGCATACCGATCGCTCACGAACACCAGGCTGTGCAGGTCGACCCGCTTGGCGCTGATGGGCTTGCGCAGGAAGAACAACTTGCGCGTCCCTAACTGCAGAAAGGCCGGGTGCGGCACGCGCACTTCCTCGGGGCTGAACGGCACGTCCAGCGGTTTGCCTTGCGCCAAGATCACCTCGGGGCCGATGGCGTAGGTGCCGAGGATGCGTGTCGTGGCCGGGTCCAGCCGTTGCTTGGCCTGGCCGTAGTAATACACCGTTTGCCGGTCCCTGGCCCAGCCATGCCCGCAGGACTCGAAGCTGGCCAGGTCGGCCTTGTGCATCGGTTCCGGGGCTTGATAGAACACCCCGTGGCAGAACACCCGTTCACCGTCGGTCAGATACGGCGCGCCCAAGGACCGGTATTGCTCGGCTGGTGCGGCGGAAAACCGCTCGGGTACGCGGGTTTCGGCGTTATGGAACGGGATCAGGTACAAGCCGTTGGCATCGCCACACAGATGGGTGTCGAGCAGCCTGAAGCTGGCGGCATCCAGCCCTGTGACCGCACGGCCGTGAAAGTACACCTGTGCCCCCACCTCAAAGCCACTGCCCAGCACCTGTTTCTCTTCGCTGGTATTGGCGTGCGGGGCCTGGAGCCGATGCCACCAGTAATCCTGCAAGTGCGGATGGGCCTCAAAAAAGGGCGCCCACTCGGCCTGCACTGTGGCATCCACGACGCCGCCGGCGCCCAACGGCCCGCGCCGGTCCCCGACCAGTACGGGCGAGTATTCCTGTTCGCCCCGGTACAATTGGGTCACCACGAAGCTGTCGAGGTCGACGTCCAGGCGTTTGTTCTGCTGGTAGGCGTGCTGGTTGTCACGGTAGAAACCAAAGCCCAGGTGGCGAAAATCAGGGCCATGCGCGCCGCGCAGGCGCGTGCCGGCGGCATAGACGTGTTGATCGTCCACGGCAAACCACTCGTCTTCGCTGACGCTGGCGCCAGTCAACCGGCCACAGGCGTCGAACTGCGGCTGCCAGCATTCGAGCAAGCGCAGTTCGCCGGTGCAGCGCAGGGTCTTGCCGGTGATGTAGTAGCCGCGCTGCCGATCCCTGGCGTAGCGCTCGTTGAGCACGGTAAAGCTGGCCAGGTCGGCCTTGTCGATGCGGTAGAAGTACTCGTACGCCACGCTGGCGCCTTGTTGCGCCTGGACGATGATCGACTCGCCATCCGTGCCCCAGCGCCGCGCCAGCATGCGAAACGCGTAAGGATGAGCGATCGGCAGCGGCGTGCCGTCCTTTTGCCAGAGTGGCCGGGTGCCTCGGCACACCTGGCCGTCGATGACGCGATAAGACGGATGATTGCAATAGTGCACCGGCACCTCGGCACTGGCGATGGCCTTGCCCTGGAGAAACACCGTCGCGCCATCGCTGAACAGCGCCGACGCGGGGTTGATCGACGCCGGCGATGCCTCGAGCAGGGCCAGGTGCTTCGGCTGCACGTCCGTCATGGCCACGATTGAATAGTCGTCGAACCAGTAGGCCCGGCGGTCGTCGCGCCAATACTGGTAGCCCAGGTCCTGCAAGCCTGGGCCGAACCGGAACGGCAGGGCGCAAACGACGTGATAGCCGTAGCGCTCCGGGTAGTGCGGCAGCAGGTAGTAATCGCTGCGGGCATCGCGCAACAGGCCGGGGTGCTCGCGATGGCGCCAGACCGGTTGGCCGGCCAGCAGCGGCGAGGGTGGGTAACCTGCGCCAGCGGCACGTTGCACCACCTCCTGCGGGGGCAGGCCGTCGGGGTCGAGCATGATGTACACGTCAGGCACGTGCCCGTCGCCCAGCAGCACACCCTCCATAAAGGCCAGGTCGGCGTGCCATTCCAGCGCCAGCGGCGCCCAGTCGTCCATGTTCAGCTCGGTGTCATTCATTGCACAGGCTCGAAGGTCAGTAGGTCGCAGCCCTTGGCTTCAAGCATCCGCTCGAAGGGCGGCAGGCGTGCGACAAAGTCGGTGTCGAAGGCCAGGTAGCGATCCTGCGCCGCGACATAGCGCACATGGGGCCGAATGCGTGGAATGTCGCGGCTCGACAGTTTCAGCACCTGGTGACTGTCCTGATTCCAGAACCAGGCCAGCGTCTGCGTGCCCGGCGTCTGGCTGTGGTAGGTCCAGACCCACCAGGCACCGTGCCCGCGCCTGGCCTGCACTTGCCCATGAAAGGTGCGCAAGGTGATGCGGTGGCTGGGCTGGGTGACCAGCATCCGGGTTTCCTGACGCACCTCGCTGCCAAAACCGTCCAGCACCGCACGGCGGTGTGCACCGGTCAGGAAATTGAAGCGCCAGGCCAGCAGCACGGTTTCCTGGTAGCCCGCATCCTCAAGGTTCGGCCGTGCACCTTCGCTGAACAACAGCACCTCGTCGCCGCCCAGATGCACTGCCGCGTCGGTCAGTCTGGCGCCCTGTACCGGCAGCGGGTGAAGGCTGACCAGGGCATGGGGCGGGTCCTGGTGCCAGAGCCAGCACCGCAGGCCGTTATGTTGCAGGATCAGCAGGCGTCGCTCGCCAACAGGCAGCAGGGTCAGCTCGTCCGGGTATTCGAAGATGACTTCGCTGGTGCTGGCCGTGATCCGCCAGAGGCGGGTCAGGTGCCCGGGTTCATAGAGGCGTTGACGCTCGAAAATCCCGGCGTCGATGACGTGGGCGCCGGACTCGAATTCCGGCCATTGCACCTGCATCGGACCGAACGACTCAATTGTCTGGCCTTCGCAGGTTTCGTACCGGTAACGGTCCTCGCCGTGCCGCTGGCCGCGCACCACACGCCGTTTCCACAGCGTGCGCGCACCCTGGACATCAAGCAATTGCAGGTCGGCGCCATCGACGTCGTCGGTGCGGTGCTCAAGCATGTCGTGCTCGACCGGCGGCCACGGGTTGTAGTCGATGACAAAACACAGCCAGCGGTCTTCGTCCTGCTCGGTGATGGCGGCCATGCCCTGATGGTATTGGTCGTCATTGATGTAGGTGGGGCCGGGGTAGTCGTGTCGGTCCTGTAACCAGTCGAGCGTGTGTTTTCTGGACCGGGAAGGCGCTACGGCAGGTTCAGGTTCAGGCGCCTCGATCCGTATGGCGCTGAACCGCAGCTCACCTGGCGCGTTCTGCCAGTGGCGGGCAAACGCCTGGCGTTGTGCGACCGGCACGATGACCGGCCGGTAATCATCTGCGCCGGCGTCCAGGTTCCACAGGTCATGGCCCTGGGCGGCCAGCAGCGGCGCCAGGGCCTGAAAGCAGACCTCGGGCATTTCATGGCTGAGCTCATCGAGCAAGGCCTCGAAGGCCGGGCCACAAAACACCGTCATCTGGGGGTAGTAATGCTGGAACAGCGTCAGCAGTTCGCCGCCGGGTATTTTCCAGTCGACGTGAATCAGCGGATCGAAACAGGTCTGCATCACGCCAGCCTTTCTGATGAGCGAGAATCGGCGCTATCTTAGCCGGGCATCGGGAACGCTGGCCAACAGATGTGGCCAAAGCGGCGAACCCGGGATTCTTTTGTGAGGCACTCGATGGATTGGCTTGATTTTGAACAGCGTGTATACGAGGCCACCCGGCAAACCTTGACGGAACTCGTCCAGGCGCACCCGGACGAAACCTTCTATGCCTGTGCGCTCTACACCGACAGCGGTGCCATGACCGTGTGCGTGGCGGTCAACTCCACCGCTGGTTTGCAGCGCAAGCTGGCGCAAGAGGTCGAGGACGATGACCTGCAGACGGCGGCCTATTACACCTGGTGTTCATCGGAGTGGGTGTATGAAGGGTGTGGCGGTGAGCATTTCATGGACATCAATCGCCAGGTCAGGGACGCGCTGGAGCACGCCCGCTTCGAGCCCTTCAAGCTCAGGCTGGTACAGGCGATGACCGGCGTGCTGAAACGACTGGCGGAGGAAGGCTTCTTCCGGCGCGCGGATGCCTTTGAAGGCGCCGTGTTGTTTGTCACCTCCACCGATGACGACCAGGCCGAAGCGATCGAGCTGGCCTGCGCCGAACAACTCAACGACCCTGGCGTGTTTGCCGCCTTTGTCGATCGGTATGCCGTCTGATCAACGACAGCCCTTGCGGAGCCGCCTTATGCTGGACGACCCTCGGATCAACGCAGCGTTCACCACGCTGGATTTGTACCATCAAGTACTGGTGATGGCAGCATACCTCTATCGCCAGCGGCGCCTGATTGAAGCGTTCGATCAGCTCTACGCCGAACAGGCCACGGGCCTGTTTATCCAGGCCTTGTACAGTGCATTGTTGCTTGATGATGACCAGGCCTTGCAGCGTCTGCGCCAGCAGGTCGAACAGTGCATACCTGACACCGAAGTGTATCCGGCGCAAGAGGGCGCCTATGCGCAAAACCTGTTGATTGCGCTGATGTACTTTCTGGACTTTGTACAAACCCAGGACCCTGCCGGGCTTGAGCGCAGCCTTGCCATGCAGTTGGAAAACATCGACCTGCTACATTACGAGCAGGATGAGCATTACGACGCCGACCAGGCCCTGGAGCAGGAAAGGCAGGTCTTGCTGGCCTTGATGGCCGCTGTTGAAAAGCGGCCCGGCAAGCGCTGCCGCGATGTGCAATGCCTTGCCGACCTGTCACAGCCCTACAGCCTCTGATCCCTTGCCTGATACGGCCTGTAGGAGATTACCCTGTGTCACTGACACCGCGCCAAGGCGGCACGCTGTCGCGCATCAAACAGCAGACCTGTGGGAGGGAGCTTGCTCGCGATCGAGTGGGCAGCAGTCGCAAAATTGATGAAATGCCACAAATTCATGGCTGTGAATACATTCAAAATTTGCGAAACGCTGCAAATTTACGACTGCTGACGCAGCCGGTCGCGGGCAAGCGCGCTCCTACTGCGGGTGAAATCAGCCGGGCATTTCAGCCGTTGCCGACAGGGCCTGCTTGCGCAGTGCCACACGCCCGGCCAGGGCGGCCATGATGCCGGCCATCACCAGCAGCGCGGCGCTGGATTCGAAGGTGGCCCGGTAACCGTCGACGTCATAAAGCAGCCCGCCCAGCGTGGCGCCCAAGGCAATTGCCAACTGGACGATGGCCACCATCAGGCCGCCACCGGCTTCGGCGTCATCGGGCAGGCTACGGGCTAGCCAGGTCCACCAGCCTACGGGCGCCGCTGTCGCCACCAGGCCCCAGAGGCCCAGCAACACCGTGGTGATCGCCACCGAAGTGCCAAAGCTGACCAGCGCCAGGGCAATGACCGCCATCAGCAACGGGATGAGGGTCAAGGTGCGATACAGACCCTGCTTGATAAGGCCTTCGATCAGGAAGGTGCCGATGAAACCGGCCACGCCCAGCACCAGCAGCAGCAGCGACAGCCCCGAAACCCCGACCTTCGGCACCGACTCCAGAAACGGGCGCAGGTAGGTAAAGAGCATGAACTGACCCATGAAGAACAGGCTGGCCGCCAGCAGACCCAAGGCAATCGGTGCCCTGCCCAGCAAACACAGCGGGTTGCCTTGGGGCGGCCTGTTTGGGGGCGTGATCCTCGGCATGCTGCGCCATAGCCAGGTCAGCGCGAGAACAGCCACCGGCACCACGCACAGGAACGCACCGCGCCAGCCGATCAGGCCGCCGAGAAAACTGCCCAGCGGTGCGGCGATCACCGTGGCCAGGGCGTTGCCGCCATTGACGATGGCCAGCGCCCGCGGCACGTTCGCCTCGGGCACCAGGCGCATGGCCGTGGCCGCCGACAGCGACCAGAAGCCGCCAATGGCCACGCCGATCAGCGCACGGCCAAGCATGAATATCCGGTAATCGGGCGCAAAGGCCACCACGGTGCCGGAGACGATCATCAGCACCGTCAGTGACAGCAGCAGGGCCTTGCGCTCCACCCGGGTGACCACGGCTGCAATCAACAGACTGGTGATCAAGGCAAACAGCCCGGAAACGGCGATGCCCTGGCCGGCCTGGCCTTCGCTGACGTTCAGATCGGCAGCCATCGGCGTCAGCAGGCTGACCGGCATGAATTCAGAGGCGACCAGCGCAAAGGCCGCCAGCGCCATGGCCAGCACGGCGCCCCAGGCGGGCGTTGATGTGGCAGGGGTATCAGTCATCAGAACAATCCTGTGCAACGGCAAAAGACCTAGGCTCTGTACGAAAAGTCGGTGAGCGAAGGTCAGGCAAGGCAAAAAGCGGCGAGCAAGCGCAGTTGACATGTGTCAATGAGCATTGCGAGTCGCTTTTTAACGCAGCATGGCCGAGCGCAGCCACTTTACGCACAGAGCCTAGTGCAGATGGGTCAGGAAGAACTTGCCCAGCGTATCGAAGGGGATCAGGTTGACCCGGTCGTACAGGTCGACATGACCGGCACCCGCAATGATCACCAACTCCTTGGGCTGAGCGGCACGCTGGTAAGCGTCTTCGCTGAACTCGCGTGAATGCGCCTCGCTGCCGGCAATGAACAGCATGGGGCGCGGCGAGACCGTCTCGATGTCGTTGAACGGGTAGAAGTTCATGAACTTCACGTTACTGGTCAGCGTCGGCATGGTGGTGGTCTGCTTCGAAGCCCCGGCCGGCGTCACCTCGCCGCGTGGGGTGCGGTAGAAATCGAAGAACTCGTCGCCAATGGCATTGCCGGTCAGGGTCAGCGGTGTGCCACCGGTGTACTTGACCGCGCCGCCCTGGAACTCGGCATAGCGCTGTTCGGCCGCCTCGCGCAGCACCTGCTGGCGTTGCTCGGCGGTCACGGCTTTCTTGAGACCGTTACGGTTGGCGGCGCCCATGTCATACATGCTGACGGTGGCGATGGCCTTCAGGCGCGGATCAATCTTGGCCGCGGCGATGGCGAAACTGCCGCTGCCACACACGCCGATCACGCCGATGCGCTCACGGTTGATGAAGGGGCGGGTGCCGAGAAAGTCCACAGCGGCGCTGAAGTCTTCGACGTACAGGTCCGGCAATACCGCGTTGCGCGGCAAGCCTTCGCTTTCGCCCCAGAATGACAGGTCCAGCGACAGGGTCACGAAGCCTTGTTCGGCCATTTTGGTGGCGTACAGGTTGGCGCTCTGTTCCTTCACCGCGCCCATGGGGTGGCCGACGATGATGGCGGCGTTCTTGACCTGAGGATCCAGGCCCTTGGGCTTGAACAGGTTGCCGGCGACTTTCATGCCGTACTGGTTGTTGAAACTGACTTTTTCCACGGTCACCTTGTCGCTCTTGTAGAAGTTGTCGGCGCCTTCGGGCGGTGTCGCGCCCAGGGTGGCGAACGAGGCAATCATCAGCCCGGCGGCGAGCATTAAGCGTTTCATGAAAGATTCCTGCCATGATTGGGTTATCGCTCATTTTCCGGGTATGTCCCGCGTGGCGATAACGCATTCCACTGGATTTCTTGCCTGATCCGCTGAGCTTGCCCCTTGGTGCATAGGAGCGCCTTGCGCCGCGAGCTATAGTGGCGACTGCCAGCCGCCTGCGACGGTTTTGTGCCGGGCATGAAACCTGAAGGCTCATTGCACCTGTGGGAGGGGGCTCTGCCCGCGATAGCGCCCTTGAGGCCGCTTCCCCCGGTTTTGTGCCAGGCGTGAAACCTGAAGGCTCATTGCACCTGTGGGAGGGGGCTTGCCCGCGATGACGTCCTTCAAGTCGCCACACACGCAGGGGCTGTACCACTGCCATCAATGGCAACCGAAGCGCCATAGGCGCAGGAACGGCCTGGGCCGTGAACGTTAGCGCTGATTACTATTGACCTTAACCCATCCGCCAGCCAGGCCTTTCCATGAACGACATGCCCCTCCAGGCCACCCTCGCACGGCTGATCGACCGCCAGATCGACAAGCCCGGCGATTACCGCACGGCCATCGCAGACGTAGGCCTCTACCGTCGTGACCATCCTGCACCGCCGGTGGTGTGCATGGTGCCGCCCAGCATTGTGCTGGTCGCCCAGGGTGCCAAGCAGATGTGGGCCGGTGGTGAAGGGTTTCCTTATGACGTCTCGCGCTTTCTGGTGACATCGCTGGACCTGCCGGCCAACTCCGAGGTGATCGAAGCCAGCCCGGATCGGCCCTGCCTGGGCCTGACGCTCAAGCTTGACGTGCGCATGCTGGCCGAGCTGATCGCCCAGGATGGGCTGCCACCGGTTCGTGACAAGACGGCCGGCAGAAGCGTGGGCATCGGCTCGGCCACGCCGACCATCCTGGCCCCGCTGATCCGCCTGCTGGAACTGCTCGACGAACCCGAGGCGATCGCGGTCATGGCGCCAATGATCCAGCGCGAAATCCACTACCGGCTGCTACAAGGCGACCAGGCTGTGCGGTTGCGGCAGATCGCCTCGGTCGACGGCCAGGGGCACCGCATTGCCCGGGCCATCGACTGGCTCAAGCTCAACTATGCCGCCGCCTTGCGCGTCGAAGACCTCGCGGCACGGGTGCAGATGAGCCCGCCGACCTTTCATCACCACTTTCGCCAGCTCACCGCCATGAGTCCGCTGCAATACCAGAAATGGCTGCGCCTGACCGAGGCCCGGCGCTTGATGCTCAGTGAGCACCTGGATGTGTCGAGTGCTGCGTTCAAGGTGGGTTATGAAAGCCCTTCGCAATTCAGCCGTGAATATGGTCGCCTGTTCGGCGTGCCGCCCAAGCGCGACATCATGGCCTTGCGCGGGCAGGGCGCAGGCCTACCGGCATGACGCGGTAGGCCGGCTAAATCCTGGAACGGTTAGACCGTTTATGCGCAAAAGGCAGGTAACCATGCCTTAAGGGCATATCCATGACGTCGCTATTGCCGGTAACGCCGCTCAAAGGTCTGCAATCGCAGCGATAGGGTTGTCATGGCGTGATATCGGCCTGTCAAAGCCCCTGTTTGCGAGGCCAATGTAGTGTTCCAGGCTGCAACGCCGGCGGCTTGTGCAATCGCGCCCGGACTCTAGAATCGGCGCCATCAAGCAGTTACCCCGCCTTTCGATAATGGAGTTTCGATCATGATGAATGCCATGCAGATGCAGATGCCGATGAACAGCCAGATGCCGATGATGCCGATGATGGGCATGCCGATGATGATGGCGACCATGGAATGCGAAATGATGGCCGACGCCATGATGTGCACCATGAAGCCTGCGGCCGGCATGGACATGGCCATGTTCAGGAACAACGCCGAAATGATGGCGATGATGATGAACTGCGGCATGCCGATGATGATGCATTGCGCCAACATGTCGATCATGTGCATGTCCGAGAGCGGCATGGCGATGATGAACATGATGGGCGGCATGAACATGCCCATGATGATGCCGATGGGCATGCCCATGCCCATGATGAAGTGCATGATGACCTGCACCGTCGAAGCCGATTGCATGAAGTGCATGATGATGCCGATGCCGGGCATGACCATGGACATGATGAACAACGCCTGCATGCTGCTGATGAAAATGATGAACGACTGCAGCATGCCGATGATGATGAGCTGCAACGGCATGCCGATGATGTGCTGCACCTGCTGATCGTATACTGAGCAACACCCAGGCCCCGCCGGTACAGACCGTCGGGGTTTTTTCAGTCCAGGCGCTCGGGATGGGTGATCACCAGGTACGCCACCGCCTCGCTGTCGGCCGGGTTGTAATAGCGGTGCGGCTGATCGGCGTAGAACAGGATCGAGTCGCCCGGAGACAGCAGATAGCGTGCCTCGTTGACGCTGATCTGCAGCACACCCTGGGCCACAACCAGGTTTTCCTGCACGCCGGCAGCATGCCCCTGAGAGACTTCCTCGCTCAGGCCGCGCAAGCGGATCTCGTAGAATTCGCTCTGGCGCGAACGGTCGAACGGAAACAGCGCACGGCTGACAAAGCTGCCATCAGGACTGACCAGGCGCTTGCTCTGTTGCGCCGGCAGCAGTTCCACGCCTTCGAAGGCGCGGGTCTCCAGAAAGGCGGCCACCGAGACCTTCAGCCCCTTGGCAATCTTGCACAGCACTTTGATCGACGGCACGCTGCGTCCGGATTCGATCTGCGCCAGCATGGCCCGGCTGACCCCGCTCACGCGGGCCAGGGCATCCAGCGACAGGTAGCGCTTGCTGCGCAGGCGCTGCAGGTTCTGGGCAACGCGCTCACCGATCAGGTCATCGTCAGCGGTTGCGCACTCGCTTGCCGGCGGCGTTTCGAGCGGCGCCGCCATCGCCCTGCGCAGCAGGGTCATGGCCGGACCCTGGCAACACCCGGACCCGGTTCGGCGTGCATCGCCGCCCAGCTGGCAAGGTTTGCCCGAGCGCTGTACATCGCCCACATCAGCTCGGCCTGACGCTGTGCTTCACGGCGTTTGCGGTAGCGGGTGAGGTCCAGGATACGGGCAGTGGCTTGCATGGCAGGCTCTCGGTGCGGGGTAAGTGGAACCACAGTAGCGATTTACCGATAGTCCTAGAAATACTGAATTCACATTTGGTAATTCCATTAAGGAATTAAAGCTGTCTGACACTTCTTCCAGCAGGACGGGTTGGGCAGCGATCCATTGCAATCGGGAAATACGCCTTCGTCCCCCGATCTTGCACAAGGTCGCTGAAAAGAAATCAGGCCTATGCTTATGCGATAAGGTTATTTATTTTTATGTCTTTAACTTCATTAGGCTATATGTAACCGGCCACAAGCCGTCCTTCGCATGCCTGCCAAGCCTTTGTAATGACTCTTGATTATCCTTTTATCCTTAGCACTCTCCCGACCTTTGTAAAAGCCGTTGGCGTCACCTTGCAGGTAGGGCTTATCGCGATCTGTACCTCCTTGCTGGTTGCGCTGCTCAATAACGTCATTCTGATGTTTCGCACCCCGGTGCTGTATCGCCTGATCGGCCTGTATGTCGAACTGGCGCGCAACACCCCCCTGCTGATCCAGCTGTTCTTCATCTATTTCGCGCTGCCGACCCTGGGTATCAAGGTTTCAGGCTTCAGCGCCGCGATCATTACCATGACTTTTCTGGGCGGTGCCTACCTGACCGAGGTCCTGCGCGCCGGAATCGAGGCGGTGCCTGCAGCGCAGCTGGAGTCGGGCCGGTCCATCGGCCTGTCGGACTGGCAACTGCTGCGTCATGTGATCCTGCCCCAGGCCGGCCTGCTCAGCCTGCCGGCCTTGTTTGCCAACTTTATCTTCCTGCTCAAGGAAACCACGGTGGTCTCGGCCGTGGCGGTGCCGGAGATTCTCTACACGACCAAGAGCTACATCGCCCTGTACTACAAGACCTACGAGATGCTCACGGTGCTGACCCTGATCTGCGTATTGCTGTTTCTGCCTTTGTCGCTGCTGCTCAGCCGCCTGGAACGGAGGTTGCAACATGGCCAGTTCGGGTCTTGAGCTGCTCTGGGTCTCGCTGCCACTGCTGGCAGAAGGCGCGGCCCGGACCTTGTCGATTTCGGCGCTGGGCATTGTGTTCAGCACCGCCGGCGGGCTGCTGTATGGCTCACTGAGCACCCTGGGCATCACTTGGCTCAACGCTGTGCTGAGGGTGTACCTGGAGCTGTTTCGAGCCATTCCGGTGCTGGTATGGCTGTACCTGCTGTTTTTCGGCCTGCCGATTTTCTTTGGCTTGAGCATCCCCAGCTTCTGGTGCGCGGTGCTGGTGCTGAGCCTGTGGGGCGCCAGCGAAGTGGGCGAGGTGGCCCGTGGTGCGCTCAAGTCATTGCCCCGTGGTCAGCGTGAGGCCGGGCTGTCGATCGGCCTGTCGGCGGTGCAGCTGTATGGCCATGTACTGGTACCTCAGGCGCTCAAACGCATGACGCCGCCGACCATCAATATCTACACGCGCATCATCAAGACCAGCTCACTGGCCGTGCTGATCGGGGTGGTGGACGTGATCAAGGTCGGCCAGCAGATCATCGAGCGCACCTACGAATCGGTGCTGATCTACGGCGCTCTGTTCCTGTTTTTCTTTTTTATCTGCTACCCGCTGTCGCTCGCCTCGCGCGTGCTGGAGCGGCGCTGGACACAAGCATGAGCGCATTGATCGAGTTCAAGGGTTTCAACAAGTTTTTCGGCAGCCATCAGGTGCTCAAAGAGGTCGACCTGCAGGTCGCGACCGGCGAAGTCATCGTAGTCCTGGGCCCCAGCGGTTGCGGCAAGAGCACGTTGCTGCGTTGCCTCAATGGCCTGGAGCAGGCCCAGGGCGGCGAGCTGTATTTTGCCGGACGGCAACTGCTGGCTCCCGGCACTGACTGGCGCAAGGTCCGCCAGGACATTGGCATGGTGTTCCAGAGCTACCACCTGTTTCCACACATGACCGTGCTCGACAACATCCTGCTCGGCCCGTTGAAGGTACAGCGCCGCTCGCGCCAGGAAGCTTTGGCCCAGGCCGAGGCATTGTTGGCGCGGGTCGGTCTGGCGGACAAGCGCGATGCCTTTCCCCGGCAGTTGTCAGGCGGCCAGCAGCAACGTATCGCCATCGTCCGTTCGTTGTGCATGAATCCCAAGGTCATGTTGTTCGATGAAGTCACCGCCGCCCTTGACCCGGAGATGGTCAAGGAAGTACTGGAGGTGATCCTCGACCTGGCCCGGGGCGGCATGACCATGCTCATCGTCACCCATGAAATGGGCTTTGCCCGCGCCGTGGCCGACCGCATCGTGTTCATGGAAGCCGGCCGCATCCTTGAACAACGCGACCCCGAGTCTTTCTTCACCCATCCTTCGAGCGCACGTGCGCAGCAGTTTCTGGAGAAGTTCTCTTACGTTGAAAACCTGCCGGGCAAGCACACCGCGCCCAGGACAACTGTCAATTGAAAGCCCCCAGAGCCCAAGGAAATCGCATGACCACTGCCATGTTTAAAACCGCTCGATCCCTGTTCCTGTTGCCCCTTTTCGGACTTGGCCTGCTGGCCGGCTGCGGCAATGGCGAGCCGCCAGCCAAACCGGCGGCGACCACGCCCGTCGCCGCAGTGGCACCGGCCAGCTACCTGGACAAGATCAAGGCCCGCGACAAACTGATCGTTGGCGTGTTTACCGACAAGCCGCCCTTTGGCTTTGTCGATGAGAAAGGCCAATACGCCGGGTTCGATACCGATATTGGCCGTGAATTGGCCAGGTCGTTGCTGGGCGACGCCAGCAAGGTCGAATTCGTCGCGGTGGAGCCGGCCAGCCGCATTCCGTTCCTGCAAAGCGACAAGGTCGATATTATTCTGGCCAACATGACCGTGACCCCCGAGCGCAAGGAAGCGGTGGACTTTACCAACCCCAATCTGAAAGTCGCCGTCCAGGCTTTGGTGCCGGACAACAGCCCGGTGCAAAAGCTCGATGACCTTGCCGACAAGACCATTATCGTCACGACCGGCACCACCGCTGATGTGTGGCTGACCAAAAACCACCCGGACTGGAAGCTGCTCAAGTTCGAGAAGAACTCCGAGTCTCTTCAAGCCCTGGCCAACGGTCGTGGCGATGCCTACGCCCAGGACAATCTGGTGCTTTTCAGCTGGGCCAAACAGAACCCCGGCTACCGCACCCTGCCAGAGAAACTCGGTGGCGAGGCCCCGATTGCTCCGGCGGTAAAGAAAGGCAACATCGAACTGCGCGACTGGGTCAATGGCGAACTGGCCAGGCTCGGCCAGGATAAATACCTGCTCAAGCTCTACGACCAGTATGTGCGCAAGGAACTGGCCGCTGACACCAGACCTGAAGATGTGATTGTCGAGGGTGGTAACTGGAAAGGTTGATAATCAGGTCGGTCAATGCGGTGTGAGGGCCGCTTTAGCCGGGCGAGGGTGCCAGCACCCTTTCGTGTGCACCCGGCTTTCCAGCCAAAGCGGCTCGCCACCCGACCGGTCCGCTACGGCAACACCCCAAGCACCGACCAGATACGCCTTGTGTCGACATCGGCATTGACCAGTTCACCCAGCAGCTCGCGCAGCGGTTTGTTACCCCATTCGATGCCACGGTCGATCAGATAAGGCACCGGGCTGTGCGGCTCGATCCTGGCCAGGTAAGCGGAAATTACCTTCAACTGCTGATAGGCCGCTTCGCGTGATTGCGGTGTGCCGGCCGGCAAGGGTGCAGGTGCAGCCGCTGCGGGTGCGGCGACGCTGGCCGGCACTGGCACGGCGACAGGCACCGGCTCGGGTTCCGGGACGGGTTCGGGGTGCATGGACAAGAATTCCTGTTGGGCCTGGCGCTGAAGCTCCAGGGCGTGCTGCAAGGCAATGAAACTGGGGGCGTCCTCGCCCAGATGCTGGTCGCTCCAGCGGTTGAGACGCTCCAGGTTGACCAGGCAAATGGTCAGCATCTGGATCTGTTGGGCAATGTCGCGCGCAGGCACTTGCAGTACCGCCTCGGCCCATTGGCGCAAGAGGTCTTCGGCTTGCTTGGCTTCGGCCTGGATGCGCTTGTTTTCACTGGTGTTGCGCCGCAGCTTTTGCGCATGTGTCCACTGCGCCAGGGTCAGGCCTTCGACATCGCGGGCCTGGATCACCAGCATGGGCATGCGCACATTGAGGACTTCACTGTAATTGCGTGCAGCCCAGGCCAGCGGCGGCGCGAGCCAACTGGGGTCTGCATCTTCCGAGCGCGGATACAGATGGCCGCCGTAGCGCTCGCCCAGTTCGACAAGCAACTCCAGCGCCACGCACAGGCCCGTCAGCCGGTAACGCTGCAGCCAGGCTTCGCCCAGCCACACCGCGACCATCAGGTCTTTGCTGCGCCGGCGCAGCAGTTCGCTGGCCAGCAGTTCGACCTTGGGCCAGTTGCTGCGCTTGAGATCATGCTCCCACACGCCTCGTGGCAGGCTGGCGTCGTCTTCACGGCGCGCCTCGCGCAACCGATCGACTTCATTGGAGTCCTTGAGGCTGTGCCCGGCGGGTTCATCGCCGGGAATGGCCGCGAGCAGGTCCGGCAGCGCCTCGCGCAGGCTGTCAAGGGAAAGGGCGTCGGTCATGGTGTGAACTCGGCAGTGGTGGTCGTCAGGGCAGGCAACGGGTCGATGGTCGGGTAGGGCGAAGGTGGTATGCGCACCGGCAATTCACTCAAGGTCAACGGTTGTTTGCCACCGATGGCCTTGAGCGAAAAGCGCATGAACATCAGGGCGCCGGCGTTACGGCCCGACGTCTGCAGCGGCAGTTGCAGGGCCAGCGGCCGGTCGCCATCACCTTGTGAGGTAAAGTGGTTGATCGCCTGATTGGCGCGAATCATGCGCAGCAGCGCCCAAGGCCCCTCATAAGACCAGCGGGCGCTCAGATCGGTGACCGCCAGGGCCGTCTGGCGTGGGTCATCCTGCGGGCGCTGATTGCTGCCCTGGGCCCAGCGCAGGGTCAGGCTTACCGGCTCGCCGACCGTCCAGTTGGCGTGACTGATCGCTTCGGCCGGGTAGCTGACCAGGCGCGGGCCGGTTTCCAGGCTCCAGTCGATGATCTGGTCGGCGCCACGTTCTTCTTCACGGTCGCTGCGCCAACGCACCTCCAGGTCCATGCCGCGCAAGCCTTCCTTATCGCGAATCAGCAGCGGTCCCAGCCAGGCGCGTGCTTTTTGCAGGTTGAATAGAAACTCGGCTGCAGCACCACTGTTGCTCGACAGGCTGTCAGGCAGGCCCTTATAGGCATCGGGCAGGTACTTGTCCGTCAGCTCGAGGAACTCGCGCACCCGGTCGGGGTTGGCATCCACCGAGCTTTCCTTGTTGCTGAACGGAAAGCGTCCGGCCAGGTAGGTGGTGAAATACACCGACAGCTGTTGCCAGGCCACCGCCGAGGTGTAGTTTTGCAGGGCCGAGCAGCGCAGCCGGGCCTGATCCCAGGAGGTGCGGGCCAGCACCGAGAAACGCCCGGTTTCCTGAGGCAGCAACGAGGTGGTGAGCAGCGTGCTGCAGTTGCTCATGTCCATTTCGTTGAATTCGTGGGTCACCAGTTGCTGGTACATCAAGGCCGGGCTGGTAGGGTTCTGCTCGCTGAATTTTTTCATCGAGCGCACGGTGTCGCCGATGCTGTCGACCAGGTCCAGATCACTGCCCGACAGAAACTCGCGTTGGCTGGCGAGCCATTCGATGGACGGGTTGATCTGGCTCAGCGCATCGATGATCAGGGTGTACTGGCGACTCATGGATTGTTTGAGCGACGCCACGTCCGGTTCGCGGTAACTGCGCAGGGCCAGGTTGCGTGTGCCGTCCCAGCGGCTGAAGTCGATGGGCGAACGCAATACCGGCAGGTTCTGCAGATCCTCGACAGTGCGCCTCAACTCATTGAGGGCACGGGTGTTGAACTCCTGGCGCAGCAGTTCGACCTGGCGGTTATCACCGACATCGGCCACCGCCTGCAGCAGTTGCAAGGCTTTGTCCAGGGGCAGGTCGAAGCTCTGGCCGATGCTGCTACTCCAGTTGCGTGTCGTGTCGGCGCGGGTCGTCAAGCGTTGCCACATGGCCACATCCACAGCCCAGCGTGCCGAGGCCAGCAGGCCCTTGCGATACACCGGCGGCAACTCGGTTATTTGTTGATTGATAAAGTTCTGGTAGCTGGCGTAGTACTGCAAGACCGCTGCCACGCCATTGCTGTCGATATTGCGCAGACCCTCCGCAGATTTGATCTGCGGGTTGGTCTGACTCATCGCCGCCTGGATGAAATCCTCGCGCATCAGGATCTGGATGCTCTGGTCGAGTTTCTCCAGGTTGGTTTGCAGCTCCAGGCTGCCACTGCTCTGCTGGCGCAGAATGCCTTGTTGCTGATCGCCGCGTTCCAGCCAGCGGTCATAAAAGGTTCGCTTGGTGACCTTGGCGTAGTTTTCGACCTGATCGACCGCTGCCGGGCCGATCAGGCTGCTTTGCCGGGCACGCTGCATGACTTCCTTGTAGCCGGAGGTCAACTCCACCGAACCGTTCTGGCTCCAGGCGGCGCTGGTCTGGGTCAACAACAGGCGCAGGCGGTCGATGGACGCATCGATTTCTTCCAGTTCAGCCAGGCTGGCGCGCTGGCCGGCTTGCAGCTTGCCCAGGTTGTTGGTGAGCACCTTGGCCAGTTGGCCGAAGTCGGCACTGGCAAACAGCGTGTCGAGCCATACGCGCATGGCGTCCTGGTAGCGGCGGGCGACCTGGTTCTTGATCGGTGTCAGGTCCAGTGGTGTGGCCAGGGGGCGCTCGGGATCGTTGAGTATGCGCTGGTATTGGCTGTCCAGCGCCAGGTTGCGCGGTTGCAGGGCCATGCCGAACAGTTCGTTGGCCAGCAGGCTGGCTTCGTCCAGCGGCCGCTCGCTCAGCTCGAGGCCTTGATTGAACAGGTTGCTGCGTCGCTCCAGGTTCTGCGCGTCATCGACGAGACGTGTTGCTTGCAGCCAGGCATCGTCACTGTTGCCCGTGTTGTTGGGGGCAATGCCCTGAGGCATCCCGAGCTGATTCAGGTCGTTTTGCAGGCGCTGGCGAAGGGGGCCGAACAATTGTTCCCGGGCGCGCTCTTGCAGGGTCTGCTCCAGGCGCAGGTCCAGGCCGTAGAAGCGCGAGCCGGGCAGTACGGCTGTGCTCAATTGCCAGCGTGGTGTCGCCTCGAGCAGGTGCCAGAACCCCTTGATGCGCTGGCGTGCGACTTCGTCGTCCTGGCCTTGTGCGACCAGTCCACGATTCTCATCGAGCATCCGGGCCAGGCGCTCGGCATCGTTGCTGCGCACATTCCACATCCAGGCCATGCCCAGCAACCAGATCACCCCGAGCACCAGCGCACTGGCGCCCAGCACGCGCTGCCAGCGCTCACGCAATTGCAGGATGCGGCTGATCGGCTGCGCCAGGCCTTGTTCGGCAACGATACGCTGGCGCCATAGACGTCGGGTGAACAGGGGAGGCTCGGCAGTGCGCTCGTTTTCATCGGCAAACGGATCGGTTTCATCCGGACGCTGGGCGTGCGCCACGGCATTGCCGGCCACACAGAAATAAATCCCTCGCAGGCGGGGTGCCTCGCCCAGGGCATTGCCTTGAAAAACCGGATCGCACAGGGTTTGCAGAGGGTCGTGCAGGTCCTGCAGGTGCTGCGGCAGCCGGTAAAGATCCGGATTGATCTCGCCGCGCAGGGTGCCCAGTTCGACGATCAGGCTTTCCAGCGTGTGCTGCATCTGGCCGACCGCCTGGGTGATCCAGTTCGGGTGCCAGGCGGTCTGCACGCTGTGGGGCGAGGTCCAGCCCAGCGGCAGGTCGTGGGTGCTGGTGGGCAGCACATGGATCAGGTTCACCAGCCCGTGCACCGCTTCGCCGCCACCAAACACCATGTACACCGGCAGACTCAGCCCGAGGCGCTGTTGCAGGTCGATGAATTTGCGCCGCGCCGCCTGGGCAATGTTGACGCTGTGCTGATCGTCGAGCAGGCGTTCTACATCGCTGAGCCAGATCAGTGCATCCAGCGGGCGTCGCGCCCGGCTTTGCAGTAACAGGCCGACCAACTGACGCCACAGCTTGAGTTGCACGCTGGCGTTTTCGCCATGATTGAACAGGGCGGCGGGGACCACCAGCACCGCACCGTCAGGACCGTACCACCAGCGACCGAACCAGGCCGGGCGCGCTGTGCTTTGCAGGCCCCAGCCTTGCAGCAGAGGGGTGGCCAGCTCGTCATCGCCGACCATCAGCAGCCAGGGCGTTTCGTAGCGGTCATTGACGCCCAGGTTGAGTTCCCATTCGCGCACGGCCTGGTAAAAGCTGCGGCTGGCGCCGCTCAGGTGCACGGCGCAGAACCGCCAGACGAAGAACGCCACGATGGCCAGCAGTACCAGGCCGGCCACGATCAGGTCCATGTAGTTGATCAAAGGCTCTGCTCCGTCGCAGGCGGGGTCAGCCTGAGCGTCAGGCTGGGGTCGACGCGCTGTTCGATGTTCCACCACAGGCCTTGACCCAAAAGGATCAGCAGGATCAGTCCCAGGCTCAAGGCCAGCGCCAGCCGGTAGCCGTCGGGCAGGCTGCTGCGTTGTGGCAATTGCTGGGCAGGGCGTGCGCCCAGTTGCTCCATCTGCGCCTGGACGTCATCAAGCGATGGCGGGCGCTGATAGATGAACGTGAACAGGGCACGACGCCATTTCTCATGCAGGCCCTGGCCGTTGCCACTGCGCAACCGGCCCTGGAAACCCAGGTTCAGGCACAACAGGTAGACCCGGGCCAGGTCACGCTGGGCCGGGTCGCGGGTGTCGAGCAGCTTCTTGATTTTAACGGGGACATGATCGCCGGCCATGCGGGTCTTGAACAGCCGGCTCTCCATCGGCTGCTCGATCCACAGCGATTGCCCGGCCCATGAGTTGAACAGCAGGAACTCATCGACCAGTGCCACGAAGGCCGACAGCGTGTCCTTGGCCTGGTCGCCATGGGCTTCGCCGACGGCCGCATAACTGTTACGCCACAGGCGGCGCGAGATCAGGCTCAATTGCTCGGCCACACGAGCGACCTGGTCTTCGACTGCCAGGGTGTCAGGCAGGTCCTGCCAGAACACCAGCCACTCGATCCAGGCCTTGTTGAGTGCCGCGCTCAACGGTGCGCTGTCGTAGGGAGTGCCGTGCAGCGATGCGTCATTCTCAAACATGTGCGGTCAATCCCTGAGGCAGTTCAGTCCGGTTGGCTTTTGTCGAGCATGACGATTTCAACGGGCGCGACCTTGGTGCCGTTCGGCGGCATGTACAGGCACAGCTCATGATCGGGGCGAAACCATTGGCCCTGGGCATCCACGGTGAACAACTGGATGTTTTCGTCGACCCCATAGGCCACCTGGTCCTGGCGCTGCAAGGGCCGGAACGCCAGGCCGCCGCCGCGCTGGCGCTGCAGCACGGGCAGGTGTTCGCGCGAGGCAATATTGGCCTGTTCCAGCCACTCGCGCGCCGCCTGGGGGGCCGAGCCGGACGGCATGCGCAGGCCCATGACTAGGTGCTGGGCCGCTTTGCGGGTGTCGGTGAGGGTGATGAAAAAGACATTCTGGGTCTTGCTGAACGGACGCCGGTCATAGCCGCTGCGGATGATCTGCACATGTGACTCCAGCCATTGCAGCACTTCGTCGAAACCGGCCTGCAGGTCTTCGAAGTCCAGCGGTGCGAAGGCACGTACGCCCAGTTCCGGTTGCAGGCTGGCCACGGCACCGGCCATGCCGGTCAGTTGCAGGTACAAAGAGGCCGGTGTGGCAACGCCGGTTTCCAGATTGGCCTGCAATTCCGGCAGGCGCGCCCAGAGCGCGGTCATTTGCAAGCGCAGTTCGGCACTGTCGTTATGCTTGCCGAGTTCATGGGCCTGGCGCCAGCGACCGCTGAGGAATTCGCATTTGCGCCGCACCAACTGGCACAGCTCGCCGATGCGCGTGCCAATGGGGGAGTCGGGCAGCAGCAGCGGGCAGGGCGGCGTGTAGGGCAACAGGCTGATGGTATTGTCTTCGCAGCCCAGGCGCAGCAGCGGCAGGCACACCGAGTCCGAACGCCCGGCGGCCAGCACCAGGCGCAAGTGCGGGCGCCAGACCGTGACATTTTCAGGGTGCAGGCCGCAGCTCAGGTCGAGTACGCCTGCGGTGTTGTCCGACCGCAGGCGGCCTGCCAGCGAAACCAGTTGGCCTGCGCTCCACAGGGGGTCTACGGCCAGGTACACCAGCAGTTGGCGCTGGTCACCGAAATCCTGCGGGGTGATTTTCAGTTGCGGGGCAAAACCCTTGTCCTTGACCGGGTCGAAATCCACCAGCAGGCCATCGGGCAACACCGCGTTGAGCGCCTTGATCTGTACGGTGCCGGTGCCGAGCGCCAGGCTGTCGATCTGCAGGTGCCGCACGCCCCAGTACCAGGGGCGGGCATTTTCTGCCAGTTGGGCACTCAGGCCTTCGGCGCGCAAGCTCTGCAACTGGAAATGCTGGGGCAGCAAGTGCATGCCATCGCTCCAGCAAACTGCATCCGGGGTACTGCGCATCCTTGACTCCTGGTGAAGATAAACGGCGTTATTGCCCCTTGGCGTCGAGCAGCCGCATCTCGCGGTTGCCCAGTTTCAGCCAGATGCTGTGTTGCGCCTGCAGCAGCAAACGGTGCGCACCCGGTGTGCTGTAGCGGGCAAAAATCAACACCCCCTCGGCCTTGCGGCCGTGCAGCGGGATGTTGCTCACATCCAGCAACTGCCCCGGCACCACCTCCAGGCTCCAGATCCGCACACCGCCCGGGTAATCGCGTTGCAGTTGCTGGCGTTGTTCGAACCACTGGCTGGCCGTGGTGGACTTGAGGCGTTCAAGCATGAGCACATCGCTGGCGGCTACAAAGTCCAATGCCACCGGGGTGTCATTGTTGGCCTTGAGTTCGACATCGATGCGCACGGTATTTAACTGGACACTGGGCGCAAACAGGCTGCAACCGTTTATCAGAAAAGCGGCCGTTATCACAAGCACTCTTTTCATTGTCAGGAACTTTATTAAATACATACGATTCCAATACAAGTTTTGTAAGAAATGTCTTGCATTCTTATAGCCTTCTTCTAATGTTTTGCACAGCCAGCTTTCCTACGGGATTTCCGCCTGGCAGTCAGAAATTGTCGACAGTGTGTGCCTGGCGCCGACCGGCGAGGCCACCAAAGGAGTAAGGCATGGCAGCGAAACAGGAAAGCAAACAGCATTATCTGGGCCGTAACCGCCCGCCGCGAGTGCAGATTACCTACGACGTTGAAATTGGCAACGCTCTTGAGAACAAAGAGTTGCCATTGGTTGTTGGAATTATTTCCGACCTGTCTGGCGACATTCCAGTCGACAGGGCTTCGCTGGATAAACGCAGCTTCGTCGACATTGATCGCGACAGTTTCGACACTGTTCTGGCAAAGATTCAGCCTTCCTTGAGTTTCAAACTTGACCCTTCGGACAGTGCGGTCATCAAACTGCAATTCAATAGTATCGATGACTTCAGCCCGGAGCGCATTGTCGGTCAGGTCGATGACCTGAAGGACCTGTTCGAGAAGCGTCGCATTCTTCAGGACCTGCTGATCAAGCTCGACGGCAACGAAGCGCTGGACAAGAGCCTGGGGCTCGGCCTGTCGAGCAAAAAGAACATTGCTCAGTTCCAGAGCGAACTCAAGGGCAAACTGCCCGCTCCCAAGGACACGCCGGACACCTCTGCCAGTGGCGCGGACGACAGCAGCGACACGCCTGAAAAACAGTCCTAATCCCGATCTGCGCCCATCCACGGAGGAATAATCCATGGCTAATGAGTCCACCGCTTCATCCGAAACCACCCAGACGCAGAACGATCTGTTGCTCGATCGCATCGTCTCCAACATGACCATGGCCGCTGATGCCCACCAGCGCCAGGCCGAAGAATCCCAGGCCCGCGAGATGCTGGAAGTGCTGGCCGGTCAGGTCGAAAACAGGCAGCCAGAGCCGGGCCAGGACCCACGTCACTACATCAGTGAGCGGATCAAGGAACTCGACGATCAGATCAGCGCCAAGCTCAACCGCATCCTGCATGCCAGGCCGCTGCAAAAGCTTGAAGCGTCCTGGCGTGGCCTGCACCAACTGGTGTCCAACACCGAGACCGGCACCTCGCTCAAGCTGCGCCTGCTCAACGCCACCAAGGAGGAGCTGGCCAAGGACCTGGAAAAGGCCATCGAATTCGACCAGAGCGCTCTGTTCAAGAAAGTCTACGAAGAAGAGTACGGCACCTTTGGCGGCAACCCGTTCAGCGTGCTGATGGGTGACTACGAGTTCGGCCGCAGCGTGCCGGACATCAAGCTGTTGACCAAACTGTCGAATGTCGCCGCTGCCGCGCATGCGCCGCTGATCACCGCCGCCAGCCCGCTGTTGTTCGACCTCAAGAGCTTTGCCGACCTGGGCGTACCGCGTGATCTGGCCAAGGTCTTCGAAAGCACCGCGCTGATCGAGTGGAACAAGTTCCGCGAGACCGAAGATTCGCGCTATGTCTCGATGGTGCTGCCACACTACCTGGCACGCCAGCCCTACGACCCGATCAATGCACCGGTACCGGGCCTGGCCAGCTTCACCGAAAACGTGCACCTGGGTGACGACGCGGTGACCCGTGACGACAAAGGCAATGCCATCAAGTTTGCCGACATCGGCGAGAACAAGACCGACCCGGACAAATTCCTGTGGGGCAATGCGGCCTGGCTGCTGACCCAGCGCATCACTGATGCATTCGCTCATTACCGCTGGTGCGCCGCGATTCGCGGCCCTGAAGGCGGTGGCGTGGTGGCCGGCCTGCCGCTGTATCAGTTCCTGACCACCGCAGGCGACCAGGCCATCAATTGCCCGACCGAAGTGGCGATCACCGACCGCCGCGAGAAAGAACTCGACAGCCTGGGTTTCATTGCCCTGTGTCACCGCAAGAACAGCAACGATGCGGTGTTCTTCGGTGGCCAGACCACCAACAAGCCACAGGCCTACAAGACCTTCGAGGCCAACGCCAACGCACGGGTGTCGAGCATGTTGCCGTATGTGCTGGCCGCTTCGCGCTTTGCCCATTACCTCAAGGTCATCATGCGCGACAAGGTCGGCAGCTTCTCGACCCGCGACAATGTCCAGAGCTACCTGAACAACTGGATTGCCGACTATGTGCTGATCAACGACAACGCGCCGCAGGACATCAAGGCGCAGTACCCGCTGCGCGAAGCGCGTGTCGACGTCACCGAGGTGCCTGGCCGTCCGGGCAGCTACCGCGCCACGGTTTTCCTGCGTCCGCACTTCCAGCTTGAAGAGCTGACCGCCTCGATCCGCCTGGTCGCCGCGCTGCCGCCATCGGCTGCTGCCTGATTGCGCAGGCCCGCCGATCATGGCGGGCCATCAACCTCTCTATGCCGTACTAAGGAATACACCCGATGGATGCAATCATTCTGGACCTGGGCAGTACGATCAAAGGCGACTCGCTGATCGAAGGCTACGTCGACAAGATCGAAATCATGTCCTACAGCCACAACGTGGCCATGCAGGTTACCAACGACGTCAGTAACTCGGAGCGTACCTCGGGCAAGCCGCACATCGGTGAGTTCGTGATGACCAAGTTCATCGACTCTTCCACGCCTGACCTCAACAGCTATTGCTGCTCGGGCAAGCCGATCCCTGAAGCCAAGATCACCATCGGTCGCAACGCTTCGGAAGAGAACGGGCAGATCATGCCGTTCATCGTCTACACCCTGACCAACGTGGTCATTTCCAACGTCAGCGTCAGCGGCGGCACCGGTGGCAAACCGGTGGAAACCCTGTCGCTGAACTTCACCAAGATCAAGTGGGAGCTGACCACCCAGAAAGACGACGGCACCAAGGAAGGCACGGCAGCCACCACCTGGGACCTGGCGTCCAACAAAATCATCAAGTCCTGACGGCTTGATCGCCTGGCGCCGGCTGGAGTGTTTGCATGCGTGTTGCCCTTTTCGACCTTCTGGCCGGTGGTCAGGCCGCAGATTTCGACGCCAGCGATGCGCGCCGGATCGGCGAATCGGTGCGTCGGGAGCTTGAGCGCCTGCTCAACACCCGTCGCACCGAGCGCGTTCATCGCATCACGCCCAGCGTGATCGATTACGGCATCGCCGACTGGAGCACGCTGTATGCCGACCGCGAGCAGGATCACCGGCAATTGATTCGTGAAGTGCGCAATGCCATCGTGCATTTCGAGCCGCGGCTGGTGCTCGACAGCGTCGATGTGCAGGCCATTCCCGGCCAGCGAACCCGCATGACCGTACGCGCGATCGGGCATGTTCGCGGCCTGGAATCGGCGCCAAGCATGGCGTTTGTGATGAATCTGGGCGACGGTGGCTTCGAGGTCAGGCATGAGCGATTCGATTGATGCCGAACTGCTGGACTATTACCAGCGTGAATTGACCTGGCTGCACCGTGCCGGGGTGGATTTTGCCGCCAGCCATCCGGCCCTGGCCGGCCACCTCAAACTGTCCGCCGCCGGCTCCCAGGACCCGCATGTCGAGCGTCTGCTTGAAAGCTTTGCGCTGCTGACTGCCCGCCTGCAACGGCGTCTGGACGACGGTTACGCCGATTTCAGCAATGCCTTGCTCGAACAGCTCTACCCCTTGGCGCTGCGGCCGATGCCTTCGTGCGCCATCGGCCATTTCGTGCCCGACACCGCCCAGGGCAACATTGCCAACGGTTACCCGCTGGTCCGTGGCACCTCGGTGTTCAGGGCGCCGGACAAGAAACACACCGAGAGCATCTACTTTCGCACCAGCGCCAGCGTGATGCTCTGGCCGATCGTGGTCGATGAGGTGACCCTGCTCGATGCCGATCGCACCCAGTTTCTGACCGGTATCAGCGAGGCGCATTCCTCCTTGTGCCTGCAACTGAGCTGCAGCGGCGAAACCCAGTGGTCACAACTGCCCGGCACCCTGACGCACCTGCGTATTCATTTGTCCGGCTCGCCGATTCACCGGGCCATGCTCTACGACCTGCTCGCCGCCCACAGCATCAAGGTGGTGTGCGCCGTGCCCGGCGGGCCGCCGCTGGTCTTGCCCGAGCATCGGCTGCCCGAGGCGGTGGGGTTTGCCGAGCACGAAAGCCTGTTGCCCGAAGAGGACGGTGTGCACCCGGCGCTGCGGTTGCTGGTGGAATATTTCACCTTTGCCGAAAAATTCGCCTTTTTCGATATTCCGCTGCAGATCCCGGTGCAGACCGGCGAGCGCCTGCTGGTGTACGTCGCGTTCAACAAGCCGCCTGATCGCCGGGTCAGCCTGCAGCGCGAGGACATTGCCCTGGGTTGTGCACCGCTGATCAATCTGTTTGCGCGCACGGCCGAGACGCTGCGCCCGGACGGCACCCACAGCGAGCACTTGCTGGTGGCAGACTCACACCGCGACGACAGCCTGGAAATCCACAGCATCAAGCGCCTGGTGTCCAGCGGGGCCGACGGCATCAAGCCGGTGGCGCCGTATTACGGCGACCAGCACCGTGCCGCGCGCAACGGTCTGTTCTGGCATGCGCGGCGCATCAATGGCCTGCGCGCCAACCGGCCCGGCACCGACCTGATGATCAGCCTGGTCGACAGCCAGTTCCAGCCGGCCCGCGAACTGCCCGGGCGCAGTTTCACGGCCACCGTGCTGTGCACCAACCGTCACCTGGCCGAGACCTTGCCGCCACTGACCCGCCTGCAGTTCGAGAGCAGCGGGCCGGTGGCCGATATCCTGCTGCTCAAGAGCCCCACGCGCCAGTCGATGCCGGACCTGGACGGCGGTGCGCGCTGGCGCCTGGTGTCGCAGCTCAACCTCAACCACACCTCTCTGGTCGAAGGCCCCAGGGCGCTGGCGTCGCTCAAGGAAATGCTGACCCTGCACAATCTGCGTGACGACCCGGCGATCAGCCAGTTGATCAAGAGCATCACCGACCTGCAGACCACACGCGTCGTCGACCGCGTCGGCCCTGATGCCTGGCGCGGCTGGCGCAATGGCCTGGAGGTGCGCCTGACGCTCGATGCCCGGCACGCTGCCGGTCACAGCCGGGTGATGTTCTGCGCGGTGCTGGCCCATTTTTTCGCGCTGTACGCCAATGCCAACTGCTTTGTGCGTACGGTGCTGATCGAAGGCGATGAGGTAATCAAGACATGGCTGCCCGACAGCGTCCCGACATTGGCACTCTAGGCGCGCTGCTGCGGCAGGTGCCGCAGCGCTTCGAGTTGCTCCAGGCCTTGCAGATTCTCGAGCGCGAGCAGCCGCAGCTGCCGCCGCTGGGCTGCAGCAACGACCCGCAACAGGAAGTGGTGCGCCTGCGCGGGCCCTTGTTGCCGGTCTTTTCGGCCAGCCAGATCACCAGCCTGCGCCTGTTGCCGCGCCTGATCGGTCCCCTGGTGCCGGTGCGTGCACCGTTGTTGCCTCATAACCGTCACCGCCCGCCACGGCTGACCTTGCACACCCCGGTGTTTGGTCTCGGCGGCCCGGACGGTCCCTTGCCCTATGCCTATCAGGAGTGGCTGCAGCAACGGGCACGGGTCAAGGACCGCGGCACCATGGCGTTTCTGGACCTGTTCCAGCACCGGCTGCTGAGCCTGCTGTATCGGGTACAACTCAAGCAGCGCATTGCCTTGCCCTACACCCGTGGCGAGAAAAGCCCGGTGTACCAGCAGTTGCAGGCGCTGTGCGGCCTGGTGCGCCAGCCTTCAGGCATGAAGCCGGTAGTGCCGGAAAAAGCGCTGATTTCCCGCACCGGTCTGCTGGCCAACGGTCGCCGCTCGCTGGCCGGCCTGCAAAGCCTACTCAGCCATCATTTCGAGATGCGCATCCGTGTCGAAGGCTTTCAGGGGGGCTGGCGCGAGATTCCCGACGCCAAGCAAACCGTACTGGGCCTGGGCGGACGCAATCTTGCCCTGGGCCGCACCGCCTTGTGTGGTTCCCGCGCCTGGGACCAACAGCGTGGCGTGCGCCTGGACATCGGCCCGCTGGAACCTGAGCGGCTCGACAGTTTCATGCCGCACGGCGCTGCCCATCGGGAACTGGCGGCGCTGGTGACCTTCTACCTGGCCGCCGACCTGCATTGCAGTTTGCGCCTGCATGTCCAGCACAGCGGGCGGCTGTACCTGGGGCGTGCGCACTGGCCACAACCGGGGCTGGGGCTGGGCAGCCGGCTGAACCGCGAGCCCCGTCATGGCGCCTACAGTATCGATCTGGACCTGAACGGCGAGGGCGCCTGACATGGACATCGCCACGCTGGTCGCGCAGCTCAATACACATTGCCACCAGGCCCTGGAGCGCGCTGCGCAGCGGGCCTGGCAAAGCAACCAGGCGGTGGTCGAGGTCGAGCACCTGCTGCTCGAGCTGCTGGACATGCCCGGCGGCGACCTGAGTTTCGTGCTGCCGGTGCTGGGTGTGGCCCGCGAGCCGTTGCGGGCTGAAATCCAGCGTACGCTGGAGCGCTTCAAGGATGGCCATCACGCCAGTCCGGTGCTGTCGCAGCCGCTGCTGGGCCTGATCGAGGCCGCCGATCTTGAGGCGCGTACGTTCGGTTTTGCGCGTGTGCGCTCGGCCTTGCTGCTGCTGGCCTTGCTGGATCGTGACGAACAGCGGGTGCTGTTGCCCGCCAGCATGCCGTCGCTGCTCAACGTGTCGGTGCATGCGTTGCGCCAGCAGTTGCCGGCCTGCCTTGAACCGTCGGTCGAGTCGGCTGTGCCGGGCCGGGACCTGCCAGGTGCAGGGGCTGCCGATGGCGCCTGGCACGGCTCGGTGCTCGAGCAGTACACCCACGATCTGACCGCCGATGCCCGCGCCGGGCGTCTTGACCCGATCATTGGCCGCGATGGCGAGATCCGTCAGTGCATCGATATCCTGCTGCGTCGCCGCCAGAACAACCCCATCCTGGTCGGGGCTCCGGGGGTGGGCAAGACCGCCGTGGTCGAGGGGCTGGCGCTGCGCATCGCCTGCGGTGACGTACCGCCGCTGTTGCAGGGCGTCATCCTGCGCACGCTGGACCTGGGCCTGCTGCAGGCCGGTGCGGGGGTCAAGGGCGAGTTCGAGAAACGCCTCAAGGGCGTGATCGAAGGCGTGCGCCAGGCCGCCGGCAAAGTGCTGCTGTTCATCGACGAGGCCCATACCCTGATCGGTGCCGGTGCCGCCGAAGGCCAGAGCGACGCGGCCAACCTGCTCAAGCCGGCCCTGGCCCGCGGTGAGCTGCACACCCTGGCGGCCACGACCTGGCTGGAATACAAGAAGTACGTCGAAAAGGACCCGGCCCTGGCCCGGCGCTTCCAGCTTGTGCACGTTGAAGAGCCCGATGAGCACACCGCCGTGCAGATGCTGCGCGCGGTCACCGCCCGGCTGGAACAGCACCACGGTGTCGAGGTGCTCGACAGTGCCATTGTCGATGCGGTCAAGCTCAGCATGCGCTACATCTCGGGCAGGCAACTGCCGGACAAGGCCATCAGCGTACTGGACACCGCCTGCGCGCGGGTTTCGCTGGCCCAGCACGATGTGCCACCGGCCCTGGAAGCCTTGCGCCACCGCCAGGCCGCGGCCCTTGATGAACTGCAGCGCCTGCGCCGTGAGCAGGTCACCGGCCAGGACCATCGCCTGCGTATCGAGGCGCTGGAGCGTGAAGAACACGACAGCGGTCTGGCCGTCCTGGAGCTGGAAACCCGCTGGCACCAGGAGCGCAGTGCCGTGCGCGAGCGCGCCGGTATCCGCGAGCAATTGCTGGCCCTGAATGACACGCTCGACCCGGGCCTGATCGATGTCGAACTGGACCTGCGCCTCGATGAACTGGCCGCTCGCCTGGAGCATCTGGACAGTGGCCTGTCGGTGATTCGCCAAGACGACCCGCTGGTGCCCGAGCAGGTGGACTCCAGGACCGTGGCGGCGGTGATCGCCGGCTGGACCGGCATTCCGCTGGGCAAGATGCTCGCTGACGAAGCCTACGCCTTGCGTACGCTGGCGCAGCGTCTGGGACAGCGGGTCATGGGGCAGGGCGTGGCCCTGGCGGCCATCGCCCAACGCTTGCAGGCTTACCGCGCCGGCCTCACCGACCCGCACAAGCCGGTCGGGGTGTTTCTGCTGTCCGGCCCTACCGGTGTCGGCAAGACCGAAACCGCCTACGCGCTGGCCGATGCCCTGTATGGCGGCGAGCGCAACCTGATCAGCATCAACCTCTCCGAATACCAGGAAGCGCACACCGTCAGCCAGCTCAAGGGCGCACCGCCCGGCTACGTCGGCTACGGCCAGGGTGGGGTGCTCACCGAAGCGGTCAGGCGCAAGCCCTACAGCGTGGTGCTGCTGGACGAAATCGAAAAGGCCCACCCCGATGTGCTTGAGGCCTTCTATAACGTCTTCGACAAGGGCGTGATGGAGGATGGCACCGGCCTGGTGGTGGACTTCAGGAACACCGTGATCCTGGCCACCAGCAATGCCGGCGCCGAACTGATTCTCGACACGCCCGCGACCGAGCTGGACAGCGATGGCTTTCATCTGCGCCTGCATCAGGTCTTGCTGCACACCTTTCGCCCGGCCTTTCTGGCGCGCCTGACCGTGGTGCCTTATCGCCCGCTTGATGAGGCGACGTTGCAGGCCATCGTGCTGGCCAGGCTGGAAAAGCTGCAGGCCCGCTACACGGCCGCGACCGGTAAAGCGTTCAAGGTTGAGCCGCGCATCGTCCATGCGGTGCTTTTGCAGTGCCAGGGCGCAGGGGCACGGGATATCGAGAATGTGTTGATGCGTGAGGTGACAGGCCAGTTGGCGCAGTGGGTGCTGGAGTGAGCGCATGCGCTGTTTGACACACACCATGGCGGCCCTTTGCCAAGCCTTGGGCACAAGAAAAATTGTCAGCATTCGGCCCCTTCCGCTCAACAGGGCAGGTCGGCCAAGGCTGAGTAAATTGATTGAAGGCCAGACAGACGGGGATAACCATGCCGGTACCAAAATATGAAGCGGTAGAACTTGCTGTTTTCTCCACCATCATTGCACGAGCGGCCTGCATGCTTGATTGGGGGTCAGAGTTATTGGCTAAAAATGCCAGAGAGTCACCGGGTGCGCCGGTGCAAGAGGTACAGATGCTCCAGATTGGCGAGGTTTTGTTTATCGCTGCCAATGGTGAGGAACACCTGTCAATCCAGAAGCTGTTCAGTGCTTTTGGTGTCGTCAATCATGCATCGTTTCTGTTGCTGCTGAAATACTGCTACACGTTGCTCAATACCGAGAGCGGTCGAAAGGACACCTTCGGGATCGGCTTTGACTACACATTTAGTGATCAAGAGAAATTGACCCTGAGTTTTGCAAGAACCAGCGGCATGATTTTTCCTCAGCTTTCCCATGCTCAGATCATTGAGGCCAAAACGTTGGTGCAGCAAGACTCGGTCTCGCCCAATATGGAGAAACGTCGCCTGGCCTGGTTTCTGAAAAAATTCGCAGGTGTAAAGAAAACCCCTGGACCGAACCTTCATACCCGATTGCCGCTGCAGGGTTGGGGCGAGAGCAAGAGCTACCCCTCAAAGGCGAATGAGATTTTTATTATTACCGATGTCAGCAAGGTGCATGCGGAATTGAAACTGTTGAAAGTGTTGACGGTTGGGTACATGACCGGTGCCCTTTCGCGGACGACACAACGTTATACCTTGGGCGGTTTGAAAAGGACCTGCCTGTTCTGTGAAGCATGGATTGACTTCTACAAGCGTTGGATGCTGATGAAATATGACGTGCGTTTGCAACTGCCTGTCAATGATACTCGTGTGAAAGGTCAGGGCGCAGGTCACAGGCCGGTGCTGCCTGCTGAAAGGCTTGTCGGCGAGAGCCGTTATGCCAACACTTTGTTCAACGGTGAATTGAATAATCCATGCCTTGATCTCAGTGGCATGGATTTCAGCAATTGAACGTGGCATGCCAAGCGTCTACCGGCTTCAAGGAGCGCTCAGCATTATTATCAACCCAGTCGCCGTCTGAGCCTTCTCAATGCCCCGTTTCACCGACACCAACACCAGCCTGTCGTTGACGGCTTCGGCCCTGGCCGCGCTCTATCCAGAGTCGGTCAGTGGCGATGAAGCGCTCAATTCGACGGGGTCGCTGACGCTGCACGGCCAGTGCGATACGCCGTTGACGCTTGCTTCGGCGATTGCCAGCCATGTGACCCTGACCCTGCATAACGATGCCCTGCAGCGACCGCTGGACCTGCTGGTGGCGCAGATCCGCCAGTTGCCTGCCGATGCCACGGCCGACCGCTATCAGGTGGTCCTGCGCCCGTGGTTGTGGTGGCTGACCCTGGCGAGCAATAACCGGGTGTTCCAGAACCTGGCGACCTCGGACATCGTCACCACGATTTTCAAGGCCCACGGCTTTACCGCGTTCAAGCTGTCGCTGACGGCCAGCTACAGCCCGCGCGAATACTGCGTGCAGTACGGCGAGACCGACTTTGCCTTTGTGTCGCGCCTGCTCGAAGAAGAGGGCATCTTCTGGTTTTTCACTCATGAATCGGGGGTTCACACGCTGGTGCTGGGCGACAGCAACGATGCCTTTGTGCAAATCCCCAACGGGCCTGCCGTCAAGTACCTGGGCCAAGGAACGGGCCTGCGCGAACTGCACGGTATTCGCTCCGGGCAGCAGGTGCTGCAGGCGGTGTCCGGGGTGTTCAGCGCCACCGACTATGCCTTTGCCACCCCGAGTACCTCGCTGTACAGCCAGGCCCAGGCCAGTGCCGGCCCCTTGGTGATGTACGAACATCCCGGAGGCTATGGCACCAAGGCCCGTGGCGATGCGTTGACCAAACAGCGCATCGACGCCTTGCGCACTCAGCAACAACGCTTTGTCGGTGAAAGCGACTGTCGCTGGCTGGTGCCGGGGCACTGGTTCACCCTGAGCGGGCATGACGACAGCAGCCTGAACATCGACTGGGTGGTCACCTCGGTGGCGCAGGACATCAGCCACGAGCGTTACCTCAACCGGTTCGAAGCCATCCCCAAAAGCGTCAATTATCGTCCGCCACGCCTGACGCCCAAACCGGTGATGCACACCCAGATTGCCAAGGTCGTGGGCAAGGCCGGCGAAGAGATCTGGACCGACGCGAACGGGCGCATCAAGATCCAGTTCCCCTGGGACCGCGACGGTGCGTCCGACGAAAACAGCTCGTGCTGGGTGCGCGTGGCCCAGGGCTGGACCGGCAAGGGCTTTGGCATGCAGTTCATTCCGCGCATTGGCCAGGAAGTGGTGGTCACCTTCATCGATGGTGACCCGGACCGGCCGCTGGTGACCGGCTGTCTGTACAATGGCGACAATGCGCTGCCGTATGCCTTGCCGGCCAACCAGACCCAGTCCGGCCTCAAGACCCAGTCGTCCAAAGGCGGTGCAGGCTTCAATGAACTGCGTTTTGAAGACAAGAAGGACGCCGAGCAGGTGTTTCTGCAGGCCCAGAAAGACCTGGCCATCAACGTCCTCAACGACACCAGCGCCACGGTCGGTCACGATGAAACCCTTACCGTGCAGAACGACCGCACCCGCACGGTGAAGGAGGGCAACGAGACGGTCACGCTGGAGCAGGGCAACCGCAGCGTGACCCTGCAAGCGGGCAGCGACACCCTGGACGTGACAGCCAACCGCACGCTCAAGGTCGGCGGCAACCAGACCCACACCACCAAAGGCAACTACAGCCACACTGTGTCGGGCAATTATTCATTGACCGTCGAGGGCAACCTGACCATCAAGGTCACCGGCACCCTGACCTTGCAAAGCGACGGTGACCTGACTGCCAAGAGCAGTGCCAGCGTCACCCACCAGGCCGGCACTTCGCTGACCAATAAAGCCGGCACCAGCCTCACCAATCAGGGCGGCACCACCTTGACCAACAAGGCCGGCACCAGCCTGACCAATGACGCCGGCGTCAGCCTGACCAACAAGGGCGGCGCCGAGCAGACTGTCGATGGCGGCGCGATGCTGACCATCAAGGGCGGCCTGGTGAAAGTCAATTGAGGGCTGTGTGATGGACAACGTCGTCAAGGTCGACCTCAAGCGCGCCGAAAGCCACCTGCGCACCGCACTGCTTGACGGGCGCCTGGAAGGCCCGGCGCACATCACCGAAACCGGCCGTCCGCAAGCGGCGCTGACCTACCGCAACGGCCAGCTTGACGGGCCGATGGTGCTGTACCACAGCAACGGCGTGGTCAGCGCACGGCTGCATTACCGCCTGGACAAACTGCACGGCCCGGCGCAGTTCTACAGCCCGCAGGGGCCGCTGATCCGCGAGGCGAATTACCAGGCCGGCCTGCTGCATGGCGTGACCAACACTTACTTCGAAGACGGCAGCCTGGCCGCACGCGAGCACTTTCGGCTGGGGCAGATGCACGGCATCAGCCAGCGTTTTCACAGCAACGGCAATGTGGCAGCGCGGATGGAATATGATCGGGGCAAGCTGTTGCAGCGAGCCTGTGAGTTCAGCCGCGACGGACGGCCGCTGGATGCCTATGGCCGGCCCTTGAGGCGCTGGAAGGCCTGGTGGGTGAAGTGGCAGCAGGGACCGCAGTGACACGGCCCGCTACGGAATCAGCAGTTGGACCTGCCCTGCAAACGCGACCTTGATCACCCCGGCCCACATGCACATCAATGTGCTATTGGCATCCAGCGCCGGCATCGAGCCCAGCAACATTGTCGGCGCGCCGGTAATCCACGGTGCCACTGTCGCCGGGATGCAGGGCATGGGGGTCGGCACCCCCAGTGCGGCGGCCGTGGCCGCAATCACCATCGGGTTGGCCATGCTCTGGCACATGCCGAACGGCAGGATATTGAGCAGCGGAATGTTGTCCATGATGTTGGCGGCCGGCATGTTGGACACCAGCATGCGGTTGATCGGCAACACCATCAGCATCGAGGGCGCTACACCGAAACTGCATTGCAGCGTGGCGCCGGAACAAACGTGTGGACAGCCCATGGCAGACATTCCTTGTGAACAAAGCCGTGCCGTCATTCTAAGCCGGCCCCGTATCACTCTGCCACGGCAGATTGCCACCCAGGAGAAGAGCGTATGTTCAGTCACATTCAGATCGGCGCCCGCGACCTTGAGCGCCTGATTGCTTTCTACGATGCGGTACTGGCGCCGCTGGGGCTGGTGCGCATGGACGCAGAATCCGACGGCGGTCCCGCCGGGGCCGGCTGGCACACGCCAGGCACGCAGTACCCGCTGTTCTATGTGCAACTGCCTTTCAACGGTTTGCCGGCGACCTGGGGCAATGGTGTGCAGGTCAGCTTTGCCGCCGGTTCCCGGGAGCAGGTGCGTGCGGCCTGGCAGGCGGCTATCGAGCAGGGCGGCAGTGATGAAGGCGAGCCAGGGATCCGCGAGCATTATTCGCCGGACTACTACGGCGCGTATTGCCGGGATCCTGAAGGGAACAAGCTGTGTTTTGTGCACCGGGACGGGATGTAGCGCCGGATTCCGGGCCTGAAATCCGGCTGCAGGAGCGACCCGCGGTCGCGAAAGCCCCTGCATCATTCATGGGCAGATTCGCGACCGTTGGTCGCTCCTGCGTAAATGTTTTCGATGCGCGTCAGCCTTGCTTGCCCCTTACCCCGACCACATACACCACCAGCCCCAGCACGGCCATCGCGGCCCCCACATACCCGGTCGAGGTCCAGCCCCAGCCTGCGGCAATGGCCATCCCGCCCAGCCAGGGTCCCAGCGCGTTGGCCAGGTTGAAGGCCGCATGATTGGACGCCGCCGCCAGGGTCTGTGCACCCTTGGCGATGTCCATCAGGCGGGTTTGCAGCACCGGGCCCAGGGCGATCATGGTGCCGACGCAGCCGATGGCCGGCAACAGGGTCCAGATCGAATGCGCCGCAAAGGGAAAGGCCAGCAGCACGACGATCGACCACGCCAGCACGATGCCGATGGCCTGGGCGCCGAAACGGTCGAACAGACGGCCGCCGACGATGTTGCCGATCACCGCACCGCCGCCAAAGCAGGCCAGGGCGAAGGGGATCCAGCTTTGCGCGGCACCGGCCACCTGCAGCAGGGTCGGAGCCAGGTAGCTGAACACGCAGAACATGCCGGCAAAACCAATGGCGGCAATCAACAACAGCAGGCCGATCTGCGGCTGGCAGAAGGCTTTGAGCTCGTGACGGACACTGCTGGCCTGAGGCTTGTCGCCGGCCGGCAGCAGGCACTGCACCAGGATGCAGGTCAGGCCGGCGAGAATGGCCACGACCACGAACGCATAACGCCAGTCGAGCAACTGGCCCAGCCAGGTGGCCAGCGGGTTGCCGATCAGCATGGCCACGGTCAGGCCCATCAGCACGGTGCTCACCGCCGCGCCGCGCTTGTGCAGGGGGCTGATCGAGGCGGCGGCCAGGGCCGCGACGCCAAAGTAGGCGCCGTGCGGCAGGCCGCTGACAAAGCGCGCGAGCATGGCTCCGTGGTAGTCAGTGACCAGGGCGCTGGCCAGGTTGGCGCTGGCGTAGAACAGCATCAGCGCGACCAGCAGGGTCTTGCGTCGCAATTTGCTGCCCAGCATGGCCAGCACCGGTGCACCGACCACCACGCCCAGTGCATAGGCGCTGATCAGGTGGCCGACTTGCTGTTCGTTGACCTCAAGCCCGCGGGCGATTTCGGGCAGCAGGCCCATGATGACGAATTCGCTGGTGCCGATGGCAAAGCTGCCCATCGACAGGGCCAGCAGAATCCAGAAACGCAGTCCGGCGCTGGGCGCGGTGTTGTTGCCTGTTGACACGGATCGACCTCATTGATAACGGTTAAAAGGCGCTTGTAGGAGCGCGCTTGCCCGCGACCGGCTGCGTTAGCAGTCGTAAATCCTCAGCGTTTCGCAGAGTTACAGCCGTAAATTTTCAGCGTTTCGTAGATTTACAGCCGTAAATCTTCAGCGTTTCGCAGATTTACAGCCGTAAATCCTCAGCGTTTCCGAGATTTCTGCGAGCGCTGCGCACTCGGTCGCGGGCAAGCGCGCTCCTACGACGGCAAAGGTGGGGTTCGGTGACTGATCAGCCTTCTGTAAGGATGCAACCCACCTTTTCCAGCAGTTCGTTGATCTGGAACGGCTTGACCAGCATGTCCATGCGCTCGCCCAGAAACATCTGCCGGTTGAGGGCGCCGGCTGCATACCCGGTCATGAACAGGATCGGCAGGTGCGCGCGCCAGACACGTGCCCGTTCGGCCAGTTCGCGGCCGTTCATGCGCGGCAGGCCGACATCGGTGAGCAGCAGGTCGATCGAGGGATCATGCTGCAGGTGTTGCAATGCGCTCTCGATATCGCCGCACGGTGTACAGCGGTAACCGGCGTCGGCCAGTACTTCGGTGACGAACAGACGCACCGGAGCGACGTCCTCGACGATCAGCACATGCTCGCCAGCACTTTGGCGAATGGCTGGTTGCGGCACACGCGCGAGGTTTTCAGGCTCTTCGCTGGCCGGCAGCATGATGGTGACTTCAGTGCCACGCCCGGACACGCTGCGAATGCTCGCATTGCCGGCCGACTGGCGGGCGAAACCGTAGATGCTCGACAGCCCGAGCCCGGTGCCCTGGCCCAGCGGCTTGGTGGTAAAGAACGGGTCGAACACCTTGTCGATCAGGGTATGGTCGATGCCGGTGCCGTCATCGCGCACGCTCAGGGCCACGTAGGCGCCATCGGCCAGGTTCGGGTCGCCGCTGGAGTGGGCCATGTAGGTGGCGATCCAGATATTGCCTCCCATGGGCAAGGCATCGCGGGCGTTGATCACCAGATTGAGCACGGCACTTTCGAGCTGGCTGGGGTCGACCAGAGCCACAGCGGCATGGGGACTCAGTTCCAATTGCAGGGCGATGCGTTCACCGATGGTGCGCTGCAGCAGCTCTTCAAGCGAGCGCACGCGTTCATTGACGTTGACCGGGCGGGTATCGAGCGGTTGCTTGCGGGCAAAGGCCAGCAAGCGGTGGGTCAGGGACGCGGCGCTCATGGCCGAGCTCAGGGCGGCCTCGGCATAGATTTGCACCTTGTCGAGCCGCGCGTCGGCAACGCGTTTCTGAATCAGTTCCAGGCTGGTAATGATGCCGGTCAACAGGTTATTGAAGTCATGGGCGATGCCGCCGGTGAGGTTGCCCAGGGCGTCCATCTTCTGCACTTGCAGCAATTGCGCCTCGGTACGGGCACGTTCGGCCACCTCGATCGCCAATTGGGTGTTGGCGGTGTCCAGTTGTGCAAGATGCGAGCGTTCACGGTGGCGATGCTCGGTCACGTCCTCGATGAACACCAGGCTCAGGCCCGGCGTGCGATAGGGTGACAGTTGCCATTCGGTTTCGCGCAACTGGCCCTGCACGCGCAGGGTCAGCGAGCCTTGCCAGCGTTCGCCGTCGGCCAGGCGCAGGCGCAGTTCATCAAGCAGCGCGCTCTGGCCGGCGGCAAAACATTCCTCCAGGCCCACGGGGTTGCGATTGTCCTGGATCAACTGGCTGAAGGCGCGGTTGCATTCATGCACCTTCAGTTGCGCGTCCAGCACGGCAATGGGCGCCGACACATTGACGAAGATTTCCCGAAAGCGCGCCTCGCTTTCACGCAAGGCATATTCGGTGTCGCGCACCCGCAACAGCGTGCGCAGGGTCGCCAGCAGCACATCCGGGTCGACCGGGTGAATCAGGTAGGCGTCGGCGCCGGCGTTCAGGCCGGTGATGATGTCGCCGGTCTGGATCGAGGCGGCCGAGACATGGATCACTGGCAGCAGGGCGGTGAACGGGTCGGCGCGCAGGCGCCGCACAATGTCGAAGCCGCTCATGTCTGGCAGGTTGACGTCCAGGATCAGCGCATCGGGCTGCTCGGTGTCGATCAGCTCAAGGCCTTCGCCACCGGTGCCGGCTTCCTTGACCAGGTAACCGTGCTTTTCCAGGCGCCGGCGCAGGGCATAGCGGGTGGCGACATTGTCGTCAACGATCAGCAGGCGCGTATCACGCTTCATCGGCGCCATCCTCATCGAGCGCCAGCGGAATGCTCACAAAGAACGTCGACCCGACCCCCGGGGTGCTCTCGACACCGACCCGGCCGCCAAGCAACGTCGCAAAGCGCTTGCACAGCGACAGGCCCAGCCCGGTGCCGCGCAGGCGCTTCTGCAGCGGCGAGTCGACCTGGGAGAAGTCTTCGAAGAGCGTGTCGTGCAACTCGGACGCGATGCCGATACCGGTGTCGCTGACCGCAAAGCGGATCTGGTTTGCGCCCTCCAGCCTTGCCGAAACCCGCACTTCGCCCTGGGAGGTGAACTTGAGTGAGTTGGCAATGAAGTTGCGCAGGATCTGCGCCAGCTTCTTGTCGTCGGTGAACAGCTGTGGCAAGCCTTTGGGTTCTTCGAAGATCAGGTCGACGTTACCGGTGTCGACGATGGGGCGGAACATGCCGCGCAGGGCCGCGAACAGGTCGAGCATGTCGAACCAGTCCGGGGAAATCGTGATGCGCCCGGCCTCGATCTTGGCCAGGTCCAGCAGGTCGTCGACCATGTTGCTCAGTTCGCGGGTGGCGGTGCTGATGAACGCCACTTGTTTGTGCTGCTCCACGCCCAGCGGGCCGTCGAGTTCATCGCTCAACAGGCTGGTGATGCTCAGGATCGAGCCCAGCGGCGTGCGGAACTCATGGCTCATGTACGACAGGAAGCGGCTCTTGAGGTCCGACGCCTGGCGCAACTGGTCAGCCTGATTGTCGAGTTCCGAATACAGCGCCAGTACACCCTGGTTGGTCTCATCCAGTTCGGCGCGCAGGGCGTCGTTTTCAGCTTGCAGTCGCTTGATCAACGCGGCCTGGTTATTGGCAAGGTCAGTCATGCTGCGTCTCCAGTTTCAGCGCGATGACCGTCACATCGTCGCGACCGCGGCAGTAGTCGCGGTGCAGGACGGCGGCGATCACCGCAGGGTGGCGATGTACCAGGCCCGGGTAATCGCTCAGGTTCCAGCGTGACTGCAAGCCATCGCTGTACAGAATCAAAAGGTGTCCATTCACAGGGGTAAAGTCGAAGGATTGCGCTTTACGGTACTGGACACCGACGATGCCCGGGTGTGAGGCCAGGCCCCGAGCACGCTCGGCATTGATCAGGCTGGCACCGATATTGCCGATGCCGGTAAACCTCAGGTGTCCGTCAGCGGCCTGGTATTGCGCGATCGCCACCGCGCCGCCCCGGGTACCGCCCATGGCATGGTGCAGATCGTCCATCAGCAGGGTCGGTGCCGCGAAGGGTGCCTGGGCAAAGGCTGACTCGCCGGCCCGACCGGCCAGTTCGGCGTCGGGCCCGTGGCCGAGCCCGTCGATGACCAGCACGCTGAGGTCGCCACCCTTGAGACTCAGGTGCCAGACATCACCACAGGCCGGATCGTTGTGCAGCGAGTGCTGGCTGACGCCGAAGGCCAGGTCGCGGGCCTTGTCGTCACGTCGGTACAGGCGCGCAAGCACCACCGCACCACGCGCGTCGGCATGCACATCGAACACGTCGGCCAGGCGCGACACCGCGCCCAGGCCGATGCCTTGGGTACCACCGGTGGAGAAGCCATCGGTCAGGCAGGCCGGCAGGTCAAAGCCCTGGCCGCGGTCCACGGCCAGCAGTTCGATGCCGAAACCATTGAAGCGCGGCAAGGCGCGCAGGTGCAGCTCGCCACGGGCTGCGTGCTTGAGCAGGTTGCTGGTCAGTTCCGTGGCCACCAGTGCCACACGGCCGGCGTCGGTCTCGTTGAAGCCATGCTCCTGGGCGAGGGCCTGGGCGCTGCGCCTTGCATGGCCGACCTGGCTGCTGTCATCAATCGGCAGGACCCAGGTCAGGGTGCCGCTGAGGGTCATGTCCATCGGGTAATCGTTATGCGGGTGCCCTGGCCGGGTGCGGTGTCCAGTTCGAATTCATCCACCAGCCGCCGGGCACCGGTCAGGCCCAGGCCCAGGCCGCCGCCGGAGGTCCAGCCGTCGGTGAGGGCCAGCTTGAGGTCGGGAATGCCGGGGCCTTCGTCACGGAAGGTCAGGCGCAGGCCGACCCGGGTGCTGTCGTCGAGGATCTGCCAGTCCATGTCGCCACCGCCGCCGTACACCACGGTATTGCGCGCCAGTTCGCTGACAGCGGTGACCATCTTGGTCAGGTCGACCAGGCGCATGCCGCATTCGGTGGCCAGCTTGCGCGCGGTCTGGCGGGCCAGGACCACGTCCTGCTCGACGGCAATCGGCTGGGTACCGCTGCTGCGCTCGATCATCGAAGATTCACTCGCTCGCGCAACCGTTGCATGCCGCGCTCGACGTTCAGCGCAGTGCTGACGCCGGGCAGGTCCATGCCCAGCTCGACCAGGGTGATCGCCACGGCCGGCTGCATGCCGACCAGCATGGTCTCGGCGTCCATGATCCGCGACAGGCCGGCGATGGTGCCGATCATGCGGCCGATGAAGGAGTCGACCATGTCCAGTGCCGAGATGTCGATCAGCACGCCACGCGCCGAAGTCTTGCTGATCAATTCGGCCAGGTCGTCTTGCAGCGCCATGGCCAGTTGGTCATGCATGTCGACCTGAATGGTCACCAGCAGAAACTCGCCCATGCGCAGGATCGGGATCTTATCCATGGTCAGACTGCTTTGTTGAGATTGATGCCCAGGCGGGTCAACGCCAGCTTCAGGGCATCGGACAGATTGGCCTTGGTCACCACGCCCTGCAGGTCAAGGCCCAGGTGCACGATGGTCTGGGCAATTTGCGGGCGCACGCCACTGATGATGCAGTCGGCGCCCATCAGGCGGATGGCCGTGACAGTCTTGAGCAGGTGCTGGGCGACCAGGGTGTCGACGGTGGGCACGCCGGTGATGTCGATGATGGCGATTTCCGAGCCGGTGTCGACGATGCGTTGCAGCAGCGACTCCATGACCATCTGCGTGCGTTGCGAGTCCAGGGTGCCGATCATGGGCAGGGCCAGCACGCCGTCCCACAGCTTGACCACCGGGGTCGACAGCTCCAGCAGTTCTTCCTGCTGACGCTTGATCACCGCTTCCCGGGATTTCTGGAAGGTGGCGATGGTGTGCATCCCCAGGGCATCGAACAGCTCGGAGATTTCCAGAAGCTGCTCGGTCAGTTGCGCCGGGTCGTTGCGGTAATGGTCTTGCAGCACACTGAACAGCGGGCCCTTGAGCGCAAAGATGAAATTGGCCGTCTGTTGCGAGTCCAGGCCCAGCAGGGCACGGCTGGCCGACAGCTTTTCCAGGAACTGACGGGTGTCAGCCCAACCGGTGGCGGCTGTCTGCGTGCCATGGCCGTCTTGCAGGCCGCTGATCACCAGCTGCAGGAACTCTGCGGTCTGCTGCTGCAGATCCTGTTCCTTGACATTGCGCGTGGCGCCCTTGGCTTGCAGGCCTTTGCGCCAGGCGTCCAGAAGCTGCGGCTGGTTATTCTTGATCGCCTCGATCGTGCCGAGTTGCAGTACTGCCATGAAAGATGCTCCCGAAAAATAAACGCCGACTTTCCCGGAGTAATCGGCGTATGAAACTGACATTGCAGGCTCAGGATAGTTGAGCCTGCCGTGCAGCTTGCATGGAAAAACAGCGGCTGCGCTGAGCTGTATCAATACGTTGCAGAGTAATTGAATCTGCAGGTCAAGAGAATAGACCTGTCAGGGCGGTCGCGTATTTAAATCAGTAAGTTATAAATGATCCACCGCGCCATTTTATTCAACGGGTCAAGACCTTGTACACCGGACGGCGTGGTGGAACCTCATGGGTCGGTGCCGGTCGGATAGGCCGTGTCCATCTGCCTGCCCTATTCAAGGAACCGCCAATGAATGAGGACGAACGCTATGTCGCCAACAGTATCCGCCTGTGGGTGTGGTCCGGTTTTTATACCGTTGAAGAAATGACCGACATGGTCGACGACATTCTGGAAGACGATTGCGACGATGAAATGCTCAAGGGCCTGATCGAGCCGGAACTACAGAACAAGCGTGACCAGCAGAAAACCTGGCCGACCGTCACGCCCTGTGACCGGCTTGATAGCGTGTTTGAACAGCTTCACGAAGCGGGTATTTGCGCCTTGGGCAATGCCGGTTACACGATGTCTGAGGGTTTTACTGAAATAGCCGAGGCTGTTCACGATGCGCCCGAGGGACACTATCACGGCTTCTGTTTCTATCACGGTCAGGATGTGGAGCGCGCTATAGAAGAAGGCGGTCTGATGATCGCGTTCGGGGCGATGGCCGATGATCCTGAGCACAGCCTGCGTGTGGCCCGGCATATCGTCGATGCCCTGCAAGCGGCCGGTTTCGATGTGGCCTGGGACGGCACGATTGAACAACGTATCGATCTGCCAGGGTTTCAGTGGCTGCGCCGTAGCTGAATCCTCAAGCGACTGGCCCCTGTCGCTTGATCAGGCGCACCAGCCACAGGCACAAGCCGAAGGCAATCAGTGCCAGGGCCGTCAGCAGGTGGATGACCGCCTCGCTGCCCCAGGTGGCAATGACATAGCCGCAGGCCAGGGGCGCTGCGGCCTGGGCGAGCAGGGCGGGGCGGGCCATGCGCCCCGACACCACGGCGTAGTCGGCTGAATGCACCACCACCATCGGCAGGGTGCTCTTGACGATGGCGCGCAAGCCGTTGCCCACGCCGTAGCAGAGCAGGCCCCAGATCACCAGGTCCTGGGCAAAGTCGACCAGCAGCAGGCCCAGCGCAGTCATGCCGCTGGACAGCAAGGCGGTAAACATCGGCGCCTGGCGCTTGATCAGCAGGTCCCCGACACGGCACAGCACCTGGGCCGGGCCGATCAATGCGCCCAGCGCAATGGCCGACGCCAGGCTATGACCGCGTGCCTGCAAGACCGTGAGCAGAACGATGGACAGGCACGTCATCAGCGCGGCAGCGATCGCAAACAGCGCCGTCATGCACCCGTAGATCGAGGGCGCAAGGGCCTGTCCGTTGCCAGCGGCAATCTTGGCACGGGGCGGCATCGGCACATGCTCGGCCAGGGCATAGCGGTACAGTGGAAACAGGGTGAACAGCACGATGACGCCCAGCACCGCGCAGGTCGAGCGCCAGCCCATGGCCTGGTTCATGATCGCCAGCAGCGGCCAGATCAGGGTGGTGGTGAAGCCCGAAATCAGCGTGATGCCGACGATCACCGGCCGGGCCTTCATGCCGTACATCGCCCCCAGCGAGGTGAACAGTGCGTCATACAGGCCCGTGGCCATGGCCGCGCCCAGCACGGCCCAGGCCAGCAGGAACACCGGCAGCGACGGGGCAATGGCCAGCAACCCCAGGCCGGCGGCGAGGATCAGGCCGTGGGCCGCCAGCACCTTGCGCCCGCCCACCCGCGCAATCAGCCGACCGCACAAGGGCGACAACAGGGCTGCCACCAGCAGGCCTAGCGAGGCACCGCCCAGCACCCATTGATGCGACCAGCCGGTGTCGGCCGCGATGGGGTCGGCCAGGACGCCGAGCAGGTAGAACGAGCCGCCCCATGAGAGGATTTGCAGCAGGCCAAGCAGGACGATCTTGCGGCGGTTGGGGCGCTGGGGTTCGGTGACGGTGTTCAAGCGGGGTCCTTCGATCACGGTCTGGCGCCGGCAACAGCGCAAAAGAATGGCAGCTTAACGGCTCCAGCCGGCGCGTTACAGGCTGTTACCGGCAGAACGGCTATTGCCCGGTGAACACTCAGGACGCTTGTTGGGCAGGAATGATCGAAATGGTCCCGTTACGCTCGATGATTGCGTAGCGAATCTGCTCCAGCCTGACCAGGCCCTGGCCAGTGCGTGCCGCCTCCAGCACGTCCTCTTCGGTCACGCGCGCCTCTTGCATGCGCAGGTGCAGCCATTGGCCGTTCTCGACGATGAGGGTTGGCCCGCCGTCCACCACGCGCGCCAGACGCCCGTAACGTCGCTTGAGGCGCGTGAAGCCGACGTCGATGGCAATCAGCGTGGCGATGATCAGAATCGAATTGGTAACCGAGAAGTCGTCGCCCAGCAAGGCCTGTTGGGTGGCCTCGCCGACGATCAACAGCAAGACGAAATCGAAAGTGGTCAGGTCGGCCAGGGAACGGCGCCCGGCGATCTTGAACAGCACCACCAGGACCAGGTACATCACCGCAGCGCGCAAGACGGCATCCATGAAAGGGTGACCTCCGTATCAGGGGTAAATGAACTTGCCGATGTCCAGCTCCGGCCCGTCCTGCAGGCCGATCACGCCGCGATAGCGCCCCACGCCGTTGCTGCGCAGGGTCAGGTACAGCGTGGCAATGCCTTGGGCATCGGCCTGCAGGGCGACCAGCAAGTCCTGGCCACGGCTGCGCGAAGGTGCCGGCAGCGGGTACATCGTTTCGATGGAATACCCTCGCAGCAACTCGCCGCCCACCACCACGTAATGAATCTTGCCGGGCGCACTGTGCGTAGAGATCACCAGGTCTTCCTGGGCACCATTGCGGCTGAAGCGCTCATACTCGACCTGCAGGCGTGCGTCTGCGGTGCGGGCCTGGACATGGCTGAGCGGCCCTTTGGAAAACAGACCGGCCAGGGCCAGGGCGATCAGCACCAGCAAGGCCAGCCAGCCGACCCGCTCGAAGCGCCAGAACCTGCGCTGCAAGGCCATGTCTTCCCGGACCGGTTCCTGCCGGTTGGCAAACTCGTTGTGGTGCATGAGCGATTCCTTGCGCATCCGCGCTGTTTTCATGCAGACCACAGCAAACCCGGGCTTGCTCATTTTTTCGTGCGCCGGGCGTCATGTCGTGCCTGCGTCTGCGCTTTGCTGCAATCAGACAATGCAGACCTGCGTATTGACGCCGGTGGCTGGCCCTGTCGAAATGGCCCGCCTGTGCCGTACCGGCTGTATCTGAAGCGCGTGCACGCAGCGCCCGCTTCGACCCGAATATGAGTGAACACCTCCATGATAGAAGTCACCGAAGTTTCCATTGCCCGGCTGCGCGCCGCGCTTGAGGCCGGCCAGACCACGGCGGTCGGGCTGGTCAAGGCGTACCTGGCCCGTATCGAGGCCTTTGATGGTCCGGGCACGGCCACCGCCCTCAATGCCGTGGTGGTGCGCAACCCCGAGGCGCTCGCCGAGGCCGAGGCCAGCGATGCCCGCCGTGCGCGCGGCCAGGTGCTGGGGCCGCTCGATGGCATTCCCTACACCGCCAAGGACAGTTATCTGGTCAAGGGCCTGACCGCGGCATCCGGCAGCCCGGCGTTCAAGGACCTGGTGGCGCACAAGGATGCTTTCACCGTCGAGCGCTTGCGCGCTGCCGGTGCCATCTGCCTGGGCAAGACCAATATGCCGCCCATGGCCAATGGCGGCATGCAACGCGGCGTTTATGGCCGTGCTGAAAGCCCCTATAACGGCGGTTACCTGACTGCCCCCTTTGCGTCGGGCTCCTCCAATGGCGCCGGCACGGCCACGGCCGCCAGTTTCGCCGCCTTTGGTCTGGCCGAAGAAACCTGGTCGAGCGGGCGCGGGCCGGCGTCCAATAACGGCTTGTGCGCCTATACACCTTCACGCGGGGTGATCTCGGTGCGCGGCAACTGGCCGCTGACCCCGACCATGGACGTGGTCGTGCCCTATGCGCGGACCATGGCCGACCTGCTCGAAGTGCTCGACGTGGTGGTGGCCGACGACCCCGACACCCGTGGCGATCTGTGGCGCCTGCAACCCTGGGTGCCGATCCCGAAAGCCTCGGCGGTGCGCCCGGCGTCCTACCCGGCGCTGGCGGCTGGCCCCGGTGCGCTGGCCGGCAAGCGGTTCGGTGTGCCGAAGATGTTCATCAACCAGGACCCGGAAATGGGCACCAGCGAGGCCCCCGGCATCGGTGGCCCGACCGGCCAGCGCATCGACACGCGGCCAGCGGTGATCGACTTGTGGGCACAGGCCCGCCAGGCGTTGCTGGCCGCCGGTGCCGAGGTGGTCGAGACCGATTTCCCTCTGGTGTCCAACTGCGAAGGCGACCGCCCGGGCGCGCCGACGGTGTTCAATCGTGGCCTGGTCTCCAAAGCCTTCATGCACGATGAACTGTGGGAATTGTCGGGCTGGGCCTTCGACGACTTTTTGCGCGCCAATGGCGATCCGGCCTTGAACCGCCTGGAAGATGTCGACGGTGCGCAGATTTTCCCACATGACCCTGGCACCTTGCCCAACCGCGAAGATGAACTGGCGGCGGGTATGGACGAGTACGTGAACATGGCCAAACGGGGCATTACGCCCTGGGACCGCATTGCCACATTGCCGGACGGCTTGCGTGGCCTTGAACAGACGCGACGCCTCGATCTGGAAGAGTGGATGGATCGTCTGCAACTGGACGCGGTGATCTTTCCCACCGTGGCCGACGTGGCGCCTGCCGATGCCGACGTCAACCCGGCGTCCAACGACATTGCCTGGCGCAACGGGGTCTGGGTCGCCAATGGCAACCTTGCCATCCGCCATCTGGGCGTGCCGACCGTGACTGTGCCCATGGGGGTAATGGCCGACATCGGCATGCCGGTGGGCCTGACTTTCGCCGGGCGCGCCTATGACGACAACGCGTTGCTGCATCTGGCCTCGGCCTACGAGGCCACCGGCAACAAACGCCGGGTGCCGCCGCGCACGCCGCCGCTGGCGTAAGGCCGGGCAGGGTGGTGCGGTCGTGCGCACCACCGATCCATTTCCATTTGCCAGCATGGGGCCGGCTGGTTACTGTGCGCCCATCCAGTGCCCCTTTGCCGATGGTTGAACCGCGCAGTGACCCTTCCAAGCCCTTTACCGCCATCGCCCGGCGCTGAGCCGGTGCCCGCGCGCTACACCGTCGCGGTGCGGGCCTTGTGCGAGTTCACGGCCAAGGCCGGTGACCTGGACCTGCGCTTTACCCCGTCACCCACGGCGCTTGAAGGCATGCTCGGGCACCAGACCGTGGCCACCCGGCGCGGCGCGGCCTATCAGGCCGAGGTGTCGCTGACGGGTGAGCATGGCGCCCTGACCGTACGCGGCAGGGCCGATGGCTACGACCCGATCCTCAACCAGCTTGAGGAGGTCAAGACCTACCGTGGTGACCTGGACGCCATGCCCGAGAACCATCGCCAGTTGCACTGGGCGCAGGTCAAGGTCTATGGCTGGCTGTTGTGCCAGCAACGCCAGTTGCGCGAAGTGACGCTGGCGCTGGTGTATTTCAATGTCGCCACCGAGCGCGAGACGCTGATCCGCCAGCACGTCAGCCGTGATGAACTGCACGCGTTCTTTGTGCACCAGTGCGACCTGTTCCTGCACTGGGCCGGGCAGGAGCTGGCGCACAGCGGCGCACGCAACCAGGCGCTGACCGACCTTGGTTTTCCGCACGAGGCCTTTCGGACCGGTCAGCGGGTTTTGGCCGAGTCGGTCTATAAAGCCGTAAGCACCGGCCGTTGCCTGATGGCCCAGGCGCCGACCGGCATTGGCAAGACCCTGGGCACCCTGTTTCCGTTGCTCAAGGCCATGCCGGTGCGTGGGCTGGACAAAGTGCTGTTTCTGACCGCCAAGACCCCCGGTCGCCAACTGGCCCTCGATGCCCTGGCAACCCTTGGCCGGCATGCACCGGGCCTGCCATTGCGGGTGCTGGAAATGGTCGCCCGCGACAAGGCCTGCGAGCACCCGGACAAAGCCTGCCATGGCGACTCCTGCCCGCTGGCCCAGGGGTTCTACGACCGCTTGCCGGCGGCCCGGCAGGCCGCTGTGCAACAGCCGTGGCTGAGCCAGGCCGGGGTGCGCGAGGTGGCGCTGGCGCATCAGGTGTGCCCGTATTACCTGAGCCAGGAGCTGGCGCGCTGGGCCGACGCGGTGATTGCCGACTACAACTACTGGTTCGACCTGAACGCCATGCTGTTCGGCCTGGCCCAGCTTAACCAGTGGCAGGTCGCGGTGCTGGTGGACGAAGCGCACAACATGGTCGACCGCAGCCGACAGATGTACAGCGCCAGCCTTGACCAACAGGCGCTGGCCGAGGTCATCAGCGAAGCGCCGGAGCCAGTGAAAAAGGCCCTGCAGCGCCTCAACCGGCAATGGAGTGCCTTGAACAAGGCCCAGTCCCACCCTTACCAGGCCCATGCGCAGTTGCCCGGCAAATGGCTGGCCAGCCTGACCGGCTGCATCACCACATTGGGTGACTACTTCAATGAACACCCGCAGCAGGTTCATGCCGCCGCCTTGCAGGGGTTGTATCTGGAGATGATCGGCTTTACACGCATTGCCGAGCTGTTCGATGAGCATTTCATTTTCGACGTTCTGGTGCGCGACATCGGCCGCCAGCGCAGCCGCTCACGCCTGAGCCTGCGCAACGTGGTGCCGGCGCGCTTTATCGGCCCGCGGCTGAACGCGGCGCGCAGCACGGTGCTGTTTTCTGCGACCCTGACGCCACAGCGCTTCTACACCGACCTGCTGGGTTTGCCGGGCACCACGGTGTGGATCGATGTCGAGTCGCCGTTTCATCACGAGCAGCTGCAAGTGAACATCGTCAGTCGCATTTCGACCCGCTACACCCACCGCCAGGCGTCGCTGGCGCCCATCGTGGCGCTGATGGCCGAGCAGTACCAGACGCGCCCCGGCAACTACCTGGCGTTTTTCAGCAGCTTCGATTACCTGCAACAGGTGCTTGAACTGATGCGCATCACCTATCCAGAGGTGCCGGTATGGAGCCAGTCCCGGGGCATGAGCGAGGCCGAGCGCCAGGGCTTTCTGGAGCGCTTTACCCCCACCAGCCAGGGCATCGGCTTTGCCGTGCTGGGCGGCGCCTTCGGTGAAGGTATCGACCTGCCGGGCGCGCGGCTGATCGGCGCATTCATTGCCACCCTGGGGCTGGCCCAGCTCAACCCGGTCAACGAACAGTTCAAACAGCGCATGGCCGGGTTGTTCGGTGACGGCTACGATTACACCTACCTGTACCCCGGCATCCAGAAAGTGGTGCAGGCTGCAGGCCGGGTGATCCGTACCCAGGATGACCGGGGCGTGGTGATGCTGATCGATGATCGCTTTGCCGAACCCAAGGTGCAGCGGCTGTTCCCGTCCTGGTGGCGGCTGCACTAGCTTTTTTAGGGAATCAAAATCGGGCATAACAGTCGAAGTGCCAGTAAACTGCCGCTGGTCTGGTTTTTTCCTACGTAACCAGCCGCTATTTCTTATTTAAATGGAGGTTGCATGAGTCTGAGTCCCCTCGCCGGAAAGCTGGCCCCTGAGCATTTGCTGGTCGATATCCCTCGGCTGGTCACGGCCTACTACACCGGCCAGCCGGATGCGTCGGTGACCACCCAGCGTGTGGCCTTCGGGACTTCCGGGCATCGCGGCACCTCTTTTGAATTGAGCTTCAACGAATGGCACGTCCTGGCCATCAGCCAGGCGATCTGCCTGTACCGCCAGAGCAAGGGCATCGACGGCCCGCTGTTCCTGGGCGCCGACACCCACGCGCTGTCGACCCCGGCCAGTGCCACGGCCCTGGAAGTGCTGGCCGCCAACGGTGTTCAGGTGATGATCGCCGTCGGCGACGAATACACCCCGACACCGGCGGTGTCCCATGCCATCCTTTGCTACAACCGTGGCCGTACCAGCGGCCTGGCCGATGGCATTGTCATCACGCCGTCGCACAATCCACCGCAGAGCGGCGGCTTCAAGTACAACCCGCCCAATGGTGGCCCGGCCGACAGCGATGTCACCAAGTGGATCGAGAACAAGGCCAACGAACTGCTGGCCGAGCAGGTCGTGGGGGTGTCGCGCGTCAGCCATGAAAAGGCCCTGCGGGCCGACACCACCCATCGTCACGATTACCTCAATACCTATGTTGCTGACCTGAAAAGCGTCATTGACCTGGATGCGATTCGCCATTCGGGCCTGAAGCTGGGCGTCGATCCGCTGGGCGGGGCCGGTGTGCGCTACTGGCAGGCCATTGCCGAGCACTACAACCTGGACCTGGACGTGGTCAATCCGCACGTCGATCCGACCTTCCGCTTCATGAGCGTCGACTGGGACGGCCAGATCCGCATGGACCCGTCTTCCAGCCATGCGATGCAGAGCCTGATCGGCCTCAAGGACCGTTACCAGATCGCCTTCGCCTGCGACCCGGACCACGACCGCCATGGCATTGTCACGCCCACCGGCGGCCTGATGACCCCCAACAGCTACCTGGCGGTGGCCATCGATTACCTGTATCAGAATCGTCCGCAGTGGCGTGCCGATGCGGCCGTGGGCAAGACCGTGGTCAGCAGCGGCCTGATCGACCGGGTCGCCGCACGCCTGGGTCGCACGCTGTATGAAGTGCCGGTGGGTTTCAAGTACTTTGCTCAGGGCCTGTACGAAGGCTCGCTGGGCTTTGGCGGCGAAGAAAGCGCCGGGGCGTCGTTCCTGCGTCGCGATGGCAGCGTCTGGAGCACGGACAAGGACGGCCTGATCCCGGCGTTGCTGGCGGCCGAAATGACCGCCACCAGCGGCAAGAACCCCAGCGAGCGCTATGCCGCGCTGACCGCCGAGCTGGGCGAGCCGTTTTCCACCCGTGTCGACGCCAAGGCCAACCCGCAGCAGAAAGCCGCACTGGGCAAGCTGTCGCCCGACCAGGTCACCTCCACCGAATTGGCCGGCGAACCGATCCAGCGCGTGCTCAGCCACGCGCCGGGCAACGACCAGGCCATTGGTGGTCTGAAAGTAATGACGGAGAACGGCTGGTTCGCTGCGCGTCCTTCTGGCACTGAAGACATCTATAAGATCTACGCCGAGAGCTTCATTGGCAACGATCACCTGCAGCGTCTGGTTGCACAAGCCCAGACCCTGGTGGACACCGCCATTCGCTAAAACCCATGGGTGTCCGGGCGGATCAGTCCGCCTGGGCACGCTTGAGGCGACGGTTCTTGCAATACCCCCGGATATTCATGCCCGCCAGCAGCACCTGCAGCACGATCAGTGCCCAGGCGCTGGCGTGCAGCCCCCAGATTACCCACAGCACATTGCTCAGGCAGAAGCACCAGAAGCCGATCATGCGTTGGCGCGGTGTCTTGCAGCCGGTGAACCAGGCCGCCAGAACGGTAATGGCCATCGCTGGCCATTGCATCAGGTCAATCCACATCGCTGTACCACTTACTGACTTTCGCGAGGGCTGTCTTTCCTGGGCTCATCGTCAGGGGTTTTGGGCACGTGCGTGCCGGGTGCTTGACGCTCGACGGCCGGTTCTTTTTCAAGATCCTGTCGGCCATCAGGCGTCATGCGGGTTTCCGGGCGTATGTTATTGCCATCAGTGCCATTGCTGTCGCTGGGGTCAGCCGACCGGGTGCCAGGGGGTAACGCCGAGCCACCGGGGGTCATGGGCTGCTGGCCGAGGCCGGCCGGAATGTCACTGACAGTCGCCGCGGTGGCGGTGGCTGCCAGGGCAGGGATGGTCAATAGGCAAGCCAAGCCCGCCGTGGCCAGTGCATGACGCAATGAAGTCTTCATGGGTACACCTCTTGATCAAACCCGGGCCGTCTTGAAGGGCGGCCCTGATAACGGCCGGATTGACGGTCCGTCTCCCTTGAAAGACCGGCTGAAACCGGCCACTCATGAGCTTGGGAAAGAAAACCGCCCGGCAAAGTTTGATAAAGATCGCTGCGCTGCGACGAATGGACAGTATGGGAGGCAGCTCGTTGCTGGCGATGGCTATGGGACAGGCGCAGCAGGTGTATGRGYCTTGCTGGCCTCATCGCCGGCAGAGCCGCCTCCCACAGGATTTGATGTCGCCCAAGGTCTCGGGACTGGCCACAGACTGTGGGAGGCGGCTTGCCGGCGATGGCTATTTAACAGGCGCAGCAGGTGTATGRGTCTTGCTGGCCTCATCGYCGGCAGAGCCGGCTCCCACAGGATTGATGTGACCCTGAATTTCGGACCTGGCATCAGACTGTGGGAAGCAACTGGCGATAGCGGCAATGAATCTGCCGCATGTTTATCGTTTGTCTTATCGAAGTCGCGAGCAGAGCTCCCTCCCGCGGATCATGCATTACGATCAGGCCTGCAGATAAACCACATGCGTATGGGTGTATTCATACAGTCCGTGCTTGCCATCCGCGCCGCCCATGCCCGATTTGCGCACCCCGGCATGGAAGCCCTGCATGGCCTCGAAGTTCTCCCGGTTGATGTAGGTTTCGCCAAAGTCGATTTCGCGCATGGCGTGCATCGCCTTGCTCAGGTCGCGGGTATAGAGCGAGGAGGTGAGGCCATATTCGCAGTCGTTGGCCAGGGCGATCGCTTCGTCCAGGTCATCGACGATCTGGATCGGCAGCACCGGGCCGAAAATCTCTTTGCGCATGATCTCCATGCCCGCGTTGCACCCGGCCAGCACGGTCGGCTGGTAATGAAAGCCCATGCCCTGGTCGGCCACCTGGCCGCCGGTGATCAACTGTGCGCCCTGGGCCTGTGCGTTGCGCACCTTGGCCGCCACGCTCTCCAGGCCCTGGCGGTTGATCAGTGGGCCCATTTCCACCGAGCTGTCGGCCAGCGGGTCGCCATAGCGCGTGGCGGCCATGGCCGCGCTGACCTTCTCGATGAACTGATCGGCGATGCTGCGCTCGACATACACTCGCTCGGCGCAGTTGCACACCTGGCCGGTGTTGATGATGCGCGAGTCACGAATGGCTCGCACCGCCAGGTCCAGGTCGGCATCGGCCAGCACGATGGCCGGTGCCTTGCCGCCCAGCTCCAGGTTGAGCTTGGTGATGTTGGGCGCCGCAGCACTCATGATCCGCGCACCGGTCTCGACGCTACCGGTAAAGCTGATCATGTCCACCTGGCGGTGCGCGGTCAGGGCGGCCCCCACGCTGCCGTCGCCGCAGACCACATTGAACACCCCCGCTGGCAGGTCGATCTCGGCCACCAGGCGGGCGAATTCGAAGCAGTTATTGGGGGTTTCTTCACTGGGCTTGATCACGATGGTGTTGCCGGTGACCAGCGCCGGCGCCATCTTGCGGGCGATCAGGAAGAACGGGAAATTCCACGGCAGAATGCCGGCCACCACACCCAGCGGCTTGCGGAACATGAAGATGTTCTCGCCGGGACGGTCGCTGGTGATGATCTCGCCTTCGATGCGCCGCGCCCATTCGGCCATGTAGTCCAGGTAATCGGCGGTGAAATTCACTTCCACCTCGGCCAGGGCCGAAATCTTGCCTTGCTCCAGGGTGATGGTGCGCGCCAGGTGCGGCACGTTTTCACGAATCTTGCTGGCAATCCTGCGCAGGTAGCCTGCCCGTTCATTGGCCGGGCGGCGGCCCCAGGCGGATTGGGCGGCGCGGGCCGCCGCCAGGGCGGCGTCGACCTGGCTGGCATCGGAGGCGGGCACCTTGGCCAGCAAGGTGCCGGTGGCCGGATTGAAGACATCCAGGTGCTCGGTGCTGCTGACGAACCGGCCGTTGATGTAGTTCTCGTAGATCGGCAAAGCAGTCATGTTCGATGTTCCTGTTCGATAGGTACGCAAGACTCAGTAAGTGCGCGACGCCGGGCGCTGTTCGGTTGTTTCCCGGTAGCGCGCCAGGTTGCTCAGGGCGGCCTGGCGCATCAGGCTGATGTCGATGGCCACGGCGATGAACTGGCACCCCCAGCCTTGATAGCGCCGTGCGTCCTCCTCGGCGGGCGCCAGGATGCCGCAAGCCTTGCCGGCGGCCAGGGTGGCGTCGATGGCCTGGCGGATCTTGTCCTGCACCTCGGGGTGCGACGGGTTGCCGATATGACCCAGCCCGGTAGAGAGGTCGGCAGGACCGATGAACACCGCATCGACGCCTTCGACCGCGGCGATGGCCGCGACGTTTTCGACCCCGGCCCGCGACTCGACCTGCACGATCAGGCACAGCTGTTCGTGCGCGGTGTTGATGTAGTCGGGCACCGCGTCCCAGCGCGTTGCGCGGGTCAGGCCGCCGCCGACGCCCCGGATGCCGTGCGGCGGGTAGCGCATGGCCTGCACCAGGGCACGGGCCTGTTCGGCGGTTTCGACCATCGGGATCATCAGGGTCTGGGTGCCGATGTCCAGCAACTGCTTGATCAGCACCGCATCATGACCGACTGCACGCACCACGGGCGCCGTGGTGTAGGGTGCCACGGCCTGCAGCTGGGCCAGCACCGACGGCACGGTGTTGGGGGCGTGTTCGCCGTCGATCAGCATCCAGTCATAGCCAAAACTGGCGGTGATTTCCGCGCCGTAGCCGGTGGCAAAGCCGGCCCAGATGCCGTATTGCGGCTCGCCTTTGGCCAGGGCGGCCTTGAACGCGTTGTGGGGCATGCTCATGAGAGGGTTCCTGTGCAAAAGAATCAGTGCTGATACGGCCGATGCAGCTGGCATTCAGGGTTCAGGTCGACGCCAAAGCCTGGCTTGTCGAGTTTCGACAGGCGCATGCGGCCGTTTTCCGGCACCGGCTCGCCGAGCAGTTGCGGGTGGAACATCGGCACCACTTCATCGGCCTTGGGCGCCATCATCAGAAATTCCGCAAACGGACTGTTGGTACGCGTGGCCACGAAGTGGTAGCTGTAGACCGACGAGCCGTGCGGCACCACCATGGCGCTGTGGGCGTCGGCCAGGGCCGAGATCTTGATCAGTTCGGTGATGCCACCGCACCAGCCGACATCGGGCTGGATGATGTCGCAGCAGCCCATCTCCAGCAGCATGCGAAAGCCCCAGCGGGTGGCTTCGTGCTCGCCGGTGGTCACCAGCATGCCGGTGGGCACGTTTTTCTTCAGGGCGGCATAGCCCCAGTAGTCGTCGGGCGACAGCGCCTCTTCGATCCACTTCAGGCCGAACTCGTGGGCGCCCTGGGCCAGGCGGGTGGCGTAGTTGAGGTCCAGGCTCATCCAGCAGTCGAGCATCAGCCAGAAGTCCTTGCCGACCCGCTCGCGCATCACCGCCAGGTGCTCAAGGTTCTTGCGCAGGCCTTCTTCACCTTCGGCCGGGCCGTGGTGCAAGGGCAGCTTGCCACCGATGAAACCCATCTTCTGGGCCAGGTCCGGGCGGGCGCCGGTGGCGTAGAACTGCAGTTCGTCGCGCACCGCGCCGCCCAGCAGTTGATGCACCGGCTCCTGGCGCACCTTGCCCAGCAGGTCCCACAGCGCCAGGTCAATGCCGGAAATGGTGTTGATCACCAGGCCCTTGCGCCCGTAGTACTGCGACGAGAAGTACATCTGGTCCCAGATGCGCTCGATGTCGGTGACCTTGGCGCCCTCGACGAAGCGCGCCAGGTGTTTTTCGACGATATAGGCCGCTGGTTCACCGCCGGTGGTCACCGCAAAGCCAACATTGCCGTCGCTGTCCTCGACCTCGACCACCAGCGTGCCCAGCACGTTGATGCCGAAGCTGCGCCGGCTCTGGCGGTATTCGGGGTATTTGCTCATGGGGGTGGCGATATGGTCGTCGATCCAGTGACCGTCGCCCTGGTCGTGGTAATCGGCGCCACCGCCTCGCAGAACGTAGGCGCGAACGTGTTTGATGGTCGGAGTGGCCATGGTGGATGCCTCTTGATCAATGCTGGAAGGTTGGCTGCTTGTGCGGCTGGGCCGTGCGCGGGGCACGAATGCCCATCACCAGCGCGGCAGCGATGAAAGTGGTTACGGCCAGCAGGTACAGGCCTGCCGCCGGGGACTGGAAGGCGCCTTCGGCCCAGTTCTTGAGAATGGGCGCGATAAACCCGCCCAGGGCGCCGAAGGAGTTGATCAGCGCAATGGCGCCAGCGGCTGCGGAGCCGGCCAGAAAGCTGCCCGGAAAGGTCCAGAACACCGGCTGCACGGCAATGAAGCCCGACGCGGCAAAGCACAGGGCCAGAATGCCCAGCACCGGGTTGGCGAAGGTCACCGAGGCGGCGATGCCGAGCCCGGAGACCACCAGGGTCAGGGCGGCCACGGTGCGGCGCTGGCCGGTACGATCGGCGATGCCGGGGATTTTCCAGGCGGCGATCAAGGCGCAGACCCAGGGAATGGCGCCGACAATGCCGACCATCAGCCCGACCTTGGTGCCCAGCAGGCCGGCGACCTGGGTGGGCAGGTAAAAGACCACGCCGTAGACGCTGGCCTGGATCAGCAGGTAGATCAGGCACAGGTACAGCACGCTCGGCTGGCACAGCACCTTGAGCAGGCTGCCGTGGCTTTGCTTCTGGCTGTCTTCGGCGTCCAGCACGCCTTGCAACTGCGTGCGCTCCTGTGCAGTCAGCCATTTGGCATCGGCAGGGCGGTTGTCCAGGTAAAAGTACGCCCAGATGCCCACCGCACTGGCCATCAGGCCCTCCACGGCGAACAGCCACTGCCAGCCGTGGCTGCCCAGCACGCCGTCCAGCTCCAGCAGCAGGCCCGACAACGGGCTGCCGAAGATGAATGCCAGCGGTGCCCCGAAGTAAAAGAAACCCATGGCCTTGCCGCGTGCGGCACTGGGAAACCAGTAGGTGAGGTAGAGGATCACGCCCGGGAAAAAGCCGGCTTCAGCCACACCCAGCAGAAAGCGCAAGACATAGAAGGTGGTTTCGTTGTGGGCAAAGACCATGGCGGCCGAGACCAGGCCCCAGGTGACCATGATCCGGCACATCCACAGCTTGGCGCCGACCCGGTGCATGATCAGGTTGCTGGGCACTTCCAGCAGCGCGTAGCCGACAAAGAAGACCCCGGCACCGAAGGCAAACGCGGCATCGCTGATGCCGGTGTCGGCCTGGAACGCCTGTTTGGCAAAGCCGACATTGGCACGGTCCAGAAAGGCCATGATGTACATCAACAGCAGGAAGGGCAGCAGCCGCCAGGAGACCTTGGCCAGCAATGAGGCAGGGAGAGTGTTCACGTCAGCTTCCTTTTTGGAATTATTCGACTGAGTAACAGCGGATGATCTTTCTTGTGGAACAAACTCTACTGCGTACCTATGATGCATGACCAATCGAAATTAGCTGTTGGCCGATACCTTGAGGGTATCGGTCTAAAGAGGGTTGCATGAGCGATCACCACCTGTTTGGCCGGCTGCGCTACAAGCATTTGCAGATGCTGATGATGCTCGGCTCCAGCCTCAACCTGCACCGCGCCTCGGTGAGCATGAACATGTCGCAGCCGGCCGCCAGCCGCATGCTGCAAGAGATCGAGGACATGTTTGGCTGCGAGCTGTTCGAGCGTTTGCCGCGCGGCATGCAGCCCACGGCGCTGGGCCGCGAGCTGCTGCGCTTTGCCGAGGCGGCGCTGAGTGGCCTGGATCGCTGCGCGGCCGACCTGGCGGCGCGTCAGCAGGGTGGCTATGGCTACCTGGCGATTGGCACCATCATGGGCGCCGCACCGGACCTGGTCATGCATGCGGTGGCCGAAATCAAGGCGCTCAATCCGCGCCTGCGCCTGCGCATCATGGGCGACACCAGTGATCAGGTCGTGCAGTTGCTGGAGCAGGGACGGGTGGACATTGCCGTGGCCCGGCGTGACTTGAGCAATGACCGCGAACAATACGAGTTCGAGCCCCTGGGTAACGAGCAACTGATTGCCGTGGTGCACAGCGGCCACCCGTTGGCCGACAGGGCGGTACTGCACTGGCACGAGCTGGTGAGGGACTGGCCATGGATTCTGCAACCGCAATCAAGCCCGGCGCGGGTGGCCTTCGAACAGGCGCTGCTGCGCCATGAACTGCCGATGCCGGCGGACATCATCGAATGCAGTTCGGTGTACTCGATGCAGCAACTGGTGCAACTGACCGATGCGGTGATGGTGCTGTCGGAGTCGGCCATGCGCGACTACCTGAAAATGGGCCTGGTCACCGCGCTGCCGATCAGCATTGATGCACAAATGGCGCCCTTCGGATTGCTGCGGCGTAAAAATGAACCGATCAGTCGGGAACTACAGCTGTTCATTGATCTGCTGCGCCGGCGCGCTGTCGCGTAGCCCCGATCTGTAGGAGCGACCAACGGTCGCGAGAAGACCCGCATGATTACAGCGGCATTCGCGACCGCTGGTCGCTCCTATGGAGTCATGCCCGTCAGTCAGGCCTCGGCGCGGGCCTTTGGGAGACAGCAACTGTCTGGCGATGGCTATATGACAGGCGCAGCAGGTGTATGGGCCTTGCTGGCCTCATCGTCGGATCGCCGCCCGGAGCAGAGCCCCTTCCCACCGGATTGATGAGCCCCCGGATTTTGTGCCTGGCCCCGGACTGTGGGAGGCAGCTCTGCTGGCGATCGGCTGCGCAGCAGTCGTAAGTTTTCAGCGTCTAATCAATTTCCGTGAGCGCTTTGCGCTCAATCGCCGGCAAGCCGCCTCCCACAACGTTTTTTAATAAAACTCAATAAAATCAATAATTTATTTTATTTTTGGTAGGAGGGTGATTTGCCGGCCGGCCGTGTGTTGCGCTGACAGGTTACGAAGGGGTGTCGGTTGGCTTCATCTCGATCACTTCAGACTTGAACGGCTCGTACTGGCCCTTGCTCCATAACTGGCTGGTGAACCAGCCGGCGACTTTTTCGCTGGTCAGTTCGTTGTCCTTGCGCTCGATGAACAGGGCACCCAGGTCGATGGTCTTGGCGAAGTTTTCCTTGTTCAGGACATACTCGCCCATCAAGTTGCCACCCCACGGCGCGTCGGCGTCGACCATGGCAATCGCGGAGTCGCGGTAGAGGACGGCCGAGGTTGTCAGGCTTTCCGATGCATTCAACAACGAGTCGAGCTGCTCCATTTCCGGGCCGCTCAGTTGGCCGCCGCTGTTGATCGCCTTGAGGCTGCCGTCTTCGACAATGGTGAAACTGAAGTTCTTGTCGGCCAGTTCCGGAAACCGTGAGGCCAGGCCGGCCTTGAAGTCAGCGTAGGAAAGCTCAAGCGCGTTATAGGCTTCCTTGTACTGGGCCGCCGCGGCCTTGAAGATCGTGTTTTCAGGGATGCCGGCCCAGGCAGGCTTGATCGGCTGGCCGCTGACGCCGCTGCCGGAATCGGGTTGGTAGAGGGCGGCGGGCGTGATCAGGGTCTTGACGGTGCCGGCGTCCAGCAAGTCGGCTTGGACCTTGATGGACTCGGTCGAGCGGGTCAGGTTGACGGTGGTCGATGGGTTGAAAAGGGTATTGAGCGAGACATCCATCTCATCACTCCATGATTGGTGGGCGTACAGAACTGATCGGCCGTACCGCCGGAAACTGTAATGTCGACTGCTTTTATCCTGACCGGCGGTTCAGGTCCGCACCAGTGAATCAGCGTTGATCTCGGCAATCGAACGGGCCCCGGTCAGGACCATGGCCACGCGCATTTCCTTCTCGATCAGTTCCAGCAGGTGACTGACGCCCGCGCCACCGGCTGCGGCCAGCGCATAGATAAAGGCCCGGCCGAGCATCACGCTGTCGGCGCCCAGGGCAATCATGCGCAGCACGTCCAGGCCGTTGCGAATACCGGAATCGGCCAGGATGGCCAGGCGGCCCTTGACCGCATCGGCAATCGCCGGCAGCGCCCGGGCCGTGGACGGTACGCCATCGAGCTGGCGGCCGCCGTGGTTGGACACCACGATGCCGTCGGCGCCAAAGCTCACCGCATCGCGGGCGTCTTCGGCGTCGAGGATGCCCTTGATGATCATCGGACCTTGCCAGAACTCGCGAATCCACTCCAGGTCCTTCCAGGAAATGGACGGGTCGAAGTTGGCGCCCAGCCAGCCGATGTAGTCGGCCAGGCCGGTAGGGTGGCCGCGGTAAGCCGAGATATTGCCCAGGTCGTGCGGCCGCCCGTTGAGGCCCACGTCCCAGGCCCAGGCCGGGTGGGTGAAGGCTTGCAGCATGCGCCGCAGCGGCGCGTTCGGACCGCTCATGCCCGAGTGCGCATCGCGGTAGCGTGCGCCCGGCACCGGCATGTCGACAGTGAATACCAGCGTCGTGACCCCGGCGGCCCTGGCGCGCTCCAGGGCGTTCTTCATGAAACCGCGGTCCTTGAGCACATACAGCTGGAACCACATGGGTCGCTTGATCGCCGGGGCGACTTCCTCGATGGGGCACACCGACACGGTCGACAAGGTGAAGGGGATGCCCTTGGCATCGGCGGCCCGGGCCGCCTGCACTTCGCCACGGCGCGCGTACATGCCAGTCAGGCCGACCGGCGCCAGCACCACCGGCATGGCCAGGGTTTCGCCCAGCAACTGCGTTTGCAGGCTCAGGTCCGACATGTTGCGCAACACCCGCTGGCGCAACGCAATATCGGCCAGATCGGCGACATTGCGCTTCAAGGTGTGCTCGGCATAGGCGCCGCCATCGATGTAGTGGAACAGGAACGGCGGCAGCTTGCGTTGGGCAACGGCGCGGTAGTCGGTGGAAGCCGAAATGATCATGGCGGGAGCATTCTCTGTTGTTCGCGTTTGCGACAGTCTAGAGGCAGAGGCCTATAACAGACCATTGCGATTTAGCGAGCAGTCGATACCTTGCGGTTATCGATACACCGGCTCAATCGCTGAACAGTTCAAACATCAGGTCGCGAAACCACTGGTTGGCCGGGTCCTTGTGGTAGCGCGCATGCCAGAACAGATTGATAGCGATTTCCGGCAGCGGCACCGGCAAGGGCAGGGCGACCAGGTCGAAGGGCACCAGGCAGGTCGAGGCAAAGCGCTCGGGCACGGTGGCCACCAGGTCGCTGCGCTGCAAAATATGCCCCACGGCCACGAAATGCGGCACTTGCAGGCGAATGTCGCGCTGCAGACCGGCGCGGCGCAGGTGCTGCTCGACCTCGCCGTGGCCGGTGCTGGTGGCCGCCACATGGACATGGGCCTGGCGACAGAAATCATCACTGGTCATGGGCTGGCGCGTCAGCGGATGGTCGCGCCGGCACAGGCACACGTAGCGATGGATAAACAGTCGGCGCTGATAGAAGCCATTCTGCAGGTCCGGTTGCAGGCCGACCGCCAGATCGACCGTTCCACCGGCCAGTCCTTCGGACAACTGTGCATCGCTGCGTACGGTGGTGACCGACACACCGGGGGCGCGCTGCAGCAAGGCCTCGATCAGGCGCGGCATGAACCAGATCTCACCGATGTCGGTCATGGCCAGGGTAAAGCGCCGCAGGCTCGACGTCGGGTCGAACGCTATCCTGGGCTGCAAGGCTTGCCCCAGCAACGCCAAGGCCTGCGCCACCGGTTTGGCCAGGCTGGCCGCATACGGGGTGGGCTGCATGCCCCGCCCGGTGCGCACGAACAATTCGTCGTTGAGCGCGGTGCGCAGGCGCTTGAGGGCGTTGCTCATGGCCGGCTGGCTGAGCCCGAGGTGTTCGGCGGCGACCGAGACCTGCTGGTCGATCAGCAGTTGATGCAGCACCAGCAGCAGGTTGAGGTCGAGGTCGCGCAGGTTCATACGGGCCAATTCCAATTCGTAGACATCATGTTGATAGGCCGAGCCCGGATCCAGAGTACTTGTGGGAACGACCCGCGGTCGCGAAAGGGCCGGTAAGCTCAACCTCTTCGGTGCCTGACACTCTGCTTTCGCGACCGTTGGTTGCTCCAGCGGATTTAGTGCCGAGCGCGGATTCCAAGCTGAATGGAATATTCACATCAGTGATAGTTTCTATACGTTCCACTGCATTTATCAATACCGTACCACGGCGCACCATGGGCTCACTCCAAAAACAATCAGCCCAATGGGATGCCTTGTCATGCAAAACCCTTCTTCCTTGCGCGTTGCCATTGTCGGTGGCGGTATTGCCGGTGTAGCGCTGGCCATTGACCTGTGCCGCCATGCCCACCTTGATGTCCAGCTGTTCGAAGCGGCGGCGGCCTTTGGCGAGGTCGGTGCCGGGGTGTCGTTCGGTGCCAATGCCGTGCGCGCCATTGCCGGCCTTGGCATTGCCGAGCCTTACCGGCAGATTGCCGACCAGACCCCTGCGCCCTGGCAGGATGTGTGGTTCGAATGGCGTCGTGGCGCGGATGCCGGTTACCTGAGCGCCAGTGTCGCCGCCGGTGTCGGTCAGTCCTCGGTGCACCGCGCCGACTTTCTCGATGCACTGGCGGCCCAGTTGCCCGGAGGCGTTGCGCAGTTCGCCAAGCGTGCGGCGAGTGTCAGCCAGGCCGACGACCATGTGCGCATTGCCTTTACCGACGGCACCACACATGAATGCGACCTGCTGATCGGGGCCGATGGCATCAAGTCGTCGATTCGCGACCATGTGTTGACCGGCCTTGGCCAGCCGCTGGCCAGCCCGCGCTTCAGCGGCACCTGTGCCTATCGCGGCATGATCGACAGCGACACCCTGCGCGCCGCCTACCGCGCTCGGGGTGTCGATGAGCATCTGCTGGATGTGCCGCAAATGTACCTGGGGCTGGACGCGCACATCCTGACCTTTCCGGTCAAGCAGGGCCGCCTGATCAATGTCGTGGCCTTCATTTCCGACCGCAGCCAGGTGCAACCGGTGTGGCCGCAGGATCAGCCCTGGGTGCGCACCACGACCCAGGAGGAAATGTTGCAGGCCTTCAAAGGCTGGGGCGATGCGGCGCGCATCCTGCTCGAATGCATTCCATCGCCGACCCTGTGGGCTTTGCATGAACTTGATGAATTGCCCGGTTACGTGCACGGTCGCGTCGCGCTGATCGGCGATGCGGCCCACGCCATGCTGCCGCACCAGGGTGCCGGCGCCGGGCAAGGACTGGAAGATGCCTGGCTGCTGGCGCGGCTGCTGGCCGACCCGCAGGTGCTGGAGGCGTCGTTGCCTGAGGTGCTGGCGGCCTATGACGCCATCCGCCGACCCCGTGCCTGCCGCGTGCAGCGCACCTCGCACCAGGCCGGTGAGCTGTATGAACTGCGCGAGCCGCACACCGCCGCCGATGAAAGCCTGCTGGCGCAAACCCTGGCCGAGCGTTTCGCCTGGCTGTGGGAGCACGATTTCGACAATGAACTGCGCCAGGCCCGGCAGCGGCTGGGCTGGTTGCAAGCCGCCTGACCCAGCACCTGACGGTTTCATAACAACAATAAAGAGCCATGCCATGCGCACAATCAATGTCACCGCCCTGCTGGACGGGGTTCGTTTCAATGCTTTTCATGCCCGCGTGCTGCTGTGGTGCGCGCTGATCATCATCTTCGACGGCTACGACCTGGTGATCTACGGGGTGGTGCTGCCTTCGCTGATGGCCGAATGGGGCCTGAGCGCCATGCAGGCCGGGGCGCTGGGCAGTTGCGCCTTGGTGGGCATGATGATCGGCGCGCTGTTTTTCGGCTCGTTGTCCGACCGCATCGGCCGGCGCAAGACCATTGCCTTTTGCGTCATCCTGTTCAGCGGCGTCACGGCGCTCAATGGCCTGGCGCAAAGCCCGGAAATGTTCGGCCTGTGCCGTTTCATTGCCGGGCTCGGCATTGGCGGGGTGATGCCCAATGTGGTGGCCTTGATGAATGAGTATTCGCCCAGGCAATCGCGCAGCACCCTGGTGGCGATTATGTTCAGCGGCTATTCACTGGGCGGCATGTTGTCGGCGGGGCTGGGCATGTGGCTGATCCCGCTATGGGGCTGGCAGGCGGTGTTCTATGTGGCGGCCATTCCCTTGCTGGCGCTGCCGCTGCTGGTCCGCCAGTTGCCTGAATCGATGAACTACCTGCTGCGCAGCGGTCAGACCGAACGAGCCCAGGCCATTCTGGAACAGGCCTTGCCGGATTACCGCCCTGCGGCGGGCGATGCGCTTGAGCAGGCCTCGGGCCGGCATGCCAATGTGTCGATCGGTGAGCTGTTTCGCGAAGGCCGCACTTTGAACACGTTGATGCTGTGGCTGGCGTTCTTCTGCTGCCTGCTGATGGTCTATGCACTCAGTTCCTGGTTGCCCAAGCTGATGAGTGGTGCCGGCTACGGCCTTAACTCCAGCCTGACCTTTCTGCTGGTGCTGAATGTGGGGGCGATCATCGGCGCGATCGGCGGCGGCTGGCTGGGCGACCGGGTCGGGCTGGGCAAGGTGCTGCTGGGGTTTTTCACCTGTGGTGCGCTGGCCCTGGCGCTGTTGTCGTTCAAGGCGCCGCTGGCGGTGTTGTACCTGCTGGTGGCGATTGCCGGGGCCTGCACCATCGGCACCCAGATTCTGGCCAATGCCTGCACCGTGCAGTACTACCCGGCGCAGATTCGCAGCACCGGGCTGGGCTGGGCGATGGGCATCGGCCGCACCGGTGCGATCATCGGCCCGCTGCTGGGCGGCGCGCTGCACGCCTCAGGCTTGCCGCTGCAAGTAAGCTTTCTGGTGTTCGCCCTGCCAGGGGTAGTGGGCGCGCTGGCGGTGCTGGTGTTCCTGTTCAACACGTCCGGCGCGCCGCTGACAGCTGTAAAAGCTGCCAGCCTGTAGACGCGGGCTGGCGTTACTGCGTGGTCTTGGAGCCTGCGCCAATCTGCCAGATATACGGCGGTTCGGTGCCGTTGATTTCCCAGTCGCCGATGATGCGTTCCTTGTAGATCAGCGGGTTGTGCGAGGCGGCGGTGCGGGCGTTGCGCCAGTGGCGGTCGAGCTGTTTGCCGGTGCTGGTGGCCGAGGCGCTCAGGGCATTGAACAGCTCGCTGGTGGCGCGCAGCACCAGATCACTGATCACCACCTGGCCCTGGGCTGACTCCAGCTCGGCCGCCAGGTTGGCCTGGCGCTCAGCCTCGACGTCAGTGCCAAAATGCGCCAGATAAGCCCCGTGCGAGGCCTCGGCGGCGCGCACCGCGGTGGCTTCGGCGGCATACACCTGCGCCGAGGCGCGGCCCACTACCTGCTGCACCAGCGGGTCGCGGTCCACCGATGAGGCATTGCCGTGGCTGAACACGCGGGTGCGCTGGCGGACCTGGCTGGAAAAGTCACGCACCGCCGCCCGGCCACTGCCGGCCAGCACGGCCAGCAACACCAGTTGGTAGAACGCGGTCTGGTACTTGAAGCGCCCGGCAAAGGGCAGGATGTCGTGTTCAGCCACTTCGGCATTCACAAACACCGAGGTGCCGCTGCCGGTGGTGCGCTGGCCGAACCCGTCCCAGTCATCCTGCAGCGTCACGCCCGCCTGGGCGGTGCGTGTGACGGCAATCACGTCCTCGCCGGTGTCGTCACGCTGGGCATACAGGTCGACCCAATCGGCGAAGATACTGCCAGTGCTGTAGTACTTGGTGCCATTGACCACCCAGCGCTCGCCGTCCTGTGACACCCGGGTGATCACCTGACCCAGTTTGACGTTGCCGACTTCGGTCCAGGCATTGCCGACCAGTTCACCCCTGACGAAGCGTTCGAACCACAGCGTCTGGTCAGTGTGGGCATGGGCGTTGATGCGGTCCTCGACAAAGGCAAAGTGGCCGCGCAAGGCCTGGGGAATGTTGGAGTCGGCCTCGGCCAGCTCGATCAGCAACTGCAACAGTTGCGTCAGCGAGGCGCCATCGCCGCCGTGCTCACGCGGCACGCGCACCGCGCCAAAACCTGCTTGCTTCAACCAGCGAATCGGCTCGTGGGGCAGGGTACGGCTGTGCTCGCGCGCCAGCGCCGTGTCGGCGATGCGCTTGAAGATCGGACGGAACCGTTCGGCAAGTACCGGATAGTCGGTGCCGGTGGACAGTTGGGGCAAGTGCTGCTGGACAGACATCGGGTATCTCCTGGATCAATGAGCGATACCGGGCTTTCGCAAGCTTCGTGCCTGACTGATAATTCGTTAAAAATCATAGGCTTGAATGTTTTAAGGTCAAAAGCATGCTGTGTCCGTTGCAGCAGCTTGCTGAAGTACTGTTGCCAGGCACACAGCGGTCTTGCGTACCAGGCCTTGTCATACCTCCTGCGCACTGTTCGTGGATCAACAGTTGTTTGACACCTTGCTGTTGAACAGACATCGTCCCACTCGTGTGATTTGTTTCTATCTATTTGATTTAAAAGACTTTTAATGATTGGCACGGTTGCTGCTCTAGCGTCCTGTATCGAGGCATGTGCCTGGGAGGATGAAATGAGCAAGACAATCAAGGTCGTGGTGGTCTCCGGCAGCCTGCGCACCCCATCGCGAACCCACGGCCTGTTGCAGGCCGTGGCCCATCAACTGCAGCAGCGCCTGCCGGTCGAAGTGCACTGGGTGCGCGTCGCTGAACTGGCCGGCACGCTGGCCGGTTCGCTGGAGCGCGACACGGCCTCGCCGGCCTTGCTGCCGCACCTAGAGGCCATCGAAAACGCCGACCTGATCATCGCCGGCAGCCCGGTCTACCGCGCCTCTTATACCGGCCTGTTCAAGCACCTGTTCGACCTGGTCGACCACCAGGCGCTCAAGGGGGTGCCGGTATTGCTGGCGGCCACCGGCGGCAGCGACCGCCATGCGCTGGTCATCGATCACCAGTTGCGCCCGCTGTTCGGTTTTTTCCAGGCGCACACCTTGCCCTACGGCCTGTACGTCGCCGCCGAGGCCTTTACCGACTACCAGTTGCTTGAGGCCGCGCACCTGGCGCGCATCGAGCGGGCGCTCGACCCGGTCATCGCCTTCTTTCATCCCGCCGCGCTCAGCGCCGCCTGATTTTCCACACCTTCAAGGAGTCATCGACATGAGCCAACAACCGATCAAGTTCGCCTACTGGGTGCCCAACGTCAGCGGCGGCCTGGTGGTCAGCAACATTGAACAGCGCACCAGCTGGGACATCGACTACAACCGCACGCTGGCGCAGATTGCCGAGCGTTCGGGGTTCGACTACGCCCTGTCGCAGATCCGCTTTACCGCCGGCTACGGCGCCGAATTCCAGCACGAGTCGGTGACCATCAGCCATGCACTGCTGGCCGCGACCACCACACTCAAGGTCATCGCCGCCATTTTGCCCGGCCCCTGGAACCCGGTGCTGGCCGCCAAGCAACTGGCGACCATCGACCAGTTCACCCAGGGCCGGGTGGCCATCAACGTGGTGTCGGGCTGGTTCAAGGGCGAGTTTCATGCCATTGGCGAGCCGTGGCTGGACCACGACGAGCGTTATCGCCGCTCCGAGGAGTTCATTCGTGCCCTCAAGGGCATCTGGACCCAGGACAACTTCACTTTCAATGGCGACTTCTACCGCTTTCGCAACTACACCTTGAAGCCCAAGCCGCTGCAGCAGCCGCATCCGGAAATCTTCCAGGGCGGCAGCTCGCGGGCCGCGCGTGACATGGCCGCACGGGTGTCGGACTGGTACTTCACCAACGGCAATAGCGTCGAGGGCATCAAGGCCCAGGTCGACGACATCCGCGCCAAGGCAGCGGCCAATGGGCACTCGGTCAAGGTCGGCGTCAATGCCTTCATCATTGCCCGTGACACCGAGCAAGAGGCCCAGGCGGTGCTGCGCGAGATCATCGACCAGGCCAACCCCGAGGCGGTCAATGCCTTCGGCCATGAGGTCAGGAACGCCGGCGCAGCCAGTCCTGAAGGCGAGGGTAACTGGGCCAAGTCGACCTTCGAAGACCTGGTGCAGTACAACGACGGCTTCAAGACCAACCTGATCGGCACCCCACGGCAGATCGCCGAGCGCATCGTGGCGCTCAAGGCGGTGGGGGTAGACCTGATTCTTTCGGGGTTCCTGCATTTTCATGAAGAAGTCGAGTACTTCGGCCAACGTGTGTTGCCGCTGGTGCGCGAGCTGGAAGCCCATAAACTCAATGCGCCGGCTGTCGCCTGATGAACGTTCAGGCGCTGACCTTGCCCGCCTGGCTGGCGCATCAGGCCGGCGCCCGGGCACACGCCATTGCCCTGCGCCATAAAACGCTGGGCATCTGGCAGGCGTTCAGTTGGACGCAACTGCAGCAGCAAGTGCTGCGCGTGGCGGCCAGCCTGCAGGCCAGTGGGTTCCGGCCCGGCCAGCAATTGGTGATCCTCAGCCGGCCACGGCCCGAAGCGCTGATCGGCGCCCTGGCCGCGCAATGGCTGGGCGGGGTGGCGGCCTTGTTCGACCCGCTGCAAGAGACCGGTGCGCAGGGTGAGGTGCTGCGCCAGTTGTCGGTTGACTTTGTGCTGGCCGAGGGGCTTGAGGAAATCACCCGTTTGCGCGACTGGCGTCTGGAGCCGCGCTGGCTGGTGTATGCCGATGCGCGCGGGCTGGTAGACGAGTTGTCGCGTGGTGGGGCTGTGGAGTATGCGCGTCTGCCCGCCATCGGGGATATGCCCGTGCCGATGCAGGCGCAGGCGGTGGACATGGCCTTTGTCTTCTATCAACTGGGCGCTGACGGCCTGGAACGGCAGTTTTTCAGCCACGCCCAGTTGCTCAAGGAGGCCCGGCCACTGGTCGAACAGCAAGGTTTGAGCGATCAGGAGCAGGCCCTGGCTGCCCGCGCCTTTGCCGCCAGTGGCCAGGCCCGCTACCTGTTGGCACCCTGGCTGTTGGCCGGCTTTGTGCTGAATTTCCCCGAGCGCCTGGAAACCCGTGACCAGGACCGCCGCGAACTGGGCCCGACGCTGGTGCTGGGCACCCGTGAAACCTACGGGCGGCTGTATGCCAGGGTGCTGCAGCGCCTGCCGCTGCCGGGCACGTTGCACCGACGCTTGCTGGACTGGGCACTGCAAGAGGGGGCCGGGCGACTGGCAAGCGGGATCGGTGAGGTGCTGATCCGCCGGCCGCTGCGCGATGTCCTGGGGGTTGGCCGTGTGCGCGTAGCCTTGCTGGCGGGACCGCCGCTGGATGAGCGGACGCAGCGGTTCTTTGCCGTGCTGGGGGTGCAGGTGCTGGGCTGGCCTGGCCGTGAGGTACTGGATGAGTCGGGTCGCTACAGCACCGAGCGTGCCCTTGGCCTGTCGGTGGCGGTATGAGTGCGCCGCCATTGCTGGAGTTGCAGGGCATTTCGTTGGCGTTCAAGGGCGTCAAGGCCATCAGCGACATCGGCTTTGCCGTGGCCGAAGGCGAGATCTGCGCCTTGATCGGCCCGAACGGTGCCGGCAAGAGTTCGCTGCTCAATGTCATCAACGGGGTTTACCAGCCGCAGCAGGGCAGCATTCGCTTTGCCGGGCAGACCCGACGGGCGATGCGCCCCCATCAGGCCGCGCAGCAAGGGATTGCCCGTACCTTTCAGAACCTTGCGCTGTTCAAGGGCATGAGCGTGCTCGACAACGTGCTCACCGGGCGCCACCTCAAGCGCCGCGCCACCTGGCTGGAACAGGCCTTGTGCGTGGGCCGGGCACCGGCCGAAGACGACCGGCAGCGTGAAGCCGCCGAGCGGGTACTGGCGTTTCTGCGTATCCAGCCATGGCGCGATGCGATCGTCGGCACCTTGCCCTATGGCCTGCAAAAGCGTGTGGAACTGGCCCGGGCCCTGGCGGCCGAGCCGCGTCTGCTATTGCTCGATGAGCCGATGGCGGGCATGAACACCGAGGAAAAGGCCGAGATGAGCCGCTTTATCGTCGACACCAACCGCGAATTCGGCACCACCGTGGTGTTGATCGAGCACGACATCGGCGTGGTGATGAGCCTGTCGGACCATGTGGTGGTGCTCGACTACGGCCGCAAGATCGGCGATGGCCCGCCGGCCCAAGTGCGGCGTAACCCGCAAGTCATTGCCGCGTACCTCGGCGTACAGGCCTATGACAGAAAACAGGAAAAGACGCATGGAATTTTTCTTTGAGGTGCTGATTGGCGGGCTGTTGGCGGGGGTGATGTATTCGCTGGTCGCCATCGGCTTTGTGCTGATCTACAAGGCCAGCGGGGTGTTCAACTTTGCCCAGGGCGCCATGGTGCTGTTTGCCGCCCTGACTTTTGTCAGCCTGCTGGAGCGCGGCGTGCCGTTCTGGTTGGCGCTGCTCATCACCCTGGCGGTGATGCTGGCCCTGGCGGTCGGGGTCGAGCGGCTGGTGCTGCGCCCGCTGGTCAACCGCCCGCCGATCACCCTGTTCATGGCCACGCTGGGCCTGTCGTACGTGATCGAAGGTGCAGCGCAAGCCTTGTGGGGCGCGCAGGTGCACGGGCTGGACCTGGGCATCAGTGACGAGCCGCTGGAACTGCACGGCATGTTGCTGTCGCCGTTCGACCTGTTCGCCGCTGCCACCGCAGGTGTGCTGGTGATCGGCCTGTCGCTGGGGTTCAACCGCACCCGCATGGGCCTGGCCCTGCGCGCGGTGGCCGACGATCCGCTGGCCGCGCAAGCGGTGGGCATTCGTCTGCAGCGGGTGTGGGTAGTGGTCTGGGCCGTGGCCGGGTTTGTCGGCCTGGTCGCGGGCCTGCTGTGGGGCGCACGGCTGGGGGTGCAGTTTTCGTTGTCGCTGATTGTGCTCAAGGCGTTGCCGGTGTTGATCATTGGCGGATTTACCTCGATCAGTGGCGCCATTGTCGGTGGGCTGATCATCGGCGCCTCGGAAAAACTGGCCGAGGTCTACCTGGGCCCGGTGATCGGTGGCGGGCTGGAAAACTGGTTTCCCTATGCCTTGGCGCTGCTGTTTCTGCTGGTGCGCCCGGCCGGTCTGTTCGGTGAACGCGCGATTGAGCGCGTGTAAGGAGAAGTCAGCATGTTCTACCGGGAAGCGGGTCAGTTCAGCACAGGCTATGCCCAGGATCGCCGTTTTTTTCGCCTGCGCCAGGACCGTATCGCGGTGGCGCTGCTGGTGGCGGTGGCCTTTGGCGTGGTGCCCTGGCTGGGCAATGACTATTGGCTGAGCGCGATCCTGATTCCATTTCTGGTGCTGTCGCTGGCCGGGCTCGGGCTTAACCTGCTGACCGGCTACGCCGGGCAGTTGTCACTGGGCTCGGCGGCGTTCATGGCGGTGGGCGCGTTTGCCACTTATAACGCCGGGCTGCGCGTACCGGGATTGCCGTTACTGGTGAGCCTGATGTTCGGTGGCCTGACAGCGGCAGCGGTGGCCATTGTGTTTGGCTTGCCGAGCCTGCGCATCAAGGGCTTTTACCTGCTGGTGTCGACCCTGGCGGCGCAGTTTTTCGTGCAGTGGGCGCTGACCCGCTTCAGCTGGTTTTCCAACCACAATGCCTCCGGGGTGATCAGCGCGCCGCCGTTGCACATCGCCGGCGTCGACTTGAGCGCGCCGGCCGGCCGCTACCTGTTGACCCTGGCGGTGGTGCTGGCGCTGTTCTGGCTGGCCGGTAACCTGGTGCGCGGCGAACTGGGCCGGCAGTGGCGGGCGGTGCGCGACATGGACACGGCCGCGGCGGTGATCGGCATCCCGTTGCTCAAAAGCAAGCTGCTGGCGTTTGCCATCAGCGGTTTTTACCTGGGCATCGCCGGCGCGCTGTGGGCATTCACTTACCTGGGCACGGTGGAGCCGCATGGTTTTGATCTGAGCCGCTCGTTCCAGATCCTGTTCATCATCATTATCGGCGGGCTGGGCAGCCTCCTCGGCAACTTTCTGGGGGCGGCCTTCATTGTGCTGTTTCCCTTGCTGCTGTCGAACCTGGCCGCGTTGCTGCCGGCCGGGCTGATCGCCGCCGGCCAACTGGAAAACCTGCAAAAGATCGCGTTTGGCGCGCTGATCATCGTTTTTCTCATCAAGGAGCCGGAGGGCCTGGCGCGCCTCTGGACCACATTGCGCGAGCGCGCACGGCGATGGCCGCTGCGCTACTGAGCCAACCCCTGCCTGCCACTCTGACCTCAAACCAAGGATTCAACCATGATCAAACATGTAATCGCCGGCGGCCTGGCCCTGGCGCTGGGCCTGGCCGCGTCGTTTTCGGCCCAGGCCGAGCCCGAGCAGTACTTTCCGCTGCAAAGCTACCGGGTCGGCCCGTATGCCGCCGGGGGCACCGGTTTTTTCGGCGGCTTTATCGACTACCTCAAGTACGTCAACGCCAATGGCGGGGTCAACGGCGTCAAGCTGACCTGGAGCGAGTGCGAGACCGAGTACGTGGTCGAGAAGGGCGTCGAGTGCTATGAACGCCTGAAAAAGGGCCTCAACGGCGCGCCGGCGGCGGCCACCAATCCGTTGTCGGTGGGTATTGCCTACGCCACGCTGGAGCGCTCGACGGCCGACAAGCTGCCGCTGATCACCATCAACCACGGGCGCACCGACTCCACCGACGGCAGCGTATTTCCGTATGCCTTCCCGTTGCAGTTGAACCCGTATTCCGAAGTGTCGGCGATCATCAACTGGATTGGCGACAAGAGCGGCGGGCTGGCCGGGCTCAAGGGCAAGAAGATCGTCACCCTGTACCACGGCTCGCCGTACGGCAAGGAAACCAACGAGGTGTTGCAGACCCTGGCCGACACGTACGGCTTCGAGCTGACCCTGCTGGAAGTGCCCCATCCTGGCAACGAGCAGCAATCGCAATGGCTGAACATTCGCCGCCTCAAGCCGGACTGGGTGATCCTGCGCGGCTGGGGCGTGATGAACCCGGTGGCGCTCAAGACCGCGCAAAAGGTCGGTTACCCGGCTGACCACATCATCGGCAATATCTGGAGCAACTCCGAAGAGGACGCCCTGCCGGCGGGTGCGGCGGCCAAGGGTTTTATCGCCATTACCACCCACCCCTCGGGCACGGCCTTCCCGGTGCTGCAGGGCATCCGGCAGCAGGTACTGGACAAGGGGCTGGGTGATCTGGCCGACCCCAAGCGCTTTGGCACCGTGTATTACAACCTCGGGGTGGTCAACGGCATCCTCAATGTCGAGGCGCTGCGCATTGCCCAGCAGAAGTTCGGCCAGCAGCCGCTCACTGGCGAGCAGGTGCGCTGGGGCTTCGAGCACCTGAAACTGGACGATGCGCGCCTGGCCGCGCTGGGCGCCAAGGGGCTGGTGCAACCGCTGCAACTGTCGTGCGCCGACCATGAAGGCGGCGGCGCGGTGCGCTTTCAGCAATGGGACGGCGAGAAGTGGAACCTGATCAGCGACTGGGTGCAGGCCGACCGCGCCTTGCTGCGGCCGATCATCGAGGCCTCGTCGCACCAGTACGCCCGGGAAAAGGGCATTACCCCGCGCGATTGCAGTCAGGAAGGCTGATTGCCGTGTACCTGGCCGGGCCGGGTGCCCGGCCTTCACGCCGGAGGGGCGCATGATGTTGCAGGTCGACACTATCGAAGTGGTATACGAACAGGCGATTCTCGCCGTGGCGGGGGTGTCGCTCAAGGTGGATGAGGGCCAGGTGGTCGCGCTGCTGGGCGCCAATGGCGCCGGCAAGAGCAGCACGCTCAAGGCCATCAGCGGGCTGGTACGCGCCGAGCGTGGCGAGGTGGTGCAAGGTCGCGTGCTCTATCAGGGGCGTGAGGTAACGCGCCGTTCATCCCAGGCACTGGCCGGCGATGGGTTGGTACATGTATTGGAAGGACGGCACTGCTTTGCGCACCTGACGGTCGAGGAAAACCTGCTGACGGGCACCTTTGCCGGAGCCCGGCTGTCGCGCCGTCAAGTGAGTGATGAGCTGGCACGCATCTACGCCTGGTTTCCGCGACTGAAAACCCGGCGCAAGAGCCTGGCCGGCTATACCTCCGGCGGTGAACAGCAAATGATCGCCCTGGGCCGCGCCCTGATCTCACGCCCGCGCCTGGTGTTGCTCGACGAACCCTCAATGGGCCTGGCGCCGCAACTGGTCGAGGAAATCTTCGACATCATCGCGGCGCTCAACAGCCGCGAAGGCGTGAGCTTTTTGCTGGCCGAACAGAACGTGAACGTGGCGCTCAGGCATGCGCACTATGCCTACGTGATTGAAGGCGGGCGGGTGGTGGACCAGGGCGAAGCCCGGCAGATGGCCGCCCGCGAGGACCTGCATGATTTCTACCTGGGCAGCACCGGAACCCAGTAGGAGCGCGCTTGCCCGCGACCGGCTGCGTTAGCAGCCGTAAATTTTCAGCGTTTCCGAGATTTTGCGATCATGCGCTGCAGATTTTCAGCGTTTCCGAGATTTTGCGGTCATGCGCTGTAGATTTTCAGCGTTTCCGAGATTTTGCGAGCGCTACGCACTCGGTCGCGGGCAAGCGCGCTCCTACGGCGGTCCCATGTCTGCGGCGCACCGCCTTGGCGTGCCGCCTTGGCGCTCAAGATCATATCGACACCTGTATCGGCCGCTGGCTGGCGGCCGCCTGCGCCGGTTTGCGCTTGTTCACCACCAGTTCGCCCATTCGAATCAGGTGGCTGCGGGTGATATTGCGCGACAGACCCAGCAGGCTGGCGGTGTGCACCTGGTTGTAATGACTGAAACGCCAGGCCGCACGCAGCAGGCTGTCTTCGACCTTCTCATGCAGGGCGCCACTGTGTTCTTCGAACAGGCGGGTGAAGGCGCGTTGCAACAATTGCTCGGCAGTTTCTTCACGCGGCTGGCTGTCGTTCTCACGCTCAATGCGCAGGCTGGACAGGTGCAGGTCTTCGGCGCGAATCAGCCCCTCGCGACAGATCAGCAAAGTGTGGTGAATGACGTTTTCCAGCTCGCGGATATTACCCGGCCAGCCGTAGGCGGTCAGGCGCCGGATGGCATCGTCGGCCAGTGACACCTGCGTATAGCCCAGTCGGTGGCTGTATTGATCAATAAAGTGCCGGGCCAGCGGCAGCACATCGCCTGGGCGCTCGCGTAGCGGGTAGAGCTGCAGGCTGACCACGTTCAGCCGGTAATACAGGTCCTCACGAAAGTGGCCGGCGTTGATGGCTTTTTCCAGGTGCACGTTGGTGGCCGCCAGCACCCGCACATTGATCGGGATACTCTTGCGCGAGCCCAGGCGCACCACTTCTCGTTCTTGCAACACGCGCAGCAGCTTGACCTGGATGGCCATCGGCAGATCGCCGATCTCATCGAGAAACAACGTACCGCCACTGGCTTCCTCGAACCAGCCGGCCTTGGCCGCCAGGGCGCCGGTAAAGGCGCCTTTTTCATGGCCGAACAGTTCGGCCTCCACCAGCGAGGCCGAAAAGGCCCCGCAGTTGACCGCGACAAACGGACCGGTCTTGCGTGTACTCAGGTTATGGATATGGCGGGCCACCAGCTCCTTGCCGGTGCCGGTCTCGCCGATGATCAGCACGCTGGCTTCACTGGGTGCCACTTGCTGCACATGGGCCAGCAGGGCTTGAGACTTGGGGTCTTCGAACACCTGGGCGGTGGCCCTGATCGAGGTGGCCAGGGACGGGGACGGGGGCAGGGTCAGCAAATGCATGGGCAATCCTTACGAGTAGAAGGACGGGGTGGGGCGCTTGGCATTCAACGCCCAGTCGCCCAGTTCCTGGATGCGGTAGTCCACCGGGTCGTGCAGGGTCTGGGTGCGCAGGTTGCGCCAGTAACGGTCGAAGCGCAGCGATGCATGGGTGGCCCGGGCGCCGGTGACCTCGAACAGGCGGTTGCAGATGTCCAGTCCGTGGCGGGTAGCGGCCACCTTGGCGGTGCCCACCGCCAGCGCCAGTTGCGCGCGTTCTTCAGCACCCAGGTCATGCTCCTTGCGCCAGGCGTCATCCAGCCGGTGGGCGGCGCGCTCGATCAACAGCCGTACGCTTTCCAGCCCGACCCAGAATTCGCCGTAGTGTTTGAGGATGTAAGGGTCTTCCTGGCTGCTGGAGGCGTTGGAGCGAAACCAGGGCCGGCTTTCCTTGAGCGTGTACTGGCGGGCTTCGTCAAAGGCACCTTCAGCGATGCCCAGAAACAGGTTGGCGAAATGCAGTTGCGCGATCAGCGGGCGCAGGCTGGCGAACGGGGTACTCAAGGGCCCCGGATTGAGCAGCATCTCGGCGTGCTCGACCCGTACACGCTCGAAGGTGGCGCTGCCGCTGTCGGTCTGGCGTTGGCCGATATTGTCCCAGTCGTCATGCAGGCTGATGCCGGTGCGGCCGCTGGGAATGGCCGCAATCAACAGCTTGCCGCCGGCGCTTTCATCGATGGCCGAGGCAATGAGCATCTGCGAGTCACTGGCGCCGGAGCAGAAGCTCTTTTTGCCCGAGAACTCATACCACCCCTCGAATTTGCGCAGCACCGTGCGGGTGTCCAACGGGTTGAGGGCGTTGCCCCAGAACCAGTGGTTACGCGCCGTTTGTTCGAACCATGGTTGCCACTGCTCGGGGCTGGAAAACAGCCGCACCGTGGCCAGCATCAGATGATGAAAGCCAAAGACATGGGCCAGGGAGCTGTCGACCCGGGCCACTTCGCGTACCACCTCGAAGGTATCGTACCAACTGGCGCCCAGGCCGCCATGCTGGCGGGGAATGACCAGCGCCAACAAGCCACTGTCGCGCAATGCGTCCCGCTCGGCCTTGGGCGTGCCCCCCTTGGCATCACGCTCGACGGCGGTTTCGGCAAACCATGGCGTGAGTTCACGCACAGTCTGCAACGGGTTGGTCGGCAGGGCTTGCGGATTGAGGCTCATGGGCGGCTTCCCGGGCAGTAGGGCAGGGTGGATGGCATGGGGGATGTCCTTGGATAAAGAAGGTGCCAAGAGCAGAGCAAGCACTGTTCCATCTTTATCAAAGTCTTTAAAAACAAAGACTTGACGATAAATTTTGTGAGGGCAGGGTGTTGGGCGAGCTTACAAGTGTCGATACGCTGTTGCTGGGTCAACAGCGGTCGGGGTGTTGCTGCATGGACACTGCACGGCATTGGGCAACCGGATGTTTTGCAGGGCTGCGGAACGATATCGGCGCCGGCCTCGTCAGAGTTTTACAACGACCGCGTTGTATCACCCCTGTATCACTACGGAGTTGCCCATGAACGTCAAGATCTGGCTCGCTGCTGCTTCTTTTGCCTTCGCCGGTGCCGCTGTTGCAGCGGACGCCATGCCAGCCATGGAAAAGAACGGCATGTTGGTCGATGCCAAAGGCATGACCCTGTACACCTTTGAGAAGGATTCGGACGGCAAGAGCGTGTGCAACGACAAGTGCGCTGAAAACTGGCCGCCTCTCAAAGCCAGTGCCAGTGATAAGGCCAGTGGTGAATGGACCGTAATCAAGCGCGACGATGGCAGCATGCAGTGGGCCTACGACGATGACCCGCTGTACACCTACGTGATGGACAAGCAGGCCGGCGACATGACCGGTGACGGCAAGGGTGGTAACTGGAAAGTCGCCAAGCCCTGATTTTTAACGCCTGGCCAGACCCGTTCTGCCTGTACAGGGCGGGTTTGATGGCGTGTAAACAAACACTGTCGTAATACCACCCCATATATTGAAAGCTTGGATCTTCCCAACTCCATCTGTAACACAGTAATCAGGTCAGGGGGGACTCAAACAGGGCGCTGATCAAGCCTGTCCACACACCTGCCATTTACATACAGTGCATCTTCCTGCACGCAGTAAATCCCTAATGGCCCTTCACCGCCGCCCGTGCAGTCCAGTGCCATGACATTCCCCAGGCGCTGCGGACAGGGCAGCCGGGTATGGCCTACGCATACGCGCCAGACACCTTCTACTCCGGCAGGCTGCTGTCTGAGAATGCGCTCGCGTCCCCAGAGCACGGACTGTTCGATACGCGGGTCATCCAAGTGCTCGATGAGCGTCTGCCAGCCGAGCGCGGCCGGGATGTCGGCATGCAGGACGCCGACGATGCCGTGTGCCGATTCGATTTCGATCACCAGCGGCAGGCTTTGCAGCTTGCCAATGATCATGCCGCGCGATTCATCGGCAATGTTCAGCCACCAGCGGGCGCCATGGGCCGAGTAAGGCACCTGCGGGTGTTCCAGCCAGGCACGGATCAGCATGTGCTCGTGATTGCCTTGCACGGCATGAAACCAGGGCTGGCCCAACAGTGTCAGGCCCTCGATCACCTCAAGACCCCGGTCGATCAGGTCGCCGACGCCGATCACCCGGTCAGTTGTTTTATCAAAGCCCAGTGCTTCAAGACCCTGGTAGAGCTCAGTGATCTTGAAGTGAATATCGCCGACCACGAAGTCCCGGCCTTGGGTATTGCGCGGCAGTTTCAATAGCTTTGCATGCATGGGACGGATGTTCTCGCAAAGGGCTGTGGGGCATTGGAGGGCTGAAGCAGGCAATAAATTGCAACACATGTTGCACCTTACCCCTGGTCGCTTCAGCATGGGGCATTTTCAGGGAGGAGTATCCATGCTCGCTTCATTATTTGCCGTTCTGGCACCGGTCTTTATTGTCGCCAGTATCGGTTATGCATGGGCGCGCAATGGACAGCATTATCCGACCGACTTCATCGCCCGACTGGTCATGACCATCGGTACGCCGTCGCTGGTGCTCTCGACCTTGAGCCGCACCCGGCTCGATTCCAGCGCGTTTCTCAGCATGGCGCTGGCGTGCGTGCTGTGCATGGCGGCCATGGCGCTGATCGGCCTGCTGGTCAGCAAGGCGTTTCGTCAGCATTGGCGCGTGCTGGTGCCGGCCTTCATGTTCCCCAATACCGGCAATATGGGCCTGCCGATCAGCCTGTATGCCTTTGGTGACCACGGCCTGGCGCTGGCGGTGGCCTTTTTCCTGACCCTGTCGATTTTTCAGTTCACCCTGGGGCTTGCCCTGGCCGGTGGCATTGCCTCGTTCAAGGACTTGCTGCGCAACCCGATCGTGATCAGCCTGGTGCTGGCCATACCGATCATCTTTCTCGACCTGCAACTCCCGCGGTGGATGGTCAATACCGTCAACCTGCTGGGCGGCATGAGTATTCCGTTGATGTTGCTGACGCTCGGAGTCTCGCTGGCCAGTATTCGCTTGCATCATGTGGCCAGCGGCATGCTGCAGGGCGGCTTGCGCATCGTGCTGGGCGCGGCGGTGGGCTGGCTGGTCGGTATGGCGCTGGACCTGGAGCCGCTGGCGCGGGCCGTGCTGGTCACCCAGTCAGCCATGCCGGTGGCGGTGTTCAACTACCTGCTGGCGGTGCGCGCCAACCAGTCGCCGGAAAAGGTTGCCAACCTGGTGATGTGCTCGACCGTGCTGTCGTTTGCCTGGCTGCCGGTGCTGCTGGCCGCGTGGATGTAACACAGGCACTGTAGGAGCGCGCTTGCCCGCGACCGGCTGCGCAGCAGTCGTAGATTTGCAGCGTTTCCGAGATTTCTGCGAGCGCTACGCACTCGGTCGCGGTGGTCCGGCATTCCGGCAAGCGCGCTCCTACCCCGGCCCATGCTCGCTGCGCGACAGCGTCACACCCACTGACAGCAGGTTTTCGATCTGGCGCGCCGCTTCCAGCATGCGCTGGGCGATATGGGGCAATGCCTGCTCGTCCTTGCGGTATTGCGGGATGGTCGCTGAAATGGAGCCGCGTACTTCACCATCGATGAAGTAGGGCACCGCCAGGCCAAAGGCTCCGGGCACTCGCTCGCCGTCGCCGGTGGCCCAGCCACGCTGGCGAATCGCGCTGAGATCACTGACCAGCGCTGATGCGCGGGTGATGGTTGCCTCGGTGATGGCAACCAGTTGCAATGTCTCGACCAGCGCAGGGTCCAGCCAGGCCAGCACGGCCTTGCCTGCGGCCCCTGCATACAGCGGCACATCGACGTGAGTCTGCAGTTTGTACTGAATAGGTCGCCAGCCTTGCAGCACTTCCAGGAACTGCGCTTTTTGCGTGTGCGCGTCATAGCTGAGAAAGGCGACGGTTTCTCCGGTGTCCTGGACCAGCGTTTGCAGGATCGAGCGACATAGCCCGGCAGGGTCGATCGGCATGTTGGTGATCCGCGCTGCCCATTGATAGAGCTTGGGGCCCGGGAACAGCCGCGTGCCGTCACCGCTCAACAGCCCCTCCTGGGTGGCCGACTGGATAAATCGCTTGGCCGTGATGCCGTTACACATCAGGTGATCGTGAATTCTGGCGCCATTATTGAACCCGTTCGGGCAGGCGCAGGCCATTTGTACAAGCCGCTCGAGCCGGGCGATGGTGGACTTGGCATCGTTTGTCGACGTCTCGCTCAGATGCTGAATGTCCTGGGCGCAACAGGCGTCGAACCGAGCGTCGATCGCAGCCAGGACTTTGTCGACATCGGCATCCTGCAACGAAGGCTGTGCGTCAGGTACCTCGCTGAACGAGTGCAGTGACAAGGCCAGGGTCAAGCCGTTGGACAGGGTACGCACTACGATCGACATGGCGCGGGGAAACTCGGACTCAGCCAGGTAGGGCGGCTGCGCTGCGTTGTCGGCCATCCCCCTGTCTATGCGCAGATAATCGCTGAACGCGCGGCCAATATCGCCAAATTCGAGAGGATAGATCACCCCGGGTTCCGGCCTGAAACTCAGCGTACCCCTGGATTCGCTGCAAGCCGTTACGAAATAGCCATTATCGGCTGCGCAATGAACCGACAGCATGGCTGTACAGCCGGCATTTTCAACCAGAGTCCCAGCCAGCAAATCGCCGGTATGCAGCAAGGGGCTGCCGACGTTTAGCGCGTGGGCCAAAACCTTGAGCCGGGGTCCCAGGCTGTATTTCCCCGTGCCGACCTCGCTGGCAAAACCGCGCTCGACCAGGGACAACAACAACCGATTGACCGTGCTGCGACTTTCGTTCAACTCGGCCGCCAGCTCCCGCACGCCCCACGGTTCGGCCGCCATGCGGCGCACCAGCGCATCGATGACTTCGATCAACCGGGTATGGCTGGAGGTGGCCGCAGTGCGAGGTACAGCAGAAGTAACCGGGTTTGCCTGATTCATCGTCAAGTGGGTCGCCGCAAAGAAGCGCTATTTTGCGGGCGAAGGCCATCGAACCGCAATCGCATCGAGCAGTTGACAAGCCTTGACGCCTTGGCGATGCTATAAAAACAAAACAGGACGTCGTCCCATTTTTTGTAAAAGCGTTCGATTAATCCGGAGTGCCCATGAATAACAACAATGCTGCTGCACCCACCGTGAGCCTGGCCACGGAACCGTCCGAGCAAACCCGAAAGGCCAAGAAAGCCACACGCGCAGCGGTGTTCGGCACCTTTGTCGAGTACTACGATTTCAGTGTGTATGGCTACCTGGCCGCCACGCTGGCGATGGTGTTCTTCCCTTCGGATGACCCCACCACCGGTCTGCTCAACACGTTCCTGGTGTTTGGCTCGGCTTTTCTGGTGCGACCGCTGGGTGCGATTGCCTTCGGCTGGTTGGGCGACAAGGTTGGCCGGCGTACCAGCCTGATCGCCAGCATCACCCTGATGGGGGCAGCCGCCACCCTGATCGGCCTGCTGCCGGGCTACGCGCAGATTGGCGTCTGGGCGCCAATTTTTCTGGTGTTGCTGCGCATGCTGCAGGGCTTTTCGGCCGGCGGCGAGATTGGCGGCGCAGCCAGCTACATCCGCGAATGGGCGCCGGCCAACCGCCGTGCGCTGTATATCTCTTTCCTGCCGTCGATTGCCCAGTTCGGCAAGGGCCTGGCCGCCGCCATCGCAGGGCTTGCCGCCGCCTTCCTGACCGATCCGCAAATGATGGACTGGGGCTGGCGGGTGCCGTTCCTGCTGGCGTTGCCGCTGGGCATCATCGGCTTGTACATGCGCCTGAGTATTGAAGACAGCCCGGAGTTTTCGTCGAAAAAGGAAGGCGGTGCCGTCGAGCAGACCCAGCCCTTCATGCAACTGGTGCGTGAATATCCAAGGCAGTTGCTCAAGGTCATCATGATTTCGCTGGTGCAGAACGTGGGCACCTACATCGGCACGGTGTTTATCGCGTCGTACTTCAGTTCGGTGCTCAAGTACTCCAAGGGACAGGCCTCGACCATCGTGCTGATTGCCGTGACCCTGGCCGCGTTTCTGATCCCGCTGGCCGGTCAGCTGGGTTCGGTTCGCGGCAGCCGCTCGCTGCTGCGTTTCTCGTATGCCGGTTACGCGCTGCTGTCGATCCCGGCGTTCATGCTGATGCAGAAGGGTGACATCACCTACGCCATCCTGGGCCTGGCCATTCTGATGATTCCCTACGCCTTGTGCGTGGCCGGCACCTATTCGGCCATGCCCGAATTCTTCCCCACCCATATCCGCCATACCGGCGTGGCCTTCGGGCATAGCGTGGGGGCAGTCATCGGTGGCGGCGCAGGTCCTTATCTGGCGACCTGGCTGACCGGCACCACGGGCGATCTGTCGGCACCGAGCTACATCCTGTGCGCCGCAGGCCTGCTGGGGCTGTGGGTGATTTCCACGGTTCGCCCACATGACGCCTCCAGCCACAACACCGACAACCATCAATTCAAGTGAGTGAGTCTGTCATGCCTCTGATTTTTGTGACCAGCCCGATCCATGAACAGGTTCTGCAAGCGTTGGGTACTTATGGCGAGGTTCGCCTGGGCTACGGCGAGCACGCGGTCAACTATGACGCCATCGCGCATGACGTCGACGCGGTCTTTTTGCGCGGCGGGCACATGACCGCCGAACGCATCGCGGCCTCGCCACGGCTGAAAATCATCGCGCGCCACGGTGCCGGCTACGACAACGTCGACACGCTGGCGGCCGCCGAGCACGGTATCTGGGTCACCAATACGCCAGGCGCCAACTGCCGCAGCGTGGTCGAGCATGTCTTTGCGCTGTTATTGGCGATCAGCCGACAACTGATCACCGCCGCGCAACAGACCCGCGACGGTAACTGGGCTCGGGACCGACTGGCCCTCAGCGGCATCGAGCTTGAAGGGCGTACCCTGGGCCTGATCGGCTTTGGCAATATCGGTCAGCACGTGGCCCCGGTGGCTGAAGCCTTCGGCATGAAGGTGGTGTTCACCGACCCGGCCTTCGACACCCGCCATGATGCGCGCTGGGTCGACCTCGACACCTTGCTGGCCACCGCCGATGTCGTCAGCCTGCATGTACCGCTGTTACCGGGCACCCGTCATCTGCTGGGGGCAACCGAGTTCGACAAGATGAAACCGGGGGCGGTGCTGATCAACACCAGCCGCGGTGGTGTGGTGGATGAGGGCGCGCTGAGCGATGCGCTGCGCAGCGGCCGGCTGGCCGGGGCCGGCGTCGATGTACTCGATGCGGAGAATGTCGACATGATCGACCCTTTCAAACACAACACCCTGGCCGTGGCGGACCTGCCGAACCTGATCGTGACCCCGCATGTGGCCGGGCAGACCGACGAGTCGCTGCTGCGCGTGGGCATGAGTGCGGTCGAGGCCATTGCCGCCGTCTTGCGCGGCCAGGCGCCAGCGCATCCGGTCAACCAACCTGTGGCTGCCTTGCAGCGCCAGGCCTGATCATTTTTTGTCGAGGTCATCATGTTCATCAACGTATCGGCTGAAAACATTGGCGTGACGCCGCATTGGGAGCGCGCCGATCTCACGGTGCTGCACGCCATCTCTCACTATCCGGTCGCCCTGATCGGCGATGTCCTGCAACGCATGGGCATGATGGCTTCGGTCATTCGCCATGTGGCCGGCAAGCCTTCGTTTTTCGGCACCATCCTGCCGGTGCTGACTCGCGAGGGCGACAACCTGGCGATTCATCGGGCGCTGGACGATGCCCAACCCGGGGATGTGCTGGTCATCAACGGCAATGGTGAAACCAATCGTGCGGTGTTCGGCGACCTGCTGGGTGAGGTGTGCCTGGCGAGAAAAGTGGCAGCGGTGGTCATTGATGGCGCGGTGCGTGATATCGAGGAACTGGACGTCATGGGTCTGCCGGTCTATGCCCGTGCCGTCAATCCCGCCGGCCCCTCCAAGACCGGGCCGGGCCTGGTCGGCACGGCGGTAGCGTGTGCGCATGTGGTCTGCAACCCCGGCGATGCCATTGTGGGCGACCGTGACGGCATCATCGTGATCAGCCGGCAGGTGCTGCCCTCACTGCTGGAAAAGCTCAAGGTTCAGGACGGTTTCGAGAACCGTTTCAGGGAGCAGGTCCGCGCCAGCGTGCAGTAACCGGCACATTGATGGTGCGCAAGCCTCTTCAGGTGCGCCAAGAACATGCACCTCAGGCCGTTACATCAATCCGTGCCCGACCAGCGCTCTTTATAAGCTGGCGTTGATAGTCGTTGGGCGTGGTGCTGATCAGTTGCTTGAAGTCGCGCAGGAAATGCGACTGGTCGGTAAAGCCCAGATCCTGCGCCAGGTCGGAAAACGACAGCTCGAATCCGTTGCTGATGCAGCTCAATGCGGCCTGGCAACGGATGATGCGGCAAAAGGTCTTGGGCGTCATGCCGGTGTCGTGGCGAAACTGGCGCTGCAACGTGCGCTCGGTGTAACCGCTCAGGGCCTCCAGCTGGCTGATGCGAATGTCGCCCCGGTGCGCCAGCACCTTGTCGATGACCAGGGTGGTGAGCGCCGAGGTGGTGCGTGACAGGCTGGCGGGGGCAAAGCCGTTGAACAGCGCCATCTGTTCGTCGAACTGCACCTCGCGGGTAATGCTTTCGATCATGTCCTGGGCGTTAGGCAGCAGGTCTTGCAGGTCGATTTGCTGTTCGGCCAGATCCTCGGCCAGGTTCTGGGCAAAGCCCGGTATCACGCCTGGGCGGAAACGCACCCCGAAGTAACGGTGCTGGTGTAGCAAATCCACCCGCTGCGCCTTCAACGGGGTGCCACACAGCTTGGCGCCCGGCCGGCTGGCGTCACAGTCGAACAGAATGTCGACGCAGCCATCCGGCACCGCAAAGGTCAGGTCCGAAGGCGTGGCGATGTCCAGGGCATAAAAGTGCGAAATCGCCGGGTGACGGGTGTTGATGACCCGATAACGCGATGAATTCAGCACAAACCAGGGCTGTTCGCCAAGGTCGCGCGGGGCATGGACCGGTGAGGGTGAGGTCATGGATCTTGCACCTGAAAAGCGATCTGCACGTGAAGTCACGGTGTTCACGATTGCCATTGCATTGCAATTAGCGCACCAGTGGCCGTCTGCTCGAACATGTCGGGTTTTTACAATACGCCCGTCAGCGGCCTCCCTAGACTCGAAATCACCTGACCCGGACAGCTCAAGGCAGGCCGAATGCGGCGCCAGAGCGGCCGCCCACTATGTCTCAGTGCTTCGAGATAAACATGACCCACAATACCAAGATCGACTTTATCTACTTGTCTGAGCAGGACATGATCCGCGCCGGGGTGACCGACATGCCTTCGTGCGTCGACACCATGGAAGAGATGTTCGGCCTGCTGTACCACGGCGACTATCGCATGGCGGGGCCGAACAACGATTCGCACGGTGCCATGGTGACCTTTCCCGAACACTCGCCGTTTCCGACCATGCCCAAGCCTACTGCCGACCGGCGCATGATGGCGATGCCGGCGTACCTGGGCGGTAACTTCTGCACCGCCGGCGTGAAATGGTACGGCTCCAACATCGCCAACCGCGACAAGGGGCTGCCGCGCTCGATCCTGATGTTCACCCTCAACGATCCGGACACCGGCGCGCCACTGGCGCACATGTCGGCCAACCTGTTGTCGGCCTACCGCACCGGCGCCATTCCGGGTGTTGGTGCCAGGCACCTGGCGCGCAAGGATTCCAGGGTCATCGGCCTGTTGGGGCCCGGCGTGATGGGCAAGACCTCGGTGGCCGCGTTCATAGCCGTGTGCCCACAGATCGACACGATCAAGATCAAGGCCCGCGGACAGCGCAGCCTGGATGATTTCCTGACCTGGATCGGTGTCACCTTCCCGCAGATCGTCAATGTCCAGGTGGTCGACACGCTTGAAGAAGTGGTGCGCGGCTCGGACCTGGTGACCTATTGCAGCTCTGGCGAAGTGGGCGACCCCAATGCCTATCCGATCGTGAAGCGCGAGTGGGTCAAGCCCGGTGCGTTCCTGGCAATGCCGGCCGCGTGCAACATCGACGCCGGTATGGAACAGGCCGATGTGCGCAAGGTGGTCGACAACACCGGTCTTTACCAGGCCTGGTTCCACGAACTGCCCAAGCCTGCGCACCACTGCGTGCCGGTGATCGGCGTGCGCTTCATGGACATGATCGCCGAGGGCTCGTTGCAGCCTGAACAGGTCGAGGACATCGGCAAGATCATCGCCGGCGACGCGCCGGGCCGTTTGAACGATGAAGAAATCATTCTGATGTCGGTCGGTGGCATGCCGGTCGAGGACGTGGCCTGGGGCACGGTGGTGTACCGCAATGCCATCGAGCGCGGCATCGGCATCAAGCTGAACCTCTGGGAAACCCCGGTTCTCAGCTGATCGAACATTTTTCATAAGGAAATACGGCATGACCCAGATCACCAAGCTCAAGACCGGTTCGAAATTCGAAGACATGGCCAGCTACTCGCGCTTGGTCGCCGTCGACAACTGGATCTTCGTGTCCAACACCGCTGGCCGTAACCCGCAGACCAAGGAAATCCCCGAAGACCTGGTCGAGCAGACCCACCAGGTGTTCGCCAACATCGAGGCGGCACTGGCGGCAGTGGATGCCAGTCTGGCCGACGTGGTGTGCTCGCGGGTATTCATTCAGGACCCGGCCGATGTGCCACAGGTGATGGAAATCATTGGCCAGAAGTTTCGCGGCGTCGACCCGGCCAGCACCGTGACCTGTCCGCCACTGGGCTCGACCGTCTACAAGGTCGAGCTGGAAGTGACCGCCTACCGCGGTGCGGCACGCGCCGAAGTGACGCAGATCAGTCTCCTGTAGGAGCGCGCTTGCCCGCGACCGGCTGCGTAGCAGTCGTAAAATTGCAGCGTTTCGCAGATATTGAATGTGTTCGCAGCCGTAAGATTTTTGGCGTTTCGCAGATTTTGCGAGCGCTACGCACTCGGTCGCGGGCAAGCGCGCTCCTACTCCGGCTCCATGTTTGCTGCGCGACCGCGCGGCGGGTGATTTTTTACCAGTTTTCCAGAGTCATAGACCCATGGCCCCTACCATTGCGCCTGTAAACACCTCCCATCCGCTGCCGGCCTCGACCACGGTGGTCATCATCGGCGGCGGCATCATCGGCCTGACGGCGGCCTTGACCCTGGCCGAGCGCAACATTCCGGTCGTGGTCCTGGAAAAAGGCCGGATTGCCGGTGAGCAGTCTTCGCGCAACCTGGGCTGGATCCGCAAGACCAGCCGCCATGCCGCCGACATTCCCCTGGCCCAGGCCGCCGACCGGCTATGGGCACAAATGCCCGAGCGGGTAGGGGTTGATGTGGGTTATCGCCAGGCCGGCATCATGTTCATCGCCCGTAACGAAGCGCAGATGGCGATGCATGAGCAATGGCTCAAGGGTGTGGAGCCGCTGGCGCTGGGCTCGCGCCTGCTGAGCAAGCAGGAAATTGCCCAGCATGTGCCAGGCGGGCAGGGCGACTGGCTTGGCGGCATCTACACACCGTCAGACGGCCGTGCCGAACCGACGCTGGCCGCCAGCGCCATTGCCAATGCGGCCATCGCCAAGGGCGCGGTGATCATCGAGCAGTGTGCGGTGCGTACTGTACAAACCTCGGGCGGGCGGGTCAGTGGCGTGGTCACCGAGCGCGGTGAGATTCGTTGCGAGCAGGTGCTGCTGGCCGGTGGCCTATGGTCGCGCCGTTTTCTGGGCAACCTGGGCATCAACCTGCCCACGCTGCCACTGACCTGCTCGGTGCTGCGCACCCGACCCATGAACGGGCCGACTGACATTGCTGTGGGCGCGCCGGACTTTTCCTTTCGCAAGCACATCGATGGGGGCTACATCATCACCCAGCGCGGGGCACTGGACGCTTTCCTGACCCTGGATCACTTCTTGTTGGGGAGCAAATACCTGCCAGCCTTGAAGTCGCAGCGCGACTTTCTGCGAATTTCCATGGGCAAGTATTTCTTCAAGGACCTGGCCCTGGCCCGCCGCTGGAAAGCTGATGCGGTTTCGCCCTTCGAACGTGTACGCATTCAGGACCCGGCGGCCAACAATGGACTCAACGACGAGGCCATGCGTAACCTGCGGGCAGCCTGGCCGGTGTTTCAGAATGCCGAGATCGAGCAGGCATGGGCGGGGACCATTGATATAACACCGGACTCCAATCCGGTTATAGACCAGGTGTCTGCAATTCCCGGCCTGGTGCTGGCCAGTGGTTTCTCGGGCCATGGCTTCGGCACGTCGCCGGCCGCCGGTCACTTGGCTGCCGACCTGGTGTCAGGCCAGGCGCCGATCATCGACCCGGCGCCTTATCGTTTCACACGTTTTGCCTGAGGCCAGGCTCAGCCCTTGCTGTGATTGGGTGAGCTGGGCGGTCTGGCGATGCCACGGGGGCCGGCGATACCCCAGATCGCCAGGCCCACCAGCGGCATGGCAACTATCAGGATAGTCCAGCCGATTTTCGTGCCCGACGATTTGGTGCTGCGCCAGACGCTGACGACGGCCCAGATGTCCAGCAGCAGGATGATGATCGTCAAGGCGATCGAGAACAATGACGTTTCCATGAGGCAGTTCCTTGTGTAGCGCGTTTTAAACGACCGGTACGACGCCTACCGACTCGACGATGGGGGCCTCGATATGGCTTTTGCCCGGCGTCAGAATGACCTTGCGGCAGTCTTCCTGGCGCTTGTCGAAAATCTTGTAGCCTTCGGCCGCCTGCTCCAGCGACAGACGATGGGTAATGATGGCTTCCGGCGCCAGCCTGCCGGTCTCGATATGCCCCAGCAGCTCGGGCAGGTAGCGCTGCACATGGGTCTGGCCCATGCGAAAGGTCAGGCCCTTGTCGAACGCATCGCCAAACAGAAAACCATGAATGAACCCGGAGTAGACCCCCGGCACACTGACCACGCCGCCGCGCCTGACCGCCGCGATGCACTGGCGCAGGGCCTTGCCGCTACTGCCTTCGAGCTTGAGCGTGGCCAGGATGGTTTCGGTGGTACTGCCCTTGGCCTCGAAACCCACCGCGTCAACCACGCCATCGACCCCGCGCATGCCAGGCGTCTGCTGGATGATGGTGTCGGCCGGGTCATCGTCCTCGTCGAAATTGATCGGAATCACGCCGTAGGTTTTCTGTGCATACGCCAGGCGGTAGGCATGGTGGTCGACCATGAAAATGCGCTCGGCGCCCAGCATGCGTGCCACGGCGGCACATAACAGCCCCACCGGTCCGGCACCGTAGATGGCGAGGCTGGAGCCATTGCCGATTTCGGCGTTGGTGACCGCCTGGTAAGCGGTGGGCAGAATATCGGACAGAAACAGCACCTTCTCGTCCGCCAGCGTGCCCGGCACCTTGAATGGCCCGGTATTGGCTTTGGGCACCCGCACGTATTCGGCCTGGCCACCGGGCACGCCGCCGTACAGGTGGCTGTAGCCAAACAGTGCTGCACCGGCCGGAATGGCCTTTTTATTGAGGATTGCGCCGCGCCCGGTGTTGGTGGTTTCGCAGGCGGCAAACAGATCGTGCTGGCAGAAGAAACAGCTGCCGCAGGCAATCACGAAGGGAATCACCACCCGATCACCGGGACGGACTGCTGTCACGGCGGTGCCGGCTTCCTCGACCACGCCCATGAACTCATGGCCGAATATATCGCCGTGCTCGACCGCTGGAATCTTGCCTCGATAAAGGTGCAGGTCCGAGCCGCAGATGGCAGTGGCCGTGACCCGCAAAATGATGTCGTCCGGTTGTTGCAGGACCGGATCCGCAACGGTGTCGACCTTGACGTTGTGGGCGCCGTGATAGGTAAGTGCTCTCATATCGCTATCAGCCTGATCGTGGGGGATGATAGTTAAATGAGGCAGCGTCGAAGGGCTAAGTTCCGAGTAATGTTCCAGACGGAACATGCTCATGACAGATTTAAACCGTTCGTCTTGTAATGGGGCGCTGCAACGGATCAAGTGGCTATGACGGCGCGTCAAACGTGAGCCGGCTGCACGTATAAAAACCGAGTGCAGCCAGACATAAACGTATTGAGTGCGGAGTGCGCAATGAACCCTGCCGAAGTTGTCGACTACCTCAAGGCCCATTCCCTTTACCTCACCACCGCGGAATCCTGCACGGCCGGAAGAATCGTTTCGTTGCTGGCTGAAGTACCGCACTGTGGCGAAGTCATGGAAAGCGGTTATGTGGTGTATTCGCCTGAGGCCAAGCACCGGCTGTTGGGCGTCAGCCTCAAGACCATGGAGTTTTTTAACCTCACCAGCAATGAAGTGGCCCGGGAAATGGCCATAGGCGCACTGCGTGACAGCCCGGCCAATGTGGTGATTGCCACCACAGGGTTATGCGGCAGCGAAGACGTCGACGGCATTCCGGCCGGCACCGTGTGTTTTGCCTGGGGATTTGTCGAGGGCAAGCGCCTCAGCGTCTTTACCCGGCGCGAGCGGTTCTTCGGTGACCGGTCGAACCTGCAGAAGGAGGCGGCGCTCTATGCCCTGGACCGCCTGGCCGGCTTTCACCAGCGAATGCTGGCGGGCGAGTCAGGATAAGCCGGCCAGACGCCGACTTTATCGGGCGCGGCTGAGCATCGACACGATCACCTCATACAGTTCGGCCTTGGCCTGTGATGGCGACACCTCAGCGGATGCCGCGGCGTCCGACAGCGCTTCGGCGGCGCCGAGCATGGCGCGCAAATGCGCGGTCGACAGCTGCCTGTTGCCGATAAAGGGCGCCAGCACAGCCCGGCATTTATCCATGAACGCTGCCTCATACGCCTGCTTGACCCGCGCCAGTTCCGGCGAGCTGCTGAGCGCGGCAAGTACGCCCGCGATTTCACGGCCTTGCTGCAGCACGCAGTCCACATAGGCATTGGCAATCACCCGCGCCTTGGCCTCGGCGCTCGCTTCGCTGTGTTGCAAGGCTGCATCGAACAGCGCTGTCTGACGCTCGTCGAAATCCTGATACAGCGTGCACAGCAACGCCGGGCGATCCGGAAAGTGATCGTAGACCACCGGCTTGGTGACACCGGCCTGTTCGGCCAGATGACCCAGCGTCAACGCTTCGGTGCCTTGTTCACGAACGATTTTCCAGGCCACGCCCAGCAACTGGGCCAGGCGGTTTTCCCGCGACAGGCGTTGGCGCGGCTGGGAACGGGCAGGTGAGGGCGGGCTTGACATCGCTATATACCAAAAGTAAGTTATCGAAACCTACCAAAAGTATATTGCGTCAGGCGCCGTCTCGCAATCGACTGATCATCCGCCCACAAGGAACCGCCCATGCACACGCTTATCGTTGTCGCCCATCATGATGCCTCCTCCCTGACTCACAGCCTGGCCAGGCAAGTGGCCCAAGGCATTACCGACGCTGATCCGTCGCACAGCCATGAAATCCTCGATCTGGCCGCCAGCGGCTTCGACCCTCGATTTTCGGTGGCCGATGGCGCGGTTCATCGCCACAAAAGCCCGCCGCCTGCCGATGTCCTGGCCGAACAGGCGCGGATCGAGCGTGCCGATGCACTGGTGCTGGTCTATCCGGTGTATTGGTGGTCGATGCCGGCGTTGCTCAAGGGCTGGATCGACCGGGTATTCTGCAATGGCTGGGCGTTCGATTTCAGCCCGGATGCCACGCTGGTCAAGAAACTGGGCCACCTGCAGGTCCATCTGCTTGGCGTGGCCGGAGCCGACGCTGGTACATACGAACGGCATGGATACGGTACGGCAATGAAAACCCAGATCGATCACGGCATTTTCGATTACTGCGGCGCACCGGTCATAAGCTCCACGCGGGTGTTCGAATCGGAAACGCAGCCGGCAGCAGCCTCTCTCCAGGCGGCACACCAACTGGGTAGACGCTTGTTCCGAGATGCCGATAAGCCATCTGTCGTCAAACGCGACACAGCCGTTGAACAAGGCTGAATCGCAAGCAGTCCTTTGCTGTGCATGCAAGGTTTTCCATTGGCCTTTCAGGGGCTTCCAGCAAGGGGCGTTCGATGCAGCTTATCCATTCCACTGCCCGGTTCCGGCCTTATCTCTCGGCGTCGGGAGGGTGGGGCTCGGCCCGTTCGGTCATGAACATTCTCTGGCGCGAGCAGGCATGGCGTCATGCCCCGGCCACTTTGTTCCAGTTGAATAAACCCAAGGGCGTTGCCTGTGTAAGTTGCGCCTGGGCCAAGCCGGCCCATCCGCTGGCACTGGAGTTCTGTGAAAACGGCGCCAAGGCCACGGCCTGGGAGCTGACCGCGCTCAGAACCGCCCCGGATTTCTTTGCCCGCCACACCCTGACCGAACTGCGCGGCTGGAGCGATCATGCCCTGGAGCAACACGGGCGGTTGACCCATCCGTTGCGCTACGACGCCAGGGATGATCGTTACCGGCCCACCAGTTGGGCCCAGGCCTACAAGGAAATCGGTGCCGAACTGCGCCGGCTGGCGCCCGATGAGGTGGTGTTCTATGCCTCCGGGCGGGCGTCGCTGGAAGCGTCGTTCATGTATCAACTATTGGCCCGGGCCTACGGCACCAATAACCTGCCCGACAGCTCGAACATGTGCCACGAAAGCACTTCGGTCGGCTTGCAGGAAAGCATTGGCGTGCCGGTAGGCACGGTCACGCTGGATGACTTCGAACACACCGACTGCATTTTCTTTTTCGGCCAGAACGTCGGCAGCAACAGCCCGCGCATGCTGCACCCGCTGCAAGCGGCGCGTAAGCGCCAGGTGCCGGTGATCACCTTCAACCCGTTGCGCGAGCGGGGCCTGGAGCGCTTCGTCAACCCGCAATCGCCGGTCGAGATGCTGGGGCCGGCGTCGACTGTGATCAGCACGCAATACCATCAGGTGGCGATTGGCGGCGACATTGCGGCCATCACCGGCATGGCCAAGGCGCTGCTGGAAATGGACCGCCAGGCCCAGGCCGAACAGCGCCAGCCGGTGCTGGACCATGATTTCATCGCGCAACACACCGAAGGTTTCGAGGCGTTCATTGCCCAGGTCGAGCGCCAGCCCTGGGCTGTGCTGGAAAGCCGTTCGGGCCTGAGTCGCGGTGCGATGGAGGCCGCCGCCACCGTGTATGCGCGCAGCGAACGGGTCATGCTGGTCTACGGCATGGGCATGACCCAGCACCGTCATGGCGTCGAAAACGTACAGATGTTGGTCAACTTCCTGTTGCTGCGCGGCAATATCGGCAAGCCGGGTGCGGGCATCTGCCCGGTGCGCGGGCACTCCAATGTGCAGGGCCAGCGCACGGTGGGCATTACCGAAGACCCGGCCAAGGTGCCCAAGGACAAGATCGAGGCATTGTTCAGTTTCAAGGTGCCCGAGCGCATGGGCCGGGCCACGGTCGACACCTGCGAGGGGATTTTGGACGGCAGCGTCAAAGGCTTCATCGGGCTGGGCGGTAACTTTCTGCGTGCCATTCCAGATACGAGTCGCATGGAGCCGGCCTGGTCGCAGTTGCAGTTGAACGTGCAAGTGGCCACCAAGCTCAATCGCAGTCATTTGTTGCCTGGCACCCATATGTGGTTGCTGCCGTGCCTGGGTCACCTGGAAATGGACCGGCAAAACGGCCAGGAGCAGGTCTACAGCACAGAAGACAGCACCGGGTTCGTGCATGCCTGGAAAGGAACCCGGAAGCCGGCCGGCGAGCACCTGCAATCAGAAGTGGCGATCATCGCCGGTATTGCACAAGCCACCCTCGATGGCCAGGCCCGGATTCCCTGGGCGCAGTGGCAGGGCGACTATGCCCAGATCCGGGCAGCCATTGCGCAGGTGTACCCGCAGATTTTTCATGACATGGAAACGCGCATGTGGATGCCGGGCGGCTTTCACCGTCCCTTGCCGGTGCGCCAGCGTGAGTGGCCCACCGAGTCCGGCAAGGCACAGTTCGTGACGCCGCAGACACTGGATGAAAACGACGATGTTCCTGGCACCGCTGACAACCGCCATGTCATTCAGCTCATGACGATCCGCAGCAACGACCAGTTCAACACCACCATCTATGGCTACGACGACCGTTTTCGTGGCGTGAAGGGCACCCGCAGCGTGGTGTTTCTCAACCGCAACGACATCGTGCGCCTGGGCTTTGCCCCTGGTGACTGGATCATGCTGCGCACGGCGGTCGAACCGGAAGTATTGCGTGAAGCCGGGCCCTTGCAGATTCTGGCGTATGACATTCCCGAAGGCTGCGCGGCGGGGTATTACCCCGAGTGCAATGCGCTGGTGCCGCTGTGGCATCACGCCGAGCGCAGCAAGGTGCCGGCGGCCAAGTCAGTGCCCGTGACCCTGCATGCAGCGCCTCGTCAACCGCGTGAGCGCGAGGTGCCAGGTAGCGATCAGGTGGTCTGATTCAGCGCAGAGTCTGCTTTTTCATGGCGAATCTGCAGAATGGCCGGCAGCCGTTCTTCGATCCAGTCGACCATGGCTTCGACTTTTGCTGCAGCCTCACGGCCCAGCGGCGTGAGGCTGTATTCCACATGCGGCGGCACCACCGGGTGTGAGACGCGCTGCACCAGGCCGTCGCCTTCAAGCCCTTGCAGGGTCTGTGCAAGCATTTTTTCACTGATGCCGCCGATCTTGCGTCGCAGGTCACTGAAACGATGCGTGCCGTCAATCAGCACCACCAGTACCAGCACGCCCCAGCGGCTGGTCATGTGCTTGAGCACATGGCGCGAAGGGCAGTCGGCGCTCAGCACCTCGCCACGGCGAAGTCTGGCGGCCAACGGCGTGTAAAGCTGTTCATCCACGGTCATGGCACTTACCTTTTTGTGCGTACTTACTAATCGTAAGTGTGCGGCGTAGCATGCGGCTTCCTCTCATTCGAATCAAGGTGCTTTCATGATTGCTGTCACAGGTGCAACCGGCCAACTGGGCCGTCTGGTCATCGACGCGCTGCTTAACAGCGTGGCCCCAACCCACGTGATCGCCCTGGTGCGTGACCCGCTCAAGGCCCAGGACCTGGCGGCCAAGGGTGTGATTGTGCGCCGGGCTGATTACTCCGAGCCGCAGACGCTCGACGCGGCACTGGCCGGCGTCAGCAAGCTGCTGCTGATTTCCTCGAACGAAATCGGCCAGCGCTCGGCACAGCACCGAGCGGTCATTCAGGCGGCCAAGACCGCCGGCGTGCAGTTGCTGGCCTACACCAGCGTGCTGCGGGCCGACACTTCGCCCTTGAGTCTGGCGCTGGAGCACCGCGACACCGAACAGGCGCTGGCCGAGTCCGGCCTGGATCATGTGCTGCTGCGCAACGGCTGGTACCACGAGAACTACACCGCCAGCGTGCCTGCCGCGGTTGAGCATGGCGCCATTCTGGGCAGCGCAGGTGAGGGGCGCATTGCTTCGGCCTCGCGCGCCGACTATGCCGACGCCGCTGCGGTGGTGCTGACCCAGGACGGTCATGCCGGCAAGGTCTACGAACTGGCCGGTGACGACAGCTATTCATTGACGGAACTGGCCGCAGAGGTGGCTGAACAATCGGGCCGGCCAGTGGTGTACAGCGACCTGCCGGAGCAGCAGTACAAAGCCGCGCTGATCGGTATCGGTCTGCCCGATGTCTTTGCCGCGCTGCTCTCGGACTCCGACACCGGTGCGGCCAAGGGCGCGCTGTTCGATGATTCGCGTCAACTGAGCCGACTGATCGGCCGGGCGACGACACCAATTGCCGTTTCTGTTGCCCAAGCCCTCAAGCACTGACGTTCACAGTGCGCCAGCCGGTGGCTTGAAGCGCCATCCGCTGGCGCACCCTCATCGCCTTGAAAGGGACTTGTTCAATGAAAGCCATCACCCTTCGCCTGCCTGCAGGCCTGGATAATCTTCACCTGGTCGACTTGCCTGATCCCGGCCAGCCGGGGCCAGGCCAGATCCGCGTGCGCGTGCACGCCAGCTCCTTGAATTTTCATGACTACGCGGTGGCCACCGGCAAGATGCCAACGGCTGACGGGCGTATTCCCATGGCCGATGGCGCAGGGGTGGTCGAGGCCGTAGGCGAAGAGGTGACCGAATTCAAGGTGGGCGACCATGTGGTGTCGTGCTTCTTTCCGCACTGGCATGACGGGGCGCCGACCATTGGCGACTTCAGCACCACGCCGGGTGACGGTGTCGACGGTTATGCCCGGCAAGTCGTGGTCAAGCCCAGTCACTGGTTTACCCGTGCCCCTAAAGGCTATTCGCATCAGGAAGCCGCGACCCTGACCACCGCCGGGCTGACCGCCTGGCGTGCATTGGTGGTCAATGGCGGTATCAAGCCGGGTGATTCGGTGCTGGTGATGGGCACCGGCGGGGTGTCGATTTTTGCCCTGCAACTGGCCAAGGCCATGGGTGCCGTGGTGATTGCGACCTCGTCATCGGACGAAAAACTGGCCCGGGTGCGGGCGCTGGGCGCCGACCACACGATCAATTACCGCACGCAACCGCAGTGGGGCGAAGAAGTCCTGGCGCTGACCCACGGGCGCGGCGTCGATCATGTGGTCGAAGTGGGCGGCCCGGCGACGCTGGCGCAATCGATCACGGCCTGCCGGATCGGCGGGCATATTGCCCTTATCGGTATCCTCACCGGGGTGTCTGGTGAAGTGCCGACCGTGGCGCTGATGGCCCGGCAACAGCGTCTGCAGGGCTTGATCGTCGGCAACCGGCAACACCAGCTTGACCTGGTCCAGGCGCTGGAGTGCCTGAAGGTCAAGCCGGTGATCGACAGCGTGTTTGCCCTGGAGGACATCGGCAAAGCCTTCGCCCATGAAGCCTCTGGCGCGCACTTTGGCAAGATTGTGCTGAGCGTTTAGACCGCCAGGGCCGGGTAGTCGGTGTAGCCTTTTTCTTCACCCTGGTAAAAGGTGGTGGTGTCGAGCGGGTTCAGCCCGGCGCCTTTTCTGAAGCGCTCGACCAGGTCCGGGTTGGCAATGAAGGGCGTACCAAAGGCCACCAGGTCGGCGTCGCCGGTTTGCAGGGCGGTTTCGGCCTGGGCGGCATCGTAGCCACCGTTACTGATGTAGGTGCCGCCGAAGTGGCGCTTGAGCTCGGCAAAGTCGAAGGCTTCTGTGCCCATCCTCACCACATGCAGATACGCCAGGCTGTAGCGGCTGAGCATTTTCGCCGCCTGGTTGAACGTGACCTGCGGCTGGCTGTCGCTCATCGAGAAATAATCGAACACCGGCGACAGGCGAACGCCGACGCGGCTGGCGCCAAAGACTTCGATCACCGCCTCGACCACCTCCTTGAGAAAGCGCACGCGGTTCTCGGCCGAGCCGCCGTAGGCATCGGTGCGCTGATTGGTGCCATCGCGCAGGAACTGGTCGATCAGGTAACCATTGGCACCGTGGATTTCCACGCCATCGAAACCGGCCTGCCGGGCATTCTCGGCCGCCTGCCGAAAGTCGGCCACAACCGCAGCAATCTCGTCGATACCCAGGGCGCGTGGGACCTCGTAGGCCTTGAGCCCCTCGGGGGTGTACAGCTCGCCGTCGGCCTTGATCGCCGAAGGGGCCACCGGCTGGTTGCCGTTGGGTTGTACCAGGGCGTGGGACAGGCGGCCTACATGCCACAGTTGCAGGAAGATACGCCCGCCTTGCTGATGCACGGCATCGGTGATCTGCTGCCAGCCCTTGATCTGGGCGGCAGTAAAGATGCCGGGGGTACGCATGTAGCCCTTGCCTTGGGCCGAGACTTGCGAGCCTTCGGTGACAATCAGGCCGGCACTGGCCCGCTGGCGGTAGTATTCGGTCATCAGCGGCGTGGGGACGTCGCCATCGCCGGCGCGACTGCGGGTCATGGGCGCCATGACCATGCGGTTGTTCAAGGCAGTGGCGCCAAGCTGGACAGGCGAAAGCAGAAGATCGGGTGCGGTGGTCATGGTTTTGCTCGCTTGAATAAAGAATGAATAGAGAGGGCTGTGGCTTGGGCCTCAGGCGCCCAGCAGGGCGCCGATGCGTTGGATTTCAGCTTCGCCCTGCGCCAGGGCGGCGGGGCTGGTGTGCACCGAGTAGTGCCCGGTCACCAGGTCATGGGGATGCTTGATGGCCGAACCCAGCACGAACGAGGTGGCGCCGTGGGCCACGAAGTCGATGCCTTGCTCGCTTTCTTCAAAGGCCGCCAGTTCACCGGCTTCGATCAGGCCATTGGCGTGCAGGCGACCGGCATTGACCGCCACCCAGGCCACGGTGTGTCCGGCGGGTGGTGTGTAGTGCCAGTGCTCGCCGTCACGCAGGTTGACCGCCAGGTAGTTGATGCCGGCAGGTGCCGGAATGGGGCTGCGGGCAGCACCGTACTGGCCGATCAGCACCCGCACGGGGCCGTCCTCGGCAACGTCGGCCGGGTCGAGGTAAAGGCTCTGGGCCGGGGCGTTTTCCAGTGCCGCCGGCAGCGCCAGCCACAGCTGAAAACCCAGCATGGCGGCATCGCTGGCCAGTGTCGCGTCATGCCATACACCGTTGCCGGCACGCATCCACTCCACACCGCCGGCCGGCAGCACACCCGTTGCACCGGTGGAATCCTGATAGGCCACGTCGCCGGAGATCATGTAGGTGACCGTAGCAATGCCCGAGTGCGGGTGCATGCCGAAGCTCGACTTGAGGCCTTTGGCTTGCAGGCTGAAAATGTCCAGGAATACGAAGGGCTTGAGCACCTGGCCCAGATCGCCGGGGCTCATCAAGCGGGTGATGGGGCCGTGGACGCGTCCTGATGTCTGACGAGTGATTCGGCGTTGGGCCTGGTGTTGAACGGCAAGTGTGCGAGTCATGGGAAGGCGCTCTGCAAGTGGGAATGTCCGCAGCTTAAGCGCCTGGCAATTACTTTATTAGATGGCACAATTGGAGTGCACTCATCCAGTTAGCGAAGTAGTGGTGTTGCCTATGCTTGATCTCAACGATGTTGCCTTGTTCGTCCACGTAGTCCGTTACGGCAGCTTTGCCCAGGCCGCCCGGCTACTGGGCATGCCGGCCAATACCCTCAGCCGTCGGGTGCAGCAGCTTGAGGACCAGGTCGGCACCCGCCTGTTGCAGCGTTCGACCCGCAAGCTGACCCTGACCCAGGCCGGCCAGGCCTTTCACGACCGCTGCTCAAGTGCTGTCGAAGGCCTGATGGAAGCCGGGCAGCAATTGATCAGCGGCAGCCAGGAACCCAGCGGCACGGTGCGTGTGGCGGCGATGGCCGATTTCTTCGACTTTTTTCCGATGCAATGGGTGGCCGACTTTCTCGCCACACACCCCAAGGTGCGGCTGGATTTTGTCCTCAGCGACGCCCGTTGCGACCTGATTGCCGAACGCATCGACATTGCCTTTCGCGGCGGCATCCTGCAGGACTCCGGCTATGTGGGCCGCCAGTTACTCGAAGCGCGTCATGATCAGATGGTGGCCAGTCCTGCTTATCTGGACCGGCGTGGCATGCCAGTCACGCTGGAAGCCCTGGCTGAACACGATGCGGTCAGTTTCACTCAACCCGGCCACTTGACCACCTGGCGTCTCAAGGGCCCGGGCAGCGCCGAACACGATGTGCGCATCGCCAGTCGCTTTACCGGCAACACCGCCCAGGCCTTGCGCAAGGCGACGCTGGCCGGCCTGGGCATCACTCTGTTGCCGATCACCATCGTCGCCCCCGATCTGCACGCCGGTCGCCTGGTGCCTGTGTTGCCCGATTACTACCGCACCGGCTATGGCCTGCACGTTTTATACCCCAGCCGCCAGCATCTGCCGTTGGCAGTGTCGGCGTTTATCGAGCTGATCATGGAGCGCCTCGGGCGCCAGGGTTTTACAGCACGCGATTGAAAGGCGTGGCTTAACCCCGGCAATGACTGTGACGAGCGTTCACAGCAGGTGTGAATTCTCAGCGGTATGAATGCGTCAACGCCCGCCGTAATCTTTGGGCGTTGCGCAACGGTACACAGGCCATCTGTAAACCACGCTGCCACACTAAAAATGAAGCGCTTCATAAAATGATGAGTTTTTAAGCCATAAGCAGGTATTTGGCTATTTAAAGTAACCATAAAAAATATGAATCGATTCATTTTTTTGAGCCATGCCTTTTTACCAGGAGATAACAATGAAGACAAAATACTGGGCTACATCCCTCTGCGCGGCGTTGTCATTGAGCGCTTCAATGGCCTCCCTCGCCGATATAAAACTGGGAGCGCTCTATCCTTTCAGCGGGGGCTTGGCCTTGCTGGGCGATGAAAGTTACCGAGGGCTGGAAATCGCAGTGGCCGAGCGCAATGCGGCAGGCGGTCTCAAAGGCGAGCAAATCGCGTTGCTCAAGGCGGATGCCGTCGACGCAGGCCAGGCAGTGGGCGCGGCGCGCAAACTGACCTCGGTGCAAAACGTCACGGCAGTGTTTGGCAGCTATTCCTCGGCCCTGTCCTTTGCCGCCACGCAGGTCACTGAGCTGGCAGGCGTCCCGTATTTCGAGTTGGGCGCCGTGTCTGACAGCATTACCGAGCGCAATCTCAAGTATGTGATGCGCAGCAACCCGACGGCCAAGAACTTTGCCGAAGGCACTATTACCGCCATCACCAGAATCGTTGCACCGACGTTGAATGTAGATGCCAGGCAACTGAAGGTCGCGATCATTCACGAAGATGCGCTGTACGGCACCACCATTGCCGGGTTCCAGAAAAAGCTGGCCGAAGAGCAGGGGCTCAACGTGGTCGAGGTGCTGCCTTATTCGGCCAAGGCCGTCGATCTGTCCTCGTTGATTCTGCGCCTGAAGGGCGCTCAGGCCGACGTGGTGCTGCAAACCAGCTACCAGAACGACACCACGCTGTTCTTCCGGCAGATCCGCGAGGCTGGCTTCAAGCCCAAGGCCGTGATTGGCGCCGGCGGTGGCTACTCGATGCAGGACACCGTCAAGGTGGTCGGCGCGCAGAACATGGAAGGGGTGCTGGACGTCGATTTTCCGCAATACCAGACCAACGAAGCCGGTGCACCGGGCATCAGCGCCTTTGCCCAGGCCTACAAGGCGCGCTATGGAACCGAACCCCGTTCCGGTCATAGCCTGATCAACTATGTGGGCGCCAAGATCTTCCTCGATGCCATGCAGAGCGCCAGCTCGCTGGAGGCCGATGCATTACGCGCCGCGGTGGCCAGTGTCGATATTCCCGCCGGCCAGACGGCCTCTGGCATGGGCGCGCGCTTTGCCGCCAATGGCCAGAACGAGCGAGCCAGTACCTCGATCATGCAATGGCAGGACGGTGTGTTGAAAACCGTCTATCCCGAGTCGGCAGCCGTAACCAAGGCACGTTTTACCGATCACCCCTGAATACCGGCTCGTGGCAGGTCATCTCCCTGACCTGCGCAACCTGTCCGCTCGCCAAGAGGGCGTCTCGTGGAAATTTTTATCCAGCTGGTCCTGAACGGGCTGCTTTTGGGCGGCACCCTGGCCATCATCAGCATCGGCCTGACACTGATCTTCGGCATCGTGCGCGTGGTCAATTTCGCCCACGGCGAGTTTCTGATGATCGGCCTGTATGCGGTCTACCTGATGAACAGCCACTTCGGGCTTCACCCCTATGTGGCAATCATCCCGGTCACGTTGCTGTTGTTCGCTGCAGGCGCGGTCATGCAGCGCTTCATCATCCAGCCTCTGCTCAGTGCCGAAGGGCATATCCAGATCTTTGCCACGGTCGGGGTGTCGATTGCCCTGATCAACGGTGCATTGCTGGTGTTCGGCGCGGACGTGAAGACCGTGCAGAACATCAGCGTCGGCACCGCGTCTGTGACCCTTGGGCCCTTGCGCGCCAGCAGTGGGCAACTGATCACCTTCGTGGTGTCGTTGATCATGGTCGCCGGACTGCATGCCTTCTTGCACCACACCTTCCTGGGGCGCGCGGTGCGGGCCACGGCGCAACACCGCAATGCGGCGCAGTTGATGGGGGTAGACGTGAAGAAAATCTACGTCTTCGCCTTTGGCCTGGGCTGCGCCTGCCTTGGCGTGGCCAGTGGACTGATTGCCCCGCAGTACCCGGTGTTTCCTACGGTCGGGACGTTCTTCGTGCTGACGGCGTTCGTCATTGTCGTGCTGGGTGGCCTGGGCAGTCTGTCGGGGGCGCTGCTGGGATCGATGGTGATCGGCATCGTCGACAGCCTGGCCGGGTATTACATCGCGCCGGATCTCAAGGAGGTCGTCTATTTCATGATCTTCCTGGCCATCCTGGTGTTTCGCCCGACCGGCCTGTTCGGCTCCGGCCGCGGCTCTGAATAAGGAAAAGGATCATGAACCTCCTGCATCCGCGTGTTTATGTCAGCGCAATTATCCTGGCGCTGCTGCTGGTGATCCCCCTGGGCGTGGGGTCGCCGTTCGTTTACCACCTGTTCATTCTGATTTGCAGCTACGCGGCCCTGGCCAGCGCCTGGAACATCGTCGGCGGCTTTGCCGGCCAGTTGTCGCTGGGCCATGCCGTGTTCTATGGCGTGGGGGCCTACACCACGACCTTGCTGATGATCAACTTCGGCCTGAGCCCCTGGCTCGGCATGTTCATCGGCGCGGCTCTGTCGTGCGTGGTGGCGGTGGTGATCAGTTGGCCGTGCTTCAGGCTGCGCGGGCCGTTCTTTGCACTGGCCACCATTGCCGTGCTGGAAGTGGTACGCCTGGTTGCGATCAATCAGCACGACATCACCGGTGGCGCCGCAGGTATTGGCGTACCGCTGCAACTGGGCATCGAATGGATGCTGTTCCGGCCTCGCTGGCCTTACCTGCTGATCGCGTTCGGCTTTCTGATCGTGACGCTGGCCGTGTCGTGGAAAATCAAGACCTCGCGCCTGGGCTACTACCTGATCGCCGTGCGCGAGCGTGAAGATGCCGCCCATGCCGTGGGCGTCAACTCGGTCAAGGTCAAGCTGATCGCGGTGATCCTCTCGGCTTTCCTGACCAGCCTGGTGGGCAGTTTCCATGCGATGTACCTGACCTTCATCGAGCCGGGCTCGGTGTTCTCGCTGGACCTTTCGATCCAGATTGCCATGTTCGCCCTGATCGGCGGCCTGGGCACCGTATCGGGCCCGCTGATCGGCACGATCCTGGTGCTGCCACTGGCTGAACTGGCGCGCGGCTGGCTGGGTGACATGGGCAGCGGCGTGCACGGCCTGGTCTACGGCATTGTGCTGGTGGTCGTGGTATTGACCATTCCGCAAGGCCTGGTCGGGCGTTTCGGCGGCCGTGTATTCGCCTGGATCGATGCCTTGCCCGGCGGCAGGCAGCCGCTACTCAAGGAGACGGCGGGCACCATGCCCAAACCGGTGCCGACGATCTCGGCCACCCGGGGCGAGCCGATCCTGGTCGCCGAAAACCTGCACAAGTTCTTCGGTGGTCTGCATGCCACCAATGACGTGTCATTGAGCCTGGCCGAAGGTGAAATCGTCGGGGTCATCGGCCCCAACGGTGCCGGCAAGACCACCGTGTTCAACCAGCTCTCCGGGTTTTTGCTGCCCTCCAAAGGCTGCGTGAAGGTACGCCTGGCCAATGGCGAATGGATCACTCCCACCAGTCCGGCGGGGTTTGCCCGGGCCGGCATTGGCCGCACCTTCCAGATCGTGCAGCCATTCGCCGATTTGAGCGTGGGCGAAAACATCATGCTGGGCGCCTTCATGCACACCGCCGATGCCCATGAGGCGCGGGCGATTGCCACCCAGGTGGCGCACCTGACCGAACTGACGGCCTTGCTGGACACCCGTGCGCGCAACCTGACCGTCGGTGGCATGAAACGCCTGGAGATGGCGCGTGCCCTGGCCACGCGGCCGCGCATCCTGCTGCTCGATGAAGTCATGGCCGGCTTGAACCCTGCCGATGTGGCCAAGGCGATCGAAGTGATTCGCCGGGTACGCGATTCTGGCGTCAGCGTGCTGATGATCGAGCACTTGATGCAAGCCACCATGAGTCTGTCCGACCGGATTGTGGTGATCAGTTCCGGGGCTTTGCTCATGCAGGGCGCCCCGCAGACGGTCATCAACGACCCGCACGTCATCGAAGCCTATCTGGGCAAGGAGTACAGCCATGCTTAAGCTCACTAATGTGCATGCCGGCTATGGCGGCACCGAGATCCTGCGCGGCGTCAGTTTTGAAGTGAATGCCGGCGAGGTCATCACCATCGTCGGCGCCAACGGGGCCGGCAAGACCACCACGTTGCGCAGCCTGTGCGGCATCGTCGAACCGTCGCAGGGCAGCATCGAGTTCGAAGGGCAACGCCTGGACGGCAAGCGACCGGATGAGATCGTGGCCGCGGGGCTGACCCTGATTCCTGAAGGTCGCCAGCTGTTTCCGTTTCTGAGTGTGCGCGACAACCTGCTGATGGGCGCCTACAAACGCAGCGCCCGTCAACATTACAAGAAGCGCTTCGACGATATCCTGGACCTGTTTCCCCGGGTGCGTGAGCGCCTGGGCCAGAACGCCGGCACCTTGTCCGGCGGTGAACAGCAGATGGTCGCCATTGCCCGCGGCCTGATGGCCGAACCCAGGCTGCTGATGTTCGATGAGCCTTCACTGGGCCTGTCGCCGCTGCTGGTGTCACAGGTGTTCGAGATCATCGGCAAGATCCTGGCGCTGGGCACCACGGTGCTGATCGTCGAGCAGAACATCGTGCATACATTGCGCATTGCCAACCGGGGTTATGTGCTGGAGAACGGTGAGGTGGTCCTCAGCGGCACCGGTCAGGAACTGCTCGACAATCCCCACGTCAAGCGCGCCTACCTGGGCCTTTGACCGGCAATGGATTTCATTGAATCGAGGATAACCATGGAAACGCTTCGGCATGCGGGTCGCGTCGTGCTGGTCACCGGGGCTGCCGGTGGCATCGGTGCTGCCATTGCCCGGCTGTATTGTGAGGAAGGGGCACGGGTCGGCTTGCTCGACTTCGATGCGCAAAGTGTCAGTCGGCAGGCCGACAGCCTGCGCACCGAGGGCCATCAGGTGGCCTGGGCCCAGGCTGATGTAGCCGATTTCGGCCAGTGCCAGCATGCGTGCGAGCAACTCGCCGCCGTGCTGGGCCCCATTGATACGCTGATCAACAACGCCGGGGTTTCGCCCAAGCACAATGGCGCCCCGTCACGCATCTGGGAGATGGACCCGCAGGAGTGGGAGCGGGTGGTCGGGATCAACCTGAGCGGGTCATTCAACCTGGTGCGTACCTTGACCCCGTCGATGGTGCAGCAGCGCTTCGGACGCATCGTCAATATGTCCTCGGTGGCGGGCAGCGCGTTCCTGCCCATCGTGGCGGCGCACTACAGCGCCAGCAAGGCTGCGATCATCGGTTTTACCCGGCACCTGGCCGGTGAGTTGGGGCCGTTGGGGATCACGGCCAATGCCTTGGCCCCCGGTCGTATCGAAACCCCGATGGTGCAAAGCGTATCGGCCCAGGCCAACCAGCGCGTGGTCGATGAAACCCCGTTGCGACGGCTTGGCACACCTCGAGAAGTGGCCCAGGCCGCGTGCTTTCTCACCTCGGGTGACAGCGCGTTCATCACCGGCCAGGTGCTCGATGTGGCTGGCGGCTGGTTGATGCGCTAGAGCGGTCACGGGCGCGTCTGTCAAACTCTGGTGTATTGACCCGGCAAGGCTGATCCTTTGATGAAAACGCATGAAAAACCCAAGCTCAAGGACGTGGCGCAACTGGCCGGTGTCTCGGTAGGCAGCGCGTCGCGGGCGCTTTCGGTTCCGCACCTGGTCAAGCCCGGCACCTTGCAGAAAGTGCTGGCGGCGGTCGAGCGGCTCGGTTATGTCCGCGACGGGGCTGCCCGGGCGCTGGCTTCACGGCGCACCTACAGCATCGGGGCCGTTTTTCCGACCTTCAATAACCCGGCCTTTGCCGAGTCGGTTCAGGCCCTGCAGCAGCGCCTGAGCGCGCTTGGCTATCACCTGATCATTTGTTCCCATGAATATAACCAGGCCCAGGAGTTGATCAGCGTCAGAAACATGATCGAGCGTGGCGTCGAAGGCGTATTGCTGGTGGGGACCGAACACAGCGCCGCCGTCTATGAATCACTGAACGCTGCGCAATGCCCGTTCATCCTGATGTGGTCGCTCGATGGTCTGCACCCACACCATTGTGTGGGTTTCAGTAATGAAGAAGGCGGGCGGATGGTCGCGCGGCATCTGTTGAGCCTGGGCCATCGCAGCATCGCCATGATCAGTGGCGTGCTGGCTCACAACGAGCGTGCCCATTACCGCAAGCTTGGTGTGCTCAGTGAGCTGGCCGGTCACGGCGTAACGCTCGACGAGACGCGTTTCATTGAGCAGCCCTTTACCCTTGAGGGCGGTCGTGCCGGGTTGCGCATGGCGATGGAACTTGAGCCACGGCCGACGGCGATAGTGTGCAGCACGGATGTCACATGCATAGGCGCTGTCGCCGAGGCGCGACTTTTGGGTATCCAGGTGCCCCACGCGCTGTCGATCACCGGCTTCGATGATATCGACGTTGCCGCCGTGTCCGTGCCGGCATTGACCACCGTCCGGGTGCCGTTGTTTCAGCTGGGTATCAGCAGCGCCAATAATATAGTGGCGTTAATTGAAGGCAAACCCTTGGCGCGGCGCGAACGTATGCCAATCGAACTGGTGGTTCGACAAAGTACGGCGGTAGCACCTTGAATAATAAACGTGGCGTGGATGCGTGATGAGCCGGGCATGTAAGACAAGGCAATCGTAAACCAGGCGGCGTGGCAAAGAGGGTGTGAATACAGGTCACAGCCACGCCGTAGACGACGTCCAGTGATCTGGGTATCGTTTTAAACAGAGGCGGCGACTGATCAAGTTACTGTGTTTGCATCGCCCTTACTTTAATAATCAACTACCCGTTCGGCCCACTTTTTTTAAATGATTAGTTGCGGTCAGGTACGCGACAGGTGTCGGCACTTTCTTGTCGCCTGCGCCCCTGCACGTCTTCAGGAAGTGGCCCGGTATTTCAGGAATCAATATGCACAAGAACTTTATTGCCGGTGAATGGATTGAGGGCGTTGATATCAATCTGAATATCAACCCTTCCGATACTCGCGAAGTCATCGGCGAATATGCCCGCGCCGACGCCACGCAGGCCGCAATGGCCATCGATGCCGCTTTTGCGGCCACTGAGCGCTGGGCACGGGTCAGTGCCGAGGTGCGCAGCGATGCACTGGACCGTATCGGCAGCGAAATCCTTGCCCGGCGTGAGGAGCTGGGGCAACTGCTGGCTCGCGAAGAGGGCAAGACCCTGGCCGAAGGCATTGGTGAGGTGGTGCGTGCCGGTCGCGTATTCAGGTTCTTTGCCGGTGAAGCCTTGCGCCTCTCGGGCGAGCGGCTGGCGTCGATTCGCCCCGGCGTCGAGGTGGATGTCCGGCGTGAGCCCGAAGGCGTGGTAGGCATCATCACGCCGTGGAATTTTCCCATCGCCATTCCGGCCTGGAAAATCGCCCCGGCCCTGGCGTTCGGCAACACGGTCGTGTTCAAGCCCGCCGACCTGGTGCCGGGCAGCGCCTGGGCCCTGGCTGAAATCATCGTGCGGGCCGGTGCGCTGCCGGCTGGCGTGTTCAACCTGGTGATGGGACCGGGCTCGAAGGTCGGCGAGGCGCTGGCCACCTCGGCCAGGGTTCGGGCCCTGACCTTTACCGGCTCCACTGGCACCGGCCGCAACATCGGTATGGCGTGCATGACGCGCGGTGCCAAGGTGCAACTGGAAATGGGCGGCAAGAACCCGCTGATCGTGCTTGATGACGCCGACCTGGAGCAGGCCGTTGAAGTCGCCGTGGCCGGTTCGTTCTTTTCGACAGGGCAACGCTGCACGGCGTCCAGCCGGCTGATCGTGCAAAGCGGCATTCACGACCGCTTTGTCGAGGCGGTCATCCGGCGCCTGGCGTCACTGAAGGTCGATCATGCATTGGCGCCAGGCTGCGACATGGGGCCGGTGGTCTCGCAGGCGCAGTTGCAGCAGGACTGCGATTACATCCAGCAGGCACAGCAGGAAGGCGGGCGGCTGGTGTATGGCGGTGAGCGGCTGGAACGCAGCACCCCCGGCCACTACCTGTCACCGGCGCTGATTACCGAAACGCACAACCAGATGCGCATCAACCGCGAGGAAGTGTTCGGACCGGTGGCCAGCGTCATTCAGGTCAGTGACTACGACGAAGCGCTGGCAATTGCCAACGACACCCCATTCGGGCTGTCTTCGGGCATCTGCACCACCTCGCTCAAGTACAGCAGCGATTTCAAGCAGCGCTCCACCGCCGGCATGGTGATGGTCAACGTCGCCACGGCCGGGGTCGATTACCACGCGCCGTTCGGCGGTCGCAAAGCCTCAAGCCATGGCGCGCGCGAGCAGGGCGGCTATGCCAAAGAGTTCTACACCACTGTCAAAACCGCCTACACCCTGGCCTGATGGAGTGAACGACATGCAGCAGATCACTGGCAACACACGGGTCTATGCCATCATCGCCGACCCGATCCATCATGTGCAGACGCCCACTGCAATAAACCGGTTGTTCGCCGCACGCGACGATGACCGGGTCATGGTGCCCTTTCACGTCAAGACCCAAGACCTGGCCGGCGTCGTCGAGGGGCTGCGCAGCATTCAGAGCCTGGACGGCTTTATCGTTACGGTGCCACACAAGACCGCGATGCTGGAACTGTGCGATTCGGTGTCGGAGGCGGCCAGACTGGTCGGTGCCGTCAATGCCGTGCGTCGCGGGCCCGACGGCCTCCTGCACGGCGACATTCTGGATGGCGCAGGCTTTGTCTCGGGCCTGCGGCAAAAAGGCATCGAGCCGGCCCGGCGCTCGGTCTATCTGGCCGGTGCCGGAGGCGCCGGCAAAGCCATTGCCTTTGCCTTGGCCGAGGCCGGCATTTCCAGCCTGACGATCTACAACCGCTCGGCCGCCAAGGCCCAGGCACTGATCGAACGACTGGCCGGCGTATTCCCCGACGTAGCCTTTACCGTGGGCACTGATAACCCTGCCGGTCATGACCTGCTCATCAACAGCACTTCGCTGGGCCTGGCCCCAGGCGACAGCCTGCCCTTTGACGTCAGTGGCCTGGTGCCTGAGCAGATCGTGGCAGAAATCATCATGCAGCCGGCCATCACCCCGTTGCTGGCTGCGGCCATGACCAAGGGTTGCCGTATTCATGACGGCTTGCCGATGCTGCTCTGCCAGATCGAACTGATGGCCGCCGCCATGACCTGCACCGGGAGCGAGTTGCCTCATGAACACATTTGATTACGTCATCGTCGGTGGGGGGACCGCCGGTTGCATCCTGGCCAACCGGCTGACGGCCTCGGGCAAGTATTCGGTGCTGGTGCTGGAGGCGGGGGGGGAGCCCAGTGGTTTCTGGATTCCGATCCCGGCCGGCTTCAGCAAGCTGCTGGTCGACAAACGCTATAACTGGCGCTTCAAGACCCAGGCCGAAGCTGGCACCTGTGGCCGCGAAATCAGTGTCCCGCGCGGCAAGGGGCTGGGCGGCTCGACGTTGATCAACGGCATGATCTATGTGCGTGGCCAGCCGGGCGACTATGACGCCTGGGAGGCGGCCGGTGCCCGGCACTGGAACTTTGCAACGCTCAAGCCCTATTTCAAGAAGTTCGAGACCTACACGCAGGGTGATGACAGCCGTGGCCGGGAAGGGCCCATGCACATTCACCAGGTCGACGAGCGCTACCCGATCGCCGATGCCTTTCTGCAAGCTGCCCTGCAAGACGGCCAGCAGCACAACCCCGATTACAACGGTGATGACCAGGCCGGCTTTGGCTACTACCAGGTCGCCCAGCACAAGGGCCGCCGCTGGAGTGTGGTCGATGGCTACCTCAAGCCGGCCCGGTCACGGACCAACCTGCATATCCGCACCCACGCCCATGTGCTGCGCCTGAACCTTGAGGGCTCCCGTTGCACCGGCCTGACCTATCGGCATCAGGGGCAGGAAAAGACCGTGGCAGCCCGTGTGGACGTCATTCTGTGCGCCGGTGCCATCCAGTCACCCCAACTGCTGGAACTGTCGGGCATCGGCCGGCCCGACGTGCTGGGCGCCTGTGGTATCACGCTCAGGCACAGGCTTGATGGGGTCGGCGAAAACTACATCGACCATTTCGCCACCCGGATGAACTGGCGCCTGAAAAACACCGTGACCCTTAACGAGATGGCCCGTGGCTGGCGGCTGGGGCTGGCGGTGGCTGAGTACTTCACCAAGCGCACCGGCATTCTGACGCTGGGCACCGGGCTGGTGCACGGTTTCGTCAAGACCGAGCCTGAGAGGGTGACCCCGGACGTGCAGTATTTTGTCGTTCATGCCAGCTACGCCAATGCCGCCGAACGCATTCTGGACACCCATCCTGGCTTTACCATCGGCGTCAGTCAGTTGAGACCCAAATCCCAGGGCAGTATTCATATCCAGTCCAGCGACCCGGACATGATGCCGGCCATCAGGCCCAACTTTCTGACCTGTGAAGAAGACTGCAAAAGCCTGGTAGAAGGCATGAAGATTGCGCGGCGCATCATGCAGCAACCTGCCTTGCAGCCGTTTGTCGAGGCAGAAACCAGCCCCGGGCCTGAGACCGTCAGTGATCAGGACTGGCTGGCCTTTGCGCGGGAGAACGGCCAGACCATCTACCACCCCCTGGGCACCTGCCGCATGGGTGAAGACCCAGAGGCGGTGGTGGACTCAAGCTTGCGCGTGCGGGGGCTTGAGGGGTTGCGCATCGTCGATGCGTCGGTCATTCCGTCCATGGTGTCGGGCAATATCCAGGGCGCGGTAATGGTGGTGGCCGAGCGCGCCGCCGACCTGATTCTGGCGGCGGCGCCTGTCTGAAAAGACGGCCTGTTCACTTGGCCGGGCCCGTCGCCCAGGGATGCTCGGCCAGCTTGCGCTCAAGAAAATCACGAAACACCCTGATGCGCGGGCTCAAATGTTTGCGATTTGAATAAACCATGTAGATGGGCTCTTTTTCGTCCAGCGCATAGTCCTGCAGCAGCGGAATCAGCCGCCCGCTGGCGATGTCGGCACCAATATGAAACTGTGCAAGCTTGACGATACCGGCACCGGACAAGGCCATCTGCCGCAACAGATCGCCTTGGGCGAACGAGGCCTTGGCGCTGACCGGGATCAGGGTCTTTTGCTGGTCGATCAGAAATTCCCAGTTGTTCCAGGCACTCTTGAAACTGAAGTTGAAGCAGGCGTGGTGGACCAGATCCTGCGGATGGGCAGGTTCACCGCAACGCGCCAGGTAGTCGGCCGAAGCGCAGATAAGCCAGGCACTTTCGCCGATTTTTCTGGCAATGCGCGAGGAATCCGGCAGGACTCCGCTGTGAATGGCGATATCAAGCCCCTGCTCGAAATGATCGACATATTGCGGCCCGGCCTGGATATCCACGCTTAATGCCGGGTAGGTGGCCAGAAATTCCGGCAGCCACGGCAGGATCTGATGCCTGGCAAAGGTCGCCATGGTATGGATGCGCAATGTGCCACTGACCCGGTTCGGGAACGCTTCGGCCAGCGAATCGGCTTCTGCCATGGCATTGATGACTTCACGGGCGCTGACCAGGTACGCCATGCCTTCTTCGGTCAGCATCAAGGCACGGGTGCCGCGCTGAAAAAGCCGGACCTGCAGGCGGTCTTCCAGCCGGGTAATGAGCTTGCTGATGGCCGAGGGCGTCAGGCCGTTGGCACGAGCGGCGGCCGAGAAGTTGCCATGCTCGTTGGCCCACATGAACGCCAGCATTTGCGAGTAATTGTCCATTCAAGCCCCTTGATGGCAGTGAAACGACAAACGCGCCCGAGGCGCGCTTGTGTGGGCCTTGTTTTTGACCGATCGTTCTTGAGGTAAGGCCTGCGTGCGCCACAGCGTAAGTGAGCAACGTCCGGAGCAAAAGCCCCCGTCTTTTCATAGCGTCTGTGAAGGCTCGTCACACCTGCATGTCATACCAAGGTGTCCAGTGCCTGCAACGCCTCTTGATCCAGGGTCAATTCAGCCGCTGAAAGATTCTCCTGCAAGTGCACCACCGAGGACGTGCCGGGAATCAGCAGGATATTCGGCGCACGTTTCAACAACCAGGCCAGGGCGACACGCAAAGGGGATGCATCGATACGCCGGGCCACCTGTGAAAGCGTCTGTGATTGCAGCGGCGTGAACCCACCCAGCGGGAAAAACGGCACATAGGCAATGCCTTGCTCGCCCAGCGTCGCAATCAATACTTCGTCCTGACGGTGGGTCAGGTTGTAGTGGTTCTGCACGCAGACTATGTCGGCGATGCCCTGGGCCTGGCGGACCTGGGTCGGGGTGACGTTGCTCACGCCCAGATGGCGGATCAGGCCTTGGTGTTGCAATTCGGCCAGGGCCGTAAAGGACGCCTCGATCGAGCCTTCTGCCGGCGCCTGATGGTTGCCCCAGGCGCGCAGGTTGACCACCTCCAGCGTATCCATGCCCAGGTTTCTGAGATTGTCATGCACCGCGCGGGTCAGTTCTGTCGGGCTTTGCGCCGGCAGCCAGGCGCCTTTGTTATCGCGTACGGCGCCGACCTTGGTGACGATCAACACGTCAGGCGAGTAGGGGTGCAGCGCTTCGCGAATCAACTGGTTGGTGACGTGCGGGCCATAGAAGTCGGCCGTGTCGATATGGTTGACGCCGGCCGCCACGGCCGCTTGCAGTACGGCGATGGCGGCCTTGTGGTCTCTGGGTGGGCCAAAGACGCCAGGGCCTGCCAGTTGCATGGCGCCGTAGCCCATGCGGTTGACCGAACGGCCCCCGATCAGAAAGGTTCCTGCTGCCTGTGCGTCGCTCATTTCAATGCCCTTGTGCTGGTTGAGCAGCCACTATAGGCATTGACCGCTGTCCCGATAATCAGGTGCAATCGGCACAGGCTGTACGGGTGAGCGGACAATGCTGAACAATATTCAAGACCTTGTGGCACTGATGACGGTTGTGAAGGCCGGCGGCTTTCGTGAAGGCGCACGCCTGAGCGGCAAATCGTCCTCAAGCCTGAGCGAAGCGGTGCGGCGGCTGGAGACTGAACTGGGCGTACGTCTGCTCAATCGCACCACCCGCAGTGTGGCGGTGACGCAGGCCGGGGCACGGTTGCTGGAGCGTATCGTGCCGGCACTGGCGGAGGTCGAGGCGTCGCTGGATGTGGTCAATGACTACCGCGACCGGCCCTCCGGCACGCTCAAGCTGAATGTGCCGGCCAGCGCCGCCACACTGGTGCTGCCAGGCATCCTGACGCCGTTTCTCAAGGCTTACCCTGACATTCGTGTCGAAGTAATCGTCGAAGAAAGCTTTGTCGATTTGCTCAAGCAAGGCTGCGATGCCGGCATTCGCTATGGCGAGCGGCTGGAACAGGACATGATTGCCATCCCGGTCGGTCCGCGCATTCAACGCATGGCCACCGCCGCCTCGCCGGCTTACCTCAGTGCGCGCGGACATCCCCGGCACCCCAGTGACTTGCTGGCTCATGCCTGCCTGCGCGGTCGGTTTCCCAGCGGGGTGATGCCGCTGTGGGAATACGAGCATGACGGCGAAACCCTGTGCATCGACCCCACCGGACCGTTGATCGTGCGGCTGGGTGGCGGGATCGATCTGGCCATCGAGGCGGCCCTGGCAGGGCTGGGGATCATCAACCTGTTCGAAGACTGGCTGGCGCCGCACCTGGCCAGCGGTGCGCTGGTGCCGGTACTCAAGCCGTGGTGGCAAGCCTTTCCGGGGCCCTATCTGTATTACCCCGGCAGGCGCTATCTGCCGTCACCGCTGCGGGCGCTGGTGGACTTTATCAAGGACGCCAACGCTCAGGTCCCGACATGACGGTGGCCTGAGCGTCGGGCTGCGATCATTCGGCTTCGCGCCAGACCAGCTTGCGGGTGTCGTAGCCCTGCTTGCGTGCGGTGTCGAGCAGTTGCTCGCGCACTTCATCGGTGACCACGGCCGAGCGCGACAGCAGCCAGAGGTATTCGCGGTTCGGGTGGCCGACCAGCGCCACGCGGTAATCCTGGTCATGGTAGAGCACCCAGTACTCGCCCTTGGTCAGGCCTGGCAGCAGGCGGCTGAACCAGTTGTCGAACTGCACCCAGAGCTTGTCGGTCTTGCCCGGCACTTGCGGCTCGGCGATGCCTTGCACCTGATTGGTCTGCCCATCCTTTTCCCGGCAACGGTTGATCACGTCGATGCGGCCATCTTCACGCAGCGTGTACCTGGCTTCGGACTGTACGCAATTGCGCTGGAAGAACATCGGCAAGCGCGCCAGCTCATACCAGGTGCCCTGGTAGCGCTCCAGGTCCACTTGCATGGTGGCCGGTGCATTCTTGTCGTCGCTGCCGGAACCTGCGCATCCGACCAGCGTCAGCATCAGGCATGAGAGCAGCACAGTGGTACGCATTTTCATGAAAAACCTCTTGAGAGCGCTGTTGAAAGAGTGGGCCGCCAGGGCGCGTCTGTCTTTCGATACAAAGCAGGACGGAAAGTTGTACCGGTCTGGCAGGTAATGCCGAAAAAACTATACAAAGTCCATTATTTGTACAATATTTTCTGCGCCATTCAGCGCACCTGAAGACAAACGTGAATTCTCAAGAGGGCGGTACAGCATGGGCCAGGACACGCAAATGAACCTGCAACGCTTTGTGGCGCAGGCCAGGGCCGGGCAAATCGATCAACTGGAACTGTTCTCGCTGGAGGGCGGTTTCTATCTGCTGCGCGTGCAGTCACCGCACGGTCTGCAGTACCTGGTCGACAAACACGGCGAAACCGTGCGCTTGCGCTCGACCACCCATCTGCGCGACTTGTTGCAGGAACACGACCTGCCGGCACTGCCCTGTGTGCTGGTGCAGCATGTGGTCCACGACGAGATGTGCGGGCGGCGCGACGGGCCGATCGAACCCTTGCGCCTGCCCGTGAACCTGGAGCGTCAATGGTAGAAACCCGGGGCCCGCGTCTAGGCCTGGTGCTGGGCGATCAACTGTCGTTCAACCTGGCGGTATTGCAGGCACTGGATCCGCAGCGCGATGTGCTGTTGATGGCCGAAGTCGACGCTGAGGCACGCTACGTGCCCCATCACCCACAGAAGATCGTGCTGATCTTCAGTGCCATGCGCCATTTTGCCCAGGCCCTGCGCCAGCGCGGCTGGCAGGTGCACTACGTGACCCTGGACGCGCCTGATAACAGCGCCAGCATCGCCGGCGAATTGCAGCGCTGGCAGCAGGCGCTGGGTGCCACGCAGGTGCATGTCACCGAATGCGGGGAATGGCGCCTGGAGCAGGCGCTCAATGACAGCGGGTTACCTTTGGTGTGGCATGCCGACAAGCGCTTTCTGTGCTCGCGCCAGGCCTTTGCCGGGTGGGCCAGTGGCCGCGCGAACCTGCGCATGGAGCCGTTCTACCAATGGATGCGCAAGCGCAGCGGCCTGTTGCTCGAGCCTGACGGCAGCCCCTCGGGCGGCGCCTGGAATTTCGACAGCGATAATCGCAAGTCGCTGCCACGCGGCCTGCGCGGACCGTTCCCGGCCCGTTTTGCGCACGATGCCATTACCTTGGAGGTGTTGGCCCTGGTGCGTGAGCGCTTCGCTGACCACTATGGCCGTGTTGACCGTTTCGACTACCCGGTGACCCACGCACAGGCGCAATCGCTCTGGCAGCACTTTCTCGAGTTTTCCCTGGCCGCCTTTGGCGATTACCAGGACGCCATGGCCGAAGGCGAGCCGTTCCTGTTCCATGCGCGCATCAGTGCGGCGCTGAACATCGGCCTGCTGGACCTGCGCCAGCTCTGCGCCGATGTCGAGAGCGCGTATCGACTGGGCCGCATCAGGCTCAATGCCGCCGAAGGGTTTATCCGGCAACTGATTGGCTGGCGCGAATACGTGCGCGGCGTGTACTGGTGGCGGATGCCCGAGTATGCCGACCTCAACGCCTTCGGCAACCGGCGGCCGCTGCCCGGGTTCTACTGGACCGGCACCACCGGCATGCGCTGCATGGCCCAGGCGATAGACCAGACCCTGGAACTGGGCTACGCCCACCACATTCAGCGGCTGATGGTCACCGGCAACTTTGCGCTGCTGGCCGGCATTGCACCGCAGGCGATCTGCGATTGGTACCTGGCGGTCTACATGGACGCCTTCGACTGGGTCGAGCTGCCCAACACCCTGGGCATGGTGATGCACGCCGATGGCGGCTACCTGGGCTCGAAACCCTATTGCGCCAGTGGCCGTTACATCCAGCGCATGTCCGATTATTGCGGCGCCTGCCAGTACCGGGTGGAGCAGGCCGTGGAAGACGATGCCTGTCCGTTCAATTCGCTGTACTGGCATTTCTTGATGCGCCACCGCCAGCAACTGGCCGACAACCCGCGGCTGGCGATGGTCTATCGCAACCTGCAAGGCCTGCCTGAAAGCCGCCGCCAGGCGCTGTGGCAACGCGGCGAGACCTTGCTGGCCAGGCTCGATGCCGGGGAGGCGCTATGAAACGCGTAAAGAAAGCCGATCTGCCGCACAAGACCTGTGTGACCTGCGGTTTGCCGTTCAGTTGGCGCAAGCGCTGGGAAAAATGCTGGGACGAGGTGCGCTATTGCTCGGAACGTTGCCGGCGGTCTAAAAGCACACCTGATAGCCGCCTCTGATCCAGAAGACTCAATCCAGAAAACTGCGATCGAACAGGTACAGGCTGCCGGGCTTGAGGTTGTCGAGCGTCGCTTGCGGGCGGCCGCCTTCGCCGTTTTTCTTGCGGCCGGACTCTTGCAGGTAACCGGCCTCGGTCATTTTCATCAAGCGCTGGCGGATGCTGGTCTTGAGCACCGGGCGCTGCAGCACCAGGGAAAAGATGTTCACCGCTTCCGGGGCGCTGAATTCCGGGCCCAGGAACATCAGCGGCAGGCTGCTGTACATCGACTTGGAGAACAGCCGTTCATGGGCGCGGGCGACCAGTTGATTGTGGTCGAAGGGCAGCTTGAACGCCCCTGAAGCAACCTCCTTGAGGGCAAAGAAGCCCTGGTGCGGCGCCAGTTCGATGTGCTCGCTGAAAATGGCCAGGTAGAACGTCGAGGACGACCAGCAGCGCGGATCACGAAACGCGTCGCCCACGGTGCCGACCTGCTCGGTCCAGGCCAGGGGCATGTCCACCTTGGGTGAGCGGCGCAGGCGCTCCAGGGCGTCATCGAGGGTGCGGTCCTCGACATCGCCATTGACCACGATGCCGGGCAGCGCCCAGTGGTTGGCGAAGGGCTCGTTGTCGCGCTGGTTCAGCAGGATCTGCAGGGCCTGGGTGTCGCGGCAGTAGCGCAGCACGCATAAGTCGATGGTGTGCAGATAGGCACTTCTTGGGGTGATGCGGTCTTGCATATCAGTGTCCGTGTGCGGCGTAGAGGCCGTAGTTTAGCGGATTCATACCCGGTGCCATCCAGTGCGGTGGCACCGGTTCGCCATTGATCAGGCGCTCACGCAGGGTGCTGCTGCGCACGCCGATCTGTTCGTCGATGCAGATCACCGCAAAGCGTTCCAGCAATTCCCGGCCGCGATAGAAACGCGGCAGTTGCTGGAGTACATCCGGGCCGACCACCAGCGCCAGCGCGTGATCCGCGATGCCCAGGCAGCGCGCCATATGGTCGAGCAGGGTATAGCTGTAGATCGGGCCGGCTTGCTGCGCGGCCAGGTGCTGCTCCGTGTCGCTCACACAGATGTCGGCGGCACAGTCTTTTTGCACATGGGCGACGATGCTGCGCAGCCATTGCAGGCGCACCGCGTAATCGGCCATGCACTTGCCGTCCGGGTGACGAAAGCTGGGCATGACCATCACTTTGCGTGCCTGGCGCGACGCTTCGATCATGACCCGGGCGTGGCCGGCGTGGGGCGGGTTGAAGGCGCCGCCATAAAGCGCTATCTCATGCATGTGCACACCTCATAAAGTTCATGACGTGTACTTTATGGCCGGGCGGGCTTGGATGGAAGTCTTTTTTAACCTGTCTGTTTCAGGCCGCCATCTGTAGGAGCGACCAACGGTCGCGAAAAGCCAGCCTCATCAGGAATTTTCTAACCCTTTATAATCAGCATTCGCGGCCGATGGTCGCTCCTGCGAGCCTTGTACCTGCCGGTCGTATAGGCGGCCCGGAAAATTATCCAGTCTGGAGGGGTTGCTTTGTAAGTACACGACATGTACCTTTGCTTCACGAGACGGAGGTACACGACATGAACCAATCACTGATGATCACGGCTTCTTTCGATGTCGATGCACAAAAAAGCTTTACGCCGCTGTGCCCGGATGAACTGCCGGTCGCCGGTGGTGATCAGATCGGCACCGAGCTGAACTTCATGGCCACCCTGGCCGGCCTGCGTATCGGCAGCAAGGACGCTCACAGCCCGCAAGCCCCCTGGGTCGTGGCACAGCACACACAGATGCTGCAGCCCACCGGACTGGAGCATGCCGACCTGACCTGGGTCAGCCACTGCGTACCGGGCACTGAAGGCTTCACCCTGCTGGATGAACTGCCAGCCCCCTGTGACTACGACTATTTCGTCTGGAAGGGCGTCGAGCCCGAACTTCACCCGTACGGCGCCCTCTACCACGACCTGCACGGCAAGCTTTCGACCGGTGTGATCGAGTTTCTCAACAGCCGGGGCGTGCAACAGGTGATCGTCGGCGGCCTGGCCCTGGACTACTGCGTCAAGACCACCGCCCTGCAACTGGCAGGTGCAGGCTTCAAGGTGATTGTCCACCTGCCGGCCTGCCGCGCCATCAGCGAGCCGGGCGCGGCCCAGGCCATCGAAGACATGCGTAACGCCGGGATCGCCACTGCGGCCACCCGGGACCAGACCCGCCAATTGGCCGGCCAATAAGGAGCAATACTCATGGACAGTGCATTCGACCGCAGCAACGGCGTGATCCAGAGCTTGCTGGACACCGATTACTACACCTTCACCATGATGCAGGCGGTGTTGCACCAGCACCCCAACGTCGATGTGGAGTACCTGTTCATCGTTCGCTCCAAGGAGTCGCTCGGGCACCTGATTCCGGAGATTCGCGACGAGCTGGAAAAGCTGTCCGACCTGCAGATGCGTGAAGGCGAGCAGCGTTTTCTGTTCAACAAGCACTCGCGTGAATACCTCACGCCTGATTTCGAGCAGTTCCTGGGGCTGTTTCGCTTCAACCTGCGCTACATCCATGTCGCCGAGGTCGATGGCCAACTGAATATCCGCGTTCGCGGGCCGATGCTGCATTGCATCATGTTCGAGCAGCCGGTCCTGGCCATGGTCAGCGAGTTGCGCAACCGCGACAAATACCCGGACGTGGAACTGGCCGACGTCACTCGCCGGCTCTACCAGAAGTTCGAGTGGCTGGAGAAGAACGCCAGCGCCGAAGAACTGGCCGAGCTGCGAGTCTCGGACTTCTCGACCCGTCGTCGCCTGTCGTTCCGCACCCAGCGCGAAGTGGTCGACATCATGCGCAAGGACTTTCCCGGGGTGTTCGTGGGCACCAGCAATGCGCACATTGCCTACGAGTTCGACCTGCCGCTGATCGGCACCATGGCTCACCAGTGGCTGATGGTGCACCAGCAACTGGGCCGCCTGCGTGAGAGCCAGAGCACGGCGCTGGAAAACTGGGTGCATGAATACCGTGGCCGGCTGGGCATCGCCCTGACCGACTGCATCAGCACCGACTTTTTCCTCAAGGACTTCGACCTGTATTTCGCCAAGCTTTATGACGGCCTGCGCCAGGACTCCGGTGACCCGATCGTCTGGGCCGACAAGGTGTTACAGCGCTACAGCGAACTGGGCATCGACCCCAAGACCAAGGACCTGATGTTTTCCGATGGCCTGAACTTCGAGAAATGCCTGCCAATCCTGCGGCACGTGCGCGGCAAGGCCCGCTTCGGCTTTGGCATGGGCACCAGCCTGGCGTGCGATGTCGACGGTGTGGAGCCACTGAGCATCGTCATGAAGCTGGTGCGGGTACACGGTGAGCCGGTGGTGAAGTTTTCCGACGACCCGATCAAGAACGTCTGCGAAGACGCCTCGTTCCTGCAATACGCCGCTCAAGTCTTCAGTGTCGACTTGAACAACCAATGAAGGGAGAACCCACCATGAGCACCGCACTGCAAGCTGATATAGCCCGCGAACTGGGTATCAACCAACAGTGGCCCGCCGGCAGCGAAGCACATGAAGTTGCCCGCCGTACTGCCTTTATCCAGCAGGTGTTACAGGATTCCGGCTGCAAGACCCTGGTGCTGGGCATCAGTGGTGGCGTCGACTCGCTGACCGCCGGGCGCCTGTGCCAGCTGGCCGTGGAACAACTGCGCGAACAAGGCCACGATGCACGCTTTATCGCCGTGCGCCTGCCGTACCGCACCCAGGCCGATGAGCGCGATGCCCAGGCGTCGCTGGACTTCATTCGCCCGGATCTGATCACCACCAGCAACATTGCCGAAGGCGTCGATGGGTTGATGGCTGCCATCAGTATCGAGGGCCTGCAGCCGACACCCGAGCAGGTCGACTTCGCCAAAGGCAACGTCAAGGCCCGGGCACGAATGGTCGCGCAGTACGCCATTGCCAACTTCACGAATGGCCTGGTGGTGGGCACCGACCATGCCGCCGAAGCGCTGATGGGCTTTTTCACCAAGTTCGGTGACGGCGCCTGCGACCTGACACCGCTGTCGGGCTTGACCAAGAGCCAGGTGCGCCTGTTGGCCGATGCGCTGGGGGCGCCGGCGCACCTGGTGCACAAGGCACCGACGGCGGACCTGGAAGAACTGCAACCGGGCAAGCTCGATGAAGTGGCCTACGGCTGCAGCTACGCCGAGATCGACGCCTACCTGATGGGCGAGGAGGTGGTGCCGGCGACACGGGCATTGATCGAGGAGGCCTACCGGCGTACGGCGCACAAGCGCGCACTGCCGTGTGTTCCGGACGCTGCTTGATTCACGGCCTTAGACCAGCATGCGGGCGGCGCCCACCGCTTCGCATGCCGCCTGCAAGTCCTGGCCCTTGAGCCATTGGCCGTAATAGTCCTTCAGTTCATCTTCCCAGCCGGCGACCTCTTCCAATACCTTCTCGGCCTCGTCACGCGACAACGCAAAGTGCGCATGATGGCTGAGCAGGTTGGCGCGACTGATCTGGCTGCCACTACGGCCCACGGCCATGGCCAGGGTCTTGGCAGGGCCTTCCTCAAGAATCGGCAGAACATCGTAGAGCGGCGACAGGCGCCATTGTCCGTCAAGCAGCAGGATGGCGTGGTTACGCGGGTGGTCGTCGCTGTTGCCTACCAGCGCGTTGTAGCACATGCGCCTGAACAGCTCTTGCAGGTCGTGGTCCGGCACCCCGCGCCGGCGCATCTCGTCGGCCACCGCCGCGTAACGCCAGTCGGGGTGATGGACTGCATGCCAGTCGGCATCCAGCAGCGTCAGCGCACTGAGCATCGGGATGCGGCGGGCGCCATCGGCCAGAGGCGTGCGATCAAAGCGCTTGATCAGCAACGTGGCCGGGTGCTCGGCATGCAGGGCGGTGCTGGCCACGTTCAAGCCCTTGCTGGCGGCAAAGTTCATGCAGGCAAATTCGATGGCGGGAAAATCATACTCATCGTAGCGGTCGCGCGGCTTGGCCAGGATCAGCATGCCCTGGTCCTGCAGCGTGCGCTTGGGCCGCGCCCCGCCCAGGGACGAGCGTTGCTGGCGAATGTTCAGCAGCCTGATCGATTGCTCGTCCAGTTGACCGTCGTACACCGCTTCACAGGCTGCGACGAACTTCGCCAGGCCCTTGAGTGTGGGCACCGTGCTGTCGCCCAGGCCTTGCGGGGGCACGGTGGACGTACCGACCATGAGGTTGCCGATGCGGTCATGGTTGGGGGACTTGAGCAGGTAATCGATGGGCGCCAGCGCCTGGCCGTAGGCGCGGTGCAGCAGACGCTCGCCCCAGCCATCGGGCATGGCGTCATTGATGAAGCCTGGTATGCCGCGGTTCTTGACGATGCCGGTGTAAGGCTCGGCGCGCAGGGGGTAGTGAATCGGGTCGGGCACCCAGCCGCCGCGGGCGACGTGATCGGGCGCGTAGACGAATTCGCCCTGACGACCGCTCAGGGTCAGCCGGCCCAGGGTCATGACCTCGCCGCTGTGAGGGTCCTGCATGTACACATAAGCGCGCGACATCAGAAATCCCCCGGCTTGGGTTTGCTCAGTCTGACGCGCTTGGATGCCAGGCTGGCGTGGGCATCTTCATCTTGGGTGAAGCGTGCGATCTCGGAGCTGTGCTCGATGCCGTCCAGGGTATTGAACGCCACTTCGGTCAGGCCCAGGCGCCACAGCACCAGCATGAACGAGCGCAGGTCGACTCGCTCCGAACCGCTCTCGATCTTACGCAGGGTGTGGGGCGAGACGCCGATGGCCTGCGTCAGATCGGCCTGGCGCAAGCCCTGAGCAAGGCGCCTTGCCTTGACCAGAAGCCCGATTTTGCTGAGCGTGTCGGCACAGGCAACGGGAAAATAGTCGTTCATAGTATTTGTCTGAGTGAGCCTTAGACCAGATAAGGTGAATGCTAGCATGTATTACGCTGGATTCTGCCTTTATAAAGTTAACTAGATTTAATCTTAAAATACTTAATGCTCGCCTTCATTAGCCTTATAAGCGCTAATCTAGAGGGTGTACCGTTTCTTGCAGGCGCAGCTTCAGCTGCATCGAGTGCGCAGCGCTCGTAGAAATCTGTGAAACGCCACCTATTTACGACTGCTAACGCAGCCTATCGCGGCTGAAGCCGCTCCTGCACTTGGCTGGTTTCAGCGCAAAAGGCGCAAGCGCCGTTCATTGACCCAATAGGGTGCGTAAACGCTTGAATAAAGGGCGTTCAGCACAGCAAAAATCATTTTTACGGCAAATTGATGTGCACGATGCACATAGCCGCATAGTCCCCGCGCCTCGTTTTTTCCCGAATCCAGACCTCTGCGAAAGCGGCCTGGTAATTGCTCCTGTTCCTGTGCGCTTCTTACTCACACCCGCACGCCAGCAGGAGAAGAAAATGAGTTCATCCGGTGATTTCCCGTTAACCGAAGCCCCGGCGTCTGCACGCAAGGGCCTGTTGTCCATTTCCATGGTGCTGTTCAGTTTTACCTTCTTCACCGGCACCATGTTTGCCGGTGGCAAGCTGGGCATGGCGTTCTCGTTTGTCGACATGCTGTGGATCGCCGCCATCGGCAACAGCCTGCTGGCCCTGTATGCCGCCGCCTTGGCGTTCATTGCCTCGCGCAGTGGGCTGAACACCGTGCTGATGGGGCGCTTTTGTTTTGGTGAGGCCGGCAGCCGGCTTTCGGATTTCCTGCTCGGCTTTGCCGAACTGGGCTGGTACGCCTGGGGCACGGCGACCGTGGCCATTGTGCTGGTGAAAATCCTGGGGCTGGCCGAGGGCCTGACCGTCCCGCTGATGATCGTGTTCGGCTTCGGTTTCAGCCTCACGGCGATCGTGGGCTTCAAGGGGCTGGACCGGCTGTCGCGGGTCTCGGTGCCGCTGATGTTCATTCTGCTGGTGGTGTCGATGGTGATCGCCACCCGTCATGTCGGCGGCTTCGCCGGGCTGGCGGCGGTCATTCCACACGAGACCATGACCTTTTCCGCCGCAGTGACCATGGTGTTCGGCACCTTCGCCAGCGGCGCCACCCAGGCCACCAACTGGACCCGGCTGTCGAAGACCGGGCGGGCGGCGATCATTGCCAGCGTCATCAGCTTCCTGGTCGGCAATGGCCTGATGGTGGTGGCGGGGGCCTGGTGTGCCATCGTCTACCAGCAGGCCGATATCGTCGAAGTGATGATCCTGCAAGGGCTGTCGTTTGCCGCCGTGATCATGCTGTGCCTGAACCTGTGGACCATCCAGGGGCCGACCATCTACAACGTGTCGGCCGCCGCCTGCCACCTGCTGCGCAGTGAGCGCCGCCGGACCATGACCCTGGTGGCCGCCGCCGTGGGTGTGGTGCTGGCCATCGGTGGCATGTACGAGATGCTGATTCCGTTCCTGGTGTTGCTGGGCTCGATTATTCCGCCGGTGGGTGGCGTGATCATGGCGGACTTCTGGTATCGCCATCGCGGCCAGTACCCGCTGCTGGCCACCACCACACTGCCGCGCTACAACTACAGGGGCCTGACCGCCTACGCGGCCGGGGCGCTGGTGGCGTACAGCTCGCCGTGGGTGGCGCCACTGGTGGGCATCGCGGTGGCCGCCGTCTGCTATATCGGCCTGCTGCAGTTCAGTGGCCGGCGTGCGGCCGTGGGCTCGGTGTCGGGGCCGCAATGAGCCTGACCGTCGAAGAAGTGCTCAGGCTGCCGGGGCTCGAGCCGCTGACGGTACGGGCCAGTGCACGCTGCCTGCACCGTACTGTGCGCTGGCCGTATGTGGCCGAGAACGAAGGCATTGCCGAATGGGTCATGGGCGGTGAGCTGGTATTCGTCACCGGCATCAACCACACCCGTGATGAAGCCAACCTGCTGAGCCTGGTGGAAGACGGCGTGGCCATGGGCATTGCGGGCCTGGTGATCCTGGTCGGCGGCTCATTTATCCAGCGTATCCCGCAAGCCGTCATTGACCGGGCCGAGCAGCACGGCTTGCCGCTGATCGAGCAGCCTTACCTGCTGAAAATGGTCTTTGTCAGTCACACCATCGGCACGGCCCTTGTGCATATGGCCCAGGCCCGGCGTTCGCAGCAGGACATCCTCAGTCAGTTGCTGAGTGGCGATTACCCGAGCCTGGCGATTGCCCGACAGCGCGCCGCGCATGCGCAGTTGCCGGTGGACGGCCCGCGCCGTCTGGTGGCGCTGCGCCTGTCTTCGGTGAGCGTGCTGTTCGAGCAGCACAACCCGGTACTGGCCGAGCAGCGTTTGCAGCAAACCCGACAAGCCTTGCAGGACCATCTTGAAACCTGGAATCGCAGCCTGCATGAACCGCTGCCGGTGATCCAGCAGGGCGACCTGTTCATCCTGCTGTTGCCGGAATCCGCTACCTGGCGGGCCGACCTGATGGGCCTGTACCAGAATGTCACGGCGCTGATCGGTGACCTGACCCTGTTCATGGGGCTGGCCACACGCGTTGAGGACTGCGGGCGTTATCGCCAGGCTTTGAACGAGGCCCGCCAGGCGCTCGATGTGGCGGAAACCCTGCACCCGGCCAGCGGCTTCTGCGATTTCAGTGAACTGGGCGTGCTGCGCCTGTTGCAGGGCATCGGCGATCGCTCGGTGATCGACCACTTTGTGCAGCAGACCCTCGGCGCCCTGATCGAGCCCTCGCGCAAGCAGCCGTTTGCACTGATTGAAACCCTGGACGCCTGGCTGCAGGAAAACGGCAACGGCCACAAGGCCGCCAACCGCCTGGCGATCCACCGCAACACCATTAACCAGCGGCTCCAGCGCATCGAGCAGCAAAGCGGCCAGTCGCTGGAAGACCCTCTTTTTCGTATGAATGCCTCGGTCGCGCTGCTGGTGTGGCGCCTGACCAAAGTCCAAAGCAAGGAGTCGACATGAACATCATCAACGCCCGCCTGCGCGGCAAGACCGGCCTGTTCCGCCTCGAAATCAAGGACGCGAAGATTGCCGCCATCGTCGCCCAGGCGGCGGCTGTGCCGGCCAGCGGCGCCACCGATCTGGATGCCGGGCAAAACCTGGTGACGGCGCCCTTTGTCGAGCCGCACATTCATCTGGACGCCACGCTGACCGCTGGCGAACCGAGCTGGAACATGAGCGGTACGCTGTTCGAAGGTATCGAGCGCTGGGCCGAGCGCAAGGCGCTGGTGACCCACCAAGACACCAAGGTGCGGGCGCGCAAGACCATCGAGATGCTGGTCGACCACGGTATCCAGCATGTGCGTACCCATGTCGATGTCACCGACCCCAGCCTGGCGGCGCTCAAGTCAATGCTGGAGGTGCGTGAAGAAACCCGGCACCTGATCGACCTGCAGATCGTGGCCTTTCCCCAGGAAGGCATCGAATCGTTCAAGAACGGCCGCGCGCTGATGACCGAAGCGGTGGCGATGGGCGCCGATGTGGTGGGCGGTATCCCGCATTTTGAAAACACCCGCGAGCAGGGCGAATCGTCGGTGAAATTCCTCATGGACCTGGCAGAGCGCACCGGCTGCCTGGTGGATGTGCATTGCGACGAAACCGACGATCCGCACTCGCGCTTTCTGGAGGTGCTGGCCGAACAGGCGAGGGTACGCGACATGGGCGAACGGGTGACCGCCAGCCATACCGTGGCGATGGGTTCCTACGACAACGCCTACTGCTACAAGCTGTTCCGTCTGCTCAAGCAGTCGCGGATCAACTTCATTTCCTGCCCGACCGAGAGCATTCACCTGCAAGGGCGCTACGACGGTTATCCCAAGCGCCGTGGCCTGACCCGGGTGGCCGAGATCGACCGGGCCGGCCTGAATATCTGTTTCGGCCAGGACTCGATCGTCGATCCGTGGTACCCGCTGGGCAACGGCAATATCCTGCGCATCCTGGAGGCGGGCCTGCATATCTGCCACATGCTTGGCTACGAAGACCTGCAGCGCTGCCTGGACCTGATCACCGACAACAGCGCCCGCACGCTGCATCTGGGCGAACGCTACGGGCTGGAAGTGGGGCGGCCGGCCAACCTGCTGATCCTCTCGGCACCTGATGATTACGAAATGATCCGCAGCCAGGGGCAGGTATTGATGTCGATCCGCGCAGGCAAGGTCCTCATGCAGCGCCACCCGGCCCGTATCACCAGGCACCCCGATCTGAAGATCGCCCCGTAGGAGCGCGCTCTGCCCGCGACCGGCTGCGCAGCAGTCGTAAATTTTCAGCGTTTCATAAATTTTAAATGCGTCCACAGCTCAGCATTTGTGGCGTCTGGCAAATTTTGCGAGCGCTGCGCACTCGGTCGCAGCATTCCGGCATCCCGGCAAGCGCGCTCCAGGCCTTGCGGCGCGAGAAGCTGATACTTCCCGGCGCCACAACGCCCGCTGGGATTACGGCGAGATCGGATCGCTCGCCGGGAAGGTTTCTTCCACCGCTTCGTCCAGTTGCCTGTCGCTGACCGTGCGTTTTTCCAAGGCCTGTTCGCAATGGCAATTATCGGACGGGCAGGGCGCACCATTGGGGTGATGGTCGGCACAGGCCTCGCTGCACCAGGTCTTGCCGTCCCGCTCTACGGGGGCGTGGGCATTCACCGAGCAGGTGCAGCCCGGGCATGCGCAAAGTTCTGTCGTGGTAGCTGACATAACGCTCTCCTTACTTCATGGCCTCTTGGCGCGAGGCATCAGGGTTTGAATACGGCACGCAGGCACTGGTCGTTTTTCTCCTTGAACAATCGGTAGCCTTCGGGTGCATCTTCCAGGCTCATCGGGTGGGTCAGCAGGTACGAAGGGTCCAGTTCGCCTTTCTGGATGTGTTCGAACAGCGTACGGGCATAGCGCTGGCCGGGCTGCTGACCGGACTTGAGGGTCAGTGCCTTGTTGACGATGGCACCCATGGGAAACTTATCCAGCAACCCGCCGTAGACACCGATCACCGAAACCGTGCCGCCTTTACGACAGGCCCGTATGGCCTGGCGCAGCACGGTGCCGCGTTCGGTGTGCAGCCTCAGCATCTGTTTGGCCTTGTCGTAGGCATGGTCGATTTCGGTGCCATGAGCTTCCATGCCCACGCAGTCGATGCAGCGATCCGGCCCGCGGCCACCGGTCAGCTCCAGCAAGGCCTCGTGCACATTGGTGTGTTCATAATTGATGACGATGGCGTTGCCGCGCTCTTGGGCCAGTTTCAGCCGGTCAGGGTAGCGGTCGATGGCAATGACGCGTTCAGCGCCCAGCAGGTAGGCGCTGCGGATCGCCATTTGCCCCACACCGCCGCAGCCCCAGACCGCCACGGTATCGCCGGGCTGGATGTCGGCGATGTCGGCGGCAAAATAGCCAGTGGGCGCGGCATCGGAGACGAACAGGGCCTGTTCGTCGCTGACGCCTTCGGGCACCTTGAACAGGTTGGTGTCGGCATACGGCACGCGGATATAGGTCGCATGGCTGCCCGGATAACCGCCGAAGGCGTGGCTGTAGCCCAGGATGCCGCAGCACGGCTGCCCGTAGGCCAGGTCCGTGACCGACGGGTTGGGGTTGGAGTTGTCGCAACAGGAAAAATCGTTGCGCTGGCACGGATCGCAGTGGCCGCAACCGATGATCGAAATGCTGATCACCTTGTCGCCTTTGCCCAGGCCCGTGACGCCTGGGCCAACCTCGACGATTTCGCCCATGAATTCATGGCCGATGATGTCGCCAGGCTTCATGGCTGGCACGTAGCCGCCCAGCAGGTGCAGGTCCGAGCCGCACACGGAAGAGAGCGTGACGCGAATGATCGCATCGCGCGGGTTGAGTATCGAAGGGTCGGCCACGTTGTCGACCTGCAGTTTATTGGGCCCTTGCCAGGTCAGTGCGCGCATCAGACCACCCCCTTTTCAATGGCTACGCCGGTTTTTACGGCGGGCTCGTCCTTGTCTGGCGCCACCCCGGTCTCCGGGGTGCCATGGACATAGAAGAAGTCGCGGTCGTCATCGGGGCGCAGGCGGTTAGTGGTGACCTCACCGGTTTCCAGTTGCTGCTTGATCGCCCGCAACGCATTGAGCAGGGCTTTGTCGGTAAACAGGCCAATCGCACGCGCCAGGCCATAGCCCAGCGTCCCCAGGGTGGGCTTGCAGATAACCACCGCCTTGAGCTGCGTACCGCGCCCTGCCGGTGCAGGCGCCAACGCGACCGAGACCACGTGTTGCCAGGGTGAACCATCCGGCGTCTTCCATTGCAGGGTATGCGCGTCTTGTGTCGAGGCCGTGCGGGTGAGCGTGCACCGCACCTGGCGCCCTGCGGGGGCGCGCAGGGTCCAGCGCGTAGTATCGGGACCTGTTTCTTCAACCCGGTCGACCCAGCGCAGCAGGGGACCGACATTTTTTTCGGCCTGGATGAATTCACGCACTTCATCCAGCGGCCGGTTGATGGTAATGCTGCGCATGATGGCTTCACTGACGGGCCAGTCATGCTCGACACTGAAGCGCTGCTCGAAAGGCGTGGGCGTCAGCGCTTGCTTTAACGCGCAATGCCCCGTTGCACCACGAAACACCGCATAGGCGCCTGCCGCCACTTGCAAGGCACCGCTCAGGCCACCCTTGTACCAGCCGTGCAGCAGCAGCGCAGCGCCGCCGCCCACTGACAGCCGGCGCTCGGCCGGCGTCATCGCGCCACGCGGACCGTTGTGGTGATCGGTGTGAGTCGCTACCAGAGGATGTTCAGGCATATCAATCTCCTTGAGTTGTCGACGCCGCCGCCCGGCCTGCATGGGCCCTGACAGCGACGAGCCATCAGCGCTTGGCTTGAGCGTGGGGATTTTCCGAGCGTTGCAGGAAGGCTGCCGTGATCTGCGGCAGATGCTCTCTGAGCCAGTCGGCCATGGCGATTTCCTGCGGCAGGATCTGTTCGCAGGCGCGACGTGTTTCAGTGTCGCCGGCCAGGCGGGCGGCTTCGATCAACACGGTGTACATGGCGATCTCAATGTTTTCGAACACATAGCCGCTCATGGCGCCCTTGACCACTTCGTCGCTCATGGTCATGCCGCCGACGGCTTGGCCGAAGGCCATCAACTTGCCGCCGATGTCCTTGAGTGTCGAAGGACTGCTGCCCAGCCGGTTGAGGCATCCCTCGAGCAATTCGCGCTGCCCGCGGGTTTCCTCGATGTGTTGAACGATGCGCTGCTTGAGTACGGGGTAGTTTTCGAGGCGCTCGGATTGCGCCTTGAGCATTTTTCCGCCTGCTGTTCCATCGCATGCGCGTCACGCAGCCAGTCGAGCAGGTTTTCCTGAACCGTTGCCATGATTCAATCCTCCGTCGGTGATGTTTTCGATAGAAAAAATCGCGCCGCTTGAGGTTCCCTGTCTGACAGGTGGGGCCTGATGAACGGTTATTTAATAATGTAGTTGTACAAGCCCATGGCACAGGAGATCAGCGCAAGAGACAAAATGAACGCCGACACCGCGGCACCCACGTACTCATGGCTGTAGGGGAAGATAGACCGTGCCTGTTCGGTCGACAGGCTTTTCAGGTAGCGGTAGCGAACAACGAAATAAACCAGGCTGATGCAGGGGTAGATAAAGATCACCAGCATGAGCAGTTTGCCCCCGCCCACCAGAGCCAATAGCACAGCCGTCATCAGATAACTGCCATTCACCCAGGCATCCATTTTCTTGAGCCTTAGATGAACGTTGCGGCTGGGTTCTTTATCGCGGCTTATTCGGCGAGGGTGCATCCTGATCTCTTGAGTGGGACTTTACATACCGGAACATTACAGACTCCGGGCTATGGCTCCAACATCAATGTGCGCCAGACGATGGCGGGCATCGAATCGGGTTGCAGGGCAACAGGGTCCGTATTCGACACAGCCTCGGGATCTATTGGCTTTGGTTTGTTGTCTGGCAGGTGAAGGGGGGTATCGATCACCCCATCATCGTTATCGACAGTTGTCATGCTCAGGCATCCAGAAACGCCGTCACGCTTGCCACGAAGCGAGCATGGTGCTGAAAAATACCGCCATGCCCGGCATCTTCGTAAATGATCAAATGTGAGTTCGCAATGCGCCTGGCCAGATCAGCAGAGTGCGCCGTAGGGACCATGATGTCGTTATCGCCGTTGGCAATCAGTGTGGGAATCCTTATCCGGTCCAGAGAATGGGGCGGCTGTCGGCCCCAGGCGACGATAGCCTGTAATTGACGCCAGAACGCGATGGGCGTGGCGGGCTTGTCGCGGTCCGTCCTGCGTTCTTTCAAGCGTTGCAGAAAATGCCTGGCAGCTTGCTGTCCATTGGCTGTTGAGGTGAAAAACAGGTAGGCCTTTGGATCACGCGACGTGAATAACCCCTTGAGCATCAAAGGCCAGCTCACCGACCAGACACAGTCGATGCCTGCGCCACCCGCCGGCCCTGTACCGGTGAGCACCAGCCGGCGCACCAGGTCCGGCGCGCTCAGCGCTATTTCCTGGGCCACGAAGCCCCCAGTGAAAACCCCAGCAGGTCGACCTTGTCGAAGCCCAGCGCCCGGATGACATCATAATTAAGGCGATGAGGTCAGAGAAGGCGGCGCGAGAGGGATATAAGAGGAGCGATGGCCTTGGGCAGGAAACCACTCGGTAACTGTATTTATATACAGTTACCGGGTGGTTGCCTGATTTTCCTGCTTGCTCATGCGGTTCAGCACCTGATCTTCAGCGCAAAAGGCGCATGACCCAATGAACACTGGGCTTGCGGGAAGGGCGGGGGCGTGCAATAGCATTTTGAAAAAAGGTCAGGCCTGGAAAAAGTGTCAAGATTACGGGGGGGTTCAAGATAGCTGTATGAATATACAGCCATAGACGCAGGGCAGACGCTTTTCCTGCCTGCACGAAAAAGGGCCCCTTGGGGCCCTTGTCCGTCACAGCCAGATCCGGTCAGGACAGCCACGACTCAACGGTGTCCGAACCGTGCTCGGACTTCCACTCTTTCAGGGTCTTGTGATTGCCACCCTTGGTCTCGACCACTTCACCGGTATGCGGGTTCTTGTATACCTTGACCGAGCGAGGCTTGCGCGGCGCTTTTTCCGGGGCCGGTGCAGGGCGACCGGGCTTGGCAGCCAGGCGTGGATCCAGGACCGAGATAATGTCCTTGAGGCTCTTGTTGTAGTCGCCCAACAAGGCACGCAATTTGGTCTCAAACTCGATTTCTTGTTCAAGACCCTTGTCGCCTTTCATGGCCTCCAGTGCAGCGAGTTGCTCGGCAAGGTGACGTTCAAGTTGGCGGAATTCAGCAAGTTTAGACATTGGAGCTCCATGCAGGGGGAAGATTAACGGGGTTAATTACTATGACCGGTGGCCGGGATATGAGTTGCACTTAATTATGAATATCTTGCCATTACACTTTTCAGCGGCGCTGTCATTGCAGGACCCCGCCTTTGAATCTGGCAGACGGCTGCGAAACCGGGGCATTGAAAGTTACCGCCTTGTGCGCACGGATGGGCCATTGAAAGAAGACCGGTGCGGACACTGCGCCTGCGAAGAGTAAAGGCGCTTGCCAATGCGTTAAGTCTTTTAATTGGACCGCACTTGCGCACGCCGTGACATCAACACCAGGGTAATCCCCACAAGCACGGCGCACGACGCCAGCACCAGCCGCAGCGAGAGGCTTTCGCCCAGGAATATCAAGCCGCCGACAGACGCCAACACCGGAACACTGAGCTGCACCGAGGCCGCCTGGAATGAACCGAGCCTGGGCATCACCCTGTACCAGAGGGCGTACCCGATCCCGGAGGCAATGGCACCGGAGACCAGCGCTGCAATGACACCGGCCAGCGTCATCCGGATCTCATCGGCCTGCAGCAGCGCAACAAGCACAATGGCGGGAATGGCCAGCATGAAGTTGCCCGTCGTTGAACCCAGCGGGCTTGATGCCCCCTTTCCCAGAATCGAATAAATGCCCCAGGCCATCCCGGCGATGATCATGATCATTGAGCTGATGAGGGGCGGGGCGCTGCTGCCTGGCAGCAGCAGCGCGACCAGGCCGGCAGACGCGATCAGCAATCCGGCGACGGCGGGGACCGACAGGCGCTCGCCCCGGAACAGTCCATAGCCGACGATCGTCATCTGCACAGCGCCAAACAACAGCAGGGCGCCGGTGCCGGTGTCGAGCTGCACGTAGGCGTAGGCAAACCCCAAGGCATAGACAAACAGCGATAACGCACCTTTCCAGTTGCCCTGCATGCTTTCGGTTTTTGTGCGCAGGCTGGAAATCAACCACAACGCCAGCGCCCCGCTCAACAGGCGCACAAGGGTAAAGGCCACCGGGTCGATGGCCTCGCCGCGCAGGGCCACCCGGCACAGTAACGAATTGGCTGCAAAGGCGAGCATGGCAAGCGCCGTCAGCAGCATCAGCCGGTGCTGTTTGCTCAAGGGGGCGATCAGGCTGGAACTCGGGTTCACTTATTATTCCTCCACGGGGTCGGGTCGGATGGGTGATGGATTGGCGTTCAGCCCGTCCAGCCTGAGCATAGGGCTTCAAGCAGGCCGCGCCACGGTAAAGGCACTAAAGCGCATAGATGCACTGCGACAATCTGTCCACCCCCCTGGCAGGCAGGCCTTGCGCAGGAACCGGCGGGCAAGGGGTGTGGCAGTCGGTCGCAGGCCGTGCGGCCAGGGCGCCTCCCTTCAAGCGGGCGGCTTTAGGTGCTAAAGTCGCCGCCCATGAAAAAGTCACCTACCCACCGCACCTCCATCGTAATGGCACTGTATTTTTGCGTGCTATTCAATGTGCTGTCGTGCGGTATAGGTCATGGGCAGGCCCTCGGCATGGCCCTCAATGGCATCGGTGGCAGCTATTGCAGCCTGGGCAGTAATGCTTCGGCCTTGAGCGATCAACAGGATAGCGCCCTGAGCGCTGCCGACTGGGGCAACTTGTTCACGTGCCCGATGGGCTCGGCGAGCCTGCTGGTTCTGGTGTTTCTCATCGCTGTTGCCTGGCTGCTGGCACGCGCCAACCGCCCGGCCGTGATGCGCGAGGTGCGCAGCCAGGCACCGCCACGTTACTGCTGGCCTTCGGCCAATCCTCGAGCTTCTCCTTTCTGATACGGCTTGCGCTTTAGCGTTGGGCAGGCCTTTGCCTGCCGGCGAACGCTGACGGTAATCCCGGGTCGCCCTGCACAGGCGGCACGGGCCTGCCGCAGGCTATCTGAATTGAGGAGCACACAATGTCTCGTACCCTGACGGGGCCGGCCCTGCTGGAAGCCCTTGCGCGCCCGGCGCACAAGGTCGATGCCCGGCTGCCGTTTCCCGATTACCCCTGCAATGCCCGCAGTTTCGTCAACCTGGATGCGCGCCTGTTACCGTACTGGCACACCTTGTTCGACGTCTGCCCTGGCTTGCTCAAGCTTGACCCGCCGGAAGGGCTTGAACTGTTTCGTCGCTTCATGACCTGGGCCTATCGTCATCACCCGGCCCTGGACTGGACCTATTACATCAGCGTGTGCCGCTGGTTGCTGGGTTCGCCGTACAAGGCGCGGGTTACCGAGGAGCATGTCGAGGCCTTCATGGTGGCGGCTGCGGCGCTGTGGGTGACCGCCGATGTGTCTCAGGCGCGTGGCCTGCTACTGGCCTGGCAACCGATGGCCGATGTGGTGGTGGAATGGAAGCCGGGGATGCAGCCAACCATGGCCTGGCCGCACGAAAACCTGCCACCACCGCCTTGGGTATTTTCCTGGAGCCCGCTCAGCGGCAAGGGCCAGGGCGGATTCCGGCGTTGGCTGCCGGTGCCGGGTTGAGCCAGGAACCGATCATGAACCTGTCCCGGACCGACCGCTCACTGATGGCATGGATGCTCTACGCCAGCGTGCTGTTCAGTCTGTTCGCGTACAGCCTGCACCATGGGCAAATGGCGGGGCTGGCGCTCAGCGGGCTCGACGGCGGTTACTGCTCGATGGACAGTGGCGCCGGCCTGGGGCAGGGCAGTGGCGCCGATCATCTCCAGAAGGCCGCCGCACAGCTGTCCTGCCCATTGTGTTCGACCTCCGGCATGGCCCTGGCCCTGAACTCGCTGGGTTGGGGATTGCACGCGGTCTTTCTGGGCGCGAACGCACCGATTGTCGTGCGCAGTTGGGCCCAGCCGCCACCGCGTGACCTGTGGCCCTCGCGCAACCCCCGCGCGCCACCCGTGCCTATTCCCGCTGTGACCCCAACCGTCTGAGTCCGTCAGCCTGCGCCTTGTCGCAGCCGGAAACAGCGTCACATTTACTGCGTGGAAGTCGTTGTTCATGAATAAAAGAAACGCCGCTACGGCGCTGCTGCTGGGCGCCTGCAATGTCGCGTGGGCACAGGAGGCAGCGCTGCAGCTCGACCCCCTGAGCATTGAAGCTACCCAGGAGCAACCTTCGGGCCTGAGCCTGGATCAACCCGTAAAGACCGGCTCGCGCCTGGGCCTGAACGTGCGTGAAACACCGGCGTCGGTAAGCGTGGTCGACCGCGCCGTGATCGAGGCGCGTGGCGCCCGGGACACCCACGAGGTGATCAATGCCATGACCGGGATCAATGCCTCGGCCAACCCCGGCTACGGCGGCTTCGTGTCCTACCGCGGCTTTACCCAGAACCAGATCACCCAGCTGTATAACGGCATCAACCTGGGCTACAGCAGCGCCACGCGCCCGATCGACGCCTGGCTGGTCGAGCGTATCGAACTGATCGGCGGGCCCTCGAGCTTTCTGTATGGCGCCGGTGCCGTCGGCGGATCAATCAACACGATCAGCAAGCTGGCCGGTCGTGAGACGCAACAACTTGAAGGGCGCGTGCGCTATGGCCGTTTCGATGATTCGGAAATAGCCGCAGGCTTCAATCAGGCGCTGGGCGATCCTGCGACCGAGCCCCGGCATTTCCTGCGCATGGATTTCAGCCGCGGCCGCGACAATGGCTACATCGACCGCAATACCCGGCAAACCGACAGTTTCGCGGCCTCGTTGCTCAGCGACCTGACCCCGGACCTCAGTCACACCCTGGCGCTGGAATATCTGGAAGACAAGGAAGACAACCCCTATTGGGGCTCGCCAATCCTCAACCCGGTCGGTCGCAGCATGAGAATCGACAAACAGCGCCGGTTTGAAAACTACAACGTCGACGACGGGCGCTACGAGCAACGCGTGCGCTGGTTGCGCTCGATCATCGACTATCAATTGGCGGCTGACACGCGCCTGCAGAACACCCTGTACCACTACGACGTCCAGCGCGATTACCGCAACCTGGAGAACTACCGCTACAACGCTGACAATTCGCAGGTGATCCGCTCCGGCGCCTATTTGCAGCGGCATGCACAGACCGTCTTGGGCAATCGCCTGGAAGTGCAGCACGAGCAGGGTCTGTTCGGACGGCGCAGCCAGTGGGCGGCGGGGCTCGATTACTCGGTCATGCGCCAGGACCTGTACCCCACCAACGGGTCGACGTCCGACACCGTGGACCCGGATCATTTCGATGCGGGGCGTTTCCACGACCTGCCGGGAATGGGCAATGGCCTGAAAAAACAGCGCAGGCACGAAATCACCACCCAGGCGCTGTTCATTGAAAACCGCCTGGAACTGACCGAGCGCCTGGCCTTGCTCACCGGCTTGCGGTACGACCACTTGGACATGGAAGTGAGCAATTACGGCACGGTCTCGGCCACCAGCCCGGCCTGGTTCGAGCGCCGCTGGGAGCCGCTCAGCGGCCGGGTCGGGCTGCTGTATGCCTTCAGCCCGAGCGCCAATGCCTACGTGCAATACAGCACCAGTGCCGATCTGCCGGCCGGGTCGCTGGCCTCGGCCACGTATTCCAATGTCGGCCTGTTCGACCTGTCCAAGGGCGAGCAGTGGGAAATCGGCAGCAAGTTCGACTTTCTTGATGGCCGGGCCTCGGCCACGGCAGCGTTGTACCAGATCGTGCGGCGCGACTTTGCCGTGCGTGACTCGGTCAATCCCAACCTGACCGTGCAGGCCGGGCAACAGACCTCACAGGGCATCGAACTGGCCGGCAAGCTGCAAGTGACGCCACGCCTGCTGGCCGAAGCCAACTACACCTGGGTCGATGCGCAATACGACCGGTTCAACGAGGCCGTGGACGGGGTGTCCGTGTCGCGCAAGGGCAATACCCCGACCAATGTGCCCGACAGCGTGGCCAACCTCTGGCTGACCTACCGCCTGGCAGATGACTGGCAAGTGGGCGCCGACGGGCGCTACGTGGCCTCGGTGTACGCCGACAACGCCAACACCCTCAAGGCGCCGTCGTACACCCTCTGGGGCGCCTTTGCACGTTACCGGCTCAACGCACACACCGCCATCACTGCGCGGGTACGCAACCTGACCGATGAGCTGTACGCCAGGCAGGCCTACGCCAGCCAGTACTACATGGGCGAGCCGCGCAGCCTGGACCTGTCTATGCACCTGCGTTTCTGAGCCTCTCGAACTGACCGGTTCAAGGCTGCGCCTGACGGCGTGCCTTGTCCTGTGACCTGAACACATTAATGGCGTTGACGTGCGGCCCGCCTGGCCGCGCGTGCAACGCAGGTTTTGCCAAGGAATTCATTATGCATAAGCACATTTACACCCCGCCGCCGGGCCGCCACTGGCCATCGATCAGCGTTTCGGCCGGGCCGGCGGTCCTGGGCTGTCTGTTCATGATAACGCCGCTCAGCCAGGCCCTGGCCCGCGAAGGCTCGGTCGTCACCCTCGGCGCCGTGACCGTCAGCGGCGACCCGAGCGGACCGCTGGCCAGCCGCAACATTCTCAGTTCGGTGGATGTGGTCGGCGCCGACCTGCTGCAACAGCAGCCGGTGCAATACAGCTGGGAGTTGTTCAACCGGGTGCCGGGGGTAATGCTCACCCAATTCAACCAAGGCACCACCTCGGGCAAGCTGTCGTTTCGCGGCTTCAACGGCGAGGGCGAGGTCAATGCCGTCAAGCTGCTGATCGACGGCATCCCGAGCAACACCAACGACGGCAACATGCCGTTCATCGACATGGTGTTTCCGCTGGAAATCGACAGCATCGAGGTGGTACGCGGCACCAACGACCCACGCTATGGGCTGCATAACATCGCCGGCAACGCCACGATCAACACGCGCCAGGGCGGCAACGGCGGCACGTTGCGATTGCGCTACGGCAGCTTCGACACCCGCGAGGTGCAACTGGTCAAAGGCCTGGAATCAGGCAACTGGAGCCAGAACTACGCCCTGAGCTACCAGGGCAGCGAAGGCTACCGCCAGCATGCCGACGCCGAGCGCCTGAGCTTTGCCGGCAAGTGGTTCTACACCGCCGACGACGCATCATGGCGCGCCGGGTTGATTGCCCGGCACTACACGGTCGATGCCGACGAAGCCGGTTACCTGAGCCGCCGCGACAGCCACGACCGGCCGCGCCAGTCCTACGCCAACAACGCCACTGACACCGGTGAGCGCGAAATGAACCAGCTCAGCCTGCACCTGGACGCCAGCCTCAGCGACGATCTGAGCTGGGCCGGCAAGGCGTACGTCAACACTTTCGAGGATCGGCGCTGGACCCAGTACTGGCGCACCTCGGCACAACAGGAACGCTACAGCGACGAAACCCAGTATGGCGCCCTGAGCAGCCTGACCTGGCGCCCGCAGGTCGACTTCCTGCACGGGTTTGCCCTGGAAGGCGGCGCCGAGGTGCAGCGCCAGGAAAACCAGAGCCTGCGCTATCGCACGCTGTTGCGCAGCCGCACGGCGCAGACCCGCGACCAGACCTTCGATCTGAATATCTATGGCGTCTATGTGCAGGCGGTCATCGAGCCGGTCGAGTCGCTGAAGATCATCCCGGCCCTGCGCGTCGACAAGCTGTACGGCGGCTACCGCAATGACCTGAGTGGCGAGCACGCCGGGGTCAACGACTACGGACTGATTCGCCAACCAAAGATCAGCGTGGTCTGGTCGCCGTGGGAGCAGGCCAGCCTGTATGCCAACTGGGGGCGCAGTTACCAGGTGGGCGTGGGCTCGGCTGCTTATCGCCTGGCCAGCCAGCAGGATGACCTCAAGCCCTCGATCAACGACGGCTGGGAGGCCGGGCTGAAGTTTCGCCCGGCCGCCTGGATCGACGGCCGTATTGCCTATTGGCAGCAGAAAGCCTCGGACGAAGTGCAGCGCAAGCTCAACGATGCGGTAGGCGATGCCGAGAACGTCGGCCAGACCCTGCGCAAGGGCTGGGATGTGCAGGTCAATCTTTACCCCACCACGGACACCCGCCTGTGGCTGTCGTATTCGCGGCAGTTCTCGGAAATCCTCAAGCCCAACCCCAACCTGCCGGCCAGCGAAGGCCAGGAAATGGACCACGTACCCCATCACCTGTATGCCGCCGGCACCACCTGGCAAGCCACCCCCAGGCTGCAACTGTCGGCCTGGGCCAACGGCCAGAGCGACTACTACCTGGAACGCACCAACAGCACCGGCAGGTTCGGCGACTACGCGCTGCTCAACCTGGGCGCGACCTACCCGTTGACCCCGCAGCTCAGTGTCGATGTGCAGGCCAGGAACATCACCGATTGCTACTACGAATACGCCTGGTACGACGACACCGCCGGCGTGCGCCAGTCACTGCATGCGGCAGGCGATGGCCGCGCGGTATACGTCGGCCTGACCCTGGATTTCTAGGGCCGCGCGGTCTGATGGTAGGAGCGCGCTTGCCCGCGACCGAGTGCGTAGCGCTCGCAAAATCTGCGAAACGCTGCAAATTTACGGCTGTAAACCTGTGAAAAACTGCAAATTTACGGCTGTAAATCTGTGAAACGCTACAAATTTACGACTGCTGCGCAGCCGGTCGCGGGCAAGCGCGCTCCTACGACAGTCGGGTGTTGGTGGCGTGCCGGTGTTGGGCCGGCGGCACCCGGCTAAAGCGATTGCAGAAAATCCAGCAAGGCCTCGCGGCTTTCGTGTGGCATGGCCTGGACCTTCTCCCGGGCAGGCTGCGCTTCGCCGCCGTGCCAGAGGATCGCCTACAGCAGGTTGCGGGCGCGGCCGTCGTGCAGAAAGCGGGTATGGCCGTTGACGGTCTGCGTCAGCCCGATGCCCCAGCATGGAAAACGCATCGGCATCGGTGCGCATGACGGTGGTACCGCCGCCTGCGCGCTCTTCGCCGGAGTCCACCACGGCCAGCTGATCAGGCGCTTCACAGCGGCCCCCAGCATCCCCGGCACGCCCCTGAGGCCGTTATTCATGAGCATTGTCCTTGCATTGCGCGGTGTAGGAGCGCGCTTGCCCGCGACCGAGTGCGCTAGCGCTCGCAAAATCTGCGAAACGCTGAAAATTTACGGCTGTGAATCTGCGAATCTGCGAAACGCTGAAAATTTACGGCTGTGAATCTGCGAAACGTTACAAATTTACGGCTGTGAATCTGCGAAACGCTGCAAATTTGCGACTGCTAACGCAGCCGGTCGCGGGCAAGCGCGCTCCTACCGGGGGGCAATTCAAGTGTTAGTCCGACATCAGGGTGATCACGGCCTTGAAGTCCTCGGCCGTGCAGTCCATGCACAATCCGCGCGGCGGCATGCCGTTGTAGCCTTCGGTCACATGCAGCACCAGCGTGTCCATGCCCTGCGCCAGGCGGGGCTGCCACGCCTCGGCATCGCCTGTGCGCGGGGCAGTGGACTGGCCGTTGTGGCACAGGCTGCAGGTACGATCAAAGATTTCCTGAGGGGGTTGCGCGGCCTGCACCGCGCCGGCCAGACCGTTGAGTAATGCAAGCAAAACGAAGGGTTTCATCACGAGGGCGTGGCCTGAGTGTCGCGGCGCTACAGGTTAAGAAGGCGTGCCGCCTCACTCAACTGCGACGCCCGGCCACACCGCTGCAAGGTGCAGGCTTGTATCAGGCGCGAAGGCACCGGTGCGGCGGGGTGTCGCGTGAAGGCCAGCAACAACGGCTCCAGGCGCCGTGAGCCATAGGCGCTTGCGCATGCTTACGGCAGCTCGAATGCTTCATCCAGCAGCGTGGTGCCATACGAGTTATCCACGGCGCACAGCCATTGCTGCTCGATGTACCTGAATACATAGGTCGCCCGGCGCGTGATCTCGGTTTTTGCTCCCGACGTGTCAGTGGCTTGTAACAGGGTCTCCATGATCACCAGGGCTGTATCACCCGCCGGGATGACCTGCATCTTGCCCTGGGTCACCACGATGCTGTGGTTGAAATGTTCGGAAATGGCCACAAATGCCCGGCGTATGCTGTCTTTACCGGTAACGGTCAGGCCTGGCTTGACGACCAGACTTGCATCGCGGGTATAGAACGTCATCAGGTCGTCGAAGCGCTCGGAAGTAATGGCGCGGTCGGCTGCCTGGATAGTCTCCTTGAGGTGTTGGGTCAATGCGTCCACTGTGGCTCTCCTGATCAGGCCCGGACAGCGGAAATGAAAAACCCCGCTGTCGAGGCGGGGTTTGGCATTTCATGCACAGGCCGTCCTCTATCCGGAGAAGGCCATAATTGAATGAGTGCGTAACAAGCGGTAACTGTTCATGGCCTCAATCTGCATCAAGATGCGTAAAAGCGCAACTCAGATAGCCGTCGTCAGATACCCCCCATCCACCGGCAGCACCACGCCGTTGACGAACGAAGCGGCATCGGATGCCAGAAAGGCAATCACCTTGGCCACCTCTGCGGCACTGCCGAAGCGCTGCATGGGCGTGCGCGACAGCAGGCGGTCAATCCGTGGCTGGTCGTCGATTTTCGCCAGCAGCGGGGTGGTGATCCAGCCGGGTGCCACGGCATTGACCCGGATATGATCCGGGGCATAGGCCTCGGCCAACGACTTGGTGAGCTGCACGATACCGCCCTTGGCCGCCGAATATGCCACCAGTTTGCCGCCGCCAAAGTAGGAAAACATCGAGGCGATGTTAATGATCGAGCCGCCTTGGCGGGCCAGCAACGGGTGCGCCAGGTTGATCAGGCGGTAGACCGCGCCCAGTTGCACCGACAGCACCTGGTTGAAGGCCTCCCACTCCATCTCCTTGTCACCCAGCGTTCCGCCGGCGGCCGGCACCAGGATATCGAGCCGGTCCAGGCTCTGGATCACGCGCTTGAGCGCTTCATCGTCGGTGACATTCACTTCACGCAGGTCCAGTTGCACATCATCGGCCACCACGGTGGCCTCGGCACCCAGCCCGATGGCTATTACGCGTGCGCCATGTCGGGCCAGGTACTCGGCGGTCGCCTGGCCGATGCCGGAGGTGCCGCCGCTGACGAGCGCGACCTTGCCTGCAAACAGAGTGCTGATAAACATGCTTGTCATTGCCTCATGGGGTCAGAAAAAGTCGTTGGGACGAACGGTTTACAGGCCCAGTACCGAGCCTATGTCCAGCGCAAATTGCACGCCCACTACAAAGCCGTCGTTGCTCAGTTGCGCAGCGCCTGGGTTGTAGTAGTTGTCCGGGTTGATCACGTATTGCACGCTGGGCTCGATGGACAAGTCGCGCGTCAGGGCGAAATGGCCGTTGGCTTCCAGGGCATAGACGTTGCGCTCACCTAGCTCGGGGTCGCCACCGGCGGCCGTGCGCAGGCGTTGCTGGAACTGCAGCTGGTGCGAATTGACCTGCAGGTAGCTGGCCTTGACGTTGAGCTTGTCCTGCGGCCGGTCAAACGGCGCGAGGTAGGTCAGGCCGGCCTCGGCGAAGTGGCTGAATGGTTGTTTCTTATCGGCCGCCGCCGACAACGAGCCGAAGGCTTGCAGCCCTTGCTGGCCACCACGCCACAGCGTCTGGCGAAACTTGAAGAAGCCGCCGGCGGTGCCGTGTTCGTTGTCACCGGTCAGCGGATCGAACTGCCGGGCGGAGTTGAAGTAGGCGTTGAGTTCGTACTGGGTGGTGGCATCGCCCGGCTTGCTGCCAATGCCTACTAGAAAGCTCGTGCCGCTGGCATCGTCGGTGCTGAAGTCCAGGCCCTTGCGCTTTTTCAGGTAATCCACCGGGTTGGACTCGAAGGCACCGGCATGCACGTACAGGCTGGGGCTCGGTTGATACTTCATATAACCGCCCCAGGCACCAAAGGGCGGCGGCAGTACGCCGCTCGAGGCATCCAGGATCGGGTCGTTGCAGGTCAGTGCCGATTCACAGTTATAGATGTAGAAATACCGCCGGGCGTTGGTGCGGCCGATATGCAGGTCGAGCTGGCCGTCGAATGCCTTTTGCTCGAACGTCAGCAGGCTCAACTGGTTGCTGGCGATGTCGTTGTGCAGCGGGGCGCCAGCGAAGTAGCTGCCGGCAGCGCCTTGCCAGTGGTTGGCCGTCGGCTGGCCGGTGCCGTTGTCGAGGATGAACACGGTTTGCTCAAAGTGCAGTGCGGCACCTTCAATGCCTGCAAGCGTGCCCAGGTTGATGTCTGCGCCGAGGTACAGGTTGCCGCTGTTGCCGAAGCTGTGAGGGCGAGTGCCAGTGTCGAGGTTCTTCATCGAAATATTGGTGAGCAGCACATGGGGCTTGATGCCCTGGCTGGCCAGTTGCTCACCCAGGCCGGCCAGCGGACCTTCAAGGTCCTGGGCCAACACCGGCGAGGTAGCGGATACCACGAGCAACAGGGCGCACAAACGATTGACTGGGATCATGATCGAGAACTCATTTATTGTTGTTGTAGTGAGCAAGGGGGCGTGCGAGGTGTCGGTGCCGGACCGTGCACCCCGCCTTATGCAGGGCTTACAGTGACTGGCCCTGCGCAACCGACGAGGCCCGGGCCTGTCGTTGCAACACGGCGGGCGCGGTTTCCTTGAGAAACAGCGACAGGCCGGCCGCCAGCAAGGCGCCACCGCAGGAAATCCACATGACGATCGATAGCCCGAACCGGTCGGCGGCAAACCCGGCCATGGTCGGCGCCACGAACCCGCCGATCAGTTCGCCCACGCCCATGATCATGCCCAGCGCCGTGGCCATGACTTCGCGCGGCACGGTCTCGGCCGGAATGGTGGCCATGAACAGCGTGAAGCAGCCCAGCCCTGTGTAGGTCAGCACCATCAAAATGCCCAGTACCAAGGAGGAGGGCGCATACAGCAGCGCCACCGGACAACAGGCGGCGACCAGCGAGAACAACACCAGGGTCGGGCGCCGGCCGATGCGATCGGACACGCTGGGCACCACGAAGCCCCAGATGACCCAGGCCGCGCCGAGGCAGCTCATGATCGCGCCCATGCTCGGCGCGCTGTAGCCGCGCACACTGACCAGAAAGGTCGGGGTAAAGGAGATCAGGATCACGAACCAGGTCAGGAACACGCAGCTGATCAACATGCACAGCACGATATTGCGGCTTTTCAGCAGGGCGAGGCGATTGACCCGGGCAGCGGCACCCGGCACCGGTGCCTGACGCGGTTCGTCTTTGCGCACATAGCGCCAGATGAGCCAGGCGATCAGCAGGCCGGGCAACAGCGACACAATGAACGCATGACGCCAGCCATAGGCTTCGGCCAGGGCAATCAGCACCGGCGGGCCGATCACCGCGCCCAGCAGGCCGGCTGCCGACCCCTGCAGCAGACCCATGTTCAGGCCCCGCCGGTGCGGTGATGATGCTTCGACCATCAATGACTGCGACAAGGGCAGGATCGGCCCTTCGGCCAGGCCCATGATGCCGCGAAACAGCAGCAGGCTGAGAAAGCCCGACACCAGCCCGGATAGCGCCGAGCACAGGGAGAACAGAATCACCGCCACGATCAGCAGCGGCTTGCGCACCCCTCGCCGGTCCGACCAGGCCCCCACCAGCGCGCCGGACACCGCCCAGGCCAGCGCCAGCACCGAAGACAGCATGCCCAGGTGGGTGTTGCTCAACTTGAGTTCGTCAGCCATGAACGGAAACAGAAAGGACAGGGCCAGACGATCAAAAAACACAAACCCGAAGGTCAGGAACAACACACTTAACAGGGTGTTTTCATAACTGGCTTTATTATTGTTTTGAGCCATGGTGATTCTCCGCACGCAAGGGTTTAACGGAACAGACGGTCCACGGTGTCAGCCCCCAGGCCGACCTTTTCGTAGTGTTCACGGCACAGGGCAATGTAGGAGTGCACATCGAAATAACCGGTGGACTCGCCGTGTTCGTCGAGCCAGATCAGCGGTCCCTTGACGATGAAGAACACGCGCATGGGTTCGTCATGCTCGTACGCCACCAGGGTATGGCCCTCGCCGGGCGTCTCGTAGACGAAGTCGCCTGCCGTGGCGGTCCAGTCGTGCTCCAGGTAGCCCCACTTGCCTGACAGGGTGTAGGCGAACACTTCATGCGGGTGATAGTGACGGTTGACCAGCCCTGCCTGGCTGGACATCAGAATGTCGCACCAGCGGTTTTCACTGGGCGAGATCCACAGCGGGCGCGAAGACACCGTCTCGGTGAAGGGCACATAGAGGCGCAGGTCATCACTGGCGGCATTGGGCAGGTAAACCTCGGGCTTGGCATCGGGCATCAAGGCGTTGGCGATGGGCTGCAGGTCTTTCCAGAATTCATTGCGGGCTAATTCGGGCATGTTCGGCCTCTGATCATTGTGGTTGATGGCCGGGACACTCTAGGGTTTGCAAGACAGGACGGTTTGATCGAAACGGACGCCATTGTTGTTCGTATCGGACGGATATTCCGGGCGCCGCTATCCTGATGTTTTTATTTTCGATGTCGATTGACAGCTAACCCGGGCGAGGGGTTAATTGCGCCTTGCAGGCCCGATACACGACTGGCGCACGGACGAGGCCGTCAATAAAACGAGAATAAGAAAATGACCACAGCCGCCTCCTTGCTCGACACCCGGCGTGCGAGCACCGACGATCTGCCCCCCGATCAGCGCCTGGCCTTCTGGGAGCACTACAACACCTCGACGCTGGTGGGCCTGAAGTGTTCGTCCTTCAGTGAAAGCGGGTTCAGTGCGAGACAAGACAACCTGAACCTGGACCGATTGCGGGTCGCGCACATTGCAGGCAATCAACATGTCATCGAACGCGATGTGTCGATGATCCGCACGGTGCCGAAAGCGTCGGTGTTCGTTTCCCTGGTATTGGGCCGTAGTTCGTTTTTCTTCCAGAACGGCCAGTGTCACTTACTCGAACCTGGCGAAATGATGGTGTACCGCACCGACAAGCCGTACTTGTTTGGCTTCACCGGGCCGATGCACAAGTTCATCTTCGATATTCCCCAAGAGGTCTTTGCCGCCCGGTGTCTGCGCCGCTTCGACAACGCCTTGAAAATCAGCGCCGACACCGGCACCCGGCGTTTACTGTTGCGCACGTTGATCGAGCGTACCGAAGGGTATTTCGGGCAGCCGCTCAGGCAAGGGGCCGACCGCTACCAGGACGATGCCCTGGAGCTATTGGGTACGGTCATCGCCGGCCAGGTAGGCAACCGTCGTATCAACTCACTCAGCGCGTCCTACCTGCTGACGGCCAAGCGTTGCATCCTGGAGCAACTGGCCGACCCGACCCTGACTTGTGAACGGGTGGCGGCCCAGACTGGCGTTTCCACACGCCAGCTGACCCGTCTGTTTGCCCTGGAAGATACTCAGCCGCAGCGCTTTATTCTGGAGAAACGTCTGGAAGGGGCGTTCCGGCGGCTGAGCAAAGGCCAAGGGCTGGACATCGCCGAGATCGCCTACCAGCACGGCTTCAGTAGCCAGGCGCATTTTGCCAGGGCCTTCAAGGCGCATTACGGGCGCACGCCCAGCCAGGTGCGGGCGCAGGGAGAGGCCGGGCGGGCGTAGAGGTGCGCTGCAACAGGACTTCATGTGTCCATGAGCAACTGAGCCTCAAGCCACGCCAGCAGCGTCTGGACGTCGACGCGCTTGTCAGCGCCGTGAGCGGTGTAGACAGAAATGGCATCGGGCAAGGCAATGCGCTCTGCGCAAGGCTGAACCAGCGCACCGGTCTTGATCAGCCTCGCCGCGGTTCGACGCCATCCCAGGGCAATGCCATGTCCTTCGATTGCCGCCTGCAGCATCAGCGGGTAGCTGTCGAACACGATGGTTCGCTGAGAGGTTACGGGCGCCTGTCCAAATGTCTGCAGCCAGCCATTCCAGGTCATGAAATCAGCAGGCGTGGCGTGATAATGCAAAAGCATGTGCGCCGGCAGGGCTTCAAGGCCGGGCAAGGTGCCGGTTGCCAGGTAGTCGGGGCTGCACACCGGAAAGACTTCATCGGCAGCGGTAAAGACCCGTGGATGCACGCCGCTGGCGCGTCCGGTGGTCTGCAAGGCCACATCGAAGGGCTCGTTGAATTCGGCGACAGGCCGGGTCGAGGTCACCACTTGCACCTCGATGCCGGCGTGCTGGTCCCGGAACGTGGAGAGGCGCGGCATCAGCCAGTAGAAAGCCTCGCATAACTGGCACAGGAAAACGACACGCTGCGTGCGATGCGAGGTGCGAAGGGCCACGGCGCCGTCACTGATACTGCCCAAGGCCGCACTCACCACCTGGCTCAATTCCTGCCCTTGCTCGGTCAGGAACACTGCCCGATTACGGCGGGTAAAGAGTTTTACGCCCAGGTCTTGCTCAAGGTCGCGAATCTGCCGGCTGACGGCAGCCGGCAACATGAGTGCACTCTCTTTTGGACACCCACTCATGACACCTGACCGCTCGACAATCATCGTCGGGGTACTGCTCGCTGTGCTGGCGACGCTGGCGTGGGCCTTCAACTTCATCGCCCCTTATGTCACCGGGCCCTACAGCATTTACGACCTGACGCTCATCCGGTTTCTGATCGCGGGTGCCCTGGGCCTGGTCGGCGTGACCCTGTGCCGCGCGCAGCGACGTCTGGTGCCACGCGTTCGGCAGTGGCTTGCCGCCGGGCTGGGCATCATCGGCTACTTGGGGTACAGCAGTTGCATTGCCGCCGGCGTGATTTTCGGAGGGCCCGTGCTGACGGCCGCCTTCGTAGGATTGGTGCCCGTGCTTGTCGCCCTGATCGGCAATGCCCGAGACCGGACTGTGCCCTGGCAACGCCTTGCCTTGCCATTGACGCTGATAACGCTCGGGCTTCTGCTTGCAACCATCAGCAGCATGGCGCTGCCACACGCCGGTCAGACGGACCGGTGGGCGGGGCTGTTTTTTTCTGCGTTAGCCGTAGCCTTGTGGCTGGCCTTCAGCGTGTTGAATCAGAGCGCCCTGGAGCAACTGCCCGCTGCGGCGACGGGGCTGTGGACCGCGTTGATGATGGCGGGCGCCGGGCTTGGTGCCTTGTGCCTGATACCCGTTGTCCAGGCGCTCGGCCTGCTTGACCTTGCCGGAAAAGGCTTCGGTCTGGGCATGGCGGGACCTTTGTACGCTTGGGCGCTGGTCATCGCGCTGATGTCGTCGGTAATCGGCGCCTGGGCCTGGAACGCGGCCACGCAACGGTTGCCAATGGTTCTTTCCGGGCAGTTGATTTCGCTGGAGTCGGTGTTCGCCGCTGTACTGGGGCTGGTCTTTCACGCCCGTCTGCCAACGCTCATGGAGGCCGCCGGGCTGGTGGCCGTGCTCATGGGCGCCGCGCTGGCGGTTCGGCGCATGCTCAGTGCCCGGCGTGTGGCGGCCATGCCGGCATGACCGCTCATTATTGACCGGTCCGCTCAGGCCTGGGGTCTTTTGTAGGCCATGCCGACGGAGCGAGGGGCGGTGTGCACGAAACCAAACTGTGCATAGAGATCCTGGGCCTGGCCATCGGCGATAAGGCTGACGTAGCCGCTTTCAGGCACGTGGGTTTCGATGTAGTGCATGATTTCACTCATGATGCGCTTGCCCAGCCCCTTGCCTTGATGCTCGACAAGCACGGCAATGTCCACCACTTGAAAGAAGCACCCACCGTCGCCGATGACCCGGCCCATGCCCACGGGCATCGACCCATACAGAATCTGCACAGCAAAGAGCGTGTTGGGCAAGCCCCGTATCGCGGCGTCATCCGTCTTGGCGCTGAGGCCGGAGCCAATGCGAAGTGCCTGGTAGGTTTCAACGGAGGGCAGCTTCAGCAGGGATGAATAAACAGTCAATGCGGTCACCAGGACAGAAAGGATCTCAAGGAGGAGTAAGGAGCGGGCGTTTATTTATACGGCAGCCACTGCTCGACCTCAATGGCTGGTCTGCAGCGCGGTGTTCGCTCCACGGCCAGATGCTTTAACCTGTGGGCCATGACTGCCGCTTCACAGAAGGAAACACGATGCACCTGCACCCTGCAAGCGTTGCAACAGCCATCCATCCATCATTAGCCCGGCCATGAGCCGTCCGCTGTTCATCGCCCTGGACGGCCCCAAGGGCACCGGCAAGACCACGCTGCTGGAAGCCGTCACCCGGGTACTCAGGGCCGACGGCAAGAAAGTGATCCGGTTGTGCGAGAAGAAAAACGATCCTTGCCGGAGTGAAACCATGGCCCTCGTCAACCGGCTTGCCCGGGCGCCGGACGCCGACCTGGAATGGGCGGTGTGTGAGCGCCTGGCCCAAAGCCGGGCCTGGATATCCGGGCACGTGCTTCCTCGGCAGCCGCCTGGCAGCATCGTCCTGATTGATCGCTGGTACCCGTCGGACGCCGCCTTTCGGCGGTTGGTGCCGTTTGCCGAGATCCTGCGGCTGAATATGGATCGCAACGTACAGGTGCCCGACTTGCATGTGGGTGTGGTGACTGCGCCCGAAACCTCATGGACCAGGGCCGCGGCCCGCTCGCGCGGGCTGAGCAGTACGGTGATCCACCGCCTGGAGGAGCATGTCGCCTGCACCGAGGCGTTCGAACGCGCGGCGGCCGATCAGGGCTGGGTGCTGTGCCGTAACGACGGAACAATTGAAGCGGCGACCCGGCAGGTGGTGGCCGAGATCCAGGGATTGCTCTGAAACCCACGGCAGCCACCGGGCACGTGTAGGAGCGCGCTTGCCCGCGACCGGCTGCGTTAGCAGTCGTAAAATTTCAGCGTTTCACAGATTTTGCGAGCGCTGCGCACTCGGTCGCGGGCAAGCGCGCTCCTACCGGGGCGCTGGATGCTCAGCGCTTCGTCAGCGCCTGCTCGGCCTTGACCGACTGGATAAACGCCTGCATGGCCGATGACTGGATACGGTGGCGACGGGTGATCAGGCCATACGGCGGCAGGCGGGCCTCGAAGTTGATCGGCAGGATGGCGAGCAGGTCACGGCCGGGGTAGTCCTCGACCACGGACACCGGGGTAACGCCGAGCATGTCGGTCTGCTGGATCAGCGACAACAGGGTCATGATCGAGGTGGTTTCGACGATGCTCGCCGGAATGTCCACGCGGGCATTGTGGAACACCTGATTGATGATCGAGCGCATGGGGCTGGGGTGTTGTTGCAGCACCCAGGTCATGTTTTGCAGCTCGGCCCAGCTCAGGCTGTCAGCGTTTGCCAGTGGATGCCCGGCACCGGCGATCACGCACAGCTCTTCTTCGCCCAGGCTGTCGAAAATCAGCTCTTCGGCCCGTGCGCCGCTGGGGATGCGGCCCAGCACTACGTCCAGCTGATCCTGTAACAGGGCCTGGACCAGCACGTCGCTGGTGTCGACCTGGATGCTCATCGACAGCCGCGGGTGGCTGGATTTGAGGTTGGCAATGGTACGCGTCAACAGACCTGAGGCCAGCGCCGGAATGGCGCCCACCGCGACCCGGCCCAGGTTGCCTGATTCCAGGGCCACCAGTTCTTCGCGCATGCCGGTCAGCTCGGCGAACACCATGCGTGCGTAATAAATCACTGTCTCGCCGAACGGCGTAGGGCGCATGCCACGCGGCAGGCGTTCGAACAGCTCGACGCCCAGCAGGTCTTCGGCCTCGTGCAGCATCTTGGTGGCCGCCGGCTGGGTCATGCCGATATGGTCGGCCGCCCGGCGCAAGGAGCCCAGCTCCTGCAGAGAGAGCATCAGGCGCAGTTGGCGCAGGCGCAGGCGACTGTGGATTACGTTGGCAGCAGGAATCTGGGTCATCGGGCCGGTTCGTGGTAAAGGGTGCGCAGAGCCTGACAAGAAATGCCAGGCTCTGCCAGTACTGACGCTCAAGACAGCGACTGAGGCTTGCCGGCGCGACTGGAGCGCCAGCCCAGGGCACTGCGCAGCGCCCTGGAAATCAGCGGCCAGAACAGCATCAGCAGCGCGGCGGTGGTCAGCCCGCCCACCAGCGGGTTGGACCAGAAGATGCCCAGTTGCCCATCGGAGAACAGCATCGACTGGCGAAACGCATCCTCGGCCTTGTCACCCAGCACGGCCGCCAGCACCAGCGGTGCGATCGGATAGCCGAGCTTCTTGAACAGATACCCCAGGGCGCCGAAGCCCAGCATCAGCACGATGTCGAACATCGAGTTGTGCACCGAGTAGGCGCCGATGGCGCAGACCATGATGATGATCGGCGCGATGATCGAGAACGGAATGCGCAGGATCGAGGCGAACAGTGGCACGGTGGCCAGAACCACGATCAGGCTGACCACATTGCCCAGGTACATGCTGGCAATCAGGCCCCAGACAAAGTCGTGCTGCTCGACGAACAGCGTGGGACCCGGGTGCAGGCCCCAGATCATCAGGCCGCCCAGCATGACGGCAGCGGTGGCCGAGCCCGGTATGCCCAGGGTCAGCATCGGCAGCAACGCACTGGTGCCAGCGGCGTGGTCGGCGGTTTCCGGGGCAATCACGCCTTCGACTTCGCCCTTGCCGAAGCGCTCGCGGTTCTTCGAGAAGCGCCGCGCCAGGCTGTAGCTCATGAACGACGCTGCGGTCGGCCCGCCCGGTGTGATGCCCATCCAGCAGCCGACCAGCGTGCTGCGCACGATCGTCAGCCAGTAACGCGGCAACCTGGCCCAGGTGCGCAGGATGGTCATGGGCGTAATGCGCGCATGCTCACCGCGAAACACCAGGCCTTCCTCGACCGTGCACAGGATTTCACCAATTCCGAACAGGCCGATGACCGCCACCTCGAAGCTGATGCCGGTCATCAGCCACGGCTGGTCGAAGGTCAGGCGCAGGTTGCCCGACACCGTGTCCATGCCCACCGCGGCCATGGCAAAGCCCAGCATCATCGCCACCACGGTCTTGAGCGGCGGGTTCTTGCTCATGCCGATAAAGGTGCAGAACGCCAGCAGGTAGACGGCGAAGAACTCCGGCGAACTGAACGACATGGCGAACTCGGCAATGCGCGTTGACAGGAAGGTCAGCAGCAACACGCCCGCCAGTGCCCCGATCAGTGCCGAGGTAAAGGCAGCGGTCAAGGCTTCGGCCGCGCGGCCTTCGCGAGCCATGGGGTAGCCATCGAAAGTGGTCGCCACCGAGGACGGCTCGCCGGGAATATTGAACAGGATCGAGGTGATCGAACCGCCGAACAACGCCCCCCAGTACATGCACGACAACAGGATGATCGCCGACACCGGCGACATGGTGAAGGTCAGTGGCAACAGCAGCGCCACCCCGTTGGGAGCCCCCAGGCCCGGCAGCACGCCGACCAGAATGCCCAGCAGCACGCCGATCACCATCAGGCCGATATGGCCCGGAGTCATGATCACGCTCATGCCTTGCATCAATGATTCGAACTCAGTCATTGCAGCGCTCTCCTGGCCAGGGTCAGCCAGTCGCCCAGGGGGCCGGCATCCAGTGGAACCTTGAACCACAGGGCAAAGATCAGGTAGCTGGCCAGCACTGCGCCGCCTGCCACCGCCACGATGGTCAGCAGGCCGTAGGGTCTGGCGCGCAGGCGGTCACGCCACATGAACCAGGCGATGAACACCGCCGAGGCCATGTAGATGCCGGTAAACGGCATGGCCGCGACGAACACGGCAATCGGCACAAACACCGACAGCACCTGGCCAAAAGCAGCGCGGCTGACAAAGGCAACGCTCAAAGCCTGCCAGCGAATCAGCGCCAGTACGCCGTTACCCAGGCTGGCGCAGGCCAGCAGCAGGCCGATGTAAAACGGAAAGTAGCCAGGCTCGGGACCGGAATCACCCCAGCCGATGCCTTGCTCAAGGCTGCCGTACATGACCACGGCACCGATCAGGCCGGTGAACAGCGCCAGGCCCAGTTCCACCCAGCGCGTGCCGACCAGCGCCGGCGTTTGCGACGTATCAGACATGGATCACCTCATTGGTGAGGCTGTCACCGCCAGGCGCACATGCGCGGACAGGGATGACAGCGGGGCGGGTCACTTTTGCAGCCAGCCGGCATCCTTGAACACCGGCGTGACGCGGGCGGTGTCCTGCTCGATATAGGCGGTCAACTGCTCGCCCTCCAGAAAGGTCGGCACCAGCGCGTTCTGCGCGACATACGCCTTGAATTCCGGCGCCTGACTGACCTTGCGCATCAGCTCGGTGTAGAACGCACGTTGTTCGGCGGTGATGTCGCCGGGCATGAACACGGTGCGCGGGAAGCGGTACTGGTCGATGCCCAGCCCTTGCTCATGGCAAGTGGGAATGTCGGCCCAGGATTGGTCGCCGGCGACCTTGGCGGTGTATTGCATGCGCTGCTGGCTGAACACGCACAACGGCCGGACCTGGTCGCCCCGCCACTGGCTGATGCTCTCGGCGGGGTTGTTGACGTTGGCGGCGATGTGTTTGCCGGCCAGTTGCGTGGCCGCCTCACTGCCGCTCTTGAACGGGATGTACACCAGCTTGCTGGCCGTGGTCTTGTTCAGCAGCAGGGTCAGGGTCTGGTCGACATCCTTGGATTGGCTGCCGCCCATGCGCATTTTCGACGGATCGGTCTTGGCTGCTTCATAGAAGGCCGCGCCGTCTTTCCAGGCGGCGTCCTTGTAGGTCCAGAGGACGAAGTCGTCTTCGGCCAGGGCGGCAATGGGGGTCAGTTCCTGCCATTGATAACCGAGCTTGGCCACCAGGGGCAGCAGGTAGACATTGTTGGTGCCGATCACCAGCTTGTCGGCCTCGCCCTTGGACATCTTCATGTCGAGGAAGGCTTCGGCGCCGTTGCCGCCGCCCTTGTTGAGCACCACCGTATTGACGTCCAGCAGCTTGTGGGTGGTGATGATCGACTGGATCAGCCGCCCGAGCTGGTCAGTCCCGCCGCCGGGGCCGCCGGCAACGACGATTTCCAGGTTCTTTTCCGGTTGCCAGGCCAGGGCAATGGCAGGCAGGGTGCTGGCGCAGAGCAGGGTGCAACCGAGCAAGGCACGGCGTACACCGCAGGTCGATGCGAGTGGCATGGTGATACCTCTTTTTATTGTAGTTGTTATCGAAAAACCGTAGCGCGACCGTCGGGTGACGCGCAACGCTTGCAGAGGAGTGTGGGAAGAACGGGCAGGGGACGTCTAGTCAAAACAAAACATACACCGATAACCCTGGGCTATCGGTGGCCGTCTGATAGCGTGATCGCTGGACTGAAAGGAAGGAGGAATGCACCTATAACCCAAGGCTATCGGTGTATTTCAATTTTTGATTAGACGGTTATCGGTGCGGCTTCGATAGTACGGCTCGGCATCATCAGAACAACAACAATGACATGAGGGGGATCACCATGACCCGTCCCGGTGACACGCACATGCCAACGGCAGGTGCCCAGCCTGATTCAGCCAACCCGGCGCTCAGCCAGGTGGCTCGCGCCAGCACCGTACGCTGGCGCATCTTTGCCATCATCTTCCTGCTGACCATGGTCAACCTGATCGACCGCGTATCGCTGTCGATCGCCATGCCGACCATCGCCAAAGAATTCTCGCTGTCGCCCAGCATGCAGGGCCTGATCCTCAGCAGCTTCTTCTGGGCCTATGCGTTATTGCAGATACCGGGCGGCTGGATGATTGACCGTTTCGGGCCGCGCCGGGTCATCACCTGGTCGACCGGGCTGTGGGGCACCTTTCAGGTGCTGGCAGGGTTTGCCACCGGGGGGGTGTCGCTGCTGTTTGCCCGTGTCGCGCTGGGCGCGGCCGAAGCGCCGCTGTTTCCGTCGGGCGGCAAGCTGATTTCGCTGTGGCTGGCGCCCAGCGAGCGCAGCCGGGGCGCGGTGATGATGGATAGCGGCAGCCCGTTGGGCGTGGCGCTGGGCGGACTGCTGATTGCCTACCTGATTGCCGTGCTCGATTCCTGGCGCCTGGCCTTCGTGATCGCCGGCATCGCCACCCTGGCCCTGGCCTGGCTGGCCTACCGTTACCTGCGTGACGACCCGGCGCTGCACCCGCAGGTCAACAGTCAGGAACTGGACAGGATCCAGGCCGGGCGTGAAACCCCGGTGGCCGAAGCCGCGCAAGTGCCGGTCAAGGGCCTGGGCATCGCGCCACGCTCGCTGGCCGCCTTGCTGATCGGCCGCGCCAGCTGGGCCATGGTCTATTTCGGCCTGTTGACCTGGGGCCCGAGCTACCTGGCCCAGGCGCGCGGCTTTGATATCAAGGGCATTGGCGCGGCGACCTTTGCGATCTTCATTTGCGGCGCGCTGGGTTCGCTGGCCGGTGGCTTTCTGTGTGACGGGCTGATCCGCAGAGGTGTGCGACGCGGCCTGGCGGTCAAGGGCCTGCTGACATTCTCCGGCGTGATTGCGCTGGGGGCACTGTTGCTGCTGCCCACCTTGAGCAATCCGCTTGCGGCCGTGGCGCTGTTGGCCATGACCGCGTTCTTTCTGATGTGGGGCAGCCTGTACTGGAGCTTTCCGTCGTTGCTGGCCGCGCCTGCGCGGGTCGGTCTGATCGGCGGGGTGATGAACCTGGCCGGCAGCATCGGCGGCATCTTTGTGCCCATCCTGGTCGGCCTGATCCTGCAGTATTTTGGCGGCTTTGGCGCGGCCCTGACGTTCTTCGCCATCTGTGCGGCGCTGTTCGTGGTCGGCACCTTGTTCATCAGCCTCGACGGCCCGCGTGAGGTGCGTCATGACTGAGTTGTGGAACGGTCCGATTGTCGATGCCCACCACCATTTCTGGGACCCGCAGACCAACTATCACCCCTGGCTGGCGCCCGAGGCGAACATCGCCTTTCGCTACGGCGATTACTCGGCCATCAAGCGGCGCTACCTGCCGCCTGAATACTTCGCCGATGCGGCCGGCCACAACGTGGTGCAGACGGTGTATGTCGAAACCGAATGGGACCCGGCCGACCCGGTGGGCGAAACCCGGTTCGTCGAGCAACTGCGCCGCCGCTATGGCGTGCCCAATGCCGTGGTGGCGCAAGCCTGGCTCGATCACCCCGAGGCGCTGGCCTTGCTGGCCGAACAGGCCGCCTTTCCCAGTGTGCGCAGCGTGCGGCACAAACCGGGCGGGCCTGAGTCGCCGGCCGAAGTCGGTCAGCGCCGCAGCCTGATGAGCGACGAGCGCTGGCGACATGGGTTTTCCGCCTTGCAGGGGCTGCAGCTGCATTTCGATTTGCAGACGCCGTGGTGGAACCTGCCCGAGGCCGAATGCCTGGCGCGGGATTTTCCGCAGACCTTGCTGATTCTCAACCACGCCGGATTGCCCTCCGACCGCAGCGAGCAGGGCCTGGCCGGCTGGCACGCGGCCATGGCGCGCTTGGCCGGGCAGCCCAACGTGGTGGTGAAAATCTCAGGCCTTGGCCAGCGCGCAAAGCCCTGGCGCGCGGATGACAATGCCTGGATCGTGCGCGAGATCATTGCCATGTTCGGCAGCGAGCGAGCGTTGTTTGCCAGCAACTTTCCGGTCGACAGCCTGTGCGGCTCGTTCGACGACATCTATACCGGCTTCAAGCAGATCGTGCGGCATTTGCCACAGGCCGAGCAGCAACGCCTGTTCTACAGCAATGCCCGGCGCATCTACCGTTGCGAATATGACGCCACCGACACCGCGTGGCCTGAACACCCCCTGAGGAGTCAATTATGAGCAAGCCCCGCATCGCGATGGTCCTGGGAGACCCGGCCGGCATCGGCCCTGAGTTGATCGCCCGGCTATTGTCCGAACCACAGGCGCGCCGCCAGGCGCAGGTCATCCTGATCGGTGACGAAGCCGAGCTGCAGCGTGGCATGAGCCTGGCCGGCGCCGAGTTTGCGTATCGTCATGTCAGCTCGGTGCAAGACCTGGACTTCAGCGACGACACGCCGCTGTTCTATAACTATCGCGGTGACACCGAAGGTGAGTTTGCACGCAGTGAGGCCACGGCCAAGGGCGGTCGCTATTGCCTGGACACGCTGGCCATCGCTCTGGACCTGACCGCCGCCAAAAATACGGATGCGGTGTTGTTCGGGCCGCTGAACAAAACATCGCTGCACATGGCCGGCATGGACCACAGCGATGAACTGCACTGGTTTGCCGAACGGCTGGGGTTTGCCGGGCCGTTCTGTGAGTTCAACGTGCTGGACAACCTCTGGACCTCGCGGGTGACCTCGCATGTGGCGCTGTCATCGGTGCCGGGCCTGCTCAGCCACGACAAGGTGGTGCAGGCCATCGAACTGATCGACACCGCGCTCAAACGCAACGGCCTGGCCAGACCGCGCATCGGCGTGTGTGGCCTGAACCCGCACAACGGCGACAATGGTTCGTTCGGCCGCGAGGAAATCGACATCATTGCCCCGGCGGTGCGCACCGCCCAGGCCAAGGGCATCGACGCCGACGGCCCGTACCCGGGCGACACCATCTTTCTCAAGGTGCAGGGTGATGCCAGCGCCTTTGACGCGGTGGTGACCATGTACCACGACCAGGGCCAGATCGCGATCAAACTGATGGGTTTCTCCCGTGGCGTCACGGTACAGGGCGGCCTGCCGATCCCGATTACCACGCCGGCACACGGCACCGCGTTCGACATCGCAGGCCAAGGCAAGGCCAACCCGGGCGCCATCCGCCAGGCTTTCGAGATCGCTTGCCGCATGGGGCGCAACAACGCCTGACCGTAAAGGTTTCAACGACCCCCTTGACCGCATGCCGTGCCCTGCACGCCATGCGGTTTTTTTATGGGCGGCGCCCGCTTGCCGGCACCGATCGTAGGAGCGCGCTCTGCCCGCGACCGGCTGCGCAGCAGTCGTAAAATTGTGGCGTTTCGTAGATTTCGAATGTGTTCACAACTGTAAATTTTTGGCGTTCGGCAGATTTTGCGAGCGCTTCGCACTCGGTCGCGGGCAGAGCGCGCTCCTACCCCGCACGTACTCAAGGGCAGATTCCTATAACCCCGCCATCGACCATCTGCGTCAACCTATTACCTGTAGCTATCACTGGATATGGATAAGTGATTATCCGCGTCGGCGGGCAACTGGCTAAATCGGTTCATCGATTCGTCGACAACAACTACAAAAGACAGGAACCCTGACGCATGAAAATCAAAGCGATCCGTACCCGTGTATTCGAGTGGAAAGGCAAGGTCGTCCCGCCCCAGGCGCATTTCTGCACCAATGCCAGCGACATCCTGTTCGAGCGTGGCGATGCCATGGGCTCGTTCCGTTTCCACGGCTGGCTGGTGGTCGAGGTAGAAACCGACACCGGGATCGTCGGCATCGGCAACTGCGCCCTGGCCCCACGGGTCGCCAAGGAAATCATCGACACCTACCTGGCGCCCATCGCCATCGGTGAAGACCCGTTCGACAACGAATACATCTGGCAGAAAATGTACCGCCAGAGCCACGCCTGGGGCCGCAAGGGCATTGGCATGGCCGCCATCTCGGCCATCGACATCGCGGTCTGGGACATCATGGGCAAGGCGGTCAACAAGCCAGTGTTCAAACTGCTGGGCGGGCGCACCAAGGACAAGATCTGGACCTACGCCTCCAAGCTGTATGCCAACGACAACCTCGACCTGTTCCTGGAAGAGGCCCAGGGCTACCTGAACCAAGGCTTCAACGCACTGAAGATGCGTTTTGGCTACGGCCCCAAGGACGGCCCGGCCGGCATGCGCCGCAACATCGAACAAGTGCGTGCACTGCGTGAGCTGGCCGGCCCCGATGTCGACATCATGCTGGAATGCTACATGGGCTGGACCCTGGAATACGCCCGGCGCATGTTGCCCAAGCTGGCCGAGTTCGAGCCGCGCTGGCTCGAAGAACCGGTAATCGCCGATGACATCGAGGGCTACATCGAGCTCAAGAAGATGGGCATCATGCCGATTTCCGGCGGCGAGCACGAGTTCACCTCCTATGGCTTCAAGGACCTGCTGGAGCGCCGTGCGGTCGATGTGATCCAGTACGACACCAACCGCGTTGGTGGCATCACCGCGGCACGCAAGATCAACGCCCTGGCCGAGGCCTGGTCGGTGCCGGTCATTCCCCATGCCGGCCAGATGCACAACTACCACCTGACCATGTCCACCACCGCCTCACCGATGGCCGAGTTCTTCCCGGTGTTCGATGTCGAGGTCGGCAACGAGTTGTTCTATTACGTGTTCAAGGGTGAGCCGCAACCGGTCAATGGCTTTATCCAGCTTGACGATGACACGCCCGGCCTGGGCCTTGAGATTTCCGATGAGTACCTGAGCGAATTCAACATCATCGAGTGATCACTGGCCGGCGAGCGTCGCCCGAGCGGGCGCCGCCCTGGCCCCAGGAGCTTTCATGTCATCCCATTACGGACACAATTTCATCAACGGCCAGCGCAGCGCGCAAGGCACGGTTCTGCTGCACAGCGTGGCAGCCAGCACCGGCGAGCCGCTGGCGCATGCCTTCGTGCAGGCCACCGAAGCCGAGGTCGACCAGGCCGCCTGCGCGGCGCAAGCGGCCTATCCGATTTTCCGCAACCTGCCGGCCGGGCAACGCGCGGCGTTCCTGGACCGGATCGCCGACGAACTGGACGCACTGGAGGCCGGGTTCATTGACCTGGTGTGTGCCGAAACCGCCTTGCCGGCGGCGCGTATCCAGGGTGAACGGGCGCGTACCAGCGGCCAGATGCGCCTGTTTGCCAAGGTACTGCGCCGCGGCGATTTCTATGGCGCCCGTATCGACCGCGCCTTGCCGCAGCGCCAGCCGCTACCACGGCCGGACCTGCGGCAGATGCGCATCGGGGTGGGCCCGGTCGCGGTGTTTGGTGCCAGTAATTTCCCGCTGGCCTTTTCCACCGCCGGCGGCGACACCGCTTCGGCGCTGGCCGCCGGCTGCCCGGTGGTGTTCAAGGCCCATAGCGGGCATATGGCAACCGCCGAGCGCGTGGCCGAGGCGATCATCCGCGCAGCCGAACACACCGGCATGCCACCGGGCGTGTTCAACATGATTTACGGCGCTGGCGTCGGCCAGTGGCTGGTCAGTCATCCGGCGATGGCGGCGGTGGGCTTTACCGGCTCGCTCAAGGGCGGCAATGCCCTGAGCCAGTTGGCGGCGCAACGGCCACGGCCGATTCCGGTGTTCGCCGAGATGTCGAGCATCAACCCGGTGTTCGTGTTGCCTGAAGCCCTCAGCCTGCATGGCGAGCGGATTGCCCGCGAGCTGGCCGGTTCGGTGGCGCTGGGGTGTGGCCAGTTTTGCACCAGCCCGGGCCTGGTGGTTGGCGTGCGCAGCGAGGCCTTCAGCGCCTTTATCAAGCAACTGGGCGCCCACCTGGCCGACCAGGCGCCGCAAACCATGCTCAATACCGGCACCCTGGCCAGCTATGAACAGGGTTTGCAACGCCTGAAGGCGCATCCCGGGATTCAACTTCTGGCCGGGCAGGCACAACAGGGCAACCAGGCCTGCGCGCACCTGTTCCAGGCCCAGGCGCGCCTTTTGCTCGACGGTGATGAAGTGTTGCAGGAAGAAGTCTTTGGTCCGGCCACCGTGGTGGTCGAGCTGGAGAATGAAACGATGCTCAAGCAAGCCATCGAGGGCCTGAGCGGCCAGCTTACCGCCACCGTGATCGGCGAGCCGCAAGAGCTGGCCAGCCATGCCTGGCTGCTTGAGGCCTTGCAGGAAAAGGTCGGTCGTATCCTGCTCAATGGCTACCCGACCGGCGTTGAAGTTTGCGATGCCATGGTGCATGGCGGACCGTACCCGGCGACGTCCGATTCGCGCGGCACCTCGGTGGGCTCGCTGGCGATCGACCGTTTCCTGCGCCCGGTGTGTTTCCAGAATTACCCCGACGCCCTGTTGCCCGATGCCCTCAAGGACGCCAATCCGCTGGGTATACGGCGCCTGGTCGATGGGCAGGCCGAGGAGGGCACGACACACGCCGCTTGAGGCCTCGTCATCCCTATCACTGCGTTACCGACGACTGACAACAATAATTAAAAAGGACACCATGATGACGGACACTTCCAACGTGGCTCCCGCTGCAAGTCATTCGACTGCGCGGAGGGCCTGCGCATGAGCAGCACCCTTGATAACGTCGATGTCCGCGCCTCGACCACCGCCGGTGCGCGGGTCGCCAACCAGCGCTGGCTGCGGGTCATTCCGCCCATTCTGATCACGTGCATCATGTCTTACATGGACCGCATCAGTATCGCCTTTGCCATGCCCGGCGGCATGGCCAGCGACCTGGGCGTGCCGGCCAGCATGGTGGGGTTTGCCGGCGGTATTTTCTTTATCGGCTACCTGTTCTTGCAGGTGCCGGGCGGCAAGCTGGCCGTGCATGGCAGCGGCAAGACCTTCATCGGTTGGTCGCTGCTGGCCTGGGCGGTGCTTTCGGTGCTCACCGGTTTTGTGCGCAACGAGTATGAGCTGCTGATCCTGAGGTTTGCCCTCGGGGTGGCCGAGGGCGGCATGCTGCCGGTGGTGCTGACCATGATTGCCAATTGGTTCCCGGACCATGAGCGCGGTCGGGCCAACGCTATTGTGATCATGTTCGTGCCGCTGGCCGGCATCATCAGTGCGCCATTGGCCGGCTGGATCATTGCGGTCTATGACTGGCGCATGCTGTTCATCGTCGCCGGCGTGCTGTCGGCGCTGGTCATGGTGCTGTGGTGCTTCACCATCAGCGACCGGCCGCAGGAAGCCAAGTGGATCTCGGATGAAGAACGCGATTACCTGGTCAACACCTTGCGTGAGGAGCAGGAGAGGCTGCGCGAGGAAGGCAAGGGCAGTCAGTCGCTGCGCGAGATTCTGCCGGACAGCACCCTCTGGCATCTGATTGCGGTCAACTTTTTCTATCAGTTCGGCATCTACGGCTTCACCCTGTGGCTGCCTACCATCATCAAGAACCTGACCCACAGCGGCATGGGCATGGTCGGGATGCTGTCGATCCTGCCGTTCCTGGGCGCGCTGGCCGGCATGTTCCTGTTTTCCAACCTCTCGGACCGCACCGGCAAGCGGCGCATCTTCGTCTGCATTCCCCTGGCCGGGTTCGCCGCGTGCCTGTTCTTGTCGGTGGTGCTGCGTGAAAACATCTGGCTGGCCTACAGTGCGCTGGTCGGTTGCGGCTTTTTCCTGCAATCGGCGGCGGGCGTATTCTGGACCATTCCGCCCAAATTGTTCAGCGCCGAAGCGGCAGGCGGTGCACGCGGGCTGATCAACGCGCTGGGTAACCTGGGCGGGTTCTGCGGCCCGTACATCGTCGGTCTGTTGATCACCTATTACGACCAGGGCGCCGGCATCTATGCCCTGGCCATGTCCCTGGCCCTGGCCGCTGTGCTGGCGCTGTTCCTGCCTGTGCGTTGCGAACGTTGATTGTCATCCATTGCTGATTGCCATCCCTTGCGGAGTATCGATATGAGTCGTGAAATCCTGTTGCTGGTTGAAAAATGTGCCCATACCTTCAGTTTCTATGACGTTGCAAGCGGCGATGCCCTGGAGCACATCCGCCTGCCGGACTTTCCCCATGAGTTCGTCGTGGACGCGCAAAACCGTTATGCCTACGTCGGCCACTACGGCATTGAAACTTCCAGCCATAAAGGCGAGGGTGGCACCTCGATCTTCGTCATCGACCTGCAGGCGCGCAAGCACGTGCGCACGCTGGACATCTGGCCGTATCGCCGCCCGCACGGGCTGGCCATGGATGAGCAAGGCCGTCTGTACGTGCTGAGCGAAGGCGATTCGACCCTGCTGATCTTCGATGCGCCGCAAGAGCGTGACGTGCCGGACCGGGCCATTCCCTCGGGCGGCTACAAGAGTCACCTGGTCGCCCTGACCCGCGACGGCGAGACAGCCTTTGCCCTGAACCTGCTCAGCAACACGGTGACGCGCCTGAAGCCGCAGGACCCGACCCAGGCGCCACAACCGTTGCAACCGGGTGGACGGCCTGAGGGCAACTGCTTCAGTGCCGACGAAAAAGTACTGTACGTGGCCACCCGCAGTGACAACTCGATCGTGGCCGTAGACACCGACAGCCTGGAGATTGTCGCCCGGGGCAAGACCGGTATCGACCCGACGCGCATCTACCGTGACCGTAATGACCGGCTGTATGTCACCAACTACGGCGAAACCTCGCTGTCGGTGTTCGACACTGCGCTCAACGAGCTGGGTCGCATCGACCTGGCCAGCACCGCCATTGCCATGAGCTTTCACCCCACCAAGGACCTGGCGTTCGTGACCTTGAAGGACCAGCGCGTCGGCATGCTCGACCTGCAGACCCGGCAAGTGACCCGCTACTTCAATACCTTGCTGGAGCCCGACGTGTCGCAGGTGATCGTGGTATGACGCCGCTCGCCCTGATCGATGCCCATCACCACCTCTGGGACCTGTCCCGGCTGGCGTATCCGTGGTTGCAGGGTGAGGGCGACCCCGGCTTCTTTCTGGGCGACTACCAGGCGCTGCGCCGCAACTACCTGCCCGAAGACCTGCGCCATGATGCCCGTGAGTTTCGGCTGGTGGCCTCGGTGCATTGCGAGGCCGAGCATGAGCGCGGGCAGCCGCTGAAAGAAACCCAGTGGCTGACCGCGCTGCACGCCCGCTCATCGTTGCCCACGGCGCTGGTGGCCTGGGCACCGCTGACCGATCAGGCCGTGGCCGAGGCGCTGCTGGAGGCGCACGCCCAATCGCCGTTGCTGCGCGGTATCCGTTGCAAACCCGTGACCGCCAAGGGCGCTGCACTGCGTGATGCGGTCAAGGGCGCGCCGGGCAGCTTGCAGGATCCTGCCTGGCACCACGGCTTGCGCTTGTTGCAACGTCATGGACTGTCCTGGGACCTGCGCGTGCCCTGGTGGCACCTGGAGGAGGCGGCGCAGTTGCTGGAAAGCTTTCCTGACCTGCCGGTGATCCTTAACCATACCGGGCTGCCCTGGGACCGCAGTCCTGAAGGCCTGGCCGGCTGGCGGCAGGGCATGCAGGCCTTGGCACGCCTGCCGCGGGTGGCAGTCAAGGTCTCGGAGTTCGGCTTGCCGGAGCCGGGCTGGCGTGTCGATGAGAACCGGCGCATCGTGCGCGAGACACTGGCGCTGTTCGGTCATGATCGCTGCATGTTTGCCAGCAACTTTCCGGTGGCCGGGTTGCGGATCGGTTATGGCGACCTGGTACGGCACATGGCGGATTTTCTGGCCGAGGATACGCCGGCGCAGCAGGAGGCTTTTTTCCAGGGGACTGCGCAGGCGTATTACCGGATCGAGCCGGGGGCGCCGACAAGCGCCCCCCGGGGTCAATAGGCGGCGGTGTAAATCGCCAGGGCATCCGCTTCCAGGACAGTACGCGGGTTATTGACCAGCAGGCGCTGCTGTTGCATCGCACTGCGGGCCAGTTCAGGCAGGCTTTCCAGGGTGACCCCGGCATCGCGCAGGCGCAACGGCAGGCCGACAGCGGCATGGAGGCGCTGCAGCTCGTCGATGAACTGCGCGGCCGCGTCGCCTGGGGCCAGTCGCTCACCCAGCACGCAAGGCGCCAGTGCGGCGTAGTGCTCGCGGGCATCGGGCAGGTTGAACGCCAGCACCTGATTGAGTACCAGCGCGTTCGACAGCCCGTGGGGCAGGTGAAAGGTGGTGCCCAGCGGGTAGGCCAGTGCATGCACCGCGGCCACCGGGGCGTTGGCAAAGGCTTGCCCGGCCAGGCACGCGCCCAGCAGCATGGCCTGGCGGGCCTCAAGGTCATGCGGTTCACGCACGGCTTGTTCCAGGTGGGCGCTCAGCAGGCTCAGGGCTTCGCGGGCCAGCAGGTCGGAGATCGGGTTCTTGCGCAGCTTGCTGGTGTAGGCCTCGATGGCGTGCACCATGGCGTCGATCCCCGTTGCCGCGGTCACAGGACCCGGCAGGCCCACGGTCAGTTGCGCGTCAAGAATGGCCAGGTCCGGCAGCAATTGCGGCGATACCACGCCGGACTTGCCGGTGGCGGTGGTGACAATAGAGATCGGCGTGACCTCCGAGCCGGTGCCGGCCGTGGTCGGCACCTGGATCAACGGCAGGCGGGTGCCGCTGGCCTGGTTGACGCCGTAGATATCGCTCAGGCCCTGGCGTTGTTCGGGATGCGCCAGGTAGGCGACCAGCTTGGCGATGTCCATGGAACTGCCACCGCCAAAGCCGACGATCAGGTCAGCGCTCATGGCCCGTGCCTGTTCCGTGGCGGCCAGCACCAGCGCTTCGGCCGGGTCTGCCAGTACGTCGCTGTACACCTGCAGGTTGATACCGGCGGCGGCAAAGCCAGGCAGCACCGTGTCCAGCAGGTGATGGCGGACAATGCCGGCGTCGGTCACCAGCAGCACGTTGCGTGCGCCACGTTCGGCGCAATGCTCGGCCAGTCTGGCCGCCGCGCCGATGGCGCAGATCAGGTGGGCAGTGGTACTGAAATTGAAGGCTTGCATAAAGAACCTCTGTCTATTTCTGGATGCACCGCAGTGCTTAGTCGGGCTGGGGCGGCAGGCCGGCATCGATGATGGTCTGGGCCACCGCTTCCATGCTGGTGCGGCTGGCCATGGCATCGCGTTGCAGGCGGCGGTGGGCGTCGTTTTCACCGATGCGGTGGCGGGCCATCAACAGGGCCTTGGCCATGGAAATCTTCGAGACCGCCGGCTGCCGGGTCTGCAATTTGCGCAGTTGGGCGAGCATGTCGATGCGTGCGCGCCAGGCGGCGCGGGCCATCAGCAACTGGGTCAACAGGCCGAAGGGTCGCAGTGGGCGCTCGATGACCGCCGCCGGCTGGGTTTCCAGCACCAGTTGCAGCATCGAGGGGTTTTCGTACCCCACCACAGCGATGATCGGCGGTGCCTGCTCGCTCAGGCCCTCGACCAGCGCCTGGGTGTTCAGGCGCTGGCTGAGTTCCACCGCCAGCAGCACCACGTCGGTGTGTTCCGGCAGGCACGCAGGCACCGGCCAGCATTGCTCGACGATGCAGCCGATGCGCTGCAACTGGTCGAGCACCACACGCGCCTCGGCGTCCACCGGGTGAATCACCAGCACGCGCAGGCCCTTGAGTTCGCGCAACAGCGAAGGGGCGCTATTCATCTGTCCCTCCCGGCGCTCATGGCTGCCCGTCCAGTTGGTAGTCGACCATATAGGGGCTGGGCTTGACCGGTTGCTCGCTCTGCACCACCAGCTCGAAGCGGCGCCTGGCGTCCAGGCGCGCGATGCGTGGCCACAGCCAGGTGTGCTGGGTGTCGGCATCGATCTGCACGCGCCCTTGCGGGGCGTCGAACGGCGCACCGGCCAGGCTCTGGCGCAGGGCGTCGATGGACGAACCCTCGGCCCGGCGTGCCGCTTCGGCAAACAGGTGCACCTGGAAATACGCCGCTTCGGCCCCGGCTGTCAGCGGGGCCTGGTCACCAAAGCGCGCCCGGTAACGGGCCACGAATGCCTGGCTGGCCGGGGTCTGCAAGGTCGAGAACCACGGCGCCGCCGACACATGCCCTTCGGCTTCTTCATCGCTCATGCGCAGCACATCGACCTCGTTGGTGGCCAGGCTGACGATGGGCATGCGTGCCGGATCGAAGCCGGCCTGCCGATAGGCGCGGTGCAGCGCCGGAATGTCACTGCCGACGATGGTCGAGTAGATCGCGTCCGGCGCCGTGGCCCGTGCCTGCTGCATCACCCGCTCGAAATCCTCGGCGGTGGCATGGAACGGCAGGTAGATTTCATCCACCACCTCGCCACCGGCCTGCTCGAACAGCTCGCGCATGATGCGGTTGGACTCGAAGGGGTACACGTACGAGCCGCCGACGAACAGCACACGGTTACCGAAATGCGCCAGCACGTAGCGCGCCAGTTGCACCGAGTTCTGGTTCGGCGCGGAGCCTGTGTAGTAGCAATAAGGCGAGTACTCGAATCCTTCGTAAAGGGTGGGGTAGAACAATAAGCGGCGCCGGCTTTCGACCACCGGCAGCACCAGCTTGCGCGTGCTCGACATGTGAGTACCGAACAGCACCTGCACCTGCTGTTCGTCACACAGGCGCAGGGCGCTGTCGCGGTAGTCCGCAGGCTCAGGGCCCGGGTCGCCATCCACCGCCACCAGCGGCCGGCCGTGCAGGCCGCCAGCGTCGTTGACCTCGGCAATGGCCAGGTGCGTGGCATTGGCCTGGGTGGTTTCCGAGGCTGCCGTCAGGCTGCTCCGGGAAAACAGCAGGCCGACTTTGTAGTCCGTGTTCATGAGCTCAGGCTTTCCCAATCGATCTGTTGTTCGAACGCGTGCGCGACCTGGTACAGCATGGCCTCGGCATAGTCGCGCGCCACCAGCATCATGCCGACGGGCAGACCGGCCGCCAGGCCACAGGGAATCGATAGCGCGGGGTGACCGGTGACATCGAACGGCGCGGTGTTGGCGTTCATTTCCAGCGCGCGTTGCACCCACTCGCTGGCCGAGGCGTCTGCTGCGGGCAACTTCGGTGCCTTGAGCGGCACGGTGGGCATCAACAGCACGTCGAAGTCCTGCCATTGCCGGTCGTAGGCGGCGCGCAACTGCCGCGCAGCATTCTGGGCCCTGGCGTAGTAGCGGCCGCCATAGCGCTGGTAGGCATAGTCACCGGCCAGCAGGCAGGTTTTCAGGTCATGGGGAAATTGCCCGGCCTTGCGCTGCCAGTCCTGTTGCGCCTGCATCAGGCTTTCGACGTACAGGCCTTTCCAGTTCGAACCGTAATTGCAGCCGCGCAACAACTGGGTGGTGCCTTCCACCGCAATCGGCGTCCAGATCGCATGGCCCAGGGCATGCAGCGGGATCGAGACGTCCTCGACCCGGGCGCCAAGGTCTTCGAACAGGGCCGCCGCACGGCGCACGGCCGCGTCGACATCGGCCTCGGAGTTGGCGTGCCCGAAGCCTTCGCGCACCACACCGATGCGCAGGCCCGCGCAGCCCTTGCCCAGCGCCTGGGTGTAAGCCTGGGTCGGCACCACCCGGTCCTGTCGGGGGTCCAGGCCATCGGCGCCGGCCAGCACTTCGAGCATCAAGGCGTTGTCGGCAAGGTTGGCGCTCATGACCCCGGCGTGGTCCAGGGTCATTTCGATGGGCATGATGCCGGTATAGGGAATCAACCCGTGTGTAGGCTTCATGCCATAGAGACCGGAATAGGCCGCCGGGATGCGCACCGAACCGCCCTGATCGGTGCCGATGCCCAGGTCCACTTCACCCGCGGCAATCAACGCCGCACAGCCCGACGATGAGCCGCCGGTGGAATGTCCCGGATTGCGCGGGTTATGCACCGCGCCGGTGGCGTTGGTGTGGCTGCTGCCCGACACGCAGAAAAACTCGCAATGGGCCTTGCCCAGAATTTGCCCACCGGCGTCCAGCACGCGGGTGGCCACCGTGGCATCCATGTCCGGCACGTAGCCGTGCAAGGTCGAGGCACCGTTCATCATCGGGATGCCAGCCAGGCAGATATTGTCCTTGAGCGCCACGCGCTTGCCGGCCAGCTTGCCGGTGGCGGCGCCCTGGATGTCGGTGCGCACGTACCAGGCGTTGTAGGGGTTGCGCTCTGGGATGTGGCCGGGGCCGCGTGGGTAGCGCAAGGCTGGCGGCGGGCTGGCGAGGGTGTCGAGGCGGTCGTAGTCCTGCCAGACCGCTTCAAGAATGTCCGCGTACTCGCGCAGCAACGGCTCGCCGGCCTCCAGGCCAAGGCGGTGGCCGATCTCGGCGAGCTCATCCAGGGTAGGGCGTTGAATAGACATGACAGGTTCCTTATGCGTGAAAGCCCATGAAGCGCTCGGCGATGGCCTCGGCACTGGTGCTGGCCGGGTCGACCTCGTCCACCAGCTGGCCGTTCTCGATGATCAGGATGCGGTCGGACAAGGCACTGAGAAACTCGATGTCCTGCTCCACCAGGATCACCGCCAGGTGCTGTTCCACACGCAAGCGCTGCAGGGTTTCGATGATTTCGTCGCAGATCGATGGCTGGATGCCCTCGGTGGGCTCGTCCAGCAGGATGATGTCCGGTGCGCCACACAGGCAGCGGGCCAGGGCCAGCAGTTGTTGCTCGCCCCCGGACAGCGCACCGCCCGGTTGGTCGAGCAGGCGCTGCAGGCGCGGGAAATACGCCAGGATGCGCTCGAGGGTGGCGTCGGCCTGGGCAAAATCCTTGACGCAGCCCATGCGCAGGTTTTCCCGCACGCTCAGGTGGGCGAAGATCTGCCGTCCCTGGGGCACATAGCCGATGCCGGCACGGGCTCGCTGGTGGGCGGCGGCCTTGCTCAGGTTTTTGCCGGCCATGTGCAGGCTGCCGGCCATGGCTGGCAGCTCGCCCATCAAGGCGCGCAACAGTGTGGTCTTGCCCATGCCATTGCGGCCCAGTACACCCAGGCAGGTATTCGCCGCGCAGCTCAGGCGAATGTCGCGCAGCACAGGGATACGGCCGTAGCCGGCCGATAAACCGATGACTTCAAGCATGTTTGATCTCCTGCTTGCCCAGGTACGCTTCGCGCACGGCCGGGTCCTGGGTCACCTCGGCAAAGCTGCCCTGGGCCAGAATCGCGCCTTGATTGAACACGGTGACAGTGCCGGCAATCAGGCGAATGAACGCCATGTCGTGCTCGACCACCACGATGGTGCTGTGGGCATTGATCTCTTTGATCAGCGCGGCGGTCTTGCGCACTTCCTGATAGGTCATGCCGGCGGCCGGTTCGTCCAGCAGCACCAGCGCCGGGCGCGAGGCCAGGATCATGCCCAGCTCGACCCACTGGCGCTGGCCATGGGCGAGGTCACCGACCAGGCGCGAGCGCAGCTCGGTCAGGCCGATGCGCTCCAGAGTCTGCCCGGCGGTGTCGCGGGCCTCACCGGCCCCTTGCCGGCGGCTGGCGGCAAGGCGCAGGTTTTCCAGCACATCCAGGCCGTCGAAGACACTGGGCGCCTGGGTCTTGATACCGATGCCCAGGCGTGCCACCTGGTGCGGTGCCAGCCCGGAAATACGCTGGCCCTTGAAGTGGCAGACGCCACGCGTGGGTTTCAACTGGCCACTGAGCATCTTGAAGAACGTGCTCTTGCCCGCGCCGTTGGGGCCGATCAGGCAGCGCAGTTCGCCTTTTTCCAGGGTAAAGTCCACTTCTTTGACCGCATGGACGCCGCCGAAGCTGACGCCCAGGCCTTGGGTTTGCAACAGGCTCATTGGGCAGGCTCCTGTGTCGGTACAGGCCGTGGACGGCGCTGGCACAGGCGCGTGACCCAGGCGCTCAGGGTTGGCAGCAGGCCACGTGGCAAAAGCATGACGAAGGCCAGCAGGATCAGCCCCAGGACAAAGCCGCTGTCGATGTGCTGTTGCTCGCCCAGGCGCGCCATCAGCGCCTGAATGCCGATGCAGGCCAGGATCGGCCCGAACAGGGTGCCGCGCCCGCCCACGATGACCCAGATGATGATCTGCGCCGACTGCGCCAGCCCGAACACACCGGGGCTGACAAACGCGCCCCAGTTGGCGAACAGGCAGCCGGCCAGCCCGGCGATGCCGCCGCCCAGGCTGAACACGATCAGCTTGTGCAGGCGCGTGTCGTAGCCCAGCAGGCCGGCACGCTGTTCGTTTTCGCGAATCGCCACCACCACCTTGCCGAAGCGGCTGGCCAGGAGCCCGCGCAGGCCCAGGTAACAGAGGATCAGCGTGGCGCCGATCACCTGGAATAACGTTTCCGGCGCCAACACCTGTTCGGGGTTGAACGGCACGTTCAGCGTGGGAATCGCCGGGATGCCATTGAAGCCGCCCAGCAAGGCGCTGCCGATGTGGTACTCGGGCCCGGAGGTGGAGTTCATCACATTGAACAGGATCAAGGTGACTGCCAGGGTGATGACGCCCAGGTACACGTCGCTGATGCCGCCATAGAACATGAAGTAGCCCATGGCGGCGGCCACCAGTGCCGGCACCGCAATGGCCAGCAGCACCGGCCAGGTGCTGTCGCCGATATTGAGCACCCCGATGGCATAGGCATAGGCACCCAGGCCGAAGAACGCTGCCTGGCCAAAGCACAGGATGCCGCCAAAGCCCCAGATAAAGGCCAGGCTCAGCGCCAGCAGCGCCATCACCAGGTAGATGGTCAGGGACAACAGGGTAAACAGGTCCAGCCACTGTGGCAGGACCACTACAAGCCCGGTGGCCAGGACGCAGCCGAGCACGGGTAATAGCATGCGGGTATCGACAGGCATCAGAACGCCCTCCGAAAGACACGACCGGTAATGCCCTGGGGCAACACGCGAATCAGCACGATGGCCGCCAGCAACAGCGCCACTTCACCGAACACCGGGGTGCTGAAGAAGGTCACGACCTGGCTGATCAGCCCGAAACCACCCGCCGCGCTGAGCGTGCCGGTGATGACCGCGCTGCCGCCGCCGATCACGGTGATAAAGGCCTTGGCGATGTAGCTGGCACCCAAGGTCGGGATGACGCCGGTCAACGGCGCCAGGACTGCACCGCCCAGGCCGGCCAGCGCCGCACCCAGCCCGAAGGTCAGGCTGTAGATACGCCCGGGGTTGGCGCCCAGGGCGGCCGCCATTCTGGCGTTTTGCATGGTGGCGCGGGCACACAGGCCAAAGTGGGTAAAGCGCAGCAGCGCCCACATGCCCAACAGCACCGCCACCGCCACGGCAATCACGAACAGCCCGTAGCCGCTGGTTTGGTAAGCGCCGATGCTGATACCCGGCAGCGGCGAGCTGATGCCCACCGTGGTGTTGCCGAACAGCATGGTGGCCGCACCGGTCAGCGCCAGGCTCAGGCCCCAGGTGGCGAGCATGGTGTCGATCATGCGGCCATACAGGTGCCGCACCAGCAGGCGCTCTACCAGCATGCCGAACAGGCCGACGCTCAAGGGCGCCAGCACCAGGATCGAAATCCAGATGGGCACGTGCAGGTGATGGGTGGCGAGCACGGCGACGTAACCGCCGAGCATCATGAACTCACCGTGGGCCAGGTTGATGATCTTCATCATCCCGAACACCACTGCCAGGCCGATGCTGAGCAGCACCAGCGTGGCGATGGCGCCCACGATCTGCAGGGAAAAAATGGCAGCCCAATCCATGACCGCCTCCTTACAGCGCGATGCTGTATTGTTTTGCGTCGCGCGGGTTCTTCACCAGGTCGCACACCGCAGCGGTGTCCGACGGCGCTTGCTGGGCAAAGCTCTGGACCACTTCCAGGCGGCGATCGCGCACTTCGGCGATGTGCACGTCGAGCACGCAGTGATGAGTGGCAGGGTCGACGCTGACCTTGCCACTGGGCAGGTCCAGGCTGATCCCTTTCTCCAGGGCCTCGATCACCGCCATGCGCTCGACGCTGCCGGCCTGGCGAACGCCTTCGGCCCACAGCATCATGCCCTGATAGGCGCCCATCGCCAGTTCGGTGATGTACGGGTAGTCGGCGCCGAAACGCTTGTGGAAACGCTCGACAAAGGCCTGATTCTGCGGCGTGGCCAGTTCCTGGACGTAGTTCTGGCAGATCAGGATGCCGTTGCTTTCCTCGGGCGACAGCACGATGTGCTCATTGCCGCCGGCGAATGTGGTGGAGGCAATCGGCAGCTTGCCGGTCATGCCGGCCGCTTTCCATTGGCGATAGAACGACATGTGCGCACCGCCCACCAGTGCCGACCAGACGAAATCGGGCTTGGCGTCCTGGATCTTGGAGATGGTCGCCCCGAAGTTGGTCACATCCAGCGGGAAGAACTCGATACCGACGCTTTGCCCGCCGGCCTGCTCGACGTACTTCTTGACCCAGGCGGTGACGATCTGTCCGTAGTTGTAGTCCGCCGCGACGATATAGACCTTCTTGCCCCACTGCTGGGTAACATGGGCCACCAGCTTCTCGACGGTCTGGCCGGGGGTGACACCGGTGCCGAAGAAGTTGCGGTCACACACGCCGCCTTCGTACTGGTTATTGTAGAAGTACAGGGTCTTGTAGCGGTCCAGCACCGGACGCACGACCTCGCGCGAGGCCGAGGTGATGCCGGCATGCACCACCGCTGCACGGTCCTTGAGCGCGGCCTGCTGGGCGTATTGTGCATAGAGCTGCATGTTCGACTGGGTGTCGTACTTGATCAGGTTCAGCGGACGGTTCAGCAGGCCGCCCTGGGCGTTCAGTTCTTCGACCGCGAAGGTCAGGGCGTCGACGATGGGTTTGCCGTAGATGTCCAGACCGCCGGAGTTGTCGTAGAGCGAGGCGATATTGATCGCATCCCCGGCGGCCAGTGCCGAGAAGCTCTTGAGGCTCAAGGTGGACAATGCTGCCGCGGAAACAGCGGACGAACGCAGGAAAGTTCGACGATTCATAGCCATTCGGAAGACTCCTGAAACCAGAGCCTGCACATCGACGCCACCGAACACGGTCAGGTTCGAGGGTGGGTGATCAATGCGAAGAGGTCTGGGGGAGAAATGCAGGCGAGGGGGAAGGAGGCCTGATTTCATATGCCGACGACGCTGTCGGCTGGGGATGTGAGTCGCTTCACTTGAAGACGCAGCCGCATCGTTGGGGCTGGTCACCCTTCACATGCATGAGGGGGAAGCGAATACCGCAGGGAGCGGCAGGCTTCAACCAGCAATATGCAGGCCACAAAGTCTATCTATTTGATTTTCAAGTAAAAGATAGTTCTTGTTTGAGCTTTTTTGCGTCTTGGGAAGTCTTGCGTGGGTAGAAATGATGCACTGAGTGTGCAGTTTTGGAGCGTTACGTGTCGTTCGTATTCAGGCACAGGCTGTCCCATAGCGCCATGACTTGAGTCACTGCAGCGTCCAGGGTTGCATGCGTGACACCATCGCGTGCCAGGGTCGACAAGCCCAGAAGAAAACTGTCGAATACCGCAGCAAGCGCCGTGGGGACTACCGTCTCGGGCAGTTCGCCTGCAGCCATGGCGCGTTCGATACAGGCCACCATACCTTTACGGTTCTGCTCGCGCGCCTGCACCAGAGGCTGAGAGATGGCTTTGCTCTCGTCCGAGCACGCGCTCATCAGGCCCAGTGACACCAGGCAGCCCTTGGGATGACCGGGCTCGCATTGCATGCGTGCCGAGCGTCGCAGGGTCAGTTCAATCGCTTTTCTGGGGGGCAGCGTCGTGTCAAACAGGCTGTCGGTGACCCGGCCGTGGGTGGTGAGATAACGCTCCATCACCTCCTTGAACAGCGCCTGCTTCGAGCCAAAGGCTGCGTAAAAGCTGGGGGCGGTAATGCCGCCACCGATACTCGCCTTGAGCTGGCTGAGGGAGGTGGCGTCGTAGCCATGCTCCCAGAACAGGTGCAATGCCTGAGTGACTGCCACATCACGGTCAAAGGTGCGTGGGCGTCCCATCTGTGCCATGTCGGTTCTCCGTTGAATGCACTTGGATACTAATCGATACATAAGTCGTTGACCACCTGACAGCTTCTCCCTATATTTATACCGATCGGTATATTAGTGAGGAGGATCAAATGGCAACAGATGAGAAAGAAGACCCAAAGCTTCCGCTGGCGGCACTGCTGGCGCTGGCCATGACGGGGTTTATCTGCATCGTGACCGAGACGTTACCCGCAGGGTTGCTACCCCAGATCAGCAATGGCCTGGGAATCTCGGCATCCTTTGCCGGGCAGATGGTGACGGTTTATGCCCTGGGGTCGCTGTTGGCGGCCATCCCACTGACCATCGCCACGCAGAGCTGGCGGCGCCGGACCGTGCTGTTGCTGGCGATTGTCGGTTTTCTGGTGTTCAACTCTGTCACCGCGCTGTCGTCCAGTTACGGGCTGACCTTGATCGCACGGTTTTTCGCGGGTGTTTCTGCGGGGCTGGCCTGGAGCCTGATCGCCGGTTATGCCCGCCGTATGGTCGTCCCGTCATTGCAGGGCCGTGCGATGGCTGTTGCGATGGTGGGAACGCCCATCGCCTTGTCGCTGGGCGTGCCGTTGGGCACCTGGCTGGGTGGTGCCATGGGCTGGCGCCTGGCGTTTGGCCTGATGTCCGGGATGACCCTGCTGTTGATCGTCTGGGTGCTGGTCAAGGTGCCTGATTACCCAGGCCAGGCCGCTTCGCAACGCCTGGCCTTGCGCCAGGTCTTGTTCACGCCAGGCGTACGCCCGGTACTCGGGGTGGTCTTCACCTGGATGCTGGCGCACAACATTCTTTACACCTATGTCGCGCCCTTTGTTTCCAGGGCCGGGTTGGCGGATGAGGTGGATCGGGTGTTGCTGGCATTTGGTGTCGCGGCCCTGGTGGGCATCTGGATCACCGGGCGGCTGGTTGATCGGCATCTGCGCCAGACCGTATTGGCCAGCCTCGCCACCTTTGCCGCGGTTTCGGTTTTCCTGGGCATGTTTGCAGGTTCTGTGCTGGCCATTTACATCGGGGTTTTTATCTGGGGCCTGACCTTTGGCGGCGCCGCCACGCTGTTGCAGACAGCGCTGGCCGATTCGGCAGGTGAGGGCGCTGATGTGGCGTTGTCGATGAACGTGGTTGTCTGGAACAGCGCCATTGCCGGCGGTGGATTGCTGGGGGGCGTCTTGCTGGGACAATGGGGGGCGGGGGCGTTTCCCTGGGCCTTGTTGCTATTGCTGCTGCTGAGCCTGGGCATTGCGTCGCGCGCGCGGGTTCATGGATTTGCGCAAGGTGACAGGCCGGTGGGTGCAGAGGTGATGGGGCATTGAGGGGACACGTCGTGTTGCGCGAGTCGTTCAAAGCTCGCGCCACGCCGTTCCCAGAACAAGAGGAGGGAACGAGAGCCGGATAATCCGGGGGTCTCCAGTGGGCACCGCGCCCATTGCATGCAGTGTTACCGATAAAACAAGAAAAACCTGCAGATTCCCCAAAATGGATGGCTATTGATGGCAACCGAAAACAACGCTGAAACCCTGGCGCTTGGCGTAACCGACCCCTCCAAAAGTGAAGAAGCACGGCAGGACCGTCATCTTGAAGGCCGGATCGACTGGATCGTATTCGGTATTACCAGTCTCACGGCAATCGCGTTCATTTTCTGGGGGATCATCAACCAGGCAAGCCTGGCGGCGAGTGCGTCTACCGCCCAATCCTGGGTCATCGTGCATTTCGGCTGGTTCTTTGTCCTGACATCGACCTTGTTCGTCGTCTTCGTGCTGTGGCTGGCGGCAAGCCGGTACGGCAGGGTTCCTTTGGGGCGCGATGGCGAAGAGCCCGAGTTCCGGACGATTTCCTGGGTGGCGATGATGTTCAGTGCCGGCATGGGCATCGGCCTGATGTTCTTCGGGGTTGCCGAGCCGCTGTCTCACTACATGACGCCACCGCCCGGATCGGCCATCGGTCAATCGAACGAGGCGATGCAAGTGGCAATGGCGACCACGCTCTTCCACTGGACCCTGCACCCTTGGGCAATGTACGCCATCGTCGGCCTGTCGATCGCTTACGGTACCTTTCGACGCGGACGTTCACAGCTGGTCTCCAACGCCTTCCGCCCCCTGATCGGCCATCATGCCAATGGGCCGTTGGGGCGCGCGATCGACATGATGGCCATTTTTGCCACATTGTTCGGCTCGGCCGCTTCACTGGGGCTCGGGGCCCTGCAGATTGCAGGCGGTCTCGAATACAACGGCTGGATCGATCACCCCGGCAAGGCGTTCTACCTTGTCATTATCACGGTGTTGACCATTGCCTTCGTTGCCTCGGCGGTTTCCGGCATCGGCAAAGGCATCCAGTGGCTCTCCAACATCAATATGATTCTGGCGCTGATACTGGCCGTGTTTGTCTTTCTGGTCGGGCCAACACTGCTGATGTTGAACCTGTTGCCGACTTCGATCGGTATCTACATCAAACTGCTGCCGGAAATGATGGCGCGCACCAGTGCCAGTGGCGGGCCGCAGATGGACAGCTGGCTGGCCAGCTGGACCGTGTTCTACTGGGCCTGGTGGATTTCCTGGACGCCTTTTGTCGGCATGTTTATCGCCCGCATCAGTCGTGGGCGCACCATCCGGCAATTTGTCAGTGGCGTGTTGCTGGTTCCGAGCCTGGTCAGCCTGATCTGGTTCACCCTTTTCGGTGGCGCCAGTATCGACGCGGTGCGCGAGGGCAGCCTGGTGCTGGTGGACGGTGTGGTCAACAGTAACCACGCGCTTTACGAACTCCTGAACAGCTATCCGCTGTCGTCGATAACCTCTGTGCTGGTCATGGTGCTGGTCGCTGTCTTTTTCGTCTCGGGGGCGGATGCGGCATCGCTGGTCATGGGCACGCTCTCGGAGCGCGGCACGACAGCGCCGTCACGGCGTACGGTGATTTTCTGGGGGGCGCTGACCGGCACTGTTGCCGCGATCATGCTGGTGATTGGCGACCCGGCAAACCCGGGCGCAGCCCTTACAGGCTTGCAGAACCTGACGATTGTCGTGTCATTGCCCTTTGTGGTCGTGATGGTCTTTCTCTGTCTGGCGCTGTACCGCGACCTGCGCAAGGACCCGATGATGCTGCGTCACCTGCGCGGCAGCGAACTGATCGAGAAAGCGGTGCTGTACGGTGCAGTGAAGCATGGTGAGGAGTTCTACATCGTTGTTCAGGAGAAGAAGGCTGCTGCCAAGGCTGGCGAGCCAGCCCCCTCGATGAACATCACAGCCATCGGTGACATCGACAATCAATAAGGTCCCTGACCGGCATGGGCACGCTTGGGTGCCCCTGCCGGCCACTGACTGTTCCGGCTCCTGAATCAGGCAGGGTAATCAGGTGCCTGCCTTGATCTTGGTCCAGGCCCGGGTCCTGGCCCGCTCCGCATCACGCACCAGGGGCTTGAGGGTATACAGCGTTTCCATGGCTGCCTCGGTCGGGTACAGGTTGGGGTTGTTGCGGATCGAAGGGTCGACCTGCTCGGTGGCGTCCTTGTTCGGGTTCGGGTAGCCGACAAAATCGCTGATCGGTGCGATGACCTGGGGTTGCAACAGGTAGTTGATGAAGGTGTAGGCGTCCTGCGGGTTTCTGGCGCCCTTGGGGATGGCGAGCATGTCGAACCAGATCGGTGCCCCTTCCTTGGGCAGGCGCATGTCTACGTTGATGCCGTTCTTCGCTTCCCTGGCGCGGTTGGCGGCCTGGGAAAAGCTGCCGGAGTAACCGACGGCGACGCAGATGTCACCATTGGCGATGTCGGCCATGTACTTGGAGGAGTGGAAGTAGGTGATATAAGGGCGGATTTTCATCAACAGCGCTTCAGCCTTGACATAGTCCTTGGGGTCGTTGCTGTTGGGGTCCAGGCCCAGGTGCTGCAATGCCAGTGGCAGGATTTCCGAGGGCGAATCGAGCAAGGCCACGCCGCACTGCTTGAGCTTGCTGATGTTCTCTTCCTTGAAGATCAGGTCCCAGCTGTCGACCGGCGCGTCGGTGCCCAACGCGGCTTTTATCTTGTCCGGGTTGAAGCCGATCAGGATGGTGCCGTACATGTAGGGCACGGCGAATTTGTTGCCCGGATCGTTGGCCTCGATCAGCTTCATCAGCTTGGGGTCGAGGTGGTTCCAGTTCGGCAGGCGGCTGCGGTCCAGCGGCTGGAACACGCCGGCTTCGATCTGCTTGGCCAAGAACACATTGGACGGCACCACCACGTCATACCCGGAATTGCCCGTGAGCAGCTTGGCCTCCAGCGCTTCGTTGGTGTCGAAGATGTCGTACACCAGCTTGATGCCGCTGTTCTGTGCCTTGAAATCTTCCAGGGCCTTGGGGGTGATGTAGTCGAACCAGTTGTAGACCCGCAGGGTGTTCTCTTCGGCCTGCGCGACCGCGCCGATGACGGCGGTACAGAGGATGAGTGACTTGAGCATGTTCATGGCGCTGCCCCTTCAAAACCTTCGAGAACGTTGACGGCATTGATGCCGATTTCTTCCACGGCGTAACCGCCTTCCATCACGAACAGCGTGGGTTTGCCCAGGCGGGCAATGCGTGCGCCCATCGCCAGGTAGTCGGGGCTGTCGAGCTTGAACTTTGAGATCGGATCGTCCTTGAACGTGTCCACGCCCAGGGACACAACGACGATATCAGCATCGTAATAGTCGATTTCCGTGCACGCCTGTTCCAGCGCTGCGCTCCAGGTCTCCCAGCCAGAGCCGGCCGGCAGCGGGTAGTTGAAGTTAAAGCCCACGCCTGCGTCTTCACCCAGTTCGTCGGCGTAGCCCAGGAAAAATGGAAACTCCGCCTCCGGGTGGCCGTGGATCGAGGCGAACAACACATCGCTGCGCGCATAGAAAATCGATTGTGTGCCGTTGCCGTGGTGGTAATCCACATCCAGAATCGCGACCTTTTTGTGGCCCATGTCCAGAAAGGCCTGGGCAGCAATGGCGGCGTTATTGAGGTAGCAATAACCGCCCATCAAGTCTTCGGCTGCATGGTGCCCCGGCGGACGGCACAGGGCGAAGGCACTGTGGGCGCCTTGCTGGATCGCTTGCTGGGCGCTGAGCGCGACCTGCGCTGCCGAGTAGGCGGCCTGCCAGGTGCCGGCGGTAATCGGTGCGCCGCCGTCAAAGCTGTAATAACCCAGTTGGCCGTGCAGGCTGGTGGGCAATACGCGGCGCAGGGTACGGGCGGGCCAGGTGAACGGCAGCAGGTCGCCGTCCTGGCCGAAGGCAGCCCAGCGCGCCCAGGCCCCCTGGAAGAATTCGAGGTAATCGCGGCTGTGGATGCGTTGCAGCGGTGCCAGGCCGAAGTCCTGCGGCGCCTGTACCGGGCCCAGTTGGCGGTCCTTGACCCGTTGCAATACATGGTCGGCGCGCGAGGGCATTTCAAAGCAGGGCATCAACTGCCCGTCCATCAGTTCACAGCGACCGTGGTGCAGGTGGTGATCATCGGAGTAGATCGTGAGCATTTGTTGTTCTCTGCAGGCGGTGTCGGTGCCTGCAGTCTTGCCGTGGGCGCGGTTTATGAGAATGGCAGGGGCGGCCAAAAGGGGATAAATATGGCCAGATTGTCTGTCCGCAATTCGCCCTTCAATGGGGCGTCATGCACGAAACTGGCTCGGCGCCACGCCACTCCAGCGTACAAAGGCGTGGCGAAAGCTCGCGGTCTCGCTGAAGCCCAGGGCCTCGGCGATGCGGTAGACCGGCCAACGGTCCTGGACCAGCAGTTGCTTGGCGCGTTCGAAGCGAAGCTCGTCGAGCAGTTCCTGATAGCTGCAGCCCAGGTCGTGCAAGTGCCGCCGCAGGGTGCGGGCCGAACAGTTCATCTGCCGGGCCAGCCCATCCAGCCCGGGGGCGGCATGCAGTTGTGCCGCCAGTAACTGGCGTACCCGTCCCAGCCAGGTCTCGCGGCCGATGAACTCGGTGTTCTGTTTACGGCAGCGCTCAACCATGGCCTGGTGAGTCACCGTGTCAGCCAGCGGCAACGGCTGGGTGAGCCAGCGCTTGTCAAAGGCAAACGCATTGGCGGTTGCCTGAAATTGCAACGGGCAGTCGAAGCAGTCGGCGTAGCGCGCCTGGTAGTCCGGCGCGTCGTGCTCGAAACGCGCGCCCAGCAGGGGCAATGAATGGCCGAGCAGGTCGTCGCAGATGACTTTCAGCGACCCCAGGCACAGCTCGACATTGAAAGCGGTCAGGGCCGGATTCTCGCGGTAGTCGCCCGCGGTAAACCAGATCCGTTCGCCATCTTCTTCCAGGCTCAGCTCGAACAGTGTTCCCAGCAGCGCCGGATAGCGCAGGGCCAGGCGTAAAGCGTCACCGAAAGTGGCACTGGTGAGCAGGGCATAGCCGAGCATGCCGTAGGACGAGACATGCATGCGCTGTCCGACCACCAGGCCGATGTCACGCTGCAAGGCCACGGCATTGGTGCATACCTGCATCTCCTGATGCGTGGCAATGCGCGTGTCGGCACGGCTCAGGTCCGCCGCGCAGATGCCGCTGCCGTCCAGCAGCGCTTCGGCGGGCAAGCCTTGCGCCTTGAAGGTGCCGAGTATCAGCGAGACGGCATTGAGGGTGGTGAGGTGGGAATGCAGCATGGGGACCTCCTGCAGGCGATGGCTGCAAGAAGAGCAAGTTATGTGCCGGCAGGCTCGCCGCGCAGCCTTGGCGAGCCTGCCGTCCACAGGCTTCAGCCCACCGGCAGCTCACCGGTGACGATCGCGGTGACCAGGAAGATCCCGAACATGGGCAGCGACCATTTGAAAAACTCTTTCTGGTATTCACCGAAGCTCATCTCGGTGCGGTTCATCAGCAGGAACAGCCAGGCCACTGTCGGACTGGCATAGCGCAGCGCCTGGCCCATGAATGACGCCACGCCGATTTCGGTTGGTGTGATGCCAAAGCTGTAGGCGATCGGCGCCACCACCGGCAGGATGCCGAAATAATAGGCGTCCACCGGTAGGGCGTAGCAGGCCAGCGCACCGAGGAAGGCGAAGATCAGGGCGGTATGGCTGCCCATGGATTCCGGAATCAGGCTGGCCATGTGCACAGCCACCGCATCCGCCATGCCGCTGCCGTTGAAAATCCCCAGGAAGCAGCCCGCCGCCAGAATGATCGAAGCCACGGCCACGGCATCGCCACCATTGGCGGTGATGCGCTCGCGCTGCTCCACGGCGCTGTAGTTGAGCGTCAGCGCCAATGCCGTGCCGAGCATGAACACGACCGCCCCGCTGGCCCATCCGGCGATCAGGATCACCAGCATGCCCAGGGTCAAGGCCAGGTTGAAAAGGAACAGCCTGGGCCGCTTGAACGCTTTGTCGTGGTCTTCGATGACCTTGACCATCCCGGCAATCTGCTGCGGCGTCACGATGACTTTCTCGCCAGCCACGTAGCCCAGGCGTTTGCGCTCCTTGACGCCCATGATGTAGGCCATGATGAACACGTAGATGAACGACACGCCCAGGATCGGCAGGATCGCCACGAACAGGGTGTTGACCTCGATATTGAGCACCGCGGCGGCCCGCGCCAGTGGGCCGCCCCACGGCAGGCAGTTGCCCAGCCCGCAGGGCAATATGATCAGCATCGCCAGGTTGGAGAGTTTCATGCCCATCTGTTTGTACAACGGCAGGAAGGCGGTGGTGATGATCAATATGGTAGTGGTGCCATCGCCGTCCAGCGTCACCACGGCGGACGTCAGGGCGGTGACCAGAATGATCTTCAGCGGGTCGCCGTTGGCCTTGCGGATCAGGTAGGTGCACAACGGATCGAACAGCCCGACGTTCATCATCAGACTGAAATACAGCACCGCGAAGAGGATCATGACCGTCGGATTGACTGTACCCAGGGCTATTTTTCCGTCGGTGCCCCTGGAATAGAACAGGCCTTCCTTGATCCAGGTGATGATCGTGTCGAGCGGCACGCCGTTGAGCAGGCAGGCCAGGATCCCGACCGCCAGCGATACCACGATCAACCCGGTGAAGGGCGAGAGTTTCTGTTTGATCACTAGAAGCAGGAATGCCGCTATTAATACGTAGCCCAGAACTGTCAGCATCTGAACGTCTCCACCTATTATTTTTATTGAGAGGTACGGCGGTGATGCGCGGACCCGGCTTGTGCACCGGGCCCGGAGGAGTTACTGGCCTTGCAGCAGCTCGGTGACCCAGGCAGGCGCCAGTTCAGGCAGCGGTGCGCCGCTGTCGCGGCAGCGTACGTAGTGGTCGATCACCTCACGCCGCTGGGTTTCGTAGGCACTCTTTTTCTCCGAGGCCTCAAGCACTTCCAGCAAGCGTGCACGGGGCACCACCGTGACGCCGTCGTAGTCGCCGAACACCAGGTCACCGGCAGCCACTTCGACGCCTGCGCAGGTCACCGGGGTGTTGATCTTGCCAGGGCCTTGCTTGCCGGGGCTGCGCTGCATGAAACCTTTGGCATAGATCGGGATGTCCAGCCCGGCCAGCGGCACCTTGTCGCGCACGTAGCCGTCGATCACCATGCCGGCCAGGCCCACCGCTTGTGCCGCACCGGCCATCAAGTCGCCAATGTAGGCGCGGCCCGGGTAGCCCTTGCCGGCGACGACCAGCACATAGCCGGGCTGGCCCTGGTACACCGCCACATGGATGGGGAAGTTGTCGCCGTCTTCGGTGTCGACGGTGTACGCGGTGCCGAGCATGACCTTGCGTTCATCCAGCGGCATCAGGTCAGCGTCCATGGCGCCATTGCGAGCGATACCCAGTTTTGCCATGCCGTCGCACAATTGCGCCGGGCTCAGTTGGCGAAAACGATCAAGCAGGTCCTGGGGAATCAGGTCGGGCAGGGGCAGGTAGTATTCAGTGTTCATGGCGGTGTCCTCAGGAAAGTCGGGTCAAGTGCTGGATGGCGGTGCGGTAGTCCATGTCGCTGGCGTCAGGGCCGAGCAGGGTGGTCCAGTCGATGGCGGCCTGTTTTTCCAATTGGCCATGGCAGGCTCTGGACATTGAGGCGTCTACGCCGGCACTTTCGAGGGTGGCCACCACGTCAGTCATCTCGGCGCTGCGGCGCCGGGCGTGGATCAGGGTCCGCGCGGTGAAGGTATTGGCCAGTTGCTCGACGGTCTTGCCGTTGAGCGAGTCGCCCAGGGACTCGACCAGCGTGTCCAGGACGTGGAATTTTTCAGCGGCCTGAAAGGCCTCGATCAGCAATTGCGGCAGGCCTTTCATCACCACGCTTTTGAGCATCTTGATGGCCGAGGCCGCGCCGGCCGGCGCGGCCAGAACGCTCAGGCGCATGCCATAAGGGCTGAACGCCTGGTTGAAAGCCTGGGCGCCGTCGCCGGCCAGCAGCATTGGCACACGATGGTTATTGCCCGGTACGGTGCCCATCACCGCGATGTCACAGACACCGACGCCTGCCGCCCTGGGCAATGCATCGATGGCCTGCTTGACGGTCGGGGCGGCCGAGTTCATGTCGGCGTAGGTCTGCCCGGCCTGCAGCAAGGGCAGGATGCGCTGCGCCAGACCCAGTGCGCTGCTGGCGCTGGTCAGGCACACCACGAAGCGGGCGTTGTGGCAGGCGGCTTCGAGCGAGTCGAAAACGGTGACGCGGGTCTGTTGGGCACGCTGGCGAATCAGGGGACCGCGCTGAGGGTCGCGGGCGTTGACATCAAAGGTGCCCATCTCCAGGTCGCCCTGGGTATGCAGACCCTGCGCAAGGTGGAAGGCCGCCTCGCCGAACCCGATAAAGACGAGTTTCATCGATTGTTTCCTTTTATTTGTATTGTTGTTACCGATGAAATGGCAAAGGCTGTGCCAGCTTTCTTAGAAAGAATTAATGCTATTAAAATCAATCGCTTAATTTTTTTATAAGTGCTTTTTCAGGCGCTAATGAAAGGACGTTTCATTTCAATAAATTGCAAAAGCTTTCACCAGTGAATACCGTGCCGTCTTGTACCTTTTGATCAGGGACCTTCAATGCTGAGCCAACTTGCGGTCATTTCTCCCTCCACCACTCTGACGGCAGTCATGAACCGGGCGTTGTCCCTGCGCGGATTGAAGGTCTCGGTGGCCGAGGCCACACAGCTTGATGCGGTCCTGATGGCGCAGCGGCTGGTGGAAGAGGGCGCCAGCGTGATCATCAGCCGTGGCAAGACCGCCAGCGTGTTGCGTGAGCGTCTGCAGGTGCCGATCGTGGAAGTCCGGCATACGTTCTTCGACTGCATCAATGCCTACCATAAGGCGCGTGAGGTGTCGGACAGAATCGCCTTCCTGGCCACCTCGGACGGCTATGCGACGATCCTGGAAAAGGCCCGGCCGTTCATGCCTGAGGTTGCGATCTGCCTGATCGATCCCTTTGGCAGTGCACAGGCCACCGAGGCCCAGCTGGATCGGCTGCGGGCCGACGGTATAAAGGTGGCAATCGGCGGGTTGTCCCTGGAGCGCGCGGTCAAGATTCGCGGCATGAGCTACGTCATGTCCGAGGCCGACACCGATGCCGCCTTCGACGCGATAGACGAGGCGTTGCACCTGCTGCGGATCGAGCAAGAGCGGCTGCAAAAGCGCCTGGAGCTGCAAAGCCGCTACGAGATGATCCAGTCGATCCTCAATTGTGTGTCCGAGGGCATTTTCAGTATCGACAGCGCGGGCGTCATCACCAATATGAACAGCGTTGCGACGCAGTACCTGGGCGGCCGGGCCTGTGGTGACACGGTTGCCGGCTTGCTGGAGCAGGATTATTTCGGCCGCGTGCTGGAAAAGGCGACGGCGGTACGCGGTGCGTTGATTACCCTGGGGCGTCTGTCACTGACCCTCAGCATTGCGCCCATCACGCTGGGCGAGCAGGTGATCGGGGCCGTCGCCACCTTGCAGAAACAGACTGAAATCCAGGCCATGGAGCAGAAAATGCGCCGCCGGCAGGCACGCCTGCATGTGGCCGAAAACACCTTTGATTCGATCATCGGCAGCAGCCCGGCGCTGATCAAGGCCAAGCGCCTGGCGCAGACCTTTGCCGTCGTTGACAGCACCGTGATGATCGAAGGCGAGACCGGCACCGGCAAAGAGTTGTTTGCCCAGAGCATCCACAATGCTTCAAAACGCCGGTTGGGGCCGTTTGTGGCGATCAACTGTGCAGCGTTCGCCCCTAGCGTGCTGGAGAGCGAGCTGTTTGGCTATGTCAAAGGCGCTTTTACTGGCGCGCTGAGCGAAGGTAAGGCCGGCGTGTTCGAAATGGCGCACACCGGCACCATTTTTCTCGACGAGATCAGCGAAACCTCGGCAGACATCCAGCTCAAATTGCTGCGCACCCTGCAGGAGCGCAAGGTGGTGCGCATAGGCGACGACAAGGTCACGCCGGTGGATATCCGCATCATCACCGCGAGCAACAAGCGCCTGACGCACTTGTTGGCACAGGGGCTGTTTCGTGAGGATTTCTTCTACCGCATCTGCGTGTTGAAACTGCAATTGCCCGCGCTGCGCGAGCGCCGGCAAGACATTCCCGAACTGATTGGCCACTTGCTCAAAGGCTTTGGCTTGCCAGCCGCCATGGTCGGCGATCCGTTGCTGGCGCGATTGAGCGCATTCGAATGGCCAGGCAATATTCGCCAACTGGGCAATGTCGTCGAGCGCCTGGCGGTGATGAGCCAGGGCCGGGAGATGATCGGTGACTGGGTGGAGGAGGTGCTGGAGGACTTGCCCGATGCCACGGCCACCGTTGCCGCGAGTGCGCCGCCTGGCGGCCTTGGCGACAGTGAGCAGGAAGTGCTTTTCCGGGCCTTGGCCTGTGTACGCGGCAATCGCGAGGAGGCGGCAAAGCTGTTGAAGATCAGTACCACGACGCTATGGCGGCGCATGAAGAAGTATCAGGACCAGGATCCTGATGTGTTTGCCCGGACTCGATACGCCCAACCGTGAATGGGCGTATCGTCAGGCGGGCCAGAGGGGCTATGTCCGCCTCTGGCCGAACCCTCGGCAATGATCAGCCGGGCTGGGCTACCAGGCTGTTACTGACCTTGCGTCCCAACACCAGCACTGTAACGAAGCCGCAGCCGACCAGCGCTGTGGCCAGGCTCAGCAGCACCGAGCTGCCCAGTTGATCGACGATCTGCCCACCGAAGAACGAGCCCAGCGCAATGATCACCTGGAACAAGGCGACGAACAGCGGCATGCCACGCTCGACCTCCTTGGGCGCCACGACAAACATCCAGATACTGGCGCAGGCCGGGAAGGCACCGAAGGCAAAGCCCCAGAGCGCTATCAGCATCGCCGCGCCCGTCAGGGTGGTGGCGAAGTAAGGGAAGAGGGCGGTGCTGATGCCGATCAGCAAGGCGATCAGCAACAAGGTATGGCGCACGCTGCGGTTGGCGGCGAAGCCGGCGAAAATATTACCGATGACCCCAGCGATGCCGTAGAGCAGCAACAGTGAGCCAATCGTCGGCCCATCAAAGCCGGCACTCTGCTTGAAGAAGGGCGCGACATAGGTGTAGGCGGCAAAGTGCGCCAGGCCAATCAGCAAGACCGCAATCAATCCAACCCGGGCCTGGGGATTGATGAACAAGGCGGGCAGGTCGCTGATGCGAATGGCTTTGTCCGGCGTGAGCCTTGGCAGCAGGAGAATCTGCGCCAGGAGCACGGGAATGCCCACCAGCGCGGTCACCAGGAAAGTCATGCGCCAGCCCATGAGACCACTCAGCCAGGTGCCTACGGGCACGCCCAGCACGGTGGCCAGGGTCACGCCGACCATGATGATCGAGGTGGCCTGGGCAACGCCCACCCCCTTGGGCGCCAGGCGACCACTGAGGGCAATGGCCGTCGCCCAGAAACCGCCAATACTGATGCCCAGCAGCACGCGACCGAGCAAGAGCAGGTTGAAATCGCTGGCGTAGGCCACGACCGCGTTGGCAATGATCATGATCAGGGTCAGGCCGATCAGCAGGTAGCGACGGTCCAGCGCCCCAATGCCCACAGACAGCACCGGGGCCGCCAGGGCCGCCATGATGCCGGGCAGGGTGATCATCAGGCCGGCGTGGCCGGCACTGATACCGAGGTCGCTGGCGACATCGTTGAGTACGCCTACCGGCAGAAACTCACTGGTGACCAAGGCAAAAGCCCCCACGGCAACCGAGAGAATGGCCAGCCACTGTTGTCTGACGCTTTGTTGATTATGTTCGGGAGGGGCCTGACGGGCGCTTGGCATATGCGGGTTCCTGAGGGAATGTCGCCTGAAACAGACGGTAAAAGCGGAGGGGCCGATTATAGGAGTCGGTTCTGGCAGCCGACAGGCGAGCCTTTCGATAATAATCATCAGTGTGATCAATAAGACGGCTTCATCAACAAGCAGGGCATGAACATGTTTGATCGTTACGTATGGTTAAATGAGCCAAAAGCCTGGTCGACTACAGCAAATACGCTGTCGTTCACCACAGACGCGGGCAGCGATTTCTGGCGGGTAACGCATTACGGATTTATCCGGGACACCGGTCACTTTTTCGGTGTACAGCGAACGGGCGGTTTTACCGCGCAAGCCAAGGTGTCCGCTGATTTTCAGGCGCTCTACGACCAGGCCGGTCTTATGGTACGAATCGACGCAGAGCGTTGGGCCAAGATCACCGTAGAGGTCAATGACGGTGTCCCATTCTTGAGCACCGTCATCACGGACGGTGTGTCGGACTGGGCAACCGGTTCATTCAACGGACGCGCAGAGGGTTTCTGGCTGCGCGTGACCGTCAGCAAGGGCGTTATGAAAGTTCAGGCGTCGAGCGATGGCGAACAATGGTCACTGATCCGGCTGGCACCGTTTCCCGTGGCCGACCAGTACTGGGTCGGGCCGATGGCGTGTACACCTGAACGCGCAGGTTTGACGGTGAGTTTTTCCGAGATGCTGGTGACTGAGCCCAATGGCAAGGATCTTCATGATTTGACGTGAGTGCCGTGTCAGCAGCCATTACTCATATTACACGCGCCATTTGCAGGAGCCGTTGCAGGATGTTCAAGCTCAATTCCTTTCGCGAAACAGTAGAAGCTTTCGCGGCATGCTCTGATGATCAGGCTTTATGGAGGCGATACGCCTGGGTCTATGTTCAGGGCGATACAGCGTTGTTAGACAGCCGCTTTTACCTGGGTTCGAACCTTGATGAAGACGATGAGCGTCGCGTGTCGGACTTTGGCGCCCGGTACGGTCTGTCGTCGTGCCTGGAAGCGGCGACTTTTGCAGACGTTTTGAGCGTGCAGAAGCGACAGCAGCCGCACTCGAGCCTGGAGGATTACGCCAGTGCCCTTGAGCATTACGTTGAGCAAGATGCCTTCATGGAAGTGCCCGGCGCAGATAACCCCAAGGCAGCAGAACCCGGGTTGGCCCGAGAGTTATACGCCGAGTACGACCTGTTTCTGGCTGAATGCGCGCCTGACCAGTTGAGTGTCGCGGCGCGGGAAGTCAGCGCTGTTCTTGGAATCAACATTGCCAGTGCGTTGCAGGGTTGTAGAGCATTGCCGTTGTGCCTGGGAACGCGCATGACCGGCGACCAGTGCCGGCAGATCGAAGGGCGTTTTTCTGAGCGTTCGATTCCGTTGCAGCGAGTGGTACATCGATCATTTCCGTGGCAGTAGATGAGGGCCATACGAACCATAGCAACAAGAACGAGGGCAACAATCCCTTACAGGCATACGTGATTTAACATAATATACATTATACGTAATCATATATGCAGAGGTCTGGCCACGGGGTGGCTCGATTTCAAGCCCAGCCGTCGGCGCTTTCAAACCTCCGCCGTCCATACTCGTTATTCATGGCATGTGTCACCCATACGATGGTGAACCCGATAACGCTCGCCATCGTAACGCAGCACCGGAAAACATGAGCCAGGACCGACGACCTGAATATCGGGCCAGCCATCGCGACCCTTGCTGGCGAGAAACTCAGCGGAGCCACTTTCACTGGCCATGAGTTTCCATTGACCGTCAGGTTGTCGGCTGACCAGATAGAACCCCGTGCCTGCAAGGCCGTAACACGAGGCGCTGCCTTCAGTGATCAGTGCATCCTGCCGGCCGTCTCCGTTCAGATCTTTGACCAGCTCCATCGTGACAGGCGTGTAGTTGCCTGTTTCCTCGATTTCGCACGCCGAGGACGTGCCGTTGAATCCGGCCGCGCCAAATGCCTTGATCTGCTCCTGGCGCGCAAGTTCGTCCGCGATTGAGAGGCTGCTGATCGCCAGTGAGGCGGCCCATAGACTAAATGTCAGGCGTGCTCGCACGTTGCTCGTCCTTTAGATACGTGATGCCGTGTGGTTTAAGGTGATGGCTAATCGACATTGCTTGCGAATGCTCGCCATAATCTCGCCTCTGCCGTTGCAACGGTCTAATTCAAGGATGAATCATGAAACGCACTGTGGTGCTCATAATCGCTTGCGCCTGTTCACCCGCGTGGTCGGCCGGTTCGCTTTCTTCAGTCGCGCAGCCCTTGGGCAAACACATGCAAACGCTCAGTAATGCGTTTGTCTGCGACGTCATGGCGGGCACACCCGGGATCAACAACACACCTCAATGCCGGGATCGCAACAATCCGGCACGCACTGAGTCACGCGAGCTCGATAGAACAGCTGACAGAAAAACCCTGCGTGAGTGCATGAAGCCCGACAATCTTATCGATGAGGATGTCCGCAAGTGCATGAAAGGCCTGTAAGGCCCATCAGGCAAACAGTTCGAGCGCCGCGTCATCCCAGTCATGCCCACTCACAGACCAGCCGGTACTGGCCGGTGGCGGAAATCCGGTGCGGCAGTAGCCTTGTTCGGCCTGGAAATCGAACACGGCATGGGGATAGTCGTTGATCAGCAACACAGCCTTGGTGTGGTCCGTCGACCAGCCGACCTTGACGGTCGACGGCTTGGTTCGGTCGGAGACACTGGCCACGTCGTAGATGTGCAGTGCATCGCGGACCGGGTTATCGTCGTCACGCATGTCGAGTGCATAGAAATAGCCGGTGTCTCCATCGTCTTCGAAGGCCACCGTAAAAAAGCCTTTTTGCGCCGGAGCATCTACGGCCAAGGCCTGTCCTACGTTCAATGTCTCTTCAGCAGCCAGATAAATGGGCATGGGGTTGATCCTGATGGGCTTGAAGTCTATAAAGACCGCGTTGTTAGGTGTTTGTGCCCTGTCCGGTCTGTTCATCACAGGCAAGGGGTATGATGTCTTTCCTGAACGTGCTGCCCAGCCTGTTCTTTCAGACTGCAACACTATAAAAATAACTGATAACTAAACTAAAGGAACATTTAGTAGAGTTATATTTAGCGGCCGCTGACCGGGATTTCTCTTCGTAGTACACCTGTACTATTGATGCCCTCTTGCGCAACCACCACGCTAGTGACTATGACCTGCGTCTCTCACTGAGGAGCTTCTTCATGGCGCAACGCCTGTTCACCCGCGCAGTGCTGGCGCTGCTGTTGCCAAGTTGTGCCGGCGTGGCAGCCTTTTCCACACCGACAGCCGCTGACCCCAGTCGCCCGGCAATGCCGGCGCAAGCCTGCGAAAAAACGGCCGATGGCTTTGGCACTTTTTTCGAAACGTTCGTCACCGATCCCGCCTTGCGTGAAGCCTACAGTGCCCCAACCGTGCATCGTCCTGCTGAACCCTTCCGGGTTGCGCTGGTTGACTCTCGTTGGGTCTTTGATGAGCCCGAAAAGGACGCCAGCGACCTGGTTCGAATAAAGCTCGATCTGGTTGCCGATGGCGAGCGCATGCGTGCGGATTTCATCAAGGCCGAGTTTTCGGCTGACGACGAAGTCATCAGAACCCTCGGTGCACCCCAGGCTTATCTGTTCGAGTACAGGCAGCACTGTTGGCAACTGGTTCAGCACTTGCGTTGACCGGCATCGGCCTGCGCTGGCTAACATACTCATTCCAGCCCCACCTAAAACACAGGGACTTTTCCATTGACGCCAGACACCGTAGCGACCCGCGTTTCCACGAACTGGAAAACGCCACTGCTGCGAGTAGCGTTCATCACCCTGGTGTCAGTGTGCAGCTGGCAGCCGCTGGATACACATGCCGGCGCTCTGCCTGCGACTGATCCGGCCCCTGCCCGACTTGTCGATAATACCGAAGCCTCCCTGAACCTGTATGAGCGAAAGCTGATTCAGGAAGGCCTGATATGGGCTTACCTCTCCAGGCTTGCCCGAACAGCCAGTAATAGCGCGTCAAAGGCACGGCACAAGCGCGTGACGATCGGTAATGACGATAGATTCGTGGCGGTTGAGGCGCGCCCTTGTCAGCCCGGCGGGGTCATGTGTTCAGGCCTGTTCCGCCGTTTTCTCGCACATCGACAGCAGGGTCAGGCGCAGCTCCGAAGGCCTCAAGGGTTTTGACAAGACCGATATGTCTCTTGACTGCGATGCCTCCTGGACGATGTCCACTTCACGGCCGGTGACAATCAGTGCCGGAACGTCCCAGCCCCGGGCCAGGCGGATACTGTCGATGCAATCAAGGCCGTTTGCGTTCGTCCCCAGATCGTAATCGGCCACGATAATGTCGCAGTCGGTGCTCAACCCTTGCGCCGAGCTGGCGGTCTGGACAACACATCCCCAACGCTCAAGCAAGGCTGCGGTGGCCATGAGAACGTTGTTATCGTCCTCTACCAGGCAAATCCTGACGCCCTGGAGCAGGCTGTGCCCCAAGGGTTTTTTGCGCGGCTGCTGCACGGGAGTCGCGACTTCTTCGAGGCCGTGGATGGTCACGCGGGTACCACGGTTTATGCGTGATTCAATGTGAATCTGCACGCCGATAATCTGGCTGAGTCGTTTGACAATCGACAGGCCCAGGCCAACGCCTTCGACATCCTTGTCACGCTCGTGGCGTATCCGATAAAACTCATCCCAGACGTTAGGAAGATGCTCGGCGGCGATACCCGGCCCCTGGTCATGGACACTGATCGACAATCCTCCTTTGTGGCGGCGTACGCCGATCAGTACTGGATGGTTTGGCGCGTATTTGAGTGCGTTGGACAGCAGGTTCTGGACCATGGTGGCCAACAGCGTGACGTCCACCCTCACCCACCGGTTACAAGGCCGGATTCTGAGCTCGACACCGGCCCAGCGCGCGGCAGCGATATTCTGCTGAGCGATTTCAGCCAGCATTTCGCCCAGGTTGACCACGTCTGACTTGGCCGAAACCTTGCCGCTGTCCAGTGTGTAGATGTCCAGGATGGAGCGGAACAGTTGCGCCACGTTGTGCAAGGATCGATCAATATTGTCCACCAGCTTGCGCTCGTAATCGCCGAGCGGGCTTGCACGCAGGCAGGCGGTGAACATGCCGATGGAGTGGATGGGCTGACGAAGGTCATGGCTGGCCTGCGCCAGAAAGCGCTCTTTCTCCTGGTTGGCAACGGTCGCCTGCTCCGACGCCTGACGCGTCCTGACCAACAGAATATGGGCGTAGCCAGGCACCAGGATCGTGACTGCGACCAGCATCAGGACCATGAACGGCTGTGCCTGCCAGTACGGCGTCAGCTGATAGATAATCAGGATCGCCAACAGGGCCAGGGACGCTGCAATTGCCAGGTAACGCGAGCCGTAGCGCATACCGTTCCCCAGCGTCACCCAGACCATCACGCTGAAGATGGGCAGTGTCGCTTCCCCGCCCACCACCAGCCCTACGGAAATGCCGGTGTAGTCGTGCACCATCCCGAATACCCGGCGTGCCGGAAATACGCCAGGGCGGCTGATAATGTATTGGCGCAAGATAAAGGAGATAACGAGGAAGCCGGCATAGTAAGCAATGATGGGCTGATAGTGCGCGACGTTGTAGCCTGGCAAAAACCCTATCAGCGACACATAAGTGATAGCCACCGTCGCCACCGTCAACCTCAGCGTGGCTTGATCCAGTTCAGCGTTTTTCCGGTCTTTCATGAGTAACCCTGCCGTTGGGCTGGCGGTGATGCATGGACGGGTGTACGGGCGTCGTACATACACGCGCCCTTTTCTTCTTGAAAAAGCCAGACACTGGAACCGGTCTTGCCTTGTCTTCGGGCGTCGGGATTATTTGGCCCGATGAGCCTTGCTAAACTGGATTTCAAGAGCGGCTGGAGGCGTATCGGCCAGGCTTCCCTCGCGCTGCACTGACACCTGATAAAGCCCCGTCTCAAGCGTAGTCCTGATCAATTCGGCGTTCAGGTAGTTGCTCTCCCATGAGTTCAGTTTGGGGTGTATTACGTGCAGGTCCAGTACTTCTACCCCGCTGGGGATTTCTTGAATGCGGACTTGAAACACCAGCGAAGACCCTCGCTCGTTCCAGACGCCATCCTTGAGGGTGTCGCCGCCTGCCAGCGCCCAGGCCTTGTCTCGTTCGACGCCGCCGGTGTAGGGATAACGCAGCGTCACGGCATAACGATCGGGTTCGGTCACCTGTACCTCAAGACGGGTTGTGCTTATGGGGCCCTGCATGTCCAACGGCACACTGAACGTCGGCGTTCGATCGGGCGTGAACGATGTAAAGATGAAAACGGCCAAAACCAGGACCATCGCGGATACGAGTGCCAGGATCGCGAGTGCACCGATCAGCAGTTTTTTAAGCAAAGACAGCCTCCGGGCGCAGGTGATAATAGAAGATAGACGGCGGGTGCTTGAAGATTAGGATTCACCACCGTTTTCAGGCAATAGCACATCTGTACTACCGGTTTATTCGGACAGCCCCTGGACGGCCAATCGGTCTGTCTCAGAACCGGTAAGTGGCCCCGACCCCCACAATGTCAGCGTCGCTTTGATAAGTTGCACGGTAACTGGCCAGTGCATTTGAGCGACTGACGTCAATACGCTCCTCCTTGAGGTAGGTGTAAGCTAGATCAATGGTCAATTGCGGCGTCGCGTTGTAACCAACTCCCAGGCTGAACAGCTGCCGGTCACCCGTCGGCGTACGGGGTGAGCGATCGGTGTTGCGGGTCGGCGATTGATCGAGTGTCAAACCGGCGCGCACGATCCATTGCGGGTTCAACTGATACGCCGTGCCGATGGCATAAGCCCAGGTGTCATGCCAGTTCAGCCCTTCCTGAATGGAGCCCGTCAAAGCCGAAGCCAACGATCCTCCTTGCGCTGCCGAGATGGGTTGATTGCGCAGACTCAGGTCCTGCATGCTGCTCCACCCGGTCCAGGTCGCACTCGCGAAGAGCTTCCAGGCATCGGTTACGTCCTGGGTAACCGAAAAATCGTATGACTGCGGCGTGCTCACTTTCAGCGTGCAGTCATAGCGGTTGCTCATGAGCAACGGCGCAGGTGTGCCCGCGCCCGTCGCCACCTGGGTATGGCAGTCCAGTTTGTAATCCACCTGAGAGTGATAAGTCAGCCCGATCCGGGTGCTATCGGTGGCGTTGAACAGCACCCCCAGATTGAATCCTACAGCCGTATCGTCACCCTTGACCTTGACATGGGTGTCGGCAATGGCCGGATTCAGCGTGACATCTGACTCAAGCGTGCCCGCAATCCGATTGAAGGTAGGCCCGAAGCCGATCGACAACCTGTCATTGAAGGCGTAACTGACGGTGGGCTGAAGCGTGATGACCTTGATGTCACTCTTGCTGGCAAACATGCGCCCCTGAAAGCCGTTTTCGTAATCAGTCGACAGACCAAACGGTGCATAGACCCCCAGGCCAAAGGACCAATGCTCATCGAGCGTGTGCGTATAGAAGCCAAAGGGCACCGTGCTGAACGGCACCATGTCGCCGTCATTGCTGCCAGTGGAACGACCGCTGGCATTACTGATATCAGTGGAGGCGTCGATGAACGTGGCGCCGGCGCTGATCTGCGTGCCGTCCAGGCGCGCCATGCCTGCCGGATTCCCGTATACAGTGCCGGCGTCGTTGGCGGCCGATGCGCGCCCTGCCTGACCACTGCCCATGGAGCTGATGCTTTGTTCGGTGCGGGCAAAACCCCCAGCAAGAGCGTGAGTCGATGCCAGTGCAACGGCGAGGCCAAGGGATGTCTTGAGCATGGTCATTTATTTCTTCAGAACCCGTTATTGAAAAGTGCCGGGGAAGACCCTCAATGATGCCTTCTCTTCCTGCATGAACCGGCGCAAAGCCGAGGCGAGCCCCTTCATACAACTACTGGCTTTTTACACGAACAGCGTGCACCTGGCTAAGCAGGCTGTCTTTATTGAACGCGAAAGTCATTACAACGGAACTGGCATCAGGGTCCACTATCGCCCGCCCCCGATTGTCCCGAATCACAAGCCTGTCGGGCAGGTCCTCGACAATCGTCCACGTCCTGGACGGCGTGAATGCCCGGGTAAGCGCGGCCTTGCGGGTATTCAACGGAAAATACCGGGTGATCACGCTGCTGACATCAACCTGCTCGAATCCGACCGGTTTTTTCGAAGCATAAACCTCATCGAACATGGCGTTCAGGTCAACCGACAGGCCCCATGGAAAACCGGGCGCTGTCAGGCATTGCGTCAACCACGGATCATCGAACTCTTGCGGGTCGTCAAGTTCGACGTCCAGCCTGGCCAAGGGTGTTTTATCGACCTGGTCATAGAGACGTTGCGTGTCTGCATCCGGATCACCGGACCGGGTACTCCAGCCAGGACTGCCCTCAGCGCAATCCTGGATACCGGGACGGCACGTCGCAATCAGCTTCGGCTTGCCGTCAATGACCTCTGCGACAGCGCGGGTCTGATACAAGTCCCCGCTGGCCCAGTCTTGGGAGACGCTGCAGATCCGGTTGTTATTCTGATGAAAGCGCGTCCCGAAACAACCGTAGGCATAGGCATCCGCTTGCGGTACAAACTCACAGGCCACACTGCTTCCGGCGAAGCGGCCGCCTGTGAACCCTGCATCAAACGCACGTTGGTCAATCGCCCGCTGAATCAGCTCAGGCCTGGCCGATGCCTGATCGGCAATCCGACCCAGTTGCCGGGTACGCGCCTCAATAGCCTTCAGTACGATATGACTGCGCGCCTGCGGGGTATAGGGCTCACCTGTCCGGGGATCAATGCCGTCACGCAGTGCCTCGAAGTTCTGGTCTCTCGCAGCCATCCAGCGACGCTGGCTGGCGAGCAGCACGCTGCGAATCTCAGGATCATCGGTGCGCCTGAGGATCGATGCATAAGCGCTTGCCATGGCCGCGTCAGCAGTGACCAGCCGGGAATCGGCGCATATCAAATGTTCTATTGCAGCGGATGCCCTTGCACAATCCATGGGTCGCGCCAAGGCAGGCTGAGACATGAAAGCCAGCAAAAAGATTGCAACCGCAGGGGACTTCATTCAATCGGATCCTTTAGGGTCTTGAACCTGATGCTTATCGAAACACTGTCGATCAGGTTTACAGGCCATCCTCTTCCCGATGCATTGAGTTTTACTCATTAATCCAGGGTGACGAATAATGATCGGGATATCTATAGTACGGATGTGCTATTGGCATTTCACCGTTTCCCCGTAAATTGCTGATAACCACTCCCGGCAATGCCTGCCTGGAGCATGACGTCACTACCGACGTCAGACACCGCCAATCCTCAAGGACAACCACGGAGCATGGTGACTGGATTCGTCAGGACAGCAACACCTCATGAGGCTGCAACAGGCTTCATGGCCTGGCTTTTACTGCTGGCCCTGCCAGCCTGCGTCCAGGCCAGTGGGCAATTGCCACCGAGTGCCCTCGAAGCGCGCACGTTGCCCAGCGCTCACGCTTGCCGTGCATTTCTTGAAGCAACCTGGCAAACCGACCAGACAAAAGCCGACCCGCAGCCGTTACCCGATGACGGCGGATCGAGGCAGACATTGATTTACTCTGAGGGTGTGGTCGCCCTCGATGACAAGCGCCTGGCTTACGACGTAGAGGAAGGCTGGCAGTTCCGGCGTCCTCTGCCCGATATAAAGCAGATACGGACGTCCTACAGCTACGAGCGACGAAGTTACAGGTGTGATGGCGCCCACCTGACCGGGACGAGTGTCAGTGGCTATGCACTCGAGGGCTACGAAGCACTCCCTGACAACTGAGCTGGACGATGACAAACTTACAGGCTGGCGAGCGCATTTCAGGAGCTATTCCATTGACGATAGGGACCGTAGCAACCCGCTCCTCGACGAGCTGGAAAAACCGCATGTTGCACATGGCATTTATTGCGACTGTCGCGACTTTTGCCGGGCAGCCTGCCGGCGCGTTGGCGGGTGCCGCAGCCCCTGTTAACCCCTACGCCACCCAGAATGCCGACAACACTGAAGGCTCGCTCAATGTCGATGAGCGAAAGCTGATCCAGGAAGGCTTGATCTGGGGCGGCGTTTACAACGGCTGGATCGATGGCCAGTTTGGCAAAGGCACCCGTGACGCCATTGCAACGGTACAGCAGCAATACAAGCAACCTGGCACCGGGGTACTCAATGCAGACCTTGCGGTGCACCTGGGGGGGCTGGCGCTCACTGCACGCAAGAAGTATGGCTGGACGACCATGACCGAGCCCAAGTCCGGCGTGACGCTGGCCTACCCCTCGGCCTTGCTCACCAGGACCACCCACCCGGAGCCGAGCTTCGTCAATATCGATTCCGAAGACAGAAGTGTTTCGATCCAGGTCATGCGTATCGACAACGTCAAGCCCGATGCCATCGACACGCTGTACGCCGACCTGACCGGCAACGGTAAATCCACCGTGACCTATTCGTTCAGAAAAGGCGGTCTGTTCATCCTCGCCGGTGAGCGCGGCACCGGTAAATACTACAGCCGTTATGAACAGCGTGGCAGCGAAGTGCGGGGTTATGACCTGGTCTGGAGCGGCAGCCGGGACGCAGAAATGCAGGCGATTTCCGTATTGATTTCAAACAGCTTCGAGCCCTTCGACACCCCTCGCCAGACAAGAGAGCCTGACTATTCCTACCTGGTTGCACTGGCTCAGGCTTCTAAAAACGAGCCCGGCGGCAACCCGCCTCAGGTCAGCGCGAATACGCCACCACCCGGCAGACAACCTGTGCAGCAGCAACCTGTACAGCAACAACCGGCACAGCAGCAACCTCCCGCGCAGAGCGCGCAAAAACCGGATGTCTCGGACGGCAAGGGCACGCGGTTCTCCTATACGTACCAGGCGCCTCGTGATGCCCGGCTCGAAGAAGCCTATCGTTTCACCCGCCGGGCCGACCTGCTGGTCGGTAATGTCGAAATTGACGCCATGGACGGCATGTTCATGATGCCTCGCCCTCTGCATTATGTGGGCATGGAGTGCGGCATGGTGAATGCGTTCTACAGCCCGAAAGACTCTGCCGTCTTCCTGTGCTACGAAATGGTCAACTACCTGCTGCGCCAGGCCGATGAACTGAACGTGAACAACGACCCGGATTTCCCGACCGATTACGTAAAGTCCAACCTGCGCTTTATTCTGCTGCATGAGACCGGCCATGCCTTTATCGACTTGTTGAACCTGCCCTCCACGGGGCGTGAAGAAGATGCGGTCGATCAAATGGCGGCGACCATGATCCTGATGCATGTAAACCGTGATGAGCCCCCCGAGCAGCTCACCCGGGTCCTGTCGATGACTGCCACCTGGTTCAAGACCAATGCCTCACTGCAAAGCGGCAGTGCCGCCCACGATACATTCTCGGACGAGCACTCACTCAACGAACAGCGCTATTACAACTTGCTGTGCATGGTGTACGGCCGTAACCCGCAGGAGTACGCCTCGATTGTCGATCGAGGGCTGCTTCCAAAGTCCAGGGCTGCACGCTGCCCTCAGGAAACCAGCAAAATCGTCTCGTCGTGGGCGCGATTACTGCTGCCACACTTTGCACCGCGTTATCAGAAAATCGCCAACGACACAGTCAATCGCCAGGATGCGCAGAGCCGGCAGTGAGAACGGCTGAAGCCGATTACCGCCCTGCCGCTGCTGTGCTTTCAGGTGCCTTTCAGAGCGAGATATTGAAGGTTCGCTCTTCAAACGCCAGCGGCTGACCCTGCTCAAGCAACTGGCGGATGCCTGGCCCAAGCAAGTCTTGAGGGCCATCCAGCGGCGCGACCGGGTGTGAATGGAAGCGTTGTCTGTTGGCGCTGACCTGCTCCAGAATCTGTCGATCCTGACGCAGAATGACCTTGAACATCTGCCGCAATACGGCACGTTTCAGCACGGCCGGAACTTTGCCCCTGGCTGTCGCAACGCGTGCGAAGACCCGCAACTGCCCCGCTGCGCAGGGCGTCATCCAGGCGCTGACCAGCAGGTTCAGGTGATCGTTGCCATCGCGGTACTCGATTTCTGCGAGCCCCGGCAGGCGAAAACGCCCCATGCTCCTGCCCCGCTGCCCTTCGAACATCCGCGAGATGAGCCCGGACTGTTTGCCCTCCTCGCTGTAAATCGCTTCGATACCGTCCTTGAGCGGGCGAACGCGGACCGTGATGCGTTGGCGCTGCAGGTCATGACGGATCCATCCGGCATGAACAAAATGGGTATGAAATCCGTCCAGGAAGTTTTCTGCAGCGTCCTGTAATGAGCACTGCACCTGGTCGGTCATCCAGAACGTATCGAGTGCCTGACCTTGCCCGGCCGGGGCAACCGGCGTAGCAAGCGCCCCCGGGGCATTCAGGCAGACCCACACCAGGCCATGGGCTTCGCAGCAGGCGAGGCTGTCGAGCAAGGCCGTGCTGGAGGGAGCCTGATCAGTGCCGGGCACCCGGGTGCAGCGACCGTCGGCTGCAAATCGCCAACCGTGGTAAGGGCACTCGATCTGTCCATCGCGAACCCGGCCCTGGCTCAATGGCGCGAAGCGATGCGGGCAGCGATCCGGCAAGGCGGCCGCACGCCCATCGTCGCTGCGGAACAGCACCAGTGGCAGGTCGTGAACCTGGCACGCCAGTGGGGCTTTTTTCAGTTCGTGGCCAAGCGCTACCGGCCACCATTGCGTACGCTGCATCACAGTTTGAGTGCCCTCATGAGCGGTACACCTATTCCATGCAGCAGGGCGCTGAGCAATCGCCATACCCAGCGCCGCCGCCAGGACAGATGGGCGACCCTGATCAGACTGTATTCGATCTGCGGCTGGCCGCCGCGCAAGCGTTTGAAACCCGCGGCACCGGAGCTGAAATTCAATACTGTACGGCGCTCGACCGATTCCAGCAGGCACAGGCAGGTCAGTTGCCGGTACAAGCCGGTTTTCTGTGGCAGCCCGGTGTCGTAACCCACAATCGGCGCGCTGAGGGTCGCGTCATTGGCGAACCAGCCCAATGCGCCATCGATACGGCCCTGCGGGTTGCGCAGCGCGCGCAGCTCCAGCCAGCCTTCACGTTGACCGCGCTGCATCCAGCGGGCGCTGTAGTGCGGGTTGAGTCGGCAGTACTTGTCCAGGTACAGCAGGTTATAAAGCTGCTCTACCCGCACGAAATCGCTGTCGCTCAGGGCGGAGCCCGACACCACTTCATAGGGGCTGCGCCGCAACAGTGTGCGGTCGAGCCGGGTGTTGTGATGCCGCAGGAACGGTGCATCCGCCCCGCTACGGCCGTCGAATACATACACTTGCCGGCTGGGAATACTCAGGAAGCCCAGCGCTTGCAGACGCTGTTTCAGTTCACGGTTGCTGAACGCATTGATCGAGCGAAAGCACAGCGCGTGATCGGGGAAGGTGCGCTGCAAGAACTCACTGATCGGCGCCAGTTCGTCCAGATCCCAGTCAGCGGGGTACAGGTTGGTCGACAGCAACCAGTTATTGACCTGGACCAGCTTGTCGACCCTGGCCGCGCCCAGCAAGGCGTCGACGCCTTGGGTCAGCAGGCTCAAGGGACGGGTCAGCCACGGGCGGCCCAGGCGTTTGAGTTCCTCACGGGCGTAGCCACTGTAGGCGGTACGCGGCGACACCACATAACCGTTGTCTTCGGGGTCGTGTCCGTCATTGATGCTGACCACAAGCTGCTGCGTGCCAGTGTCCAGCAGCGCCATCCGCGTACTCACATTGGCGATCAGTCCGGCCTCGGCCCAGCCGCGCACGTAGTGTCGGGCGGGGCTGTCGTGGGCGGTCACCGGCTCCTGAAGGAGCTGCGCCTGAAACACCAGCTTCATTGTGGTCTCTCCAAGGCCTGGCCGTTCCACTCGATATCGGCGGTGGACGCCGCCAGCACCCCGCAGCGCCGGGAGGCGGCGCGACAGAGAATTTCCCCCAGGCTCAGCCATTGAGCCGCCAGCGGCAACACATCACCTTGCTGGACGATCACGTCGCGGGCCAGACGGTAGTCGCGCCAGAACGTGCGGCTCGACACGCGTGAAGGCGCAGCCAGTAACAGCATCGCCAGTGCGATCATCCGCGGCTCCTGCGTCGGCTCAAGCACGCGGCTGCAAGCTTCGCCAAGGCTGCTCACCAGCGCCTGACGCTGATTGTCGAACAGGTGGACGCCGCTGGTGGCCCGCGGGTTGCACTCCAGTACATGGAAGCGGCCAGCCTGATCTTCGATAAAGTCAAAGCCGACCTGCCCGGTATAGCCGGTTTCACGGCCGAACTGCTCGATGAAGCGACGCACAGGCTCTGGCGTCGCAGGCGCAAAATAGATGCCCGACCCCCGGCCCACCCGATAGCGCGGCTGGTAGACGCCATGGGCTCGCAACTGGCCATTGATCAATACGCTGAAGCTGCAAAACTCCCGGCCCTGAATGAACCGCTGTGCAACCCAGGGTGCCTCGAGACTGGGCTGGACCTTAGCCAACTGCGTCGCGTCGGGCTGAACCTGCGTGTGCGAGGCGAAACGCGAATAGGCCGGTTTGAACACCCACTGCGCAGCCTGCGCACCGAACGCCAACACGCCTTGGCGATCCGTCAGCAGGCGGGTTTCGGGCGCCGACAACGTCCAGTCCTGGATCAGGTCCGCGAACTGCCCCTTGTGATGCAAACGGTGCAGCAGCGCAAAGTCACAGGTCAACACTCGACACAGAGGGGCCAGACGCTCCAGACCATGGGCCAGATAAAAGACTTCTTCGCACGTTGGCAGCAACACGTCGATGCGTTGTGCCTCAATGACCCTGGCCAGCGCCTCGATCCAGCCGGCGGGATCGAGTCTGGGCTCTGGCAAACGAACGAAATGGTGCACCGAGCGGCTGAAGCGGCTCAGCGGCTGCCCCAGCGAATCACCGACGCTGACGGTCCAGCCAGCAGCGTTGAATGCCCTCGCCCACTCCAGGCACGCCGGCGCCCGGGCGCCCAGAATCAGTACACGCATGGCAACCCTTCAGGCAATTGCAGCAGTTTCAGGCGTCGGCGTTTGACGTGCGCGGGCGGTGCCTGCCAGTGACCAAAGCGCATGTGCGCAGGCTTTACGCCCTGCCGGGCACACAACTGGCGCAGGCTTTCGTCGATCGCCTGGCACAGTGCGTCGTGATCAGCGCTGGCCTGCACGTTGATCTGCCAGTTCAGGTTCGTCTGCTGGATCTCATATTCCTGCAGCGCTGCGCCGTGCATCAGCAGGGTCCGGCGCACGACATCCGGGTACAGCGCGCGCAACTGCCGCCCCTCCAGGTCAGGCAGCCAGAGCACCTCGTCGGCACGGCCCTCGATAAAGGCAATCGCCCTTTCGACCCGCCCGCAGGCGCAAGGGGCCTCGCTGACATGCAGCACGTCGTTGAGGCGATAGCGCACGATCATCTGTGTACGCCGCGAGAAATCGGTAATGATGGGGTGAAAGCGGGTGTGCTGGTCGTCAAGCCACTGCGGCTCGATGTGCAGATGGCTTTCGTTGAGATGCAACGTCCCCTGCTCGCAGGTGTAGCCGAGAAAGCCTTCACTGGCTTGATAGATCTGCCGTGGCATTACCCCAAAGGCCTTGAGAACTGCATCGGTATCCGTGCTTTCAAGCACTTCGGCCACCGACACGATATGGGTCGGGCGCAGGCGCAAGCGCCCGTGCAGCACGGCTTCAGCCAGGCCCCGCAACACCGTTGCCGGGGCCACCAGCACATCAGGGTTCTGGGCCTCCAGGCGTTTGAAGGCTGCGTCCAGCCCGAGCATCAGGTCGTGAAAGGCAAAATCGATTCGGCGACTGCTCAGCGTGGTGTACAAGCGGCTGTTGGCGCGCAAGAAAAAAGCGATGCGCAGCGGTGCTTGCCAGAAACACAGCAGCCTTGGCAGAAACCGGGCCGGCAAGGTTCTCGCCAATAGAATCCCGGCCCAACGCTGGCGCTCAAGCGCGCTGACCAGAAACACCCCCTGGTGCCCGGACGTGCCACTGGAAAGGCCAACGGTGATAGTGCCCAGCGTTGGGCTGAAGTCGCGGGACTGTTCTGCCTGCCGTGCGACTGACAGGACCTGGTCCAACCCGAGGCCACAGGTGTTGAACGCCGCAAAGTCATTCATCATTGTGGTCTTGTCCATCAATGGAAAGTCGGCCAGGTGGGTAAACCTATGGTCTTTGAACCGTGCAGACTGGCGCACCACGGTTTCCAGAAAATACGTCAATTGCCGCGCCTGCCACGCTTGCAGGTGTTCGCGCCGGGTGAATCGCAACCGGTAGCGACTGTCGAGAAAGCTCAGCACACTGCGCAGTGTTGCGCTCAAGCCTTCATTGCTCATCCCGGAACGCCTCCCAGGCGTACGTGCAGTGCGACGGCAGCACCGCAACAGCCGGTTCTCGGCGCAGCAATGTGCCAAGGCTGGCGTAGGTCTGGCGGTACTGCCTGGCGTCGTGGCCGGCAAACCACACCGCCGGCGCAGCCGGGAGTCGCTCGGCGCGGCAAGCGGGCACCGACCAGCAAGCGTCAGCGACCAGAAACGCCGGACGCCCTTGCGCATCCGGGATGAACAGGCCCAGTTGGCCATGGCTGTGCCCCGGGAGCGGCACACCGATCAGGCTGGCATCACCCAGCAGGTCGAGTCCTTGACTGAAAGGGGTCATCCACTCAGGCAGGGCGACTTGCCTGCAATGATCGGCGAGGGTCAGGCGGCTGGCAAAATCGTCCGGCAACAAGCCTGGCAAATGACCGCCCAGGGTCGCCCGCCAACGCGAGCCGCGCAGGCTTTCAATGTGCTGGCGGTCAGCATCCAGGGCAATGAAGGACGCCTTGTCGAAGTCGCGCAACCCGGCGACATGGTCGCCATGAAAATGCGAAATGATCACTGTGCGGATGTCATCGGGCTGAATGCCCAACGCCTTCAGCTGGGCGAGCAGTTGCTCCTGCACGGGCAGTTGCACCGGCACCGCTGCGCGATACAAGCGCTCTGGCAGGGCCTGGGTGGCCTTGAAGAAATGTTCAGCGTAACCGGTGTCGTACAGGATCCAGCCGGCGTCGGGATGGCGAATCAGCCCGCACAGTGACGGAAACTGTGTCGGCGCCCAGCGGGCGCTGCGATCGGCCATACAGGCCAGATGCCGGCACCAACCGGCGCGCAATACGTTGAGGCTGACGGTGCGGCTCACGGTTTAATCCCCTGTTGTGCAAGCCACCATTGCGCGTGTTGGCCAATGCCCTGCTCTTGCGTGATCACCGGGCGGTAACCCAGCTCTTTGCGTATGGCGTCCAGATTCAGGGTCTGGCTGAACGCAAGCACCCCGGCGCCATAGCGGGTCAGTAGCGGTTCACCCCTGTGTCGCAGCCGGGCACTGGTTTCCAGCGCCAGCGCCACGGCATCCACCAACCGCCATGGCAGGCGTCGAGTACGCAAGGTCAGTTGAAAGTGTTCGGCGATGCGCTGCAACAGCTCCTTGAACGCCAGCGGCGTGCCGTTGCTCACGTTGTAGATACACAGGGGGCGTGGCAACGGTTGACTCAGGCTGAGTTCGACCGCGTGCACCAGATTGTTGACACAGGTCAGGTCCAGTTGGGCCCGGCCGCCGCGCATCAGCGGTATGTGCCCACGCTGCATGACACGCAACAGGCGCGGTAACAATGTCCCGTCCCACGGCCCGAACACCGCACGCGGGCGTAAAATGACCGCCTCGGCAAGACCTGCCGCCTGAATGCTCAATTCAGCCAGCGCCTTGGTGCGCGCGTACTCGTTGACGGGCACAGGCAACGGTTCGTTTTCGTGGATATCGAGCCGATCACGAAAGGCGAAGTAGAGGCTGGGCGTCGAGAGGTGCACAAGGCGCTTCACCTGATTGACGCGGCAGGCGTTCAGTACCTCATCGGTGGCCATCAGATTGGCCTGGGCAAAGGCTTCGGTGGTTCCCCAGGGCGAGGACAATGCCGCGCAATGGACAACCGCCGTGCAGCCCCGCGTCGCCTCAAGCAGCGTTCTGGCTGCCGCTGCCGAGCCATGCTCCAGTGCAAGCCAGCGCACCGTGCCCTGGCTGTGGCGGACGACATCGGCCGCGGCTGAAGCGTTGCGTCCGCTGAACAGCACTTCATGGCCTTGGCAAACCAGTCGCCAGACGATATGCCGGCCAATGAAGCCGGTGCCACCGGTCACCAGGATTTTCATCAATACTCCAGGATCATGCCGCCGATCGAAAGGCCTGCACCGGTCCCGATCAACATCAATGTCTGCCCGCGCTGAATGCGCTGATCACGAATCGCAATGTCCAGCGCTGTCGGCAGTGAAGCAGCAACCTGATTACCATGATGAGAAAAAATGTCGATGACTTTTTCTGGCGCAAACCCCAGGCGCCTGGACGCATGCTTCATCGCTTGCTGGCTGGCCTGGTGAGGAATCACCCAGTCGATCTGATCCTGGGTCAGGCCTGCCTGATCCAGCAGATCGTTTGTCAGCGTCGGCAAGTGCCTGGAGGCAAGACGGAACACGCCTTTGCCCTGCATGGAGAATCGGGTCAAGGGCTCGAAGGGTATATCGATACGCTGCGGGTGAAAGCGCGACCCACCTGCCGGAATCTGGCATAAGTGCGCACCTTCGGAAAATGTCTGCAGGTTCGAGGCGATGATCTTCGCCCCGCCTTCGCTGACACCCAGCACAACAGCCGCCGCACCGTCGCCAAAAATGCCGCTGACCGGCACCTGCTGCCAATCGAGCCCACAGGACGCGATATCCGAGCACACCAGCAGAACACGCCGGTAACGACCGGCAACCAAGGGCCAGGACAAGGTGTCGAGGGCAGCAATAAAGCCCAGGCAACTGGCATTGATGTCCATGGCCGGAATGCCGGAGTGGCCCATGCCCAGTTCCCGTTGCAGCAAGGCGGCATTGCACGGCATGCCTTGATCCAGGGTGCCACTGGCACAAGCGATCAGGTCGATCTGGTCCAGCTCGAGACTGGCGGCCCCTAGCGCCTGTCGGGCCGCCGCCGCGCCCAGGCTGGCGGCGGTTTCGGTGCGGCACGCGACATGCCGCTGAACGACCCCACTGATCTGCGCGACGCTCCCCGCTGCCAGGCCCAACTCATGATCGAGAGCGGCGCTGGTGACAATTGTGTCCGGCAGCGCATGCCCGGAGCCGAGAATGGCCACAGGCCTTGGAGACAGAGCCAGCGGTGAAGTGTGCATTCAAATTCCGTTTATAAAAGATCATTCTAGTAAAACTTATACGGGCGGTGATGATGGCTTTGCCGCCTTGAAGGTGGAGCAGAAGATCATTGACACCCAAAAACGCCCCAAAGGCCAAGCCTGCGAAAAAATTTCTGCCAAACCTGCCCTGCCCAGCGTCACCCTGACATTTGACGGTAGCCAGTATCCGGTGCCCAAAGCATTGTCTTACCCTTGATCGATATAGCCGTCAGGCGCAGGTCCTGGTGCGGCGGCAACCGGGCGTCCAGGTCACGGTGGAAGTGCTACTCACTCATCTCGGCAAACCATTTGAGTTCTTCCGAGCGTTTGACCGTCATGCTCAACTCGCAGCCGGCACCGTTGATCTGGTCCATGGTGCCGCCTGAAAAGTGATAATACATAAAGCAATTGGCGTCCCGGTACTTGATCCACAGTCGCTGCGCATCGCGCAGTTGCGTTTTCTGCTCGTCCGAAAGCGCCGCCATGGCCGCCTTGTAGGCCGTATTCAGGCGCGCATTCTGTTTCGCCAGTTCCTTGTTATCGCATTCATTCATGTTGAACGTGATGCCTTCAGACCGCGCGACACAGGCATCGTACTGCGCAGAGTATTGATCTTTCGCTGAAGCGGACAGGCAAAAGAAGGCCGTACACAGCGCAGGCAGGTAACGCATCATGATTGGAATCCGTTTCAATGAAGGGGCTCAACCATCGAGATTCGCCCAGCCATCAAGGCTTTTCAATAGTACAGGTGTAGTATTTTCACGGTGTCGCAGGACACTCTATCGTGGCAATGACTTGAACGAGGCGACCCCATGAAACAACGGCTTGGCCTGTGTGTCGCCAGCACCCTCATGGCCCTGGCCCTGAATGCGAGTGCCGGCACCGATGGCATTCCACGCGGCGATTCCGACTTTGGCTTTGCAGAACGCTGCGACGACAATGCACCCTTGACCCGGCTTGAGGACATTGCGTGTTCCAGTGCAAGTCTGCGAGGCCAGGAAGCGACAATGCTGGCTCTGGTCGACAGTGTCAGGAGAGAAACCAAGGGCGTCGATGGTGAGACGGGCGAGGCTGTAGACCCGATGGGCGTGCAACAGAAAGTATGGCGCGATGCCTTGGCCGGGGTGTGCAAGGATGCCGCCTGTCTTTCAGTGGCTTACGCTGAACGCATCGCTGCAATTCACAAAGAATGGTCGCAGGGGCTGTGATGATTATGTTGAAACAATGGTGCACTCGCGCAGGCGCTGTGCTGGCAATGACGACTGCCACGCTGTACATCCCCTTCGCCTTCGCCACCGGCACCCCACCGCCTTCATCGGCAGGCGTTGCGGTATGCCCGTCTCAGAATTTTGATGGCTTCCTGGAGCGCTTCGCGAACGACGTTGCGGTGCAGAAAGCCTTTGTCAGCACGCCGTTGCGCAACGAATTCATTGACCCTGAGGCGCAGCCCGAACCCCGACCGGTTTCTGAACTGCTGGACAAAGCCCGGCTGGAGTTCCCCCTGATGCCGAGCGAAAAGCAGCAGCACGATGAAGGCTTGACGCTTGAGAAAAAGCTCACGGCACCAGACCAGGCGATGATAAGACTGACCAAGGCCGACACGGGCTATCAGCGCTCATTGTTCTTCAAGCGCGAGGCCTGCTGGAGACTGTATCGCATCCAGGATGACTCGCTGTAATCGACCGCAGCCAGCAGCGCCCGTCACCTGTGTATGGATGGATACATAAACCCTATTGTTTTTTGCCATGCACATTGACCGTCGGGTTCAAGACGGGCCGCCTTTTACGTCGACCTTGACGAGAGGCGCGGCCCATGAACCCCGTCAGACACATACGACTCACCTTCACCAGGCGGCCGGATCCAGATGACCATACCTTATCTCCCACTGCAGGCCTGGAACAAACACTGGAAGCTGAGGGGCGAGTCGGTCTACTGCCAGTATTGCGGTTACTCACAACATGTGATCGATCCGCATCCTTTCAAACATGCTCCCCATTGCCCCCACGCCTCATTGTTCTACCAATCCCCTGGCAGGGAGTTAGGTCAGATCATCGAGCAAAAAATAAGGGCGGGGCTTTTTTGACTACAGCCCGCCCTTCAACCCCGTGACTCGCCAGCGGGGCCCGGGATGAGCCGTTATCAGGGCAACGTCCTTGGACTGGCGCGCACACCCGGGCTCGCTTCTTGCGGTTTATCGGTCCAGGTCAACAGCTTTGACAGGGTTCCATAGGGCGCGGCAAACCGTTGGCAAGACGCCTCGTCTGTCACATCGGATATCCTCGCGGACTGAGTGGCGCCCATGCGCAGCGCCCTCAGCCAGTCTTTGGCGCGACGCCTGTCCTGATCAGCCAATTGGCGCCTGTCTTGATCCAGTTCAGCGTGAGCATTGCGAACAATGGTCGCCGCGTCAGACGGTTCCAACACACGGCACAACTGACCAACCAGCACCAGTCGTTCGATCCGTACCGTGTTCATTGCCACGCCCTGCCATTTTTTCCAGGCCAGCAAGCCCGGTAGATCGGCTGGCATGGGCTGGCCAGACGCCAGGACGCTTTGTATGTATCTCATTTCAGGATCCATGGCATACCGGGCATACCACTCGCTCTGCGTGCGAGGCAGCCATTTATCCCACCGGGCAAACAGGGTGTCGTCTTCACCGCTGTCGCCGCCGAGCGGCACACACACAAAGGTATCCAGCGGCGCTGGCTGGCACTTCCAGGCTTCGTCGCTCAGACGCCGCGTACTCACGACACTGACCAGGCGGGCGGTGTTTTTATCGTTGCCGACAATGCCCAGCAGAAGGCGTGATGGCCCGGCAGCGCCGGTCTGATCGTCCGGGGTATATTCACAGACCGTCGTCATGGGCGATAACTTGACTTCAGCGGGCGCACAGGGCGATTCATCCAGTTCAACCACATCCAGCCATTGCCGCATGAACGCCTGCATCCTGGGCGAGGTCCAGGCAAGGTCCTCCGAGCGCAGTTCCTCCAGCGCCGCCATGGCATCGACGGGGTGCTCGACCGGCATGATAGCCAGGGCCGGGGCGATTGCGCTGCTCAGCCAAACGCTGACGGCGCACCCTACCCGATGCCGGGCAATACCGGAGATGCAGACAAACATGGTCAATCCCTCACTGTCATTCATACAAAAGAATCGGGGCATTCCCAGGGTCAGGGTGCTATTCCAGCAACAGACGCCGGGCCAGTCCTTCGATGTACGCTTCATCGTTGCCATTGGGGTGCGCCTCAAACGCCAGGTGCAGGTACTCGTGCGTCAGGTCGAGACGGTCCTGCAGCGAAAGAACGCCACGCACGTAGATCCGGTTGCGCTCGCGGTCGACATGGGGATTGCCGAAGGCTACGCGGCACACGGCAAACGTACTGACTTCGTTGTAGCCAACCTCGGTTTCGAGCTGTTGACGCCAGATTTTGCGCTGCTTTTGCAGCCAGTCCTGAGCCGCGGGCAGTGTTGTGCAGGACGCGACAGGATTGTCCCAGCGACTGAGGCTTGCGCGAGGGTAGGCCTGCACCAGGATGGCGTCGTAGCGCTGACCGGCATTGGCTTGTTCAACTGCTTGCTGCCAGGACAATTTATCGGCATCCGGTTGCGTCGAATGGTAAGTGACATTCGTGCCCGCAAGAATCAGGTCGCTGGTCCACGCCGCAATACGGCGTGATTCAGCGCTTGCCGGGCGTGGCGCTACGCGCTGCCGGTTGCTGCTGTCATCGATGGTCAGGCATTCGCCGGAGCGGCCAGCATTTTGCAGCAGGTAAGTACGAATCGCGACGGCCAGCGCCTTGGCCGCTTCGGCCGGCTCCGCCTGGGCTTCACGTTGCAGCACCCGGGCAACGTACTCTTCGCGATCAAGCCTGGCGACGAGCGTGTCTTTCTCAAGAAAGAGTTCGCCGTTGCTGTGAATGTCCAGTTGATTGCCATTCAAAAACTCGACGCGATAGTCGCCCAGCAAGGGGCCTGACTCAACGGCGCGGCCCGCCTTGAGTACATGGCCGATCGGGTAACGTGAAAACAGGTCGACCTTCACGCATCGTCCAGGCTCAGCGGGCCAGCCTGCGGGCAGGACCGACGCCAGCGCCTCGCTGTAATTGCGCAGCACCGTCTGGCTGGTGCCCTGTGCCTGTGCCCAGAGGGGCGTACCCTCCGCGGTCCAGCCAGCAAAACCGCCCTCGCGCTGCGCAGCGTCGTCGTTGTCGGCAAACCAGCTCCAGGTCTTGACCCGTAGAAGACCGCCCAGAGCGCCGACGACATTGCTGTCGGCCGCGCCCAGCACTACATCAAGCAGCACCCGTCGTGCCTGGTCCTGTGCCGGCAGCGTGGCGAGGGTGTCCAGTAATTGCGCCACGGGCACCCGGGTCTGTGGCTGCAGTGTGGACGTACCGAGCAGCCATTGCGGTGCCTTGCGCGCTTGCCAATACGCCCGCCAGTCAGGCTCGGATATGCCCAGACGCCGGGGCTCGAAATACAGACCACAGGACTTTACCAAGGCCTGATCGCGGCCGATGCTGCCACCGGCCGTGCAGCAATACACCTCTTCCCTGGATTGCCCTAGGCACTGATAGGCAGGCTCGGTGGCGCCTGTGTCCACCAGCCAGGCATAGACAAACAACTTCCACAGACTGCCCAACGGGGCCTGTAACGCCGCTGGCAGCGGTGCTCGCGAAACAAGCCCGGAACGGTTGAGGGACAACAGCTCCCCTTTCAAGGCGACCTGAATCTGGTCCTCTTGCGCCAAGGTCAGCGCAGGCAGTAAAAGCAACATCAGCCACAGCCTGCGTGAACGCATGTCAGTTGACCTTGATCTGACCGAATGCAGGTGTTTGCTCAAAGGCCTGGTACTGCGGTGCGTAGACCTGGGTGAAGCGCACCGGCGGCAGATTGAACTGGCCTTTTTGCGAGAAGCGCACCAGATGCCGCATGCGCAGCTCACCGTTCAACGTATCCACCGCCATGGCATAGCCCAGTTGACCCGGCTCGAAGCGCGCCTTCTCAAGCGCCGTCGCTTGCGTGCCCGCCTTGCCCTGCAGTTTGATACCCCAGGTCGTTTGCTCGATATCAGCGCCCGGTGGCAATGGCACCTCGATCATGCCGTAGCGCAGTGGCTTGGCAGCCTTGCTGGTGATGATGACCTCATCCAGATAGAGGCTGTCACTGGACAGCGGCTTGCCATTGACGGCTTCAAGGGTGAAGGTGAACGCTTCAGTGCCCGGCACAAGGCGAGAAAGGCGCCGAGTGACGGTCACAGGCAGTGGCTGCGCCGCTGGTTGTCGGGTCTGATAGCTGAGCTGTGCACGCAGAGGCCGTTCCTGGGCTCCGGCCAATGACAACGATGACGGTACCGGGCCGGCACCCTCCCACGTCCAGTACATTTCACCGCTGGCACCGTAGCGCTTCTTCCAGCCTTCACCCGGCGCCAGCGCGACAGTCGGCGACGCCTGCTCGATGCTGCGCTGCAACCAGCTCAGCGCCAAGGCGCGCTCAAGGGTTGATTGCTGCGGCAGTAACCGTTGCAGCAACGCACGCGCACGTTCTTGATCGAAGCCTTTGAGCGACAGGTTCAAGGCTTCAGCGAATGGCTCGGAACTGACATCCAGACGCTGCTGGGCATCCGGCAACTGACGGCTGAACGCCTCAGGCATGACCACCTTGTTCTGCCTGGCCAGCGAAGCCGTCATGACCCGCGCAGCCGCAAGGCCCAAGGCAGAATCCGGGGCATTCATGACGATGCTGCCTTCTTGCATGTCCATCACATTGGCCTGAGCGCCCTCGCCGACCTTTGCCAGGTCACTCATCAAGCCACTGAGCAACGTGTTTACTGGCAATTGCATGTGCCTGGCAAACGAGAGAATCAGTGCGCGCTGCAACAGCGGCGTGTGGCCCGCCTGCCTGGCATAAACGTCCAGCAGGCGCTGCCAGTGCTCCGGCGGCAACGACAACTCCAGCGCCTTGCTGGCGTGCCAGTCAGCGTAATAGGCATAAGCGGTAAGGAACGCGTCCGGCTCACTGCCCTGGCCCCACCAGTTGAAGCTCGCCGACGGGTCCGCCAGATGCACCAGGCGCAAGCGACTGTTTTGCATGATCAGGCGCAACCGGTCCCTGACTTGAGGGTCGGATGACAGCACCGGATACGCCATGCCCAGGGGCAGCAAACGACTGGCTATCTGCTCGACACCGCCATAGGGGTCGCTCAGCAGATCATCCAGTGCCGAGCGGAACAACGCTTGTGCGCTGTCGTCCAGGCGCAGTTGAATGGCCGTCGCATCGGCTGGCAAGGTCAGCGGTGTCTCGCCACTGACCGCGTCCAGACTCTGGCTTTGTGTAACCTGCCAGCCCTCCCCGGTAGCCGTCAGGCTGACCGCCAATGCATCGGCAATTTTACCGTCCTGCACCAGCTCGGCCTTCCATTCACCACTGGCCAGCGCGAAGGCAGGTAACGCAATGTAGTTGATGCCTTTGTTCAAGGTCACCGGCAGGCGCTGCTCGACGCCCCCGAAATGGGTCACGAGTTCTGCCTTGACCGCCTGGTCGGCCTGGCTGAATGCGAAGACACCCAGGTCCGGCTTATCACCGGCACGGAAGCGGGTTGGCCCGCTCCATTTCAGGTACAACGGTTTTTCCGAGCGCACGAACTGCTTTTTCTGCCCCACTTGTCCGGCCTGGTCGATGGCCCGGGCCGTGATGCGCCAGCGCGTCAGCGAGTCAGGCATTTTGAAGGTGAAGCGCACTTTGCCGTTCGCATCGGTCACCAGTTCAGGCGCCCACGCGGCGGTGTCGACGTCTTCACGACGCGGCCGCTCCAGCACTTTTACCCCGCGATCACTGCGGTTGGCCTTGCCAGGCGCCGTCGGGCTGCCGGGCAACGCGACGTCGTAGCTGATAAAGGACAAACTGGCACTGGTGCGCACATTGTTGCGGCGCGGATGGTGGAAGAACTGGTCGATGGCCGGTGCAATTTCCGGCTGCAGCGCATAGATCATCTCGTCGACCACGCTGACCGTCAGGTGCGCGGGAATCGACTTGCCGGCGAACCGGGTTGTCAGGTCGACCGACACGGTGTCACCGGGCCGATAAGTGTCTTTGTCGGTCGTGATGGTCACGTCGATCTGCGGTGTCACCACCTTGATCCCGGCATTCTGGAAGCTGTACTGACCCCCTTTGGTGTACAGAACCGAAAAGGTCAGGTTCGGTGCAAAGTGTTCTTTCACGCCAAGGCGCACGCGGTACTGGGTGTCGTTGAGCTTTTCCAGCTTCAACCAGTCGCCGCCCTGGGACAGCAACGCCGTGGCTTCGACCTTGTCCCGCTCCAGAGACAGCAAGGCATCGCCGACAGGTTCAGGGAAGGTGATCAGCGCCGACGCTTCGTCGCCGACCTTGTACTCTGGCTTGTCGAACACGATCTCTACGGTGCCGGCCACTGCCTTGATGCCGTCGCCGCTGACTGAATGTCCCGTGGCGCCCAGCAAGCGCCCGTTTTCATCCATCAGGGTCAGGTTGTAAGTGCCGGGACGATCAAAGCTCACGCTGAAACGCGGACTCGCCGCCACAAGCTTGTCGCCGCCGCTGGTCTGGTCCTCCAGCCGCACCCATTTATAGCTGGCGGGTGTGACGGACCGGGTTTGTTCGCTGCCACCTTCATGGCTATAGCTGAAGTCAACCTTTTCGCCGACTGCACTAAACCGTTGCGCCGCGGTAATGCGGTAGCTGGCGGCGCCACGGTCAATCAGTATTTCTTTGGTGGTCCTGACCCGGTAGGCAGCACCGTCGCTGGCAAACACGGTGAGCATGTAGCGACTGGGCCTGACCGCCGGCGGCAGGTCGAGCGTGGCGTTACCCTTGGCATCCGTGGTGAGTTCGGTGCTCTTCAATTCCACCGGAAACTGCCCGAGGTATTGCAGCTCGTTATCGACGGTCGACAGTTGCTGAGCACGCAAGCTCAGGGTCAGCTTTGCATTCGCGACCGGCTTGCCGTCCGGATAGAGCAAGGTCAGGTTGCCCGTTACCGGCTCGTTGATGCTGTAGTCCTGTCTGGCCAGGTTCAGCGAAATCTCAAAGTGCGGCTTGATGTACTCCGCCACGCGAAACGCACTGCTATAGGCCTGGCCCTTGTAGCTGAAACGCATTTCGTAGCCACCGGCAACGGCATTGTCCGGAAGTTGAAAACGGCCTTGGGCGCCCGCCTGCGAATCAAGCTTCAGCACCAGCGATTGCAACGCCGTACCGGTGGCATCGAGGATAGTCACCTCGACATCGGCAGCCGCTGGGGCAACGGAATCACGGGCATTTTTGAATTCCCGCCCGACGATCTTCAGCGACACCCAGTCGCCTGGGCGGTAAAGCGGCCGGTCAGTGAACGCGAACAGCTTGGTGTCGTAGATCTCGCTGTCGTAATAGAAGTTTTCCGCGATAAAAACACCGCCCTCGTCGTCTTCACCGATCAAGAATGAGCGCTCGGGGCTCACGTGGTTGAGCCTGAGCAAACCCTGCGCGTCGGTCGCGCCGCTGCTCATGACGCCCAGGCCATCGGTCCAGAGCACGTTGACCTTCCCGGCCGGGCGGCCTTCGTTTTTGCGGGCGGCCCACACCAGAAGCTCATCACCGGCCACCTTGCTCACTGCAACGGTATTGGAAACGAACACCATGGTCGTGGCGCGGTACTTGCCCACCAGCGCTTCGACCAGGTACAGCCCCGGCTTCAACTTGCCCAGCGGGATGTAAACGTTACCGGGCACTACATTGATGAACTCGCTGGACGAGCCGTCCAGGTCAACGCCGGCCGGTGGCTGGATCGGTTTTGCATCCCAGATCGGGTAACGGAACTGACTGACCACCGGCAAGCCAGGAATCAACGCAAACTGCGCTTGCGCCTCGTAAGGGGTCGGCGCAGACATCGCTTTACCCATCTTCAGTTCAGGCACTTCCTCTGTGACCTGCTTGCGCGACTCATAGGAAAACGCCCGCTGCATGACGCGTCGGGACTGGCGATACCAGCTGTCCCACAGATACGCGAGGGTGTTGGACAGCCCTTCGCCCTTGAACTGCCCCTCACTGACCACGCGGTGCAGGTTTTTCTGGCGCTTGAGGAACTCCATGGGCTTGTCAATGCGATACACGCGGATGTCCGCGCCGCCATACGGCTGCATGCGGAACCGTCGATAGTCGCGGCCCGGCGCCTCAAGGCGCACCTTGGCCTGTTCATCACTGGAAAAGCTGCTGTCCGCCAGCAGGAAAAAGCTTTCTCCCGGCACTGCGCTGTAGCCGCTTGACGGGACGCTGTCATCGGCGTTGACGCACGTAGCAGGCACCAGAAGCGCCAGCGACAATGAAATCAGAGAGCAAATACGCAGCATGCGGGCACCGATCATTGGGAGAGAAAGTTGAGTCGATAGACACCGATAAAATTCGGGTTGGCAGCGTCGGGTATCCATCGGGTGTCCTTCCATGTCATGAGTTGCTGCAGGCTTGCCGAGCGCATGCCGTTATCAGTGGGGGTCGTGGTGCCGGTGTGATAGGCGATGTAACGGCCCATCCAGATCATCAGGTGCTGGTCGTCGCCCTGGTCGAAAAACATCAGGTCACCGGGCCGGGCCTGGGCCAGGTCGCGCCCTACCAGGTGACTGTTGAATTGAATCAGCTTGATCGCGTTCACATACGGTCCGGTGTTTCCATCGCCTTGCTGCCACTGCTGCGCGAGCCCTCTCTGCGCGTCACTCAGTTGCATCTCGGGCGGCAGGTAGCGGTTGGACAAGCCATTGCTGCGCAGCCACTTATCGTCATGCACCTTCAGCGCCTCGTTGCTGGCAAAGCGCACCAGGCCGGCGCAATCCTGCTGGTACCAGCGCGGGCTGGGGCCTTGGGTCAGTTGCTCTTGGGCAATGCGTACAAACCAGGCACGAAACACCTGGGATTGCTGGGCGTCGAGCGCAGGTACGTCACCGGCAAACGCGCTATTGCCGAACAGTATCGCCAGCAGAACGAGGCCTCGGCTCAGAGCCCTCACAGCGGCTTCCACTCCAGTGGCAGCCACTGCCAGTAGCCATCGGGTTCAGTGCCTTGCGGCAGCGTCAGCGCGTACTTGCCGTAGCCACCGAGTTTCTGCAGCTTGGGGATCAGATGAGTCTGTGCGGCATTGTAGAAAACCGGCTCCATGTCCTTGGGCAGACTGCCCAGGGTTTCCTGCTGCAGCAATTGCGCAATGGCGCCAGGGTTGAAATAGATCGGGACCAGTTGATCGCCTGGCAACACATCAGCCAGCGGCGGGAAGCGTTTGTCGAGGGTGCCGATCGCTTTGTCCACGAGTCGGTCATCAAGGGAGAACAACAGGGTCGAACCATGACGCGCCAGGCTGACCTTCATGAAAGCCTTGCCGCTGACCGCGTCAGGATTTTGCGCTTCACTGGCCAGATACGGGCCAAAGCGGGTGCTGACTTGTCGCTGCCATTGATGGGTATCGCCCTCTTGCTTATCGACCACCGGGAACAGATGCCCCTCGGTCCTGGCTTCGCGGGCGCCGACCATGGCCCCAAACAGCGTGCCCAGATCGTCATCGAGGCTGGCGCTGTTCTTGTCGGTCAGGTGGGCAACCAGCAACGGTGTGTACAACCGTGACTCGGCGTACCAGCAAAGACCGGCAGCATCAGAGACATGCGCAGTGAGCGCCTGCGCAACCGGCTCTTGCGCCCCCAGCTTCACCAGCAAGGGCTTTTGCTGCGCCACCGCCAGGGGCAAGGCCACACAGGCACTGGCCCCCATCGGCATCGCCTGCCAGATGGGCTTGAAATCAAGGTCGGGTTGATTTTCGGTTTCGTTCAGCGCCAGAAAGCTGTGCCAGCCCTTTTCGTCCATTTCGAAACGCAGCCCGGCAAAGTTCGGAATGAAGCGCTGATACCCCATGGCCAGAACACTGGTGTTGACCGACAACCGTTGCTTGACCTGCGGTGCGCGTGGCGGCAGCCCGAACGCCTCGTTGAACAGTTTTTCGCCACTGAGCAATGCGGCGAGCGCTTCAGGCGAAATACTGCCTGACTCCGGGACGGATCTGCCGATTTCTGCGCCCAAAGGCTGGCTCAGGCTGGAGGGCTCGCGTTCATAAGTGGACGAATCGCGACCGGCGAGCTTGTTCGGGTTCGACACCACCACCAGCTTGTCGCCATAGGAGGCGAATGCCAGCGACTTGCTGGCGTTGTAATTGAGCAGATAAAGCGGCACCTCGTCCGAGCCGATCTTCACCACACCGATCTGACTCAATTGCGGGTCGTAGAGCACTTTGAGCAATGGCTCCAGCATCTTGGCCATGCCGCCGCGATCCATCACCATCAGGAAGTCTTTGAGGCGCCCGTCCTTGCCCCGCCACAGGGCGATGTCCGCCGGCTGGTCAAGGAGTTGCTCAATCAAGGTGTCCTGCAAGGTCAGGTCATATTCGTAGATGATCCTGCGCAGGCTGCCGATCAGCCCGAGGCGGTCGACGTGGGTTTCATAATAGAAAACAAAATCTTCGGTGAGGGTGTCCTTCAGGAACGGCACCGCCAGCAAATCCTTGGGCAACTGGCTCAGGGAGACGGTTTCAAGCAAGCCATCCGGGCGGCTCAAGCGCAGTTTATCGCTGGCAATCTCGGCCATCGGCGCCTTGGGATTGTGCATGAACCAACCCATTGCACCGGCAACACCGGCGGCGACACAAAGCCCGCCCAACAGCAACGGCCAGCGCCGGGAAGTTTTCAGGGCAGGCGTGCCGGTTGACTCGTCAATCACTGAAGTCGAGGTATCGCTCATGTTCACAAACCCAATTCATCCGTGGGAGGGGATGATCAATAGTTGAATGTCTTGACCAAGAGCAGGTCACCGATACCGCGCAAGGGCACAATGAATGTCTCGCGCTTTTCATTGACGGTGTTTTCGTTGAGCACCAGGTTGATCTGCGAGGTAATCATTTCTTTTTCGTTGCTGGTTTCATCGAAGTTGTAACCGCCGGCGCTGCTGAAATTACCCCAGTAGTTCACGTAAATCAGGTAGGTGCCCTGCAGCGGCGCCGTCATGGTGAACATTTCAGGGCCGGGTCCATCAACGCTGTCGAGGTCCAGACCGCCGCCGTTGGTCAACTCCGGGTGGCCGAAGAACGCGTGCTGACCGTCAGGTGTCACGATGTGCAAGTCGAGTTCGGCGTTCGGATCATCCCACCCCAGCACCACACGAATTCGCGCGGGCGTACGCTGGTTGTTGGCTTCGTAAAACTGCACACGCTTGAGGGATTTGCCTTCGGCGCTACGCACCTCGACGCTGTTGGAGCCCGCACCGAAGGCGTATGGCCGGGCAAAGCGCCCCTGTTCATCGGTGTAAAGGTTCAACGGGTTGCCGTTGACGGCCAGGACATTGGGGCCGCGCTGTTTGCCAAGGGCCTTTATCTGGCCCTCGATCATTGTGCGACTGCGCTGCGCGCCTCGGTCGATGGGCGGTGTAGGATAAGCGACGCGCGGGGCTTCACTGGTATCCAGAAGACCGTTGTAACGCCAGCCGCCCACCGGCTCCGAAAGCGCTGACGATGGCTCGGCCGACGCCGTCGTAATCGCAAAAAACGTGATCGCCAGCGCCATCAGGCAACGCACGCGTGCACTTCCAAACACCTTGTCATTGGTCACGCGCATGAAGGCACCCTGTAATTTATGCGAATCAAACGCCAAGCCCTTGCCGGGTAAGTCCGGCGCGCCGCTTTCGCCTCTGTAATGGTAGTGCGTGCATCGACCTGCCCTTGCAAGGTGTGGCACATCAAGGCCTGACCCCTTCGTGCGCTGTTCTTGTGAGCAGGGTGAGCCAGCAGACCCGTGTCTATCAATAGCACACGTGTACTATTTGCGCGTGACCGGGCTGCCATTAGTCTCCACGCACGAAGCACGAGCGCGACATACGACTGAACAGGTGCAGCATCATGATCTTCAATGAAACGTTTATTCGGGCACCGGGGACTGTGACCGCTGTATTGGGTGTCGTTTTGAGCGGCTGCATACCGATGACGCCCTCCCCTTATTCTGCCGCCTCGCCGTACGGCAACGCGCAGGGGGTTGCTGCACAAAGTGCTACGCCCGCCGCGTCGAGGTTTGCCCGCAATAATGAACAAGATGAAATGCTGGCGCAATTCAAGCGTGCAGGCAAAGCGATCCTGGTCGTGCCCACTGCGAGCCTTGACAGCTTGCACACCGACTTCAATAACAATGACTCAATCGCCGATTTCCTGAGGTTGCGTTCAGGAACCACAGAGTGGACGAACACTTCGCGGCCCTCTTCAATGATCAAGGTGGGCTACGACACCAAGAACCGCGGTGATGAGGACGACCCGACGCATGCTTACTTCCAGGTGGTTTTCGGGCGCACGATGTACATGATTTATCTGGTCGACCCCGGCCATTACTCAATCAGCGGCGTGAGCTACAACCTGCCACGCACGCCGGGTTTCGAAACGCCCGGTGCACGCACCCTCAGCTCCTCGCCGCTTGGTCATGCAATGCTCAAGTCATTCACCATCGATGAGTTCAAGCGCGGCCAGAAATGGGAAGACCCCAGCTACAGGAATGCGACGGTCCAGGAGGATTACTGCACCTCCAGGCGTGTCGTCAACAACGAATGCACCAGTTGGGGGACCTCATCCTACGACGTCAAGCAACAGACCTCTGCAGGGGGCTGGACGCCGAGCATCGAACAACAAACCCGCGAAGCCCGTGCGGTGGATGTCACGCTGGACAAGGCGTTTGCCGCCTTCGACATAGCCGCTGGCGAGGTCATTCTGATTGATGGTTTCTTTGCAGAACCTCCTGCCGCCACCTTCAAGCAGAACAGCTGCAAGCAGGCGGATCAGCAACAGATGCGTTGCGAGCTTCAACAACTCTCGCTGGTGCAACTGCCTGGAGAGCTTGAAGGCGTCAGGCAGGCCGACAATCCCGCGGACTGGGGCTTACCCAAACTGGCGCAGACCCTCAAAGGCCTGACTTACCGCCCCCTTCAGATCAAGGCCCGAGAAGCCCGGGGTGATTCAACCTGGGGACCCACGTATGTACTGAAAGTCGAGTAAGCCGGCCTGCGTCGCGCCGCCACGTGCGCATCTCGTGGCGGTGCTGCCTGTCGCCTGGCTGTTGGTCATTTCCCGGGCGGCGTCATGTGTGGCCCACACCCGCCTTCGGAGTCCGCCTTGCGAATAATCTGATTCGGTCCGACATAAAGGGTGATCCTGCACTCCACGTTTCTCGTCTCGTCGGCGTAGTAGTTGGTAATGTTGCGCACACCAGCGCTGACGTTTTCACTGCTGCCCTGGTACACCGTGTCCGTTTTCCAATGGGATTTGAACCAGACCAGGACAAAGACGCCGTCTGCATTCTGGCTCATCTGTTGGGCCCCGCCCCACTGCTGGTAGGCTTCATTGACATTGCGGCCTTCCCAGGCCGAGCGAGCCATCAGTTCTGGCACCGAGGCGCAGGCACCGAGCAACGTGAGGCTGGCGAGCAACAAAGACTTGAGCGTATTGATCACCATGTCGGATTCTCATCAAACTTGCGCGTGTGGTACTCCTGCACCGGCTTCAACGCCTTGCCGACATGGGCGTTTATCATCTTGGCCGAGTGACTGCACGCCTGCGGATCCTGCCTGTTTTGTGCATCGGCTTTGTCAAGCACAGGCGCCATCCTGTCGAATTCTTTAGCCAGGCTGATGCACGCCGTCTTTGTACTTGACTTGCCCGGCTCGCCCAATTGCTGTTCACACTGCTGGCTGAGTGCATCAAGCGTTCTGAAGTCAATGCGCGCGCACTGTTTGGGAATCAACTCATCGAGTTGCGCGGCCTGGTACCTGTTCAATGTTTGCATGGCGTTGTCCATGTCGGCACTGATCTTTGCCATCACCGGCTCGGGGCAATCGTTGCCACGCTGTGCGGCCATGATGCGAGCCGGTTCCTGCCGCACCTGGGTGATCACTTTGGCAATCTCGTCACGCAAAGGACCACAGGTGACCGGCTCGCCTCCCGACTGCAGTTGGCTGTCGCAGGCCTTGGTCAGAAACACCATGGCATCGGTCTTGATCGCGCCACACTGCGTCGGGGTGTAGGGCGCAGTGTTCGGCGGTGTTGGCGGTGGGCCTGCGCAGGCGCAGAGCAGCACCAACAGGGCGAAAGGCGCCAGGGGTTTTAGCGTGTTCACAGTCATTGATTGAATCCTGACGAAGCGCGGCAAGTTAGAGGATGTTCATTCAGGAAACAGTATTTGAATTGATGCGAACGCTCCATAGCACACATGTGCTAGTGAATGAGGCAATAAGACGCACGAGAAGCATGGCCTGGGCATGCCATTGATATCGGGAAAATATTTTCTACCTTAGTGCAACTTGTCGGTCGGTTTGAAGTCTGAGTGCGTAGCGTTTTTCAGACAGGTGGCATCAGGGCCGGTAGGAGACCACCCATTTACGGAGACAGACGAATGTCGTGCAGAATTATCGTGGCTGACGACCACCCGCTGTTTCGTGAAGGTATGTTCCGCACCCTCGAGCGCCTCTTGCCTGAGGCGGTTATCGAACAAGCCAGCAGCCTGGATGAAGTGCTGACACTGGCCCGATCCGGCCCTGAAGTTGATACGCTCTTTCTTGACCTGCACTTCCCCGGCTTAAGTTCGATGCAAAGCATTTCCCAATTGCGTGCCGAGTTCAAACGCACGTCAATTATCGTGGTGTCGATGGTCGATGATCTGGACACCATCTCCCTGGTCATGTCTCATGGCGCAGACGGCTTCATTGGTAAAAACATTGACCCTCAGGAGATCGCCGAGTCCATCCTCGCCATTCGCGAAGGTGAAATCATCGTCAAGTACAAGCCCGGCGGCTCGATCATGAATGATGCAGACTCGAAAATTCTCAGTCATCTGACGTCTCGCCAGAAACAGGTATTGAGCCTGGTGGCCTCTGGAAAAACCAACAAGGAAATTGCCAAGGAACTGGGCGTATCACCCTTTACCGTTCGCATCCATGTATCGAGCCTGCTCAAGGTACTGGGCGTTTCCACCCGCTCTGCGGCGGCCGCCCAGTTTTCCAGCCTGGCGATCAAGTAAGCCTGCGCTCATTTCATACCGGATCAGGCGCTTTTTATCGCAGCCACCGTCTGGTAAAGCCTGCATTGATTTTCGCCCGCCCCCGGAGCACGGACCGCGATAGCCATGATGTCGATACTTTCCAAGTACAAAGACCTGGAGATGATCCAGGCGCTGCTGCGGATGGCGGTCATTGTGACCTCCTCCCTGTACACCCTGATCGCCTATGCCTTGCAGGACATGTCAGCCACGAAGATGTGGGTGATTCTGGCTTATTGCCTGGCCTTCGGTGCCGTCAATACCGGCTTGATCGTGCTGATCGCTCAACGGCCTGGAAAATCCACGCCGCGCCGAATGTTTGCGCTGGTGGTCGATAATCTGGCCGGCATTGTCACCATTACCGTCGGGGGCGAGGCGATGCTGCCCGTCTATTCGGTCATGTTGAGCATGACCGTTGGCTACGGCATGCGCTATGGGCGTACCTACCTGTTGCTGGCCACAGGTCTTGCCCTGGTATCACTGGCGCTGATCATCCAGTTCACCCCCTTTCTGCAGGAGCACCCGGCCGTGGCCGTGATGATGATCCTGACGATGCTGGTGCTGCCGTTATTCGTTTATTTCCTGCTCTCGCGTCTGCATATCGCACTGGAGGAAACCCAGACTGCGAACGAGGCGAAGTCACGCTTTCTGGCCCAGGCCAGTCATGACCTGCGTCAGCCGATTCACTCCATCAGTTTGTTCACCGCCTGCCTGCGTGACGGGCACCTGGGCACTGATGAGCGGCGCCTGGTCGACAACATCGACCGGGCCTTGAGCGCTGTTGAGCAACTGTTCCGCTCGCTGCTGGATATCTACACCCTTAACCAGAGCGATATGAAGCCGCACCTGGAAAGTATCGATGTCGATGCGTTACTGGGCAACCTTGTCAGTCAGAACAGTGAAGCTGCCAACTGGGCCGGTGTTGAAGTCCGGCTGCGGCCGTGCCGCCAACATGTACGATGCGACGCTGCCTTATTGCGTACCCTGGTGCAGAACCTGCTTTCAAACGCCTTCAAATATGCGCCCGACAAACCGGTCCTGATTGGCTGTCGCCAGCATAAAGGCAAACTGAGCATTGGCGTTTACGACCTGGGTCGCGGCATCGCGGCCGAACATCTACCGCATGTGTGCAGTGAGTTTTATCGGGTACGGGAAAAGCGCGATCAAGACATCGAGGGTGTCGGCCTGGGGTTGAGCATTGTCAGCCGTATTGCCCGGTTATTGAAACTTCAGCTCGACATCAAGTCACGCCCGGACCACGGCACGTCCGTGATCATCAGCGGCTTGCCCATCGTACCTGCCCACGCCGTAGCGCCCGTGCCTGATATCGACTGGAACAAACGCCTGCTCGGTGGCTTGCGGGTCTTGCTGATCGAAGATAACCACAACGTGCTGCAGGCGACCGCGATGTTGCTGCGAAAGTGGGGGTGTGATGTACACACCGCCTCAGCCATCCCCCAGACCCGCGTGGACTGCGACCTTGTCGTCACCGACTTTGACCTTGACCGGACCGCGACCGGTGCCGACAGCCTTGCTTATCTGCGCGAACTGCACGGCCGTCGCATACCCGCCATTGTCATTACCGGCCATGAATTACAGCATGTAAAGCAATCACTTGATGACCCGGATATACCCATTCTGTCCAAGCCCGTGCGACCTGCTGAACTTCGATCATTGCTGCTGAGTTTTAAAATGAGCCAGGTGCAGGACCCGGGCTATGCGACGCCGTTATTGAGCGGATAGCACGTCCACCGATGAATAAGGTGAACCTGACACGGTGTGCGCAATAGTACAGGTGTGCTATTTCAAATAGCCGCTATTGATTTATGTTAGGTCCGTCCCGGTCAACAACACATGACACCGCACCTGACCTTGAGGCTGCCATGATAGTTTCAAACGCCCTGAAGCAGGTCTTTGAATCTGTCGATCCCGAGGCGTTTGCGTTTACGGCCTGTGCGTTTACGCAAGCCGACGGTTCTGCCGGCCCGCCCTACTACCTGTGTAATGTAGTGCGCGTTCTGGACGCGCTTGATGAAGAGGCCTCGCGCGTCAGGATCAAGTACGAACGGGATCACGACGCCGGGGAAGACCTCAGGTTTTACAGCGTTTCAGGGGGGCGCCAGTCTGATCTTCAAACCGGCGGTTGTGGGTAACGCGCACGTCTTCCGGCAGCCTCGGCTCGGAACCCAACCGATTTGTGATCGAGTGATGTTTGACGCCTTGAACGCTGCGAATCTGAACGGTGTATCACTGCGCGACACTGCCGGGTTGTAATGCCCATCGACGCCGTTTGCCCGAACAGACTTTTTATATTTTCAAGCCATGGACATTCAATGCTCATCAAGACCATTTCACTGGTGCACGCGCCGTCAGCCATGACGACAGGGGCGTCGGCACTCGCCCTTGGCCGCAAGGTGTATGCCCCTTTCAATCCGCAACCTGCCCTGGCTGAGGAGTGCACGCAATGATTCGCTTGTTGAGCGTTCGCCTGTTGCACGCCGTGATGGTTGCATTACTGGTTGGCGCACTGACGTTTTTGTCAGTCATCCTCCAGCGCGGTGCCAACGTGTCCCCTGACGAGTCGCTGCCTGGGCTTTTTTTCCGCTGGATGACGCTGATGATCTTTGATCCAGGCGTATCGATGATTTCCGGAGAATCCGTAGCGGACAGCGTCGCTCAAGGCTTGGGCCATTCAATCACCCTGGCCATCGGCGCGATGCTGATTTCCCTGCTCATCGGGCCTGCCTTGGGGATTATGGCGGGCTTGCGCCCGGGGGCATTGGTGGATCGCACACTCCTGTTCTTGAGCACAGCGACACGCGCCATTGCGCACTTCGTCCTTGGGATCATTCTTCTAATGATCTTCGCCGTGGCACTGGGTGTATTGCCACCTGGCGGGTACGGCACAGTGGCTCACTCGGTCCTTCCAACGGTCACCCTTGCGCTAGGCCTGGCGGCCGTATCTGCACCGGTCGCACGCGACGCCACCCGCGCAATCGTTTCCTCACCCCACTACGCATCCGAACGACGTGCAGGGCTCAGTGCCTTTGGCGCACTCAGGCAGCAGGGCCTGCGCACTATCGTGGCGCCGTTGGTGAGCGGTCTCGGTGTGCAATGGGTGTCTCTGATCGAGGGCGTGATTGTCGTCGAGATGCTTTTTTCCTGGCCCGGCATCGGCCGGGAACTGGTGCATGCCATCGTCCAGCGCGATGTGCCCATGATACAGGGGACCGCTTTGGCGATCGGACTGATGTTCGTGATGCTCAAGTTCCTGGGTGACCTGGCAAGCCATCGATTCTTGCCGGAGCCCATCATGAACCCTCAAATCGCTGTCCAGAGCAAACCTCCAGCCATGCGTGCGCTGTCCCGCATCGTCGGACGCTCTATCCTCGCAGGCCTGGTTGTGTTTGCCGTGCTGGTCCCTTTCATCTGGGAAGTGGGTATCGCGGATCAGGATTTTGCGATGATCCTGTCAGGCCCCGTGCAGGCACATCCCCTGGGCACAGACAGCCTTGGGCGCGACATGCTGGCACGGCTATCAGCCGCTGTGCGGCTGGCGCTGGGGTTCGCTCTGGTCACCGTCATCACAGCTGCAGTGCCGGGAATCCTGTTGGGCATCCTGGCCGCCTGTAAAGGCGGTGTCATCGACAAATGCCTGGGGCTGTTGGCTGACATGTTGCTCGTGCTGCCCAGGTTACTGTTGATACTGCTCATCGTCGCGATCATGCCGGGCGCCTTGCTGACAGTGTATGGCGCTATCGCCCTGGTGTTATGGACTGAATACTTCTGCATGACCCGCGCGCTCTGCCGTACCGTACTGGCGTTGCCGGCCGTGGCTGAAAGCCGTCTGAAGGGCTTGGGGCTGCTCTACGTGCTACGCCGGCATGTATGGCCTGAGTTGTCTGCGATGCTCATGACCCTCTCCACATTCGGGGCGGCGTTAACGATCATGCTGTTGGCGACACTGGGCTTTCTGGGCCTGGGCGTCAGCGCTCCGGCTGCCGAGCCTGGCCTCATGATTACCGAGCTTCTGCGGTACTACGCCGCCGCCCCCTTGAGCCTCGCACTGCCCATGGTTGCGCTCTTTCTCATGACGTTTTCACTGATGTTGATAGGCCGCGCACCCAGGCGATAACCCCACAGGCTTGCCATTGTTGATCGCGGTCACCGATTTCAATGTCCTGAGCCTGTTCTGCGCCTTTGCCTGCGCCAGAGCGGTGATACCACTAAGCCATCAACACATCCCGGAACACATCCGGGCGCAGTGCGGCAATGTGCAACAACGACCGTGCAGCGCCCGAAGGTGTGCGTCGGCCCTGTTCCCACTCCTGCAGGGTCCTGACAGACACCCCGAGCAGCTCTGCAAATTTCGGTTGCGACAGGCCGGTCTTGCCGCGAGCTTCGGCCGCCTCGGTCAGCTGTACTTTATGCACACTACCGTAGCGCCCGGCTTTGACTTCCCTGATAGAAGCCAATAATTCTTCGCCAATGTCACGTTTGGCATCACGCTCAAACAGCTCTTTTTCAGTCAGGACCATGATTCAGCTCCTTTGCGATTTTGCGCAGAATGTGTGCGGGTATGTTATCGGTCGCGCCTTTACCATAAATGAGCAGCGCAACCAGGGCACCGCTGGCAAGCTGTGCGGTGTAGATCACCCTCACTGCGCCGCTTTTGCCACGACCATCCGTATTCCAGCGTATTTTTCGGCAACCATCAGATCCAGGAATGACAGCACCCGCCTCTGGATTGTTTGCCAGAAAAGACATAAAGAGACCTCGTTCTTCTTCGGTCCAATAGTCTGACCAAAGCTTGCTGAACAAAGGTGATTCAATAATGGTAAGCATGGGCGGGAATCATACGTCTCTGACGTATTTACAACAACCCCTTGTTCTTACGGTCATCTGTCCTTTTTGAGCGTGGCGAGTCGGCCATGCTGTGACGCAAAAGCGACATGACCGAAGCCGGGGTAAAGGTTGCCTTGCCACCATCGAGCGCATCGATACTTGCCCATCGACAGGAACTGTTGGTCCCGCGGCTCGGTATCGATCAGCCTCCTCGCTCATAACAAAACGAGGAGATTGACCCATGGGCGCGTTGCACCTGCACTGCTCTACCCTGTTCGACAGCACTGACCTGCTGGCCCGCCACAACCAGACCCTGATCATCGAAAATGGCCTGATCCGTCATGTGGGGCCTAGCGCCCAGGCGCCACAGCCGCAGCCTGGCGACCGCGAGATGCGCGCAGATTTCGTCATGCCAGGCCTGGTGGATGTACACACGCACCTGGCCTTTGGCAATGCCCAGAGCGAAGAAGACATCGACCTGTGGACCAGCGACGAATTTCGCGCCCTGCGCGGCATGTTCTTCGCCCAGCATGTGCTGGCGGCCGGCGTGACGTCGATGATCTGCCCCGGCGACAGCGGCCAGTTGAGCATCGCCGTGCGCAACACGGTGAACGCCGGGCTATTTGAAGGCCCGCGCATCGCAGCCAGCAGCCGGGTGATCACCAACCGGCAAAGCCTCAATGACTGGTTCCCCAGCCGGGTCGGTGCGCCGGAGTTCTTCACCGCGGCGCTGGTCACCAGCCGCACCGAGGCCATTGCCGAGATTCGCAGGCAGGCCAAGGACGGTGTCGACCTGATCAAGATCGCCATGGACGGCACTCACAGGCGCCCCAATGGCGAGATCATCGCCGCCTTTACCCTGGATGAAACCCGCGAGATGGTCGACGAGATCCACCGCCTGGGCTGTCGGGTCGCCACCCATGCCTATGGCCGGGAAGCGGTGATGTATGCCGCCAGGGCCGGTGTCGACCTGGTGTTTCATGCGTTCTACATGGATGACGCCTGCATCGAGGCGCTGTTGCAGGCCGGCAGCGTGCTGGCGCCGACCATGACCTTTCCACAAAACACCGTGGATTTCTGCCAGCCCCATGATCCGGCGGTTACCACCGGCTACGCCGGTTATTGTGCACGCACGCTGGAACTGGGCACGCCGGTGCTCAAGCGCGCCAAAGCGGCCGGCATTCCGTTTGCCTGTGGCAGCGACAGCGGCTTTGCCGTAACGCCTTACGGCGAATGGCATGCCAAAGAGCTGGAATTGCTGGTGACCCGCCTGGGTTTTACCCCCGCCGAAGCGCTGTATGCCGCCACCAACGTCGGTGCGCGGCTGATGCCGCGTGGCGAGACCCTCGGCACGCTGGTGCCCGGCAAACAGGCAGACCTGCTGGTGCTCGATGGCTCACCGCTGGACGACATCCGCTTATTGCAGGACCGTCAGCGCCTGCACGCGGTGTACAAGGCCGGCGTGCCGGTCACGCTGACGCGCACCGCCTACAACCCCAAGCAGGTCTCGGACTTCAACAGCCTGAAATGGACCGACCTGTACACCCGCGACCGGGTCGCGCAACTGGGCAGAGGGGGCTTGTGAAGATGCGTGCATTGACAGTCGAAATGGCGCTGCAACTGGCGTCCGCTACCTTGCAACATGCGCGGCACCTGGGCCTGCGCCCTCTGGCGGCTGCGGTGCTGGACGCCGCTGGTCATCCTCTGGCGGTATTGCGCGACGAGCAGGCCAGCTTTCTGCGTCCGTCCATTGCCACAGGCAAGGCCAAGGGCTGCCTGGGCCTGGGCTTTGGCGGACGCGAGCTGGCGCGACGGGCGCACGCCATGCCGGGATTCTTCGATGCCATCAACAGCCTGACCGGCGGTGAAGTGATCCCGGTGGCCGGCGGCGTGCTGCTGCGCACTGCCGAGGGCGAGGTGCTGGGCGCGATCGGTGTCAGCGGCGACACCTCGGACAACGATGAGCAGTGCGCCCTGCTGGCCATTGACGAGCTGGGTCTTTACGGCGATACGGGTGATCCTCAGGCCTGAACCTGGGCAAGCAGTTGCTGGCGCAACCAGGCCAGGGCCGGGTCCTGATCCTGCTGGGGGTGCCACTGCACGAATTGCTCGGCGGCGGGAAACGCGATGGGGGCAGGCAGCAGCTGCAGCGGATAACGTTGTGCCAGGGCCTGGGCCTGACGACGAAACAGCGTAGCGATACGGGCCGTGCCGACCACGTAGTCAGCCATCAACGAAAAGCTTTGCACTGTAACTGCCACCCGACGCTCCAGGCCAATGTCGCGCAGGTATTGAGCATCAAGCGAGAGGTTCTGGCCGTCAGCGAACTCGCGCACGACATGCTCGGCGGCGCAGTAGTCAGCCAGGCTCAGGTCCGCTGCCCAGGCTGACTGCCCGGCACACACGATGCAGCACAGCTCATCACGCAACAGCGGCGCTTGTGGGTAACGCGGGTTGAGGCGCTGCTGTGGCACGACCACCAGGTCGCTGCGCCGATACTCCAGGGCTTCGGCCACTACATCACCGTCGCGTGGCAAGGGAAAATCACGCACCATCAGGGTAATGCCAGGCGCAACCTGCGCCAGTTCGCGACTCACCCGTGGCAGCAAGGTGGCCGCCACATAATCGGAAGCCACCACGGTGAAGCGACGCTCACACTGTGCCGGGTCGAACAGCACCGCGGTGTCCAGCAGCTCACCGGCCAGGGCCAGCATGTCCTGCACCTTGGGTGCCAGTTGGCGCGCCAGGGCCGTAGGCTCCAGGTTACGGCCAACGGCAATCAGCAGCGGATCCTGAAAATGTTCACGCAAGCGTGCCAACGCCGCACTGGTCGCCGATTGGCCCAGATTGAGGCGCTGCGCGGCACGGCTGACATTGCACTCGGCCAGTAACGCATCCAGCGCGACCAGCAGGTTCAGATCAAGACGACGGTAGCGCATGCAATTGCCTGTTGATGACGGGTGGAGCGGATTCTACGCCGGGGTTTACCGCCCGTTCACCTGGCGGTAAAAAAACCCGAACTCCTGGTGCGCTACGATCTCGAAACCTTACATGCACAGGAGGAAGTCCCATGAGCGACAACAGCACTTACGAACGCGACGACACTGCCGGCCGGGCCACCGATGCACAAGGCAACCCTGTTGATGTGGTCCGCCGTGATCTTGAAGACCACAGCGACAAGACCCAGGCCGTGGATGAAGTCATTACCCCCACCTCGATCAGGACCAAGGAGCAGGAAGCCGAAGAACTGCAACGCAAGGTCGACGAGGTCGAGCGTCACGTCGCCGACGGGCGCTGATTCATTTCGCGGTTGGCGCTGCAGGAGCGGCTTCAACCGCGACGCTGTCTTACATCATTCAGATCGATATTAACCTTTGCTTCATTCGATTCGTTAATAGTTCCCTCGCGCAACAGAATCCGCCCATCTACAACCCTTTCTGGCGGATTTCCCATGGCTCGGTCTCTTCATCATTTGCGCTACCCCCTCACTGCCCTGGCCCTGGTGGTGATCAGCGCCTGCGGCCAGGCGCCGCAAGCCACCCTTGCGCCGTCGGCCCCCAAGGTCACCGTGGCCAAGGTGCTGGAACAGCCAATCAATGAATGGGACGAGTTCACCGGGCGCCTTGAAGCACCGGAAACCGTCGAAGTGCGGCCACGCGTCTCCGGGCAGATCGATCAGGTGGCGTTTACCGATGGCGCGCTGGTCAAGAAAGGCGACCTTTTGTTCCAGATCGACCCGCGGCCGTTCCAGGCTGAAGTCCGCCGCCTGGAAGCACAGCTGCAACAAGCGCGAGCCGTTGCCAACCGCAGCGAGAACGAAGCCCAGCGTGGTGACCGCCTGCGCGCCAATAACGCCATCTCCGCCGAACTGGCCGATTCACGCAGTACCTCGGCACAGGAAGCCAAGGCCGGTGTGGCCGCCATCCAGGCGCAACTGGACCTGGCCCGCCTGAACCTGAGCTTCACCCGCGTCACTGCCCCGATCACAGGCCGGGTCAGCCGCGCCGAGATCACCACCGGCAACATCGTTACGGCCGACGTCACCGCACTGACCAGTGTGGTGTCCACCGACAAGGTCTACGCCTACTTCGACGCCGACGAGCGCGTCTTCCTCAAATACAACGAACTGGCACGCCAGGGCCAGCGGGGCCAGGCCACTCCGGTGTACCTGGGCCTGTCCAACGAAGCCGATAACCCGCACCTGGGGCAGATGAACTTTGTCGACAATCAGGTCAACCCGCGCACCGGCACCATCCGTGGCCGTGCGGTGTTCGATAACAGCGATGGTCGTTTTACCCCGGGCCTGTATGCCCGCCTGAAGCTGGTCGGCAGCGCGACCTATACGGCAGTGCTGATCCAGGACGAGGCGGTAGGCACCGACCTTGGCAAGAAATTCGTGCTGGTCATGGACAAGGACAACAAGCCGACCTACCGCCCGGTCGAGCTGGGGCCCAAGCTTGAAGGTTTGCGCATCGTGCGCAGCGGCCTGGCCAAGGACGACACCATTGTGGTCAAGGGCCTGCAACGTGTACGCCCCGGCCAGCCCGTCGAGCCCGAGGTGACGCCGATGGCCAGCGAGCAGACCCTGGCCGCCCTGCGTCAGCAACGCCAGGCGCTCGAAGCCAGCAACGCCCCGCAAATCAACAACAAGGCCACCGCCAGACTCGCCGGCGCCACTGCGCCGCGCGGTTAAGGGACACATCCAATGAATTTCTCGACCTTTTTCATATCCCGGCCCATTTTCGCCGCGGTGTTGTCCTTGCTGGTGCTGATTGCCGGCTCCATCTCGCTGTTTCAGTTGCCGATCAGTGAATACCCTGAAGTCGTGCCACCCACCGTGGTGGTACGTGCCAACTTCCCGGGTGCCAACCCCAAGGTCATCGGTGAAACCGTAGCCTCGCCGCTGGAACAGGCCATCACTGGCGTCGAGGGCATGCTGTACATGTCGTCCCAGGCCACGGCCGACGGCAAGCTGGCCCTGACCATCACCTTTGCGCTGGGCACTGACCTGGACAACGCCCAGGTGCAGGTGCAGAACCGCGTGACGCGAACCGAGCCCAAGCTGCCTGAGGAAGTGACGCGTATCGGCATCACCGTCGACAAGGCTTCGCCCGACCTGACCATGGTCGTGCACTTGACCTCGCCGGATAACCGCTACGACATGCTCTACCTGTCCAACTACGCGGTGCTCAATATCAAGGATGAGCTGGCGCGCCTGGGCGGTGTGGGCGATGTGCAGCTGTTCGGCATGGGCGACTACTCGCTGCGGGTCTGGCTGGATCCCAACAAGACCGCCTCGCGCAACCTGACCGCCACCGATGTGGTCAATGCCATTCGCGAGCAGAACCGCCAGGTCGCCGCCGGCCAGTTGGGCGCCCCGCCCTCGCCCAGTGCCACCAGCTTCCAGATGTCGATCAACACCCAGGGTCGCCTGGTCAGTGAAGAAGAGTTCGAGAACATCGTGGTACGCGCCGGCGCCGACGGCGAAATCACCCGCCTGAAGGATGTGGCCCGTATCGAACTGGGCTCCAGCCAGTATGCACTGCGCTCGTTGCTCAACAACAAGCCGGCCGTGGCCATTCCGATCTTCCAGCGTCCGGGCTCCAATGCCATCGACATCTCCAACGATGTACGTGCGCGCATGGCCGAGCTGAAGAAAGGCTTCCCCCAAGGCATGGACTACGAAATCGTCTATGACCCGACCATCTTCGTGCGCGGCTCCATCGAGGCGGTGATCCATACGCTGTTCGAAGCGCTGATTCTGGTCGTGCTGGTGGTGATCCTGTTCCTGCAGACCTGGCGCGCCTCGATCATCCCGCTGGTGGCCGTGCCGGTGTCGCTGATCGGTACGTTTGCCGTGATGCACATGTTCGGCTTTTCGCTCAACGCGCTGTCGCTGTTCGGCCTGGTACTGGCCATCGGCATCGTGGTCGACGACGCCATCGTGGTGGTGGAGAACGTCGAGCGTAACATCGAGCTGGGCCTGGACCCTTACGCGGCCACCCACAAGGCCATGGGCGAAGTGACCGGCCCCATCATCGCCACCGCCCTGGTGCTGTGTGCGGTGTTTATCCCGGCGGCGTTCATTTCCGGGCTTACCGGGCAGTTCTATAAACAGTTTGCGCTGACCATTGCCATTTCCACCGTGATCTCGGCATTCAACTCGCTGACCCTGTCGCCGGCGCTGGCCGCTGTGCTGCTCAAGGGCCACGATGCACCGAAAGACCGTGTCTCCAGGTTTCTCGACCGCTTGCTCGGTGGCTGGTTGTTCCGTCCGTTCAACCGCTTCTTCGACAAGGCCAGTCGTGGCTATGTCGGCACCGTGGCGCGGGTCATTCGCAGCAGCGGCATTGCGCTGGTGGTGTATGCCGGTCTCATGGTCCTGACCTGGATGGGCTTTGCCAGCACCCCGACCGGCTTTGTGCCCAGCCAGGACAAGCAATACCTGGTGGCTTTTGCCCAGTTGCCGGATGCGGCGAGCCTGGATCGCACAGAAGACGTGATCAAGCGCATGTCGGAGATTGCCCTCAAGCAACCCGGCGTCGAGAACGCCATCGCCTTCCCGGGCCTGTCGATCAACGGCTTTACCAACAGCCCCAACAACGGCGTGGTGTTCGTGGCACTCAAGCCGTTTGACCAGCGCAAGGATCCCAGCCAGTCGGCCAATGCCATTGCGGGCGCCCTGAACGGCCAGTATGCGTCGATCCAGGAAGCCTACATGGCGATCTTCCCGCCGCCGCCGGTACAAGGCCTGGGTACCATTGGTGGTTTCCGCCTGCAGATTCAGGACCGTGGCAACCTGGGCTATGACGCGCTGTACCAGGAAACCCAGAACATCATCACCAAGAGCCGCAGCGTGCCGGAACTGGCCGGGCTGTTCACCAGCTACACCGTGAACGTGCCGCAAGTCGACGCGGCCATCGACCGGGAGAAAGCCAAGACCCACGGCGTGGCGATCAGCGACATCTTCGATACCTTGCAGGTCTACCTGGGCTCGCTGTACGCCAACGACTTCAACCGTTTTGGCCGCACCTATCAGGTCAACGTGCAGTCCGAGCAGCAGTTCCGCCAGGACGCTGACCAGATCGGCCAGCTGAAAGTGCGCAACAACCTGGGTGAAATGATCCCGCTGGCCACCTTCGTCAAGGTCACCGACACCGCAGGTCCCGACCGTGTAATGCACTACAACGGCTTTATCACCGCCGAGATCAACGGTGCAGCAGCGCCCGGCTACAGCTCGGGCCAGGCGGAAGCGGCCATCGAGAAACTGCTCAACAGCGAATTGCCCAACGGCATGACCTTCGAGTGGACCGACCTGACCTACCAGCAGATCCTGTCGGGCAATACCGCGCTGTTCGTGTTCCCGCTGTGCGTGTTGCTGGCCTTCCTGGTGTTGGCGGCGCAGTACGAAAGCTGGAGCCTGCCGCTGGCGGTGATCCTGATTGTACCGATGACCCTGTTGTCGGCCATTGCCGGGGTGATCATTGCGGGCAGTGACAACAATATCTTTACCCAGATCGGCCTGATCGTGCTGGTAGGCCTGGCGTGCAAGAACGCGATCCTGATCGTCGAGTTTGCCAAGGACAAGCAAGCCGAGGGACTGAGCCCGCTGGATGCGGTGCTCGAAGCGTGCCGCCTGCGTCTGCGGCCGATCCTGATGACCTCGTTCGCCTTCATCATGGGCGTGGTGCCCCTGGTGCTGTCGAGCGGCGCCGGTGCCGAAATGCGTCACGCCATGGGTGTGGCGGTATTCTCCGGCATGTTGGGGGTGACCTTCTTCGGTCTGCTGCTGACGCCGGTGTTCTATGTCTTGATCCGTAACTTTGTCGAACGCCGCGAGGCACGCAAGGCGGCCCGTCGTGCGCAACAACCGAACCTGCCTGTGGAGGCACACTGATGAGCGCGGTAAAACTCTTCGTCCCGAGCCTGTTGGTGCTGGCGCTGGCGGCCTGTGCCGTCGGCCCTGACTACAAGGCCCCTGACACCGCCGCCGCGCAGATTCTGGCCAGCGAGCAGGCCGGCACTGAAAAAGCCGCCTACGATCGCAGCCGCAGCGCCGCCAACTGGTGGCAGCAGTTCCAGGACCCGACGCTGGACAAGCTGGTCAACCAGTCGCTGGCCGGCAACCGTGACCTGCGGGTGGCGTTTGCCCGCCTCAAGGCCGCCCGGGCGATTCGTGATGACGTGGCCAATGACCGTATGCCGGTGATTACCAGCCGGGCCAGCAGTGACATCGGCAAGGGCCAGGTGCCCGGCCAGACTGAGCAACGAGTCAACACCGAGCGCTATGACCTGGGCCTGGACATGGCCTGGGAAGTGGACCTGTTCGGTCGCATCCAGCGTCAACTGGAAGCCAGTGATGCCGATCAACAGGTGGCCGAGGCCAACCTGTATCAACTGCAGGTCACCTTGATTGCCGACGTGGTGGATGCCTATGGCAAGTTGCGCGGCGCGCAACTGCGCGAAGCCATTGCCCGCGACAACCTGAAAAACCAGCAGGATTCGCGCAATGTCACCGGTCAGTTGCGCGACGCCGGGGTCGGCAATGAGCTCGATGTGGTGCGTGCCGATGCGCGTCTGGCCGCGGTTGAAGCCAGCCTGCCGCAATTGCAGGCCGAGCAGGTGCGACAGCGTAACCGGATCGCCACCCTGCTGGGTGAGCGCCCGAACGCCCTGAGCGTCGACCTGAGCCCGGGCGAGCTGCCGGCGATCACCAAGACCCTGGCAGTGGGTGATCCCACGCAGGTGCTGCGCCAGCGTCCTGATGTCCGCGCCGCCGAGCGGCAACTGGCCGCGGCCACCGCACGTATTGGCGTGGCCACGGCCGATCTGTTTCCCCGTGTCAGCCTCAGTGGCTTTCTCGGTTTCACGGCCGGCCGGGGCTCGCAAATAGGCGCTTCGGCCGCCAAGGCCTGGAGTCTGGGCCCGAGCATCACCTGGGCGGCTTTCGACCTGGGCAGTGTGCGGGCGCAGATTCGCAGCGCCGACGCCGACGCCGAAGGCGCCCTGGCCGGTTACGAACAACAGGTGCTGCTGGCGCTGGAAGAGTCCGAAAACGCTTTCAGCGACTATGGAAAACGTCAACAGCGTCTGCTTTCGCTGCTGCGCCAGAGCGATGCCAGCCGGGAGGCAGCCCGCCTGGCCTCGGTGCAGTACCGTGAAGGCACGGCGGATTTTCTGGTGCTGCTCGACGCCGAGCGCGAACGCCTGGCCGCCGAAGACGCCCAGGCGCAGGCCCAGATCGAGCTGTATCAGGGCATCGTGGCCATCTACAAGGCGCTGGGCGGCGGCTGGCAGCCGCAGGCGTAAGCCTGACCTTCAAAAATCATTGATTTTATTGGCCATTGGATTTACCCCCTGTAGGAGCGCGCTTGCCCGCGACCGAGTGCGTAGCGCTCGCAAAATTGCGGAAACGCTGAAAATCTACAGCGAATGACCGAAAAATCTCGGAAACGCTGAAAATTTACGACTGCTAACGCACTCGGTCGCGGGCAGAGCGCGCTCCTACGGATTTGACAGCCGCGCTCGTCTCTTTGAAGCTGCGTGTCTCAAAGAGTGGATATCGGTATGCCCAAGGACTCAACTCTTCAGCCTCATCTGCGCCGCTGGCGTCGCGTGCTACTGAGCGCTTCGCTGGCGTGCGCGTTGCTCGTGGCATTCCTGGCCTGGCGCCATACACCGGTCAGCACCGTCCCGGTCAAGCTCAGTCATACCTATCAACAAGCGCTTGACCAGGCGCATGATGGCAAGCCTGGCGCGGCCAGGATGCTGTACCAGCAACTGGCACGCAGTGACCTGCAGGACGAACAGCGTATCAATCTGCTGGCCGAACTGCACAACTACCCCAGCCCGCAAGCCCTCAAACTGCTCGATGCCCATCTTGGCAACGATTCACCTGCTGTACGCCAGGCTGCCATCAAGGCAACCCTCGATCTTTTACCGCGCAGCCATCGCAGCGTGCTGCTGGGCCCATTACTCAGCGACCCCGATACAAGCGTGCGCTTCGACGCCACCCTGGCATTGACCCAGCTATCACCCGACGAGTTAGGGCTTTATTTCGCGGCCATGCAACACAGCGCCGAGACGTTCCAGCAAAGCCTGCAACAGCAAATGCCTACTGCCGAGAATCGCCTGCAACTGGCCAGCCTGTACGAGCAGACCGGTCGCAAGATCCAGGCCCTGGGCGCTCTTGAGGAAGCCGTCAACCTGGCGCCGGACAATCTTGACGCTGCCTTGGCGCGGCTGGCGCTGATGGATGAAACCGGACACCAGGAACAGGCTCGCCAGGCATTTGCCCGACTGCTGGAGCGTCATCCGGATTCGCCAGTGCTGCAACATGCGTTGGGTCAATGGCTGCTTGAGCACGAGCAGACCGAATATGCCCTGCTCAGCCTGGCCAAGGCGTCGGAACTGGCGCCAGAGAACACAGCCTATCGTTACGACCTGGCGGTGGCCCTGCATGCGCTGGAGCAAATGGAAGCGGCGCAGCAGCAACTGACGCATATTCTGCAAGCCCAGCCGGCCCATCGGCAGGCGCGGGTATTGTTGATCCAGTACGCCCGTGAAAGCGGCCAGTTACAACATGTTCAGGTTCTGCTGGCCGAACTCGAGCAGCAGAACCCGGACGATCCTGCCCTGCAACAGGGACTGTAGAAACCCTGCAAAGTTACAGGTGCCGAGGGGGCGACAATGCCCCTCAAACTTTCAGAAATAACTTACAACCTGCGCGGCGGATAACACCCGACTGTGCATTTTGAAGTGCCTGTTGAATTCGACCGTTGCACAAGACTATTTTCTAACCGAAGAAAAAAGGGCATTATTCACGGGCCACTGATTTATTACCGCCCGGTGAGCGGGGGGGTGATCGATGGAACGGTTAGTTTTTATCATGGGTCCGGCCTCAGGCCAGGCCTCGAATAAGCGAATCGGGTCAAAGATTTTTGTCTTATCACTTTGTTTGGCCGGTCACGGCCAATAGACTGTCGGAGTATATGTTTTGTCCAGACTTGCCGAGTTTCGCGCCGCAGAAAAAGCTCTCCAGGAACAGCTTGCACAGCTGGAAACCTTGAAGAAAGACACTGGGTTGCAGAAAGAAATTGAATTCGAACAACAGCTCAAGGACCTGATGGGCAGCTATGGCAAAAGCCTGCGCGACGTCATCTCGATCCTTGATCCAGGCAGCGCCACGACCCTGATCGCAGCACCGGCTGGCCCCAAGCGTCGCCGCGCCCGTGTGGTCAAGGTCTATCAGAACCCGCACACACAGGAACTGATCGAAACCAAAGGCGGTAATCATCGGGGCCTGAAAGCCTGGAAAGAGCAATATGGCGTCGACACTGTCGACACTTGGGTGCGCACCTGACTGCACCTGGCACTTTGAAAAGCCCTGCCCTGCAGGGCTTTTTTATGACAGTCCTATTAATAGACAAACTTGTGCTCGCCGTCGGTGCAGCGCGCGCCGTATTGAGGCAAGGTCAGCCTGTGAAGATATTTTCCTGCGCATCCCGGCAGGCGACGCTATATAAAAAAAGTGAAGCATGTCATATAAACGACGGCCGTTAGAATAATGGCGTCAATAAATGTTCGGCACTTTTAAACGTATAAAAGCCTTAAGGGACGGGGTGCCGAGACACTAGACGAGAAAGGACCGGAATCACGGCGGGGCCTGCGTTAATACAGTGCTGCCAATACCTGTGGTTTTTAGAGGCGCCCTTAAGGGGGGGGGGGACACACATTCATGGAACAGGCAATCAGACGCTTATGTCTTGTGTGTAGGCCATTTCCCTGTGACCGGCTACAGAAGGGTGCTGAATGATCGAAAGGCTCAAAACATTCACGCTTTTTTCACATGCCATCTTTCAAGATGAAGGCTGCTAAAGGACTAGCGCCCCATGCCCGCTCACGCGGGCTTTATTTTGCCTGCAGAAAACCTCAAGGCGCCTCGCCCAACCGCAGGCTGTCGCGAATGCTCATCACCTCTGGCTTGCTGGCCTCGAACGCCTGGGCCGAGCCGGCATAAGATAACGACCAGGCCTGTTGCGCCGTGGCCGCCGCGACCAGGGTCTGGGTCATGACATGCACGCCGTTCTGGGTGATGGTGCAGGTGCTCTCCATCGCCGGTACGCCGCCAAGCTTCACTTCACGCGCATGGGTACAGGCACTTTGCAGACCGCTGCGGGCAAAGTTGACCTGAATGGCCTTGCGCATTTCCAGCAGTACCCCCTGAACGTTGACTTCATGGCCTTCGGTCAGGCGTGTCTGGGTCAATTCCATGATCATGCTCGGCTCACCGGTCGAGTCTTTCTTGACCGCCCGCTGCCTGAGCTGGATCGATGGCTTGCCACTGCTTTCAGATGTGGCTGGCAGCGACTCCACTTCCCAGCCGGCCGGCCAGAGAATCATGGCATCCGCAGCCTGGGCACTCCCCACCAGGGCCGACAGCCCAAGCGCGAAGCCGACCAGTGAGGATCGGTAAACAGTGAAAAGCATGACGAGCCCTTACGGCGAGAGGAGCGGAAAAGTCTGAGGCCGTTAGGGAACCGGAGCAAGGGGCATGCCCTCAATATTAACCCTGGCGCAGGTATCGGTTTGGCATCGCCCCTCCCTGCCCCGTATCATTTACCTTTTTGTACCCCCCTCAAGCCGGAGACCTCCATGAGCCTGCACGACCTCGACACCTTCCCTGGCGTGACTGCCGCGCCTGAAGCGGCCACCCAGGGTTTTGTGTTCAACCACACCATGCTGCGGGTCAAGGACATCACCGCCTCGCTGGACTTCTATACCCGCGTGCTGGGCTTCAGCCTGGTGGACAAGCGTGACTTTGCGCAAGCGGAGTTCAGTCTGTACTTTCTGGCGCTGGTCGACAAGACGCAGATCCCGGCCGATGACGCCGCCCGTCACCAGTGGATGAAGTCGATCCCGGGTGTACTGGAGTTGACGCATAACCACGGCACCGAGAAGGACGCGCAATTTTCCTATCACGATGGCAACAGTGATCCGCGCGGCTTCGGCCATATCTGCGTGTCGGTGCCTGACGTGGTAAAGGCCTGCGAGCGTTTCGAACAACTGGGCGTGACGTTTCAGAAACGTCTGGCTGACGGGCGCATGAATAGCCTGGCCTTTATCAAGGACCCGGATGGCTACTGGGTCGAAATCATCCAGCCTGCGCCGCTGTAACAGCCTGGCGAGCACAAAAAAGCCCCATGATCGCTCATGGGGCTTTTTTATGGCGCGCCTGGATTGATCAGGCCGGTGCGCTGCTACGGATCAGGTGGTCGAAGGCGCTCAGCGAGGCCTTGGCACCTTCGCCCAAGGCGATGATGATCTGCTTGTAAGGCGTGGTGGTCACGTCACCGGCCGCGAAGATGCCCGGGATCGAGGTTTCACCACGAGCGTCGACCACAATTTCGCCACGAGGCGACAGCTCGACGGTGCCCTTGAGCCATTCACTGTTAGGCAACAGGCCGATCTGCACAAAGATGCCTTCCAGCTCGACCGCACGCGCCTCACCGCTTACACGATCCTTGTAACGCAGGCCGTTGACCTTCTCGCTATCGCCCGTCACTTCAGTGGTCTGGGCATTGGTCAGCACAGTCACATTGGGCAAGCTGTTGAGCTTGCGTTGCAACACCGCATCGGCGCGCAACTGGCTGTCGAACTCCAGCAGCGTGACATGCGAAACGATGCCAGCCAGGTCGATGGCGGCCTCTACGCCCGAGTTACCGCCGCCGATCACGGCCACACGCTTGCCCTTGAACAGCGGGCCGTCGCAGTGCGGGCAGTAAGCCACGCCCTTGTTGCGGTATTCCTGCTCACCAGGCACGTTCATTTCACGCCACCGCGCACCGGTGCTCAGGATCAGGGTCTTGGCCTTGAGGCTGGCGCCGCTGGCAAATTTCACTTCGTGCAGCTCGCCGGCCTTGCCTGGAATCAACTGATCGGCCCGCTGCAGGTTCATGATGTCGACTTCGTACTGCTTGACGTGCTCTTCAAGCGCCATGGCCAGCTTGGGCCCTTCGGTGTGCTGCACCGAAATGAAGTTCTCGATGGCCATGGTGTCGAGCACCTGCCCGCCAAAACGCTCGGCAGCCACGCCCGTACGAATGCCTTTGCGTGCCGCGTACACCGCCGCCGCAGAGCCCGCCGGACCGCCACCGATAACCAGTACGTCAAAGGCCTGCTTGGCGTTGAGTTTGTCGGCCTGGCGAGCGCTGGCGCCGGTGTCGATTTTGGCAAGAATTTCTTCCAGGCCCATGCGGCCCTGGCCAAACACTTCGCCATTGAGGTAGATGCTGGGCACCGACATGACTTTGCGGTCGGTGACTTCATCCTGGAACAGCGCGCCGTCGATGGCGACGTGCTGGATGTTCGGGTTGAGTACTGCCATCAGGTTCAGGGCCTGGACGACGTCCGGGCAGTTCTGGCAGGACTGCGAAAAATAGGTTTCAAACCTGAACTCGCCTTGCAGGGCGCGCACCTGTTCGATGGTCTCGGCACTGACTTTTGGCGGGTAACCACCGGTTTGCAGCAGAGCGAGCACCAGGGAGGTAAATTCGTGACCCATCGGGATGCCGGCAAAGCGCAGGCTGATGTTCTGGCCCGGGCTGTTCAGTGCAAACGAAGGGGTGCGTGCATCAGTGCCTTCGGTGGACAGGGTGATGTCCTTGCCGACGCTGACCACGTCTTGCAGCAGGGCAAGCATTTCCTGGGACTTGGCGCCGTCATCGAGGGACGCTGTGATCTCGATGGGGCGAGTGACCCGTTCCAGGTAGGATTTCAACTGGGCTTTAAGATTGGCGTCCAACATGTTTCGGCTTCCTGTTTTCAGGCGGTAGAAATAACAACGCCCAGGCGATGACCGCCCGGGCGTTTGATGGGGCGATGCGGTTTACGTGTTCAAGCGTGCGGCGCCCCGATCGATGTCATGCAGATCAGATCTTGCCGACCAGGTCCAGGGACGGTGCCAGGGTAGCCTCGCCTTCTTTCCACTTGGCTGGGCAGACTTCGCCTGGGTGGGCAGCGACGTACTGAGCGGCCTTGATCTTGCGCAGCAGCTCGGAAGCGTCACGGCCTACGCCGCCGTCATTCAGTTCGACGATCTTGATCTGGCCTTCAGGGTTGATCACGAAAGTACCGCGGTCAGCCAGACCGGCTTCTTCGATCAGTACGTCGAAGTTGCGCGAGATGGTCAGGGTCGGGTCGCCGATCATGGTGTACTGGATCTTGCCAATGGCTGGCGAGGTGTTGTGCCAGGCCGCGTGGGCGAAGTGGGTGTCGGTCGAAACGCTGTAGATTTCAACGCCCAGCTTCTGGAATTCAGCGTAGTTGTCAGCCAGGTCTTCCAGCTCGGTCGGGCAGACGAAGGTGAAGTCGGCTGGGTAGAAGAACACCACAGACCATTTGCCTTTCAGGTCGGCTTCCGAGACGTCAACGAAATTGCCGTTCTTGTAAGCGGTGGCTTTGAACGGTTTTACTTGGCTGTTGATGATAGGCATCGGTGAATCTCCATGGTTGGTGAAGAGGTGTGTTTGAATTCGATGAGGTGAAGCTTACGCACAATCGATGGGCATGGCTCATTGGCAAAGTCGATGCCATCGATTGGTTTTCTCTATAAAGGCTCACTATTAATAGAAGAAACCTTTATCGCCTGCTCCTGACCTACATGGGGGCCAAAAGGCGAGGTTTCAATGTAGCGCATGGCCGACTTCATGTCCTTCCAGCCCACATAGGCCATAAGCGACTTCAAGTCCCATCCACTTTGATGCGCCCATGTTGCAAAACCGCGACGCAATGAGTGGCTGCTGTAGGCCTCGGCGGCCAGGCCGGCGCGCTCGAAGGCCTGGCGCAACAGGGTAATCACGCTGTTGGCGTGCAGCCCCTGCCCGCCCAGGTTGCCCCAGCGGTCGATGCCGCGAAACACCGGACCGCTGTCCAGTGCCGCGCAGTCGATCCAGTCGAGGTAGGCCTGCACCGGACAAAGCCGCTGCAGGGCCGGCGTCTGGAAGGTGCGCCCGGTATTGTCGCGATCGCTCTTGCTGCGAGGCAGGTACAGCGTAATGCCGGACCCGGCCACTGCCTTGATGTGCTCGACCTGCAGGCGACACAGCTCGTCACTGCGAAAGCCGCGCCAGAACCCCAGCAGAATCAACGCGGCATCACGGCGGCAGCGCAGCACTTGAGCATGATCCTGCACGCTGAGCGCCAGGCGTGCCTGCGCGTCAAGGTTGATGACCACGCGCTGCAGGTCGGCCAGTTGCAAAGGCTCGGCCTGTTTCTCCTGCACCGGATGCAGGGCGCGAATGCCCTTGAGCACCTTGCGCACCATCGGCGCCTTGGTCGGATCGACGAAGCCTTGACTGGTGTGCCACTGAGCCAGCGCGGACAGGCGCAGCTTCAAGGTATTGACCGACAACTCGCCGGCATACGCGGCGAGATAACGCGCCACGCTTTCGCTGGTGGCCGGCAGAAACCCGCCAAAACTCACTTCAAAATGCTCGATGGCCGCGCGATAGCTGCGCCGGGTGTTGTCGCGCGTGGCGGCCTCGATATAGCGATTTACATCACTCATGGTTAAGCACCGCCTGGTTTCGTACTGCCTGGACGGGTCAAACGCCGTCTGAAGGGGTATGACACGGGATAATACGCCAATATCCCGCTTGATAAAAATGTAAAAAACACTAACTTTTGAATCATAAATAGTATGTAATTACAGGATACATACCACAGTACGAAATCGTAGGAGCCAGCATGGCACGCGGCGGTATCAACAAGGCATTGGTGCATAAGGCAAGACTGGCATTGCTGGCGCGCGGGGAAAATCCGAGCATTGATGCCGTACGCGTCGAAATGGGCAATACCGGCTCAAAGACGACTATTCACCGCTACTTGCGCGAACTTGAAGAACAGGACAGCCCTGCCCCGGCAATCAATGAAGAACTGGGCGAACTGGTTGCGCGCCTGGCTGAGCGCCTTCAGGGCCAGGCCCAGGAGCGTATCGATCAGGCCCAGGAAGAAATACAACGTCAGCGCCTGGGCCTGCAGCAGGAGATGGCAGCTGTACAGAAACAGCTGGCGCAATTGCAGCAACTGCATGACACCCAGAGTGAACACCTGGCTCAGGAGCGTCAGGCCTTGGCACTGACACGCGAGGCACTGACACAGCAAAGGACCGAAAACACCCGCCTCACCCAGGCCAGCCAGGACCTGCAGTCACGCCTGCTTGATCGCGACAAGCAGATCGAGTCGCTGGAAGACAAGCACCGTCACGCCCGGGACGCACTTGAGCACTACCGCACGGCCGTCAAGGAACAGCGTGAGCAGGATCAACAGCGTCATGAAGGCCAGTTGCAACAGGTGCAGATGGAGTTGCGCCAGGCCCGGCAGACCCTGTCCCTGCACCAGGAGTCGATCACCGTGCTGAATCGGGATAACGAACGACTGCTGGTCGAACAGCGCAATACCGCTCGCGAACTGCACAGCTGCCAGACCCAACTGGACAAGGCGCAAAAGCAGACGGAAAAGGCACTCACCGAGCAACAGAAAGCCATCACCCGCAGCGCACAGCTGGAAGTACGCCTGCAAGCCGCGCTGGCGGACGGCGCGGGGTTCAAGCAGGACCTGAACGATGCACTGCAGCAGAATCGTGTATTGGAACTGCTGTTGGGCCGCAAGGAAGCAGCCCTGGAAAACCTGCAAGCGCAGATACAGCAGCCACTGCCACCGCCCCTGTAGAAGACGCCTGACAGGACGCTGCTTCAAGCCAGAGCGATTATGCTTCCAGCATCCCGCGCACACGGACAGCCAGCTCATCGACGTTGAACGGCTTGATCAGCATGTCCATGCCCTGCTCCAGCAAGTCCTGCCGGGCCTGGGTATTGCCGGCGTAGCCGGTCATGAACAACACCTTGATGCCCGGCCGGAACTGGCGGGCAATTTCGGCCAGCTGGCGGCCATTGAGTCCTGGCAACCCTACGTCGGTCACCAACAGGTCAATACGCTCCGCACCTTGCAAGCGAGTAATCGCACCGGCCCCGTCGCCGGCCTGCTGGGTGGCATAACCCAATTCACGCAACGCATCGACCACCAGCATCCGCACGGCATCTTCATCCTCCACCACCAGCACACGTTCACCCTGGCTGGCGCGAGGCGATAGCGGCGCCACAAGCGCATCTTCGCGGCCGACCGCACACGGCGCCTCACAGGGCATGAACAAGCGGATACAGGTGCCTTGCCCCTGCACACTGTCGATACGCACATGCCCGCCGGTCTGCTTCATGAAGCCATACACCATCGACAGCCCAAGACCGGTACCCTGACCAATGGGCTTGGTGGTAAAAAACGGATCGAACACCCGTGCAATCACCTCGTCGGCAATACCGCAGCCAGTGTCCTGCACGCTGAGCTGCAGGTATTGACCGGGCATCAACTCACCGTCGCGAACCTTCAGCACCGTGAGCTGGCTGCGTACCCACAACTGACCGCCCTCGGGCATGGCATCGCGCGCATTGATCACCAGGTTGAGCAGTGCATTCTCCAATTGATGCTCGTCGGTGCGAATCACCTGGCCGTGATCTTCAAGCTCGATATGCAACTCGATGCTTTCGCCAATGGTGCGGCGCAACAACTCTTCCATGGAGGTCACCATGGCATTGACCTGCACATCGCAGGTCTTGAGCGACTGGCGCCGGGCGAAAGCCAGCAGGCGCTGCGTCAGCGCTGCCGCACGGTTGCCGGAGGTGACGGCTGCATCAATGTAACGCTCTACCTCATTGACCCGCCCCGCCGCCAGGCGTCGCCGGATCAGGTCCAGCGCGCCGAGCACACCGGTGAGCATGTTATTGAAGTCATGGGCAATACCGCCGGTGAGCTGGCCGATGGCATCCATTTTCTGGGCGTGGCGCAGAGCTTCTTCGGCTTGTGCACGCTCGGCAATCTCGACCTGCAAGCGCTGGTTGGCCTCTGCAAGCTCCCGAGTGCGCTCGGCTACACGCAACTCAAGGCTGTCGTTGAGCTCGCGCAATGCCTCTTCAGCATTGACCTGGGCGGTGATGTCGGTGTGAGTGCCCAACCAGTGGGTGATGTGCCCGCGCTCATTGCGAATCGGCAACGCGCGCGACAAGAACCAGTTGAAATTGCCATCCTTGCCGCGCAGGGGGAAGGTGTCTTCCCATACGGAGCCTGTGGCAAAGCAGTACTGCAGGTGCGCGACAACCCGCTCGCGGTGCTCGGGATGATGCACCGAGCGCCAACCCAAGGCCTGCATCGCTTCGAGCGAAGCGCCGGTATAGGCATACCAGCGCTCGTTATACCAATGGATGACACCGGCAGGGTCCGCTGTCCAGGCCAACTGGCTCATGTTGTCGGCCAGGGTCCTGAACTGACGCTCGCTCTCGCGCAGCGCATCGAGTTCGCGCACGCATTCGTTGTCGGACTGTGCTGGATTCAATGGCATTGCCGCCGCCGGCGTCTGGTTGTTCAATACAGGATCCATCCTCAAACCGTGTCCAGCCCCATTCTCATCCTGAGTGTGGGGCACAGGTATTGCTGTCTGGCTAGCGCGATACCGGGCTGCGCATGGTCACAAACTCTTCAGCCGCCGTCGGGTGCACGCCCATGGTGTCGTCGAATACTCGCTTGGTTGCGCCGGCTTTCAAGGCGATAGCCAGACTCTGGACAATCTCACCGGCGTCCGGCCCCACCATATGACATCCCAGCACCCGATCCGTCGAACTGTCGACGACCAGCTTCATGAAGGTCCTCTCCTGATCATCGGTCAGGGTCAGCTTCATCGGTCGAAAACGGCTCTCGAACACCTGAATCGAGTGGCCTTGCTCGACGGCCTGTTCTTCTGTCAGCCCCACCGTCCCGATATTGGGCAGGCTGAAGACTGCCGTCGGGATGTGATTGTAGTCCACTGGACGATAGTGTTCAGGCTGGAAAAGACGACGGGCAATGGCCATGCCTTCAGCCAGTGCCACCGGCGTCAACTGCACGCCGCCAATCACGTCACCCAGGGCCAGGATCGAGGGCTCGCTGGTCTGGTAATGCTCATCGACCTGGATATAACCTTCCTTGTCGAGCTGGACATCAACGCTTTCCAGGCCAAGATTGTCGAGCATTGGCCGGCGACCGGTGGCATAGAACACGCAATCGGTTTCCAGCGTACCGCCATCCTTGAGCGTCAGCTTCAGGCTGCCATCGGCCTGCTTGTCGATGCGCTCGATATCGCAATTGAAACGCACCTCCACACCGCGCTTGAGCAGCTCTTCGTGCAGATGCTTGCGCACGCTGCCATCGAAACCTCGCAGGAACAGGTCGCCACGGTACGCCTGAAGGGTTTGCGCACCCAGGCCATTGAAGATCGAGGCAAACTCTACGGCGATGTAACCGCCTCCGACTACCACAATGCGCTTGGGCAGGACCTTGAGATGAAAGGCTTCGTTCGAGGTGATTGCATGCTCGCGTCCCGGCACGTCCGGCACCTGTGGCCAGCCGCCCGTGGCGATCAGGATGCGCTCGGCACTGTATTGCTTGCCATTGATCTCGATGCCATTGGGCCCGGTCAGCCTGGCATGACCTTCAAGCAGCGTTACGCCGCTGTCGAGCAGCAATGTGCGGTAGATGCCATTGAGCCGTTGTATCTCACGGTCCTTGTTGGCGATCAGGGTCGGCCAGTCAAACTCAGGCGAGTCCAGCGACCAGCCAAACCCCTTGGCGTGTTCGAAGTCTTCGGCAAAATGCGCGCCGTAGACCAGCAATTTCTTGGGCACGCACCCCACGTTGACGCACGTCCCGCCCAGATAGCGGCTCTCGGCCACAGCCACACGCGCCCCAAACCCTGCAGCAAAGCGTGCCGCACGCACACCACCGGAACCTGCGCCGATGACAAACAAATCGAAGTCGTAAGCCATTACTGTCTCCTTGAGCAGGTTGACAGCATAACTGCTGTGCAATCCCGCAGAAACCAAAAAGCCACTGCGGCCATCACGACGAACCTTGAAGGTTCGCCGCCAGGCCGCAGTGGCTTGAGATTAACAGGCGTGAAGAATCAGAACGCCTTGCCAGTCTTGTAGAAGTTTTCAAAACAGAAGTTGGTGGCTTCGATATAACCTTCGGCGCCGCCGCAGTCAAAACGCTGACCCTTGAATTTATAGGCCAGCACGTTGCCTTGCGCCGCTTGCTTCATCAGTGCGTCGGTGATCTGGATCTCGCCGCCCTTGCCTGGCTCGGTTTGCTCGATCAGCTCGAAAATATCCGGAGTCAGAATGTAACGACCGATAATGGCCAGGTTCGATGGCGCATCTTCCGGCTTTGGCTTTTCGACCATGTCATTGACACGGAACAGACCTGGCTTGATCTCTTCACCGGCAATGACGCCATACTTGTTGGTTTCCTGAGGATCGACTTCCTGAATGGCGACGATCGAGCAACGGTAGTGCTTGTACAGCTTGACCATCTGCGCCAGTACAGTATCACCGTCGAGGTTGACACACAGGTCGTCCGCCAGGACTACGGCGAAAGGCTCGTTGCCGATCAGTGGACGACCACTGAGGATGGCGTGGCCCAGACCTTTCATTTCGGTCTGGCGGGTGTACGAGAAGCTGCACTCGTCGATCAGGCGACGAATACCGACCAGGTATTTTTCCTTGTCGGTGCCCTTGATCTGGTGCTCCAGCTCATAGCTGATGTCGAAGTGGTCTTCCAGGGCACGCTTGCCACGACCCGTAACGATGGAGATTTCATTCAGGCCTGCTGCCAGCGCCTCTTCCACGCCGTATTGAATCAGTGGCTTGTTGACCACGGGCAGCATCTCTTTAGGCATGGCTTTGGTCGCTGGCAAAAAGCGAGTGCCGTAGCCGGCTGCGGGGAACAAGCATTTCTTGATCATATAAGTCCTTATGTAAGGCGTGGCATTGTCGGCGCAGTCTAATCAGGCGGCGCTCACCTTACAATGCCCCGCCACTGGCCTTCCTATACCATGGTAGAGAAATCCTCGCGCAGATAGTTCCGTTGAATCGTAGATATTACGGCCATCGAACATCACCGGGCTGCGCATGACGCTGCGGATACGGATGAAATCCGGTTGGCGATATGGCTTCCACTCCGTGACCAGTACCACCGCGTCAGCCCCTTCGACACAGCGATACGGCGACTCATGCAACTGCAGCTGACCGCTCTGGACTGCCTCTTTACAGCGCTCGGCCACGGCTGCCATGGCGGCCGGATCAGTGGCCTGGACACGCGCACCGGCCGCCAGCAGCGCATCGATCAGCACCAGACTGGGCGCTTCACGTATGTCGTCCGTACCGGGTTTGAAAGCCAGCCCCCAAACCGCGATTACCCGATTTTTAAGTGCACCTTCGAAATAAAGGTTTATGGCGTTGAACAACCAACGTCGTTGGGTGGTATTACGCGCCTGCACGGCTTGTAGAATGCGGGCATCGAACCCTTGCTGACCCGCTGTATGGATCAATGCTTGAACATCCTTTGGGAAGCATGAACCCCCGTAACCACAACCGGCATAGATAAAATGTGTGCCAATACGTCGATCGCTGCCGATGCCGCGTCGAACCTGCTCAATATCCACACCCAGATGTGCACATAAATCGGCCATTTCATTGATAAAGGAAATTTTCGTGGCCAGAAACGCATTGGCCGCGTACTTGGTAAACTCTGCAGCACGCAGGTCCATGACCAGTGCCCGCTCGCGATTACGCAGGAACGGGCTGTAGAGCCGTTGCAGCAACTCGGCCGATTGCGGCTCGTTACACCCGATGATGACCCGGTCAGGGCGCATGAAGTCTTCGATGGCAGCCCCCTCCTTGAGAAACTCGGGGTTACTTGCCACCGTAATGCGCATGTCCAGGCCACGCTGCACCAGATGCTGATTGATGCGTCGCCCTACCGTCTCGCACGTACCGACGGGTACGGTGGATTTATTCACTACCAGGCTTGCTCGCACCAGGCACTGGCCGATCTGGTCAGCCACCGCAAGCACATGTGACACATCGGCCGAGCCGTCTTCCTGGCAGGGCGTGCCCACGGCAATAAAGATAATGTCTGCAAACTGCAGGCCTTCAGCCAGGCTGCCGGTAAAGCTCAATTGCCCGCTGGCCAGATGCTCCTTGAGCATGGCTTCCAGACCCGGCTCATGGATCGGGCATTCGCCGCCTTGCAAGAGGAGCAGGCGCGACGGCTGGTGCTCGACGCACACGACACGGTTGCCCATTTCAGCAAAGCAGGTGGCGGTCACCAGGCCAACATAGCCGGCCCCAATGATGCAAAGTCGCATGCTCGTCACTCCTGACAGGATTTGCGACAATTGCACCGCCAACCCATTGCACTGTCATGACCAACGTGCGACAGGCACATGATGCTGCATCACGCTCAATACATGGCGGAACGATGGCACTCTTCCCCGGTCCAAAACGCATGAACCGCATTCCGGGGGGTCTATGCGTCTGCCTGTTGGTGAAGGTGTGACGCCAGGCCGTGTCTGAAGCGTCTTTACAGCCCGATTGTAGAAGTGAACACCATGATCAGATTTTTGCCTCTCTTTGCCGTACTGGTGCTCACCGGTTGCGCCACGGCCTCCCCTACGCACCTGAAGAACGGCCAGCAAGGATTGAGCATCGATTGCTCCGGCGAAGCCATGTCCTGGGCCAAATGCTACGAGAAAGCCGAAGACTCCTGCGCGGGCACCGGCTATGAAATTGTCGGCACTGATGGCACCGCTCGCACCGAAGCCGAAGACCAGACGCTTGGCATGGACGTCGGCAACTACAAGCATCGCAACGTCCTGGTGGTCTGCAAGTAATGGCAGCCCGCCGGTGTTCGGTCTGACGGGCCGACAGCAACAGCGATCAACCCGAAATACACGCCTCGGCAGCCCGCTGGACGTCACCGCCACGTACAGGCAGGTTATTGAGGCGCTCATGCACCTTGATCGAGCTGCCGCCCGAGCGATCTTCGATATCAACGATCGCAGCAGGCGCATCGCTCAGCTTTTGCGCAATAATCAAGCGTACGCCATCGTTACGGGCTTCTTTCAACGGAGGCGTACGGCTGTCGCCAATCTTTTCGATAAAACAGGTGGCATATTCGTTCGGCTTCTTGCCGGAAATAACGCTCAACGTTGCCGGAGAGTGCTCGATATCCTCGACGGATGCACACCCGGCCATCGCCAGGGCCAGTATCACCACGGCCATTTTCATACAATCAATCCCTCCAAATCCAAAGCGCTTACGACACGCATTAACGCAATAAAATCCCGACCCTGCAGACTTTTTGCCATCACCCTGCAAATAACTGTGAGCCAATTGGCAAAACGCCCGGTGCCTCGTGGTATCGTTCCGCTTTTGCAAGAAGCCTGTTGCGGAGATATTCATGAAGTTCGTACACCAGCGTGAGCACCTCAACGAAGACGATCTGGTCGTCATCGAGTGCTCACGGCCCTGCAATATACGCCTGATGAGCGACGCGAACTTTCGCAGCTTCAAAAACGGCGGCCGGCATACCTATCATGGCGGTGCATTCGACCGGTTTCCGGCCAAGATCGCCGTGCCGAGCAGTGGTTTCTGGAACATCACCATCGATACCACCGGACGCAAGCCCGACAAGAACCCCGGCCACAAGCCCACCTTTACCCACTCGATCAAGATCGTGCGTCGTTCGCATTCGAATCTGAGCTGACCCTTGCCCATTCAGGAGTGACCGTGACCAGCCCTGCCCCGACTACCAAGTTTGCCATCAGCTACAAACTCAACGGCGAACGCCGTTTCGAATTCGCCCAACTGCAATCGGCCTCGGTCGAAGAAGCGCGCGCTGCGCTGGAAAAAATACACGGCCAGGGCGACGACGTGATCAGCGACGTCAAGGTCAGTAAAGCGCTTTGACCTGTCGCCTCCCGCCAGACCCGTCTGGCGGGTCATGAGCCAACGAACGAAAAACGGCCATGCCTCCCTCGCTGACCCTAGACCTTTTCGCTGACGATACCCCACAGGGCCGCGAGTCCATTGCTCCGGCAGCGACACTGCTGCGTGGATTTGCCTTGCCTGATCTGGAAAGCTGGCTGCCCTTGCTTGACCGGATCGAAGCCGCCGCCCCCTTTCGTCACATGCACACCCCAGGTGGTCACCGCATGTCGGTCGCCATGACCTGCTGTGGACGACTGGGATGGATCACTGATCGACACGGTTATCGCTACACCGAACTCGACCCGCTCAGCGGCCAACCCTGGCCGGCCATACCTGAATCCTGGCTGGCGCTGGCACGCCTGGCGGCACAGCACACAGGTTTCGAAGACTTCTCCCCCGATGCCTGCCTGATAAACCGCTATGTACCTGGCGCCAGAATGGCCCTGCACCAGGACAAGGACGAACGCGACCATCGCTGGCCGGTGGTTTCGGTTTCACTGGGCCTGCCGGCGATCTTCCAGTTCGGTGGCCTGCACCGCAGTGACAAGGCGCAGCGTGTGCCGTTGTTTCATGGTGACGTGCTGGTATGGGGGCGTGAAGACCGCCTGCGCTTTCACGGCATTCTGCCGATTGCCGAAGGTCATCATCCCCTGCTGGGCTCACAGCGTATCAACCTGACGTTTCGCAAGGCAGGTTAAACCCTGATTGACCCTGCTTCCCGGAAGTTGAGGTGTAAAATCGCCCCGTGTTTATTATGGGGTGGTATTACAAGCGACGTAAAACAGCTAAGCGCCCACCAGCCATTCCTGTAACAACCGACACGTGTGCTGCGGATGCTCCAAGGGGGGTAAATGCCCGCACTCTGGAATCACCACCAGCCGTGATCCGGCAATCTGCTGGTGCATGAATTGCGCCTCTTCCACCGGTGTGATCTGATCGTCCTCGCCCACCACAATCAGCGTTGGAGGACGAATCTGCGCCAGCAGCGCCGAATAATCGGCGCGACCGATAATGGCCTGTTGCTGAGAGATAAACCCTTCGCGGCCAATGGTCTGCGCCATGGCACGAACCAGATCGGCAGCCGGTGTGCCCAGGCTGCGATGGTGCATCAGCTTGGGCAGCAACTGAGGGGTCACGCCCTTGAAGGTGCCCATGTGCGCCAGCTCCAGCAGCCCCCGGCGTACGCGCGCACGGGCCGGGCTGTCCGGACGAGCCATGGTGTCGAACAACGCCAGCCGCTCCACCCGCCCAGGTGCCTGTCGCAGGATTTCCAGCGCAACATAACCGCCCATGGACAGTGCCGCCAGGGCAAAGCGTTCAGGCGCGGTCTCCAGCACCCGCGCTGCCATGCCGGCAATGCTGTTGTCCCGGGTCAGATCAGGGATATGGACTGATCGGTCTTTTTCCAGAACAGCCTGTTGTTGCGCCCACAGGCGTGCATCATTGAGCAACCCGGGAAGCATGATGAGGGGAAGTGTCACAGAAGAGGCCCTGCCGCAGCGTACAAATGCCGCGCAGTGTATACAGCCCTGTCCGAAACGCCAAAAGCCCTTGATTGCTCAAGGGCTCTGACTCAAGGGTTTACAGCGGCGGCGGTATGGTCGCCAATGCACCGATCAATATTGTCACCGCCAGAAAACCCAGCATGAAAATCGCCATCTTGCCCATCAGGTTGCCCCCATTGCACATCAGTGATCATGAAACAGATGATGAGCCCTGGACTGATCCGGTTACAGAGGCAGAAACCACAATAAAAACCATATCAGATCACCCTCTTACGGCTTCGGCCTCCAGCTCCTGATGATCAAGGTAACGGTTACCGATCCGCGCATGCGGCCGGCCGCCGTCAGCGGCGCCCAGCACTACGACGATTTCATCACGGCGCGGTGCATCGTCAATACGCATTTCCAGCGTCAGGTAATGCGAGCGCAGCCCCTCATCGTCCTTGTGCATCATCGGCACTTGAATCGAAGTGCCCGCCCCGCCCCGCTTGTTGGTAAAGACCAGATAGCTCTTGGCATCCACAGCCTCGCGGAAGTGATTTCCGAAACGCAGCGTGTGAATGACCGCCGAGGCATGCTCGATCTCGCCCTCCTCACCGACCACAGCGGCCTTGCCATACGCCTGGATACGATCGGCACCGCCAATCGCCTTGCTCAGTTGCGCCACCATCAACTGTCCCAGGGACGAACAGTGCTCGCGAATCTGCGGCTTGAGGTCTTCAACAAAACCCGGGCCATGCCAGGGATTGGTGATGATGGCTGCCACGGCGACCATGGTCAGCGGCGTCTCGGCTGTTTTGCCACCCTCGATCAGGATCTGCTCTGTATAGGTGACGATCTTGCGAATCTGAAATGCCATATTTCCTCCGATTTTTGCATGCCGTATTACGGTATGCCAATAGTTTGCAGGGACATTTCAGTGTCAGACAGGTCCAGATCCGCGTAATTGAAGCGGATCAGATCCCGGCGCACTGTCGCATCTGATATGCAAAAAAATCCGGAAAATGCGTCTGGTGTTGTTTTTTCAGGCCGGGCATGCTGATGCTTTCGACTCCCGGATTGTCTGCGCCTTTATGAAACGCTACGAACAGCTCGCCGAAGACATTGCCCAGATGATCCGCACCCGAACCCTGAAGGGCGGCGAAAAGCTGCCCTCGGTGCGGGTCGCCAGCCAGCGCTTTGCAGTCAGCCCCTCGACCGTGTTCCAGGCCTATTACCGACTTGAGGACCGCGGCCTGATCCAGGCCCGCGAGCGCTCCGGCTATTACGTGCGTGAGCACGCCAGCAAGACCCTCAGCGAGCCGGTGATCCATGCCAATCCTGGCACAGGCACCGATGTGGATGTCAGCGAGCTGGTGTTCTCGGTGCTGGCCAGCCTGCAGGACGCGCATACGGTGCCCTTTGGCTCGGCCTTCCCCAGCCCTGACCTGTTTCCGCTGCAACGCCTGGCGCGCTCCATGGCGCACAGCGTGCGCGGCCTCTCGCCCCATGCGGTCATTGCCGACATGACCACCGGCAATCAGGAACTGCGCCGGCAGATCGCCCTGCGCTACCTCAACAGCGGCGTGCACCCGGCCCGGGAGGAACTGGTCATCACCAACGGTGCGATGGAGGCTCTGAGCCTTTGCCTGCAAACCGTGACCCAGCCCGGCGACCTGGTGGCCATCGAAGCGCCGGGCTTCTATGCCTGCCTGCAGATGCTTGAACGGCTCAAGCTCAAGGCCGTGGAAATCCCGGTGCATCCGCGCGAAGGCGTTGATCTCGACAGCCTGGCCGACAGCCTCAAGCGCCTGCCGATCAAGGCCTGCTGGTTCATGAGCAGCCTGCAGAACCCGCTGGGCGCCAGCATGCCCGACGCCAACAAGCATGCCCTCTATGAACTGCTCAAGACCCATGAACTGCCGCTGATCGAAGACGATGTCTATGCCGAGCTGTACTACGGCGCCCGCGCCCCACGCCCGGTCAAGAGCCTGGACACTGAAGGCCTGGTCATGCATTGCGGCTCGTTCTCGAAATGCCTGGCACCCGGCTATCGGGTGGGCTGGGTGGCGGGCGGGCGCTACGCGCAAGCGATCAGCCGCCTGAAACTGATGACCAGCATCTCTCCATCCGTACCGGCCCAGGCCGCGATTGCCGACTACCTGCAACACGGAGGTTTTGATCGCCATTTGCGCAAGCTGCGCCACACCCTGGAAATGCAACAAGGGGCGATGCTCGCCTCTGCCGCGCGCCACTTCCCCGACGAAACCCGGGTGACCCGCCCTGGCGGCGGTTACTTTCTATGGTTCGAATTTCCCGAGCGGGTCGATTCCTTGAAGCTGTATCAAATGGCCCTGGCGCAAGGCATCAGCATCGCTCCAGGCCCGATGTTCTCGGCCACTCGCGGTTTTACCCACTGCGCGCGGCTGAACAGCGGTTATCCGTGGACCACGCAGAGTGAAGCGTCGATGGGGGTGCTGGGCCGGTTATTGGGATCGTTCTGAGCCAGCGTTCAGTCAATCCAGCAAGCTCACCAGCCGTGCCTCCATCCCTGAAGCCTGTACGTCCAATATCGCCAGTGTCACCGGCAACTTGAAGCGTCGTGGCCCGGCGCTGCCAGGGTTGAGGTACAGGCGTGCGCCGCACCATTCGATCAGCGGTTTATGCGAATGCCCGGTAATCACCAGCCTGACCGCTGCCTCGAGATCGGCGGGCACATCGGCCTTGTCATGCACCAGCAATACCGGCCAGCCGTTCAGCTCGAACGCCAGCTGATCAGGCAAGCCCGCGGCCCAGTCGGCCTTGAGGTCGTTATTGCCGCGCACCACTTGCACCGGGGCTATCTGCGCCAGTTGCTCCAGAATGTCGGCCTTGCCGATATCACCGGCATGAATGATCCGCTCGCACCCCTGCAGCGCGGCGAGCGCTTCAGGACGCAGCAGACCGTGGGTATCGGAAATCACGCCAACTTTCATGCAACGTCCTTGAACCGATTATTCAGGCTTGGCAAACCCGCACTTGAACAGCCTCTCGACCTGGTCGGGTCTGGCTCAAGCCGTCGCACACTCAGCGCTCGACTCGGCACACACCCTGTTGCGGCCTTGCTTCTTGGCACCATACAAGCAGTGGTCGGCGCACGCCAGAAGGTCAGTCGCCGTGGCTGCCGCCGTTGATAGCGTGCTGACCACACCGGCGCTGATGGTCACGTAGCCTAAGGGGCTGCCCGCATGCTCCAGTCGATCCTCGGCAATCGCAGCGCAAATACGCTCGGCCACCGCGCAGGCATCGCCTTGCGCCATGCCGGGCAGCAGCACCACGAACTCCTCTCCCCCATAGCGTGCGGCCAGCCCCTGCGTTGGCAGGGCGTCGCGTATCAGGCGTGCAACACGCTTCAGGCATTCGTCACCCTGCACATGACCGTAACGATCGTTGTACTGCTTGAACCAGTCGATATCCAGCAGGATGAGCGCCAGCGGCACCTGATCAAGACGGCTACGCGTCCATTCACTGGCCAGTACCGTATCAAACCGACGCCGGTTGGCGATGCCGGTCAGCCCGTCGGTGTGGGCGATCTGCTCCAGTTCGCGATGCGCCGCGCCCAGCTCGCGTTGAGCCACCAGCAATTGCTGGATCTGCCGCCAGATCAGGTAGCCCAATGCCGACAGCACAACAATCAGCAGGCCGGTGATCAGCAGCGAGCGCAGCACATAGTCCCACCATGAGGCATATACCGAGGCCGAAGACAGCCCGGCGGCAATCACCAATGGCAATCCGTCGACACGGCGGTAAGCGTAGAGTCGCTCGACCTTGTCGACCACCGAGGTGACAAACACCACACCACTGGCGTGATAAGGCAAGTGCTTGCTGAAGATTTCTCCCTTGGTGATGTTGGTGGTCATCAGTGCATCGAGCGTTGGCCGGCGCGCCAGCAGGTCGCCATTGTCGCGCGCCAGCAGGATCACGCCATCGTTTTCAACGTTCAGGCTGGCAAAAAAGGTCTGGAAATAAGCGACTGGCAACGTCGCCAGTACCACCCCGGCAAAGCGCCCCTCAGCCGTTTCGAGCCGGCGGCTGACCGGAATGATCAGTTCACCGGTGGTGCGGCTGACCACGATCGAACCCACATTGACCAGCACCGAGGGATTGTCCCGGTGATAGATAAAATAATCGCGATCACTGTTGTTCTTGTTGCTGGGCTCCTGGGTAAAGGAATTGGCGACCCAGTTGCCTTGCTCGTCGTAGATGAACAGCCCTTGCAAGCCCTCGACATCCACCACGTTACGCGCCATCAGCGCATGCAGGCGCAAGCGCTGCTCCGGGCCCATGCCATCGACCTCGATGCGCTCGGCGAGATTCCTGAGGGTATTGTCGGCCTGGCGCACGGTGTCGATCGCATGCTGCTCGACGCCCCGGGCCACGTTGAACACACCTGCGCGCGCACTGGCCAGACGATCACTGGCGGACTCCCAGATCTGCCAGGCGGTGGCCAGGGTCAGGGAAATGCAGACCAGCGCGATGAACACCGCCAGCCAGCCTGACAGAGTCTTGTGCGGCAGTCGCTGCAGGCCGTCCGAAACGCGCTTCATGGAACCTCGTTATTATTCTGACGCACGGCGTGCATTATGCAGGTTTCGTACCCTGAAACGCAGAGGCATGTCAGCCATACGAAAACACGCCCTCGCCTGCGTGTGCAGGTTCTGGACACTGCACTGTTCAGTTGTTCACCTCCTGTACATTCAAACCATGCCAACCCCAATGAATCCGGGTTGGCACATCTCCTGCTGAGCATCCTTCATCAGCAACGCCACGCAGCCCTGCGCGGCGCCGATAACAAGCACAACGAGGATGCGTCATGCCTGATACGTCAACCCTGCTGCCCAACGCCCTGTGGAACGAGCGCCTGTTCAATGGCGCCTGGGTCAACGCGCCACTGCCACCCGAGAATGTGATCGAGCCGGCCAGCGGTGCCACCCTCGGCCGCATTGGCCTGGCCGATGCCGACACCGTGGCCCGCTCGGCCAAGGTGGCGCGCGATGCGCAAGTGCACTGGTTTGCCCAGCCCTACGACGAACGTGCCCGCGTCTTGCGTAAAGCGGCACAACTGGCCGAACAGCACTTCGACGAGATCGTCCAGTGGCTGGTCCGCGAAAGCGGCTCCACCCGGCCCAAGGCAGCGTTTGAAACCAGCCTGACCATCAAGGCCTTTTATGAAAGCGCAGGCCTGCCTTCGCGCAGCCAGGGCGAAGTGTTGCCGACCTCGGCTGGCCGCCTGAGCCTGGCGCGGCGGCGACCACTGGGCGTGATCGGGGTCATTTCACCGTTCAACTTCCCGCTGTACCTGGCTGCTCGTGCGGTGGCGCCGGCGCTGGCGGTGGGTAACAGCGTGATCCTCAAGCCCGATCCACGCACTGCCGTGTGCGGCGGTCTGATCCTGGCGCGACTGTTCGAACTGGCCGGCCTGCCAGCCGGTGCCCTGCATGTCTTGCCGGGCGCGGCCGAGGCCGGCGCGGCGCTGGTGGCCGAACCGAATGTGGCCATGATCCAGTTCACCGGCTCCACCGGCGCCGGGCGCAAGGTCGGTGAAGCGGCCGGCCGCCACTTGAAGAAAGTGTCGTTGGAGCTGGGCGGCAAGAACTCGTTGATCGTGCTGGACGACGCCGACCTGGACACCGCCCTGGCCAACGCCACCTGGGGCGTGTACCTGCATCAGGGACAGATTTGCATGTCCACCGGTCGGCTGCTGGTGCAGCGTGGCATCTACGACGCCTTTGTCGAGCGCCTGACCGCCAAGGCCCGCAGCCTGACCGTGGGCGACCCGGCCAAGGGCGAGGTGCACCTGGGCCCGCTGATCAATGCCCGGCAACGTGACCACGCCTACCAGGTGGTGCAGGCCGCCCGGCAGGCCGGTGCCCGCCTCGAAACCGGCGGCGAGTACGACGGACTGTTTTTCCAGGCCACGGTGCTCAGCGGTGTACAGCCGGATAACCCGGCCTTTCATGAAGAGATCTTCGGCCCGGTTGCCGTGGTGGTGCCGTTCGATACCGACGAAGACGCCATCCGCCTGGCCAACGACACTGAATACGGCCTGTCGGCCGCGATCATTTCCCGTGATGTGGGCCGCGCCCTGAAACTGGGTGAGCGCCTGCGCACAGGTCTTTTGCACATCAATGACCAGACGGTAAACGATGAGGTGATCAATCCGTTCGGAGGCGTGGGCGCCTCTGGCAACGGCACCAGCATCGGCGGCCCGGCCAACTGGGAAGAATTCACCCAGTGGCAATGGCTGACGCTCAAGGGCGATGCGCCGCTCTACCCGCTTTAAGCAACCTCAACCTGTACTGACACCCACACGAGCACAATAATAATGAGCACACCTTCTCGAGCCATCAAAGCCGCTGTCACCCGTAGCAAGGGCGCACCGTTCGTGATCGAACCGGCGCGCATCCGCGAACCCAAGGACGATGAAGTGCTGGTGCGCATTGTCGCCACCGGCATGTGCCACACCGACATGATCGTGCGTGACCAGTATTACCCGGTGCCACTGCCGGCCGTGCTGGGCCATGAAGGCTCTGGCGTGGTCGAAGCCATCGGCCCGCAGGTACGCGGCCTGGCGGTGGGCGACCATGTGGTGCTCACCTACGGCTACTGCGGCTATTGCAAACCTTGCGGTGGCGGCCATGCGTCCTACTGCCAGGAATTTTTCGGACGCAATTTCAGCGGTGCCGACCCGCATGGCGGGCATGCGTTGCAGGATGAAAGCGGCGCCGCGCTGAATGACCACTTTTTCGCCCAGTCATCGTTCGCCACCTATGCCATCAGCCGCGAGAACAATGCCGTCAAGGTGCCCAAGGAAGCCCCGCTGGCATTGCTCGGCCCGTTGGGGTGTGGCATCCAGACCGGGGCCGGCGCGGTCATCAACTCGCTGAAGGTCACCCCCGGCAGCAGCTTTGTCGCCTTTGGCGCCGGGGCCGTGGGCCTGTCGGCGGTGCTGGCGGCAAAGGTTGCAGGCGCCTCGGTGATCATTGCCGTGGACGTGGTGCCGTCACGCCTGGAACTGGCGCTGGAGCTGGGCGCCACCCATGTGATCAACAGCAGGGACAGCGACGCGGTGGCGGCCATTCGCGAGATCACCGGCGGGGTGAACTTCGCCCTGGAGTCCACCGGCCGTCCGCAAGTATTGCGCCAGGCCGTGGACGCCCTGGGTAGCCTGGGCTGCGTGGGCGTGGTCGGCGCGCCGCCGCTGGGCACCACGGCCGAGTTTGACGTCAATGACCTGCTGCTCGGTGGCAAGAGCATCCGCGGCATCGTCGAAGGTGACAGCGTGCCGCAGCAGTTCATTCCGCAACTGGTCGAACTGCACCTGCAAGGACGCTTTGCCTTCGACAAGCTGGTGAAGTTCTACCCCTTCGAACAGATCAACCAGGCCGCTGAAGACAGCGAAAAAGGCATCACTCTCAAGCCGGTGCTGATGATCGGCAGTTGAAGTACTGCCACCGCCACGGCCCCGGCCGTGGCGGCCCTCCTTCCCATTAGAAAAATAACAGGAACCGATCATGCGCTTTTTAGCCCTCCAGTCTTCGATTCTGGCGGCCAGCCTGTGGCTGTCTGCCAACGCCCACGCCGTCGACGTCAATGCCGGTGACTACACCGCCCTGCCCCCTGGCACCAGCGTCGCCGCCTGGTATCAGCAACACGGTCGCGCCAGTAGCTTCAACCCCGACGGCGGCGGCACGGTGTCGGACAACACCCGGTTGCGCAGCAATATCAGCATCCTGCGCCTGATCCACTTCACTGAAATCGCCGGGATCACCGTCGACCCGCAAGTGCTGTTGCCGTTCGGCCATGTCTATGGCGCCAAAATCGGCGGACAGTCCTTGGGCAGCGCCAGCGGCATGGCCGACCCGATCTTTGGCGCGACCTTCTGGCTGGTCAACCAGCCAGGCGCCGGCGCCAGCGGGCGCTACTTCGGCGTCACGCCGCTGCTGTATGTGCCGTGGGGCAGCTACCACAAGGGCGACGCGCTGAACCTGGGCGAGAACCGCTACAAGTTCGACCTGCAACTGGGCTGGGTCGAACCGCTGTGGGGCAAGACCTCGCTGGAGCTGTACGGCGATGCGGTGTTGTATGGCGATAACGACGACGCTGGCAGCGGCCGCCAGACCCTGGAGCAAGACCCGACCTACCAGGTGCAGGCCAACCTGCGTTATGACTTCAACCCCAGCCAGCGCATTGCCCTGGGCTATTCGGCCAGCACGGGCGGCAAGCAGTTCATTGACGGTGATTACATTGGCCAGAAGACCGAGGTGCAACAGGTTCGCTTCGAATTCCAGCAGATGGTCGCCCGCAATGTACAGCTCAGTGCGCAACTGACCCACGACGTGCAGGCCGAAGGGGGCTTTCGCGAGGATGTCGGCGTCAACCTGCGGGCACTGCTGCTGTTCTGACCCGCTACTGTCACCCTTTACACCGGTGGCTGTGCGGGGTTCTACTCAGCAGCCACCACTAATAAAAAATCAGGGTGCCTTGATGGATAGCCAACTGCTGCCCGATCCCCAGCGCCTTGCCGGCGCTCGCCGGCGTTTGCTTGAAGGGGCTTCCTTGCCTGCCGGGCTGTTGCCCGACTCCGTTGCCCGCTCCTGGGAGCGCTCGCGCGATGCCGGGCTGACCCCTTGGGAGTCGCGCCTGCACCGCCCCGACGTGCCGATCTTCGAGCTTGATGACAGCGACCGCCAACTGGGTGCCTGCGTGCAGCCGGAAATCGAACGCCTGTGGCAGGTCTTCGGCGGGCAGTCCTGGACATTGTTTTGCGTCAATACCCGCGGGGTGATCGTCCAGGCCCGCCACGCTGGAAGCACCGACACGCTGGGGCCGTTGCAGATCGGCCGGCGAATCCACGAGGCCGATATCGGCACCACCGCCCCCAGCTGCACCCTGGCCGAAGACCTGCCGGTGGTATTACACGGCTGGCAGCATTACTTGAGCGAATTCGAACGGTTCTTCTGTGTGTCGATGCCTGTGCATGGCGTGCACGGCGAGCTGATCGGCGCCCTGGACATCACCGGCATTGGCGAGCGCAATGCCCAGGCGGTGCTCGATCAGTTGCGCCTGGCCGCCATGGCCACGGAAAACCGCCTGTTTGCCCATCTGGACGATTGCCAGATCCTCAGCCTGCAACACGACCCACGCCTGATCGGTACGCCGTTGCAAGGCTTGCTGGCGCTGGGCGGTGACGGCCAGATTCGCGCAGCCAACGCCACGGCACGCCGGCTGCTGGGCTTGTCCGGGCCGCTGGCGCACTGGCAACAGTGCTTTGCCCGCGACCCGGCGCCCGACGCCCAGCGTCATACCCCGGGACTGGTCCAGCTCAACGACGGCTCCAACCTGTATGCCCATCGAGTGGGGACCCGAGCGCGCAGGCACTCTGCGCTCAGTCACCACGACCTGACCCCGCTGGGCCGCGACCCCCAGCTCAATCGCCAGTTCGAGGCGGCACGCAAAGCCTTCGGCGCCAGCATCCCGGTGCTGTTGCTGGGTGAAACCGGCACCGGCAAGGAAGTCTTTGCCCGCGCACTGCATGATGACCTGTGTCCGGACGCGCCTTTTGTCGCAATCAACTGCTCGGCGATTCCGGAAAGCCTGATCGAAGCCGAACTGTTCGGCTACAGCGACGGCACCTTCACCGGCGCGCGCAAAGGCGGCGCCAGCGGCCGGCTTGAAGAGGCCCACGGCGGCACGCTGCTGCTGGATGAAATCGGCGACATGCCCGCGCCCTTGCAGACCCGCCTGTTGCGCGTGCTGCAAGAACGGCGCGTAACCCGCCTGGGCAGTTCAGAGAGCCGGCCGCTGGAAGTGCGCCTCATCAGCGCGACGCATTGTGACCTGCCGGCCTTGATTGACGAGCGACGTTTTCGTGAAGACCTGTACTACCGGCTCAACGGCCTGACCGCTCACTTGCCGCCCCTGCGCGAACGCAAGGACCTCGAACACCTGATCGACAGCCTGCTGCGTCAACTGCGCAGTCGCCCGTTGCACCCGGACAGCCTGGCCTGCCTGCTGGCGCAGCGCTGGCCGGGCAATATTCGCCAGCTGGAGCAGACCTTGCGCCTGGCCTGCGCCCTGGCCGAAGACAGCACCGTGATTCTGCCGGAACACCTGTGCGGCCTTTCAACGGGCACAGCAGCGCCTGTGGCGTCACTCAAGGCCATGCAACAGCGAACCATCGAACAAACCTTGCAGGCCCATGGCGGCAACATCTCTGCCACCGCACAGGCACTGGGGATTTCACGCACCACGCTGTATAAAAAACTGCGCGAAGGAGGAAGGCTGACGTAGCCCATCCAGGCCGGATCAGCCCTTGATCAGGCGTGTATCGAGACCGAAGCGCTCCTGGCTGATCAAGCGATACTTGCCTTCGGCGAGTTCGCAACTGACCAGCAGGTTCCAGGAGTGGCGGGTGACGGCAGAAGGAATCAACACGAAGGGGTGTTCAGCCAGCAAGGCATCGGCAAACTTCTGCTGGTTGGGCGAGGCGGATGCGCTCGACAGCCACACCGGGTTGGGCACGTCCTCGGACTGCACGACCTTGATCAGGCTCGGCTCGATTACCTCGAAGCAGGTGAGCACATGGGCCACGGTGTCCAGCGCATCGAAGCCGGCATGCACCGCCACCTCCAGAATGGCGGTCGAAGGATCAGCCGACGCGTAGACGACATTGCGCCCCGCCGGGTTCCAGCGGCCGCCGAGCTTGTGGGCACCGATGCCGCTGTCCCAGGAATCCTTGTACACCTCACGGTCCAGGCGCCAGGCGTACCAGGCGCCGGACCAGGGCAATGGATTCACTGGTAAACCCCGTACTCGATGCGTTCCAGGTAATCCTCGACGGCCTGGAATCCTACGGGATTGTCGATAACGTCCAGCGGCACATTGCCGTCCAGGTACTTGCAGGGACGTCCCAGCCATTCCTCGGCCAGCTTCTGATCGCCAAACACGTTGATGGCATGCTCCAGCACCTTGGCGTACTGGAAAGCCACGGCGCTTTGCTGGGAGTTGAGATGAGCCGGTTGCTCACGACTGCCCTGTCGCTGGAGCGTCCTGACGGACTTGCCCACGATACGGCTCATGATCTTCCGGTTGGAATACAGATCGGAAAGCGACAGCATGTCCAGCACGTCCTTGAGCTCGAAACCCTTGGCGGTCAGCCGGTAGACCATCATCGGGCTGAGCTGGCCCGCATCGATGCGTAACAAGTACTCTGTGGGCGTGCGTTCAGAGGTGCGGGCTTGTGCGGTAATCATGGGGACATCTCCCTGTGCGACATATGGCGCGAGTGTAGCGCCATTTGACGCATCGCGCACACCGCATTGAACAGAGCGTGTCATCCACACCCATGAGTTGGCGCAGAACAGCCGTGAGCCCAGGCAAAAATCAGGAAACGCAAAAAATCCGGCCCGCCTGGTGATCAGCGACTGGATGAGTGAGGGATTTACAGAAGAAAGGTAGAAATGGCAGGGGCGGCTGGATTCGAACCAACGCATGGCAGGATCAAAACCTGCTGCCTTACCGCTTGGCGACGCCCCTGTATTGCAGTGAGTGGCTGGCACTCGTTTGAACATTCCCGCAAGCGCTGTTGCTGCACTGCGCTGGAATGGCCGGCAATTTAACAACTTTTCTTACATCTGTGAAGCCCTTATGCCATAAAAAATTACTTTTAAAACAGCTGGTTACTGATTGATCAGAATCAGGCTGCAGTCACTGGGCATTTCAGGCTGAAAAGCCTGGCCAACCATGAGGCCGGTTCATGGCGTAAACGGATCGCCGCCCGGCCGCTTCTGCTGGCGACAGTGACGGTATGGCCCCTCACGCAAATACCCCGAACCCTGCCTGTCGAGTGAAGTCGGAATCCTCATGTGGATGCACGCGAATATAGGCGTGTGTCCGGTTTTTCCTACTTGGCCTGGCAGATTCCATGAACTCAACGTTTCCTCCCGGTGAACGGCAAGGCATGCCGCAACGCGACGCCGATGGCTATCTGGCTCTGGAGGACTATGCCGCCCTGGGCGATGGTCGCTCGGTGGCACTGGTGGGCAAGGATGGCTCCATCGACTGGTGGTGCGTGCCGCACATGGATTCACCGCCGTTGTTCGACCGCTTGCTGGACCCGGTATCCGGCGGATTTTTTCTGATCACGCCGGAAGGCGCCTACAGCGTAGAGCGTCGCTATCTGCCGGACAGCAACGTGGTGGAAACGCTGTTCCTGACCGCAACGGGCCAGGCGCGCCTGACCGAGTCGCTCAACAGTGGGCCGGCCGGGCGCCTGCCGTGGGCTGAACTGGGCCGGCGCCTGGAAGGTATCGAGGGTCATGTCGACTTTCAGGTGCGCATCAGCTTCGGCACCCAGGCCGACAAGGTCAGCCCGTATATCACGCCGACCGGCAACGGCAATGTGTTTCATGCCGGGCGGGTGCTGGGCATGTTTCTACACAGTGACAGCCTGCACGTTGAAGAAAACAACGACTTGGGCATCAAGGCCCGGTTGAGCCTGCATCAAGGCCAGAAAGAAGTGGTGGCCATTGTGGCCGGACGCGATGAGCCGCTGGTGGTGCCGCCGCTGGAACTGATCGATGCGCGCATTGATGGCTCTGACCGCGAGTGGCGCCTGTGGAGCGAGGGTCTCACCTATGAAGGCGAGTACAAGGCACTGGTGACCCGCAGCGCGCTGGCGCTCAAGCTGCTGCTGTCCTCGCCCAGCGGATCGATCATGGCGGCGGCCACCACCTCGTTGCCCGAGCGCATCGGCGGTGACAAGAACTATGACTACCGCTTTGCCTGGATCCGTGATGCCGGCTACACCATCGAGGCTTTTCTCAGCATTGGCGCGCAGCCGGAGTCCAAGGCGGCTTTTACCTGGCTTCTGAAGCGTCTGGCCGAACACGGCCCACATGTGTGCTATACGCTGTGCGGCGACCTGGCCCAACGTGCAAGCATGCTGGATCTGCCCGGTTACAAGCATTCGCCGCCGCGCGTGGGCAACGACGCGACCGACCAGACCCAGCACGGGGTGTACGGCGATATCTTCGAGACCGCCAAGTGCTTTATCGATACCGGCAATATCCTCGATGCCACCAGTGCCACGACCTTGTCAGCCCTGGCCGATCAATGCGCGGACCAATGGCGCCGCAAGGATGCCGGTATCTGGGAACTGCCCGAACAACAGCACTACAGCATGTCGAAAATCAGTTGCTGGCAAGCCCTGAGCCGTGCAGTAGAGCTGGCCCGGGACGGTCATCTGCCCACGACCTGTTGTGAGCGCTGGGACCGCGAGCGCCAGCGCATCGAGACCTGGATCGAAACCCATTGCTGGAGCGAAGAGCGTCAGGCCTACCTGTTCTATCCAGGCAGTGACCGTCTGGACGCTTCACTGGCGCTGGCCGTGCGCTTCGGCTATCCACACGCCACACGCTTGCAAAGTACGCTGGACACCATCGATCGAGAGCTTGGCTGCGGCGCCTTTCATTACCGCTACACCGATGTCGAGCACGAAGAAGGCTGTTTCCTGGCCTGCAGCTTCTGGATGGTCGAGGCCATTGCGCTGTTGGGTGATCGCGGACGGGCGGCCAGGGTGTTCGAGGCCACCGTGCAGGGGCTGGAGCGCGGCGTGGGTATCTATTCGGAAATGGTTGACCCGCACACTGGCAGCTACCTGGGCAACCTGCCTCAGGGCCTGACGCACCTGGCGTTGCTGGGCGCGGCGCGAGCGCTGTCTGGCTCCAATCACCGCCGACGGCCTGCATGAAAAAGCCAGTGACGTAAGGCTGTCATTGCCCCTTACGTCACCGGCCCCGTTTATAGACCGCTTGTTTTTTACTCCGTAGGCGATTCGGTATCGATATACCCAGGCACTTCGGCCAGTTCAAACTGGCGCTGCTGTTGCCGGTCGGTGCCGCGTCGGGCTGGCAGTTTTTCCAGCACCTGGGGCTGTCCGGTTTCCAGTGCACGTTCGATGGCCGCCACTACGCGCACATCGCGCCAGCCTTCCTGGCCATCGGCTTCGGGCATCTCGTTATTGAGAATGCAGTCGGAGAAATACGCGGTCTCGCCGGCAAACTGGTCCACCACCGGTTGCAGATGCTCACGTGTGTTGTCGCCGATACGTGCCCGGTAACCGATGCTCACGCCCTCCCCGTAGCCAAAGCACGGCGAGGCTTCGACCTCGCCCTTGCTGCCGATCAACTGGAAACGCTCACTGTCCGGCAGGCTGTAGCTGACCGTGAAATGCGCCAGCCGCTCGCCCGGAAAGCGCAAGGCCACCGTCACCGTATCCCAGGTGCTGATGTCCCGGCCCGGCGTTTTGGTGCCAAAGGCGCTGACTTCGATGGGTTCGTCGGCAAACAGCTGGCGCACCATATTCAGCGGGTAAGGCCCCATGTCGGGTACAGGGCCGGCACCAAAACCATGCTGCGCCCGATGATTGCTGGTTTTCACTGTCTGGGTGAAGGTCGAGGTAAACAGGCGCGGCTCGCCAAAGTCGCCCGCCCGCACCCGCTCGATGATCTCCAGCGTGCCCGGCTCGTGGTGCAGACGATAGGCGATCATCAGCTTGGTGCCGGTGCGATTGGCCGCTTCGATCATGGCGTGACAATCAGCCTCGTTAGTGGCCATGGGCTTTTCCAGCAGCACATGGACCCCTGCCTCCAGGGCTGGCAGAACGAACTCGCGGTGGCGGAAGTTGGGCGTGGCAATATAGACGGCGTCGACCTCACCGGACTTGAGCAGCGAATCGTAGTCCTCATACCGATAGGCCTTGAGCCCGTACAACGCCGCCAGTTGATCGGCCTTTTGCGGGTCGCCGGTCACCAGGGCGGTCAGCACCGAGTTCTCGGTCTGACCGACGCCCGACATGAACGCCCCTTGGGAAATCGACCCGCCACCCACTACGCCGTAGCGAATCTTGCCGTCTGCTGTAGGCATCCTTGAATCTCCTCTTGAATGGGTAACTGTAGATAGCCCTTTCAAGATGGGCCTGTGACGGGCCGGGAAGTTCAGTGGGATTTTCAGGAATAACGACCAACCCCACCGCGCTGATCAATACCATCGTGCAGGACCGGCTTCAGCCGGGAATACTGCAGACCGGGCGCCACATGCATCTGGACAGTCCCGGCCCTTACAAGCACTATCAGCCCGCCCTCACCTGCTGCAGCACCACCTGCAACGGATGCAACACCACCTTGCCGTCCTGGCGCTTGACCTGGCTGCGGCACGAGTAACCATCCGCCACCAGCCCGCCATCCGTCGCGTGCCTGGCCACCAGCGGTTGCCAGGACTGTGCATAGATAATGGCCGAAGTGCCGGCATTGCGGGTTTCGTGCCCGTAGGTGCCCGACATGCCGCAGCAGCCGCTGGGCAGTACATCGAGCTTCAGGCCTAGACGCGAGTAGGCTTTCTGCCACAAGCCGATGCTGCCCGGCTCGTTGGTCTTTTCGGTACAGTGCGGCAGGAAGCGGAACACCTTGCCGGTGTCTTCGCGCTCGGGCAGTTGCGCGGTGGCCAGCCATTCCTGCGGCAACAACACCGTGGGGGCTTCGGCGCCTACGGTCTTGGCGTATTCCTGGCGATAGACCAGGGTCATGGCCGGGTCCAGGCCCACCAGCGGGATGTCGAAGCCTTGCAGGCGGCCCAGGGTCTGGCTGTTGTAATGGGCGGCCTTTTCGAACGCAGCCATGAAACCCTGCACTTGCAGCGGCTTGCCGTTGGGGGCATAGGGTGCCAGGTACACCTGGTAGCCCAGGCGGCTGATCAGTTCCAGCCAGTCGGCAGCCAGGTGGGTCTCGAAATAACGCGTGAAGGCGTCCTGCACCAGGATCACGGTGCGCTCGCGCTGTGCGGGGCTCAGGGCCGCCAGGCGCTCGGGCGTCGCGATGCCAACGTTCCAGCGGGCACAGGCGGCGCGGAAATCCATCAGGCTCAGCAACGGGCTGTCGACCATGCCGGCCACGTGCTCCAGCAGATAGCGCACTGGCCTGGCGCTCATGGTGGCGTTATACAGCCTGGGGAAACGCGCCAGGTACGGGATGGTGAACTCCAGCGAGCCGATCAGGTAGTCCTTGAGCGGGCGCAGGTAGCGGGTGTGATACAGCTCGAGAAACCGCGAGCGGAAGTCCGGCACGTTGACTTTGACCGGGCATTGTCCCGCACAGGACTTGCATGCCAGGCAGCCGGCCATGGCGTCATAGACCTCGTGCGAGAAGTCCTGCTGGCCACGGCGCCGGGCCAGACTGTTGCGCGCCTTGTCCAGCAGCCCGCTCAGGGCGTTGCCGGAGCGGGCCTTGATGCTGGCCGCCAGGACGTCGATGTTCTGTTCGCCTTGCAGGCGCAGCCATTCGCGGATCAGCGAGGCACGGCCCTTGGGCGAGTGAATGCGGTCGCGGGTGGCTTTCCACGACGGGCACATGGCGTCGTTGGGGTCGTAGTTGTAGCAGGCACCGTTGCCGTTGCAATGCACGGCACTTTCATAACTCTGCCACACGCGCTCATCAATGGTCCGGTCCAGTTCGCCGCGCAGCTCCACTTCATCGACCAATGTCAGGCGGGCGGCCGGCACCGTGGCCGGCGTGGCGATCTTGCCGGGGTTGAGCTGGTTGTGGGGGTCGAAGGCCGCCTTGAGCGCCTGCAACGACGGATACAGCTCGCCAAAGTAGCCCGGCACGTACTGTGAACGCAGGCCCTTGCCATGCTCGCCCCACAACAGGCCGCCGTGCTTTTGCGTCAGCGCCGCCACCTGGTCGGAGATCGGGCGGATCAACGCCGCCTGGGCCGGGTCTTTCATGTCCAGGATCGGCCGCACATGCAGCACGCCGGCGTCGACATGGCCGAACATGCCGTATTGCAGGCCGTAGCTGTCGAGCAGGTCACGAAATTCCTGGATGAAATCGGCCAGGTTCTCCGGTGGCACGGCAGTGTCTTCCACGAACGGCTGCGGCCGCGCCTCACCCTTGACGTTGCCCAGCAGGCCGACGGCGCGCTTGCGCATGGCGTAGATGCGGGTCATGGCGGCGTGGCCCACGGCCAGGGTATGGCCCAGGCGCACCACCGAGGTGTCGCGCTGCAAATGCTCGACGAAACCATGCACCTGGCGTTCGACGTCGTCCAGGTCATCGCCGCTGAACTCGATCAGGTTGATGCCCAGGGTCGGGGTCTCGGGATTTTCCGGAAAATATTCGGCCACGCCGTGCCAGACGATGTCCTGCATGGCCAGCATCAGGACCTTGGAGTCGACGGTTTCGATCGACAGTGGCTTGAGCGCCATCAGCGCCTTGGCGTCACGCAGGGCATCCATGAAGCCGGCATAGCGCACATTGACCAGGATCGAGTGCCTGGGGATCGGCAGCACGTTCAGGCGCGCCTCGACGATAAAGCCCAGCGAGCCCTCCGAACCACACAGCACGCTGTTGAGGTTGAAGCGCCCGTCTGCTTCGCGCAGGTGCGCCAGGTCGTAGCCGGTCAGGCAGCGGTTGAGGGGCGGAAAGATGTCCTTGATCAGTTGCGCCTGTTCATCGGCAATGCCCTGCGCGCAGCGATACACCTCGGCGCCGCGGTCGTTGCGGGCCTGCTCGGCGGCCACGGCCTGATCATCCATCACATGACTGTACACCCGGGCGCCGCCGAGCAGCACGGTGGACAGGTCGAGCACGTGGTCGCGGGTCTTGCCGTAGGTGCAACTGCCCTGGCCGCTGGCGTCGGTGTTGATCATGCCGCCGATGGTGGCGCGGTTGGAAGTCGACAGCTCCGGGGCGAAGAACAGCCCGTGCGGCTTGAGTGCGGCATTGAGCTGGTCCTTGACCACACCGGTCTGCACCCGCACCCAGCGCTCCTCGACATTGATTTCCAGGATGCGGTTCATGTGCCGTGACAGGTCGACGATCACCCCGTCAGTCAGCGACTGGCCATTGGTGCCCGTGCCGCCGCCGCGCGGGGTCAGGACGATGCTGTGGAATTCCGGCCGGGCGGCCAGGCGCGCCACGATTTCGACATCGCCGCTGTCGCGGGGAAACACCGCCGCTTGCGGCAGGCGCTGATAGATCGAGTTGTCCGTGGCCAGCACGGTGCGCAGCCCATGGTCACGGGCAATGTCGCCGGCAAAGCCTGCACCGGCCAGGGCGGTGAGGAAGCGGTCATACAGGTCGGCCTGTCCGGTCGCGGGTTTGAGCAAGGCAATCATGGCGTACTTCCTGTCTCGAAGACTTTTTATATGCAGAACACGTATGCTGGCGCCAACGCCCGGCTACGGCCTATCAACGGTTGAGGTGGATTTTCGGCCACAACCGACGTACTGGCAAATGTAAAACCCGGCGGTTTTGCATGAGTTTTATGAATGAGCAATGTTGACGCCTATGAACCCACGACGCCTGACCCCTTCGATGTCGCTGTTGATCGCTTTCGAGGCGGCGGCGCGCCATGGCAGCTTTACCAAGGCCGCCGACGAACTGGCACTGACCCAGAGCGCGATCAGCCGCCAGGTGCAGGCCCTGGAAGCACAACTGGACGTCGAGCTGTTCAAGCGCGACGGCCGGCGCATCGAACTGACCACGGCCGGCGCCCTGTACCAGCATGAACTGGCCGCTGCGCTGGGGCGGATCCGCAGTGCGACGTTGCAGACCATTGCGCATAAATCCGAAAGCGGCACCCTGAACCTGGCGGTGCTGCCGACCTTCGGTTCACGCTGGCTGCTGCCGCAGATGCATGACTTTTACGCCCGGCATCCGGGGTCTGTGGTGCACATTCATTCGCGTATCGCCCTGAACGACCTCAGCTCGGCCGCCCAGGACATGCACGCGCTGATCTGCGCAGGCAACGGCAACTGGCCAGGCTATATCGCCCACCCGCTGATGGCCGAGACCTTGCTAGTGATCGCCAGCCCCGACGCCCTGCCCGGCCATGCCGGGATGCGCCCACAGGACGTGGCCCAACACTCGCTGCTGAGTGTGGTCTCGCGGCCCAATGCCTGGTCGGACTGGTTCGAGCATAACGGACTTGACCATCATATCCTGCGACCCGGCCCGAGCTTCGAGGTCACCTCACACCTGATCCAGGCCGTGGCCGCCGGTATCGGTATCGCCCTGGTGCCCAGCGTGCTGGTGCGTGACGAACTGGCCCGTGGCGAGCTGGTCAGCCTGTTCGAGCCGATGAACAGCGGGCGCAGCTATTACCTGGCGTATGCCACACGGTTTCAGAATTTGCCGTCGTTGTGTGTGTTTCGGGACTGGTTGCTGGCCAATACGAACACGTGATCTGTAGGAGCGCGCTTGCCCGCGACCGGCTGCGTAGCAGTCGTAAAATTTCAGCGTTTCCGAGATTTCTGCGAGCGCTACGCACTCGGTCGCGGTGGTCCGGCATACCGGCAAGCGCGCTCCTACCTGAACTGTATTTGCTGCACGACAGCGCTGTGCCTTAGCGGGTGTCAGTGACACAACGCCAAGGCAAGGCTTACACCGTGTGGCGCCTTTCCAGGCTCAAGCCGTTCCTGCATGGGTTATGCGCAGCGTCGTACCGCCTCGCCTGTGCACACTCAATGCCCATTCTGATCCCACACCCAATCCCATAGCCCGGGCAGATGCACGAGGGTCTGGCCATTTTGCACGGTGCGGGCCATGGCTGCACGCTGCAGCTCGGCGGGGTTGTCATAGAAGGGCTTGGGCGCCAGGGGCACACCGTTCTGGCGGGCGCTGTCGATAAGGATCTGCAGGTATTCCTGGACATGCCGGGCGCTGTAGCGGTTGATGTCATGGAAGGTCACCACCACTGGCGTGGCGCCATCCACCGCTGGCAATTGACCACGCACCATGCGTTCTCGCACCAGCGACATCTCTCGCAGAAAGTGCGCACGGCGCCGCGGGCTCATGTTGAAGCCCCAGATCTTGCCGTCGTTGGCACTCAGGTCGGTGAGCAACACATGCAGGCCATGGCGCGTGTAGGCCGCGAAGGTGCGCTGGTCGTAGTTCCAGAACGGCGGACGCACCAGCGTGGCCTGCTGGCCGCTCTGGGCCTGGATGATCTGCAGGCCGTCGGTCAGTGACTGTTCCAGCGCCTCGGGACTGAGCGAGCGGTGGTTGGTGTGGCGTGGCGTGGCGCTGTGAAACCCCAGGATGTGTTGCTCACGGCCTTCACGGCGCATCAGCTCACGGCCTGTTTCGGTTCGCCCACCGCCAACAGCACCGGTCTGCACAAAGAACACCGCCTTGATCCCGGCCTGCACCGGATTATCGGCCAGCCCTTCAAGCACCTGCTCGGTGGGGTTATAAAAACCCGAACCACTGGGCCCGTCGTCGAAAGTCAGGACAAACCGCACCGGCGGCACCTGGCGCAGTTGCTCGGCGGTCTGTTGGGTCAGGGGTAAAGGAGCGCCAATGCAGCCCGATAACAGGCAGGCGACAAACAGCCAAAAAACGGCAAGAACGGTTTTCATGATTGACCCGGGCAGCTCCGCTCAGCGAAGGCTTGAGCGAAAAGCTGCACACACTAGCGGCCGTCGTGCATTAACACCAGCGCAGCCTACCGGCCACCGGCATCAGGTCGGGCAACTGACGGTGCCGTTGTTGAGGTTCTGCTTGTGAATCTGATAATCGAGGGTGGCCTTGCCATTGGTCCACTTGAGGGTCATCACCAGCAACGAGTCAAAGTCGTCGCCGGTCCAGTCATCGATCAGCCGGGTTTTCTTGCCTGAAGCCTCCTCGGCCACCTTGTTGACCAGGTCCGGCAGGTAGCCATGAGACCAGGCGGTATAAATAGTGGCGTCGTGGTACTTGGCTTCCATCAATTCATGGGCCAGATCGCTGGTGTCGTTGGCGCTGAAGTCGATATTCACCGGCAGGCCAAGCTTGATGGCGCTCGGACCGATGGTCATCAGTGGCCGGATGTAGCTATAGGAATGGTCGCCCTCACCCTCTTCCACCTGGCGGCTGGGGTTGGCGGCGAAGATGAAGTCGGCCTTGCCGAACTCGTTGGGCAACAGTTCGGCCAGGTCCAGCGCACGATTAAGCCCCTGGCAATTGAGTTGCCCCAGGCCCATGGCCGGCTTCTCGGCGTGGCGCAGAAATACCAGAGTCTGGGTGCCGTTCTTGGGCTCGGCATGCACGCCCTGGCCGCTGGAAAACCAGAAGACCGCCGACGCGCTGAGCGCCAGCGGCAAAGCCAGCCAGCGGGCTTTGCGCCAATGGCCCAGGGAAGAGGTGAGATGCTTGATCATATTCAGAATCCGGTGCAGGTTTTTATCAATGCAATTTTGTCCAGTCACTGCGGCAACATTGCCAGACCTGGTGGCTTCATGAATCCATCCGGTGGGTATTACGTCCTTGCAACAGCCTGTCCAGAGGCTAGTCGCCGTATGTTGCGGTATGAAGAAGACCTGCATGAGAGTCGAAAAAAGGCACACCGTTGCAAGCGCCCGGGAAAAATATGCGCTCGGGCGTCAAAAAAGCGTGAAGAACCCCCTGCCAATACGGGTTATTGGCGCGTCATTGCGGGCGTTTGATGCGCTCCCAGATCTGGTTACGCCATGTTTCAACCTCGGGTTTTACGGCTTCGAGGACGAACATGCGGCTGACCATGTCGGCATTGGGGTAGATTGTGGTGTTGTTCCACAGCTTCGGCGCGATCAGGGCGTCAGCCTTTTCGTTGCCGTTGGCGTAATGCATCTGGTTGGTGATGTTGGCAATCACCTCAGGGCGCAGCAAATAGTTCATGAAGGCATAGGCGGCCTTTTCGTTAGGCGCATCGATCGGCATCGCCACCATGTCGAACCACATCGGCGCCCCTTCCCTGGGCACCACATAATCGATAGCTTCATGGCGGCCAGCCTTGGCGGCGAGCGCCTGGGCCTGGGAAATGTCACCGGAAAAACCCACGGCCACGCATATCTTGCCCTCGGCCAGATCGGCGATGTAGCTGTTCTGGTGAAAATAGCGCACATAAGGTCGCACGCTGGCCAACAGGGCCTCAGCCTTGACGTAGTCGGCCGGGTCTTCGCTATGCGCAGCCAGGTTCAGGTAATTCAGGGCGATGGGCAGCATCTCGGGGGCATTGTCGATCAGGGCCACACCGCACTCGGCCAGTTTTTTCATGTTCCCGGGCTTGAGCACCAGGTCCCAGGAGTCCAGAGGCACGTTGTCGCCCAGTGCAGCCTTGACCCTGGCTCGATTGAAGCCAATGCCGGTGCTGCCCCACAGGTAAGGGAAACCATGGGCATTGCCCGGGTCGTTGACCTGCAAGGCTTGCAGCAGCACCGGATTGAGGTTGTTCCAGTTCGGCAATTGACGCCGGTCCAGTGCCTTGAGCGCGCCGGCATCGACCTGCCGGGCCAGGAAGTGCACCGAGGGAAACACCACGTCGTAGCCAGAGGCACGCGCCAGCAATTGAGTATTGAGGTCTTCGTTGCTCAGGAAGGTGCTGTAGTTGCCCTTGATACCGGTGGCAGACTGAAAACCCTTGAGGGTGTCGGCCGCAATGTAGTCAGTCCAGTTATGGATATTGACGGTGTCGGCCGCCTGCAGAACCGGCGACGCCAGCAGTAATCCCGACAGGGTGATTCTCAGCATTGCACAGTCCTCGACGTCGAGGCCTCAGCTTGCCTTCTATACGCTCACGCTTCAATGGAAAAACAAGGCTGGCGCGGCATGAACCGCAGCAGAGGTTGTTACAAACATGACCCACCTCAACAAATCGAAATAATAAGCGACCGTTTGCCTGATTGTTTGTTGCCTGTCGCAATGCAGTGCTATTTTCAGTGCTCGTTCAAGACATTTCTGACAAACCTGCAGGAATTTGTCCGCCCCTTGGGGCACTGACACACGGCCCTGCGCAGAGACGTCTTGCCCTGACACTCTGGCATCGGATGGTGCTCGTCTGTAACAGGTGGGTCTCATGAACAAGGTCACCTTTCCCAATGCCTGCCAACTCATGCGCTGGCATTTCCATCCTGTGGGCTTTGAAGCCACCATGGATGCCCCCTGCAGCATGATTGCCCGCCTGTTCGATCGCGCCAGCGGTGAAACCCTCGTGGCCATCGCGGGCCTGCCCTGCGCTACGGTGATGAACGCCCGCGACGTGGAAGTGATCATTGAAGCCATCGAGGCCGAAATGGAGCTTTTCAGCCTGCCAGGCAATCTGCTGCAGTTGTCTTGAACAGCCGCACAGCGAGCACTCACCGACAGCGACCTGACAGACTTGGGGCGCCTGGTCCGGGGCCTGACACATCGGCTACTCAGCGAATTTGACTGAGCCTGATGGCCTCGCCAACGGTTTCAAGCATTTTTGGCACATCCTGGTGCCAGTCCAGCGCGTAGCCGATGCGCAGGTACTGGCGGTGCAAACCGCTCAGGCTGAACAATTCGCCCGGCGCGATGACCAGCCGACGGGCCAGCAATGTATCGAACACCTGGCGCAGATCTACACCTTGCTGGGTTTCGGCCCAGATACCGCTGCCGCCCCGGGGCATTTCAAAGCGAACCCAGCGGCCCAGGTGCTGATCCATCAGTTGCCCCATGACCTGCATGCGGGCTTCAAGCAAGCCACGCAACTCGGTCAGGTGCTGATCCATCCGTCCACTGCTGCACAGCCGGGCAATGGCTTTCTGTCGCACCGGTGGCAGATCGAAGGCTCGCAGCAAAAAATAGTCTTGCCATAACGGCTCGAAATGCCGGCACAACAGATAACCGTAGGGCGCCTCGGGCCCGAGCAATTTGTCGAAACTGCCCAGAATCAACAGCCGCTGCGGATCAATCCACTCGCGCAGGCAAGTGTCGCGCGGTTCGAAGGCCAGTTCGCCGTGGCTGTCATTTTCCAGCACCCAGATCTGCTGGCGATTGAGTTGATGTGCCATGGCCTGGCGGTTATGCAAAGGGGCGACACTGCCGCGTACCGGGTTGAGCCGTGAAGACAGGATCGCCAGGCTGATGCTGTGTTCCGTCAGCAGTTGATCCAGTTCGGCCAGGCGCACCCCTCCGTCATCATCCAGCGGCATTTCCACCACCTGCACCTGCAAGGATTGCAGCAACCGCAGCTGAGTCCAGTGGCAGGGTGACTCGACCAGCACGCAGCTTCCGGCCAGGCGCAAGGTGTGCACCACCGCCTTGAGCATGCCCAGCAGGTCGGGCCCGATGTACACCTGCTCGGCATGCCAGCAGTCCTGGGCATCGTGGGTATAGCGTGCGGCCAGGGCGCTGCGCAGCTCCATGTCGCCGAACGGCTGGAAGCCGGTATCCAGCCGTTGCGGGTATTGGCGCACCAGCTCGCGCTCGGTGCCCAGCAATACACCCTGCGATGCCAGCAACAGGCTCGGCTCGTCGCCCGAGAGCATGTTTACCCCGGGCCTGCGCACGTTATGGTAAAGCCTGTCGAGCACACTGCCGCCCTCACCCGTCAGCGTTTCTTCACAACTGGCGGGCAAGGCGTAGTACCCCGACTTGGGCACCGAGCAGATCCGCCCCTCCTGTTCCAACAGCGAGTAGGCGCTCTGGATGGTCGAGATCGACACCCGCAGGCGTCGTGCCAACTGGCGCAGCGAAGGCATCTTGAGGGTCGAATCGGTCTGCACCTCGTTGATCAGGCGAACGAGATAGCGATACACCGCCTGGTAGGCGAAATCGTTTTTGTCTTTCATGGCAGGCAACCGGGGGATCGAGCATGGAAATCAAGCGCCGGGCTTTGCGTTCAGGCAAGCCGGCATCGGCACAGCGATCAGCGGCCCGTAAGCCTGACGACCTGAAGTTCGCCGCTGTGTGGGTCGACCCGGCGGATACGCCGCTGATCAGGGTCGGCCAGGCGGATACGGGCGATGATGGAGGTAGGGTCGGTGCGCGTCAGGGACTGGCGCTTGTACAGCCCTTGCAAGCCGGGCAGGCTCAGCCCGCTGATTTCCACCAGCCACAGTAGCACCTGATCCGGCGCACTCTGGCCGTCCAGCGCCCGGTGCAGGTCAGCCAGGGCCACCAGCATGCCGGGATGACAACGGCGCAGGAACGCTTCCAGCCCTGCCCCGCCATCGACAAAGGGCGAGAACAGCATGCACACCAGTTGTGCCTCGCTCAGGTCATAGGCTTGCTGGGCAAAATCAGCCGCCAGTTCGCGTCGCGCCTCGATGCGCTGCTCGCCGTCATAGGCGGCCATGGCTTGCTCGATCAGTCGCACCGGCATCTGTTTGCTGCGCATCAGGCTGCGTGCCAGGACCAGGTAGTCGGCAATCCCGTCGGCATACTCGCGCTGCTCGACCCACTGCGCCCGCAGCCCCTGCATATGGGCCATGAGCAACGGGTTGGCGCAATCGGACTCACTGAAGCTGAAGGCCAGGTCCTCGAAGCGAAACGCCAGAAACTCGGTCAGCAGGTTCCAGTGATCATCGGCCTTGCCGCACACCAGGTCATTGATGGGCACGAAGGTCGGGTTCAGCGGTTTGGCCGGCAGCAGCGGTGGCCGAACGCAGGACACCACTGGCTCGTCCTCACCGTACAGCTCATGCAGCCAGGCCTGGCCGATATGATCCAGACTGCGCATGACGCTCTGCAGGCTCTGGTTACGCCAGTGCCCGGTGTGCAGGCCGCTGCCCTGAGCCAGGCGCATCAGCCAGGTGATGTATTGCTTCTGTTCCTTGCGCGAGTCGCCACTGACCACCGCGTCGGCGCCATTGCCCCAACTGATGGCCCGCCCCAGAAATTGCGCCAGCCCCAGGTAGCAACTGTTGCAGAACGTGGTGCGTGCATCACCCGCCGACAGGTGCCCGGCCTGCAGCATGTCGCAGCGATTCTGCTCGCGTCCGGCACTGGAAAATGGCAGGTCCGGCTCGAAGGCATGTGTGTACTGATGGTCGAACACCAGCATTTCGACCCGCGGATCGTCATACAGGAACAGCGCCGAGTAGACCCGATGAATGTTACCCATCACCGCCGGCGTGATGCCGGCATGGCGCAGGGTGGCCACACGCAGGTTGAAGGTGCCGGGCGCCCTTGCCGCAATGCTCAACTGGGCTGCACGCAGCAAGGCCACGGTATAGGCGCTGTCCTTGCCGCCACCAAAGGCAATCATGACCGTGAAGCTGCTCATGCGCTCAATGCCGCCAGCGGCCACGATCAGGCGCTGTATCAGCAATTGCAGGGCGGTGCGTTCGGCCCGGGTGAAATAACCCAGCAGCCGTTGCAGCACTTGCTGGTAGACATAGTTCATGGCTTGTTCATGAATGGCACTCATCATGCTGGCCCTGCCCGTCGCGAAGTTGAAACCGCCGATAGCGTGAAGCGGAGTAGACAATGGATCTGACAACCGAACATGGCTCATTCCCTGAGTAGTAGTTATCAATTCATTATCAATATCACTCCCTCGATTACAAGCGACAGGCCAGGCGCAAAACATTAACTCAGCGGCATGAATACACGCATCGAATTAAACATCGACCGGATACTCCTGCCTTTTTAAACACCTGAAAACGCCGTTTTACTCAAGGTTTGAAACCGTGAATTCCAGGCGCCAGACCGGTGGCGACTGGCCCGCGCCAAGGCACCTGGAAAAACAGTCAGGGTCCAGGCCACTTGAAGCCATAGAGCCCTACAGACCCGCGCCGTTTAATCACGCATTGAAATACCAGACACAGACCCTGGTTAGTAGAGAACTTTCCTACAACAACGGCAGCCCCGTGTAGGAGCCAAAAGCAGAAAAAGGCATTGATTGGAAACAATCAATGCCTTGACTTGGGGAATGCTCTAAAAATTCGGCCTTACTGTATCGGCCTGAAGAAAAGTAGCTGCTAACCGCGCCAACGTGATCAGTCAGTCGTCACTTCCAGCACCGCTCGCCCGCCAATCGGACAACCGTCCATGTAACGGTGTGCCTGCACCACTTGCTCAAAGGCAAACGGGCGAATCGCCAGCGGCTGCAACACACGATCGGCAGTCAATTGGTTGATGTCGCGCAAGGCGCGCTGCAACGACTCGGCGTCCTGATCAATGCCCAGCTCCGGCTTGCCGGTGAAGTTACCCAGGCAATGCACATAGAACTGGATGTTCTTCTGAAACGCTGCACAGGCCGGAAACGGCGTCTGGTTGCCACCTTGCAGGCCGTACAGGACCAGGCTGCCACGCGGCGCGAGCACATCGCCCATCAGCGACATCTGCGGCCCGCCAAGCCCGTCGAACACCCCATCCACACCGCGATTGGCCGTGTATTTGTTGATGGTCATCAACAGGTCCTGCTCTTCGGTAACCACCACCTTGTCGGCACCCAGCGACAACAGGTAGTCGCGGGCATCGGCGGTCTTGGTGGCGGCAATGACCTTCACGCCCAGGGCCTTGCCCAGTTGCACAAAGCACGGTCCTGCGCAGTGGCTGGCGTCGGTCACCAGCACGGTCTGCCCGGCCTTGATGCGCGCCAGATCGACATAGGCGAAATAAGCAATCAGCAAGGGGGTGTAATGCACACTGGCCTGGGCAGGCGTCAGCACGTCGGGATAGCGGGTCAGGGCCGTACGCGGCAACACGATCACTTCGCCGTACACCGGATGCTGGTTGGGGTCGGCTGCCGGAAAGCTGGCCACCTTGTCGCCCACCGCCAGGTCCTCGACACCGACGCCCACAGCCGTCACCACACCGGCCATTTCATAGCCCAGGCCTGCCGGCAGGCGCGCCTTGGAACTGGCCAGGTTCTGCCGCCAGAGAACGTCGTACCAGCTGATGCCAATCGCCTGGACGCGTATTTGCACTTCGCCAGGCGCAGGCAGCGCGGCGGGATGCTCTTCGAGCTTGAGCACCTCGGCCGGGCCAAACTGGTGAAAACGGATCGTGCGGGACATTGAGAACCTCGCCTTTTGAACCTAGATGCCCTGCACTTTATCCGGGCTTTCCCGGCAGAACCAGTCAGTGGCTGTTAATAGTCGACATGCCTGTCATCGATTCGCAATAGATACGATCTGCTGTCGAGACGTTCCCTTCCCGGCACAGGCGGCGGCCATTGTTCGCATGTGGCCGGCACTTTGCAACCGTTCGACACCGTTGACCCGCATCCTGCCCCGTACGAATTAATCGTTCCGCCCCCGTGCCGTTTGCCCGTACTATGCGCACCGGTGTCGATACAAGGCGTTTTCCTACAGCCCTACGCGACATGTCCGAATCGACAAATGGCCCGAGCCCCCACGTATGAACCGCAATGACCTGCGTCGTGTCGACCTCAACCTGCTGATCGTCTTTGAAACCCTGATGCACGAGCGCAGCGTGACCCGTGCCGCCGAAAAACTGTTTCTCGGCCAGCCCGCCATCAGCGCCGCCCTGTCGCGCCTGCGCGGGCTGTTCGACGACCCGTTGTTCGTGCGCACCGGGCGCAGCATGGAGCCCACTGCCAGGGCCACGGAAATCTTCAGCCTGTTGTCACCGGCCCTGGACTCGATTTCCACGGCCGTCAGCCGCGCCTCGGAGTTCGACCCGGCCACCAGCAATGCCGTGTTCCGCATCGGCCTGTCCGATGAAGTGGAATTCGCCCTGCTGCCCTCACTGCTCAAGCGCCTGCGCTCCGAAGCCCCGGGCATCGTGCTGGTGGTGCGCCGGGTCAACTACATCCTGATGCCGGCCCTGCTGGCCTCGGGCGAAATCTCGGTGGGCGTCAGCTACACCAGCGACCTGCCGGCCAATGCCAAGCGCAAGGTCCTGCGCCGCAGCCGCCCACAAGTGCTGCGCGCCGACACCATCCCCGGCCCGCTGAGCCTGGACGACTTCTGCAACCGCCCGCACGCCCTGGTGTCCTTTGCCGGCGACCTGTCGGGGTTCATGGATGAATACCTGGAAAAACTGGGGCGCAAGCGCCATGTAGTGCTGGCGGTGCCGCAGTTCAACGGCTTGGCGACCTTGCTGGCCGGCACCGACATCATTGCCACGGTGCCGGACTATGCCGCCGAAGTGCTGACCGCCAACGGCGGGGTCAGGTCCGAGGACCTGCCGCTGGAGTCGCAGACCTTCGAGTTGCACATGGCCTGGCGCGGGGCACAGGACAATGACCCGGCGGAGAGGTGGTTGAGGTCGCGGATTCAGATGTTTTTTGGGGATCCTGAGAGTCTGTGATGGAATTCCATTAAATTCCATAAAGCCGTTTCATAACATTAAGTTATCCAGAAAATCAGTCTATTGCCGCCTGTCTAAATCCAATGGATTCCACGACTCATGGGGGCATTATTGGGGGCAAATTTTGGTTCCTTAAAAAGGATGCCCCCACTGATGCCCCCAGATCATGTGGTTGTTTTCAAACGAAAACTCAGCGATGCCTTGATCTGCTCTCTGACCGAACCAGGTAAACACGCCGTGTTTTTAAAGCATCGTGTTGCTCGGTGGCAGTGGCGCTATTGGGAAATGCATGACTACACAGTCCTTCAAATGTATAAGGAACATAAAAAGCCAGAACCGCTGTACGATTCCGGCATTCCCTCTACTGGGATGTGCTCAGGGCAAAGGATCAAACTTCAACGCGCTCAAGCTCTGCACCTTGTCTTCACGCACCATCTTGTACTCAGTGTTCGGCCCGATCCAACGCTCCCAGATCGCATCAATCTCCCCAGCCTTCTCCATCGCCATCAACGACTCGTTGACCTTGGCCAGAAACGCCGGCTCATCGCGGCGCATTCCGGCGCCAATCGGTTCAAGGGCCATCGGCTCCTTGGCCAGGGCCAGCTCGACACCACTGGCCCTGGCTTGGTTGACCAGTTTCAGCGCGGTCATGGTGTTGGTCACCAGGCCTACCACCTTGTTCTGTTGCAACGCCATGTAGGCCGAGCCGGTGTCCTGGAAGGTCACTGGGGTAGCCCCGGCAAGGCGGATCGACTGCTCGGAGGTGGAGCCCTTGGTGGAGCTGATGCGCTTGTCCTTGAAGAAGCTTTTCGGCTGGTCGGCATTCGCCACGCGCACCACCAAGGTTTCCTTGGCGATGTAGTACGGGTCGCTGAACTGGATCTGTTCGGCGCGGGTCTTGGTGTAGGCCAGGTTGGCGAAGATCACGTCGACGCGGCCCATTTTCACTTCGGGAATCCGCGCTTCAACCGACAGCGGCTTGAGTTCCAGGGCCACGCCCATGGTCTTGGCAAGGGCTTTGCATAGGTCCACATCCATGCCCACCAGCTCGCGGGTTTTGGGGTCCGGCGCGGAGAATGGCGGCACGTCGGCGTAGACGCCGCAACTCAGGGACTGCTTGGCCATAATGTCGCTCAACTGGTCGGCCTGTGCGACGGCGATCGCCAATGGCCCCAATGCCAGTGCGGTAAAAAGATGCTTCATACCCATGGGAAATCTCCAGAAAGTTGAACCAGCAAAATGGCAGAGAGAGCAAAGCCGCCGCAGCTCAATGGGCCCGCAGGTCGGCGATAAAACGTTGCGCTCGCGGGTGCGAAGGCTGGGCGAAGAAGGCGTCGGGGCTGCTCTTTTCCAGAATCTGCCCGGCGTCCATAAACCAGATGGTGTCGGCCACTTCGCGGGCGAAGTTCATCTCGTGGGTCACGCACATCATGGTCATGCCGTCCTTGGCCAGGCCCTTCATGACGCTCAGCACCTCACCGACCATCTCCGGGTCGAGGGCGCTGGTGGGCTCGTCGAACAGCATCACCGGCGGTTCCATCGCCAATGCCCGGGCAATCGCCACGCGCTGCTGTTGGCCGCCGGAGAGCTGCGCCGGATAGGCACCGGCCTTGTGGGCCAGGCCGACGCGGTCGAGCAATTCCATGGCCTTCTGTTTGGCCGCGGCGCCCTTGAGGTTGCGCAGCTTGTTCGGCGCCAGAGTGATGTTTTCCAGCACCGACAGGTGTGGGAACAAGTTAAAGCTCTGGAACACAAACCCCACGCGGCTGCGCAGGCGGTTGATCTGCGCATCAGTGCCGTGCACGTCCTGGCCGTCGAACAGGATCTGGCCGGCCTGAATGTCTTCCAGGCGGTTGACCGTGCGGATCAGGGTCGACTTGCCTGAGCCCGACGGGCCGCACAGCACCACCACTTCACCGGGTTGCACCTCGGCGGTGATGTCGGTGAGCGCCTGATACTCGCCGTACCATTTATTGATTTTCGAAAACATGATCATTGGATGCATGAGCGCAGCCCTCTTCAATTATCGGTGGTCAGCAACGGACCGCCCGCCACGGTTTGCCCGCCATCGCCCAGGCGCTTACGGGCAATACGTTGCTCCACCCAACCGGCCAGGCGGGTCAGGCCAAAACACAGCAGGTAGTAGATGATCGCCAGGATGAAAAACACCTGGAACGGCTTGGTCAGCAGCTGGTTGTTGACCTGGTTGGCGGCGAAGGTCACTTCCTGCACGTTGATCACATAGCCCAGGGAGGTTTCCTTGATGATCGAGATGAACTGGCTGATCAGGCTCGGCAGCGCGTTGTACAGCGCCTGGGGCAGGATCACCCAGACCGTGGTGCGCACATAGCCCAGGCCCAGGGCGCGAGACGCCTCGTACTGCCCGGCCGGCAGCGCCTGGATGCCGCCGCGAATGATTTCGCACAGATAGGCGCTCTGGTAGATCACCAGGGTGCAAAGCATGGTCATGAAGCCGGTGATGTTATGGCCGATCAGCAACGGCACCAGGAAGTAGGTCCAGAAGATCACCATCAGCAACGGGATGCCACGCAGCACGTAGACCCACACCGTGGCGACCCAGAACAAACCCTTCCACGGCGACACCCGCGCCAAGGCCAGCAGCAGACCGAACGGGAACGCCAGCAACAACGCCAGCGCCGCCAGGATCAGGGTACTCGCCAGGCCGCCCAGCGGACCGTGGGGGTATTGGCCGATCAGGAACAGCGTCCAGTTCTGCTGCACGATTGAAAACATATCGAACATCGCGGTCTACCTCGCCAGGGCTTTGCTGAAGCGGCGGGCGAGCAACGCCCCCGCGCCCATCAGCAGCAGTGAAAAAACCAGGTAGAAAACCGTGGCCAGCAGATACGACTCAAAGGTGCGGAACGTGTAGTTCTCCACTTCGCGGCTGGCGTAGGTCAGCTCCATCACGCCGATTGCCATCGCCAGGCTGGTGTTCTTGAACAGCAGCACGGTGTGGTTGATCAGCGACGGCAGACAGTTGCGCACGCCCTGGGGCAGGATCACGTAGCGCATCGAACGCACGTAGCCCAGGCCCAAGGCCCTGGACGCTTCGGTCTGCCCGTCGGGAATGGCGCGTAGACCGCTGCGCATGTCTTCACAGAAATACGCGGCCTGGCACAGGCCCAGGGCGATCACCGAGAACAGGTATTCAGTGTTGTAGTTGGCCAGCCACAGTTGTGTGGACTCGCCAAGCACCGTCGGCACGCCGAAGTACCACAGCATCAGTTGCACCAGGGTCGGCACATTGCGGTGGTACGACACATACCCCGCCACCAGGCGGTCGGCCAGCGTGTTACCTGTCAGGCGCACCGTGACCAGTGTCAGCGCCAGCAGCATCGCCAGCAGCCAGGCAAACAACGCCAGCTGCAAGGTCATTTCGATGCCCTTGACGATCAGCTCGGCGTACTCGCCTTGCAGAATCGCGGCCAAATCGAAGTCTTGCTTCATGGTCAATCCCTATCGGCATTGGGCTAGGGCAGAAATCAAAATCACCCGGCGTGGCCGTGGCGGGATGCAGCGCTGACGGATTGATCCGTTCTTTTGCTGGGGCTGGCATTCAGCCTTGGTAGTCCTGGGGCCGTGCGGTGGAAAGCCCGCCCGGCACCTGCAAGGTCGGGGTGATTTCCATGTGCCCGATGTTGACCGCAATCGGCGCGGCGATCGCGAAGGCGATGGCATTAGCGATGTCCGCGGCCTGGGGCAATTCAAAGCCCTCGACGAAGCGCTTGAAGGTGGCTTCGGAATCGCCGTGCACGTGGGCAAAAATATCCGTGGCGACCCGGCCAGGGCAGATTTCGGTGACCCGCACGCGCTTGCCGAACGCATCAATGCGCAACTGGCGAGAAAGCATGCTCACCGCCGCCTTCGTCGCGTGGTAGGTGGAGTTGCCGCCAAAGTTATAGGCCGCCGCAATCGAACTGATGTTGATGATGTGCCCGCAGTCGCGCTCGACCATGCCCGGCAGCGCCAGCCGTGCCAAGTGCAACACGGCGCGCAGGTTGACGTCGATCAGCAGGTCGATGCCGTCGGCGTCGGCCTTGAGCAGGGAGCCGGGTTTGTCGACGCCGGCGTTGTTGACCAGGATGTCGAAGGTGTTTTCGGCAAACAGTTTGGTCAGCCCGTCAAGGTCGGTCACGTCGATGGGGTGGGCGATGCAGCCAGTCCTGGCCGCCAGTTCCTGCAACTTGTCGGCACTGCGGGCCAGGGCATGCACCTGCACGCCTTCCTCGCACAGACGCTCGACAACGGCGGCGCCGATGCCGGAGGAAGCCCCGGTGACCAGCGCGGTTTTGTAGTCGGAAAATGGCATGGGGTGGTCCTTGTGCTACGGGTTATGGTTCGACTCTATCCAGCCTTCGGGCGCTGGACCAAGACGCAATGATTGTGTGGCGATAAGGCCTGCTTATGATGCGGCCAGCAGCTGGGAAATCGGCGTGATGCGCCCGCCCAGTTGCTCGATTTCAGCGCGAATGGTGCGCGCCAGTTCGACCGCACCGGAGGTGTCGCCATGCAACAGGATCGAATGGGCCGGCACCCGCAGCACCTTGCCGCTGAGGGCGGTCACGGTGCCCTCCTCCAACAACTGCCGCACCCGGCGCAGCACCGCTGCCGGCGCCTTGATAATCGAGCCGTCGACCTTGCGCGGCACCAGCAGACAATCATCGTCATAGGCGCGGTCGGCGAGAAACGTGGTGGCGACGCGCAGGCCGCACTTCTCGGCAGCACCCTCAATGGCGCGGCTGCTGGAGGAGCTGATGATCAGGGTCGGGTCAAACGCCGCCACCGCCCGCACCAACGGCTCGGCCAGCGCCGCATCGGCTGCGGCCATATTGCCCAGAGCGCCGTGGAAGCTCATGTGAGTCATGCGATGGCCATTGACCGCCGCGATCCCGGCGAGCGCGCCGAGCTGGTAGATCACATGGGTGACGAGTTCCTTGGTCTCGATGTTCATCTGCCGACGGCCAAAGCCCATCAGGTCAGGGAAGCCCACATGCGCCCCCAGATCGATGCCACCGTCCTTGGCCAGGCGCACCGTGTTGTCCATGATCAGCGGGTCGCCGGCATGAAAACCACAGGCTACATTGGCCGATGAAATCAGGCGCATCAGTGCTTCATCCTCACCCATGCGCCACGGGCCGAAGCCTTCGCCCAGATCGGCGTTCAAATCAATCTTCATGCGGGGTACTCCACACCAAGGAAAGCTTCGCCGTAGCCGACGGTGGTGCCGCACGGTACACGCACATCGACAACCCGCGCGGCGCGGGGTGCGCGCAAGGGCAGCAGCAACGCCCCCACTTGCAGCAGCGCAACCAGTTGCCCGGCGCTGAGCTGATCGCCCACCGCCACGAACGGTTGATCGAGTTGGGGATGGGTCAGCAGCAAGCGCCCCAGGCCGGTGGTGCGCAGCATCTGGTCCTGCACCTCGGCGACGGCTGGCGCCGCAACAGCAGCGGCCGGGGTACCGCGTTTGAGCGTCAGGTGCACACCGGGGCCGCTCAGTTCGGCACCGGCCAAGTGGTACTCCTTGAGCCACAGCGCCAATTGGCGAATTTCCTCAAGAGTCATGCTTTCACTCCTTCGCGGTGCAGTTCCAGCAGGCGGCTGACTTCACGCAGATACGCGCGATTGGTTTCCAGGGCCTCGACGGCCTCCAGGTAGCTGCACTCGATAAAGCGCACCTTGCCGCCAATGGGCGCCTGGCCCAGGCGCCAGAGGTCGGCCTCGATCACGCTGCCGAACTTGGGGTAGCCGCCGCTGGGCTGGGCGTCGCGCATCTGGATAATGGGCTGGCCGCCGTGGGGCACCTGGATCACCCCCGGCACGATGCCGTGGGAGCGAATTTCCATCGGGGCGATGGGCAGCAGCGGCTGGCCTTCCATCCGGTAGCCGTAACGATTGCTTTGGGTGGTGATCTTCCATTCACCGGCCCAGAACGCCGCGCGGGAACCTTCTTGGAAACGCTCGTATTCGGCGGCAGGCAACACGCGCACGGCGGGCACCCCGTCGACCTGCAACGGCAGCGCCTGACTTGGTGCCAACACCCCGACATCCAATGGCAATGGGCTGATACCGGGGCGCAGCGCCCTCAGCCGATCACCCTGTTGCAGAGCGCGGCCGTCGAGGCCGCCGAACTCGCCGCGCAATTGAGTGCTGCGCGAGCCCAGCACCGACGGCACATCCACACCACCCGCCAGACACAGATAGGCACGGCTGCCAGACGTCGGATAGCCCAGGCTCAAGATCTGGCCTTCACGGCCCTGGCACACCCAGTTCGGTGGCAAGGGCTGGCCGTCCAGGGTAGCGTCGCAAGCGGCGCCGGTCACCGCGAAGGCACAGTCCTGCAGCAGCCGCACGTCGAACGGAAACAGCGGCATTTCAATCGCGGCGGCGTCTTCGGGATTGCCCAGCAACAGGTTGCCCAAGGCCAGGGCCAGGTGGTCCATGGCGCCCGATGTGCCCACGCCATAACCCAGGCGGCCGAAGCGGCCGAAGTCCTGCACGGTGGCCAGGGCGGTGGCCGATAAAATCTCGATCATCGAATGATCCTCTCGATGCGCAAGCGCAGGAAATCACCTGGTCGCAAGATCGCGGGCGGGGTTTGGGCGGGGTCGAAAAACGCCATTTCAGTGCGGCCGATGGTGTTCCAGCCGCTAGGGCCGTCCGAGGCGGACACCCCGGTCTGCACCCCGCCGATGGACACCGAGCCCGCCCCGATATTCAGCACCGGAACCTGGCGCCGTGGCGTGGCCAGGCGCGGATCCATGCCACCGAGGTAGCAATAACCGGGGTGGCTGCCCAGGGCGTATACCGGGTACAGCGGTTCGCAGTGCAGGTTGGCGATGGTCTCGATATCCAGTCCGGTGTGGGCAATCACGTCCGCCATGTGCGGGCCGAACTCGCCGCCGTACACCACCGGCAATTCGACGATGCGTCCCTCCAGGGGCAGCGGCTGGCTCTGTTCCCAGGCCTCCAGCAGGCGCTGGCACAGGCCGTTCAGTTCACGAGGCGGTGTGAGGAAGGTGAGCATCAGGTTATTCATGCCGGGCACGGCTTCGTGGATCTCGGGCCATTCGCCAGCTTGCAGGGCCAAGCGCCAGATACGCTGCTGAGCGGCCAGGTCCAGTTCACCCGGCGCCTCGAACAACAAGGCGCTGGAGCCCAGCAGGCTGATGACAGGGGCGGTGTTCATGTCGGACTCCTTTGCTGCAACCAGCGCTCCAGGTGATGAATATCGACGCCGCCTTCGCAAAAGGCTGGGTCATCAAGAATGTCGCGGTGCAGCGCAATATTGGTGCTGACACCGTCCACAACCATCTCGCTCAAGGCCAGGCGCATGCGTGCCATGGCTTCCTCGCGTGTGGCGCCGTGCGTGATGACCTTGGCGACCATCGAGTCGTAGTACGGCGGGACGCGGTAGCCGGTGGTGACATGGGAATCGACCCGCACACCAAAGCCGCCCGGCACTTCCCAGCGCTGGATCAGGCCGGGGTTCGGCATAAAGGTCAGCGGGTCTTCAGCGTTGATGCGGCACTCCAAGGAGTGACCGTTCAGTTGCACGTCTTCCTGGCGCACACTCAACACTTCACCGCGCGCCATGCGCAGTTGCTGCTGGACAATATCGATGCCGGTGGTCATCTCGGTGACCGGGTGTTCGACCTGCAGGCGCGTGTTCATCTCGATAAAGAAGAACTCGCCGTTCTCATACAAAAACTCGAAAGTGCCCACGCCGCGATAGCCGAGACGGCGGCAGGCCTCGGCGCAGCGTTCGCCAACCGTGGCGATCAACGCGGGATCAATGCCTGGCGCCGGCGCTTCTTCCAACACTTTCTGGTGGCGGCGTTGCAGGGAACAGTCGCGGCAGCCGAGCCAGATCGCATGGCCATGGGCATCGCATAGCACCTGGATTTCCACATGCCGGGGGTGACCGAGAAATTTCTCGATATACAGTTCAGGGTTGCCGAACGCCAACCGCGCTTCTTCGCGGGTAAGGCCGATAGCGGCCAACAACTCGGCCTCCTCCTGCACCACCCGCATGCCACGACCACCGCCGCCACCGGCGGCCTTGACGATCACCGGGTAGCCGATTTCAGCGGCAATGGCGAGGATGCTCGCATCGTCGGTGGGCATGCTCGAATCCGGCCCCGGCACGCACGGAACACCGGCTTCACGCATGGCGCGCTTGGCTGCCACCTTGTCGCCCATGGTGCGAATGCACGCGGCACTCGGCCCAATAAAGGTCAGTCCGGCCGCTTCGATGCGTTCGGCAAACCCGGCGTTTTCCGACAGAAACCCGTAACCTGGGTGGATCGCCTGAGCGCCACTGACCTTGGCGGCAAACAGCAGCGCCGTCTGGTTCAAGTAGCTCAGTCCCGGTGCGGCCGGGCCGATGCACAACGACTCCTCGGCGTTTTGCACATACTGCGCATGGCGGTCCGCTTCGGAGTGCACCGCCACAGTCTTGATGCCCAGGCCATGGCAGGCACGCTGAATGCGCAGGGCGATTTCGCCACGGTTGGCGATCAGCACTTTGTCGAACATTGAATTCACCTGAATAACGAATACGCGTGGGGTCAACCGAGCCGGAACAGGGCTTGGCCCGCTTCCACTTCGACGCCGGCATGGGCGAGGATCTCAATCAGCTTGCCAGCGACCTTGGCCTTGACCGGATGGAACATCTTCATCGCCTCGATCACCGCCACCGTCTGGCCGGCTTCGATGGCTTGGCCCACCGTGACAAACGGCGCCTCTGCGACGGCGGGTGTCAAGTGCAAGACGCCATAGAGGCTGGCCTTGATCTCCACGGCGGTGCTGACCACGGGGGTTGCGGTTTTGGGCGCGGCGGTCCCGATCGGCGCGACGCTGGTGATCACCTGACCCGCCTGTTTGAACAGCCGCAGCGTGCTGTCGCCTTCGGTCAGGCTCAGTTCCAGCAGATCGGATTCGGCCAACAAATCCATCAACCCCTTGATACGTGCTGAATCCATGTATGGCCCCTGCCTGTCGAGCGTGTCTTGAGTGGATGGGCCCAATCTACAGAGCCCCCCGAAAAGCGGCCAAGACGCTTTGGCTTTGGGGTGATAAGCCGACCTTATGACTGCTCAAATCAGGCTGCCACGCATCTTCGCCACCAGCTCCAGCAGGATCGCCTTGACCGCCTGGGCCGGCACCGACAACGGCAAATGTCCCGACAGGCACAGCGCCAACGGTGCCTCCACCTCGGGTTCGACGATGCGGCACATATGCGCCGAAGTGGCCGCCACCATCACCCGCGCCGACGACTCGGGCAGGATGGTCGATCCGAAATGGTCGGCCACCGCAGCGGTGAGCGTGGTGGACGACTCGATCTCGGCCACCACCCGCGCACTCAGGCCAATGCGCAGGAAGGCTTCATCCACCAACCGGCGCATGACGTTGTAGGGACGCGGCAGCAGCATGTCCATATTGGCCAGTTCGGCCAGCGGGATCGCTTCGCTACGGGCAATTCCCGGCTCGGCACTCACCAGATACAACGGCTCGCGTAGCAGCGAGACAAAACTCAAGCCATGCACCTCACGCCCACCGTAGAGCACCGCCATGTCCATGCGACCGTTCATGATCAGTTCGCTCAAGGTGGTGCCGAAGTTTTCATTCAGGTACAGCAAAATGCCCGGATGGCGCTCACGCACCGTGCGCAGCAACGGCAACGACAGCGCCGACGCCGCAGTACCGGGCGCCAATCCCACCGACACCTGCCCGGACAACGCCTGGCCGGTGGCATTGATATCGCTCTGGGCCTGCTCGCACTGCCGCAGGATGATCTGCGCATGACCATACAACACCTTGCCCGCCTCAGTCGGCGTGACGCCCCGCTTGGTGCGAATCAACAACTGTTGCTGCAACTCCGCTTCCAGGGTCGCCAGTTGTTGGCTCAACGCCGGTTGCGCCACATGCAGCACATCGGCGGCCTGGGTCATGCTGCCGATGTCGACCAGTTTCACGAAATACTTCAGGCGGCGCAGGTTCAAAATAGCGGTGCTCATGTAAGGGAAAAATGATGCCTTGAAGGATTTTTGTACACCTGACAGGTTTGCAAAAGACAGGCCAGCCGCACAACTAGCCATAAGGCTTTGCTATGGCTGCCTTTGATCCCCCACCCAAAGCACCCGCCCGGAGCAGCCAGGACTGGACGCACCACAACAGCGCAACCCCAGCCATAAGCACTGCCTATCAAACCAGAACAAACTCATCTTATGGCGCCCTCTCCCACCCCTCGTACTGTGACCCCGTCAACACCATCAACGAGGAACGCCCGTGACTGCCTCCCGCATCGCCGCCCGTATGCAACGCATCAAACCATCGCCCAGCAGCGCCGCGTCCGACCGCGCCAACGAGCTGCGTCGCCAGGGCCAGTCCATTATCAATCTGGTGGTGGGCGAGCCGGATTTCGATACACCGCCCAATATTCGCCAGGCCGCCAGTGCCGCCATTGAGCGCGGTGAAACCCGCTACACCCAGAACGCCGGTACCCCGGAACTGCGCCAGGCCATCGTCGATAAGCTGGCGCGGGAAAACGCCCTGACCTACACCGCCCGGCAAGTGCTGGTGACCAGCGGCGCCAAGAGTGCGATCTTCAACGCTTTCGCCGCTACCCTTGGCGCTGGCGATGAGGTGCTGATCCCGGCGCCGTACTGGGTGTCGTACCCGGACATGGTGCTGGCCTGCGAAGGCGAACCTGTGCCCCTCGCCTGCCCTGAACACAACGGCTTCAAGCTGACCCCAGGACAACTGCGCGCGGCAATCACCCCCCGTACCCGCTGGCTGCTGCTCAACTCCCCCAGCAACCCCACCGGTGCCAGCTACAGCCACAGCGAATTGCGCGCCCTGGCCGATGTGCTGCTGGACTATCCCCATGTGCTGCTGATGACCGATGACATCTACGAGCACATCCGTTTCGACGGCCTGGACAACCCACACATCCTCGCTATCGAGCCGGCCTTGAGCGAGCGCAGCCTGGTGGTCAACGGCGTGTCCAAGACCTACGCCATGACCGGCTGGCGCATCGGCTACGCCGCAGGCCCCACCGACCTGATCGACGCCATGGCCACCCTGCAGTCACAGTCCACCAGCAACGCCTGCTCGATCAGCCAGGCGGCGGCGGTGGAAGCGCTCAACGGCGACCAAAGCTTCGTCAAGCACAGCGTGGTGGTCTACCAGCAACGCCGCGACCGCTGCCTGAAGCTGCTCAATGCAATTCCCGGGCTCAGTTGCCGCAAGCCTGATGGCGCGTTCTACCTGTATGTGAATTGCGCCGGCCTGCTGGGCAAGACCACACCCGACGGCAAAGTGCTGCACAACGACAGCGAGATAGTGATGTACCTGCTGGAAAGCCAGGGCGTGGCGGTGGTGGCGGGCACGGCGTATGGCCTGGCGCCGTTTTTCCGCATGTCGATCGCTACCGCGATCACCACCCTCGACCAAGGCTGTGCGCGCATCAAAGCCGCCGTCGCTGCGTTGCGCTGAGGGCCGACCATGACTGTGGCAGCCCATCCGCCCCTGAGTTTCCAACAAGCCTTGCTGGCCATGCTCGGCATCTCCCTGGTGCTGATGCTCTCGGCACTCGACCAGACGGTGATCGGCAACGCCTTGCCGAGCATCGTTGCTGAGCTCAATGGCTTTGAACTCTATGCGTGGGTTGCTACCGGTTACCTGCTGGCGTCCATCGTCACCATTCCGATTTTCGGGCGACTGGGGGATTACTACGGGCGCAAGCCGTTCGTACTCGCCGCCACGCTGATTTTCACCCTGGCCTCACTGGCATGCGCCGTGGCCAATGACATGCTGGTGCTGGTGATCGGCCGCGCCTTGCAAGGCGTGGGCGGCGGTATGTTGATCGGCACCGCGTTCGCCTGCATTCCTGAACTGTTTCCCGATACCCGTCAACGCCTGCGCTGGCAAATGCTATTGAGTGCGCTGTTCAGCGTGGTCAATGCCATCGGTCCGGGCCTGGGGGGTTACCTGACCGGCGCCTTTGGCTGGCGCTCGGTGTTCTACCTCAACCTGCCCCTGGGGTGCCTGGCGCTGTTGATCGCCTGGCGCTTTCTGCCTTGGTACCGCCCGCAACAGCGTAGCGGCATTCGCCCGGACTGGCCCGGTGCGCTATTGATCGCGCTGGCCCTGGGTAGCCTGCAGCTATTTGTGGAGTGGCTGGGACATTCGAGCCTGGGATTGAGCGCCACCCTGGGCGTGGGCTGCATGGCCGCAATCACCGCGCTGTGGCAGTGGGAGCGGCGTTGCCCGCATGCCCTGTTGCCGGCAGCGCTGTTCAGTTTGCCAAGCCTGCGATTGTTGTTCGTGCTGTCGGTGGCAGCCGGCGCGATCATGTTTTCGCTGTTGTTCTACCTGCCGCTGTTACTGCAAGGCGCTTACGGCTACTCGCCCAAGGACGCCGGCCTGTTGATCACACCGCTGGCGTTGAGCATCACCTTGGGAGCCATCGCCAACAGCCGCATCGTGACCCGTTTGCGCAACCCCAACCATTTGCCGCTGGCGGGCTTTGTCGCGCTGCTGCTGGCGTGCCTGGGCCTGGCCGTGGTCGGGCGCGGGGCCTCATTCAACCTGTTGCTCGGTTTGATCCTGCTGGCAGGCCTGGGGCTGGGATTTATCCTGCTCAACCTCACGGTTTTCACCCAGACCCTGGCCGAACGGCAGTTCTTGGGGATTGCCACGGCGCTGATCCAGTCGCTGCGCCTGGTCGGCGGGCTGCTCGGCACCGCAGGTATGGGGGTGCTGGTCAACCTGCTGTACAGCGCCAACGTGCAGCGGGTGTTTCTCGCGGCGAATCACGCCGAGGGTATTGCCGTGTATGCCGACCCACAAACGCTGTTGCATTCCAACCTCGATGCCTCGCCGTGGCTGAACCTGGCCCGCGATGCACTGGCACAGTCCGTGGGCGTCGGCCTGTTGCTGTGCGCCGGGATCGGCGTGTTGGCGCTGTTCATCCTGTACCGCTTGCCGCCGGTGCGACTGTACGTCGTGCCGGCCACCGTTGCTCCGGAACAACCTGCTCCTCAAAACAAATAGAAAGCCTTCACTGCAGCTTTTGACTGCCCTCAAAAAAACCAAACACACATGGGGATGACACCGATGGAGCTTTTCAATCGCGCACCGACAATGCTCGCCGGTCTTTGTGGCCTGCTGATTGCTCAACAGGGCTATGCCGCCGGCCTGGTGGAAGACAGCAAGCTCAATGTGCTGGCCCGCAACTTCTTCAGTAACGCCGACAACCGCAGCGGCGCCGCCAACCCCAACTACACCCAGGAATGGGGCCAGGGGTTTATCGCCAACTTCGAGTCGGGCTTCACCCAAGGCACGGTGGGCTTCGGTGTCGACGCTATCGGCATGTTCGGCGTGCGCCTGGACTCCGGCAAGGGCCGCCACTACAACCCACAAAGTACCGCGTTCAACGGCAACGTGTTCCCCACCGATCACGATGGCCGCGCGGTGGACGAGTTCGGCAGCCTGGGCCTCACCGCCAAGGCGCGCTTTGCCAAGACCGAGCTGAAATACGGCACACTGGTGCCAATGCTGCCGGTGGTGATGTCCACCGACCGCATGCTGCAACAGACCTTCAATGGCGGACAGGTCCAGTCCAGGGACCTGGACCATTTCACCTTCACTCTCGGCCAGCTGGAACACGTGAAGGGTCGTGGCTCGAGTAACCAGATGGGCATGTCGATCCCGGGCGCCAACAACGCGGTCAGCGGTAAGTTCGTCAACAAGTTCTACTACGGCGGCGTCGACTACAAACCCACCAAAGACCTCACCTTGCAGTACTACTACAGCAACCTGCAGGACTTTTATAAGCAGAACTTCCTAGGCCTCAAGTACGACTGGCAGATCGGCCCGGGCACCCTGCGCACCGACCTGCGCCACTTCGACAACCGCTCCGACGGTGCCAACGACAACGAGCCGGCGTTCTACACCTTCGGCTACTACGGCGACGGCGTGACCAAGGGCAAGGTCGACAGCCGCCTGAGCAGCGCCCTGTTTACCTACCTGGTCAACGGCCACACGATTGCCGCCGGCCTGCAACAGGTCAGCGGCGACAGCGACGCGGTGTGGCTGAATCAGGGTGACGGTTCCACCGCGTACTTCATGACCGAGTCGATGATCGGCAAATTCCAGCGCGCCGGGGAAACCACCTGGCAGGTGCGTTACGGCTATGACTTTGCCAGCGTAGGCGTATCGGGCCTGAGCTTCATGGGCATGTACGAAAGCGGCTCGAATATCCGCACGCCAACGGGCGATAAACGCGAGTGGGAACGCAACCTGACGGTAAGCTATGTCATCCAGCAAGGGCCGCTGAAAAATTTGAGCATCGCGTTACGCCATGCTTCACTGCGCACCGAAGTGACGACACAGCGCGACAGCGATGAGCATCGGGTCATTGTGAGTTACCCGCTGAATATTCTATAAGGCCCTGAAACCCGACGTGACGTCGGGTTTCTTCAATCGTGTGTTGTTAGTCCGCAAGGACTTCCGTGCCCGAGCCACAGGCATGTCCTCCTGAGTCATTTACAGGAGGATAGTCCGGACAATCTTCATTTCGTCTGACTGACCTGTATTGCCTTTAGCACCCTGCTGTAGGCAACGTCAAAAATAACGCCGACGTCCAGACCCGCGACTGATCGCGCTGACGTGCGCAGATGAACAACGGATGTTCGCGGCCTGGCTGCAAACGCAGCTCCGAGAGCTGAATCTCCCCCTGAATCTCTCGCGGCAGAGTCAGGGCAGTCATGCGCTCCAACGATAATTTCAGTTCTGCACCTGGCAGTTGTACAACGTGCTGCCCCTGAGCTAACAAATCATCCCCGGTCAGTGCCACCTCAACATTGGGAGCGTGCACAAACGCTTCCGGGTTTGCCGGATCACCCACCTTTGTGTAGTTGTCAATTCGGCTGCGAACTTTCAGACGCGCGCCAGCTAACTGGGACAGTTCAATCTCGATGCTGTCGGTATCACCGTTGGTGTCCGTGCGGAACGCAAGACTGGTCGAGTCCTGACGCCATACCGTCTGTTCGGGGTGATCCAGGCCACAGGCTGCGAAATGCTTGATGACAGCGCCGGTCACGCGAATTTCCCCAGCCCAGTAGGCTCCACGGTAACGATCCTTGATCCGCGCGCCGCCCAGACGCAAGCGAATACGCTGGCTGCTGAGGCCGAGCTCTTCATGCAAGTTGCGTGACCAGATCAATTGCTCGCCATCGAACAGATCGATTTGCTCCCAGCCGCTTTCTCCGAGCAAACGGTAGTCGAGGGTGGCCTCTTCCGAGGCCGTGAACACTTCACCCATGAGCTGCTCGCCGCAGCTCAGACTGGCAAACGAACGCTCGCCAGTGGTGGCGAAAGTGCGACGGGCGCGCAAGGCCTGGCCGACGCTTTTACGATCAAAACCTGCCGACAATACGCCGGTCAAACCGCCTCGGGAGCCAAAGACTGCAGTAGCAGGCACGCCACCGCCGCAACGCCCCTGGTGCTCATCACTGTTGGCTGCCGCACCCACTCGATAACCACGTTGTAAAGCTTCGGCATACACCCAGTGAAACTGTCCCCACGCCGAGCCGACCTCAATCAAACGCTCAAGAGCAGGATGATGCCAGTCCAGGTTGCAACGCCGTCCGCCCACATGGGGCATCATCAAATGCCCCTCCGGATCCTTGGCATAAGCTGCGTATAGCTCATCCACCGGCCACGCTCCTGGCTTGATGGTGCCGGCAGTGAACTCGTTCCACTCGAAAGAACGAACCAGACGACCTTGATTATCGAAGGGAAACTCCGGTTTGCGATCATGCAAGAACACTACATTACGGTCGCCGCCAGCACAGGAGTTGCCACACCACTCAGTCCCCGGATAGCAGACGAACCGTCCCGGCTCATTCAGTTCATGAATCAGTTTGACCGCCTGATCCCAGCGCTGCTCAGTGATGTTGAAGTCATTGGCGGTGTAACCCAGCACGTCCAGACCTGCGACATCACGGCCATAGCTCAGGTTATAAAGGGTGTCGTTGGTGCCGACGGTATCATCGGAATGCACATGCAGGTCGGCATACAGTGGCCGTAGACCGACGCCTTGCGGGTCAACGTTGATGAACGCCTGGGCAGGTCGCACACGGGCATCGGTAACCTGTGCACGCAACTGCCACTCTCCGGTTTCACTCAAGCGCAGCGCGGGCAACCGCACCACAGCCCAGCCCTCGCTGGCGAGCGTGAACGTAATGTCGCGCTCGGCCCCATCAGGAGAAACCAGTAGCAGACTGCCCTGTAACGGCAACTGCCGGCAGGTGTTACCCCAGGCATCGTCGACCCGCAGCAAAACATCAAAAGCCTCTTCACTGCTGACCAGTCGCGGCGCAATGACCTGTAACTGACTCGCGACACCCGGCACGATATCCCACAACAGATCACCTGGAACTTCAGCAAATTTCGAACTGCCGAGTGGGTCGATGAAAAGGCGCAACCGGAAGTCTTTTTCGACAAAGCTCTGCACACGAGTGCCCGCCCCGCCCTGACGACGATCACCGAGGCGGATGACGATACGATCACCCGGATTCAGATAGCCGTCGATAATGTCGATGATGATCGCCTTCTGAAAAGGCCGCTCATGCCCCTTCTGATCAAAACGCACCTTCAGGTATTGCACGGTGGCCTGACTCTGCCCCGGCACTAGATCGCCTGCCTGATACTCGGCACTGACATAATTAGGCCCCGACGGGTTGGAGGTTTGAAACAATGCCCAATCGGAATAAAACTTGAACGCCAGCTTTAACCAGGCACCATCCGCCAGCCCGCTGGCACCCACCTCGTAAGTCAGGGTGATCTCGTCCCACTGTCCGGCCACCAGTGTTTGTCGGTCGCCGGTGATACTGCCCAGAAACGGCCGGGCCTTGTTGCGTTCATACAGGCCGATTGGGGCGGTGTATTCGCCAGCGTCGCGTGGGTCGAAGGAAGTCGTCAAAATGCACCTCATGAGGAATCTGATAGAAGCGGTTCGCAAAGAACGTTTTAGGCTCTGTACGAAAAGTCGGTGAGCGAAGGTCAGGCAAGGCAAAAAGCGGCGAGCAAGCGCAGTTGACACGTGTCAATGAACATTGCGAGTCGATTTTTAACGCCGCATGGCCGAGCGCAGCCACTTTACGTACAAAGCCTAGTGGGCACGCCACGCCTGGTAGTGACGCTCGATACGGCGGAAAACCAGGCTCTCCATCAGCCACGCCAGCAAGCCGATCAAGGCGATGCCGAGCAGGACCTGACTGCTGTTGCCGATTTGTCCCCCCATGGAAACCATCCAGCCGATGCCCTGAGAAGCGCCGATCATTTCGGCCGCCACCAGCGCACGCCATCCCTGGCTGAAGCCAATGCGCAGGGCTGCAGTCAGAAATGGCAGCGAAGCGGGCAGGTAGACATGAGCCAGCAGTTGCCGGGTATTGGCACCCAGAGTGCGCGCGGCGCGTACTTCTCCACCGCGAATGCTCTGCACACCTTCCTGAATAGTGACCGCCATGGGAAATACCGCAGCGATGAAGATCACCAGCACAATGGAGAAGAATCCAAGGCCAAAGATGATCAAAATCAGCGGAGCCCAAGCGATCGGCGGAATCGCCATGAACAGACTATTGAGCGGCGCGATGAAGTCGCGAAAACGGCGCGACAACCCACCAGCCGTGCCCAGTAGCACAGCGACCAGAACGGCGGATGTAAATCCGGCCAGCTCCTCCAGCATGCTGGCGCGAAATTGCTTCCACAGCGATCCATCGTTGATCCAGCGGATCGCCTCTTGGGCAACCACCCAGGGTTGCGGCAGCACATAGCTCGGGAAGCGTGAAGCCAGGATGATCCAGACCACCAGCAAAAATGGTAGCGAGGCCCAGCCCCAGTTGGGTTTTGGTATCGACATCAGAGGCTCAGCGCGAGGCTTTATCCAGGTAAGAAGTGTCCACCAGATCTTTGGCATCCAGGTGGGTATTCATGAAGCCCAGCTGCGTCGAGTCATTCATCAGGCGCTGGATGAACTGGAGATCAGAGGGCTGCAAATCGGCTGACCATCCCAGGCGCGAGCGTGCCTGCGCGACAATCTGCTCTGGGCTGATAGTTTTACCATCGGCGCTTTGAACGGCCTCGAGCTTGAAAGCCTCGGCGATTATTGTGTTCGACTCCTCGGGATGCTGATTGAGAAAATCTACGGCTTTGCGGTGTGCACGGAGCAGCTTGACCACATCATCCGGGCGATCCTGCAACGTCTTGGGCAATGCAATGACCACATACCACGGGTATTGCGGCAGCGCCTGGTTCACATCGAACAGCACCCGGCTATTGCCACGCAAAAGCGCTTGGCTGACAAAGGGTTCCCAGGTGAAAGCGGCATCGACGATGCCCCGCTCCAGCGCTGCATTCATGTTGCCCGCAGGCATGTCGATGATGTCGACATCGCTGTCCGGGTTGAGACCGGCGGCTTCCTTGAGCACGTAGCCACGCAAGAGCACGTCCATGCCGCTGCCTTTCTTGACACCCGCCAGCTTCTTGCCGTTCAGCCCGGCCAAATCGTGGATTGGACTTTTGTTATCGACGATGACTGCTGCCTGGCCATAGTTGACCTTGGCCAAAATCGTGCTTTTCAGACCCCGTGAGTACCATTGGTAAACCGGTGGCGTCCCCACATAGGCGACGTCCAGTTCGCCTGCCGCCAGAGCTTGCTGGATCACCGGGCCGTCACTCAGCGCCTTGAGGTCTACGTTCAGCCCTTCCTGCTTGTAGAAACCCTCCTTGTCAGCAATCAGCGCCGGTGCGTTGGCCATGGCAAAGACATAGCCGATACGCAGAGGTTGATCAGCGGCCGAAGCGTTGCTGGCAAAAGTAAAAGCAGCCAGAGAAGCGGCCAGGAGCGTGCGTCTGATCATGCGGTCAACTCGGGTGAGGAATAAGTTTGAATGGCGCCAGGAGCCTGCGCCATGACGTGGGAAATATGCGCCATGAGTTCATTGCGATAGTCAAGAAACGCTGGCAAGCGGCGGGTTTGCAGATTACTGCGCGGACGGGGCAAATCGACCTGCAGTTCGCTGTGAATACCGCCAGGGGCGATGTTCAGCACCACCACGCGATCAGCCAGAAAAACCGCCTCATCAATGTCATGAGTGATGAACAAAACGGTCTGACCCAGCTGCGCCCAGATGCGCAGGATTTCTTCGTTCATGCTATTGCGACTGATAGCGTCCAGGGCTGCAAAAGGCTCATCCATCAGCAATACGCTGGGCTCTAATGCCAGCGTTCTGGCCAGCGAGACGCGCTGCTGCATCCCTCCGGATAACTGCTGAGGCAACCGTTGCGCCGCGTGCTCCAGTCCTACCAGCCGTAAGTACGAAAGTGCTTTATCGCGCTGCTCGCCGACGCTGCCCTGCCCCGCCATACGCAGGCCGAAGCGGACATTTTCCAACGCGCTCAGCCATGGAAAGAGTTGAGGTGACTGGAATACGTATCCCAGTTCTTCGCGCTCAGGACGTATCGGCTTGCCATTGATTTGAACCTGTCCCTGACTCGGCTGCTGAAAACCTGACAGCAGGTTGAGCAGCGTAGTTTTGCCACACCCTGAAGGGCCAAGAATCGCGACGAATTCCCCCGGACGAGCACTGAGACTGAACTGGTCGAACACCTGATGACCATTGGCGTAACTGAAGCTGATCGCTTCAACGCTCAAGGCATTGGTCGGCGGGTTTGGTTTTGGAGACTGGGAAGACATGGCAAGTGCGATCAGGTCGTTTACAATGGATGTCTCGACATAATACGTATTAATACAAGTTGAAGTAATATCATCTAGTCATAACCTTAGAAGCAAATACGGTTCAGCCCTGCGAGGCTGCCCTGAGCGCTCATGGAATAGAACAGTGACGATTCTTCGCGACAGCAGCACTTCGCTTTATCAGCAAATCGCCCAGCAACTGCTGGAGGAAATCCACCGAGGTGATTTTGAACCGTCAGGCAAGCTGCCCTCAGAGGCCGAAATCGGTGAGCGCTTTGCTGTTAGCCGCGTGACCGTGCGGTTGGCCATCGGCAAGCTTTGCGACGAAGGAGTGGTTGAGCGCAAGCAAGGCAAAGGCACTTTCGTGGCCGCTAAACAATTGCGCCATGGGCTGGATGCATTGCGCAGCTTTCATGAGGCGTTGCTGCTTCAAGGTCTGAAGTCGACCATGCAGGTGATTGGTCATCAGTTGGTGCCCACCCCGGAAGGCCTGCGGCCCCTGTTTCCGCAAGCAGCTAAGTTACTCTGCGTGGAGCGCCTGCATTACGTCGACGACGAACCCATCGCGTTGGGGCGCAGCCACCTCCCTGCCGAACTGGCCGGTGTAGTGTGGAAGGAAGTGGAACAACAGCCCATCTATTCAGTACTGGAGCAAGTCACCGGTTGTCCGGTTAGCCGAGCCGACATGGCAATACGGGCACAGCAGGCTGATAAAGGCCTGGCAGGTGCACTGGGTATCAAGCGTGGCGCGGCATTACTGGTGATGGAACGCACCTCCTGGTTTGCCGACGGCCGCTGCTGCGATCGCACGACCTTCTACATAAAGCCGGAACGCTACTCGTTTGTGATCAGTGGGGTTTTTAAAGCAGGTATTTAGATACGGACTCACAGCCTCTATGCCTTGATTCGATGTCATAGAATTCAACAGTGTGGGTCATCGACATGACCGACAACTCCAGACTTGTTCGCTCCAGGATGAGGCCGCTACCCTCCACCGACGAATGACTGAAAGCCATCTGGCTCTGCCGAAAGTCAGGTGACGCGGCCTGCGGCTTTTCCTTCACGGTATCCACGGCAAGGCGAAACGCAGCGTCCGGGTTAGTATCCGCAGTCGGCACCGGACCTTCGGTGACGATGCACAAGGAACGGGTCCAGCCCAACAGCACATGCTTCGGATCTGTGTTGCCTGAGCAAAAGTGCTCCAACTCAGACCCACCCGCCATCGACAATAAAGTTCTGCGCCGAACACATCGCCGAGGCATCGGAGGCGAGAAACAGCGCCATATTGGCGATGTGTTCCGGCAGTACGCTGCCCGGCAAACACTGGCTGCGGCTGATCAGTTCCCTGGCCGCATCGTCGACCCACATCGCCAGCTGTTTTTCGGTCATCACCCAACCTGGCACCAGGGTATTGACGCGGATGCCGCTCGGCCCCAGTTCCCGGGCCAGGGCGCGGGTCATACCGTGGGCGGCGGCCTTGCTGGCGGCGTACACCGGGTAGCCGGCGGAGGCCATCATCCAGCCCACCGAACCGAGGTTGATGATCGCCCCGCAACCTGCGTTTTTCATCATCGGCACCACCGCCTTGGCGGCGAAGAAGGCGTGCTTGAGGTTGACCGAAATCAAACTGTCGAACATCTGCGAGTCGACTTCTTCGAGCGTGTGGCGCACGTCATTGGCCGCGTTGTTCACCAGCACGGTGATCGGCCCCAGTGAGTGTTCGAAGCGGTCGATGGCGGCTTTGTAGCCGATCTCGTCAGTGATGTCGCAATTCACAAACGCCACGGTGTGCCCGCGCGAACTCAACAGCGCCGCCAGGCGTTCGCCCTCGCTCTGCGCACGGTCGACAAAACCCACCTTGGCGCCTTGGACCGCGAAGGCCCGTACCATGGATTCGCCGATGCCTGAGGCACCGCCAGAGATCAGTACGGTCTTGCCTTCGAGGTCGGGATAAATCGCGTGCTGAGTCGTCATGAAGGATTGCCTCGCTCAATTAGTCTTATTTTATTTTGAAAATACGGCATTTAAGGCTATAAATTCGCTGTCAAAACGACAAAATACCGATATTAGTAGAACTATTCCAGCCAAAACAACAAAAGGAAGTTCGACCATGAAGCACCCTCGTTATCTGTTGTCCGGTCTGGCCATGTCCATGTTGATCGCCAGCGGCGGCGCCCAGGCCACAGGACTCACCAGCGAACACAAGCCCTTCGGTAAAACCAACGACGGCACGGCCGTCGAGCAGTACATCCTGCGTAACAGCCACGGCATGCAAGCCACGGTGATCACTTATGGCGGCGTGCTGCAGTCGCTGAAAGTGCCGGACAAAAACGGCAAGGTCGACGACGTGGTGCTGGGCTTTGACGATGTGCAGGGGTATCAGGCCGGCACGGCGTTTTTCGGCGCGACCATCGGCCGCTTCGGCAATCGCCTGGCCGGCGGAGCCTTTGAGCTGGACGGCAAACGCTACCAGGTGCCACTCAACGATGGCCCCAACGCCTTGCATGGCGGCGCGCAAGGCTTTGACAAGCAGTTATGGAAGGCCGCCGAGGTCAAGGGCAAGGACTCGGTGGGTGTCACCCTCACCTACCTGTCCAAGGACGGTGAGATGGGCTTTCCTGGCAACCTGAAGACCGAAGTCACCTACAGCCTTAACGAGAACAACGAACTGCACATCACCTACAAGGCCACCACCGACAAACCGACGGTGCTCAACCTCACCAACCACAGTTACTTCAACCTGGCCGGCGCGGGCAATGGCGACATTCTCAAGCAAGTCGCCACCTTGCACGCCAGCCATTACACGCCGGTGAACGCCACCTTGATTCCGACCGGCGAAGTGGCGCCAGTGAAAGGCACGCCGATGGACTTCCTGAAACCGACGCCGATCGGCCAGCACATCAAGGACGACCATCCACAGCTAAAGTTTGCCGAGCCCAAACAAGGCGGGTTTGACTTCAACTGGGCGCTGGACACCCAAGGTGACGTGAAGCAACTGGCGGCCGAAGTGCATGACCCCGAGTCGGGGCGGCGGTTGCAGCTCTACACCACCGAACCGGGCGTGCAGTTCTATACCAGCAACTTCCTCGACGGTTCGGTCAAGGGCAAGGCCGGCAAGACTTACCTGCACTGGAGTGGTTTCACCCTGGAGACCCAGCACTATCCAGATGCACCCAACCAGCCCGGGTTTGCCTCGACCCGCCTGAACCCTGGGCAGACCTACACCCAGAACACCGTCTTCAAATTCTCCGCCGATTAAAACTGTGGTAACGGACCTGCTCGCAACTGCGGTGTGTCAGGAACAGATCGACTGATCGACACTGCGCATTCGCGAGCAAGACCGCCCCCCCCCCCCACATTCAGTCCTCATGGACCATGCCTCAGCGTTGTTTCATGCGGTCGATGACCACGGCCAGCAGCAAAATCGAACCCCTGATCACGTACTGATAAAAGGTATCGATGTTCTTCAGGTTCATCGCATTCTCGATGATCGCCAGGATCAACACGCCGGCGATCACATGGCGAATCATCCCGATACCGCCGCTCAATGACACCCCGCCCAGCACGCAGGCCGAGATCACCGTCAGCTCGAAACCCTGGCCGATCATTGGCTGGCCGGAGGTCATGCGCGAAGCCAGGATCACCCCGGCCAAGGCGCCGATCAAACCGTGCACGGCAAAGATCAGGATCTTGGTGCGGTCCACGTTGACGCCCGCCAGCAGCGCAGCTTCCGGGTTGCCACCGATGGCCATGGTGTTGCGTCCATAGGTGGTGTAGTTGAGCAGCCAGCCGAAAAACACAAAGCAGACGATGGTGATCAGGATCGGCACCGGCACGCCCAGCAATTGGCCGTTGCCGAATACGAAGAACTGCTCCTGGGAAACGCCCACCGCCTTGCCGTCGGCAAAGATATACGCCAGCCCACGCACGATCTGCATGGTCGCCAGCGTGGTGATCAGCGCATTGACCCGCAGTTTGGCGATCACGATGCCGTTGATCAGACCGACGATCAAACCCATTCCCAGTGCGGCGCCGATGCCGAGCATCACGCTGTCGGTGTCGCGCATCACAATCGCCGCCACCACCCCGGCGCAGGCGATCACCGAACCCACCGACAGGTCGAAGTGCCCCGACGCCAGGCAAAACAGCATGGTGCAGGCAGCAATCCCCACCGTGGAAATCGCCAGGCCCAGGCCACGCATGTTCAGTGGCGAAAGGAAGTTATCGATCAGCAAGGCACAGAGCACAAAGATGCCCACGGCGGCGAGCAGCATGGCCCAGTTGTCGAGCAGTGCGCGCATATCCATAGGCTTGCGTGCCGAGGGCAACGCGTTGTCTTGGGTTGTCATAGTCATCTCTCAGTTCGCCAGGCTGCGTGGCAAGGCCATTTGCAGCAAGTTGGATTCAGTCGCGTGTTCGCGGGCTTGCTCACCCCGCAGTGCGCCTTCGCAGAGCACCAGGATGCGGTCGGAAATGCCCATGACTTCCATCAGATCGCTGGACACCACAATCACCGCAATGCCTTGGGCCGCGAGGTTATGGATGATCTGGTAAATCTCGGCCTTGGCGCCGATATCGATGCCACGGGTCGGCTCGTCCAGCAGCAACACTTTCATCGGCATCGACAGCCAGCGGCCAAGAATGGCTTTTTGCTGATTGCCGCCGGAGAGGTACATGATCTTCTGCCCTGCATTGGGCGTCTTGACCTTCATGGCCTTGATCTGCTGGTCAGCGTTGTCCTTCTCCCAGCCATCACGCAGCAGCCAGCCAAAAGTCGTGTGAGCGCCACGCGCACTGATATTGATGTTCTCGGCGACGCTGGCCAGCGGGATGATGCCTTCCTTCTTGCGGTCTTCCGGGCACAGCAGCACGCCTGCGGCGATGGCATCGCGCGGTGAGCGCAGTTGCAGTGCTTGACCGCAAAGCTGCAGTTGCCCGGCACTGGAGCGCTCCAGGCCGCTAAGCAGGCGCAACAGCTCGGTACGCCCTGCCCCGACCAGGCCAAACAGACCAAGAATCTCACCCTGGCGCACATTGAAACTGATCGGCTCACGCAGGCCCGGCCCCAGCAGGCCGTCGACCTTGAGCGCCACGTCGCCGTGCTCGCGCGGCCGGTAGTCGTAGATATCCTGGATATCCCGGCCAACCATGCAGGTCACCAACTGGTCATGGGTCAGCGCGCTCATGTCCTCGAACGTGCGCACGTAGCGCCCGTCCTTGAACACCGTAACGGCGTTGCAGATGCGGAATACTTCTTCCATGCGGTGCGACACATACAGCACCACTTTGCCTTCATTGCGCAGGCGCGTGATGATTGCCATCAAGCGGTCGATCTCGCGCGCCGAGAGGCTGCTGGTGGGTTCATCGAAGGCGATCACATGGGCCCCGCGGGACAGCGCCTTGGCGATTTCCACCAGTTGGCGCTGGCCGAGGGACAGGCGACCCAGCTTTTCCTGCGGATCAATTTCATCCGCCAGGCCTTTGAGGCACGCCAGCGCCTGCTTGCGCAACTGGCTGCGATTGACCACCCCAAAGCGCGATGGCAAATGCCCGAGGAACAGGTTTTCGGCCACGGTCATTTCCGGCACCAGGTGCAGCTCCTGGTGAATCACCGCCACGCCGCTTGCAATGCTGTCAGCGGCGTTTTTAAAGGCCATGGTCTGCTCGCCGATCTGCAGCGTGCCGCTGTTGGGGATGTACGCGCCACCAAGGATTTTCAGCAGCGTCGACTTGCCCGCGCCGTTCTCGCCCATCAAGGCGTGCACCTGCCCCGGGTGGGCGATGAAACTGATGCCATCCAGCGCCTTGACCCCGGGGAAGGTTTTACCGATGCCGTCGAATCGCAAGGCGGCAGGGGTCATTTCCACAGCCCGATTTTGCTCAGTTCTTCCTGGAAGTTGGCCCGGGTGATCAAGGTCACTTCGTCAATCGCCGTGTTCTTCGGCGGCTCAGTCCCTTTGGTGACCCACTCGTACATCATCAGTGCGGTGTTGTAGCCTTCGAGATGCGGGCTGGGCAGCATCGAACCAAAGAAGCCGCTGTTGGCTTTTTTCAGTTCGCCGATAGCGTCGGTGCCATTGATGCCGATACCGATCACGTTGGCTGCCTTGAAGCCAGCGCTTTCGGTGGCACGTACGCCGCCGAGCACGGTGTTGTCGTTCATGCCGCCGATGAGCAGGTTTTTCGCACCGCTGGGCAGCTTGACCAGGGCCGAGTTGGTGGCGTCCATGCTGCCGGGCACGTCGAGGGTTTTAAGCGCGGCAGTGAGGATGTGGTCCTTGGGAATACCGGCTTCTTCCAGGGATTTGATCGAGCCGTCGGTGCGTTTCTTGCCAGTGTCGAGTTCGTTGAAGGTGTTGATCACCGCGTAGGTGTCTTTCCAGTCCCAACCGCGGTTTTTCGCTTCGGCGGCCATGGCGGCGCCCTGCTTCTGGCCCACTTCAAAGGCAGCCATGCCCAGGTACGGCACGTCTTCCATGAAGGCGCCTTTGGCGTCTACAAAACGGTCGTCCACGGCGATCACTTTGAGGCCATTGGCCTTGGCCTTGGCTACGATGGCCGGGCCCAGGGACACGTCCGGCGGGCAGATCACAAAGCCCTTGGCGCCATTGGCGGCCAGGCTGTCGATGGCCGAAAGGGTTTTTTCGCCATCCGGCACGGCGATCTTGATCACGGTGAAACCGTGCTCCTTGCCGGCTTTTTCGGCGAAGGCCCACTCGGTCTGGAACCACGGCTCTTCGGCTTGCTTGACCAAAAAGCCAATCTTCACTTCTTCAGCGGCCAGCAACAGCCCGCTCAAGCTCATGGCCGAGACCGCCACAGCGGCGCAGCACAGGGAACGCAAACCACGACGACGATTCATACGGGTGACTCCTTGTTGTTGTTTTTCAAGTCTTGGGGTTTAACCGGCAAAGCGGTGACAGGGTTTGCCTGGCACGTCGACCTCGATGGCCAGCACCGCACCATCCAAGGGGTGATGCAAAGGGCTGGCGGCACTGGTGATATACAGGGTGGTAAGGTTGGGACCACCAAACACGCAACTGGTGGGACGGCTGACCGGCAGCTCGATGATGCGGTCCACCTGGCCTTCAGGCGTTAGCCGCAGCAGGCAACTGCCGTCCCAGCGCGCGTTCCAGATACAACCTTGCACGTCCATGGCCGAGCCGTCCGGCCCACCGCGCTCATGCGGCCCGAACCAGACGTGCGCCGTATGCAGCTGGCCGTCCGGCTGAAGCCCGTACCGGTACAGCGTGCCGTCCAGACTGTCGCCGAAATGCACCTGCGTGCCGTCATCGCTCCACAGTAAGGTATTGGGAATGCCCAGGCCGCTCAGCAACGGCGTAACCTGCGCATCGGCATCAATGCGAAACAGGCCGCCGGAGCGTCGGGTGATGGGCAGGTCTTCACCCTGCTCGCCGATGTTGTTCTGCATGGTGCCCAGCCACAGGCGACCCTGGGCGTCGCAACGGGCTTCATTGCCCCGGTTGCCCGCTTGAGGGTCGGCCACGCACAGCAGCGTCAGGGCTTCGGTGGCCAGGTCGAGGCGATAAACACCGCTGCTCAAGGTCACCAGGGCATCGCCGCTTTCACAGGGGATGAACGCCGAGACATGCTCGGGCAACTGCCATACCTGCAAGTGCCCGTCCATCAGGCGCAGCGCCTGTTTGCCGGCGATATTGACCCAGTACAACGACTGGGTGGGCGCGTCCCAGAACGGGCCCTCCCCCAGTTGAGCCCGATGCGCGGTCACAGCGTGAAACGACATGGTGCCTCCTGGATACTTGTTGGTCTCAGGTACGCGTTACAGCGATTCGCGCGAGGGCGTGCCGTCGACCAGCCGCTGGATACGCAACGGATTGGCGTTTTTCAACGCATCCGGCAGCAGGCTGTCAGGGTAGTTCTGGAAGCACACGGGACGCAGGAACCGGTCAATGGACAAGGTGCCGACCGAGGTGCCACGGGCATCCGATGTCGCGGGGTACGGCCCGCCGTGCACCATCGAATCACAGACTTCCACGCCGGTCGGGTAGCCGTTGAGCAAGATACGCCCGACTTTCTGTTCCAGCAGCGGCGTGAGTTCGGCGAACTGTTGAAAGTCGCCCGGCTCGCCGATGATCGTGGCGGTCAGTTGACCGTGCAGTCCGTGCAAGGCGGCGCTGAGCTGGGCCTGGTCAGCGACTTCGACAAACACCGTAGTGGGGCCGAAGACTTCTTCCTGCAGCACTTCATCGCCGTCTATCAACAGTCGTACATCAGCCTTGAACAGTTGCGGCTGCGCCTGGTTGCCCGCCTGGGCATTGCCTGCCAAGTGCTGGATGCCAGGGTGCACAAGGAGTTTTTCCAGGCCCTTGCTGTAGCTGGCCAAGGTGCCGGCGTTGAGCATGGTTTGTGCCGGTTGATCGCCGATCAGTTGAGCCACACGTTGAGTAAACGCTGTAAATTCAGGCGATGCGATGCCGATCACCAGGCCAGGGTTGGTGCAGAATTGACCGCAACCCTGCACCACCGAAGCGGTCAGGTCGCGGGCCACGCTCTCAGCCCGGGCCTTGAGGGCCTGGGGCAACACAATTACCGGATTGATGCTCGACATCTCGGCGAACACCGGGATCGGCTGCGGGCGTGCCGCGGCCATGTCGCACAAGGCACGACCGCCCTTGAGCGAACCGGTGAAGCCCACGGCCTGGATTGCCGGGTGCTTGACCAGCGCTTCGCCGACGCCGCCACCAAAAATCATGTTGAAAACGCCGGCCGGCATCCCGGTCGCTTCAGCAGCGCGAATGATTGCACTGGCCACCTGCTCAGCCGTGGCCATATGCCCGCTATGGGCCTTGAACACCACCGGGCAACCTGCCGCCAGTGCCGCTGCGGTATCACCGCCTGCTGTAGAGAACGCCAGCGGGAAGTTGCTCGCGCCGAACACCGCCACCGGGCCGAGACCGATGCGGTACTGGCGCAAATCCGGGCGTGGCAACGGCTGACGATCAGGCAGTGCCTTGTCGATGCGCGCACCGTAGAAATCACCGCGGCGCAGCACGCTCGCGAACAGGCGCATCTGGCCGCTGGTACGCCCACGCTCGCCTTTGATGCGCGCTGCCGGCAGTGCGGTTTCACGACAAACCAATTCAATGAAGTTATCGCTCAGGGCATCCAGTTCGCCCGCTATCGCATCCAGGAACTGTGCGCGGCGCGCGGCACTCAAGGCGCGGTACGCCGGGTAAGCCTGCGCGGCGGCCTTGGCCGCGGCGTCGACCTCCTCCGGGGTGGCCTGGTAGAACTCCTGGAGCAAGGCTTCGCCAGTGGTCGCGTCAATGCTCTGCAGCTTGACGCCGCCGTTGGCGCTGCGCTGGCCGCCGATGTAGTTGTGGCCGAAATACTGGGTCATGGCTCGATCTCTGATTGTTGTTCTTATAAAAGCTCGTGGGACGCCTCTCGCTAAAATCCGCCAAGGTCATACCTCCGTTAAGGCCGACTATATAGTAGGACTATTTACAAAACAACTCTCAAAAATCTTCGACACTTTACTTATTTTTAAGAAAAAAAGAACATATAGTCATACAATAAGAACATCAATCCTGTCGGACAAGAGCCCGACCTCCGCTGCGTCCAGTGGTTGGGTACAGCCGACCAGAACGGCTTCATGGACCGCAGCAGGATGAAGAACCAAGGCATCGCCGACCATCAGTTCCATGACAAACCGATCATCGGCATCTGCAACAGTGGGTCGAAGCTGACCTCATGCAACGCGCATTTCCGCCAGATCGCCTGGCCCAAGGCTTATCCAGGCATGGCCGAAGTCGGCAACATGGATCTGCCCGCCAACTCATCGCCGGCGGGTATCGCCAACGGCACATCGCCCCTGTGCCAAGGACCGACCAGGGTTGCGACTTCGACTTCCTGGCAGGTTGCCGCAGGGCGGAAGTCCCACGGCATTCCCACTAATCGGGATGCTATGATGCCGCCAATTCAAGCCAGAGCCTCCCTGTCGTCATGGATCACCAACCGCCCAAGCCGCGCAAGAGTATGCATGCCCAGATCGTCCAGGACTTGGGCATGCACATCGTTTCCGGTCGTTTCAAGCCCGAAGAGCGGCTGCCCATGGAGGCCACGCTCTGCGAGGAGTACAAGGTCAGCCGCTCGGTGCTGCGTGAGGCGACGCGGGTGCTCAGCGCCAAGGGTCTGGTGTATTCCAAACCACGGGTCGGCGCAGTGGTGCGGCCACGCTTGAAATGGCACCTGCTCGACCCGGACGTATTGTCCTGGTTGATGCAGTCCACGCCTCACAGTGAATTTTTCAATACCCTGGCCGGTGTTCGACGCATCCTCGAACCGGAAATCGCGGCCATGGCCGCGACAACGGCCACCGACGAAGACATCGCCATCATCGAAAAAGCCTACACTGGCATGGAAACCGCCAAGACCCACGAGGACCTGCTGCAAGCCGACCTGGACTTCCACCGCGCCATCGCCGACGCCACGCGCAACGATTTGCTCGCCTATATGTGCAACATGCTGTCGTTGCCGCTGCGCGAGTCGATCAACATCACCAACCGCCGCCCGGACATCCAGGGCCTGAGCCTGCCCCGGCACAAGGCGATCCTCACCGCGATCCAGAACCGCGACGCCCTTGGTGCCCGACATGCTTCGCTGGTGCAACTGGATGACACGCGGGTGGCGTTGGATACGGTAATGAATGTGCTCACGCCGCTCTGAAGCCAGGTGAAAGAAAATGTGGGTGGGGGCTTGCTGTGGTGAGAAGCCCTGGTCGACGGGTAGCCCGATGGATCTTGCTGGTATTACCCGCCCGGCTTTTGCCTATGGCCTGATCATTGGCGCCGCATGCTCATCTGGACTGGGTCGCCTGATTAGTCGAGCCGTCCACCATTCTCCCGTGCGTGCTTGATGTCTTTCGAGGGTGGAGCTCCGAAACGCCGGGCATATTCGCGACTGAATTGCGCGACACTTTCATAGCCGACCCGCAAGGCGGCCGTGTTCACATCGACCCTGTCGGTCAACATCAGGCTGCGCGCGGCTTGCAGCCGTAACGACTTTTGATACTGAACGGGACTGGTGCCTGTCAGCTTGCGAAAGTTGTGATGCAGCGTAGAACTGGCCATGCCCGATCGCTGGGCGAGATCGGCCACGTGCAGCGGTTTGTCGTAATGATGTTTCAACCATTCAATGGCTCTCACGATGCCCTTGTCTCGGTAACCATCGCGCGTGACGCTGCGCAGCCACTGGCCTGCGCTACTGAGCAACAGCCGAACGCATATCTCCCGCTTGATAAGGTTCGACATCAAGCCTGCCTCAAGCGGCCGTTCGATCAGTGTGGAGAGTCGGGTGAACGCGTCGAGCATCTCACTCGACGCCGCACCCGATGCAAAGCCTCGTGCTTGAGAAGCCATTTCCTGCCTTGTGGGTTCCAGGGTCTGGATCACCTCATTGAGCATGGCAAGATCGAGCTTCAACACAACGGATAAATAAGGGGTCTGCTCGTTGGCCGCGGTCACGCGAGCCAGTGTGGGTATATCGACCGACGTGACGAAGAACGCGCCCTGTCCAAACTCACAGGCCTCCTCACCGAATGTAATCTCCTTCGCCCCCTGCAGAATGATGGCGACACAAGGCTCATAAATGCAGTACGTGGGCGTACCCAGTTCGGCCATTCGATAAAAGGTCAATCCTGGAATCGATGTTGCGCATACCTCGTTCAAACCAATCTGCGTGGTGACTTTTTCGATAAGCCGTCTGAGTAACTGGAGGCGCTCGTTGGGCTGAGCGGGTTCGCTCATGGCCAGGGACTGCACACGGCCGAAACCGAATTGCGAGAAGGAACCGCTCGTCATGATATGCCCCCCTGTTTACGGAATGTTCGAGTCTGCTGCCAGTGCGTGACCAGCACAAGTGCATCGGCAGGATTGTGCAAAAGATAGGGCGCATTAGGGTCACCCGGCCAACCCTCGTTGTTCTAGTTTCTCGCATGAAGACGGGCTTCGATGAGCCCGTGAACCCTCAGTCGCGAAAGGAACACTGGATGGACAGACGAGATTTTCTTACTTATTCAGCGGCGGGTGCTGTTGCAGCCGCTTTACTGCCCGCATCGAGTCTTGCCAGTTCGGTGGCTGCAGCCCCGGCGCCCTCTTCGCTGACAGAGCGCGGGAGCGTGATGCCTACGCAAGGACGGCTCGTACGCTCAGACCTGCCCCTCAATTTGCCTTCGCATACACTGCGATACATGACGCCTCAACGCTTTGGTATGGGCGGGACGCAGATTGGCAATATCTTTGCGCCGATCAGCGACGAGCAGGCGGCCCTGGTTCTGCAGGCCGCCTGGGGGGCAGGTGTAAGGCTTTATGACACGTCGCCGTTCTACGGGTTTGGCTTGAGTGAATATCGTCTGGGCCGCTTCCTGCACGGCAAAAATCCAGGTGATTATGTGGTCTCTACCAAGGTCGGCCGCGTATTGACGGCCGCTGGTGGCGTGCGCGCGGACCATGCCATCTGGAAGTCGCCGGCGCCCTTTAACTACCGATATGACTACACCGCAGCAGGCACGCGTCGCTCCGTGGAAGACAGCCTGCAGCGTCTGGGATTACCCCGTATCGATATCGTCTTTATCCATGATCTCTCGCCAGATAACACCGAGCTGGAAGGGGGATGGGAAGCGGCGTATCAGATTGCACGCACAGGGGCGATGGTTGAGCTTGAAAAAATGCGTGATGAAGGACTCATCAAGGCATGGGGCTTCGGCGTCAATACACCGAACGCCGTGGTTCAGGCGCTAACCAGTAATGACCCGACGCCCGACATCGTGTTGCTTGCCTGCCAGTATTCCCTCCTCGACCACAGCGATGCGTTGCGCAACACCCTTCCGGCCTTGAGAAGCAAGGGCACCAGTGTCGTGGTTGGCACCCCCCTGAATGATGGATTTCTGGGAGGGCGCAGCCGATATAACTTCAGCCTGGATCTACCGGCCGGAGCGGTAGAAAAACGCGCGCGAATCATGGCAATTGCCAGCCGACATGGCATCGACATTCATACCGCCGCCCTGCAATTCGCCGCGGCACATCCGCAAGTGTCTGCGATCATTCCGGGGGCGCGTTCACCAGGGCAGATCGTTTCTAACGTACAAGCGATGAAGGTCGGTATTCCGTCAGCCTTTTGGCAGGAGCTCAAGAGCCAGAGCCTGATCGATGCGCAAGCACCGGTTCCTTCCTGAATGGGCCCACGCCCATGCTACCTGCCGAATAAGAACACTGGCCTGAGGTCGTAACCAATGAAGATACGAACGTCTTTCATGATTTTCGGCGGCCTGCTTGCGCTCTCCAGTAGCGGTCACTTATTCGCAGACACACTTGCGCTGAGCATTCCCTTGCCTGATCCACTCCCACCGCTGAACGTTCTGACACTCCTTGTCGGTCTACACCTGCTCGGTATGTGCTTCGGTCTCGGCGGGGCAACCATGCTGGACCTCTGGATTTTCCGCTGGCTGCGCCGGGGGAGCCTACCGGTTGAAATCGGACGCACCTTTCACTTCATCAGCGACGCGGTCACTACCGGACTATGCCTCCTATGGCTGTCAGGCCTGGGTTTCCTGGCCCTATACGCGATGGAGTCGCCGGACAAACTGGAAAACCCCAAACTCTGGGCAAAGATACTTGTGGTGATCGCCCTGACCATCAATGGCATCATCATCCATGCGTTTGTGTTGCCAGAAGCACTACGCGACTTGAGCCGCCCCCTGCTCTTTGGCGTCGCCCGCAGCAGAGCGGCCTTGTTTCTCGCATCAGGTGCAGTTTCGGGTGTGTCTTGGTACACCGCTTTTGCCTTCGGCATTTTTCGTGAGTTAAACAATCGCGTCACGTTCAGCGTGCTGGTCATGATGTGGCTTACGCTGATACTGGCCGCCTCTCTCACTGCCATGCTGCTGTGGTTAAACCTTGCAGCAGGCGCAAGAAAACCTTCTGCGCTCAGCCCTCCGACTTGAAAATAAAGAGTCGAGCGAAAAAACAGGCACTCCCGCACGCGCCTGGGTCGAGAAGCTGCAAGGTCGAGAGTCAATTGCCCCACGAAAAACGCACTTTCGCCTACATGGCCGAGCATTGGTTGGCCTGCAAGTCCACTGAACGGGTGGCCATTCATCGCGGGGTTTCGTGAAGCGCTAAACAGCCACCTCTTGCCTGCCATAGGCAAACAGTCGGGCAGCACGTTCACGCGTGCCAACGGGGTCGCCGTGCTCGGTGCGGCAAAGCCGCACCGAGCCTACTATTCGCGAATTGCCACGCAAACGCTTCGAACGGCATGCAATCAATGCCTTATCGTCCGCCCCGGCTCAATTCGCCCAGGCGGCCCGAAATCGACTGCATGCCCTTGCCCAGTTCGCGCAATGCGCTGATGCCCGAGAGGTTACTTTCAAAGATCGCCGTATCGCGAGGCAGGGTCTGAGCCAGAATAGCCATGGCAGCGGCGGTGCCTTCGATGCGGTTCAGCGGCAAGGCCAACTCGGAGGTAATGGCACTGGCCGACTGCTCGGCCGCCTCCGTTCCGGCCGCCACCAATCGGGGTTTGCCGCCCAGCGTAATCACGGCAAATATTGCCACGGCGGTCAGTATCAGCAGACCCAGAATTCCCGACGTCATGCGCCGCGAGATACGTACAGGAATCAATGACATGAAGCCCCTCCAGAAATTACTATTTGTAAGGTTACGTCGGCTGGGCATAGGGAAAATTGAAAAGGAGCCGGCTGGCGTTTGTAGGGTCATTAGCGACGAACGGTGGTGCGCACAGTGGGAACACCCCTACATCACCAGGCACCCCTCCCCGCAACAGCCCACCACCCGGCACACAGGCACAGCACCATGCTGGTCAGCCCGCCCCATTGTGTAATCGGCCACCAGCAGCGTCAGCCCGGCCGTACCTGCCAGCCGGGTGCCGATGCCCAGCATGCGCTGTGGTCCCAGACGCGTCACACAGCGAGCATTGATGTGCGATCAGGTCCACAAGGACTCGACATGAGATTACGTGTGATAACTGGCGGGCACCGCCCATTCACTCCAGCCCCGGCTGCGCGGGTACAGCGCATAGATGCAGTAGCCCGCGGCCAATGATTGCAGCCGCGACTCCAAGGTCCGCGCTGGTATCGGAACGTTTATGGCGCGGGCGATTTGCCCGCTATTTGAAGAGCCTCAATGCTCACCGCCCCCAGCCCGCCTCGCTGCTCTGCAAGGCATTGGCAATGGTCTGCAGTTTGTCGTCCGGCAGGTTATCCGGCAGCGGATCCGCCCCTGAGCTGACGTGCAACTGTGCATAGGCATTGCGCAGTTCGGCATAGGACAGATCACGCTTGAGCTGGGTCTGCAGGTTGTTCAGCTCGCCCTGGATCAGCTCCAGCTCGCCGATGTTCTGCGTCTGGTAACGGTTGCGTAGCTGGACGGCAATCTCCCCGTCGAGTTTCGCCAGTTCTTCGCTGGTCTGGAACTGACGCACCGCTTCCTTGTAGTTGGCATTGGCCACGTAAAGCTGGGCCAGCACCGCCATGGACATGGCCTGCCGGCGCGCCGTGGCGACGTCTTCGCCCGCCTCGGCGACCTTGATCGCTGCCGGTGCGGACAGCACGTTGAACAGGTTCCAGGTCACCTTGACGCCGTAGTCGGCCCAGCTCTGGTTGGTCAGGAACGAGTTGCTGTCGTAATGCCCGCCCAGCGAGAACTCCAGGCCCGGCAGCAGGCGCAGCATGGCCTTGCGGGTTTCGGCGGCACTGATGCGTGCCTGGTAATCCTGTTCGCGCAGTTCCGGACGACTGGCCAGGGCCTGTTGCTCCAGCTGAGCGAAGTCACCCTTGAACACCGGCACTGCATACCCCTCTTCCAGTGCCAGGCTGAAGTCGGTGTTCAGTGGCAGATTGACCAGCGCAGCCAGCTCGGTCTTGGCCAGCGACAGCGCACGGCGCTGCTGCTCCAGCTGGCGGGTGGCCTCGATCAGGGCGCGCTGGTAGCTCAAGGTCTGCACCGGGTCGCCGACCCGCTCCGCGCTCATGCGCTGGCTGTTGTCACGGGCCTGATCGATACGCCCCATCAGGGTGTCAATCTGGTTCAGCAGGCGCTGCGCCGCCACCGCGCGCCAGTACGCCGAACGCACGTCCTGGGTGATGGTGTGGATGACCTTGCGCTTGCGCTCCTGGAGGATCAACCGTTGGTCAGCCTGCTGCTTGGCGCTGACGTAGCTGACCCCGAAATCCAGCACGTTCCATACCATGGTCAGGTCAGCGACGTCACGATTGCGGTCCTGCGAAGTCGAGGGCTCCAGAGACTGGGTATTGGTCAGGATGCTCTGGCTGCTGGACGCCCCGACGTTGCTGCGTCCGGCGTAGCCTGCAGCCAGCGCCATGCGCGGCAACATGTCGAAGCTGGAAAGATCGACCTGACGCTTGGCCAGGGCTTCTTCCATCACTTTCAGTCGCGCCTCGAGGTTGTACTTCACCGCACGGGCCATGGCCTGATGCAGGGTCAGCGGCCCGCTGAGGGCTTCCTGATCCTTGAAAATGGTCGCCAGGTCGGTGCGTGCTCGCGCCTCGCTGGCACTGCGATCGATCGGCTCGCTGGTCACGGCGCATCCACCAATGGCCAGCGTCAGCAGACTCGCGGCAAACAGTTTGTGAGTTTTATTCATCCTTGGGCCACCCCCTGGTATGGCCTGCGTATCAAGTGTTGTGCTGTTTTTCATGCCCGCTTGCCGATCTGTGCCGATTGAGCCAGGGCCTTGGCCAACTCGCGCACATGGCGCCGGTCGGCTTCATTGATTTGTTGCAGTTGTTGCCCCAGAGTCGGTGCGCCGAAAACACCACGCGCACCCTGGTTGAGGTCGCTCTGCTTCCATTGGTCGCCATCGAACACATTCATCTCGCTGACGCCTGGTACCTCACGACTGAAAATGCTGGCAAAGGTGCTACTGCTACCTAGCAGGCCGCCCTCCCTACCACCAAAGCCACCTTGGCTACTCTGGCTGCCACCGATCGCGCTGCTGCCAAATACCTGAGCAATGAAGCTCGGCGCACTGCTGCCATTGCCGAGAAAGATAGTACCCAGGGGCTGCAGGTTGCCGCCCACGGTGCGGATGTCGAACAGGCCGGGAGTAGCCAGTGGCGACACAGCGTCAGTGACCACCAAGCCCGGCACCTGTGGCTGCACCACCGCCGCTTGCGGCGTGTTGAGGGTGTCCGGTGGATTGATCCGATAATTGAGGTCACCAATATCCTGCGACTGGATGGTCTGCAGTGCGCTGTCGAAGCCCCGCGCCAGATCGTTGCCGGCCTGGTCGCGGATGCCGCTGTTAAGCGCGCTCAGGCTCAAGGCCAGCGCACCTGCTCCGCTCATGTTGCCCACAATGACTCGGTAAGTCGTGGCATCGAGCTGCTGGACCGCTTGCACCGCACCACTGGCACTGCCGGTACTGATCACGCTGAAGTCGCTGAGGTCGACGCCGCTGACAGCCTCGTCAAAGGTCAGGGTGAAGGTGAGCGTACTGGCGCCCGGTTGTACCGGGCCGTCCACCACGATGCTGGAGGGACGTGGTGCCCTGGCATCGACGAGGATACCGTGGGTGTCGCCGACGTTGTTCAGACCGGTATTGGCGTCGTTGCCACGGGCATCGCGGATACTGCCGCCATTGAGGTCGATGGACGGCGCCACCGCAAAAGTGGTGTTGCCAGCCATGCCGCTGGTGACGTTGAGACGGAACACCAGAGCTGTGCCGCCCGAGCCGGACAGGTAGTCGGCATAGACCACTGTGCCGTTGTCGAGGCTGATCGCCAGGCGCGGATTACCGTCGCCGCTGTCCACCAGCACCGCTTCATTGGTACGCACGGTGAAGCTCAGGCTCTGGCCGGCCACATAGGTACCGCTGGCCGGAACGTCCACCCCGGTGATACTTGGCGCCACGCGATCAATGCTATAGCTGCTGCCTTGCAAGTCGCCGGTGAGCAGGTTGCCCGCCGCGTCGACAATGCCGGTTGCACTGCTGTTCAGGTCCAGGCGCACATTGCCGACGCCGCTCAGGTTGTCGACGACAATGAGGTAGGTGCGGCCGTTGACCTGCTCCACCGAGGCAATCCGGCCACTGGCCGAGCCGCTGAAGACCAGCGCGAAGTCGGCGTTGTCGACACCGGAAACGCTCTCGTCGAAGGTCACGGTGTAGCGCACCGAGCCACTACTGGTCGGGCTCAGGTCGACGCGCACGATATCGCTGACCTGAGGGGCCACGGTATCGATCACCACACCGCCCACCACGCCAGGCGTATTCAGGGCCAGGTCCAGCGCATTGCCCGCCGCGTCACGCACGGCGCCGCCGTTGAGGTCGAGCGTACCTGGCAAGCCAATGCCGCCAGCGGCGTTGTTGCCAGCCTGCACGGTGTACTCGAATACCAGCGCATTGCTGCCGGAGCCGGACACATAGGTGGCATAGCGGGTCACGCCGCCAAGGGTCAGCGCGACACGCGGGGTGCCGGTGCTGGTATCGACGTTGACTGTCTCGCTGACGTTGACGGTAAAGCGCAACACATCGCCGGTGTTATAGGCCCCTGCTGTCGGCAGTCCCACGATGGTGACAGTCGGCACGATGGCATCGATGCGTACCTGTGACGTGTCCGGCAGCCCGTTCAGGACGGTGGCGACGTTGTTGCCGATCGCATCACGCAGAGTCGAGCCATTGAGCTGGAGGCTGTTGCCGACGCTGATGCCATTGGTGTCAAGCTGACCACTGGCAACGGTCAGGCGAAATACCAAGGCATTGGTGCCGCTACCGGACAGGTAGGTCGCGTAAGCAGTGCCACCGGTGTCGAGGGTCACTTCGAGGCGTGGAATGCCACCGGTGGTATTCACCTGCACCGTTTCACTGAAGTTGACCGTGAAGTCCAGATTCTGCCCGGCCACATAGGTGCCACCGGCCGGAACGGCCACGCTGGTGATCGCGGGTGCGACACGATCAACACTGTAGCTGGCGCCCGTCAGGCCGCCGGTGAGCGCGTTGCCTGCTGCGTCATTGATGCCGGTGCCACTGGCATTGAGGTCCAGACGCAGACTGCCGCTGCCGGCGATGCCGTTGACTACCACGGTGTAGGTTCGACCATCAATCCGGGTGACGCTGGCAATGCTGGCGGACGCGGTGCCGGTGAAAAACAGGCCGAGGTCAGAGACATCGACGCCGCTGACGTTCTCGCTGAAGGTCACAGTAAAGCTGACCGTGCTGCTGTTGGCCGGTGTCGGATCGACCAGAACGATGCCGCGGGCCGTCGGCGCCGTGGTGTCCACCCGCACGCCAGCGGTGCTGTCCAGGCCATTGAGGGCCAGCGCCAGGTTATTGCCGGCCGCATCACGCACGCTGCCGCCATTGAGGTCCAGGGTAGTGCCGACCACCAGGCCGCTGGCGGCGGTGTCGCCGGCCTGCACGGTGTACTGGAACACCAGTGCGCCACTGGCGGCGCCGGAAACATAGCTGGCATAGTGGGTGACCCCGCCTNCCGCTGGCGGCGGTGTCGCCGGCCTGCACGGTGTACTGGAACACCAGTGCGCCACTGGCGGCGCCGGAAACATAGCTGGCATAGTGGGTGACCCCGCCTGCGCTCAGCACCAGGCGCGGCGTACCGGTGGCGGTGTCGACCACCACGCCTTCGCCGGTGTTGACGGTAAAGCTCAAGACATCACCGGCCTTGTAGCTGCCATCAGCCGGCACATCGACATCAACCACGCCGGGCGCGACCTGATCGATGCTGTAGCTGGCGCCGGTCAGGCCGCCGACGATGGCATTGCCCGCAGTATCCATGATGCCGGTACCGCTGCCATTCAGGTCCAGGCGCAGGCTGCCGCTGCCGGCGATGCCATTGACTACCACGGTGTAGGTTCGACCATCAATCCGGGTGACGCTGGCAATGCTGGCGGACGCGGTACCGGTGAAAAACAGGCTGAGGTCCGAGGCATCCACGCTGCTGACGTTCTCGCTGAACGTCAATGTGTAACTGATCGAACCGCTGCTGCCTGGTGAGCCGTCGACCCGCACCAGGCTGCTGGCCGTCGGCGCCGAAGTATCGATCAGCACGCCGGCGGCACTGCCCAAACCATTGAGGTTCAGCGTCAGGTCATTGCCGGCTGCATCGCGCACGCTGCCGCCATTGAGGTCCAGGGTAGTGCCGACCACCAGGCCGCTGGCGGCGGTGTCGCCGGCCTGCACGGTGTACTGGAACACCAGTGCGCCACTGGCGGCGCCGGAAACATAGCTGGCATAGTGGGTGACCCCGCCCACGCTCAGCACCAGGCGCGGCGTACCGGTGGCGGTGTCGACCACCACGGCTTCGCTGGTATTGACGGTAAAGCTGAGGACATCGCCGGCCTTGTAGCTGCCGTCAGCCGGCAGGCCGACCGAGTCCACCCCCGGTACTGCGGCGTCAACCCGTACACCCGAGGTATCGCCCAGCCCGTTGAGGGCGGTAGCGACATTGTTGCCGACGCTGTCACGGACTGCCCCGCCATTGAGCTGGAAGCTGTTGCCGACACTGATGCCGGTGGTATCCAGCTGGCCGCTGGCGACAGTCAGGCGGAACACCAGCGTATCGGTGCCGGCGCCGGACAAGTAGGTCGCATACGCGGTACCGCCGGTGTCGAGGGTCACCTCGATGCGTGGAGTGCCGCCTGTGGTATCCACCTGCACCGCTTCACTGAAGTTGACCGTGAAGTCGAGGTTCTGCCCGGCCACATAGGTGCCGTTAGCGGGTACATCAACACTGACAACGCCAGGCGCGACGCGGTCGATGTTGTAGCTGGCGCCTGTCAGGCCACCGGCGATGGTGTTGCCGGCGGCATCGACGATGCCAGTGCCGCTGCTATTGAGGTCCAGGCGCACGCTGCCGTTGCCGGTCAGGCTGTCAACCTGCACACGGTAAGTCCGTGCATCGACCTGGGTGACCGAGGCGATACGACCGCTGACACCGCCGGTAAAGCCGAGATTTCCGGCAGCACGGTGTACTCGGAGAATGTCGAGGTGCCCATGTAGNGTCCAGGCGCACGCTGCCGTTGCCGGTCAGGCTGTCAACCTGCACACGGTAAGTCCGTGCATCGACCTGGGTGACCGAGGCGATACGACCGCTGACACCGCCGGTAAAGGCCAGCGCGAAGTCGCCGCTGTCCACGCCGCTGACGGCCTCGCTGAAGGTCACGGTGTAGTTGACCRTGCTGCTGGTGGTCGGGTTGGTATCGACCAGAGCGATRCTATTGGCGGTCGGTGCCGTGGTGTCGACCTGCACACCGGTCAGGTCGCCGATGTTGTTCAGGGKCAGGTTCAGGTCGTTGCCGGCCACGTCGGTCAGCGCGCCACCGCGCAGGTCCAGGCTGCCCACCGCGATGCCATTGCTGTCGGTATCACCGGCCTGCACCACGTACTGGAACACCAGCGTGTCGCTGCCGCTGCCGGAGACATACGTGGCGTAACGGGTCACACCGCCCACATCGAGTGCCAGCCGTGGTGCCGGCGTGCCGGTTTGCAGGRCTTCACTGGCCTTGACGGTAAAGGTCAGCACATCGCCGGCGTTATACAGATCGGCTACTGGGGTGCCGACACTGAGCACGGTCGGAACCACGCCATCGACATTCACACCGGCCGTGCTGGCCACGCCGTTGAGTGCGGCGGCGCTGCTGTTGCCGGCCAGGTCGGTGATGCGGCTGCCATTAAGGTCGAGGCTGCTCCCCAAAKTGATGCCGTTGCTGTCCAACTGTCCGCTGGCGGCAGTCAAACGGAACACCAGGGCGTTACTGCCAGAGCCCGACACATAGTCAGCGTACACGGTGCCGCCGGTRTCCAGGGTGACGGCAATACGCGGCGCACCACTTGTCGTATCCACCGTCACGGTCTCGCTGAAGTTGACCGTGAAGTCGAGGTTCTGCCCGGCTACATAGGTGCCGTTGGCCGGAACGGCCACACCGGTGACCGCTGGGGCCACGCGATCAATGGTATAGCTGGCGCCTGTCAGGCCACCGGCGATGGTGTTGCCGGCGGCATCGACGATGCCAGTGCCGCTGCTMTTGAGRTCCAGGCGCACGCTGCCGTTGCCGGTCAGGCTGTCAACCTGCACACGGTAAGTCCGTGCATCGACCTGGGTGACCGAGGCGATACGACCGCTGACACCGCCGGTAAAGCGGTAAGTCCGTGCATCGACCTGGGTGACCGAGGCGATACGACCGCTGACACCGCCGGTAAAGGCCAGCGCGAAGTCGCCGCTGTCCACGCCGCTGACGRCCTCGCTGAAGGTCACGGTGTAGTTGACCRTGCTGCTGGTGGTCGGGTTGGTATCGACCAGAGCGATRCTATTGGCGGTCGGTGCCGTGGTATCCACCAACACACCGGCGGCGCTGCCCAGGCCATTGAGGTTCAGGTTCAGGTCGTTGCCGGCCGCATCGCGCACGCTGCCGCCATTGAGGTCCAGGGGGCTGCCGATGTCCAGGCCGCTGGCGGCGGTGTCGCCCGCCTGCACGGTGTACTGGAACACCAGCGCGCCACTGGTGGCGCCCGAGACATAACTGGCATAGCGGGTCGCA
>NZ_LMOA01000020.1:0-584763 GCF_001423155.1 Pseudomonas sp. Leaf127 | reverse complement strand
GTGTTAAAGAGCGGTTGGTTGAGCTGTTCGCTTCAACCGAGGCGCGCATTCTACAGCGCCTGTGTAACATGTCAAGTGATTATTTTYGGAAGTTTYCAGAGCAACTCTGAARCCTTCATCACTTGCGTGCCGACCGATCTTTCGATCAACTCGTCAGCGGGAGGCGAATAATACAGCATTGAAACTTGCTGTCAACTACCTTTTTCACCGCYGCGGCCCKGAGGCCAGCACCATCCCCTCGCCGATTTCTTATCCAACTCATTGATATTCAAGGAGTTTTCAGTTTCTTCCGCGGCGGGAATGGTGCGCATTATAGAGCGCTGAGACAGGGCGCCAACTCATTGATATTCAAGGAGTTTTCAGTTTCTTCCGCGGCGGGAATGGTGCGCATTATAGAGCGCTGAGACAGGGCGTCAACACTTAATTTCAAACCAGGCCGAAATTAAATAAATGCGCATTATATTGCGCAAACCGTTCAGGTTACTCATCATGCTTCTTATATATAGACAGCACCCTCAGGACAGCACCCGCCATGAAACCCTCGTCACCCCCCTCTTCCATACTGTTCCCTCTGGGGCTGCTGATTATCGCGATGGTTTCCATCCAGACCGGCGCTTCACTGGCCAAGAGCCTGTTCCCTGCCATTGGTGCTCAGGGCACCACCACGCTGAGACTGATCTTTGCCAGTCTCATCATGATCCTGGTCCTGCGCCCCTGGCGCGTTCGCCTGACGGCTCGATCGCTGCGCATGATCATTGTGTATGGCATCGCACTGGGCGGGATGAACCTGCTCTTCTATATGTCGTTGCGCAGTGTGCCGCTGGGCATTGCCGTAGCACTGGAGCTTACCGGCCCTCTGGCCGTGGCATTGCTGACTTCACGCCGCACAATCGATGTCGTCTGGATCGCCCTGGCCGTCGGCGGCCTATTGTTGCTGATCCCCGACGGCCGCAGCAGTGCCAGCCTCGATCCGCTAGGGGCCGCCTATGCCTTGGGCGCCGGTGCCTGCTGGGCCGCCTACATCGTTTTCGGTCAGAAAGCCGGTGAAGGCAACGGCGTACAGACTGCGGCCCTTGGCGTTATCGTCGCCGCCCTGTTCGTCGCGCCCTTTGGCGTGGCACACGCCGGCTCGGCTCTTCTGGACATCGGCTTGCTGCCGGCTGCCATCGGCGTGGCCATCTTGTCGACCGCCTTGCCTTATAGCCTGGAAATGGTGGCACTGACGCGTATGTCCACGCGCACTTTCGGCACACTGGCCAGCCTGGAGCCGGTCATCGCCGCCTTGTCTGGCCTGCTGTTTCTGCACGAGCAGCTGTCGGCACTGCAATGGCTGGCCATGGGCGCAATCATTCTGGCATCGATTGGCGTCACCCTGTCGGCCACGCCAGAGCGCCCCAAACTGGTGCCGGGCGACTGATTCTCAATCACGATACATGACAAGGCACTAGCATTTGTTCCGCGCATGCGCCATGTTTAGAGCCTGACCGATGCAGTTTGCGGGAAATATCTGTGAACCGATCGATATCCCTTGAGTACAAAGACTCAGGCCCGATAGTGGCTTTCAGACATGGCCGGTTAAGGAACGGGATGAAATACATTGTTATCGTACTGGCGCTGCTTGGCGTGACAGGATGCGCCGCGACAGCCAAGCCGGTTGTGCTGGGCAAGCGCGGCATTCATATCAACTGCTCGGGATTGTCTTCCTCCTGGGAGAGGTGCCAGGAACTTGCAGCCAATACCTGCCAGTCCGGGCAATACAGGGTAATCGCCAAGTCCGGTGATGCCGTCGAAGACCCCGGCGATTACCCGTTCGGCCTGAATCCCGCCGGCTATACCAGTCGCAGCATGATCATCATCTGCAAGAAATCACGCCTCTGAGCGATGCTTGCCGCTTGATCAGACAGCGACGGTACGCGCTTGCAGCCACTGCAATGCAGCCCCTTGCAATAAAGGGCTCAAGCGTTGGCGGACATGGGCATGGTAGCGATTGAGCCACCCTTTCTCGTCCGCATTGAGCAGCGACAGGTCCAGGCAACGCGTGTCGATCGGACACAGTGTCAGGGTTTCGAAGCGCAGGAACTCGCCAAACTCGGTCTGCTCCGCCTCCTGGTTGATCACCAGGTTCTCGATACGCACCCCCCAACGCCCCGGCCGGTAAGTTCCAGGCTCGATCGACGTGATCATGCCCGCCTGCATGGCCGTCTGTGGGGTGACCGGTGCCTGGTAGGCGATCACCTGTGGTCCTTCATGCACATTGAGAAAGTAACCTACGCCATGGCCGGTGCCATGACCGTAGTTGACCCCATCGGCCCACATCGGTGCGCGAGCGATAGCGTCCAGTAGCGGCGCAGGCACTGCCTTGGGAAAACGCGCTCGCGACAAGGCAATCACACCCTTGAGTACGCGACTGCAATCCTGCTTCTGCATCACACTGGGTTCGCCGACCGGAACCATTCGCGTGATGTCAGTCGTTCCGCCCTGGTATTGACCGCCGGAATCAATCAATAACAGGCCATTGCCTTCGATCTGCGCATGCTCCGCTTCAGTGGCACGGTAATGCGGCATGGCACCGTTGGCATTGAAACCGGCAATGGTCGCAAAACTGGGGCACACGTAACCGGGCCGCCGCTGCCGGGCCAGCCCCAGTTGCTCATCAATGGTCAGTTCACTGACCGGCTCGTGCCCCAGGGACGCTTCCAGCCAGGCAAAGAACTCACACAGCGCTGCACCGTCCTGCTCCATCACCAGACGGATATGGCGCAAATCCTCAGCGCTCTTCTGCGACTTGAACAAGGTTGTGGGATTGAGCCCCTCGACCAGGCTGATCTCGCTGTCGAGATAATCGAGCAGGCCACAGGTGACACGCGCCGGATCGACCAACAGTCGTGCGGCTTTGGGCACCCGGCGCAGCGCAGCCCCAATCTGGCTGTACTCCAGCAGATTGACGCCGTCGCGCTGCAGGCTCTGGCGCACCGCAGCGTCGATCTTTTCGCCACTGACAAACAAGGTGACGCTCTTGGGCCCGACCAGAGCAAACGCAATGAACACCGGGTTATAAGACACGTCCGAGCCGCGCAGGTTGAACAGCCAGGCAATGTCATCCAAAGTCGCGATAAAGTGCCAGTCAGCCCCGCGCTCGGCCATGGTCTTGCGCAGTCGCTCGATCTTTTCCCGGCGCGACACCGTGGCATAAGGCGGCAGATGCTCGTAGACAGGATGGGTCGGCAAGGCCGGACGGTCTTGCCACAACTCGGTGAGCAGGTCCAGGTCGGTACGAAATCTTGCGCCACGGTCATACAGCTTGCTGGCCAGGGTTCGGGAAGAAGCTACGGCCAATACCGCACCGTCAACCGCGACCACGGTATCGGCCTCGGCCTGGTCGGCCAGCCATTCCAGCGGCCCCGGCTGGCCGGGCAACAGCCTGACCAGCTCGATGCCGCTGCCGGCCAGCTCCTTGCTCGCCTGCTCCCAGTAACGGCTGTCAGCCCAAAGGCCGGCGAAATCCTGAGTGACGACCAGCGTCCCGACCGAACCATGAAACCCGGACACCCATTGGCGCCCCTGCCAGAACCCCGGCAAGTATTCGGAAAGATGCGGATCGGCCGAGGGCACCAGCCAGGCATCGATTTTTTCACGACTCATCACCGCCCGTGCCTGCGCCAGACGCTCGCTTGCGCCTGCATGGGCATTGGTTTGCTTACTCATTACCGCTCCTGCTGACCCGGAATTGACCTTGGGACAGATAATGGAGCAGCGCTTACGACTGAGCAACCGCCCAGAACGGTGGACGACTCAGAGCTGCCTGAATCAGCCCGGCGGCGCCGTCAATATCAGCCTCGCAAGTAAAACGCCCCAGGCTCAGGCGAATGGTCTGGCTGGCGGCTGCCGCATCAAGGCCCAGCGCCAGCAACACATGAGAAGGTGCATTTTTCGCCGAGTTGCAGGCCGAGGTCGAAGAAAAGGCCAGCGACTTGCCCAAGGCGGCCACATCCAGATCATGGCGCGTGAACGTCAGGCTCAGGGTGTGCGGGATGCGCTGCTCGCGGCTGCCGTTGATGACCAGCCCCTTGATGCCTGCCAGTTGCTCGCACAGACGGTCATTGAGCCTTTGGATCCAGGCAATCTCCTTATCCAGTGATTCAGCGGCCAAGGCAAAGGCAGCCCCCATGCCGGCGATCTGGTGAGTCGCCAGGGTTCCAGAGCGCAGGCCCTGCTCGTGACCACCGCCGTGAATCTGCGCCAACACCCGTTGCTCGGCACGCGGCCCGACGTACAAGGCGCCGATGCCCTTGGGCCCGTAGAGCTTGTGCGCCGAGAACGACATCAGATCGACCGCCAGCGTGCTCAGGTCAATAGGCCGCTTGCCGGCTGCTTGAGCGGCATCCACATGCAGCAAGGCGCCGTGCTGGCGTACGCGATCACCAATGGCCGCAATGTCGTTGACCGTGCCCAGCTCGTTGTTGACCAGCATCAGCGACACCAGAAACGTGTCGTCACGCAAGGCGGCGCTGACCGCCTCGGCGCTGATCAGGCCATCGGCGTCCGGCGCCAGGTAGGTGACGTCTACCCCCCGCCCTTGCAGGTACTGCGCGGTATCGAGGATGGCCTTGTGTTCGATCTGGCTGGTAATGATATGCCCGACGGTCTTGCCGCTGCGCTGCGTGTACGCCTCGGCCACACCCTTGAGCGCCAGGTTGTTGGACTCGGTCGCACCGGAGGTCCAGACGATCTGCCCGGAACGGGCGCCCACCAGGGCTGCCACCTGCTGTCGGGCCTGCTCCACGAGCATTCGCGCCTGTTGACCGAATCCATGGGAACTGGAGGCCGGGTTGCCAAAGTGACCCGCCTGCCCCAGACAGGCCACCATCACCTGGATGACACGCTCGTCCACGGGCGTGGTGGCGGCGTAGTCGAAATACAGTGCGCTATTGCTCATGAACATTCCCCTGATATACACGGCCCGGCCAGTCGAACAGGGCCGCGGCGGCACGTTGCTGCCTCACACCTGTTAGGAGGTGATGGCATAACCATGAAAGCATGATGCACCCAATCAAATAGAACTAAAAATTCTAAATTTGAATTTATATATTCAAAAAAAGAATAAACAACCTTACAAGGCCATTCGTGTCACTCCCAGCCGGCTTTCGTCAATAAAAGCCTGGTATCGCACCGCTTCACAGGCAGATTGCCGATATTGCTCAATGCTTGGTACAACGTGCTCTACCGTGACTTGAACGCCGTGTCGTGTGTCAACTTCATGCAGCAGATGTGATCCATGAAGGTCTGCCCGATTGCCAGAAAACCGTCATGCCAAGTGAAAAAACACCCTGTTGTTTTTTTGACTTTTACTGAATTCAAACGGTTAGAACTTACAATTTGGGCTTTATTAAAAATTTAACAGGAAATTGACGAAATAATTTGACAGATTCCTACACAGCTTCAATATATAGACCTGTCTGACGATTCCTGGCTTTTATGCCAATGCCACAGAGCATTGCATCGGAATGGTCGTAGTGACCCCACATCGCTGTAACCCTGTATCCCGGTTGTTTCCACGGTGCTGCTGCATGCCGCTGGATGTCTGTCGACTCGCATACCCCTATTTGAATGACTGAACCTGTTCGGTATGGCGGTAGCTTTGCCCAAAAGTTTTCCGACCCTCACGGCCGACTGTGGCTGACGGTCACGGGCCTGCCTTGCCTGCCTTCACCCCGCCTGGTGCTTGTGCCTGGGGCGGTAGCGTGGCCGAACGGATCGTTGACAAGCCAGGCCCTGCCGCCATGCCTTTGGTTTTTCGCCTCCCCCTGCCCATGAGGTGTACCGAATGTCATCCACTGCTGAAGCTGTCACCGACTACGCCACCACGCTGGCCGGCCTGATGGACACCCAAGGCTATGCCCGGATCGAAGGTCTGCCGGGCCAGGAAGACCTGGCGCAATTGCGCGCCTTCACCCGTGAGCACGCCGAGCGCCACCCGGGCGAGTACTTTGCCTATCACGGTGAGCAGCACCTCAATCACAAGGTGCTGGTGCAGCTTTGGTCGAATCCGCAACTCAAGCAGTTACTGGCCGCGCTCTATCGGCTGGCCACCGGTCACGACAGCCTCAGTTCCAGGATCTTTCCGGTCCTGCGCTGTGTACAGGGCGCACAAGGGCGCCGTGAGTCGAACTGTTTTCACTTCGACGCCAGCCTGGTCACCGTGCTGGTGCCGATTCACATCCCCACCGAAGGCCAGGAGCGCGGTGACCTGATGCTGTTTCCCAACCTTCGCCGCGCCCGCCAGTCGATTCTGGTCAACCTGATCCAGAAGGCCTTGCTGCAGAACAAGGCCAGCCGCTGGTTGATGGGCCAGGCCATCCAGCGCGGCTGGCTCAAGCCAATGATCCTGCCGCTGGTGCCCGGCAATCTTTACCTGTTCTGGGGCTATCGCACCCTGCACACCAATCAGCCGTGCAGCCCCGGCCTGATGCGCGCCACGGTGCTGCTGCACTTTGGCGACCCGCACAGCGGCAGCCTGGCGACCCGGCTGATTCTCAGATACAGCCAGCGCCGCGCCGCCCGTCTCAGCGCCAGAGCCCTGCGCGACGAGCCGCCGCAAGCATCCTGATCCATACCTGTCCGCCTTATTTGCCACAGCCTGCTGAACCCACTGACACGGAGGTTTCGATGATTAATGTGACCAAGACCTATCTTGGCGATATCGACAAGTTCAAGCGCTATGTCGAAGGGATTTACGCACGCGGCTGGCTGACCAACCACGGACCATTGGTCGAAGAGTTGCAGGCACGCTTGCGTGATTACCTGGGCGTACGCCATGTGATCCTGACCAACAACGGCACCCTGGCCTTGCAGATCGCCTATCGGGCGCTGAACCTCACCGGCAGTGCCGTCACCACCCCGTTCAGTTTCGTGGCGACCAGCAGTTCGCTGCAGTGGGAAGGTATTCGCCCCATCTTTGCCGACATCGACCCCAAGACCTGGAACCTGTCACCCCGGCACATCGAACAGGCGATCGAAGCCGACACCTCAGCCATCGTCGCCACGCATGTCTTCGGCAACCCGTGCGCGGTACAGGCCATCGACGAAATCGCCCGTCGACGCCAACTCAAGGTGGTTTATGACGGCGCGCACGCGTTCTCGGTGCGCTACGCCGGACAATCGGTGTATGCCTGGGGCGACATCAGCATCCTGAGCTTTCACGCCACCAAACTGTTCCACACCATCGAAGGCGGTGCCATCATCACCAACGACGATGACGTGGCCCGGCGTGCCATGCTGCTGTGCAACTTCGGTATCAGCGGCGTCGACCGCATAGAGGGCATTGGCATCAATGCCAAGCTCAATGAGTTTTGCGCAGCGATGGGGCTGTGCATTCTTGACGACATCGACACCATTCTGGAGGCACGGGCCGAAATCGCCGACCGTTACACCACGCGGCTGCGTGATTATGTCGACCTGCAGCAACCGCAAACCCACAGCCAGGCCAATTACAGCTACTACCCGATCGCCCTGAGCGATGAGACACATCTACTGCAGGTACGCAGCCTGCTCAATGCCCGCGGCATCAATCCGCGGCGCTATTTCTACCCGTGCCTGGACACCCTGGAATACCTGCAGCCACAGCCGGGCCAGCCCGCCGCCCGCGCCCTGAGCGACCGGGTATTATGCCTGCCGATCTACCCGGGCCTGCCGCACGAAGACCAGAATCGCGTGATCGACAGCGTGCTGGAAACGTGCAGCCCACGCCTCACTCGCCCGGTCGTGGCGCCAGTCGAGTATTGAGCATGTCGGTGATTCGCAACACCGTGCTGAACTATGCCGGCCAGGCTTACGTGCTGGGGACAGGAATTGCGGTCATGCCCTTTTACCTGGGGCATCTGGGGGCCGAAGCCTACGGCCTGATCGGGTTTTTCACCGTCATGCAGGCCTGGTTGCAACTGCTCGACGCCGGCCTGTCGCCCAGCCTGGTCCGTGCGGTGGCCCACCAGCCGGCGACCCGCTCAGGACGCCTGAACTGTGGGCGGCTGCTGCGCTCGTTCGAGATCATCTTTCTGCCCCTGACCCTGGGTTGCGCGCTGGCCATCCATCTGGCCAGCCCGTGGATCGCCAGCCACTGGCTCAATGCCCAGAGTCTGTCGGCGCAAAGCGTCAGCGACTGCATTGGCCTGATGGGCGTGATCATTGCCCTGCGCCTGTACGCCACGCTGTATAAAAGCGGCCTGCAAGGCCTGGAACAGCACGCCTGGCTCAATGGCGCCAATGTGCTGATTGCCACCCTGCGCTATTTCGGCGCGCTGTGGCTGGTCAGTTCGGTGTCCAGCGATGTGCGTGATTTCTTCTTGTTCCAGGCCCTGATCAGCCTGGTCGAGACCCTGCTGTTCGCTGTGCGCGCCTGGCGGCAGATGCCCGGCGCCTTGCTGGCCGGCTTCGACGGCGTGCAGGTCAGGCCGGTGCTGCCGTTTGCCGCCAGCCTGTCGCTGACCGCCGTGCTATGGATTGTCCTGACCCAGATGGACAAGGTGCTGCTGTCCGAACGCCTGCCGCTGGCCGAGTACGGGTACTTTTCGCTGGTGGCGCTGGTCGCCACCGGCATCCTGACCCTGACCAACCCCTTGGTGCAGACTCTGCTGCCACGCCTCACCCGGCTGGTGGCCGAGGACCGTGAAGACGACATGCACAACCTGTTTCTGGCCGCGCACCGGCTGGTCTGCACGGTGCTGTTTCCGTTGGCGGCGATCATTGCCCTGCATGGCGAAGCACTGATTTACGCCTGGACCGGCGATGAGACGGCCGCGCGCTGGAGCCAGCCGGTGCTGGGCTGGTATGCCCTGGGAAGCGCGATCATGGCCATCAGCGCGTTCCAGTTCTACCTGCAATACGCCTATGGCCAGATGCGCCTGCATGTCGGTTACAGCCTGGTGTCGGCCGTCATCAGCGTACCGCTGCTGGTCTGGGCCATCGATGAACTGGGGGTGCTGGGGGCGGCCCTTGCCTGGTTCGGCCTGCGCCTGGTGTCGCTGGCCATCTGGCCGCTGATCGTGCACCGACACCTGGCGCCTGCCGTGCACGGTCCCTGGCTGCGCGACCTGTTGCGCATCAGCCTGATGACCGCGCTGGGCCTGGCGCTCAGCAACCCGCTGTTCGAACTGATCGCAGGCCTGGGGCCCAACCGCCTGACGCTGTTACTGGGCCTGGCCGCCAGTGGCCTGGTCACCTTGCTGCTGGTGGCGGTCAGCTACCGGCCACTGATGCACAAGCTTTACCTATCGTTGAGCAAACCGAGTACTTGAGCCATGGATGCCCTTGCCCGCCACACGCGCCCCGATTGCGCCAAGACACCGCTGCTGAGCATTGTCTGCCCGACCTACAACCAGGAAGCCTTCATCGCCCAGACCCTGGACAGCTTTCTGGCGCAACAGACCGATTTCAGTTTCGAAATCCTCGTCAATGACGACGCCTCGACCGACAACACCGCGCGCATCATCGCGCAGTACGTCGAGCGCTACCCGCAAATCATCAGGCCCTTCTATCACGAGGAAAACCAGTACCGGCAAGGCAAGCCTTGCGTGCCGGACCTGTTTCTTGAAGCCCGCGGGCGCTACATCGCCTTTTGCGAGGGCGACGACTACTGGACCGATCCGCGCAAGCTGCAGCTGCAAGTGGACTTTCTGGAAAGCCACCCCGACTACGTCATCACCTACCACGACGCAATGGCCTTTGATGAGCACAAGCAGCATGGCATCCAGTTGCAGGGGGACCTGCGCCGCGACGCCAGCGCGCTGGAACTGCAAAAGGCCCGGCCGATCTCGACCCTGACCACGTGCTTTCGCAACGTTTTGACCAGCATGCCGCCCGAACTGCAGATTCGCATCGCGCCGCTCAACGACCTGTGCTGGTGGTCGCTGCTGGGCGCCCACGGCAAAGGCAAGTTCATGGCCGAGATCAAGCCGGCTGCCTACCGCCTGCATGCCGGCGGAATCTTTTCCATGCGCAGCGACAAGCGCAAATTGCACATGAGCCTGCAAACCGCTTCCAGCCTGGCCAACTATTACAACCGCCTGGGCAACCAGGCCCTGTACGAGCACTTCCTGAGCCAGAGCGTATGCCTGTCGCTGGCGGCCCTGTCGCCGGCGCATAAGGTCAAGGCCATGCTGACCGTGGCGCGCAATGTCATGGTCAACCTTGGCCGGCGCCTGCGCCAGGCCACCCGTAAAGCCTATGTTCAGTGAGCTGTTGGTGATCTGCACGGGCAATATCTGTCGCAGCCCGATGGCCGAGGCCATGCTGCGGGCACGGCTGGCCACCCCGGGCATCCAGGTGCACTCGGCCGGCCTGCATGCCCTGATTGGCGAGCCCATGGATCGCCTGGCGCAAGAAGTGCTGCGCGACCATGGCCTGGTGCCACCTGCGCATCAGGCCCGCCAGGTCGACCGCCACAGGCTGCGCCGCGCCGACCTGATCCTGGCGATGGAGCCGTCCCATCTGCACGGCCTGTTCCGCCTGGCACCGGAAATACGTGGCCGCACCTTTTTGATCGGCCATTGGCAACACCCGACGGACATTGCCGACCCCTACCGGCGTGCAAAAACCGCCTTCGAACAGACCTACGTGCACTTGTCGCGCTGTGTCGACGACTGGCTTCCTTATCTTCAGTCAGGAGATCCGAGATAAATGACTGTCATGAACCGCACTTCTCTGGACACCCCCCAGGACACCCGGATCGACCTGGCCACCCTGTTGCGCACCCTGCTCGACCACAAACGCCTGATCCTGTGGATGACCGGTGTATTCATGCTGATCGGTGTGCTCTACGCCATCCTCGCCACCCCGGTGTACCAGGCCTCGGCAATGATTCAGGTCGAGCCGCGCAAGGTCGGTATCGAGGGCATTCCGGAAGTCAGCAACAAGCCCATGTCGGCCTCCCAGGCCACCACCGAGATCGAGCTGATCAAGTCCCGCGCGCTGTTGGGCAAAGTGGTCGAGGACCTGCGCCTGAACGTGGAAACCGAGCCTGACCGCCTGCCGGTCATCGGGCCGTGGCTGTTTCGCACCTTTGCACCCGAGTACGCCGGCCAGTTGGCTGAACCCTTGTTCGGCCTGGAGGGCTATGCGTGGGGCGGCGAAAAGCTGGACGTATTCCAGCTTGAAGTACCCGAGGCCCTGCTGGGCGAGAAACTCAAGCTGGTGGCCGGCAAACCGGGCCAGTACGCGCTCTACGACCCCGACGGCCATCTGCTGCTCAACGGCACCGTAGGGCGCAGCGAAGGCCAGGGCATCAAGATTCAGGTCGCCACCCTCAATGCCCGCCCGCAGACCGGCTTCACTGTGATCCGCCAGCGCAATCTAAGCACCGCCCTGGCCTGGCAGGAGCGGCTGAAGATCACCGAAGCCGGCAAGGACTCGGGGATCATCTACCTGCTGCTGCAAGACCCCGACCCGCTCAAGGCCAACGCGGTGCTCAACGAAGTCAGCCGCCTGTATGTGCGCCAGAACGTCGAACGCAGCTCGGCCGAAGCGGCGCAGCGCCTGGAATTTTTGCGCTCGCAATTGCCCATGGTGCGCAAGCAGCTCGAAGCCTCGGAAGCGGCGTTGAACACCTTCCAGACCAGTTCGCGCTCGGTGGACCTGTCGATCGAAACCAAAGGGGTGCTCGACCAGGTGGTCGAGCTGGACAAACAACTGAGCGAGCTCAAGCTCAAGCGTGTCGAGCTTGAGCGTCTCTATACCCGCGAGCACCCGACCTACCGCAGCCTGATGAGCCAGATCAGCCAGCTTGAAGCCCAGAAGCAGGGCCAGATGCGCAAGATCGACGCCCTGCCCCAGGCCCAGCAGGAACTGCTGCGCCTGACCCGCGACATGCAGGTCATCAGCCAGACCTACACCCTGATGCTCAACAAGAGCCAGGAGCAGGACATCCTGCGCGCGGGCAGCATCGGCAATGTGCGCATCATCGACAACGCCGACAGCAACGTCGAAAAACCGGTCAAGCCGATGAAGAAACTGGTGGTGCTGATTGCCACCCTGTTGGGCGCGCTGCTCGCCGTGGCGATCATCTTCGTGCGCCAGGCGTTCTATCGCGGCATCGAGAATCCGGAGGTCATCGAAAGCCTTGGCATGCCGGTCTATGCCTCACTGCCCTATTCACGCCAGCAGGAGCGCCTGGACAAGGCGGCCACCGGCCACGGTGCCCCGCGCGAATCGCGCCTGCTCAGCACCCGTGCGCCCGAGGAGCTGGCCCTGGAATCGCTGCGCAGCCTGCGCACCAGCCTGCACTTTGCCATGCTCGAAGCGCGCAACAATGTGCTGATGATCACCAGTCCCCTGCCTGGTGCCGGCAAGTCGTTCGTGTCGGCCAACCTGGCAGTGATCATTGCCCAGACCGGCAAGCGCGTGCTGCTGATCGACGCCGACATGCGCAAGGGCTACCTGCACAAGGTGCTGGGCGTGCAGTCGCGGCACGGCTTGTCCGACACCCTGGCGGCGCGGCTCAAGTGCCTTGAGGTGATCAACCGCACTGAAGTGCGTCACCTGGATTTTATCTCTTGTGGTTTTGCCGCCCCCAACCCCTCCGAACTGCTGATGCACGACAACTTCAACAAGATGCTCAGCGAGCTGTCGCCGCTGTACGACCTGATCATCATCGACACCCCGCCGATCCTGGCGGTCACCGACGGCACGCTGGTCGGTCGCCAGGCCGGCACCTGCCTGCTGGTGGCACGCTTCGGCCTGACCACCACCAAGGAACTTGAAGCCTGCAAACGCCGGCTCAACCAGAACGGCATCCTGATCAAGGGAGCAATCTTCAACGCCACCATCCGCAAGGCTTCCACCGCCGAGTACGACTGCACCACCTATGGATACAGCTATCACCCTGTACGCAAGTGAACAGGGCGCGCCCACTCCAGACCCCATGAATGCCCAAGGTGTTCACAGGGGCTGGCCAGCCATCACTAAAAGGAGTTAACCGTGGCCAGGACTATCGCAATGATGCAGCCGTACCTGTTCCCCTACCTGGGGTACTTCCAACTGATCAACCGCGCCGATGTGTTCATCCTCGGCGATGACCTGCAGTTCATCCGCGCCGGCTGGGTCAACCGCAACCGGATCCTGAGCAATGGCCAGCCGCGCCTGCTGACCTTCCCGGTCAAGAAGGATCACTTCAATCTGCCCATCATGCAGCGCCGCCTGGCCGACGACTTCGACACCGAGGCCGGACGGCTGGTCAACCTGATCGAGCAAAGTTACCGCAAGGCGCCGTACTTCGCAGAGGTCATGCCGCTGATCGAGCGGCTGATCCGCTTCCCGCAGCACAACCTGGCGCTGTACGCCGAAAACGCCCTGCGCGAGCTATGCGCCTGGCTGCGCATCACCACGCCGATCCTGCGCGGCTCGGATTTGAAACTGGCCTCGTGCCACAACAAGCAGGATCGGGTCATCAACATTGCCCGCACCTTTTCGGCGACCACCTTTCTCAACCCTATCGGCGGTTTCGACCTGTACGAACGCGACCTGTTTGCCCGCAACGGCCTGCTGCTGCGTTTTTTCACCATGAACCCGGTTCGCTACCCACAGTTCGGCCAGCACTTTGTCGACAACCTGTCGATCATCGACGTGTTGATGTTCAACAGCGTCGAACAGACCCGCGCGCTGCTCGATCGCTTCACCATCAGTGAAGGCAGTGCTGCCAACGACCCCGGCCTGGGCGCCATTGTGCGACCCCTGATTCCTCAACTGGCCGTGGAGTAAGCCCATGTCGACCCCTGATCCAGCGCGCTGGTACCTGATCCAGACCAAACCGCGCCAGGAATTGCGCGCCCTGGAGCACCTGCAGCGTCAGCAATTCGAGTGCTACCAGCCACTGACCACCGGCACCGCGCGCCAGGAAGCGCTGTTTCCAGGCTACCTGTTCATTCGCATGGACCAGGTGCATGACAACTGGTACCCGATCCGCTCCACTCGTGGCGTGGCCCGCATTGTCACCTTCGGCGCCCAGCCGGTGCCGGTGCACAACGAGCTGATCGAACAGATCCGCCAGCGCCTGGCCCGACCGGCACCACACGACGTATTCGCCCACGGCGAGGCGGTGCGCATCAAAAGCGGCAGCTTCAGCGACGTCGAAGCGATCTTTCTTGCCCTGGACGGCGCTGAACGCGCGGTGATCCTGCTCAACCTGTTGCAACGCCAGCACAAGGTGGTCTTGCCCTTGAGCAGCCTGACCCGCATGCCGGCCAGGGCTTGAGCGGCGCCTCTTATTGTCTTGAACTCGGCCTCATGAGCGGAACTTGCACCATGCCCAACCTGACCACCCTGGTGACCCTGACCTACGGTGACCGCTACACCTATTTGCACACGCTGATCAGCCGATCGCTGGAAAGCCCGCAGATCGAGCGCGTCATCGTCGTCAGCAACGCCTCCAGCGCACCGCTGCACATGCTGGTCGAGACCTGGCCCGACCGGGTCCAGGTCATTGACCTGCCCACCAACACAGGTTCTGCCAACGGCTATGCCGTCGGTATCCAGGCGGCACTGGACGCCGGTGGGCACTACCTGTGGCTGATGGACGATGACAACGCCCCGACCATCAACGCCATCGAGGCCCTGCACGACCGGCTGCAGCGTCTGCAGCCGACCTACGGTGCCGACCGGGTGGCCGTGGTGGGCTTTCGACCGACCCACCAGGCCGACATTGCCATGGGTGTGCCGCAGCGCTTTGCCATCCAGCCGCGCTCAAGCTTTTTCGGCTTTCACATTACCCAGTTGCCTTACAAGCTATGGCGCCGCCTGCCGTGGGGCCGGCCCCGACCCGAGCATCAGTTGCCGTCACTGGTGCAACTGCCTTTTGCCACCTACGGCGGCCTGCTGGCCCACCACAGCCTGTATCGACGCATCGGCCTGCCGCTGGATGCCTTGAAGCTTTACGCCGACGACACCGAATACACCTGGCGCATCACCGCCGGTGGCGGGCGGATTTTCCTGGTGCCCGAGGCCTTGCTCGATGACCTGGAGCACTCGTGGAACATCAAGGCGCGTACCAGCAATATCTATGAAAACTACCTGCTCGGCGGCTCCGACCTGCGCGCCTACTACGGCGCACGCAACCAGGCGTGGTTCGACAAGCACGTGTGGGCTGCCTCGCCGCAGGTCTATCGTTTCAACCGTTGGCTGTTCTTCTGCCTGCTGCGGGTCTTTGCGCGCCGCTGCGACGCGGGCGCACGCTTGAAATTGCTGGAAAAGGCCATCGCCGACGGTGAGTCCGGCCTGTTGGGCCTGAACCGGTCTTATCCACTATGAAACTGCTCTTCCTCAATAGCCTGTATGCCCCGGACATCGGCGGCGGTGCCGAAATCATCCTGCAACGCACCGTCGAGGGCCTGCAGGCACGTGGTCATCAGGTCGTGGTACTGGCCACTGGCGCCAAGGCCGGGTTGCATCAGGACAGCGTCAATCAGGTCAGGGTCTATCGCGCCGGCCTGCGTAACTTCTATTGGCACTTCACCCCTCAGCGTCCCGGCCGGCTGAAGCGCCTGGGCTGGCACCTGCGCGACCGCTACAACCGCAGCATGCGCCGTTACCTGAGTCAGGTCATTGCCCTGGAACAACCGGACCTGGTGGTCTGCCATAACCTCACCGGCTGGTCGGTCTCGGCCTGGGACGAGATTCGTCAGCATGAGCGGCCCATCGTGCAGGTGCTGCATGACCTCTACCTGCTGTGCCCTGGCAGCACCATGTTTCGCAAGGGTCATGACTGCCAGCGCCAGTGTGGGCTGTGCGTGCAGTTGCGCAAGGGTCATGCCGAGCGCTCGGCGCAGGTCGACAGCGTGGTCGGGGTCAGCCGCTTCATGCTCGAACGCTTGCAGGGCCGAGGGTATTTTCAGCATGCCCACAGCCATGTGGTGTACAACGCCAGCCCTTTTGCCCCACCGCCAACGACTTCGCAAGCCCCGCGTGTGGCCGACGCACCGCTGCGCTTTGGCTACATGGGCACGCTGTCCGAACCCAAGGGCGTGGGCTGGCTGATCGAACAGTTCTTGCGCCTGCCGTTCAAGGCCACGCTGGACATCGCCGGACGCGGGCAACTGGCTGACGAGCAACGCTTCAAGGCCATGGCCGTCAGCGAACGCATCCGCTTCGTCGGCTACCAGAAGCCCGAGCAGTTCTATGCCGGCATCGATGTAGCGGTGGTGCCTTCGATGTGGAGCGAGCCGTTCGGCATGGTCGCCGTCGAGGCCTGTGCCCACGCCAAACCGGTGATTGCCAGCCGCATGGGCGGCCTGGTCGAGATCATCCAGGACCCGTTCAACGGCTTGCTGTGCAACCCCGACGATCCGGAATCCCTGGGCCTGGCGATGCTGCGGCTGCATCAGGACCCGGCCCTGCTGGCACGCCTCGGCGCCCAGGCACGCAGCAGCGTCGCCGCCTTGCTCGACCTGGACCTGATGCTCGACAGCTATGAACGCATATTTGCCCAGGCCCTGCGCGAGCGGCGGCTGATCCCGGTCAATCCTTCGCTCTGAGAGCTTTATGCGTCATGCCGTCGCCTTCTTCTTACAGCTCATCCTTGCAGGAAGCACACGATGATCGTTATCAATGCCCGGTTCCTTACCCAGCCTGTCACCGGCGTGCAGCGTTATGCCGAGCAAATCAGCCTGGCCCTCAAGCGCTTGCGCGACGACGTGGTGTTCGTCGCCCCGCATGACATCCACTCGCATCACATCGCAGGCGTACTGCAAGCACGTTGCATCGGCCGCCATCGGGGCCACCTGTGGGAGCAGCTCGACCTGCCCCGCTACCTGCGCCAGCAAGGCAATCCGCTGCTGGTGTCGCTGTGCAGCACCAGCCCGGTGTTCTATGCCAACCAGATCGCCACGCACCATGACATCACGTATGTGCGGTTTCCCCACACCTACTCGTGGAAGTTCCGCGTTGCCTACCGGCTCATGACCCCGATCCTGCTGTCGCGGATCAGGACACTGCTGACACCCAGCGAGTTTTCCAAAGGTGAAATATCGCGCTTCTACAAGATCGACCCACAGCGCATCCTGACCCTGCCCAATGCGGTGACCGAACACTTTGTGCCCAACCCCGCTGCACAGGTCGAACGCCCTTACCTGCTAGCCGTGTCTTCACCCAGCGCCCACAAGAACTTTGCCCGTATGATCCAGGCGTTCCTGAGCTTGCGCGGCCAGCCGGACCTGCAATTGCACATTGTCGGCTCCACCAATGGTCTGTTCGCCGAGCCTGACCTGCAGCGCCTGGCCAGCCGCGATCCACGCATCCGTTTTCTGGGCCGTCTCGATGACCAGGAACTGCTGGACCAATACCAGGGCGCGACCGCATTCGTGTTTCCTTCACTGTATGAAGGTTTCGGCATTCCACCGCTCGAAGCCCAGGCCTGCGGCTGCCCGGTGCTGGCTGCCAAGGCCGCCTCGATCCCGGAGGTACTCAGGGACAGTGCGCTGTATTTCGACCCGCTGGATGTCGGGCAAATGGCCGCCGCCATGCAGCGCATTCTCCACGACCCGGCCTTGCGCCAGTCGCTGCGCCGCCAGGGGCTGGCCAATGCGGCGCGCTTCAGTTGGCAACGTTCGGCGCAGCGCCTGTCGCAACACATCGACAACCTGCAAGCCGCCCACGCCCGGCCAGGCAAGACCGCCAATGGCTCCAACAAGTAGAGCCGTGGTTTGGCAAGCCGTGTCAGCCGACAACACAACCTCTTTTGGTGATGCCCTTCACGGCTGAAGCCGTTCCTACACGCTTAGACGCCTGCTGTATGCGCCTGATGTAGCGAGATTCCATACATCAAGGAAGACCCATGAAAATCGCAATCGTCCATGACTGGCTGGTGACTTACGCTGGCGCCGAACGCGCCCTGGCCTCGCTGCTGCGCATCTGGCCCCAGGCCGACCTGTTTGCCGTGATCGACTTTCTCAGCGACAAGGACCGTGTGCAACTGGGCGGCAAGATGGCCACCACCACCTTCATCCAGCGCCTGCCCGGCGCACGCAAGCATTACCAGCGCTACCTGCCGCTGATGCCGCTGGCCATCGAACAACTGGACCTGTCCGGCTACGACCTGGTGATCAGCAGCAGCCATGCGGTGGCCAAGGGCGTGCTGACCGGCCCCGACCAGTTGCATATCAGCTATGTCTATTCGCCCATTCGCTACGCTTGGGACCTGCAGCACCAGTACCTGCGCGAGTCGGGCCTGGACAAGGGCTTCAAGGGTCGGCTGGCGCGCATGGTGCTGCACTATATGCGCCTGTGGGATCAGCGCACGGCGGCCGGCGTGGACGAGTTCATTGCGGTTTCAGGTTTTATCGGCGCGCGGATCGGCAAGGCCTACCGGCGTGAATCCACGGTGATCTACCCGCCGGTGGACACCTCCAGTTTCACCGCCCAGGGCCCGCGTCAGGACTACTACTTCACCGCCTCGCGCATGGTGCCTTACAAACGCCTGCCGATGATCGTCGAAGCCTTTGCGGCCATGCCCGACAAACGCCTGGTGGTGATTGGCGACGGACCGGACATGGCCCGTGCCAAAGCCATCGCAGCGCCCAACGTCAGCCTGCTCGGCTACCAGCCGGCGGCGGTCATGCTGCAACACATGCGTGCCGCCAAGGCCTTTGTGTTCGCCGCCGAAGAAGACTTCGGCATCAGCCCGCTGGAGGCCCAGGCCTGCGGTACGCCGGTGATTGCCTATGGCAAGGGCGGCGCGCTGGAAACCATTCTGGGCCTGGACCACCCGACGCCCACCGGGGTGTTTTTCCAGCACCAGGACATTGAGTCGCTCTGCGCGGCAGTCCGTGAATTCGAAGCCGCGCAGGCGCGTATCACACCCACGGCCTGCCGGCTCAATGCCGAGCGTTTCTCGGTCAGCCGTTTCGAGCAGCAGTTCGAAGCCTTCGTCGACAGCCGCCTGGCCAGCACCCGCCTGGCGGTCCAGGACGTACGCCTGCCCGTGCCCATACCAAACGAGCTGCCGGTACGTGCCGCCCCCATCGAGTCGGCATGAGGCAAGACGGTCATGGACAACCCTGTACGCGGCATCTTGCATGCCCATCAATCGATCCTGTCAGTTGCCCATCGCCTGCTGGATTTGCTGGTCATCGTGTCGATCGGCTACTGGCAACACCAGCAAATGCCGCTGTTCGACCACACCGAAGCCTGGTTGCAGATTCTGCTGGCGGTGCTGGCGTTCCATTGGCTCAGCGAGTTTCATCAGTTGTATGGCTCCTGGCGCGGCGAGCGCATTGCCACTGAGTTGACCAAGGTGTTCACCTGGTGGGCGCTGGCCTTCGTGATCCTGCTGTCGAGCAACTACCTGCTGCTGGGCCAGCGCGACCTGCCGGCGCCCCAACAGATGACCTGGTTCGCCCTGGTGCTGGCGGTGCTGTGCGGCTACCGGATTCTGATCCGCCAGGGGCTGCACGCCTTGCGCCGACGCGGCTTCAATACCCGGCGGGTGGCGATCTTCGGCACCGGCCAGGTCGGTGTGAGCCTGGCCCATTCGATCAACGATGCGCCATGGATGGGCCTCAAGCTGCTGGGCTTCTACGACTCCTGCCCGCAACAGACCGACCTGCGCAGCCGGGGGCTACGTGTCCCGGTGCTGGGCAACCTTGAACAACTGATCGAGGATGCCCGCTGTGGCCGTATCGACAAGGTGTACATCACCCAGGCCGAGCCGCAGTTGCGCGAGCTGATCACCGGCCTGAGCGACACCACTGCCTCGGTCTATCTGATTCCTGACGTGTTCACCTTCGAACTGCTGCACGCCCGCAGCGAAAGCATCAACGGCCTGCCGACCATCAGCATCTTCGACTCGCCCATGGACGGTGCCTGGGGTGTGGTCAAGCGCCTGGAAGACATCGTCCTGGCCTGCCTGATCCTGGCCGTGATCGCCGTGCCCCTGCTGATCATCGCCGTGGCGATCAAGCTCACCTCCAAGGGCCCGGTGCTGTTTCGCCAGCGTCGCTACGGCCTGGATGGCCGGCCGATCATGGTCTGGAAATTTCGCAGCATGACCGTACAGGAAAACGGCGACGTGGTGCGCCAGGCCACCCGCAACGATGCGCGCATCACGCCGCTGGGCAGCTTCCTGCGCCGCACCTCGCTGGACGAGCTGCCGCAGTTCTTCAATGTGCTGCGCGGCGACATGTCCATCGTCGGCCCGCGCCCGCACGCCGTGGCGCACAACGAGCAATACCGCAAGCAGGTCAACGGCTACATGCTGCGCCACAAGGTCAAGCCCGGCATCACCGGCTGGGCCCAGGTCAACGGCTGGCGCGGTGAAACCGACACGCTGGACAAAATGCGCAAGCGGGTCGAATTCGACCTGCACTACATCGAGCACTGGTCGGTCTGGCTGGACCTGAAAATCATCCTGCTGACCCTGTTCAAGGGCTTTCTCAACAAGAACGCCTTTTGACGCTGCACGTCGACACCTCCCATGGCCCCCCGCGAATTCTCAGGAAGGAAACCGCCCTATGAAGCGACCTCTCGCCGCTGCAATGATCTTTGCCCTGCTCCTGCAAGGCTGTGCCTTTGCCCCCGGCCAGCACATGACCCCGGACGACATCGAAGCCCATGACCCTGACGGTCCCCAGGCCCGGCTGGTCGACATTACCCCGCAAAGCCTGCAACAGGCGCAGGATGTGGCCCTGGCCAACAGCCAGCCGCTACCGCCCGAGCTGCTCAACTACAAGACGCCTGAATACCAGGTCGGACCGGGCGACACGCTGCTGGTCACGGTGTTCGAACACCCAGAGCTCACCGCGCCAGGCTCCCAGGACCAACTCGATGCCAACACCCGTGAAGTGCAGGGCGACGGCACCTTGTACTTTCCGTACATCGGGCGCATCCAGGCGGCGGGCAAGACCGTGCGGCAGATTCGCGAACAACTGCGCATGGGCCTGGCGCCGCAGTACACCGAGGTCAAGGTCGACGTCAAAGTCTTGCGCTACAACAGCCAGCGGGTATTGCTGTCGGGCTCGTTCAAGACCCCGGGTCCGCAACCGATCACCAATATCCCCTTGAGCCTGGTGCAGGCGGTCAGTACCGCCGGCGTCGACCTCACCGATGCCAACCTCGCCGGCCTGACCCTGCGCCGCGATGGCCGCGACTACCTGATCGACATCGACTCGCTCAACCGCCGCGGTTCGCAACTGAGCCGCATCTACCTCAAGGACGGCGACTACCTGCATCTCAACAGCAACTCGAAAAACCGCATCTACGTGCTCGGTGAAGTGCGCACTCCGCAAGTGCTGTCGTTCGGGACCACGCGCGTGACCCTGCTCGAAGCGCTGGGCAACGCCGGCGGCCTGAGCCCTGACAGCGCCGATGGTGATGCGGTGTATGTGATTCGCGGGGCTGATGCCCAGGCCAATACCGTGTCGACGGTCTACAACCTCAAGGCCAAAAAACCCACCGCCTACCTGCTGGCCGGACAGTTCGAACTCAAGGCGCAGGATGTGGTGTTCGTGGGGCCAGCCAATATCACCCGCTGGAGCCGCTTCATCAGCCAGTTGCTGGGCTCGGCCAGCGTGGTGCAGACCGGTGCCTCGTTCCGCAATTGACCCTCGCCACAGCCGCTCTTGCACGTTTGTCCCCTTTACCCCCCTGTTGCTCCAGCAACAGCCATTCGACACCGGCCTGTTGCTGGAGCATCACCCGCAAGCTCCCACCCGCCTCGCCCCCTTGCACTGCGTGGCCTGCAGGCCACCCTGCGGACTGGCACGCAAGCTGCTTTACCGTCAGACGCCTATTGCAAGGAATCTCTCCGATGTTGGTCGTTTCACTCTCTGGCAGTCCCTCTCTCACTTCCCGTTCCGGCGTGGTGCTGGCCCATGCCGGTACCTGGCTGGCGCAGCACGGTGTCGATGTGACAACGCTGCGCATTCGTGACTTCAATGCCGAGGACCTGTTGTTCGCCCGCTTCGACAGCCCACAGGTGCAGGCGTATATCGAAGCGGTGAGGCAGGCCGATGGCTTGCTGATCGGCACGCCGGTGTACAAGGCCTCGTTCTCCGGGGCGCTCAAGACGCTGCTGGATTTGCTGCCCGAACGGGCACTGTATGGCAAGGTGGTGCTGCCGCTGGCCACCGGCGGCAGCATGGCGCACATGCTGGCGGTGGACTATGCGCTAAAGCCGGTGCTGTCGGCGCTCAAGTCCCAGGAAGTGCTGCACGGCATCTTCGCCATCGACAGCCAGATCAGCTACGGCGACGGGCCTGAAGGCGGCGTGCTCGATCAGGTTCTGACCGAGCGTTTGCATGAGGGGCTGGAGCATTTCCTGCGCAGCCTGCAGCACCGCCTGCACACCCGCCAGAAAGCCGCCGGCACCCATTTGCAACTGGCGTTGTAGGAGCGCGCTTGCCCGCGACCGGCTGCGTTAGCAGTCGTAAAATAGTGGCATTTCGCAGATTTTCAGATCGTAAATGTGTGGCGTTGCATCAATTTTGCGAGCGCTTCGCACTCGGTCGCGGGCAGAGCGCGCTCCTACAGCCGCCCTCCAGCCCGTCACCCGCCGTTCACCCCATCACCAGCGGGTACAGCGACAGCACCAGCAGCAACGCCATCACGCCGTTGAAGATCCGCAGCCCGCGTGGGTCGCGCAACACGTTGCGCAGCAGGCTGCCGAAGCCGGCCCAGATGCTGACGCCTGGCAGGTTGATCAAGGCGAACACGGCGGCAATCACCAGCACATTGGTGAAATAGCCCTGCATCGGTGTGTAGGTGCTGATCGCACCGATTGCCATGACCCAGGCCTTGGGGTTGACCCACTGGAACAGCGCGGCCGCCATGAAACTCATGGGTTTGCCCTGAGGCTGGTCATTTTCGTTGGCCGGCCCTGAGGTGGCGATCTTCCAGGCCAGGTACAGCAGGTAGGCGCCGCCGATATAACGCAGCAGCGTATAGAGCAACGGCCAGGTCTGAAACAGGCTGCCCAGGCCAAAACCGACCGCCAGCACCAACACCATGAACCCGGTGCTGATACCCAGCATGTGCGGCAGCGTGCGACGAAAGCCGAAGTTCACGCCCGAGGCCAGCAGCATCATGTTATTGGGGCCCGGCGTGATGGAGGTCACCAGCGCAAACAGGGCAAAGGCCAGCAGCAGATCGAACGAGAGAGGCATGACGACGGTCCAGGGCAGCGGTAAACAAGGCGTTCACACTAACCAGCCAGGCTGGACAAACACACAGACAGTTACACGAAAGTTGAGCCAGTACAGTTTCAGGCGCATAAGCGTGCTACAGAAACTGTCAGCCTTGGCGATCCTGGCCGATCACACCGGCGTCGACGCTGACCTCGGCGCTGCGGTCGAATTCACGCACCTGCTGAATCTGCGGCTCGGCCAGCAACTGCGCCTTGCGGGCATGGTACTCATCGAACGACAGGCCGCGACGGTTGAGGTCTTCCAGCGCCAGTTGACGGGACTCCTCGGCGCTGAAAGGGCGTTGTTCGACCGCATGATGGGTCGAGCAACCGCTGACGACGGCGACGGTGAGCAACAGGGCAAGGGCAGTAATACGGTTCATGGCGACCTCCGTGGTCGTTTCGATTCGGGAATGAGCAAAGCTTAATCCCGTGCCGTCCCGGCCAAAAATCACCGCCTTTGATAGTCACTATCTGTTCATCGATACCTGCTCGATCAGCACGTCGCGCAGCGCCTGGGCAGCCACTGACAGGGGCTGCTCACCCAGGGTCATCAGGCCGATACGCCGCTCTATACGCGGGCCTACCAGCGGGATGCAGCGCGCGCCCAGCTCCTGCATCTGACCGATGCACAAGGCCGGCACCGCACTGACGCCAAGGCCATGGGCAACCATGCGTCCCACCGTTGCCAGTTGATGGCTTTCGAAGGCCACCGCCAGCCGGCCATGCAGTGGCGCAATGGACTGCTCCAGCAGCAGGCGCACTGCCGAAGGCCGCTGCAAGGCGATGAAATCCTCGCGCAGCAGTTCGCTCCAGTCGATTTCCTCATGCCCCGCCAGCGGCGAGTCCGCCGCCACCACCGCCACGAAGCGGTCCAGCCAGAACGGCGTGAAATGCAGCAGATGCCCGGGCTCGGGCTCAAAGCCGATGCCCATTTCAACGCGGCGTTCGCGCACCATCTCCAGCACCTGCTCGTTGATGACGTCATGCACCGCGACGTTGACCCGTGGATAGCGCTGCCTGAACACCTTGAGCGCTTCCGGCAGGCGGTTGCCGGCAAACGACGGCATGGCCGCCAGCGACACCCGCCCCATTTGCAGGGTGAAGCGCTGGCGCAGCAGTTCTTCAGTGTTGTCCCAATCAGCCAGCAACTGCCGGCCCAGCGGCAGCAGGGTCTCGCCCTCCGGCGTCAGGCTCACGCTGCGGGTGGTGCGGGTCAATAACTGGCCCCCCAACGACTCCTCGAGGTTCTTGATGGTCAGGCTCAGGGCCGGCTGGGACAGGTGCAGGCGCTCGCCGGCCTGGGCGAAACTCAGGCATTCGGCCACAGCCACGAAGGCACGCAGTTGTTTGACGTTCATTGTTTTGCTTTTCTTATCAAATCATCAGAAAAACAAAATTAACAAATCATTGTTCAAAGCAGAAGATGGCCAGCATGCAATCGCGCCACACTCCCAGACAATTACAACGACAACAAGGCGGATCATCATGGCCGGACTCGACAAACGAGTAGCAACCTATGAACAAGCCCTGGCCGGGCTTACCGATGGCATGACCGTGCTGTGCGGCGGCTTTGGCCTGTGCGGCATCCCGGAAAACCTCATTGCGCAGATCAGGCGCATGGGCATCCGCGACCTGACCGTGGTGTCCAACAACTGCGGCGTCGACGGCTTTGGCCTGGGCATCCTGCTCGAAGACCGGCAGATCCGCAAAATGATCTCTTCCTACGTGGGCGAAAACGCGCTGTTCGAACAGCAGTTGCTCAACGGCGAACTGGAAGTGGACCTCACCCCGCAAGGCACCCTGGCCGAGAAACTGCGTGCCGGCGGCGCCGGCATCCCGGCGTTCTACACCGCCACCGGCTACGGCACCCCGGTCGCCGAAGGCAAGGAAAGTCGTCAGTTCAAGGGCCGCAACTACATTCTGGAAGAGGCCATCACCGGCGACTTTGCCCTGGTCAAAGGCTGGAAGGCCGATCACTTCGGCAACGTGATCTATCGCCACACCGCGCAGAACTTCAACCCGCTGGTGGCCACCGCCGGACGCATCACCGTGGTCGAGGTCGAGGAGATCGTCGAACCCGGTGAACTCGATCCTGCACAGATTCACACCCCCGGCATCTACGTCGATCGGCTGATCCTGGGCACCTTCGAGAAACGCATCGAAAAACGTACCCTCAAGGCCTGAGCAGGAGCATTCGACCATGGCACTTTCGCGCGAACAAATGGCTCAACGGGTCGCCCGTGAACTGAAGGACGGCTACTACGTCAACCTGGGCATCGGCATTCCGACCCTGGTGGCCAACTATGTCCCCGACGGCATCGACGTGATGCTGCAATCGGAAAACGGCCTGCTGGGCATGGGTGAGTTTCCCACCGAGCAGACCCTCGACGCCGACATGATCAACGCCGGTAAACAGACCGTTACCGCCCGCACCGGCGCCTCGATCTTCAACTCCGCCGACTCCTTCGCCATGATCCGTGGCGGCCATGTCGACCTGACGGTGCTGGGCGCCTTCGAAGTGGACGTCAGCGGCAACATCGCCTCGTGGATGATCCCCGGCAAACTGATCAAGGGCATGGGCGGCGCGATGGACCTGGTGGCCGGCGCCGACAACATCATCGTCACCATGACCCACGCCTCCAAGGACGGCGAATCCAAGCTGCTGGCGCAGTGCAGCCTGCCATTGACCGGCGCCGGTTGCATCCGCCGGGTGCTCACCGACCTGGCCTGGCTGGAGATCGAGGACGGCGCCTTCATCCTGCGCGAGCGGGCACCGGGGGTCAGCATTGAAGAAATTGTCGCCAAGACCGCCGGCAAGCTGATCGTGCCGGACAATGTGATCGAAATGCAGTTCTGAATTCTGGTTTTTCCGGACCCCTGCCTCGTCAGGGGTCTTTTTCGTATGGCTAAAAGGTGCCTCTAAAAACGCAGGTCGTTTTTAGAGGTGCCCTAAAAATAATAACGAGGTTTCTCATGTCTGCTCCCATCCAGGAAAGCCGCTCCGCCCGCTTTGCCTTGCGCTGCTCGGCCTGGGCTGAACGCTGGTTCCCCGATGCCTGGGTGTTCGCCGCCCTGGCCGTCTTGATCGTGACTCTCGCAACCCTGGCCATGGGCGCCAAGCCGGCCGCGGCTGCCAAGGCCTTTGGCGATGGCTTCTGGAGCCTGATCCCCTTCACCCTGCAAATGGCCTTCGTGGTCATCAGCGGCTATGTGGTCGCCAGCTCGCCGCCGGCGGTGCGGTTGATTGATCGCCTGGCGCGTATCCCGAAAAACGGACGCAGTGCCGTGGCCTGGGTCGCCCTGATCTCGATGGTCGCCTCGTTACTGAACTGGGGCCTTTCGCTGGTGTTCGGCGGCCTGCTGGTGCGCGCCCTGGCACGCCGTACAGACCTGAAAATGGACTATCGCGCTGCGGGCGCTGCCGCCTACCTGGGCCTGGGCGCGGTCTGGGCGCTGGGTATTTCATCGTCGGCGGCGCAGTTGCAGGCCAACCCGGCCAGCCTGCCACCGTCGATCCTGTCGATCACCGGTGTGATACCGTTTACCGAGACCATTTTCCTCTGGCAGTCCGGAGTGATCCTGCTGGCGCTGGTGGTGATCTCGATCATCGTCGCCTACGCCACCGCTCCCGGCCCCAACAGCGCCCGTGAAGCCAAGGACTGCGGCGTGGACCCGGCCTTCAACCTGCCGCCGCTGGCCCCGCGCACGCGTCCGGGTGAATGGCTGGAATACAGCCCGATCCTGATCCTGGCGATGGTCGCGCTGGGCGTGGGCTGGCTGATCAACGAATTCAGCAGCAAGCCGGTGATCACCGCGATTTCTGGGCTCAACACCTACAACTTTTTGTTCATCATGCTGGGCGCCCTGCTGCACTGGCGCCCGCGCAGCTTCCTGGATGCGGTGGCCCGCGCCGTGCCGACCACCACCGGGGTGCTGATCCAGTTCCCGCTGTATGGCTCGATCGCCGCCTTGATGACCACGGTCAAGGGCAGTGACGCGCAAACCCTGGCGCACCACATTTCGCTGTTCTTCACCAGCATCGCGACCCACGACACCTATGCATTGCTGATGGGCGTCTACTCGGCGGTGCTGGGCTTCTTCATTCCCTCTGGTGGCGGCAAGTGGATCATCGAGGCGCCCTATGTGATGCAAGTGGCCAACGAGCTGCAGTACCACCTGGGCTGGGCGGTGCAGATCTACAACGCCGCCGAGGCCTTGCCAAACCTGATCAACCCCTTCTACATGCTGCCGCTGCTGGGCGTACTGGGCCTGAAGGCGCGTGACCTGATCGGCTTCTCGTTCGTGCAGTTGCTGGTGCATGCGCCCATCGTGCTGTTCCTGCTCTGGGCGCTGGGCACGACCCTGACCTACATCCCCCCGGTCATGCCATAAGGGGTCTTGCGACCGAGGAATATCAGGCGTTTGACTGCCACCCCACGGTCGCGCTGACGTCGGTCTGGCCACTGGCGAGCAGCGCGCCGCGCACAAAGCCGCCGGCCAGTTGGCGCTCGATGAAGTCACGCACATACGCCGCGCCGGCCTCGCGCCCGCGCGGCACCGCCATGGCCTGGCGGATTGCGGTAAAGGCGCCGTCCAGCACCCGGTAGCGCGGGTCGCTGGCCGCTGTCTGTTCCAGTGGCTGACGTACACCGGCGACCGCATCCAGGCCCTGCTCGATAAACAGCTCCACCGCCCCGGCCGAGGTCTCGGCCCGCTCCAGGCTGGCCTGTTGCAAGGTGCGGCTCAGGTACAGGTCATAGGCGGCGCCCTGCCCCACGGCCAGGCGCAACCCCGGCTGGTCCAGCTCTTCGACGCGCTGGTACGGTGCTTGGGCATTCACCAGGTAGGTGCCTTCGATAAGCACATAGGGTTCGCTGAAATCGATCTGCGCCGCCCGTACCGGTTCGATGGCCAGAAACGCCAGGTTCCAGGCGCCCTGCTCCAGCGCGGCGAACACCTTGCCGGCGGCATCAAAGGTCTGCATGTGCAGGCTCACGCCCAGCTCAAGGGCCAGCGCCTTGGCCAAGGCCACCGAAACCCCCTGCAGCGTGCCCTCGGCGGTCTGTTGGGCCAGCACCGGGTTACCCAGATTGATGGCTGCACGCAGCACACCCTCGGGGGCCAGGTCAGCCAGTACGGCAGGGGTGACAGTGTTCATCGGGTGCTCCTGTGGTGTGAGGGAAAAATCCAGGTGATGACGTGCATGCAGATATACCCGGCACGGGTCAGGTTGCGTTCCTGGGCCACCGTGATGAACAGGTCCGGGCTGATCAGGTCATGACGCACCAATACAAGTCTTATCAAGACGAAACCGGCGTCAGCACAGGCTGGCCGGCAAAGAAGGCCAGCAGGTTGTCGGCCACCAGGCGCACCGAGTCATGCGAGGCCTCGGGCGACAAGCCGGCGACATGCGGGGTCAGGACCACGTTGTCGAGCCGCTTGAGGGCGTCAGGCACATTCGGCTCGTCGTCGAACACGTCCAGCGCCGCGCCGGCGATGCGCCGCGCTTGCAGGGCATCGAGCAAGGCGGCGGTGTCGACCACGCTGGCGCGGGCGATGTTCACCAGATACCCCTGCGCACCCAGGGCTTCGAGCACCGAGGTGTCGACCAGGTGCCGGGTGTCGGCACCGCCTGGCGTGGCCAGCAGCAGGAAATCCGACGCCTGGGCCAGTTCGAGCACCGAGGCGTACCAGCTGTACTTGGTGTCCTGGCGCGCACGGCGGTTGTGGTAGCCAATGTGGATATCGAACGCGGCGGCACGGCGGGCAATCGCCAGGCCCACCGCGCCCAGGCCGACGATGCCCAGGCGTTTACCGGCCAGCGACGGGCACATTGCCTTGCGCCACTCGCTGCGGCGCACCGAGGCATCGGCCTGCGGGATGTCGCGCACCAGCGCCAGCAGCAATGCCAGCGCATGGTCCGCCACGGTCGGGGCGTTGACGCCGGCGCCGTTGGTAACCTGGATACCGCGCGCTTCGGCCGCCGGCACATCGACTTTTTCATAGCCTGCGCCACTGACGCAGATGATGCGCAGGCCGGGCAAGGCATCCATTTCTTCGGCAAAGAAACCCAGCGGTCCGCGGGTGACCACCGCTGTGATCTCATCGGCGTGCCGGGCAATGGCCTCGGCGCGCAGCGCGGCGGTGGGCGCGCGCAGCAAACGAAAGCCGCTGTCTTCCAGAATCGGCAGGTATGCGTTGAGGTTTTCGACCAGCACCAGCACCGTCGTTGTCATGGGAATGCGTCCACAGCCTGTTCAAAGGTGCCGACAGTAACCCGAGTCGAAGCTTTGTGCAGCCCTCCTCTGACCGATCAGCCCTGACGCTTGGCGCGATACATGGCCTGGTCGGCATGGCGGAACAGTTGCGCCAGGTCAGTGGCATCCTGCGGATAACGGGCAATGCCGATGCTGGCGCCAATGCTCCAGGGCCACCCTTCCAGTTGCATCGGTACCTGCAAGGCACTGTGGATCAATTGCGTGACACGCGCCGCGTCAGTGTCGGCCTGCATCCGCTCGAGCAACACCACAAACTCGTCGCCGCCGATACGCGCCACAGTGTCGCTGTTGCGCACACAGGCCTTGAGCCGTCGCGCCACCTCTTGCAGCAAGGCGTCGCCAGCCGCGTGGCCAAGGGTGTCGTTGACCTGCTTGAACTTGTCCAGGTCCAGGTACAGCACCGCCAGTTGATCGCCGTGGCGCTGGGCAGACTCGATCGCTTCTTGCAGGCGCTCCTGCAGCAGCATGCGATTGGCCAGCCCGGTGAGCTGGTCGTAACGGGCCATCGACTGCAAGCGTTCGTGCAACTGCTTGCGCTCGATGGCCGCCGCCACCTGACTGCACACGAACTGCAGCACCGATTGATCCTGGGCGGTGTAGGCCGGGCTCTCGGAAGTGCCCTTGATCATCAAGGCACCGATGATGCCGCTTGTGGACTGCAATGGCACCGCAAGCCAGGGTGGCGCGTGCGGGTCGAGACGCTCACGCAGGGCCTGCGGCCAGGCAGTGGCGTGGTCGGGAGCAAACACCAAGGACTGGCCGCTGCGCATCACCTCAAGGGCCAGGGCCTGGACAGTGGCCGGGTCGGCCTCGTCGTCGACGTGGTAGGCAAACGTCACGTGATCCGGCGGCTGACCGCAAAGGACAATCGACAGGTTGCGCGCCGGCAGCAGCTCATCAAGTACTTCATGGATACGTCGGTACAGGTCCGGCAGCTCATCACAGCCATTGGCCGCCTCGGAAATCTGCAACAGGCTCAGGCGCAGGTGCTCGGCGCGCTTGAACTCAGTGATATCGCGAGCTACGGCAATGCGCAGGTGATCCACCTCCGACCAGCGGGCCGACCACATGATGTGCACCACCTGACCGTTCTTGTGCAGGTAACGGTTCTCGAAATGCAGCTTGGGCTGTCCCTGCATGATTTCCTGCGCCGCTGCCTGCGTGCGCGCCCGGTCGTCCGGGTGGACCAGACGGATCATCTGGGTGCCGATCAATTCCTGTGGGGTATAACCGAAGATCCGCTCACACGCGGCGTTGACATAGACATAGTGTCCCTCTGTGTCCACCACGCAGATCGCGTCCATGAGCATATCGACGAAACCTTCGAGGGCCCGGTGAGTGGTGTTTTCCATGAGACCTGCCTGGGAAATTGGGGACATTCATACGCTGGACTCATTGACCACACAGACTGAACTGCCAGCTAGACTGCCTGCTTGCGCGCTCAATAGTGCCTGCATTGAAGGCTTGCGGCCATTACTGCATGCCGGACACCGCTGTCAGGCGGCGGCAGGCGACAGACGGCGCGTGGCGCCTTTTTCATCATCGCAAGGAATCTGAACATGCAGGATGTTGTATTGCCCCGTTTCTCCACGACCAGACAGTGGCTTGCCCAGGCCTTGATCGGCCTGGTGCTGAGCACGGGCACCGCCCTGGCCAGCGAGCCTGCCGGCAAGGCCTTGAGCGAAAAGGCCGGCATCCCGTGGCCGGCGGTCATCGCGCACCGGGGGGCCTCGTACGATGCGCCTGAAGAAACCGTGCCGGCCTATGTCCTGGCCCGCGAGCTGGGCGCCGATTACCTGGAGCTGGACTTGCAGCGCAGCCAGGATGGCGTCCTGATCGCGCTGCATGACGATAACCTGCGCCGTACCACCAATGTCGCCGAAGTGTTTCCGGCGCGTGCCGATGAGCCCGTCAACCGCTTCACCCTGGCCGAACTCAAACAGCTTGATGCCGGCAGCTGGTTCAACAAGGCTCACCCGGACCGCGCGCGTGCCGCCTTCAAAGGGTTGAAGATTCTGACCCTCGATGAGGTCATCGACATTGCCGAGGGCGGTGCCAACAAGCCCGGGCTGTACATCGAGACCAAGGCGCCCGGTCAGTTTCCGGGCATCGAGGCCGACCTGCAAAAGGCTCTGGCCAAACGCGGCTGGCTCGGCGAACGTCCGGCAGCCTCTGCCGGACACGTCAATGTCGCGCAACGACCGGGCCGGGTGGTGCTGCAGACCTTCGACAAGAACAGCCTGCAACTGCTGCACAAGGCCATGCCCCAGGTGCCCAAGGTCTTGCTGCTGTGGATCGGCCCGGGGTCGATCCCGGGCAAGTCCGAGGTGGCGTTCAAGGACTCGGGGTTCAAGGACCGGGCCAGCTACTACGCTGCCCAGGAGGTCAAATCCGAAGCCGACTTCCAGGCCTGGGTCGACTGGGCCCGGGACAACGGCGCCTTGGGCACCGGCCCCTCGTCCCGCCTGGCCGAGGGTGGCGAGCAAAGCTACATGGACCTGGTCAAGCCGTGGATGAACCGCCTGACCCACGACCGCGGCCTGATCATCCACCCCTACACGGTGGACGCTGCCGCAGACTTCAAGGCCATCAGCGCGGCCGGCGTCGACGGCTTCTTCACCAACCGCCCGGCCGAGCTGCTGCGCTATTACGAGCGACCGGCCAAAGAGGACAGCGACGCGCTGCTCAAGCGGCACGGTTACTGAGGGCATCACAGCCTGTTTCTGGTGTAAGCTCGCAGGCTGTTGCGCAAACCCCATGAGAGGCTTATGCAGTCCCCCTTCAGACGCTCGACCCTGGCCGCGCTGCGCGGTTTTGCCTTGTCAGAACAGGCAATCACCCTGATTCCCAGCGCCGCCGACTACCGTCGGTGCCTGCTGGAACAGATTGCCTCGGCCACCCGGCGCATCTACATCATCGCCCTGTACCTGCAACAGGACGAAGCCGGGCAGGAAATCCTCGACGCGTTGTACGCGGCCAAACAGGCGCGTCCGCACCTGGACATCCGCGTGCTGGTCGACTGGTTCCGGGCCCAGCGCGGGCTGATCGGCGCCGGCCGCCAGCCGGGCAACAGCGCCTGGTACCAGGCCCAGCACCTGGAATACGAGCAGGAAGTGCCGGTCTACGGCGTGCCGGTGCAGACCCGCGAGCTGTTCGGCGTGCTGCACCTCAAGGGCAGCGTGATCGACGACAACGTGCTGTACACCGGCGCCAGCATCAACAATGTCTACCTGCACAAGCAGGACAAGTACCGTCTGGACCGCTATCACCTGATCCACAGTGCCGCACTGGCCGACAGTTTTGTCGACCTGGTGCAGCGCGAGATCATTGCATCACCGGCGGTGCATCGCCTCGACCTGCCACAACCCCCGACCTCGCGCAGCCTGCGAGGCGAGATCCGGGCGTTTCGTGGTCAGCTCAAGCGCGCCGCCTACGACACCTCGACCGGCATCACTGACAATGGTGAGCTGCGCATCACGCCACTGCTGGGGGTCGGGCCACGCAATGCCCTGAACCGCACGATCTGCGACCTGATCGCCAGCAGTGAAAGCCAGTTGACGATCTGCACCCCGTATTTCAACCTGCCGGTGGCCGTGACGCGGGAAGTCAATCGGGCGCTCAAGCGTGGGGTCAAGGTCGACATCATCATTGGCGACAAGACCGCCAACGACTTCTTCATCCCGCCCCAGGAACCGTTCAAGGTCATCTCGGCCCTGCCCTACCTGTACGAGATCAGCCTGCGCCGCTTCACCCGCAAGCATCAGGCAGCGATCGCCCGCCAGCGCCTGAACGTGCACCTGTGGAAAGACGGCGACAACACCTTTCACCTCAAGGGCATCTGGATTGACGAGCGCTACACGCTGCTGACCGGCAACAACCTCAACCCGCGGGCCTTCAACCTGGACCTGGAAAACGCCCTGCTGATCGATGACCCGCAAGGTCAATGGCGCCAGCCACGGGCCGAGGAAGTTGCCCACCTGATGCAGCACACCCGGCGCGTCGGCCATTTCGAAGAGCTGCAGACCCTGGCCGACTACCCCGAAGGCGTGCACAAATTCCTGCGCAGGGTCAGCCGGGTCCGTATCGAGCGCTTGCTCTACCGGATTCTCTGATCAGTCGACCAGTTGCGCGGCCCGCAAGGCCTGCACGGCTTGCAGCCAGCGCGGGTGCTGGCGGTACTCGCTGGCGGCATGGGCCTGGCCGTGCATGCGCGCCAGGCGCGGCGACGGCGTGACGTTCAGGCGTTGCGCCGCACTCAGGGCCAGTTCGGCCGCAGCGCGGTCATTGCACACCAGCCCCATGTCGCAACCGGCGCTCAGCGCCGCTTCGATGCGGCTGGCGGCATCGCCGGCCACATGGGCGCCGGCCATCGACAGATCGTCACTGAAGATCACCCCGTCAAACTGCAGCTCGCCGCGCAGGATGTCTTGCAGCCAGCGCCGGGAAAAGCCGGCCGGTTGAGCGTCGACCTGCGGGTAAATAACGTGGGCAGGCATCACGGCGGCCAGTTGCCGGCTCAGGCGGGCGAAAGGCACCAGGTCCTGTGCGCGGAGACTGTCCAGGCTGCGCTCGTCGGTGGGGATGGCCACATGCGAGTCGGCCTCGGCCCAGCCATGACCCGGAAAGTGCTTGCCGGTGGCGGCCATGCCGGCCTCGTTCATGCCCTGGATAAAGGCGCCGGCCAGTTGTGCTGCGCGTTCCGGGTCGCCTTCGAAGGCACGGGTGCCGACCACGGCACTGCGCTGGTGGTCCAGGTCCAGCACCGGCGCGAAACTAAGGTCCAGCCCCACCGCCAGCACCTCGGCGGCCATCAGCCAGCCACAATGACGGGCCAGCGCCTGCGCCTCGGGGCGCTCGGCAATCGAGCGCATGGCCGGCAGGCGGGTGAACCCCTGGCGCAGACGCTGCACGCGCCCGCCTTCCTGGTCGACAGCCAGCAGCAGGTCGGGACGAATGGCACGAATCGCGGCACACAGCTCGCGCACCTGGCGCGGGTGTTCGATATTGCGTGCAAAGATAATCAGGCCACCCACTTGCGGGTGGCGCAGGAAACTGCGGTCTTCAGCTGTCAGCCAGAGGCCTTCGACATCGACCATCAAGGAGCCTTGCAGGCCAGAACTCATAGGAAACCTTCACACCATTGCCTTGGATCAGGGCCGCATGGTGCTTGATCCGGCCGCCTGGTGCAATGCAGGCGCTCAGGCTTTGGCAATGCCTGCCGTACCGTTGGGTACACCGGCGGTCTTGGTGCGCGGGCGTGGCTGGGCGGTAATCATCGTCGCGTCGGTCAACCCGCTGTCGGCGCGCATGCCAGCGGCCAGGAACGGCACCATCAGGCGCATGACCTGCTCGATCGAGGCGTGCACGCCGAAATCGTTTTCAGCAATTGCCCGCAGTGCCTTGATACCGGACATGCTGAAGGCGGCTGCCCCGAGCATGAAGTGCACGCGCCAGAACAGTTCGATGGGCGGTATGGACGGCGCAGCCTCATTGACCAGCACCATGTAACGACGAAACACCTTGCCATAGGTGTCTTCCATGTAACGGCGCAGGTGACCCTGGCTCTGGCTGAAGGCCAGGCCCAGCAGGCGCATGAAGATCGACAGGTCGTTGCCACTGCGCGGCTGCACCGCCATGGCTTGTTCGACGAGAATGCCTAGCAGTTCTTCGAGGTCCGGCTGGTGTTCGGGACGGGTCTGGCGGCGCTCCAGCTCACGGTCCAGGCTGGCGCAGAACGGCCCGAGGAACCGCGAGAACACCGCCTGGATCAGGGCTTTCTTGGAGCCAAAATGATAATTCACGGCCGCCAGGTTGACCGAGGCCTTGCTGGTAATCAGCCGCAGCGAAGTCTCGGCGAACCCCCGCTCGGCGAATAACTGTTCGGCAGCATCAAGAATACGTTCAACGGTTTCCGACTGGGCCATGACTCTCTGCCTGACAAAACAATCGTTTGAAACATACGTTTCAGGCAGGCAGGTTGTCAAGTCAGCGGTTCATTTTGTGGCCGAACAGTCACGTATTCAAGCCGGTCTGACAAGCGCATTCAGCTGCTCTATATAGACGTCCGTCTGGCGAAAAAATAAACGGCGCGATTGCCAAGACGCCTTCACTGTATATAATCCCAGTCACTGTACAAAAATCCAGAGCGCCCATCATGATCAAACTGACGCCACGCCAGGCCGAAATCCTGGGCTTCATCAAGCAGTGTCTCGAAGACAATGGCTACCCGCCCACCCGTGCCGAGATTGCCCAGAAGCTGGGTTTCAAGTCACCCAATGCCGCTGAAGAACACCTCAAGGCCCTGGCCCGCAAAGGTGCCATCGAGATGACCCCCGGTGCTTCGCGGGGCATTCGCATCCCGGGCTTCGAAGCGCGCGCCGACGACAGCAGCCTGCCGGTCATCGGCCGCGTCGCTGCCGGCGCACCGATCCTCGCCCAGCAGCATATCGAGGAGTCGTGCAACATCAACCCGGCCTTCTTCCACCCCAGCGCCAACTACCTGCTGCGCGTGCATGGCATGAGCATGAAGAACGTCGGCATTCTCGACGGCGACCTGCTGGCCGTCCACACCACGCGTGAAGCCCGTAACGGCCAGATCGTCGTTGCCCGTATCGGCGATGAAGTGACGGTCAAACGCTTCAAGCGCGAAGGCAACAAGGTCTGGCTGATTGCCGAGAATCCCGATTTCGCCCCGATCGAAATCGACCTCAAGGAGCAGGAGCTGGTCATCGAAGGGTTGAGCGTTGGCGTGATTCGTCGCTAAGGGAGAACACTATGCAGTTCCATTCGGTACCCAATACCCAACTCCACCTGTTCGAGGCATTCCTGGCCCAGCCCATGCCTGTGTCCATGGATGTGCCTTTGGCCGCGACCTTGCAGCCAGCGCTACAAGAGCCCGCTCCGGACGTATTCAGTGAAGTGTCGTTGCGTGGTGCCGCCGGGAACTGCCTGAGCCTGCTGGCGCCCATGCTGAGAGAGTTGAGCCTGGGACCGAACGCACGCTGGCTGACCCTGGTTGCGCCGCCGCCAAGCCTGACCCAGAACTGGCTGCGTGAGGCAGGCCTGAATCGGGAGCGGATCCTGCTGCTACAGCCCAGCGGCAATCAGAACGCCCTGCAACTGGCTCGTGAAGTCCTGCGCCTGGGCCGCAGCCACACGGTGGTGAGCTGGTTCAATCCCCTCAGCCCTGCAGCACGCCAGCAATTGATGGCTGCCGCACGCATCGGCGATGCGCAAAGCCTGAACATCCGCCTGGGCTGATTTCAGGAAAGTCGACGGGGCTCAGTGCAGCACGCGAGGCCCGTCTTCTTCCTTCTCCGTCACGCCTTCTGCCAGACGCCCGGCCATCTGCACGCCTACGCTCAACATGGCCTTGGCGACTTCTACATGCTGACCCTGCAGGAAGACCTTGGCGTCCTCGGAGAAATTCAGCGTCACCAGCGAACCCTCGTCATCAGCACGACGCAGCTCGATACGACCGTCAGGAAGTTCGACAATTTCAAGAAAAGAAGTAGGCATCAGTACAAATACTCCGCGAAAGGCGGACAGTGTAACAGTCCGCACGGTCGCATACATCACAGGTTTCAGAACTCGTTCAGGCCTTCGCGAAAGCGTACCGCCAGTGCTTTGAGCGATTGCCGCCAGCTTTCAAGCTCCTCACGGTCCAGCTCCGGCTCAGGCTCGCGGTCCAGGTTCACCGCCACGATCATCGGCTGGGTGACATCCCCCTTGGGCTTGACGACTTCACGCGGTGGCTCGAACAACGCGCCATAGGCGGCCAGCAACCGGGCCACCCAGGTGTGCGAGTTCTGCGCCAGCTCGATCAACTCGCCCAGCTCCGGAATGGCCACACTCTCGATGACCTGCGGGGTCAGCAACTGCTCGGCACGTGGCGCATTGGCTTGCGGCAGGCGGTAGTAACCGGCGATTTCATGGCACAGGCCCAGCAGGGCACCGTACAGATGAAACAACACCGCTTCACGACCTGCCTGAACCTGCGCCTGGGCGTTGATGGCCTGGCCCTGCTCGGCCTTGCCCAACGCTTCCAGGGCCAGGCCTGCGAAGTAGATCTTCTGGTTGGTACGGGTATAACGCTCTTGAGCCATGCGGCTAACTCCCCTGAGTCACAAATGGAACGGGCGTAGGCCGGAGGCCAGGCACCCTTGCCGGGATTACCCGGCAAGGGCTGACCCTATCAGCGCTTGTCTTCGACCTTCCACGCCTTGCCGTCGTAGAACGCACGCCAGCCGGTCGGCTTGCCTTCCACTTCGGTCTGCACATATTGCTCCTTGGTCTTGCGGCTGTAACGCACCACCGCCGGACGGCCTTCAGTGTCTTTGGCCGGTGCGTCGCACAGGAAGTGATACTTGGGATCAATCTCTTCACGGTGCGGCAGCAACTCGATCACCAGAGGTGCGCGGGTTTCACGGTTTTTCGGGAACTGGCTGGCGGCCAGGAACAACCCTGAAGCCCCGTCACGCAGGATGTAGGTGTCGTCGACCTTCTCGCACTTGAGCTCCGGCATCTTGACCGGGTCCATCTTGGGCGGTGCCGCCTCACCGCTCTTGAGCAGCTTGCGGGTGTTCTTGCATTCGGCATTGGTGCAGCCGAAGAACTTGCCGAAACGGCCGGTCTTGAGCTGCATCTCGCTGCCGCACTTGTCGCATTCCAGGCTCGGACCTTCATAGCCCTTGATGCGATAGGTGCCTTCTTCGATCTCGTAGCCGGTGCAATCAGGGTTGTTACCGCAGATGTGCAGCTTGTGCTTCTCGTCGAGCAGGTAGGCATCCATCGCCGTGCTGCAGATCGGGCAGCGATGCTTGCCGCGCAGGACCCGCGATTCGGACTCACCCTCGTCGTCTTCGGCAATCTCGTCGCCGGGGGTGAGGTTGATGGTCGCCTTGCAGCGCTCCTTGGGCGGCAGGCTGTAGCCCGAGCAGCCGAGGAACACGCCAGTGGAGGCGGTACGAATCTGCATCGGCCGGCCACAGGTCTTGCACGGGATGTCGGTCATCACCGGCTGGTTGGCGCGCATGCCGCCTTCGGCCGCCTCGGCCACTTCGAGCTTCTTGCGAAAATCGCCATAGAACTCGTCCAGCACGTTTTTCCAGTCACGCTCGCCCTGGGCCACGTCGTCGAGGTTTTCTTCCATGCCGGCGGTGAAACCGTAGTCCATCAGGTTGGAGAAACTCTCGGCCAGGCGCTCGGTGACGATATCGCCCATTTTCTCGGAATAGAACCGACGGTTATGCAGTGCGACGTAACCACGGTCCTGGATCGTGGAAATGATCGCAGCATAGGTCGACGGACGGCCGATACCGCGCTTTTCCATCTCCTTGACCAGACTGGCCTCGGAGAAGCGGGCCGGTGGCTTGGTGAAATGCTGGCTGGGCTCCAGTGCCAGCAGCTCAAGCGCCTCGCCCTCGCCCATGTCCGGCAGCACGCTGTCATCGCCTGGCTTGGCGATCTGAGGCAGCACCTTGGTGTAGCCGTCGAACTTGAGGATGCGGCCCTTGGCACGCAGCTCATAGTCACTGGCACTGACACTGACGGTGGTCGACAGGTACTGTGCCGGTGGCATCTGGCAGGCCACGAACTGGCGCCAGATCAGCTCATAGAGGCGCTCGGCGTCGCGCTCCATGCCTGTCAGCTTGCTTGGGTGCGTATTGACGTCCGAAGGACGGATCGCCTCGTGCGCCTCCTGGGCGCCTTCCTTGCTGCTGTAGAGGTTGGGCGCTTCGGGCAGGTACTTCTTGCCGAATTCGCTCTCGATGAAACTGCGCGCCATCTCCAGGGCATCGGCCGACAGGTTGGTCGAGTCGGTACGCATATAGGTGATGTAGCCGGCCTCGTACAGGCGCTGGGCCATCATCATGGTCTTCTTCACGCCAAAGCCGAGGCGATTGCTCGCCGCCTGCTGCAGGGTCGAGGTGATGAACGGCGCCGACGGCTTGCTGCTGGTAGGCTTGTCTTCGCGCTTGATGATGCTGTAGCTGGACGCCTTGAGCGTCTGCAGAGCGGCGGTGGCCTGGGCCTCGTTGAGCGGCTTGAAGGCCTCGCCCTTGTGCCGGGCGACTTCGAAGCGCACCTGGGCGCCCTTGGCCGTGCCCAGGTTGGCGTGCACTTCCCAGTACTCTTCGGGGTTGAACGCACGAATCTCACGCTCGCGCTCGACCACCAGCTTCACCGCCACCGATTGCACGCGACCGGCCGACAGGCCACGAGCGACTTTCTGCCAGAGCAGCGGCGAGACCATGTAGCCCACCACCCGATCAAGGAAGCGACGCGCCTGCTGGGCGTTGACCCGGTCGATGTCCAGCTCGCCCGGCTGGGAGAAGGCTTCCTGGATGGCTTTCTTGGTGATCTCGTTGAACACCACACGCTTGAAGCGCTCGTCTTCGCCACCGATGGCTTCGCGCAGGTGCCAGGCAATGGCCTCCCCTTCGCGGTCCAAGTCCGTCGCCAGGTAGATGGTGTCGGCATCCTTGGCCAGCTTGCGCAGCTCTTCGATGACCTTTTCCTTGCCCGGCAGGATCTCGTACTGGGCTTTCCAGCCCTGATCCGGATCGACACCCATGCGCGCCACCAGTTGACGGCGAGCCTTCTCCTTGGGCGTCAGGACCGGCGCATCACCGGCCGCAGCCTTGCCGCGCTTGGCGGCAGGCTCTTTGCTGGCACTGGCCGAACCGCTGGTGGGCAGGTCACGGATATGGCCGATACTCGACTTCACCACGTACTGGTTGCCCAAATACTTGTTGATGGTCTTGGCCTTAGCCGGGGATTCCACGATGACCAGCGATTTGCCCATGGATCAGTAAATTCCTGAATACGATAAATGAAAGACAGACGCGAGCCTGCTAAAGGCACCGCTATATATAGTGGCTACAGAGTGAGGTCAAGCACGGGACTGTGCAGCAAAACCGTCGCCGGGTCGATCACCTCATGCATAAAACACGCTCTGGCTCGCGCTTTGCCCCCATGAAAGCAGGCACTGCAGCCACCTGCCTCACAGTTTTGCAACAGCGCTTGTCATGCCGCAGCGATTTTTCAGACCGCCTGATGGGCGGTTTTGACTCACGGCCTGGAAAAAAGACTTTCTTCGGCCTGGACCAAAGCAAAGCGCGGCACAGGCTCGCCGTCAACCTCGACGGTCTCCTGAAACATGTCCAGGGGCCTGACCCACATGCCGTAATCACCGTACAACGCCTGGTAGAACACCACGTACTCCTCGGTCTCGGAATGACGCGCGACGCTGAAAACCCGGTACTCGGGCCCCTTGTAGTGACGATATAGACCGGGCTGCAACTGCATCAACAGAATCCTCTTGAGTCGGGCAGAACCTGCCCTTGAAAAACCGTATCTGAAAAATACAAAAGCCGGGGCACAAGGCCCCGGCTGGTCTCACATGCGCAGAATCAGACGCGCTCGAAGACAGTCGAGATACCCTGCCCCAGCCCGATACACATGGTGGCCACCCCCAGGCGACCTTCACGCTGCTTCATGACATTGAGCAAGGTGCCCGAGATCCGCGCCCCGGAACAACCGAACGGGTGACCCAGCGCGATGGCACCGCCGTGCAGGTTAACCTTCTCGTTCATCTTGTCGAGCACCTTGAGGTCCTTGAGTACCGGCAGCGCCTGCGCAGCGAAGGCTTCATTGAGCTCGAAGTAGTCGATGTCGGCAATCGACAGGCCGGCACGCTTGAGGGCCTTCTGGGTGGCCGGTACCGGGCCGTAGCCCATGATGGCAGGGTCCACACCGGCCACGGCCATCGAACGGATCACGGCCAGCGGCTCCAGCCCCAGGTCCTTGGCACGCTGGGCTGACATCACGATCATGCACGAGGCACCGTCGGTGATCTGCGAACTGGTCCCGGCCGTGACCGTACCGCCCTTGGGATTGAAGGCCGGCTTGAGGGCCGCCAGGCCTTCAAGGGTGGTGTCGGGACGAATGGTCTCGTCTTCAGAGAAGACCTTGAGGAAACCGTCCTCGTCATACCCCTGCATCGGGATGATCTCGTCCTTGAAACGCCCCTCCACGGTGGCCTTGTGGGCCAACTGGTGCGAGCGCAGGGCGAAGGCATCCTGCTGTTCACGACTGATGCCATGCATCTTGCCCAGCAGTTCGGCGGTCAGGCCCATCATGCCCGAGGCCTTGGCCGCATGCAGCGACAGGTGCGGGTTGGGGTCCACGCCGTGCATCATGCCCACATGCCCCATGTGCTCGACGCCACCGACCACGAACACATCACCGTTGCCGGTCATGATCGCCTGCGCGGCGGTGTGCAGCGCGCTCATCGACGAACCGCACAGGCGGCTGACGGTCTGCGCGGCAGCCGTGTGCGGGATCTGGGTCAGCAACGATGCCATGCGCGCAATGTTCCAGCCCTGCTCCAGGGTCTGGTTGACGCAGCCCCAGATCACGTCTTCGACTTCGCCCGGGTCGACCTTGGCATTGCGCTCCAGCAGCTTGCTGATCAGGTGCGCCGACATGTCTTCGGCGCGGGTGTTGCGGTGCATGCCGCCCTTGGAACGACCCATGGGCGTGCGACCGAAGTCGACAATCACCACGTCTCTCGGATTCAGGCTCATAGGTTTACTCCTTGACAGACGCAGGACCAAAGAAGCTCTGGCCGGTACGGGCCATTTCGCGCAGCTTCGCGGTCGGTTGATACAGGGCGCCCAGCTCGGCGTAGCGATCGGCGAGGGCCACGAATTCGGCAACGCCGATCGAATCGATGTAGCGCAGGGCGCCACCACGGAACGGAGGGAAACCGATGCCGTAGATCAGGCCCATGTCGGCCTCGGCGGCGGTTTCGACGATGCCGTCTTCCAGGCAACGTACGGTTTCCAGGCACAACGGGATCATCATCCAGTTGATGATGTCGTCGTCGCTCAGCTCGCGCTGCTCATAGATGACCGGCTTGAGCACGTCGAGCACGGTGGCATCGTTGACCTTTTTCGGCTTGCCCTTCTTGTCGGTCTCATAGGCATAGAAGCCTTTGCCGTTCTTCTGGCCCAGGCGCTTGGCCTCGTAGAGGGCATCGATGGCCGAGCGGCGATCGTCCTTCATGCGATCCGGGAAGCCTTCGGCCATCACGTCACGGCCGTGGTGGCCGGTGTCGATTCCGACCACATCCATCAGGTAGGCCGGGCCCATGGGCCAGCCGAACTTTTCCATGATCTTGTCGATGCGCACGAAATCCACCCCGGCACTGACCAGACGGGCAAAACCGCCGAAGTACGGGAATAGCACGCGGTTGACCAGAAAGCCCGGGCAGTCATTGACCACGATCGGGTTCTTGCCCATCTTGCGGGCGTAGGCAACAGTGGTGGCCACGGCCTCTTCGCTGGATTTCTCGCCGCGAATGACTTCGACCAGCGGCATCATGTGCACCGGGTTGAAGAAGTGCATGCCGACGAAATTTTCCGGGCGCTTGAGGGCCTGGGCCAGCAGGCTGATGGAAATGGTCGAGGTATTGGACGCCAGAATGGTGTTGTCACCCACCTGCGCCTCGACTTCGGCCAGGACGGCCTGCTTGACCTTGGGGTTTTCCACGACCGCCTCGACCACCAGGTCGACATGGCCGAAATCGCCATAGGACAGGGTCGGGCGAATGGTATTGAGCGCCTCGGCCATCTTGGCCGGGGTCAGGCGGCCCTTTTCGACACGATTGCCCAACAGTTTGGCCGCTTCGTTCAGGCCCAGCTGGATGGCTTCTTCGCGGATGTCCTTCATCAGGATCGGCGTGCCCTTGACGGCAGACTGGTAGGCAATGCCGCCGCCCATGATGCCGGCACCGAGTACGGCCGCCTGCTTGACCTCGCGGGCCTGGGCGTCATAGGCCTTGGCCTTGCGCTTGAGCTCCTGGTCGTTGAGAAACAGGCCGATCAGGCTCTGCGCCGCCGAGGTCTTGGCCATTTTGGCAAAACCGGCCGCTTCCACTTCAAGCGCCTTGTCGCGCCCGAAGCTGGCGGCCTTCTGGATGGTCTTGATGGCTTCGACCGGGGCCGGGTAGTTCGGGCCGGCCTGACCGGCGACGAAGCCCTTGGCGGTCTCGAAGGCCATCATCTGTTCGATGGCATTGAGCTTGAGCTTGTCGAGCTTGGGCTGGCGCTTGGCTTTGTGGTCGAACTCGCCGGCAATGGCACGCCTGACCAGATCAAGAGCAGCTGCCTGCAGCTTGCCGGGCTCGACCACGGCATCGACCGCGCCGACTTTCAGGGCGTCTTCGGCACCGTTTTCCTTGCCGGAGGCGATCCACTCGATGGCGTTATCGGCGCCGATCAGCCTTGGCAGACGCACCGTGCCGCCAAACCCCGGGTAGATGCCCAGCTTGACTTCAGGCAGGCCGATTTTTGCGCTGCTGGACATGACGCGATAGTCGGCTGCCAGGCACATCTCAAGGCCGCCCCCCAGGGCGATGCCGTTGATGGCCACGACGGTCGGCACCTCAAGGTCTTCGAAGTCGCTGAAGATGCGGTTGGCCTGCAGATTGCCGGCGACCAGATCGGCCTCAGGCAACTTGAAATTCTCGACGAACTCGGTGATGTCGGCACCGACGATGAACACGTCCTTGCCACTGGTAACGATCACACCCTTGACCGAGGCATCGGCCTTGAGGGTCTCGACCGCCTCACGCAACTCATTGAGCGTCAGGCGGTTGAACTTGTTGACGGACTCACCCTTGAGATCGAAATTCAATTCGACGATGCCACTTTCAAGAGCCTTAACCGTGATGGCTTTACCTTCGTAAATCATCAACTGATCTCCACGATATGGAAGCTGAACAATACACGCCGGACAGCAGGGTCCAACGAGACTACGACGTCGCCGTCATGAACACGCCAAATCAAAGGCAAACCCGCCGACGCGGCAGTCAGGATTCTGTCAGAAAAGTCTGACACCAAACGATCAATTCATACGCCCGTTTGATTTGGGTAGCACACCTTCATCCAAAACCGGCCAATTGTCAATTCGCCTCAAAAACCCGTGAAACCGGGCCAGCATCGAGCCTGCATGTTCCGCCTGGTCGGTACCCGCAGGCACACGCCTGCGCTGCCAATAGCGGCACCCGTGCAAAGTATGGGTCAAAGTCCAGCGGCTGCCCGTGCACCGTGGCGGTTCACATCAGCAAATTCTGAAGAAAAAAAGCGACAAAAAAGAGCAAAGCCGCTAGAGTCCAGCCATTGCCTGACACCCGCATAACAGCGTCATCACTGCGGCATTGCACCGTCAGCTCACCGCATTACCGGCCTGCCTGGCCACACCCAAGCCCGATGTTGCTATCGGGCTTTTTTATGCCTGTCATCCAGCCCTGTTCATCTGGCTGCCAGGGCCTTGAGTGTCGCATTCATATGTTGCAACACTTGTGCATCGCCGCGTTCTCCCCAATACAGCGCGACCATTTGCGTATCGGCCTCGACTTTGTAGACATCGGCCGGTAACGCCCTGAAATGGGCCATCATCTGCTCGTCTTCACAGACTTCGCGCCAGCGGTTCACCCACACCCCAGGTTCACTTTGCCAGTAAGCCCAGCAGGCTGTCTGCCCGGCCTGGCGCGGGCGGTGGTATTGGGCACAGGAGCCTGGCGGCTCGCGTTGCAGCCAGTGTGGCCACTCCTCGCGACTGAGCTGCATGCCCAGCCCCAGGCGCCGCGCCTCAAGGCGCAGGGCCATTCTGCCGTTCTGCCGACGAGTGGGCATCATCCACACCAGAGGGCTCAACATCACACAAATGATTGACAGAATGATCCAGCTCGTCATATTTCTTGCCCCCGCCTTACCCAGGCCTTACAAAAATCAATAAAACGCTGGCCCACAACGGCCTGCCCAGAAGGGCGCGAAAGGGTCATACTCGCCGCATGCAATCTTCCGGAGGATACCCTCATGCCGTACACACACATCCTGGTTGCCATAGACCTCACCGAAGAATGCGATCCGGTCATCCGCAAGGCACGCGAACTGGCCCAGGTCAGTGGTGCCAGGCTATCGACCGTCCATATCGTCGAACCCATGGCCATGGCCTTTGGTGGCGATGTGCCGATGGACCTGTCACAACTGCAACAGCAGCAGATCGACCAGGCCAAGACCAAGCTGGAGCAGATCAAACTCAAGTACCCGGACATCAAGACCGGCGAAAGCCACCTGGAATATGGCCAGCCGCGCCAGGAGATCCACAAGCTCGCCCGTGAACACAATTGCGACCTGATCGTGGTGGGCAGCCATGGCCGTCATGGCCTGGCACTGCTACTGGGCTCGACCGCCAACGATGTACTGCATGGCGCGCCATGTGACGTATTGGCCGTACGCCTGAAGAAACAGGAGTAAGCGAGCCGCCTCGAAAAACGCCCGGTATCAACCGGGCGTTTTCGTTTCATCAGTCGTCCAGTTCGGCCCAGCGCTCAAGCAGCGCATCCAGCTCGGCCTGCACCGTCTCGACCTTGGCCAGCATCGCCGTCACTTCGGCAGAGGGTCGCTGATAGAACGCCGGCTTGGCAATCTCGGCGCTCAGGGTCGCCAGTTGCGTTTCAGCCTGCTCGATCTGCCCCGGCAAGGCTTCCAGCTCGCGCTGCTCCTTGTAGCTGAGCTTCTTTCTGGCTGCAGGCGCTGCCGCCACGGGCGCGGCGGCCACAGGCGGCACCACGGCGCTCTTGAGCTCGGCCTTGCCCGACTTGCTGTCGGCCACGCCCAGCAGGCGTGGCGATCCGCCCTGGCGCAGCCAGTCCTGGTAACCGCCCACGTATTCGCGAACCTTGCCCTCGCCTTCGAACACCAGGGTGCTGGTCACCACGTTGTCGAGAAATGCCCGGTCGTGGCTGACCATCAGCACAGTGCCCTTGTAGTTGGACAGCACCTCTTCAAGCAGCTCCAGGGTCTCGACGTCCAGGTCGTTGGTCGGTTCGTCGAGCACCAGCAGGTTGGCCGGCTTGCTGAACAGCTTGGCCAGCAGCAACCGTGCCCGCTCGCCACCGGACAGTGCCTTGACCGGCGTGCGGGCACGCTGCGGGCTGAACAGGAAATCACCCAGGTAGCTCAACACATGGCGACTCTGGCCGTCGATGTCGATGAAGTCACGCCCTTCGGCGATGTTATCGATTACCGTCTTTTCCAGTTCCAGTTGATGGCGCAACTGGTCGAAGTAGGCCACTTCCAGCTTGGTGCCGGTCTCGACCGTGCCAGACGTCGGCTGCAGGTTGTCGAGCATCAGCTTGAGCAAGGTGGTCTTGCCGGTGCCGTTGGCGCCCAGCAGGCCGATGCGGTCTTCGCGCTGCAGGACCATCGAGAAGTCCTTGATCAGTTGCGGGCCGCCCGGGTGCGCAAAGCTGACGTTGTCCAGCACGATAACCTGCTTGCCGGACTTGTCGGCCGACTCGATCAGGATATTGGCCTTGCCGGTGCGCTCACGACGTTCGCCACGCTCGACCCGCAGGGCCTTCAGGGCGCGCACACGGCCTTCGTTACGGGTACGGCGGGCCTTGATGCCCTGGCGGATCCAGACCTCTTCCTGGGCCAGGCGCTTGTCGAACAGCGCGTTGGCGGTCTCTTCGGCCGACAGCATGGCTTCCTTGTGCACCAGGAAGCTGGCGTAGTCGCCATTCCAGTCGATCAGGCCGCCACGGTCCAGTTCCAGGATCCGGGTCGCCAGGTTCTGCAGGAACGAGCGGTCGTGCGTGATGAACAGCACGGCGCCCTGGAAATCCTTGAGGGCCTCTTCAAGCCAGGCAATGGCACCGATGTCCAGGTGGTTGGTCGGTTCGTCGAGCAGCAGCAGGTCGGGCTCGCACACCAGTGCCTGGGCCAGCAGCACACGCCGGCGCCAGCCACCGGACAACTCGGCCAGCGTCTTGTCGGCCGGCAGTTGCAGGCGGCTCAGGGTACTGTCGACCACTTGCTGCAGGCGCCAGCCGTCACGGGCCTCGAGCTCCTGCTGCACATGCATGAGCTGATTGAGGTCGTCTTCGGTGACGCAGTTCTGCGCCAGGTGATGGTACTGGGCAAGCAGCGCGCCGACACCGTCCAGGCCTTCGGCAACCACGTCGAACACGGTCCGCTCGTCGGCTTCGGGCAATTCTTGCGGCAATTCGCCGATCTTGAGCCCTGGCGCACGCCAGATCGAGCCCTCGTCAGGCTTCTGGCTGTCCTTGACCAGCTTCAACATGCTGGATTTGCCAGTGCCGTTGCGGCCGATGATGCACACCCGCTCGCCACGGGCGATCTGCCAGGAGACCTTGTCCAGCAATGGCATGGCGCCGAAGGCAAGGGACACATCGCTGAATTTGAGCAGGGTCATGATCTTCTCCAAAAACCGGGCGCGTATTCTACCTGAGATGGCGGGCGAATGTCGGCATCCGATGACCGGGCAATACCCTTGAAGCCCGCCACCTGCACCCTGCGGGACAAAGATTTATTTCCAGGTGAGTCTCGATGGACGGCAATGCTTTCAACCGGAGGTGGCAAAAGGCTAAGCTAGCGGCACTTTTTACGACTCACCAGCCCGGAAGTCCCATGCGCGGTCGTTTGTTCAGCCTTGTATCCTGCCTGCTTCTCTCCATCACGGCCGCCACCCATGCCCAGGCGGCGGACCTCAGCCAACAGCGTAAACTCTATGACGAGGCCAAGCGTGCCCTGGCGCGGGGCGATACCGGGCCGTACATGGCCAGCAGCGTGGCGCTGGCCGACTACCCGCTGCAGCCCTACCTCGAATACGACGAACTGACGGCCCGCCTGAAAAGCGCCAGCAACGCCGAGATCGAGAAATTCCTGGCCGAGCATGGCGACCTGCCGCAGGCCAACTGGATGAAACTGCGCTGGCTGCGCTGGTTGTCCGAGCGCGGCGACTGGGCGACCTTCGTCAAGTACTACGACCCGAAGATGAACTTCACCGAGCTGGACTGCCTGTATGGCCAGTACCAGATCGGCCACGGTCAGCGCGCCGAAGGCTTTGCCAGCGCCGAAAAACTGTGGATGACCAGCAAGACCCTGCCCGGCGCCTGCGATGCCTTTTTCGCGCAATGGGCAGCTGCTGGCCAGTTACCCGAAGAAAAACGCTGGCAGCGTGCCAAGCTCGCCGCCCAGGCGCGCAACTACACGCTGGCCAAGACGCTGGTCGACAGCCTCACGTCCCTGGCGCCCCAGGGCAAGCTGTTGCTGGCCGTGGCGCAGAAGCCCGAGATGCTCAACAACCCGGCGCAGTTCATGCCGGTCGACGAGGCCATGTCCGATGTCGTCGGCCTGGGCCTGCGCCGCCTGGCACGCCAGGACCCGCAGAAAGCGCTGGCGATGCTCGATGGCTATGCCACCAGCCTGCGCTTTTCCCGGGAAGAGAAAGTCGAGATCGCCAAGGAGATCGGCCTGACCCTGGCGCGGCGCTATGACGACCGCGCACTGGACGTCATGACCCGCTACGACCCCGAACTGCGCGACGACACGGTCAGCGAATGGCGCATGCGCCTGCTGCTGCGCCTGGGCCGCTGGCAGGACGCCTACGACCTGGCCCGGCGCCTGCCGCCGTCGCTGGCCGACACCAACCGCTGGCGTTACTGGGAAGCGCGTGCGCTGGAGCTGGCGCAACCGAACAATCCACAGATTCCAACCCTGTACAAGGACGTGGCCAAGGAGCGTGATTTCTACGGCTTCCTGGCCGCCGATCGTACCCAGAACCCTTATCAGCTCAACAACAAGCCGCTGCTGCTCAGCCAGGCGCTGATCACCAAGGTGCGCAACACCCCAGGCGTGCGCCGTGCCCTGGAGTTTCATGACCGGGGCGAGATCGTCGACGGACGCCGTGAGTGGTATCACGTCAGCCGTCATTTCAGCCGCGATGAAATGGTCGCCCAGGCCAAACTGGCCTATGACCTGAAATGGTACTTCCCGGCCATTCGCACCATCAGCCAGGCGCAGTACTGGGACGATCTGGATATCCGCTTCCCGATGGCCTATCGCGACACCCTGGTGCGTGAAGCCAATCTGCGCGGCCTGCATTCGAGCTGGGTGTTTGCCATAACCCGTCAGGAAAGCGCCTTCATGGATGACGCTCGCTCAGGTGTCGGCGCCAGCGGCCTGATGCAGCTGATGCCGGCCACCGCCAAGGAGACCGCCAAGCGCTTCAATATCCCGCTGGCCTCACCGCAGCAGGTGTTGAACCCGGATACCAATATCCAGTTGGGTGCCGCGTTCCTGAGCCAGGTGCATGGCCAGTTCAATGGCAACCGGGTCCTGGCCTCGGCCGCCTACAACGCAGGCCCGGGCCGCGTGCGGCAATGGCTCAAGGGTGCCAATCACCTGGCATTCGATGTGTGGGTCGAAAGCATTCCGTTCGACGAGACGCGCCAGTATGTGCAGAACGTGCTGTCGTATTCGGTGATCTACGGCCAGAAGCTCAACTCGCCGCAGCCGCTGGTGGATTGGCATGAACGGTTTTTTGATGACTTGTAAGGGCTGAACGGCCAGGCTCCACGCTTGCGGCCGGGTTGTTCTTTGACCGGGGCGGTCTGTGAGAGAGGTTGCGACCCTCTCCCCAGCCAGACCATAGCCTGCAAGAACAACCCGCCCCCAAATCACCAGGCGTCTGCAATCAGTGTTGGCAAAGCGGCAACCGCAACAGTAAGTATGCAGGGGCCTGTCAAAGGGGCTGGTAGTTGATCTGCAGGCGTGTGGCCAGACTGGCAAGTCGTTTGTCCAGCGTCCACAACCTGGCACGAGTGATCAAGGCTGATGCCAACAGGGTCATGTCGACCAGTCCGCATCCCAGACCATACAGCTTGTGCTGCTCTACAAAGGTCATCACTTCGCTTAAGGCAGGTTGCTGACAATGCTTCAAGCTGGAAAGGTCAGCCAGCGTTCGAACCCGCGCAGGCGGCGTACCGCACGCCAGCTCACCCAGGATCATAGGGTGGATCAGCACTCGATCATGCTCAAGCAATTGCACCAGGGGCTGATTGTGAGTTCGAAAGTGCGCCACCCAGATGGATGTATCGACCAATACATCCATCATTTCAAATCTTCATTTCTGCGTGGAATGTCCTTGATCGAGGGCATTGAAGAGCCAAGGGCAGCCAGGCGCTTGGCCGCCTGGACACGGACAAACGTCTGTACGGCTTCACGAAACAAATCGGCCTTGTCCATGTTGGGGTCTGCAACTTCCAGGGCGCGCGCGTACAGGGCGTCATCAATCGTAACGGTCGTTCTCATGATCGAACCTCGCTTACAACATCAATAATAATGCGAACATACATCAAACCTGATGCTGGCAGCGTGTACCTTTTAATACAATACTTGTGTTTCATAAAGGAACGACAGACGCGCAATCAACCGGCCGCTGATCTGGACGGATAGGACTGGGGAAAGTGCGCGAAGCCACGCCATAAAGGGGGGCCTCTATAAACGTAGGCGAGGCAGTCAGCGCAATACCGACGGCGGCCCCACAAAAACAGGCGAAAAACGGTCGGAGTCAAGTTCGACTTTACAGGTTTTAAATGAGCATTTTGACCGGGATCGCGCACGATCGGACTCGCGCACGAGCGTGTTTTTAACGCAGCGATGAAACGCAGGTCGTTTTTAGAGGGGTCCTAAAGGGCCCTACTCCAGCACCTCGACCGCCATCCCCACCTCCAGCCGCCCTTCCCCGTCACCCACCACGTTCTGCCCGAACAAGATCTCGCCCTCGACCTGTCGATAGGTCCTGAGCGTGGTCAAGGGTTCGCGGTCCTGGCTGCGCAGGCCGGTGGCCGGATCGATGGTGGTCAGGATGCAGCGCGAGCAGCCCTTGAGCACCCGCAACTCCATCGTACCGATACGAATGCGCTTCCAGCTGTCTTCGGCGAACGGCTCGGCCCCGCTGATCACCAGGTTGGGCCGAAAGCGCAGCATCTCCTGCGGCCGGCCGATGCGCGCCGAAAGATCGTCCAGCGAGCCCTGACCAATCAGCAACAGCGGAAAGCCATCGGCAAATGCCACCTTGTCGTCGACCGTGCCATAGCCATCCGGCAACCAGCGCGCCCGACCCTCGGGCATGTACACCATGCGGGCCGGCTTGCCGATAAAGGCACTGACCCAGGCGGCGGCCTCGTCACCGGCATCAGGCACCTGCAGGCTGTCGCGCCAGACCGTCACGCCACGCAGGGTATCGGCCTGATCACAGGGCACGGCCACGTCTAGCGAGCCCAGGCCCTCGGCGGCCAGCGTGACGCCACCGGTGGCATTCCACAGCACTGAAAGTTGCGACATGTGTGGCAAGGCGCGCTGGGTCAGAAAACGTCCCGTGGCCGCATCGACCAGCATCCAGCGGCGGTCCCCGGCCAGCCCCAGCGCATCGAAGCGGGCGCTGTCGAGCACCTCGGGCTTGCAGGACTTGAGGGGGTAACGGTAGAGCGCGCTGAGTTGTAACATGGCCATGGCCGGCTTTTCCTTGTGTGACACGAACACTTCAAGACTCGCGCCACAGCTTACAGGCTTTGCGCAAATTTTAGCCTTCCAGCACCATTTTCAACCGGTCGCGCACGATGTCCACCAGTTTGTCGGGCTGGAACTTGGACAGAAAGTTGTCACATCCCACCTTCTTGACCATCGATTCGTTGAAACTGCCCGACAATGAGGTGTGCAACACCACATACAACCCTTTCAGTCGCGGATCGTTGCGGATTTCGGTTGTCAGGCGATAACCGTCCATTTCCGGCATTTCGGCGTCGGTAAAGACCATCAGCAGTTTTTCGTTCATGTCCATGCCGGTGTCGGCCCAAGCCTTGAGCATGTTCAGGCCCTTGAGGCCATCGCTGGCCGTGTGCAGCTTCAGGCCCAGCTGTGACAGGGTATCGCGCAACTGGGCCAGGGCCACCTTGGAGTCGTCCACCAGCAGCACTTCGAGCCCGTGCGCATGATCCAGGATCGGGTCCTCGAGTTTTTCGCGTGAGACCTTGGCGTTGTACGGCACGATCTCGGCCAGGACCTTTTCCACGTCGATCACTTCCACCAACTGGTCATCGACCTTGCTGATGGCCGTCAGGTAATGCTGGCGACCGGCACTGGCCGGCGGTGGCATGATCGCTTCCCAGTTCAGGTTGATGATGCGATCGACGCCCCCGACCAGAAATGCCTGCACCGTACGGTTGTACTCGGTCACGATGATGGTGCTTTCCGGGCCTGGCACCAGCGGGCGCATGCCGATGGCCTGGGACAGGTCGATCACCGGCAGGGTCTGGCCACGCAGGTTGACCACGCCGCACACGAATGAATGACGCTGCGGCATGAGCGTCAGCTTGGGCAACTGCAGCACTTCCTGGACCTTGAATACGTTGATCGCGAACAACTGACGACCGGCCAGGCGGAACATGAGGATTTCCAGGCGATTCTCGCCCACCAATTGTGTGCGCTGATCTACTGTGTCGAGAATGCCGGCCATTTATAGCTCCTGAAGCGTTGATAACGATGAGTCTGCCAGCCGGTTTATCGGCTGGGAAACGCCAGACCTTAGCGACCCTTGAAGGCTATTTGCAGTCAATCGGAGTCATTGATGTCATACAGTCATCATGCTTGAGTGGTGCCTTGATTGCCACTGTCCGACAGGCCTGCAAGCCCTCCCGCAAAGCCAATTGGAATGCCCGAGCGTAAGGGTAAGCCTGAGTCCGGCTCGGGGCGCGCCCGATACTCGTCATATTCGATAGCCATTATTGTGACGACCTTCTCAACGCATGAATGGAGTCAGGCCGTTGACCGTGCTTCAGGATTTGCGACCCTTACACCTGCCCGGGCGCTATTGCGCGTCCGGGTGCGCGCCTGCTGCAGCCTCTGTCGTGCGTTCAAGGCGGTTGAATATCACAGCCAGACAACATTCAGAAACGCCCTACAGACTTTCCAACAAAACCAAAATTAACTGTCAGGCATTCATAACGCACGCCCTGTGTGCGCTATCCATTGAGCATGGAGATCAAGGATGCTGAACAGCAATCAATGGTTGCATCGACACGATCAATTCGTGACCCAGTCCCAGGCCTTGCTGCACCGGTTGCACGAATGCGTGACTCATCTGGAAATGATCGCCGATGACGAAGACGCCATCGCCTGCCTGCAAGCGACCCTGCTCAGCCTCACCGAGCAGGCTGCCGGCGCCTCGCTGGACGCTATGGCAGCCTTCACCCTGCAACTGCAGCAACGCCTGGCGCGGTTGATTGATAGTCATGGCTTGAGCCTTGAGGCCATCGCCACGCTCAGGCACTGCCTGGGCCTGCTGGCCTGGCAACTGGAGCTGATCGACCCGCACACCGGCGAGTTGCCGCTGGACGATGATGATCAGCATCGGTTGCTCGCCAGACTCGGCGATCAGGCAGCAACCGCTACGCCCCCAGGCGTCAGTCAGCGCGACTGAGCCAGGGCGTTTCGCTGGCACCCAAGAGCGCGGACCCCGTTGGCAAATGCACCCGCAAGGCTGCCGGCCGCGCACTGAAACGCATCGATTTGATCGACAACGGCTCGCCATCAAGGTTGATGTCCAGGCCTTGTGCCGACTTGATCTCGACCCACGGCAGGCGGGCGCGGACAAACATGTTCTCGATACCCAGCCCGCCGGACAGCAGGCTCTTGAGCGTACCGACCAGTTCTTGCGGGGCCGGCAGAATACTGATGTCCAGCAGGCCATCATCGGCCAGCGCCGTGGGGCACAGTTCATGGCCACCGCCGGCCTGGCGTCCGTTCCCGATACCCAGTGCCAGCAGGTCGCCGCTCCATTGGAAGTCCGGGCCGCTCAACTCGCCATAGGCCGCATGCAGTTCACTGAAACGGCTCAACCCGGTGAACAGATAGGCGGCACCGCCCAGGACCTTTTTCAGGTCTTCAGAGGTATTGGCCGTCACCTGGCTGCCGAAGCCGCCGGTGGCCATGTTGAGAAACAGCTTGCCGTCCACCTCGCCCAGGTCCACCGGGCGTGCCGGGGCGTCCAGCAAGTCCATGGCGGCATCGACTTCCAGCGGCACGCCGGCGGCACGGGCAAAGTCATTGGCCGTGCCCAGGGGCAGGATCACCAGGCTCAACGGATCATCATCGTCCACTGGCACGTCGCTCAAGGCCAGCGCCTCGGCGATGTCGCGCAAGGTGCCGTCGCCACCGCCGGCAATCACCCGTCGATGACCGGCGGCCAGGGCCTCGGCGACCAGCCGTTGCGCGTCGCCACCTTCCCAGGTCAGGCGCACATCCAGCTGCCAGCCCTCCTCGCGCTTGCGGCTGACGGCACTGCGTACATCCTCATTGAGCGACTGCTTGCCATGAAGAATCAGAATCGCTCTGCGTTGAGCCATGACGGTCCCCTGTAATCGATGATGGTTGCCACGTCCGCGCCGGACGCCAGGCGTTGCCCTGGGCAGGTTCGTCGCGGGCGGCGGGCGATACCTGCATATGACCCTGGCCAAAACAAAAGCGCTCGCGAGCGCCAGTAATTTTTTCGTACCCCGGCCAGCGCCTGCATCGGCCCGGTTTTATTGGGGAAAGAAACTGCAGGCGGGCGGTTTGCACGTTCGCTGTCCGGCAAATCCGCGTGTCGAACCCGACGTTTTTTGTTGCATGGGCTTTACTGTCAAAAAGCCTGACCGAGAGCGGCTTCTGTCCGCCATCACAGATACGTCCTACATGAAAACAAGGCATTAGCTACAGCAATCGTCAGAACTGTTAACAAGTGACTGAAAATCAAGGAGCAATCAAGCCTGCAAACGCCAAAACAATGACTATATTTTCCAAGCTCTTACAAATAGACATTTTTTTGACCCTCTCCTGTCAAGCCATGGATTTCAAGGACCGACGCTTGAGCAAAGGACCGACACGCAGTGAGGAAACCCTATGCGGTTGCAGCCCGTCGACAGCCTGTCGCTGACCCGAACCAGCCTGGTGGAATATTTCCTGTTCGGCATTCGCCTGGCTCATGGCCTGGCCTGCGTGGTGCCAGGGCTGGTGATCCTGGCACTGGCACCTGCGATCCAGGTCGATCAGGCCAAGGGCCAACTGGGCATGCTGCTGGTCTTCGGCCTGATCTGCGTGATGATGTTCCAGGCGCTGGGCGTGTACTCCGAGGCCTTGTTCAGCAACTCGCTGCGCATGCGCATGATCCTGTTCGCCTGGACGGCGGCCTTCGGCCTGTTGTTGATCATGCATCACTTCATGCAAGTGCTGCAGTCGGTGAGCCAGGACACGCTGCTGGTCTGGTACCTGTCGACCCTGGCCCTGCTGTGCCTGCTGCGCCTGCTGTTACTGGTGCTGTTCCGCCACCTGATGAAGAAAGGCCTGTTCCTGCAGAACGCAGTGATTCTGGGCGCCACCGAGAACGGCCTGCGCCTGGCCGAATACCTGCTCCAGCATCAGGACATTCGTTCGGGGGTCAGCGGTTTCATCGACGATCGCATCGGGCGCATGCCCAAGACCGTTGCCAACCTGCCGCTGCTGGGCAATACCGGTGACCTGGAGCGCCTGATCCGCGAAGACAAGGTCACCCAGGTGCTGGTGGCCCTGCCCTGGACGGCCGAAAACCGCATGGACTACATCATTCGCGAGTTGCGCCGGTTACCGGTCAATGTGCTGCTGGTGCCGGACATGATTGCCTTTCGCCACACCCATAACCGCATCACCGAAGTGGCCAGCCTGCCGATGTTCAATGCCTCGGATGTGCCGCTCAACGGCTGGTCGCCGTTCATCAAGCGCGCCGAGGACATCGTGCTGTCGTCACTGGCCGTCGCCCTGCTGTCGCCGGTCATGCTACTGATCGCCATAGCCATCAAGCTCGACTCCAAGGGGCCGGTGCTGTTCCGGCAGAAACGCTATGGCTATAACAATCGCCTCATCGAGGTCTTCAAGTTTCGCTCCATGCATCAGCACCAGGCCGATGCCACGGCGGAAAACCAAACCACCCGCCACGATGCCAGGGTCACGCGGGTCGGTCGCTTCATCCGTAAAACCAGCCTGGATGAGCTACCACAGCTGTTCAATGTGGTGGCCGGCACCATGTCCATGGTGGGCCCGCGCCCCCATGCCACAGCCACCAAAGCGGCCGGCATTCTCTTCGAGCAAGCGGTCAAGGAGTACACCTCGCGGCATCGCGTCAAACCGGGCATTACAGGACTTGCGCAGATCAACGGCTACAGGGGTGAGACAGATACCGTGGAAAAAATCGAGAAGCGCGTCGAATTCGATCTTGAGTACATCGAAAACTGGTCCGTCTGGTTCGATCTCTACATCCTTCTGCGCACGGTTCCGGCCGTGCTGCTCAACCGAGAGGTTTATTGATTGATGAGTACCCTCATCCCTTGCATCATCGCCGGCGGTTCCGGCACCCGGCTGTGGCCGGTCTCGCGCCAGGCCATGCCCAAGCCGTTCATGCGCCTGCCCGATGGCGAAAGCCTGCTGCAAAAAACTTTCAACCGCGCCACCGGCATTCCCCAGGTCGAACACCTGCTGACCGTCACCAACCGTGAAGTGTATTTCCGCACGGTCGACGACTACCGGCCGCTGAATAAAAAGCGCGCCAGACTCGACTTCATCCTGGAGCCGGTGGGGCGCAACACGGCACCGGCCATCGCGGCCGCCGCGCTGCACGTGGCCACGTTGTACGGCGAGGATGCGCAGCTGCTGATCCTGCCGGCCGACCACCTGATCTCGGACATCGAGGCATTCCAGGCCGCCGTGGCCCAGGCCCGGCACCTGGCCGAACAGGGCTGGCTGGTGACCTTCGGGATTGTGCCCGACAAAGCGGAAACCGGCTTTGGCTACATCGAAAAGGGCCAGAAGCTCAATGGCGACGGCTACCAGGTGGCGCGCTTTGTCGAAAAACCCGACGCCGACACGGCCAAGGCCTGGGTCGACGGCGGGCTGCACCTGTGGAATGCCGGCATGTTCTGCCTGCGCGCCGACACCCTGCTGGCCGAAATGCGCCTGCATGCCCCCGAGGTGCTCGACGCAGTCAGCGCCTGCCTGGCCCACAGCACCACCAAGCAAGGCAGCCATGAATTACAGGTCGAGCTGGACAATGACCTGTTCGCGCAGGTGCCGGACATTTCCATCGACTACGCCCTGCTGGAGCACTCGGCCAGAGTGGCGGTGGTCCCTTGCCAACTGGGCTGGAGCGATATCGGATCGTGGCAGGCCCTGCGCGAACTGACCCCGGCCGACGCCCAGGGCAACCAGTGCAACGGCCAGACCGTGCTGCACGAGGTCACCAACTGTTTCATCGACTCGCCCAAGCGCCTGGTCGGCGCGGTCGGCCTGGACAACCTGATTATCATCGACACCCCCGACGCCCTGCTGATCGCCGACGGCAACCGCAGTCAGGACGTCAAGCTCATCGCCCAGGAACTCAAGCGCCAGGACCATGAAGCCTATCGCCTGCACCGCACCGTCACCCGGCCGTGGGGCACCTACACCGTGCTTGAGGAGGGCAAGCGCTTCAAGATCAAGCGCATCGTGGTGCACCCGCAGGCTTCGCTGTCGTTGCAGATGCATCACCACCGCAGCGAGCACTGGATCGTGGTCAGCGGCATGGCCACGGTCACCAACGGCGAGCGCGAATTCATGCTCGACACCAACGAGTCGACCTTTATCAAGCCCGGCCACACTCACCGCCTGGTCAACCCCGGGGTCATCGACCTGGTGATGATCGAGGTGCAGAGCGGCGAGTACCTGGGCGAAGACGACATCGTGCGCTTTACCGACATCTACGGGCGCGTGCCGGCCCAGACCGCCAAGGCCTGAACCGCTGCGTGACCGGCCGCGTGTGCGTTCTGGCACGCGGCACTTGCAACCCGGCGCTGTGGGCCGGCATGTTTTCCCCGTCAGGGAGCTGTATTCATGGATCGGATGTATATGCGCCCTTTCAAATCCGTGCTGCTGGCCGCCTGCCTGCTGGCGCTCGGTGCCTGCAACACCCCGGCCAGGGTCGGCGTACCGGACGACAGCGCCTTGATCGAGGCCGGCCGCACCGCCGGGCTTGCGCTGGCCGGCAAGCCGTTGCCGGCGCAGAAGATTCGAGCCGGCGACACGTTGCGTATCGTGCGCAACACCGGCGAGCCGCCGACCATTTCGGCCTTCACGGCCAACACCCTCTATGAACTGACGCTGTTTCAGGTGCTCACCGACGGCACCTTTTCCTATCCCTGGGTCGGCACCGTACAAGCCGCCGGCCTGACCGTCCCGCAACTGACCGCGCACCTGCAGAACCAGCTCAAGGGCATCTATCGCGAGACCGCGATGACCATCAACATCAACCAGGCGCCGGGCAACACGGTGTTCATCGGTGGCGCGGTGCGCAACTCGACCAACCTGCCGGTGACCGTCGCCACCACCCTGGACCAGGCCATCATCGGGGCCGGCGGCGTGGCCCCTGACGGCGACGCGCAACTAGTGGCCTTGCTGCGCCAGGAAGACAACGGCCTCTACAAGACCTATTTTTTCGACTACAGCAAGATGCTCTGGTCCAGCCCCCAGGCGCCCCGGGGCCCGGTGCTGCTGCAACGCGGCGATGTGGTGTTCGTGCCCAAATCCACGGTCGGCAACAAGGCCGATGGCGTCAACCTGTACTTCAACCAGTTGATCCCGTTCTCCAAGTCCCTGGGCTTTGGCGTGAATTACGAGTTGCAGAACTAACTGTCAGGGAAAAGACACATGATCAACATCCGTTCATTTCGTGATCTGCTGCGCCTGTTTTTCATTTTCAGGCGTGAAGTGCAGACCACGGTGCTGGTGACGTTTGTCATCGTGGTGCTGGGTGCCTTCCTGCTGCCCAACCGCTACGAGTCCACCGCCCTGCTGCTGGTCAAGCCTGGCCGCGACAGCAGCACGGTGCCGATCGAGCTGTCCAACCGCCAGTCGATCGTGTTGCCCAGTGCCTTGCGCGACCCGTTGCTGGACGAAGAACGGATGCTCACCGGCCGACCGATCACCCGTACGGTGGCCGAAAAATACCTGGCCGAAATGTCCAAGGCCCGGGAAGAAGCGGGCTTCATGGGTTCGGTCAAGAACCTGCTCAAGGATTCGGTCTACGCAGTGTTCGACACCGTGCACCGGTTGTTCGAACTGATCGGCCTGGCCGAACGGCGCTCGGCAGCCGAGCGCCTGGCCGAGAACCTGGAAAAGGGCTTCAAGGTGCGCCACGAGCCAGGCTCGTCGGTCATGGAACTGACCTTCACCTGGGACGATCCGGCCGTGGCCCAGGACGTGCTGCGCAACTGGATCGAGGAGTACCAGCTGCAACGCACCAAGACCCTGGGCCGGGTCAGCCTGTATACGTTCTTCGACACCGAGGTCAAGGAAACCGGCGCCAATATCATCGTCTACAAGAAACAGATCCAGACCTACCTCAACCAGTTGGGCGCCGTCAGCATTTCCCAGCGCCTGGCCGATACCTCCCAGGGCCTGAACGACCTGCGCACCGAACGCAACAACACCATCCGCGCCATCGCCTCGACCAAGGCCGGCCTGGAAACCCTGAAAAAACAACTGGCCAGTCAGCCCAAGACCGTCTCCGCCGGTCGCGAGCTGACCTTGAATCCTAACCGCCAAGACCTGCAGAACCGCATCAACGCCAAGGAGGTCGAGCGCCAGGAACTGCGCCGGACCTTCTTCGACACCGCCCCACCGATCCGGGCGATCAGCGAGGAAATCGATAACATCAAGAAGTTGCTCAAGGAGCAGGAAACGACCGTACAGCGCTCGGAAAGCATCACCCCCAACCCGATCTACAACCGCATGCAGAACGTCTACGCCGACCAGCAGACCAGCTATGCGCGGCTGCTGACCCAGTTGACCGAGCAAGACACGCAACTGGCCCAACTGGAAAAGGACCGGCTACAGGCCCTGAGCCTGGAACCTGAACTGTCGCGCCTGCAAAGCGAACTGGACGCCGCCGAAAAAAGCTACGCCCTGTATTCCGACAGCCTGGAAAAGGCCCGTATCGACCGTGAGCTGGACAACAGCCAGATCAGCAACATCGCCCTGATCGAAGAAGCCACCCTCAACCCCAGCCGGGTCTTCCCCAAAAGCATGCTGATGCTGTTGCTGGCCTTGCCGTTGAGTCTGCTGGTGGGCCTGCTGGCGCTGTACTTCTTCTACCTGCTGGACCAGCGCATCCACGACGGCGACAAGATCGAAAGCCGCTTCGGGGTGCCGGTGTGGACCAGCCTGCCAGACCTGGAACGCGCCCAGGAACGCAGTGCGGCGTTCACCTCGCACCTGCACCGGGTGTACGGCATCCTGCCGCTCCAGCAGGTAGCGGAAAGAGGCCTGGCCATCGGCTTTACTTCCGAGCACCCCGGCGAAGGGGTGAAGTTCGTGATTGCGCGCCTGAAGAACGTGCTGGTCGAACACGGCCACCGTGTACGCACAGAAGGCGCGGGCCCGGCCAGCCCCGGCGAGATCGTCCTGATCGACGCCTCGGGCCTGTACGGCAACGACCAGCCGTTCGTACTGCTGCGCGAGGCCGACCTGATCGTGCTGGTGGTGCGTGCGCAACAGACCACCGTGCCGATGCTCGAAGACGCCCTGACCACGTTGAACACCGCCTTCAAGCGGGTCGACGGCATCATTCTCAACCGTCGCCGCTTCGAAGTGCCGGAAAAAGTGCTCAGGTTCATCAAGCGTCTGGGGAGCCGTGCCTGATGCGTATTGCCCTGCTCGCCCCGCTGCCGCCCGAACAGAACGGCATTGCCGATTATGCCGGCCATCTGCGCCAGGCCTTGCAGGCGCTGGATGTCGAGGTACTGACACCCTTGCAGGGCGTGGGCAACGACCCCCGACAGGCCCGGCAGCGGGTGCTCGACACCGACTGGCAAGGCATCGACCTGGTGCACGCTGAACTGGGCGGCGGCCGGCTGGCCGAGTTTCGCGCCTTGCAGACCCTGCGCCAGCGCTGGCCAGGGTTGCCGCTGACCGCCACCGTGCATGACCCGGAGCGGCTGGTCTGGCGCCTGGAAAGCCTGCCCTGGCCGCTGTCGCTGGCCAACCGCCTGCCAGCCCCTGCCACACAGGTGGCCACCGTCCTGGCCGACCCGTTGTGCCTGCGTCAGGAACGGCAACTGGCCAGGGGCATGACCCGCCTGGTGACGCTGACGCGCACCGGCAGCCAGAGCCTGCGCCAGCGCATGGGCTTGCATGAGCAACAAATGGTGGTTATCCCCCACGGCAACCTGGACATCGCACCCGTGCCCCTGCCGCCCTTGCAACCGCTGCGCCTGCTGTACTTCGGCTTTATCTACCGTGGCAAAGGTATCGAGGACCTGCTCGACGCGCTGGCGGGGCTGTTCGTCAGTCAGCCGGCCCTGCGCCAGAGCGTGCGCCTGACCCTGGCCGGCGGCAGCGAGCCGGAAATGGCCTTCGCCGGCGCCGGCAGTTACCTCGACCAGTTGCGCCTGCGCATCCGCCAACTGGGCTTGAGCGATTTGATCGACTGGCAACTGGACCTGCCGGCCGAGCACATTGCCAGCGTGATCCAGGCCCACCATGTGATGGTCCTGCCGTACCGCGAGTCGAGCAAGCTCAGGCTGCTGGGCCAGTTGCGCGGCACCAGCGGGGCCTTGTCGTGGGCCGTGGCCTGCGGGCGTGGGGTGATCACCTCCGATGCCCGCTCGTTTGCCGAGGAGGTCTCGCATGGCAACGGCGCGCTGTACGCGCAAGGTAACGTCGCGGCCCTGGGCCAGGCGCTGGCGCACTTGTGCAGCCAACCGCATCAGGCCCAGGACTGGGCCGGGCACGCCGCGCAACTGGGCCGGCACAGGGTCTGGCCACACACGGCCGAGCGCTTTCGCGAAATGTTCCAGCATGCCTGTCAGGCGAGGTGAATGACCATGCACGTCCCTTCCACACCCTGGCTGGCGGCCGCGCTGCTGGCCACCGGCCTTGCCTACACCGGCGAAGGCCTGGCCGAGACGGTGCTCAAGGCCCCGCGCCCGGTCGAGTGGCGCGACTTTCTGGGGGTCAACGTGCAGTTCCCCTATTTCGCCCCTGAGGTTTACCAGCAGCAGATGGACCGCCTCGATGCCCTCGGGCTGGGCTGGGTGCGCCTGACCCTGCACTGGCCATTGATCGAACCGGTACGCGATCAGTTTCAATTGCAGACCGTGGACGCGGCCATGGCCGCGATCCAGAGCCGGGGCTACAAGACCCTGGCGTACCTGGTCGGCTCGGCACCGTTCGCCAGCAGCGCACCGCTGGATGCCGAAAGCCGCGACCAGTACCCGCCCGTCGACTTCGCCCTGTTCGCCTCGCGCATGGCGCGCCTGGCCCAGCGCTACCCGCAGGTCGACACCTGGCAGGTGTGGAACGAGCCCAATATCATCTGGCGCCCCAAGGAAGACCCGGTCGCCTATGGCCGCCTGCTCAGCGTCACCGCCGAGGCCATCCGCAGCGTGGCACCGGGCAAGTCGGTCGCCACCGCCGGCATGGCCTATTACAGCCAGATGCACAGCACCCCGGGCTACCTGCTGCAGACCCTGGTCGACGGCGGCCTGGGCCAGCAGAACATTGTCGCCGCCTACCACCCGTACTCGGAGTTCCCCGAAGGCGACTCGCCGCCCGACCGCGACTTCCTGGTGCGCGGCAATGCCATGAACCAGTTGCTGCACGGCAACGGTGTGCAAAACGTCTGGGCCACCGAATGGGGCTGGTCCAGTTATGCCGGGCCGGTGGAAATGCAGGCGATCATCGGCTTGCGCGGCCAGGCCGACTACACCCTGCGCCGCCTGGCCTTGATGAGCGCCATGGATTACCAGCGCATCTTTTTGTTCAACCTGAGCGATCTGGACGAACGTGCCAGCGCCCGCGACCAGGGCTATGGACTGGTTGACCTGCAGGCCCGGCCGAAACCTGTGTACCTGGCCTTGCAGAACTTCCTGGCCATCACCGGCCCGCGCCTGCTGCCTGCCGACCCGCCAGCGGTCAGCAGTGTCCCGCGCGACCTGTACGCCGTGCCCTGGAGCCGCCCGGACGGCACGCGCCTGCTGATGGTGTGGAGCGCCAGCAGTGCCAGCCTGACCTTCCCGAACATTCGGGAAGCCGTGGTCCATGATCCGCTGGACGGCACACGAAACTCGCTGGCCAGCCGTGCAGGCGTGACCCTGGCGCTGCGCCCGACCCTGCAGATCCTGGAATGGAAGCCCTGAGCCATGCGCATTCTCTGGACCCTGCCGTACCTGCCCTGGCCGACCACCAGCGGCGGCAAGACCCGCGAATACCACCTGCTGCGCAACCTGGCCGCGCGCGGGCACCGCATCACCTTGCTGGTGCAGTCCAAGACCGGCCTTGACCCGCAATGCCGGCAGGCCATGGAGCCCTGGCTGGAGCGCCTGATCGTGCTGCCCCGGCGCCCGTTGCGCAGCCTGCGCACACTGTTGGCGGTGGCCTTCGCGCCCGCACCGATGCTGGCCAGCATCAACGGCTATGCGCCCGAACTGGAGCGCACCTTCGAGGCACTGCTGCAAGAACACTGGGACGTGATCCAGATCCAGCACACCTACGCCTTTCAGCCGTTCGAGCGCGCCCTGCAACGCAGTGGCAAGCCGTTCATCCTCACCGAACACAACGTCGAATCGGCCCTGGGCGCGGCCAGCTACGACAAGCTGCCACGCTGGGCGGCGCCGTTCGCGGTGTATGACCGCTGGCGCTACCGGCGCTGGGAAGCGCGGGTGTTCCGCCAGGCCCACGAGTTGATCTCGGTCACCGAGGACGACGCCAAGGCCTTGTCGCGCCTGAGTGGCAAGCCGGTGTCGATCGTGGTCAACAGCGTCGATTGCGGCTATTACGCCAGCGTGCACCCCAACCGCGAAAGCCGTCACCTGTTGTTTATCGGCAACTACGAATACGCGCCCAATGTGGATGCGGTGCACTGGGCGCTGCAGGCCATCATGCCCAGGGTCTGGGCCCTGCAGCCCGACGTACACCTGACCCTCGCCGGTTTCGCCCTGCCGGCCCATTGGCGCGAGCAATGGCCCGACCCGCGCATCGAATGGCTGGGCTATGTGCCAGACCTGCGTGCCTTGCAGGGCCGCTCGGCGCTGTTCTTTGCGCCACTGCGTCAGGGCGGCGGCTCCAAGCTCAAGATTCTCGAAGCCATGGCCGCCGGCCTGCCGGTCATGACCACCCGCCAGGGCGTCTCGGGGTTGGCGGTACAGAACACCGAGCACTATCTGGGCGCCGAGCAGGCCGAGGCGTTGGCGCAACTGATCAGCGACTCCATCGACAACCCCCTGCGCCTGGCGCAGATCGGCGAAGCCGGTCGTGCCTATGTGCGTGCACGCCATGACTGGTCGGTGGCGGCCGCCCAGCTCGAAGGCCTCTATACCCGACTCACGCCCCCTCAGCCTGGAGCGCGCTCATGCAGATAGGTCTTGATTACCGTGCCGCTGCCGGTTACCCGTTCAGCGGGATCGGTCGGCAGAACCTGGCCCTGGAAGCGGCCTTTCGTGCCCATCCCCAGGTCAGCCTGCAACTGTTCGGCGTGGCGCCCCATGACCACCCGATCCGCAAGCGGATCTTCGCGCCGCGCTGGGCCACCCCGCTCGATGCGGTGCACCGCCTGCCCGAGCGCCTCAGATTCGAAGGGCTGTTTCTGCCCGGTGCGCTGCGCGATGCCGGCATCGAGCTGTATGTGGCCAATATCAACATGGGCCTGCCGCTGGGCCGCAAGCCCGACGGCCTGAAGTACGTATTGCAACTGCATGATCTGTTCCAGCTGACGGAGAACAACAGCCACGGATCAAGGCTCAAGGCGCAGGTGTACCGCCACACCGACCGGCTGTCGATCGCTCATTCGCTGCGTGTGGCCGATCAGGTCTGGGTGCCGTCGCAATTCACCGCCGACGAGGCCCGGCGGTTGTTTCCCTGGGCACAGGACAAGCTGCGGGTCCTGCCGCATGTGGTCGCAGGCTTTGCCGGGGAACCTGCCGACATCGGCGCCCTGGGCCTGCCCGAGCGCTACTGGCTGTGCGTCGGCACCCGCGAGCCGCGCAAGAACATCGCCTGGCTGGTCGAGGCCTGGCAGACCGCCCGTCTGCGCACCGCGCAGGTGCCGGACCTGGTGCTGGTGGGCGGCGATGAGCCGCTGAGCCCCGCGCAACGCAGCCTGCCGGGCCTGCATGGGCTGCGCGGGCTGCAGGACGCCGAACTGCATGCTGTGTATGCACAGGCCGAGCGGCTCTGGCACCCGTCGCGGGCCGAAGGCTTCGGTCTGCCGGTGATCGAGGCGCTGGGCACCGGTACGCCCGTGGCGGTGGCCAGCGGCTCGTCGCTGGATGAAATCACCCCGCCCGACAGCCCGCGTTTTGTCCCCGGCGACAGTGCCGCCCTGGTGCGCCTGATGGGTGTGCTGGCCAGCGCCGGCCCTGAAGATCCACAGCCGCTCAAGGACTGGGCCGCGCAGTATGGCGTGGACGCTTTCAGGCAGCGAATCCATGCCGCCCTGGAGACCTTGCGCTGATGCCCATTGCCCTGCCCCTTGGCGTAATCGTGGCGGTGATCTTCGGCCTGCTGATCTGGCTGGCACCGCTGCCCATGGTGCTGCTGGTACTGGCCGGGATGGCGTCGGTCGTCACCGTGGTGCGCCGCCCGCAACTGGGGCTGCTGCTGTTCTGCGTGCTGGGCACCTTCATACCCTATTCGACCATCCAGATCGGGGTGCGCACCACGGTGTCCGAAGCGCTGATCATGCTGACCTGGGGCAGTTACCTGCTGCAATCGATGTTCTTCGACAAGCCCAGGCTGCCCGCCATGCTGCGCACCGAGCGCCTGCTGCTGGTACTGATGCTCTACAGCGCCTTCCCGTTCGTGATCGGCGAAGTGACCGTGGTTGCCGAAGGCAACGGGCCGATCAACTGGGTGCGCTGGCTGTTCAACCTGTCGGTGTTGTTCCTGGTGCCGCGCCTGTTGCTCGACCGCCAGACCCTGGAACGCCTGGTCATGGCCGTCATGCTCGGCACCCTGGCCATGTTGTTGCTGTCGATCCCGGTATTTCTGGTCAATCGCTCGGCGGTGTCGATGATTCCAGTGCTGAGCGTGCTCGGCTACAGCGGCGTCGATGTCCTCAGCAGCAGCCTGACGGCGCTGGCCAACCGCATGGGCTCGCCGTGGATGCACCCCAACGTGGCCGGTGGGGCACTGGCGATGATCGTGCCACTGGCGTTCTGTTTCGGCATGACCCGCAGTGGCGGACCGCGCAGCGTGGCGCTGGCCGTGGCGGTGCTGGGGGTGACCGGCCTGCTGTTGACCGGCTCGCGCGGCGCACTGCTGAGCCTGGTGGCGATCATGCTGTGGATGGCCCGGCGGCGCATTCCGCACCTGGGCCGTATCCTGCTGGCCGGGGTGTTTGCCGGCATTGCCTTGCTGCTGTTCTACCCGCCGCTGCAAGACCGGATCATGAGCCTGTTTTCCGACGACGACGCCAGCACCGCCATTCGCTTTCTGGAGTACACGCACTTTCCCGATGCCGTGGCCACCTTCCCGTTCGGCATCGGCTTCAAGGTCGATCCGCCAGTGGTCAACTACACCGAGTTCGGCATTTCCAACCTGTGGCTGAACTTCGTCTATAAGCTCGGCCTGCCTGGCATGCTGCTGTTTATCGCGGTCAGCGTCAGTTGGTGGCGCCAGGTACGTCCGCTTAAAGGGGCGATTGTGCTGACCGCCGACAACGCCATTGCCCTGGGCACCCTCAGCGGCGTGCTGGCGGCGCTGTTCAGCGGCCTGTTCGACCACTACTTCAGCTTCACCAGCGTGCTGGTCGCCCTGTTCTGGCTGTTTGTCGGCATCAGCCTGCATGAGTCCAGGCGCCTGCGCGCCAGGGTGGTGGCCGATTTCAAATCCCACGTTGCGCAACCCGATCCGGGAGAACGTCCATGAAACATCGCCTGATGCACTCGCACAACCTGCGCGAGGCGCTGCCCCAGTACGCCGAGAAAATGGGCGTCAGCCTTGAGGAGCTGCAAGCGACCTGGCAGTGGATGCTCGACAACGAGGTGGCCTTCGAAACGCGCATCAAGGACACCACCCTGTCATTCATCTGCTACCTGAACATCGAGCCGCGCATCGAGCCGCCTCTGGCACGGCGCTTTTATCGGTTGCTGGCCAGCGAGATGCACGGTGCGCTGATTCCGCTGTACGGCATCAACTGGCCGACCCTGCGCGACCGTATGCTGCGGGTGTGGGAGCAGCTGTACAACCTGCTGATCTGCAAGATTCCCAGCCATACCCTGCGTCTGGCCTGGCTGCGTCTGGGCGGTGCGAAGATCGGCAAGGGCTCCACCGTATGGCGCAACACCGAGGTGCTGGGCGTCGACAGCCTGCGCATCGGGGCCGACAGCACGGTCGGCTGGCATTGCCAGCTCGATGCACGCGGCGGGCTGATCATCGGCGACCACGTGACCATCGCCTCGCATGTGCTGATCATCGCCGGCGGCCATGACCTCAAGGCGCCGGAATTCTGGGCAGTCGGGGGACCGGTGTTCATCGGCGACTACGCCTGGATCTGCAGCCGCGCCCTGCTGTCGTTCGGCGCCGACATCGGCGAGGGCGCGGTGGTCGGGGGCGCCAGCGTGGTGTCCAAGCCCATCCCGCCGTACGCCATCGTCAGTGGTCCGAATGCCGAGATCAAGGGCGAACGGGCGCGCAACCTCAAGTACAAGGTGGGCGGCAAAGGCCTGTTCACCTTGTTCCACTGACCCGCGCACCGTGCTCGGCTCGACCCTGTGGCTGACCCTGGCCACCCTTACCGGCCTGGCCGCCGGCTTTGCCCGTGAATGGCTGCTGGTCGCGGCCTGGGGTGCCGGGGCACAAAGCGATGCTTTCCTGGTGTCGATGTTCCTCCCTGAGGCCTTGCGCATGGCCCTGGCCGGAGGGTTGCTCAGCGCTGCAGCGCTGCCGCTTTATCAGCAGCGCGATGAGCACCAGCAACGGCGCTGGCTGGCCGGCCTGACCCTGCCGCTGGTGCTGGGCGCGGTGTTGCTGGGGCTGTTGTTGAGCATGGGTTCGGGGTTGTGGGTGCGACTGATCGGTCCGGGCCTGCAGGCCGGGGCCTATGCGCAAGCGGCCAACAGCCTGCAATGGCTGGCCTGGTGCGCACCGGGCTTTGTCCTGCATGCCTTGCTGTGCGTGCCGTTGCAGGCCAGGGCGCGCTTTGTCCTGGCCGGGCTCGGCTCGCTGCTGTTCAACCTGCCGCCGGTGCTGTACCTGGCGGTCCAGGGCCATGTCGCCAGCCCGATGGGCCTGGCCGGTGCCTGCCTGCTCGGCAGCCTGCTGATGCCCGCCGTCTTGCTGCCCAGCCTGTGCCGCCTTGGCTGGCGACCCTGGCAACGCGACGCCGAAACCTTCGCGGTACGTGAACTGCTGCAGCGGATCGGCCCTTTGCTGGGCAGCAACCTGGCCAGCCAGGGCCTGGCGCTGCTGGAGCGCATGGTTGCCTCGTTGCTCGGCGAAGGCGCGGTGACCTGGATCAACCTGGCGCGCAAGCTGATCAACCTGCCGTTGATTGCGCTGATGAGCCTTAACCAGGTGCTGCTTGGCCTGATGAGCGCCAGCGCCGGCCAGCAACGCCTGGACCTGTTGCGACGCGGCCTGGCCAGTGCCACGCTGCTGACCTTGCCGGCGGTGGCCGGGCTGATCGGCGCGGCCGGCGCGCTGGTGGTGCTGTTGTTGCCGCAACAGACCCACGGCGGCCCCTTGCCGGCCCTGCTGGCCTGGTTTGCCACGCCGTTGCTGTTCAATGCCTGGAACGCCTTGCTGGCGCGTTATGCCTATGCCGACGGCGACACCCGCCTGCCGCTGAACTGCGAACTGCTGGGTAGCCTGTGCAATGCCGTGCTGCTGGCGCTGCTGCCCTGGGCGTTGGGCATCGATGGTATTGCCCTGGCGGCGCTGGGTGGTGCGCTGCTCACCGGTGCGCTGTTGCTGCGTCGCCAGGGATTGACGCAGGTTACGCCCTGGCGCCGTCATGGGCTGCTGGCCATGCTCGTCATGCTGCTGGCAGCGCTGCTGTTGCACCCGCTGCAATCGATCGTGCTGCAACTGACCCTCGCCACGCTGTATGGTGCGGCCTTGCTGGCCGGGCTGGGGCTGTGGCTCAAGCCATGGCGGATGCAGGCCACGGCTGAACAGGCCGATGTTTGATGAACACCCATTACCGGCATGACTGTGAGCCGGACTGCTCAGCCAAACCGGATTTTTGTGAGAACACCATGCTCGAAAGCAACAAACACATTGCCCTGACCGGCGAAGAAGCGCTTGAAGTGCTGGCAGAGATAGAGTTCATCCTGATTTCGCTGCATCAAATGGGCAGTTACTACCGCGACAAACCTGTCGCGCAGTACCGCAAAGCCACCACCGATTTCATTGATGATGAAAACGTCACTCATCGGCTGGCCAAGGCCAGAAAGATCATCAGCAGAAAGTTTGACGCGACGCTCGGGGAGGATGAAATGGACGATATCGAACGCCATCTGCAAAGCCTGCGATTCTGGAAGCCCTGAAGCCGTACGCGTGGACCGGCCAGCCATCGCGCGCAGGTGAATGGCCCGGCTAGCCAGGCAGCACCGCGCAGATCGTCTTGAGCGTCTGGCGCAGCCAGCGGTGCGCCGGGTCCTTGTCGAAGCGCGGGTGCCAGGCCTGGATCACCGTCACTTCTTCCAGATCAAGCGGCATCTCGAAGGCGCGCATGCGCAGCCCCAGCCCCTGCATGCCCCAGATCACCGGCTCCGGCAGCGGCAACAGCAGGTCTGAACCGGCCACGCCGAAGATGGCCGAGTGAAAATGCGGAGTGATCAGCGCCACCCGACGCTGCAACCCCAACGCCGCCAGCGCCGGATCAATCGGCCCCTGGGCACGGCCACGGCGCGAGACGCTGACATGGTCGAAGGCGGCAAAGCGCTCAGGCGTGATGGGCGCCTCGAAAATCGGATGCCCTTCCCTTGCCAGGCAGCAGAAGCGCGTGGTGAACAGGCTCTGCATCTTGATTTCCGGACCGAAATTGCGCCGCGAGGCGATGTACAGGTCGATGTGCCCCTCGCGCAGGGCATCGTCGTCGCCCATGCCCTCGGGCACGAAACGCAAGGTGCAGCCCGGTGCACCGGCGCGCATGGCGTCCATCAGGCGGGCGCCGAAGGTGCCGAAGAACACATCGTTGGAGCGCACGTTGAAACACCGCTGCAGGGTGCTCATGTCCACCTCGTCACGGGCCTGGAACACCTGGCCGGCCTGCTCCAGCAACTCGCGCACCTGGGCCTGCAAGGCCAGTGCCCGGGGCGTGGGCACCAGGCCGCGGCCGGCGCGCACCAGCACCGGGTCGCCCAGCGCTTCACGGATACGGGTCAGGGTCCGACTCATGGCCGCCGGGCTCAGGTGCATGCGCCGCGCCGCGCCCACCACACTGCCCTCATCGAGCAAAGCGTCGAGGGCGATCAAAAGATTAAGGTCCGGGAGTTGCATGACGTGATCCGTTGTCAGAGGCTCACGATGATAACGCGAAGCCAGGCAGGTCGCCGCAGCCGGTGAAATCGCGCATCATGTGCCCACTGTTGTAAGGGAGTTCTCCATGCGCTTGATATCCACCCTTGTGCCGCTTGCGGCGTTGTCATTGAGTCTGACGTTCAGCGCCATGGCCACCGCCGATGAAGTCATGGCCCGTGAAGAAGGCCGCCTGCAGGAATCGATCAACAGTTACCGCAGCCAGGTGCAACCCTGTGCCGGGCAGGCCTCGGCCGAACTGCCGCCGCTGGCACGCGATCCGCGCCTGATCATGCCGGTCAGCAACACCATCGATCTGCGCCAGGCCATGACCCAGGCGTCCTATCCGATGGTCACGGTTCAGGCCATCACCCTGTCGGGCCCGCGTGATGCCGAGGCCGCCATGCAGGCGATCCGCGAAAGCTTCTGCCAGGTGGTGCTCGACCCGCAATTCGTCGACATCGGTATCAGCCGCGAAGGCCGCGACTGGCGCATCGTGCTGGCTCGCCCGCTGCTGACCTCGCGCCTGGGCCCCTCGCAGAGCGAAGGCCAGGCCATTCTGAGTTTTCTCAATACTGCCCGCAGCCAGCCACGCCAATGTGGCGAGCAAGCGTTCAACGCGGCCGCCCCGCTGAGCTGGAACGCCAACCTGGCCGCCGCTGCCGAAGGTCACAGCCGCTCAATGGCCAACAACAACTTTTTCGACCACAAGGGCCGTAACGGCGACACCCCGGGTGATCGCGCCGAACTGGCCGGCTACCTGGGCCAGCAGATCGGCGAAAACATCGCCGCCGGGCAAGACAACGCGCGCAAGGTGGTCGACGGCTGGCTGGCCAGTCCCGGTCATTGCGCAGCCTTGATGAACCCTGGCTACAGCGAGGTGGGCGCCGCCTATGCCGCCGACCCGAAAAGCAATGCCGGTATCTACTGGACTGCGCTGTTCGGTGCCCCGGCACAAGAGACAGGCGAGTGAGCGATTCAGGGAATCTTGTGCATCGGCTGCGGCCCAATCTCAAGTGATTCCCTGATGGAGAACGACCATGACTGCCGCGAACGATAAAGAACACGCGCAACGCGAAGACCTCGACCACAAGCCGGAAAACGCCGGCAACGTGGGTGAGCAGAACAAGCAGGCCAATGAAAAAGGCGAGCAGCCAAGACCACGGGAGCAGTCCGATGGCACTGCAGAGGAAGGTCCTCAGTAGCTTATAACAGCCCTCTTGCCGCACAGACCTTGACCACCTGCTCGCGCAGCCAGCCGTTGGCTTCCAGGCGTTCGGCCTGTTCGCTCCAGATCATGTCCAGGGTAAAGCCTGGCAACTGCGACGGCAGTTCGCACACGCCCAGCCAGGGCTCGTTGCCCAGCAGGGCTTCGATGCGTCGGGGCAGCGCCAGCACGCAATCGCTGCCTTCGAGCAGTTGCAAGGCCGCACGGTAGCTGTTGCTGCGCACGGCAATCTCGCGGGTCAGGCCCTGCTGGCGCAGCCAGCCATCGACCATGTTGTTGTCCGAGGTCCACGGCGTGGGGTAGACGTGCCGCCTGGCGGCGTAGGCCTCCAGTTCCAGCCGGGCATCGACCGGCAGGCTCTGGCGGTCCATCACCCCCACCAGATCGTCCTCGAGCAGCACCTGGCTGCACAACCCGGCCGGCAGTCGATGAAAACCCGGGCCAAAGCACAAGGCCAGGTCGTAGCGGCCATCCTGCAGGGCATCGGCCGGCAGGTCCCGGTCGAGCTTGTGCACATTGACGGTCACGGCAAACCCCGCCTCGTCGAAACCGCGCATCAGGTGCGGCAACACCAGCAGTTCGAAATACTCCGGCGCACAGAGGTTGAAGGTGATGGCTTGCTGGCGCGGGTCGAAGGTCATCAGCCCGTCATGGCACAGATTGACCTGATGCAGGATCTGCTGCACATGACTGAGCATGGCCACCGCCTTGCGGGTCGGGTGCATGCCGTTGCGGGTGCTGATGAACAGGTCATCGTCAAACTGGGCCCGCATTTTTTTCAGGCAGTAGCTGACGGTCGACTGGCTGACATGCAGCGCCTCGGACACCAGGGTCAGGTTGCGCTGCTCATAGACCGACACGAAGACCATCAGGTCCTGCATGTCCAGTTTGCGAAGGGCGTTGCTGTTGAGCATGGTGAGGTCTCGCCGGCGCTGATCGGATCCGCCGATAGCACAATAGCATCAAACCCTTTCAGGCGGCAGGCACCGGCGCCTTCTCTGCCTTGACTTGCAGGTGGCGGGCATAGGTCCGCGGGTCGAAACGCACCACCATCGCCAGCATGACCGCGACCACGACCAGCAATGACCACCAGGCGGTACTGAAGCTGCCCAGTTGGTCGCGCAGTATCCCGGCCAGCAAGGGCGACAGGCTGGCGATCAGGTAACCGATGCCCTGCACGAACGCGGTCAAGGCCCCGGCGCCTTGCGGGTCCTCCACATGGTCCATGGACACGATCAGGCTCATGGGAAACAACCCGCCAATGCCCAGCCCCAACAGGCTGGCCCACACCAGGCTGGCCTGTTGCGGCGCCAGGATCAGGCCGGCAAAGCCGCACAGCATCAAGCCCAGCAACGCCGCCACGACCCGGCGCTTGTCGCGGCTGCGGTTGGCCAGGGCCGGCACCACCAGCCCCGATACCACTTCCATCAGGGTCAGGTAGCCCAGCAGCAGGCCGGCGTGTTGCTCGCTCCAGCCCTGCTCCACGTAATAAGGCGCCAGCCAGGCCAGTACACAGGTGTAGGCCGCCGTGCCCAGGCCGAAGAACACGCCCAGCGTCCAGGCCCGCGGCACACGGGCAAACGAAACCCCACGCGTGGAGACCGGCGCGCTGCCGTCGTGCAGGCGGCGGCGCTGCCAGGTCCACAGCATCAGGCCCACACCTGCCAAAACCGCCCAGATGGCCAGCGCCACCCGCCAACTGCCGGTCAGGCTCAGCACCGAGGGCGCCAGTGACGCCGACAGCGCCGCGCCGCCCATGATCGCTGTCACGTACAGCCCCATGCACAGCGACACATGGTCCTTGAAGCGGGTCTTGATCAGGGTTGGCATCAAGGCCTGGACCATGGCAATGCCAACACCTGCCAGCACGGCGCTGACAATCAGGTACAGGCTGGAGTCGGCAAACAGACGTGCCACGGTGGCCAGGCCGATCACCCACAGCGACAGGCTGATGCTGCGGTACAGCCCCAAATGGCCGGCCAGGCGCAGGCCGAAGAACATCGCCAGCCCCATGGCCATGACCGGCAGCATGGTCAGCAGCGACGCCAGGCCGAACCCCAGCGGTATCTCCAGGCGAATCGCCGACAGCAAAGGCCCCACCGCAGCCATCGACGGGCGCAGGTTCAGGGCGACACCGATCAGGCAGGCCAGCAGCCCGAAGCGCTGCAGGCGGGTCATGGGCAATGGGGTGCTTGGGGCGTCTTGCACGGGGCTCTCCTGTCCGGGTCAGGCCCTCATTAGGCAAAACGGTGCACGACGGGTGCAAATCAGAAAACAGCGCGCGCTATCGAAAAATCAGGATCAGGCGTTCTGCCGCCGACCGGCGCAATGGCCGCTGCACCGCAACGGGCTCGCCTTGGGCTGTACGCCAGGCTCGGGCGCCTCGTCGACCTCCAGCCACCAGGTGTCGCCGTGGCTGGGGTATTGCAGATAAAACGCCTGCCCCATCCTGGGTGTGGTGATGTTGACGTTGTTCTCCCAGGCCAGCGCCAGGATGCGGTCGAACGGTTCATGCCATTCGTGCATGGCCAGGTCGAAGGTGCCGTTATGGATCGGCAGCAACCAGCGCCCGCGCAGGTCCTTGTGCGCCTGCAGGGTTTCTTCAGGCTGCATGTGCACCATGGGCCATTGCACGTTGTAGGCCCCGGTTTCCATCAGGGTCAGGTCGAACGGCCCATACTGCTCGCCGATCAGCTTGAAGCCATCGAAATAACCGGTGTCGCCACTGAAGAAGATCCGCTGCGAACCGTCAATGATCGTCCAGGAACACCACAGGCTGCGGTTGCTGTCCCAGAGGCTGCGTCCGGAAAAATGTTGTGACGGGGTAGCAATGAATTCGATGCCCGCCACTTCTGTGGACTGCCACCAGTTCAACTGACGCACCTTGCCGGCCGGCACGCCCCATTGCACCAAGGTGTCGCCCACGCCCAGCGGCGCCAGGAAATACGCGGTCCGGGCTTGCAGGGCCTGGATGGTCATGTGGTCCAGGTGATCGTAATGGTTGTGCGAGAGGATCACCGCCTCCAGCGGCGGCAAGTCGGCAAGGCTGATCGGTGGCTGGTGAAAGCGCTCGGGACCGGCCCATTGCACCGGCGAGGCCCGCTCGGCGAACACCGGGTCGGTCAGCCAGAATTTGCCGCGCAGCTTGAGCAGTACGGTGGAGTGGCCCAGGCGCCAGACACTGTTGTCGGGCGCCGCCAGCAATTGCTGGCGCGACAAGGCCTGCACGGGAATCGGACCGGCCGGACGGGTGCCGGCGGGTTTATTGAACAACTGGTCCCAGAACACGCCCAGGGTGCGCATCAGGCTCAGGGGCTTCATCGCCGCCTGATTACGGTAGCGCCCCTGCTCGCGAGGCAAGACAGGCAAGGTCGTGACGTCCGGGGTTCGGTGGGTCTTGGCCATGGGGCGCAGCTCCTTGGGTGTACGAATGACGATGAAGGCAAGGTAACAAGACGAAACAATTACACTACACGGTGTAGTTTTAAGCTTGCAGGAATGCGTGAGGCAAGTAAACTGCCGAGTGTAATTTTCTCTAAACGCACGTTTGAAGCCACGGACCTTATGAGCACCCCCCTACGCCTGACCGACCAGAAACGCGAAGCCATTGTCCTGGCAGCCATTGCCGAGTTTCGCGACCGGGGGTTCGAAGTCACCAGCATGGACCGTATTGCCGCCCGTGCGCAGGTGTCCAAGCGCACGGTCTATAACCATTTTCCGAGCAAGGAAGAACTGTTCGCCGAGATCCTCCAGCGCCTGTGGATCTGCGCGGCGCCCCGGCCCGACGCGGCCTACAGCGCAGAGCGCGGCTTGCGCGAGCAATTGCGCGACCTGCTGCAGGTCAAGATGGACACGCTCAACGACAGCAACTTCCTGGACCTGGCCCGTGTGGTGCTGGGGGCGACCATGCATTCGCCGGACCGCGCCCAGGACTGGATGAACCGCCTCAATGAGCGTGAAGAAACCTTCACCGTGTGGATCCGTGCGGCCCAGCAGGATGGCCGTCTCAAGACCGTCGACCCGGACTTTGCCGCCAGCCAGATCCACGCCCTGCTCAAGGCCTTTGCCTTCTGGCCACAACTGACTCTCAACGCCCCGTTGCTGGACGAACAAAAACGCCATGATGTCGTGGAGTCGGCGCTGGACCTGTTTCTGGGCTGGTATCAGTTGCCTTGAATCAGGGTCCGAGTCAGAACTCATGACCCATGCACCCTACCCCACCACCCGTCCCCGGCATTCGCCAAAACCGATCGACACCTGCCCTTCACCCCGGCAGCGGGCGCGCAGGATCACTTCGTCGCCGTCTTGCAGAAACCGTCGTTCTTCGCCGTTATCCAGCACCACGGCCTGTTGGCCGCCCAGGGTCATTTCCAGCAGGCTGCCCAGTTCACTGGCCTGCAGACCGGACAAGGTGCCAGTGCCCAGCAGGTCTCCGGCCTGCAGCTTGCAGCCGTTGACGCTGTGGTGGGTGATCATCTGCGCCACGGTCCAGTACATGTGCAGGCTGTTGCTCAGCCCCAGGCGTTGCGGCGGCGTCCCTTGCTGGCGCATGCGCTCGGTAAGCAGCAGCACCTCAAGCTCGATGTCCAGCGCGCCGCCCTGCTGGTCGGCCGGATCGAACAGATAGTCCAGAGGCGCCGGGTCACCGGCCGGTCGCGCCGGTTGTGCACGGCGAAACGGCGCCAGTGCCTCGGCGCTGACCACCCAGGGCGACAGGCTGGTGGCAAAGCTCTTGGACAGGAACGGCCCCAAAGGCTGGTATTCCCAGGCCTGGACATCACGCGCCGACCAGTCGTTGAGCAGGCAGAAACCGGCAATGTGCCTGGGCGCATCGGCAATGGCAATGGCCTGGCCCTGCGTATTGCCGGGTCCGACCCAGACACCCAGCTCCAGCTCATAGTCCAGCCGGCGACACGCCGCCAGCACCGGCACCGACTCACCCGGCGGCAGGATCTGGCCATGGGGCCGGCTGATCGGCGTGCCGGAAACACACAGGGTCGACGCCCGCCCGTGGTAGGCGATGGGCACGTACTTGTAGTTAGGCAGCAACGGGTTGTCCGGGCGAAACAGGGTGCCGACATTCGTGGCGTGATGAATGCCAACATAGAAGTCGGTGTAGTCGCCTGCCTGTGCAGGCAGATGCATGTGGCACTCACTCATGGGCACCAGGCAGGCCGCCAGCGCCTGGGGGTGCGGGCTGTCCTGGTCGAACAGCACCTGCAAGGCGCGGCGCAATGCCTGCCAGGCCGGTGCGCCCAAGGCAAAGTAGGCATTGAGGCTCGGCCCACTGGCGATGTGGGCAGCCGTGTGGGCCAGCCCCTCGAACCACCCGGCCTGCACGGCCGCCCCCAGGTCCAGCACCTGGTCGCCGATGGCTACCCCGCCCCGACGGCGCTCATCACCATGGCTGAAAATACCCAGCGGCAGGTTCTGCAAGGGAAAGTCCGGGTGACCGTTGGCAGAGGCCAGCCAGCTGCGGCGTTGCATCGTAGTGATCATGCCTGCGGCTCCCGCCCGAAGGTGCGGGCCATGCCGTCCCAGCAGTGGTCGTAATCGTTTTGCAGTTGCGGGCACGCCAGCGCATGGTGGCTGGGCCGCAGGACCTTGCCGGTCTCGAACATGAACGCCAGGGTATTTTCGATCTTGTGCGGCACCAGGTCAGCGGCCATCGCGTTCTGCACCGTGAGGTGATCGGGGCCGTGGGCACTCATGCAGTTGTGCAACGACGCACCGCCGGGCATGAAGCCTGCCGCCTTGGCATCGTAGACACCTTCGATCAGACCCATGAATTCGTTCATCCGGTTGCGATGAAACCACGGCGGGCGGAAGGTGTTCTGCGCCACCATCCAGCGTGGCGGGAAGATCACGAAATCGACATTGGCCTGGCCCGGCACGGCGCCCGGCGAGGTCAGCACGGTAAAGATCGACGGGTCCGGGTGATCGAAGCTGACCGTGCCCAGGGTATTGAACTGGCGCAGATCATAGCGGTACGGCACGTTATTGCCGTGCCAGCCGACCACGTCGAACGGTGAATGGCTCAAGGTGGTGGTCCATAGCCTGCCAAGAAATTTCTGCACCAGCGCCATCGGTTCCTGGCGATCCTCGAACCAGGCGCACGGGGCCTGGAAGTCACGCGGGTTGGCCAGGCCATTGCTGCCGATCGGCCCCAGCTCCGGCAGGCGCAACGGGCAGCCATGGTTCTCGCAGATATAGCCACGTGCCGTGGCATCGAGCAGGTGCACACTGAATTTCAGCCCGCGTGGCAGCACCACGATCTGCTGTGGCGCCACCTCGATCAGGCCCAGTTCGGTGATGATGCGCAGGCGCCCCTGCTGCGGCACGATCAGCCATTCGCCATCGGCATTGAACAGCGCGCGCTGCATCGAGCGGTTGGCGCCATAGACATAGATGCTGACCCCTTCGGCCTGCTCGGCGGCGGCGGTACGCGCCAGGGCCACCAGGCCATCAAGAAAGTCGGTGGGCTCGGCCGGTACGTCGAAGGCGTTCCAGCGCAATCGGTTGGGGGTCGGCGTGCCGTCCTCGCTGCCACGGATCTGACGCGTCAGTGGCGTGTAGGCCGGGTGGGCCGCCGACGGCATGATCCGGTACATCCAGGTACGCCGCGCTTCGCTGCGCGGCACGGTGAAGGCCGTGCCGGAAAACTGCTCGGCATACAGCCCCAGTGCCGGGCGCTGCGGCGAGTTCTGCCCGACCGGCACCACGCCGGGCAGCGCCTCGCTGGTGAAATGGTTGCCAAAGCCGGACTGGTAATTCAAGGCAGGCAGGGTTGTCATGGCGGTCTCCTGATGTTGTTCTTGTGCCATCGCCATCATTCGCTTGCCAGCACCCCACGCCGTACCTGATCACGCTCGATGGACTCGAACAGCGCCTTGAAATTGCCCTCGCCAAAGCCCTCATCGCCCTTGCGCTGGATGAATTCGAAAAACACCGGCCCCAGCAAGGTCCCGGAAAAGATCTGCAGCAACAGCCGTTGCTGGCCGCCTTCGCAGGTGCCGTCCAGCAGGATGCCACGGGCCTTGAGCTGGTCTGCCGGCTCGCCATGCCCCGGCAGGCGTTCTTCGAGCATGTCGTAGTAAGTGTCCGGCGGTGGCGTCATGAACGGCATGCCCAACGCCTTGAGTGCGTCCCAGGTCTTGAGCAGGTCATCGGTGCAGAACGCCACGTGCTGGATGCCTTCGCCGTTGAACTGCATCAGGAACTCTTCGATCTGCCCGGCACCGCGTGACGATTCTTCGTTGAGCGGAATGCGGATCATGCCGTCAGGGGCGCTCATGGCCCGTGAGGTCAGGCCGGTGTATTCGCCCTTGATGTCGAAGTAGCGCAGCTCGCGAAAATTGAACAGTTTTTCATAGAACCCGGCCCAGTAGGCCATGCGCCCGCGGTACACATTGTGGGTCAGGTGGTCGATGAACCTGAGCCCGGCGCCCACCGGGTGACGGTCGACGCCTTCGATGAAATTGAAGTCGATGTCATAGATCGAGGTGCCTTCACCAAACCGGTCGATCAGGTACAGCGGCGCGCCACCGATGCCCTTGATCGCCGGCAGGCGCAACTCCATGGGGCCGACAGCGATGTCCAGCGGCTGGGCACCCAGTGCCAGGGCGCGCTCGTAGGCCTTGTGCGAGTCCTTGACCCGGAACGCCATGCCGCACACCGAAGGCCCATGCTCGGCAGCAAAGTACGACGCCAGGCTGTGCGGTTCATTATTGAGAATCAGGTTGATATCGCCCTGGCGGTACAGGCTCACCGCCTTGGAGCGATGAGTCGCCACTTCGGTAAAGCCCAGCTTGTGCAGCACCGGCTCCAGAATGCCAGGCGCGGGCGCGGCCAGCTCAATGAATTCAAAGCCCATCAGGCCCATCGGGTTGTCGTAGAGATCAGCCATGGTCTGGCTCCTTGCAGAAAAGTGAACACGCGGGTTTTCAGGGAGTGCCCCCTGGGTGGCGTTCAGCTTTTGCGAGGCGGCGCGCACGAGATACCCCGCACGCTGCGGGCGAGGAAGTCTCCGAATAGCAACTGCAAGGCGAGGATTTTCATTCCCTGAGACTAGCCTGAGTCAAGCGCTGTGCATAGCGCGGCAAACCATTGACTTTGCCAGGGCGCGGCGACGAACGTTAAAGTGCTTTATAAGCCTTTGAATCGTCGAGACTTTATCAAGGCATTGGCCGTAGTGCCGAGGCACTGGCAGGCGCAGACCAGCAGTTTGTGCATGGACAATCCAGGCGCTGCGCCACAATGATCAGGCGTATTGCCGTTCAGGCAGCAGCCGCTATGCTGCCAACCTTGATCGTGTACAGGGCACCCGTTGCCCCATTGAAAAGGATGCTGCATGAAAATCAAAGCCGTACTGACCCAGACCGAAATCAGCCAGATCCTGGCGGCTGCACGCCAGGAAGCCCTGGCCAACGAGTGGGCCGTGTCCATTGCCATCGTCGATGACGGCGGTCACTTGCTGGCCTTCGAACGCCTGGACGGCGCCAATCCGATCAGCAGCTATATCAGTATCGAAAAGGCCCGGACCGCCGCCCTGGGTCGCCGTGAGTCCAAGGGCTATGAAGAAATCGTCAATGGTGGCCGCACCGCCTTTTTGAGCGCGCCGCTGCTGACATCGCTGGAAGGCGGCGTGCCGGTGATCATTGATGGCCAGGTGATTGGCGCCGTGGGCGTGTCCGGGGTCAAGTCTGAACATGACGCCCAAGTGGCCAAGGTCGGCATCCAGGCCCTGAACGCCGACTGACAACACTGCCGCACGCCTTTCGAGCCCTTTGCGGGTGCCGGCCTGACACGGATGAGCGTTTCATCCACCCCGCACGGCCTCTTCGAAAGGAGCCCCGATGATGGACTATGTGTGCTGCAACCGCCTCAAAGTCGCCGCCAGCCTGCACCGTTTCGTCGAGCAGCAGGTGCTGGTCGGCATTCCTCTGGCAGCGGATCTGTTCTGGGAGCGCTGCGATGCACTGGTCCATGAGCTGGCCCCTCTGGTGCGCGACCTGCTGGTCGAGCGCGAGCGCCTGCAGCACGCCCTCGCCCATTGGCATCAGGCCCATGCGGGCAAGTCCGTTGCACCCGGTGACTGGCATCGTCATTTGCAAAAGATCGGCTACCTGCAAGCCGTGCCGGCGCCCTTTCGTACCAGCACGGCCAATGTCGACCTGGAAATCAGCGACCAGTACGGCCCGTGCCTGCAAGTGCCTGCCACCCTGCTCAAGCCACTGCTTGAGGCTGCCAACGCCCGCTGGGGCTCGCTGTACCAGGCGTTATACAACAGCGAAGCCATTGCCCTGGAGCCGGGCCTGGAGCCTGACGCCGGGCACAACCCGCAACGCGCCGCGCACGTCGTGGTGCGTACGCGTGAATGGCTTGACAGCGTCGTGCCACTGGCCACCGGCAGCCATGTCGATGCCCGCCACTACCGGATCATCAACGGCCAGTTGACCGTGACCCGGGTGGGCGGTGAGCAGACCGGCCTGCAGCACCCGCAACACTACCTGGGCTTTCAGGGCGACCCCCGGCAGCCCAGCGCGATCCTGCTCAGGCACCACGGCCTGCACCTGCAAATCTGCCTCGCCGCGCAAAGCCGGGCCGGCGTCTGCGATGTTGCCGGCATCAGCGATGTACTGCTGGAAGCGGCGGTGTCGGTGCTCGTCGACACCGGCACGGCACTGGACCGGTTCACGATCTATCGTCACTGGCTGGCCCTGATGCAAGGCGACCTGTACCCGGCCGGCGAACTGGCGGCCGACCGACACTACCAGGCCGCCGGTGGAGGCGAATTGAGGCTGCCGGGGCGGGCCTTGTTGCTGCTGCGGGTCAATGGCCTGCACCGGTATTGCCCCGTGATGCTCGACGCCCACGGCCAGGCCATTCCCGCCCTGATACTCGACACCCTGCTGGGCAGCCTGATTGCTCTGCACGACCTGCAACGGCGTGGCAACTCCAGAACCGGCAGTGTCTATTTGCTGGTGCCGTACCTGCAAGGACCTCAGGAAACGGCGTTCGTCAATCTGCTGTTCGAGCGCCTGGAAACCCTGCTCGAACTGCCCCCGCATACGCTCAAGGCCGGGCTGATCGACCAGCACTGGCGCACCACGCTGAACCTTGAAGCCTGCGTGCAGGCCGTGGCAGCGCGTCTTGCCTGGCTGGGCACCGATCCTTTACCGTGCGATGCCAGCGTCGACACCGATCACAGCGTCTGCGTCGAGGCTGTGCAGCAACGCAATCGACTGGTCGGCCTGGCCTGCGGCCTGCGCGGTCGGGCGCAACTGGGCAGCACCGAGCCGGCCGGCTCGCCAATGGCCGCCACGTTGCAGGCCCTGGACTACCATCGCATCGATTACGCCCAGGTCCTGCGCGAGCTGGAACAACAGGATCTGCTGCCGCCATGCGCCGCCCTGCTTGAACGGTTAGTCGACATGGCGCAGGTGCACAGTGGGTAGAATCGCGACTCGATCAGGGCAAGGAAACAGGCATGGACAAGTTGCTGGCGATAACGCTGTTCGTCGAAGCGGTCGATGCCCGCGGGTTTTCCGCCGCAGCGCGCAAGCTGGGGCTGGCGACGTCCTCGGTCAGCCGGGCGATCGACGCGCTGGAAAGCGAACTGGGCGCCACCCTGCTCAACCGCTCGACCCGGCAGATTTCCGTGACCGACGCCGGGGCACGCTATTACCACAAAGCCCGGCGCCTGCTGGAAGACCTGGCCGAGGCCGACGCCGAAGTCGCCGACCGTGGCCTGGAACCAGTGGGCAGCCTGCGCGTGTGTGTGCCGGTGGAGTTTGGCCGAAGGCTGATTGCGCCGCACCTGGGGCGACTGCTCAAGCAGTATCCGGGCCTTGCGCTGGACATCAGTCTGAGTGATCGCTTCGACGACCTGCTCGATGGCCGCTTCGATGTTGCCATCCGTTTGGGTGAGACGGCCACCGACGCCGAGGTGGTGTGTCGGCACCTGGCGGACTTTCGACGCTGGAGCGTGGCCAGCCCGGCCTATCTTGCCATCCATGGGCAGCCTGAACGCCCAGAGCACCTGGCGACCCACGCCTGCCTGCGCTTCAGCTATGGCGCGGCGCGCCAAGTGTGGTGCTTCAAGCGCCTGGATGAACAGATTGACGTACCGATCCAGGGGCGCTTGCGCAGCGACAATGCCGATGTCCTGCGCCAGGCCGCCCTCGACGACACAGGCATCGCCCTGCTGGCCGACTGGCTGGTGGCTGAAGATGTGCGCGCCGGCCGGCTGGTGCGGGTGCTGCCTGAGTGGCAATGCAACCCGGACCAGGCCAGCCACGGCATCAACGCACTCTACCTGCCCAACCACCGCGGCTCACGGCGGGTGGGCGCCTTTATCGATTTCCTGCAGGAAGTCCTGGATATCCAGTTCAACCCCCTGTAGGAGCGCGCTTGCCCGCGACCGAGTGCGAAGCGCTCGCAAAATTGTGGAAACGCTGAAAATCTACAGCGAATGACCGAAAAATCTCGGAAACGCTGAAAATTTATGGTTTTCGGCCGAAAAATCTCGGAAACGCTGAAAATTTACGACTGCTAACGCAGCCGGTCGCGGGCAAGCGCGCTCCTACGCCCCAGGATGTAGATGCATGACGCCTTTGCGCCAGGCGCAATGCTATGTTGCGTCTTGCACGTATTCTCTCCACTTAACGCAAAACATAACCTTCATGGCACTGTTCACTCACGCCTTGCCGGAGCCACCGCCATGAATGCCAGCCTTGCTGTCCCCGCCTCGCCCCCACACACCTTGTCGCGCCTGCTGGTGATGCTGTTCGCCTTTTGCTGCGGCGCCATCGTCGCCAACATCTACTACGCCCAGCCGGTGGTCGGACTGATCGCCGCCGACCTGCACCTGAGCGCCGGCAGCGCCGGCCTGATCGTCTCGCTGACGCAGATCGGCTACGCGCTGGGCTTGCTGTTTCTGGTGCCGCTGGCTGACCTGGTGGAAAACCGCAAGCTGATGATCTTCACCTCGCTGGTCGCCGCAGTCAGCCTGTTGCTGGCCGGGCTCAGTCAGCAGGGTGGCGTATTCCTGGCACTGTCGCTGTTGATCGGCTTCAGCTCGGTAGCCGTGCAGATGCTGATTCCCCTGGCCGCGCACATGGCGCCGGAACACAGCCGTGGCCGGGTGGTAGGGTCGATCATGGGCGGCCTGCTGCTGGGCATTCTGCTGGCGCGGCCCCTGTCGAGCCTGGTGGCCGGTCATTTCGGCTGGCGGATCATGTTCATGGGCGCGGCGCTGGTGATGCTGGGGATCATTGCGTTGCTGTCGTTGCTCATTCCACGTCGCCTGCCTGAGCACCGCGCCAGCTACACCCAACTGATGGGCTCGTTGCTGACCCTGCTGCGTCGTTATCCGCTGCTGCGTCAGCGCTCGCTGTACCAGGCCCTAATGTTTGCGGCCTTCAGCCTGTTCTGGACCGCTGTGCCCATCGAGTTGATGCAGGCGCACGGCCTGTCGCAAAGCCAGATTGCGGTGTTTGCCCTGGTCGGTGCCATTGGCGCCATTGCCGCGCCGATTGCCGGACGCCTGGCCGATGCCGGCCACACCCGCCGCGCCTCGCAGGTGGCCATGGCCCTGGCGCCACTGGCCATGCTGATCGGTGTCAGCCAGCCCGGCGCCAGCCTGTGGGGCCTGGCCCTGACCGGCATCCTGCTGGACTTTGCAGTGCAGATGAACATGGTGCTGGGCCAGCGCGAGGTCTACGCCCTGGACCCGGCCAGCCGCGGGCGGCTCAATGCGCTGTACATGACCAGTATCTTTCTGGGTGGCGCCCTCGGTTCGGCACTGGCCGGCATGCTCTACCAGTCGTTTGCCTGGAGCGGCATTGCCCTGGCCGGCGCGGTACTCCCGGCGCTGGCACTGCTGTTGTTCGCGACCAAGCGGTGATCCTCAAGAACTCTCGCGTACCACCAGCTCAAAACCCAGGTCAACCTGGGTTTCGAGCGTCTGCTCATCAATCAGCGCCAGCAGCATCTGCGCCGCCCGCTGGCCGACCGCCTCACGCGGGGTGCGAATCGAGGTCAGGCGCGGCACCATATGGGCCGACCCCGGCAAGTCGTTGAACCCCACCAGCGCCACCTGTCCCGGAATATCGATGCCTCGGCGCAAAGCTTCCAGCGCTGCGCCCTGGGCCAGGTCGTCGTTGCAGAAGAACACCGCATCCACGTCGGGGTGCGCCTCGACCAGTTGGCTGAACAACTCACAGCCCAGGCCGATGGATGAAGGCAACGGTGACATGACGTGCAATTGCGGGTCGTCCAGGCCCGCCTCGACCAGCGCCTGACGAAAACCGGCGCCTCGCTGCAACACCCGCGGGTCGAGCTGCGCGGCCATGTAGGCCAGGCGTGTACGCCCGCGCGCCAGCAGGTGCCGTGCCGCTTCGGCACCGGCCTGGTGCTGGGAAAAACCGACGCAGTGCGCCTGTTCGGTAATGTCCAGTTCCATCATGTGCACGCACGGCACTTCACTGGCGGCCAGCAGGCGTCGCGCCGCCGGGGTGTGGTCCAGCCCGGTCAGCAGGATGCCGCGCGGGCGGTTGACCAGATGATTGCGCAACAGCTTTTCTTCTTCTGCGGGGTTGTAGTGGTAGTTGCCGATCACCACTTCCAGCCCCCGCGGGCGCAACACGTTCTGGATCGCTTCCAGGGTCTCGATGAACAACTGGTTGGACAGCGAGGGCACCAGCACCACCACGGTCGGGCTGCTCGAAGACGCCAGCGCCCGGGCTGCCGGGTTGGCCACGTAACCCAGCCGCTGGGCGGCCGCCTGGACCTTTTCGGCCAGCGCCGGGGCCACGGTAGCCACCCCGCGCAAAGCCCGGGAAGCGGTGATGGGAGAAACGCCGGCCAGGTGCGCCACTTCATTGAGGGTCGGACGGCCAGTGGAGCGGGAACCAATGCGTGCCATGTGTTGCCAACTGAAAGAGGGGTTGCCAAGGTGCCGGGGCGGCACTAAGGTAGCGCTATCTCATCGCCCGTGGCAATGAATTGCGCCTCTCACCTGCTGCCTGCCAGGCACACGGAGATGCGCGATGCGGATATTACCTACAAAAACAACGACAAGCGCTGGAACAGTTCAGCTGGTCTTACGCCCAATGCGCGAAAGACAGCGCTGTCTTCAGCAAGGATGGCCACAGTGACAACAGATACGACAGCTATTTCTGCCTTGGTGATCATGGGCGTTTCCGGTTGCGGCAAAAGTGAGGTCGGCCAGCGCATTGCCGACCACGCTGAAGGCCGCCTGATCGAAGGCGACAGTTTTCACCCGGCTGCCAACATCGAGAAGATGAGCGCCGGCATTGCCCTGGACGATAACGATCGCGCCGGCTGGCTGACGCGCCTGGGGGAAGAACTGGCCCGCGCCGTGGCCAGTGGCGAACGCCCGGTGCTGACCTGTTCGGCGCTCAAGCGCCGCTATCGCGAGCGCCTGCGTGAAGCCGTACCGCAGCTGGGCTTCGTATTTCTCGAACTGTCCCCGGAAATGGCTCGCCAGCGCTGCGCCCAACGGCCTGACCATTTCATGCCTGCCAGCCTGGTCGACAGCCAGTTTGCCGCGCTGGAAAAGCCCGATGGCGAACCGCGCACCCTAGTGGTCGATGCCCGCCACAGCCTTGAGGATATTGGCCGTCAGGCCGCCGACTGGTGGCAGGCTTCACGACAGGGCTAACGCTCGGGCCAGACGCCTGGGCGCAAAAGACAGCGCTACCTTAAATGAACACTCACACGCCCAACCGCTCCATAAAATAATGACAACCGGAGAACACTCATGTTCGGAATGACCCACGAGACCTACCTGTTGGTCGACGCGCTGGTTACGATCGTCGGCCTGGTGATATTGATCACCAAATTCAAGGTTCACCCCTTTGTCGCCCTGACCCTGGCAGCCGGCTTTCTCGGCCTGACCAGCGGCATGCCGGTGGAAAAGGTCATGAAGGCATTCCAGGACGGCTTCGGCGGCGTGCTAGGCTTTGTCGGCATCATTCTTGGCCTGGGCACCATGCTGGGCAAACTGATGGCCGACTCCGGCGGTGCCGACCAGATTGCCCAGACCCTGATCCGCGTCTTCGGCAAGCAGAAGGTGCACTGGGCAATGATGTTTTCCGCCTTTCTGGTGGGCATCCCGCTGTTCTTCGAAATCGGCTTCGTGCTGCTGATCCCGCTGGTGTTCATCGTTGCGCGGCGCACGGGCGTGTCGATCATCAAGATCGGCATCCCGCTGCTGGCCGGTCTTTCGGCCGTACACGGCCTGGTACCGCCACACCCGGGCCCGCTGCTGGCCATCGGCATTTTCGGTGCCGACATCGGCAAGACCATTTTCTACGGCCTGCTGGTCGCCTTGCCGACCGCCATCATCGCCGGCCCCATCTATGGCAAGTGGATTTCCAAATACATCCCTGGCAGCCCCTCGCAAGAGCTGATGGACCAGATCGCCAAGGAATCCAATACCCAGAACCTGCCTGGCTTTGGCATCACGCTGGTGACGATCCTGCTGCCGGTGTTTCTGATGCTGCTCAAGACCTTTGCTGACGTCGTGCTGGCGGAAAACAACATTTTCCGTATCTGGATGGACTTTATCGGCCACCCGATCACCGCCCTGCTCGCGGCCCTGCTGCTGGCTTTCTACACCTTTGGTGCAGCACGCGGCTTTGATCGCTCGCAGATCATGAAAATGCTCGACCACAGCCTGACGCCGGTGGCCGCCATTGTCCTGATCGTCGGTGCCGGCGGTGGTTTCAAGCAAATGCTGGTCGCCAGCGGCGTGGGCGATGTGATCGGTCACATGGCCGTGCAAGCGCAACTCAACCCCATCATGCTGGCGTGGCTGGTGGCGGCGGTGATCCGTATCGCCACCGGTTCCGCCACCGTGGCGACCATCACCGGTGCCGGTATCGTCGCACCCGTGGTCGGCATGGTGCCAGGGGTCAACCGTGAGCTGCTGGTGCTGGCCACTGGCGCCGGCTCGCTGATTCTTTCGCACGTTAACGATGCAGGCTTCTGGCTGGTCAAGCAGTACTTCAACATGACGGTCAGCGAAACCTTCAAGACCTGGACGGTGATGGAAACCATTCTTTCGGTGGTCGGCATCATCTTCATCATGTTGCTCTCGACCTTGCTTTAAAGCCTCCGCCTCACGCCTCTACTGCACCCTGGCGGCTGTCGGACAATTCCTCCGACAGCCGCACACTTGCTCAACAACACACGCTGTTCTTGTCGACTGGCGCACACCCCTGTGTGCTGCCCGCTCGATCGCGCTGTTCAAACGCCTGCATAATCGCTGTTTCCTACCTGATATCACCTTCTTCCAATTGAATTATCAGAAACCTCAGGCAATGATGCGTGCAAACGCCTACGCTGAAAGTCGGCGAGGGACTACGCAATCAGGTGCAGTGTCCTACATTGCAATGCGTGCGCAGTGATCATGTCAATCTGGATCCAATCAAGGCTTTTTGCAGCATTTACCAGTAAATACGGGCATTTACAGGATAAAACGGGCAGAATTGGTCCACTCCTGACTGTGTTGATGCAAATCAAGGTGACAGGGTAATGAACCGAGGGAATTAAATTCACCGCTGCAACGTCATACTGATGGACGCATTTGGATGCACTCGGCAACAATCACCACGCAAAGGCAAACGCCAGCCTCTTGATAGAGGCGTTACAAGAGGCCATCAAGGAAAAGATTATGTTGATACTCACTCGCAAAGTAGGCGAAAGCATAAACATCGGTGACGACATCACCGTGACGATTCTTGGTGTTCAAGGGCTGCAAGTACGCCTGGGCATCAATGCACCGAAAAACGTTTCCGTGCACCGTGAAGAAATCTACAAGCGTATCCAGGCAGAACTGGCCCCGACCCAGAACTCCCAATAATTCCTGGCGCTCCCCCCTTGATTCAAGCGATCCACCCGAACGGCACTGCCTGAACAGGTGGATGGCATCACGGCACCTACCAGGGTGCCGTTTTCATTTGTGTTATCGGCTTGCTGTCGCGGTTCCCGCCCGGCAGGCCATTGGTCATTCTGCCGGAACGTCGGCGCTTCCCCTTGAGTCCATCTGAAGCGAACACCCTGTTCGATGCCCGCCCGTTGTGTGCAGTGAGCCGCGCATTTTATCCGTCAACCCGAACGGTGAATGACAATGGCAAACACCCACCAAACGTCTGCGGGCAACACTGCCCGCAAAGAGGGTTCCCTGATCCGGGACCCGCTGGACCCGCTGTACGCTGAAACCGCTGCCAGCGGCGATCGGCTCGCCTCCTCGCCCGCCCCGGCAGACAGCGATACCCAGAGCCTGGCCGGCTATATCGACGAACTGGCCGAGCGCATTGCGCACCTGGCCGACAACCTGCGCAACCAGAATGCCGACCAGGCGCTGCAGCAGGCGGTCAAGATGGCTCAAGACAACCCGACGCTGTTCATGCTGGGCAGTGTTGCGCTGGGCTTTGCGCTGTCACGTACCTTCAGGACCGACAGTCCACAGGCTGAACCCGGCGCGGCTACAGAATCGTCCGATCTGGCCATGCCTTCGACCCCCACCCAGGAAACCGCCGGCATGGCCTACAACAGCGTGCCGCCCGGACCTGCCAGTACGGCTGACCTCAGCGACCCGGGCATGCCCACTACCGGGCCCGTTCCGGACCTTCCTGCATCCTCCAGAAAAGGAGTCTGACGATGAGCGACTCTCTAAACACGCCAGGTCCCGACAGCGACACGTCGGTTTTGGGACTGGTGCGCCAACTGGCCCATGAAGTGCCACTGCTGGTCAGCAAGGAAATGGCCTTGGCCAAGGCCGAATTGCGCGAATCGCTGGTGGCCACGCGTAACGGCGCCCGCTCGATCGCCAGTGGCATTGTGCTGTTGCTCGCCGGTCTCGTGGTGGTCTTGCTGGCCGTGGTGCAGATCCTGGCCTGGTACATCGCGCTGTGGCTGGCCGCACTGGTCGTCGGCATCGCGGCGATGATTGCAGGGGCCGTATTGCTCAAGGCCGGCAACCGCCAGTTCGACCTTTCCAGCCTGACGCCTGAACGCACCGCCCAGGCCTTGAACAAGGACAAGCAAACCCTCCAGAGGAAAGCATCATGAGCAACGACAGCACGTTTGACACCGCCGCCCAGGCCACCGATCCCGGGCAAAAGAGCCCTGAAGAACTGGAGCGTGAAGTCGACGCCCAGCGCTCCAGCATCGGCCAGATCGTCGATGCCCTGGAGAAAAAGATGTCACCCGGCCAATGGATCGATCAGGCCCTGGCCTATACGCGGCAAAACGGTGGGGAGTTTGTCGGCAACCTGGGGCAGAGCGTGCGGCAGAACCCGCTGCCCACGCTGTTGATGTCGGTGGGCGTGGCCTGGCTGGTGGTCGGCCAGCGCAACACTTCGCCCCGTGCCGGCGGCTCATCCGGCTCACGGCTTGAACCGCTCGCCGACAGCGTCGATAACGTCAAGGGCAAGGTGCAGGCCACGGCTTCGCGCCTGAAGGAAAAAGCCCGTCAGCTGACGCCTGACAAAGGCAGCGCCGAAGGCACACTCAAGATCAAGGGCCAACGCCTGCAGACCGGCGTGAGTGATCTGGCGCATCAGCAGCCGCTGGTCCTGGCAGGCATCGCCGTGGCGCTGGGTGCCGCCCTGGGCCGGAGCCTGCCGCCGGTCGAGCGCAAGTGGACAAGGCACGACCCGCTGCAAACCACCTCGGCGGGTCTGGGTTGAACCCGGGCAGCGGCCCTGCACTGGCAGGGCCGCGCACGGCCTGGTTCAGTCGGCGGCCTCAAGCCGGGCAGCGATGCGGTCCTTGACCAACAGCCGATGCTCCTTGAGCTTTCTCAGTTCCTCGTCACCGATGCCGCCTGCCGGTCCTTTTTCGGCCTTGATGACGTCATCATCGGCTTGCTGGTACTCATGGAGCAACTGCTGCAAACGCTCGTCGCGCTTGCCACGCGCCATGACGTCTTCCCTGCTCAAATGCAAATCCGCGTACAGATCATGTTTGACTGGCATGAATCGGCCTCCATCGGATGAAAAGGAATCCTAAGGGTAGCAGGCCACAGGGTGTCAGCCAGCCAGGCTCAACCTTCACGCCGGCGTCGTACCTCGAAGGCCCGCAGATGGATACACGCCACCTCCAGCATCGACAATCCCCTGGTCGCCACACCCAGCGCCTGACGACGCGCCAGCAGGTCGCCCAGCACATGCTCGCCTTCGGTGGTCGCACCACGCTCGATGTCACGCAGCAATGAAGCACTCAAGGTCGAACCCGGTGTGGTCAGCATTGCCAGGCACCGCTGCTGCGCCTGGGCACTCAAGGGATGACCCGCCGCCAGGGCAATCTGCGCACACTCTTGCAGGGTCGCGACCAACAGCGGCTCSCCGCCGCCAGCCAGCACATCGCCCAGCGCGGCACGCAGGGTACCGGTCACGGCGGCCAGAGTGGCGATAAAGCACCACTTATCCCACATGTCCTGCAGGATGTGCTGGCTGAAACTGGCGTCGAAACCGGCATCGGCCAGCGCTTCAGCCACCCGCAGGATGCGCTGGTTGGACGCACCGCTGAGTTCACCGAAACGCAATTGATGATGCATTCCCAGGTGCAGGATCACGCCATCGGCATTGTGATCCAGTGATGCCAGGCATTGCCCGCCCAGCACGGCCTGAGGGCCGAAGCGCTCGACAAGCCGGTCCAGGTGAGCCATGCCATTGAGCAGCGGCAGGATCGCCGTACCCGGTCCGACTGCCGGCGCACAATCGTTGATCGTCTCTTCAAGGTCGTAGGCCTTGCAGGTCAGCACGATCAGATCAAAGGGTGTGGTCAACTGGTGGGCCAGCACACACGGCGGTGACGGATAATGAATATCGCCGTGCGGACTGCGCACCCGCAGGCCGTCGCGCTCAAGTCTTTCAGCGCGGCGTGGCCGCACCAGAAAAGTGACATTACGACCGGCTTCCAGCAGCCGGCCACCGAAGTAACCGCCTACTGCACCGGCACCGACCATCAGAATGCGCATATGAAGTGGCTCTCCCTGGCTTGATCCGAATGGCGTGCATCGGACTTGATGCCCTCAATCGATAGGCATCGGACGATGAAGTTCAACGCGTACAAGAATAGATGACGCAAAAAAAATCCCGACAGCCTGATGACTGTACGGGACAAAGGGGACTGCACCGGCTAAAGCGCGCTCAGCGCTTGCCGGCCAGGCCTGGCAGCAACAGGTGCATGCGCTCATCCAGGACCTGGATCAGGGTCTGCCGGGGATGATCCGCGGCACAGGCCAGCCGTCGCAACCGCGCCTGCAACGCCTCGATCACCACACGGCTGGCATCATGGTGAAATTGCCAGACGCCATAGATACGGCCTTCGAATGACGGCTCGCTGCCCAACTGCGGATCGGCCGCCAGCCCCGAGCCGATGCCGAACAGGTACAGGCCATCCAGCCGCCGCCCTTGCTGGTCCAGCGGACAACCGTTGGCATCGGAATCCAGGCCACCGCGGGCCTGGCGCAACTCGACAGGGGTACCGTCGGCGTGGCTGAGCACAGGCAGTACGGGTTGATAACCGGTGCACTGGATCACCGCACCCGGTTCAGCCAGGGCCTGCGCCGCCCGCTCCAGATCGCCCGGCGGCCCCTGGTGTGTCTGCATGCGCTGCACGCCGACGCCGGTCTTGCCGATACGTGAACGGGCCAGCACTTCGCGGCCAATGTCGAGCGCCCGGTAGCGCAGCCCGCCCGAGCGGTTGACCCGTCCGGACAGCGGGCACACATCCTGTTGCGGGTCGAACTGGCAACCTTCCTCTTGCGCCTGCTCGACCGTTTCGTAGAAAAGCCGGATCGGGGTGCGGTGAATCAGGGTCACTTCACGCAAGCCGGCGAACTCCAGCGCATCGGCCAGATTTTCCAGCACTGAAAAGGCACTGTGCGAACCGCCGATCACGCTGATGCGTTGTCCATTGGCAATGAAGGGCACCAGGTGCTCGCGCAACTGCACGGCATTCATGCGCAAGATGGCGTCCGAGCCCAGGATCCGGGCTGATCGTGAGAGGTGCAGCCCCTGTGCGGCCAGGTGCTCGACCAGATGCCGGGGGTCCTGGCGACCGCCCAAGTTGAGCACCAGGCCCTGGCAATGAATACGCCGCTCGTACCCGGCGGTCTCGACCCGCAGGCACAGTTGACCCGGTTGCCAGATCACTTCGGTGATCGTGGTGCTGTGCCAGATCCTGACGCCGTAGTGCTGGACAATATGGCGCAGCACCAATTGCGAAGCCTCGGCCATCAGTTCCCCGGCCTCGGCCAGCGGTGGCGCGCTGTTGGCCTGGCGACGAATGCGCCAATAGGCCGGCGAATACTCCAGCGGCTCGAAAATGTCGGCCAGCCGCGGGTCGCGCAGGCAATCGATGAACACATCGCCCACCGAATTGGCGGTGATGCAGTAATTTCCAAGACTGCCGATGCCCGGGGTCTCGCTGGCGTCGACAATGATCAGGCCATTGCGTGCCAGTTCGGCAAGCGTTCCGGTTTTCAAGGCATTGAACAGAAAGCCCATGCCCGCCACCCCTGCGCCACCGACAACGCAGGCACACGTCACGTGCATATGATCTTCAAACATAGTGTCTTCCTTGGCCTGTTGATAAGAGGTTCCTGTCTTGCGTCATCGGAAGGGCAAGTTCCCAATGCAGGAAACAACAACTTACATTCCTGTGGTGGAGGCTTGTGAATCATCACGTTGCACAACTTCTTTAACCCCGTTGCAGGCCTGTCAAAGTTATAACGCAACGAACAAACGTTTGCGCCACATTCACGCCCCCGACCGGGCGGGCAGTGACTCTAATAAGCAAAGGGAGTTCAAACAATACGCAGCCACGCTACCGCCCCACGCGACAGCGCTTGAGGTGATACCGGTAAAGGCGTTGAGCGGCCGTCTTCAAGGCCATGTGGTGGGCGCGATAGTTACAAAGATTCCGGGACAGTGTCAAATAACCAGCCGGGGCTTGAACACACTTGCAGTGCCAGGCAACGCCCTGATTTTCAGGTCAATTTCGCCCAACCTCCGCAAACGGGAAGCGGTCATGACAGGCACGCGTGGCCCGCCGGCCTGGTTGTTTTTTTAGATGGGTGGTGCGCAGGGCCGCCGAAAACCGACGCCAATAAAATGGCAACGCCGCAGATCGACACAAGAGTAGTGTCGACCAGGGTGTTCGGAGGTGCTGCGGTGCTTCAGGCGCGACGCGAATAGACCTGGGGACGGCTGACGCTGTCCAGTTCTTCGCGCAGGCCGGCCACCAGGTCATTGATGGCCCGGCTGCTGTCCAGGCGCATCAGGTCAATGCCGGTGACCAGCAGATCGACACGCCCGGTGGTGGGCTCTGCGATCTGAATGGTCATGGAGCGATCCGGCGCAATGGTGCAGGTACAACTGAGCGGCAGAAAAGCACCTTCAACAATACTGCGTAGTTCGAGCGTAGACAGTCCACAAGCGATCATTTGCTATCTCCTTATTGCGAGCACCTTGAATCATCCATCCGGCGCTTACGCTTATTGGTGTTAATAACAGACAGGCCTCGAGCCTGCCCAACAACGGCCACCGCAGGCAGCGGTTAACTTCAACCCTTATACGCGTTGGCGGCAGCACCGGCAATGAAGTTTCGACGTGCAGCAGAACAACCCGTTATTTATTTGATAACGGACAAAGGAAAATCGTTTCATCTTATAAACAATTTATTTTTAGCGGCCGGACGAGTAAAACTTGTTAACGTTTGAACAGGGGATGTGAAGCGCAGCGGCGCGCCCCGGACCGGATCTGACTCACCAGATCCGGTGGCAACGCAAGGGCTTATTCCGGCCGTGTCAGACGCAGGTGAATCAGCGCCACCGGTGCGCCTTGCTTGTCACGCCGCTCTTCAATGGAGAATGGCCGAAACCCGAGCCTGGAGTAAAACACCAGCCCGGTGACGTTGTGGTTGTAGCACGAGGAGGTCACTTCACGGGCTTCATGCTTGTCGAAGGCAATCTCGGCCATGCAGGCGATCAGGTAACGCCCCACGCCCTTGGAACGCGCGTGGCTGGCGATGATGACGTTACCCAGCGTGCAACGATCACGAAACACGCAACGCACAAAATTGGCGTAGCCGACCACTTCACCATGCAGCTCGACCACGGTGGGGTCGGAGCGCTGCTCCAGCGACTCTTGCAGTTGCGCCGGAGTGAACGGGTACACCGCCTGGGGGAACATGTAGAACAGCTCATCGGGATTCTGAGGAAGGGCACAGACGGCGGCGATGTCTTTTTCTTCCATGGGACGATGTAGGAACATTGCGAATACCTTTTGAAGAAATTGAAGAGCACGCGCTGCAGCGGGGGGGTGTGAAATCCTGTGACACCGGTTGAATAAACCATATCCCCCCCGGCAGCCGCCAGACTTTTAATCCGTGCAGGCAAAATGACACGCCCCCTGCGACCTGACAACCCGAGCCGCCTGCACAGCCCCTGAAGAGTCGCCAACGCAAGATTCTGCAAGTCCGGCAGTCGGTTATCCACGAACAGTCCGTTCGGGCAATATCCTGTAACGCATAATGCCTGTCGTGCGGTGCAATGCCACGGCATAAACAGCCTCTATTTCATTTTGATGAACGGATTGCCTGCATGCCGCTGTCTCGACCTGCTTCTCGCAAATGGCGTCGCCTTGTCCTGGCGCTGATGGCTGTGATCATCATCGGCCTGCCTGTCGGCTGCGTGGTTCTTGAGCGCAAGGAGCGCGAGCTGGTATTTCGCATCGAGCCGGGCACGGCCAGTTGGTACGGCGGCTTGCCCGCCGGCGTCGAAGAACTGGAACTCAAGACCCCGGCGCTGGGCAATAAACAGAACATCCATGCCTGGTGGTGGCCGGCGCCACGCAAGGACGCCGCCACCGTGCTGTACCTGCATGGCTCGCGCTGGAACCTCACCGGCCAGTTGTTCCGCATTGAGCAATTGCGCGCCCTGGGCTTTTCGGTGCTGGCCATCGACTACCGCGGCTTTGGCCAGAGCGTGGGCGAGCTGCCGTCGGAAAAAAGCGTCTATGAAGATGCGCGCATCGCCTGGGAGCGTCTGAAGCTGTTGCAGCCGGACCCCAGCCGGCGCCTGATCTACGGCCATTCACTGGGCGGTGCGGTCGCGGTCGACCTGGCCGCCGAACTGGGCCGTGACGCCGCCAGGAACAACAGCCCGGTGCAGGCACGCGGCCTGATCATCGAGTCGACCTTCACCAACCTGGCAGACGTGGCCACCTCGGTCGCCAGCAGCTACACCTCGTTGCCGGTGCGCTGGCTGCTGTCGCAGAAATTCGACTCACAGGACAAGATCGCCACTATCCACATGCCAGTGCTGATCGTCCACGGCACCGCCGACCGCTATGTGCCGCCGCGCTTCAGCGAAGAATTGTTTGCCGCCGCCGCCGAGCCCAAGAACCTGCTGCTGATCCCCGGCGGTACTCACAACAACAGCATGCGCCTGGGCCGCCAGGCCTACAGCCAGGCCATCCAGGCGCTGCTCAAGACGCCAGTGCCGCGCACCCAGGCCAGCCAGCCCAAGGCCAAAGGTGCTCAGGCCGGCTAGTCCAGCTCGATCATCTCGTGAATGCGATTGGCCAAGGCTTCCATGGTGAACGGCTTGGTCAGGATCCACATGCCAGGGTCAAGATGGCCATTGCCGATAATGGCGTTCTCGGCGTAACCGGTGATGAACAGTACTTTCAGTTCAGGGCGCAGCAGGCGAGCGGCATCGGCCAGTTGCCGGCCGTTCATGCCGCCGGGCAGGCCGACATCGGTGACCAGCAGGTCGATACGCACATCGGTCTCCAGAATACGCAGCGCGCTGGCGCCCTCCGGCGCCTCGAGCGAACTGTAGCCCTGGTCGGCCAGCACTTCGCCAACCAACATGCGAATGGTGGGCTCATCATCCACGATCATGACCGTACGGGTGGTCGTGGCCTTGCGCGCCTCGTGTTCATCCCCGGTTTCCTGCGTTGACTGCTCGACCTCGTCACCATAATGGCGTGGCAGGTACAGGCACATGGTGGTGCCCTGCGCAGGCTCGGAATAGATACGCACCTGCCCACCGGACTGGCGCACGAACCCGTACACCATCGACAACCCGAGCCCGGTGCCCTGCCCCAATGGCTTGGTGGTAAAGAACGGGTCAAAAGCACGCGACATGACTTCCGGCGTCATGCCGGTGCCGGTGTCGGTCACGCACAGCGACAGGTACTGTCCCGGTGACAGGTCGCGAAACCTCGACGCGCGCTCGTCGATCCATTTGTTGGCGGTTTCAATGGTGATCCGCCCGCCGCCGGGCATGGCATCGCGGGCATTCAGGCACAGGTTGAGCAGGGCATTTTCCAGTTGCGGCGCATCAATGAAGGTCGACCACAGGCCCACGGCTGTCACCACCTCAACGGTGATGTGCGGCCCTACCGAGCGGCGGATCAGCTCTTCCATGCCCGCCACCAGGCGATTGACGTCCACCGGCTTGGGGTCCAGCGTCTGGCGCCGGGAAAACGCCAGTAATCGGTGAGTGAGTGACGCCGCTCGACGCGAGGCATCCAGCGAGGCAGACACGTAACGTTCGATTTCACCGTAGCGCCCCTGGCTCAGCCGTGTGCGCAACAGCTCCAGCGAGCCGTTGATCCCGGTCAACAGGTTGTTGAAGTCATGGGCGATGCCACCGGTGAGCTGCCCCACCGCTTCCATTTTCTGTGACTGCCGCAGCGCCTCTTCGGCCTGCTTGAGACGCTCCTGCTCCAGCAATCGCTCACTGATGTCATAGGCGAACAGATAGGCGCCGACCATCTGGCCTTCGGCGTTGCGCAGGGGGCTGTAGCGGATTTCGAAATCCCGCGCCGACTCACCGAAACGAGTGATCTCGATGAACTCCTCACCCGCCAGCGCGCGCGCCCAGAGCAGACGCACCTGTTCGCGGATCCCGGGCTCAGCGTCCAGGGCTTCGAGCAGGCTGTGCCCGACCCGTGGCACCACGCCAAACAGGCGCTCGAATTCCCAGGTCGCCATGGCATTGACCGCCAGCCAGCGGTAATTCAGATCGATCACATGGATGCGGGCATCGGTGCCATTGACCACGTCGGCCAGCACATTGCGCTCGGCCACGGCCTCGCGCACCCGGGTTTCCAGGGTGGCATTCAATTGCTGCAAGGCACGCTCGGCGTTCTTGCGCTGGGTGATGTCCTGAAACAGCACCGCAACCTGATGACGTTCGGCAGGCTCGATACGAAAGGCGGTCAGCGCCAGGTAACGCCCGGTGGCCACCAGCTCGCGCTCAAAGCGGATCGGCACGCCGGTGCGCAGTACCCCGCCGTACAGCTCGATCCAGCCGTCGGCCTCGGCACCGACCATCTCGCGCACTTTCTGCCCGACCACGTTCGCAATTCCGGCATGAAAGGCATAGGCCGCGTTGGCTTCTATATGGATGTAGTCGCTCAGCGGGCCGTGCGGGCCATCAAAGAACTCGATGATGCAAAAGCCTTCGTCCATCGAGTCGAACAAAAAGCGATAGCGTTCCTGCGAGCGGGCCAGGGCAGCATCGGCCTGTTGGCTGCGCAGCGAGAGCTGGTCGTGCAAGCGGTGGTTTTCGGCTTCCAGGGCGCTGACGCGATGGCGCAGGGCTTGAATATCGTAATCGGTCACAGCGTTACATCCTGAAATTGAGACGCCGGTCCGGCACGGGTGGGGCGGATGACCGCACTGGCAAGACGACAGCAGCACGCTACGAGAAAAACCGTCCGCTGGCAAAGACAATCCAGCCCCCTGCGAAGGCACATGGGCGTCTGCGTTCATCTGAAAGTGCAATTAATCATTCAACAACTTAATAAGAACCATTACCATGCACGTCGCATTTGCCACCGCCTTTCGCACAGGATCGATCTTCATGACCGCCACTTCCTCCCAGCAACGCATCGTGGGCGAGCTCTACAGCCAGCATCACGGCTGGGTCGTGCAATTGCTGCGGCGCAAGCTGGGCGACCGGGAATCGGCCCTGGACCTGGCGCAAGACACCTTCGTGCGCATCCTGCGCAGCGAAAAGCTGCCACCGATCCGCGAGCCGCGAGCCTACCTGAATATTGTTGCCAGCCGGCTGTGCATCGAGCACTACCGCCGCCAGGCGCTGGAGCGGGCGTACACCGATTCGCTGGCCCTGCTTGAGCCCGAACTGTGGCCCTCCCCGGAAACCCGCCTGCTGGTGCTCGAAGCCCTGGACGAAGTGGGCCGGGTGCTGGACGGGCTGGGCGGCAAGGTGCGGGAAATCTTCCTGCTCTCGCAACTCGATGGCCTGACCTACCCGCAGATTGCCGAACAGTTGGGCCTGAGCGTCAACAGCGTGCAAAAGGCCATGCTCAAGGCGCTGCGGCATTGCTATGCCGCGGTCTATGAGCAATGAGCCTGTTCCAGCCCCTGGACAATCGTCGCCCGATCGACCCGCAGGTGCTGGAGCAGGCCATGCTCTGGGCCGTGACCCTGCAGTCGGGCACCGCCGACCATGCCCAGCAGGCGGCCTGTACCGCCTGGCGCCAGGCCGCCGCCGAGCATGAGCGAGCCTGGCAACGACTGATGGGCATCGGCCAGGACCTGCGCAGCGGTGCCGCCAACCTGCCGGCCCGGCAGACCCGTCAGTTGCTCAAGGCACGCAGCGGCACCTCGCGGCGCACCCTGCTCAAGGGCTTTGCCGGGCTTGGCGTCGTCACGGCCGCCGGCTGGGGGGCGCGTGAGCGGGTGCTGCTGCCGCAATTGTTCAGCGACTACCACACCGGCACCGGCGAACGGCGCACCCTGCGCCTGGGCAGCCTGGACCTGCAACTGGACACGCAAACCCTGCTGGACATTGAGCATCGGGGCACCGGACAACAGCTCATGCTGACCCGTGGCCGGGTCTGGCTGGAAAATGGCACCGACCAGGACCTGGCCATTCGCACCCCCAACGGCTGGGTCAGGCCGGCGGCGCAAGCCCGTCTGATCGTCGCCCAGGCCCGCGATACTCACGTACAGATGCTCAGCGGCCAGGCCTTGCTGCAACCTGACCGCGGCACACCCCAAGACCTGAATGCCGGCCAGCAGACTCGGTTCGACGCCGGACACGTCGCCCGCCCCGAAGAACTGGCGCAAGCGACGACTGCCTGGATCCGCGGCCAATTGATCGCCGAGCGCACCCCGCTGGGCGAAGTCATCACCGAACTGGACCGCTACCGGCGCGGCCTGCTGCGCTGCGACCCGGCCGTGGCCGGCCTGCTGGTCTCCGGTGCCTTCTCCCTGGACCACCCCGAGGCCAGCCTCGACCTGCTGGCCCGCACCCTGCCAGTGCAGGTCAACACCGTGCTGGGCTACTGGACCAACGTCGTCCCGGCATAGGGTCTGTTGCCGTTTCATCACGGCCGCGCCGGCGCCCGTTTTGCCGCGAGGCAAGGCAGGCGCCGCGACGTTTGGTCATTCCAGATGAGTGGCGAGTAACGCAGTCTCGCGGCAAAACAGGCCCGGCCCTTCGGGTTGCGTGCCAAATCTCGCCAGGCGGTGTTGGAGGACTTGAAAAGGGAGCGACCCTTTTCTGCGTCCTCCGCCTGGCCTGGCGAGATTTGGCCCAGCAACGCGGCTCGTGCTGAAACGGCAACAGACCCGGCAACAGACCCTAGCCATGCGTCTGGTGTTGGAGGACTTGAAAAGGGAGCGACCCTTTTCTGCGTCCTCCGCCTGGCCTGGCGAGATTTGGCCCAGCAACGCGGCTCGTGCTGAAACGGCAACAGACCCTAGGGCCTGCTGCGTAGGAGCGCGCTTGCCCGCGACCGGCTGCGCAGCAGTCGTAAATTTGTGGCGTTTCGCAGATTTTACGAGCGCTTCGCACTCGGTCGCGGTGGTCCGGCATTCCGGCAAGCGCGCTCCTACAGCCGGTCAGTTCATATGCAGCCAATCGTTTCGCTACTGCCTGCCCCCAACTGTTTCAATGCAAATAAAACTATTTTTCATCTACCAAGGCAGTTTTCCCCGTCTCGAGCATCAAGACAGGTGTAGACGCTGAATAACAGCGCGCCCTTGCCTTCATTTATCAAACGGATCGCTCTAATGCTCACCCGCCCTACCCCGCTTGCCCGCGCCTTGCGCGCTACCCTGCTTGGTCTGTCGATTGCCAGTGCCAGCGCTGTCGTTCTGGCCGCACCCGTCCAGGCGGCTACAGACGACGCCCAGCGTCAGGCCTTCGCCATCCCGGCCGGCAGCCTGGACAAGGCCCTGGGTGCGCTCGGCCAGCAGGCTGGCGTGATGATCGCCGTCGACTCCTCGCTGACCCTGGGCCTGCGCAGTGCCGGGCTACAGGGGCGCTACAGCGTCGAGGAGGCCTTGCAGCAGTTGTTGGCACCGGCCAACCTGCAGGCACTGGCGGCCGGCAGCGGTTACCGGGTGGTGCCACGCGTGGCGGTGAGCAATGGGCAGGTGGAACTGGGCGCGACCACGGTCAATTCCAGCCAGTTGGGCACCACCACCGAAAGCACCGGCTCCTATACCACCGGCGCCACGACCATTGGCAAGAGCACCCAGTCGCTGCGTGAAACGCCGCAGACGGTCACCGTGGTCACGCGCCAGTTTCTCGATGACAAGAACCTCAACAGCCTGGACAAGGTGCTGGAAAAGACCCCAGGCATCAGCTTTCAATACCGTAACTTCGGCGGCCACCTGTACACCTCGCGCGGCTTCAGCATGGCCGCCGAAAGTTTCCTGTACGACGGTGTGCCAGGCCAGGCCTACCAGGTCACCGGCTGGATGAAACCCGACACCGCCATCTATGACCGCATCGAAGTGCTGCGCGGCGCCACCGGCCTGCTGGTCGGGGCAGGCGAACCGGGTGGCGCAGTGAACATGGTGCGCAAGCGCCCCACCGCCGTGCCGCAATTCTCGGTCACCAGCCGGGCAGGTTCCTGGGACAACTATCGCCTGGACCTGGACGGCAGCGGCAGTCTCAACGAGTCGGGCAGCGTGCGTGGTCGCCTGGTCGCTGCCTATGAAGACGCCGGCTCCTACATGGATGCCCGCGACAGCCGCACGCCGTTGTTGTACGGCATCGTCGAGGCCGACCTGAACGAAGACACCACCCTGACCATGAGCCTGCGCCGGCAGACCAACGTCATCAACGGCTACTCGATCTATGGCCTGCCGCGCTACAACAACGGCAATGCCCTGGACATCTCACGCTCGACCAACCTGGCCCAGGACTGGAACCGCCTGGAAAGCGACATGAACGAGGTGTTCACCGAGGTCGCGCACCGTTTCAACGACACCTGGACCGGCAAGACCTCGCTGACCTATTCAGAAGGCAGCTTCGACCAGGCCATCGCCTACGCCCGCGGCGCGATCAACCCGGCGACCCTGGCCGGCTCGCGGTTTCAGGGCGTGCTGTTGCGCAGCGACGAGGTCAAGAGCACCGGCCTGGACAGCCACCTCAACGGCAGCTTCGACGCCTTCGGCCTTGAGCATGAGGTCACCCTCGGCGCCACCTGGTCACGTCAGGCATTCAACACCAAGCAGGCCACAGTTGCGGTCAACTCGCCGATCAATGTCTTCGACGTCAATCATCATGCCCTGGCCAGGCCGTCGCGGCCGGCCTGGGGCACCGACATCGATGCTACCGAAGAGCGCTCCGGGCTGTACGGCAACGTGCGTCTGCGCCTGGCGGAGCCGTTGAGCCTGGTACTCGGCGGCCGCGCCACCTGGTACAGCTACGACTACGACGTCAAGACCGGCGCGGCCAATAGCTACACTTCCAAGGAAACCCGCGAGCTGACCCCCTTCGTGGGCCTGCTGTATGACCTGAACGAGAACTGGACCTGGTACACCAGCTACGCCGACATCTTCACCCCGCAAGGCAACTACCGCGACGTCAGCGGCTCGCCGCTGGATCCGGCGGTAGGCACCAACTATGAAACCGGCCTGAAAGGCGAGCTGTTCGACAAGCGCCTGAACCTGTCGATGGCGCTGTTCTATATCAAGCAGGAAGATGTGGCCGTCGAAGACGTCGACAACTCCGGCGCCTGCCTGAGCAACGACTCGTTCGGCACCTGCTATTCCAACGGCACGGTCAAGCGCAGCAAGGGTTTCGACATCGAGGCCAGCGGTGAAGTATTGCCGGGGCTGCAAGTGTTCGGCGGTTATACCTACAACATGGTGCGCAGCAGCACCTCTGAACAGCTGACTTACGAAACCCCGAAACACATGCTGCGCCTGAACGCCAGCTACAACCTGCCCGGTGACTGGAACCGCCTGACCCTGGGCACCGGCGTCACCACCCAGTCGGCGTACGCGGTGCCCAACACTGCAGGGATCGACTACGGCGTGGCCGGCTATGCCATCTGGGACGCCCGCGCCAGCTGGAAGCTCGACGAACACTGGAAAGTGTCGCTCAACGCCGAGAACCTGTTCGACCGCAAGTACTACACCACCTCGGCGGCCCTGGACCGCTCGAACCTGTTCGGCGAGCCCCGCAGCTATGTGCTGACTTTGCGCGGGGATTTTTAACCGGCCAGCACGACCGGCACATCTGCTGCGCCTGTCACACCGCCATCGCCAGCAGAGCTGCCTCCCACAGTCAGGGCCAGGCACAAGATCCTGGGCAACACCCATCCTGTGGGAGGCGGCTTGCTGCGGGCGGCGATCCGACGATGAGGCCAGTAAGGGCAACACACCTGCTGCGCCTGTCACATCGCCATCGCCGGCAAGCCGCCTCCCACCGTCTGGTGCCAAGCACAAATCCGGGATCACATCGAAACTCTGCTGCGGGCGGCGATCTGTCGATGAGGCCAGGACAGCCGACAGATCGGCAGCGCTTGTAAACCCGTGATTGCCAGACAGTTGCTGCCTCCCACGGTTTTGTGCGTAGGCTTGTTTCTAGCGCAACCCGCCAAACCGCTGGTAGAACCCCTCGCCCACATCGGGCAACGGCCCGTCGGCCGTTTCCAGCGCGGCATTCAGCCACTCCTCGGAACGGGCGCACACCAGCCGGTAGATATTGCGGCACAGCTGGCGTGCCGCACGTCCTTCCCAGTCGCCGGGCAGCAGCTCATCAGGCAACTGCGGGTCGCGCAACAGCAGGCGGCGGTATTCGTGGACCAGCAGGGTGCGGGCCAGGAAACAGTCCTCGCCGCGCAGGCTGTCCTGCTCGCGCAGCACTTGCCACAACGGGCGAAACAGCTTGATGAACTCGCTGTAGTGCTTGCCCAGCTCATCGATGTTCCAGCTCTCGCGCACCTGCGCCCGCAGGGCCTTGGACGCCAACACGTCCTGGCTGCGGGTCTCGAACACGATGCTGTCTTCCAGCGCATCAAGCTCCTGCAACGTGGCATTGACATCGGCCTTGTCGCTGCGGGGGCTGGCCAGCATGGTCGGGGCAATGGCACCGAAGCCCTGCCACTCCAGCTCTTCACGCACCTGCTTGCGCTTGTCAGCCGGCAGTTGCGAGAGCGCCACCAGGCACCAGGCGCCGTCCCAGGCCGGCACGTTGACGTTGTACACGCGCTTGAAGGCTTTTTCGAAACGTCGCCGACCGGTGCCGGTCAGGCTGTAGTAACTGCGCCGCCCAACCTTCTCGGCCGTCAGCCAGCCCTCCTTGCTCAGGCGAAAGATCGAGGTGCGGATCAATCGTTCGTTGATGCCCATCGGTTCGAGCAATTGAATCAGGCTGCCCAGCCAGACCGTGCCGCCGTGCGGCTCGATGGCATCGCCATACAGGGTGATGATCAGCGAGCTGGCACGAATCGGCGTGCGCTCCTGAAAGCGCTGGATAAGGTGGTTCAACGGAGCAAGGGACGACATGGGCCTACCGGGCGACGACGATAAAGACGTCGAATATACCTGCCCGGCACCAATTGCGGCGAGCCTGCCCATCAACCGCCGGCCTTGGGACGAAATGCACTGTCGCTGATACGCGCACGCTGCGGTTCGATTTCACTCAGCGGCTCGCATGCCACCAGCGACGCCAGGCAGCGCTGGGCCAGCTGCTGGTACTCCCGGGTACCGGCCTGTTTCCAGGCCACTTCGTCATCGCTGAGTGCCCGCTTGACTGCCGCCGGCGAGCCGATCACCAGCGACTGCGCCTCACACCTGAAGCGCGCCTTGACGAAGCTGGTGGCCGCCACGAATGAACGCGCGCCGATCTCGGCATAGTCCATCACCACCGCATTCATGCCCACCAGCACATCCTCGCCGATACGGCAGCCGTGCAGCACCGCGCCGTGGCCGACATGGCCATTGCGCCCCAGCACCGTGTCGCTGTCCGGAAAACCATGCATCACGCAGGTGTCCTGAATATTGGCGCCCTCCTCCAGCACAATGCGGCCAAAGTCGCCGCGCAGGCTGGCCAGCGGGCCGACATAGCAGCCAGGGCCGATGATCACATCGCCGATCAGGACGGCCGTGGGGTGCACATAAGCGGTGGGGTGGACCACCGGGGTCAGGCCATCGAGGCTGTAGCAGGTCATGGTAAATCCTCCTGTAATAAACGCCGCTGCATCGCAACTGCTTTAAATTCTTGTATCACAACAATTGACCACAGAAAAACACAAGTGACGTATCGAATACAGGCCCACTCGAAAAACCGTGCAAAAACCGCTATCCAGACGGCCTTAACAGATAAAAACGTTTTATTTTTCGCTTCTGCAAAAATCAATCAAGACACAAAAAATCATTAAAAACCATATTGTCTTGTATCGCTTAATGCTTATACTCAGCCCAGCACGGCCCCGCGTGGGCCCATTCCAATAATCAGCGGCGCACACGACGCCGCCCGTGCCGCCGGAGGATTCTCGAATGCCTCACACCCTTGCCGTGACCACCCCTGTTGCCGGCGTGCGCCTGATCACCCTGCAGCGCCCGCAGGCGCTCAACGCGCTGAACACCGAGCTGCTGGGCGAACTGGCCGCCGAACTGGAAGCAGCCGAGCACGACAGCCAGACCCGCGTCGTGGTCATCACCGGCAGCCGCAAGGCCTTTGCCGCCGGCGCCGACATCCACGAGATGGCCGAGCGCGACCTGGTGGGCATTCTCAATGATCCCCGCGTCGGCTATTGGCAACGCATCGGCACCTTTCGCAAACCCCTGATCGCGGCCGTCAACGGCTTCTGCCTGGGTGGCGGCTGCGAGCTGGCCATGCACGCCGACATCCTCATCGCCGGTGAAGACGCCCGCTTCGGCCAGCCGGAAATCAACCTGGGGATCATGCCCGGGGCCGGCGGCACCCAACGCCTGTTGCACGCCGTGGGCAAGTCACTGGCCATGCAGATGGTCCTCACCGGCCAGCCGATCGACGCCCGCCATGCCCAGCGCGCCGGCCTGATCAGCGAAGTGACCCAGCCGGAGTTCACTGTCGAGCGCGCCCTGCAGGTGGCCGCCAGCATTGCCGAAAAGGCGCCGCTGGCAGTGCGCCTGGCCAAGGAAGCGCTGCTCAAGGCGCAAGACCTAGACCTGGCCTGCGGCCTGCGTTTCGAGCGCCAGGCGTTCACCGTGCTGGCCGGCACGGCCGACCGGCGCGAAGGCATCCAGGCCTTCCAGGAAAAACGCCGGCCGACCTTCACCGGCCAGTAACCCCTCATTCCTATAAGAGAGCGCAAGCCATGGACTTCCAGCACATCCTGTTTTCCATCGAGGACGGCGTCGCCCTTCTCAGCCTCAACCGCCCCGAGCAGCTCAACAGCTTCAATGCCGCGATGCACCTTGAAGTGCGCGAAGCCCTCAAGCAGGTGCGCCAGCACAATGAAGTGCGCGTATTGCTGCTGACCGGCGAAGGCCGGGGCTTTTGTGCCGGGCAGGATCTGTCGGACCGCAATGTCGCACCGGGTGCCGAAATGCCCGACCTGGGCCTGTCGATCGAGCAGTTCTATAACCCGCTGATCCGCAGCCTGCGCGACCTGCCACTGCCGGTGATCTGCGCCGTCAATGGCGTGGCCGCCGGTGCCGGCGCCAACATTCCGCTGGCCTGCGACCTGGTGTTGGCGGCGCGCTCGGCCAGTTTTATCCAGGCGTTCTGCAAGATCGGCCTGGTGCCCGACTCGGGCGGCACTTGGAACCTGCCGCGCCTGGTCGGCCCGGCCCGCGCCAAGGCCCTGGCCCTGCTGGGCGAGCGCCTGAGCGCCGAGCAGGCCGAGCAATGGGGGCTGATCTACCGGGTGGTCGACGACGCCGACCTGCGCGATGAAGCCCTCAAGCTCGCCCGCCACCTGGCCACCCAGCCGACTTACGGGCTGGCCCTGATCAAGCGCGCCTTCAACGCCAGCGCCAGTAACAGCTTCGACGAGCAACTGGAGCTGGAGCGCGACCTGCAACGCCTGGCCGGGCGCAGCGAGGATTACCGCGAAGGCGTGTCGGCCTTCATGAACAAACGCACTCCCACCTTCAAAGGACGCTGAGCGATGACCGCACTCGATACACGCACCGTCGTCGCCGTGATCGGTGCCGGTGCCATGGGCGCCGGCATCGCCCAGGTGGCCGCGCAGGCCGGGCACCCGGTCAGGCTCTACGACACTCGTGAAGGCGCCGCCGCCCAGGCGATTGCCGGCATCGACCGGCAGCTGGGCCGCCTGGTCGAAAAGGACAAGCTCGACGGCGAGGCCCGCCGCGCCACGGTCGCACGCCTGCAACCGGCGGCCAGCCTGCAAGACCTGGCCGAAGCGGGCCTGGTGATCGAAGCCATCGTCGAAAACCTGGAGGTCAAGCGCGGGTTGTTTGCGCAGCTCGAAGCGGTCTGCAGCGCCGAGTGCATCCTGGCCAGCAACACCTCGTCATTGTCGATCACCGGCATTGCGGCGGGCCTGACCCATCCGCAGCGGGTCATCGGCCTGCATTTCTTCAACCCGGCGCCGCTGATGGCGCTGGTCGAAATCGTGTCAGGGCTGGCCAGCGACCCGGCCCTGGCCCAACGTCTGTACGCCACGGCGCAGGCGTGGGGCAAAAAACCGGTGCACACCCGCTCGACCCCGGGCTTTATTGTCAACCGCGTGGCGCGGCCGTTCTATGCCGAAAGCCTGCGCCTGCTGCAGGAAGGCGCCGCCGACTGCGCCACCCTCGATGCCCTGCTGCGCGATGCCGGCGGTTTTCGCATGGGCGCCTTCGAACTCACCGATCTGATCGGCCACGACGTCAACTACGCGGTCACCTGCTCGGTGTTCGACGCCTACTACGGTGACATGCGCTTTCAGCCTTCGCTGATCCAGAAAGAACTGGTCGATGCCGGCCGCCTGGGGCGCAAGAGCGGCCAGGGCTTCTACGCCTACCACGAAGGCGCCGAGCGCCCGCAGCCGGTTGAAACCCACAGCACCGCCTGCGTCGACAGCTGCGTGGTCGAAGGCGACCTGGGCATCGCGGGCCCGCTGGTCGAGCGCCTGCAACAGGCCGGCATCACCATCACCCGGCGCGACGGCCACGGCCTGCTGCGGGTCGGCGACGCCACCCTGGCACTCAGCGATGGCCGGCTGGCCAGCCAGCGCGCGCGCCAGGACGGCCTGCACAACCTGGTGCTGATCGACCTGGCGCTGGACTACCAACGCGCCGAACGCCTGGCCATCAGTTGCGCCGCCGGCATTTCACCTCAGGCACGGCAACAGGCGATCGCCCTGCTGCAACGCGCCGGGCTCAAGGTCAGCCTGCTCAGCGACACCCCGGCACTGGTGGTGCTGCGTACCGTGGCCATGCTCGCCAATGAAGGCTGCGACGCGCTGCTGCACGGCGTGGCCAGTGCCGCCGACATCGATCTGGCCCTGTGTGCTGGCGTCAATTATCCACGCGGACCGCTGGCCTGGGCCGATGCCATCGGTCTTGAGCCGGTGCTCAAGACCCTGGAAAACCTGCAGGCCGCGTACGGCGAGGCGCGCTATCGCCCCTCGTTGCTGCTGCGGCGCTGCGCCGAACAAGGGAGCACCCTGCATGACCACTGACCCGCAACAACTGGCCGAAGCCTGCGCCAGCACCCTGTTCGAGCGCGATGCCGCCAGCAAAGCCATGGGCATGCGCCTGCTGTCGATCAGCCCCGGCCACGCGCAAATGGTCATGACCGTACGTCCCGACATGCTGCAAGGCGTCGGCACCTGCCACGGCGGCCATTTGTTCGCCCTGGCTGATTCGGCCTTTGCCTTTGCCTGCAACACCTATAACGCCGTCACCGTGGCCCTTGGCTGCAGCATCGACTATGTGGCACCCGGCCGGCTGGGCGACGAACTCACCGCCACCGCCAGCGAGCAAAGCCGCAGCGGGCGCACCGGCAACTACGACGTGCGCATCGAAAACCAGCACGGGCAGTTGATCGCCCTGTTCCATGGCAAGTCCTACCAAGTGCGCGGCACCCTGATCGACCCGGAGCTTTCCCAATGAGCCATTCCTTGACTGACGCGCTGATCATCGACGCCATCCGCACCCCCATCGGCCGCTACGCCGGCGCCTTGTCCAGCGTGCGTGCCGACGACCTGGGTGCCGTGCCGATCCGGGCACTGATCGAACGCCACCCGGAACTGGATTTCAGCCACATTGACGAGGTGTTCTACGGCTGCGCCAACCAGGCCGGCGAAGACAACCGCAACGTGGCGCGCATGTCGGCCCTGCTGGCCGGCCTGCCGGTCACGGTGCCCGGCACGACGCTCAACCGCCTGTGCGGCTCGGGCATGGACGCGGTGGGCAGTGCCGCACGGGCCATTCGCACCGGCGAGGCGGGGCTGGCGATTGCCGGCGGTGTCGAGTCGATGTCGCGGGCACCGTTCGTGATGGGCAAGTCCGAGCAGGCGTTCGGCCGCGCCGCCGAGCTTTTCGACACCACCATCGGCTGGCGCTTCGTCAACCGGCTGATGCAGGACCAGTACGGCATCGACTCGATGCCCGAGACCGCCGAGAACGTCGCCGAGCAGTTCAACGTGTCCCGCGCCGAGCAGGACGCCTTCGCCCTGCGCAGCCAGCACAAGGCCGCTGCCGCCCAGGCCAGTGGTCGCCTGGCCCAGGAAATCGTCCCGGTGACCATTGCCCAGCGCAAGGGCCCTGCCAAGGTCGTCGAGCACGATGAACACCCACGCGGTGACACCACCCTGGAGCAACTGGCCCGGCTGGGCACGCCCTTCCGCCAGGGCGGCAGCGTCACCGCCGGCAATGCCTCAGGCGTCAACGACGGCGCCTGCGCCTTGTTGCTGGCCAGCCCCGAAGCGGCCCGCCTGCACGGCCTGAAGGCCCGCGCCCGGGTGGTGGGCATGGCCAGCGCCGGGGTCGAACCGCGCATCATGGGCATCGGCCCGGTGCCGGCCACCCGCAAGGTGCTGGCCCTGACCGGCCTGTCGCTGGCCGACATGGACGTGATCGAACTCAACGAAGCCTTTGCCGCCCAGGGCCTGGCTGTGCTGCGCGAACTGGGCCTGGGCGATGACGACCCGCGGGTCAACCCCAACGGCGGCGCCATCGCCCTGGGCCACCCGCTGGGCATGAGCGGCGCGCGCCTGATCACTACCGCGCTGCATGAACTGGAAGCGCGCCAGGGCCGCTATGCGCTGTGCACCATGTGCATCGGCGTCGGCCAGGGCATCGCCCTGATCATCGAGCGGGTCTGAAACACACAAGCTTCTGACACGCAGACAAAAGCATGACTACCGACGCGGGGAGTATCCTCGCCATTGACACTCAGGGCACCGTGGCCCGCACAAAAACAATCGAGTGAACCATGAACATGATCGCCACCAACACCGCCTTGCTCGACCCCATCGAAACCGCCAGCATCGACCAGTTGCGCCAGCACCAGCTCGATCGCCTGCGCTGGAGCCTCAAGCACGCCTACGACAATGTGCCGCTGTATCGCCAGCGCTTCGATGAAGCCGGCGTGCACCCCGACGATCTGCACCACCTCGACGACCTGAGCAAATTCCCGTTCACCGGCAAGAGCGACCTGCGCGACAACTACCCCTACGGCATGTTCGCCGTGCCGCAAAGCGACATCGTGCGCCTGCACGCCTCCAGCGGCACCACCGGCAAACCGACGGTGGTCGGCTACACCCAGAACGACATCGACACCTGGGCCAACGTGGTGGCACGCTCGATTCGCGCCGCCGGCGGACACCGGGGCGACAAGGTGCATATTTCCTATGGCTACGGGTTGTTCACCGGCGGGCTGGGCGCGCACTACGGCGCCGAGCGCCTGGGCTGCACGGTGATCCCGATGTCCGGCGGGCAGACCGAGAAACAGGTGCAACTGATTCGCGACTTCCAGCCCGACATCATCATGGTCACGCCGTCGTACATGCTCAACCTGGCCGACGAGATCGAGCGCCAGGGCATCGACCCGCATGATCTGAAGCTGCGCCTGGGCATCTTCGGTGCCGAGCCGTGGACCGCCGAGCTGCGCCGCGCCATCGAAGAACGACTGGGCATTACCGCGCTGGACATCTATGGTCTGTCGGAAATCATGGGGCCGGGCGTGGCGATGGAATGCGCCGAGACCAAGGACGGCCCGACCGTGTGGGAGGATCATTTCTACCCCGAGATCATCGACCCGGTCACCGGTGCCGTGTTGCCGGACGGCGAGATGGGCGAGCTGGTGTTCACCTCCTTGTCCAAGGAGGCCCTGCCGATGATCCGCTACCGCACCCGCGACCTGACCCGCCTGCTGCCGGGCACGGCGCGGCCGATGCGACGCATCGACAAGATCACCGGGCGCAGCGACGACATGCTGATCATTCGTGGGGTCAATGTGTTCCCGACGCAGATCGAGGAGCAGATTCTCAAGATCAGGCAACTGGCCGAGGTCTATGAGCTGCACCTGCATCGCAACGGCAACCTGGACAGCGTGGATGTGCATGTCGAGCTCAAGCATGACTTGCAAGGCATGGAGGCCGACCAGCAGAAGCGCGTGGCCGATGAGCTGGGGCGGCAGATCAAGACGCATATCGGCATCAGTTCGCGGGTGTTGATCCAGCCGTTCCATGCGCTCAAGCGATCCGAGGGCAAGGCGTGCCATGTGTTTGACAATCGCCCCCGGGGGTGAGGCCTGCGCGGTCGATGGCAACCCCGGATTTCTGGCCTGACACTCACCTGTGGGAGGCGGCTTGCCGGCGCCCGCTTGCCGGCGATGGCTGACTTACGGTCATGGGTAATCAAAGTGCTGGCTGGCGCCTATTGATACGGCGTTGTTCGGGGCTGCTTTGACTGGCCTTTAGAGAGGTTCCGGCCCGAAGAGGGCCGGAACCTTTGTGGCAGACAGAACACAGCGTTCTTGCAAGACATCCCTCTTGTATCGCCTGCCCCATCGCCTTCGCGACCGTTGGTCGCTCCTACGGATTAAAAACTCATAAACCAACAATAGAAATCACATTCCGTATCGCTTATATAACCAAGCGGACACCCATGAAACCCCGAAGAAACCAACAAAAACCCCTAAAAGCCAAGAAAAACCCATCAAAGCGATACACAAACCAAAAACAAAACACAAATTTACGTTTGATATTTTTTTCGGTATCGCTTACAACTACATCCATGGCGCAAGCCACCCGATAACCGAGCTGGAGACACAGCATGTACGCACAACTGGTCGAGACCGGCGTCAAGCGGATCAAGTCGCTGGATGAGATGTCCCCCGAAGAGCGCGCCTTCCAGGAAAAGATCGACGCCGAAATCAAGATCGAGCCCAAGAACTGGATGCCCGACGCCTACCGGCAGACCCTGATCCGGCAGATCTCCCAGCACGCCCACTCCGAGATCGTCGGCATGCTGCCCGAAGGCAACTGGGTGACCCGCGCCCCGACCCTCAAGCGCAAGCTGCAACTGATGGCCAAGATCCAGGACGAAGCCGGCCACGGCCTGTACCTGTACAGCGCCATGGAAACCCTGGGTGCCGACCGCGACGAAGAATTCGCCAAGCTGCACAACGGCAAGGCCAAGTACTCGAGCATCTTCAACTACCCCACCCTCACCTGGGCCGACATGGGCGCAGTGGGCTGGCTGGTCGACGGCGCTGCCATCGTCAACCAGGTGGTGCTGCAGCGCACCTCCTACGGTCCGTACTCACGGGCGATGGTGCGCATCTGCAAGGAAGAAAGCTTTCACCAGCGCCAGGGCTACCAGCTGCTGCTGACCATGATGCAAGAAGGCACCCAGGCCCAGAAAGACATGGTCCAGGACGCCATCAACCGTCTGTGGTGGCCGTCGCTGATGATGTTCGGCCCCAGCGACGCCGAGTCGCCCAACAGCGCCCAGTCCATGGCCTGGAAGATCAAGCGTCAGAGCAACGACGAACTGCGCCAGCGCTTCGTCGACCAGACCGTGCCGCAGCTGGAGCTGCTGGGCTGCACGGCGCCGGACCCGGACCTGAAATGGAACGAAGAACGCGGCCACTACGATTTCGGCGAGATCCAGTGGCAGGAATTCTACGAAGTGCTCAAGGGCAACGGCCCATGCAACCAGGAACGCGTCGCCAAGCGCCGCCAGGCGATGGAAGACGGTGCCTGGGTCCGTGAAGCGGCCGTGGCCTACGCCAAAAAACAACACGCCAGACGCGACGCCGCCTGAGCCATAAAGCACCCCTGATGCGGAGAACCCTGCCATGTCCCAATGGACCCTTTTCGAAGTCTTCGTGCGCAGCAAGCACGGGCTCAACCACAAGCATGTGGGCAGCGTGCACGCCGCCGACGCCGCCATGGCCATCGAGAACGCCCGCGAGCTGTACACCCGCCGCAACGAAGGCGTGAGCCTGTGGGTGGTGCCGTCGGCGCTGATCACCGCGTCCTCGCCGGATGAGAAGGACCCGCTGTTCGACCCGGCCAGCGACAAGATCTACCGCCACGCCAGCTTTTACGAGCTGCCGCCCGAAGTCGGCCACATGTGAGGAATGGGTCATGAGCGAAAAAGACGATCTGATCCAGTACCTGCTGCGCCTGGGCGACACCGCCCTGATCCAGGGCCAGCGCCTGTGCGAATGGTGCGGTGGTGCGCCGGCGGTCGAAGAAGAACTGGCGCTGATGAACGTCGGCCTGGACCTGGTCGGCCAGTCGCGCAACTGGCTCGAATACGCCGCCGAGCTGCTGGCTGATGGCCGCGACGCCGATCACCTGGCCTTTCGCCGTGACGAGCGCGCCTACCGCAACCTGCTGCTGGTCGAGCAACCCAACGGCGACTACGCAGTGACCATGACCAAGCAGTTCCTGTTCGACGCCTGGCACTTGCAAGTGCTGCACGGGCTGAGCACCTCCAGCGATGCCCGCATCGCCGGCATCGCTGCCAAGGCGGTCAAGGAAGTCACCTATCACCTGCGCCGCTCCGGCGAGTGGGTCGAGCGCCTGGGCGACGGCACCGAAGAAAGCCATGCGCGCATGCTCAAGGCGGTCGACAAGGTCTGGCGCTTCACCGTCGAGCTGACCGCCGGTGACGAGGTCGAGCAACGCCTGTTCGAGGCCGGCATCGCCCCGGACCCGAGCGAAGTCGCCAGCGCCTGGCACAGCAAGGTCGCCGACCAGTTCGCCCGCGCCACCCTGCCACTGCCAGCCCCGGCCAGTTATTTCTACCTGAGCGGCCGTCAGGGCCTGCACAGCGAGCACCTGGGCCTGCTGCTGGCCGAAATGCAATTTCTGCAAAGGGCCTATCCCGATGCGACCTGGTGAGCTGATCGCCGGCGACCGCGGCGCCCGGGCGGTGCAGGCCGACGACCTGACGCGGGCCTGGGCGGTACTGGACGCGGTCATGGACCCGGAAGTGCCGGTGGTCAGCGTGGTCGAGCTGGGCATCGTGCGCGGCCTGGACTGGCAGGCCGGTCACCTGCATGTGGTGGTCACCCCGACGTATTCGGGTTGCCCGGCCACCGAGGTGATCGAGCAGGACATCGCCCAGGCGCTGGAGCAGGCCGGCTTTGCTGCGCCGCAACTGGAACGCCGGCTGACCCCGGCCTGGACCACCGACTGGATCACCGGCAGCGGCCGCGAGCGTCTGCGCGCCTATGGCATCGCCCCGCCCGAGGGCAGCGCCAGCAAGCGCAGCCTGCTGGGTGAAGCGCCGCAGATTCAGTGTCCGCAGTGCGGCAGCACGCACACCGAGCAACTCAGCGAGTTCGGCTCCACGGCCTGCAAGGCGCTGCACCGCTGCCGCGACTGCCTGGAACCCTTCGACTATTTCAAGTGCATCTGAGCGGCATGCTCGCCGGAGAACAACAATGAGCAAATTCCACAGCCTGGTCATCAAGGATGTTCGCCCCGAAACCCGTGAGGCGGTGTCGATTGCCTTCGAGGTGCCCGCGGAGCTGGCCGACAGCTTTCGCTTCACCCAGGGCCAGCACCTGGTGATGCGCACGCACATTGGCGGCGAAGAAGTGCGGCGTTCCTACTCGATCTGCACCGGGGCCAATGACGGCGAGCTGCGCGTGGCGATCAAGCGCGTGGCCGGCGGGGCCTTTTCGGCCTACGCCAACGAAACATTGAAGGTCGGCCAGCGCCTGGATGTGATGCCGCCCTCGGGGCACTTTCATGTGCCCCTGGACCCGGCGCGCCAGGGTCATTACCTGGCGGTCGCCGCCGGCAGTGGCATCACGCCGATCCTGTCGATCATCAAGACCACCCTGCAGAACGAACCGCACAGCCAGTTCACGCTGATCTACGGCAACCGTTCCAGCAACGCGGCGCTGTTTCGCGAGCAGCTCGAAGACCTCAAGAACCGCTACCTGCAACGCCTGAACCTGGTGTTCGTGTTCAGCCGCGAGCAACAGGATGTCGACCTGTACAACGGCCGCATCGACGCTGACAAATGCGGCCAGCTGTTCAGCCGCTGGATCGACGTCAAATCCCTGGAGGCGGCCTTTATCTGCGGCCCGCAGGCGATGACCGAGACCGTGCGCGAGCAACTGGTTGCCAACGGCCTGGCCGCCGAGCGCGTGCATTTCGAACTGTTTGCCGCGGCCGGCAGCAGCCACAAGCGCGAAGCCCGCCAGGCCGCCGCGCAGCTCGATGCCGCGATGAGCGAGATCACCGTGATCAGCGATGGTCGCGAGCTGTCGTTTGCGCTGGCGCGCAACAGCATCAGCGTGCTCGACGCCGGCAACGCCCAGGGTGCCGAACTGCCCTACTCGTGCAAAGCCGGGGTGTGCTCGACCTGCAAGTGCAAGGTGATCGCAGGCGAAGTGGAAATGGACAGCAACTTTGCCCTGGAAGACTACGAAGTGGCCGCCGGCTACGTGCTGTCGTGCCAGGCCTTCCCGCTCAGCGACAAAGTGGTGCTGGACTTCGACCAGCTCTGACCCCCCGGTAGGAGCGCGCTTGCCCGCGACCGGCTGCGTTAGCAGTCGTAAATTTTTAGCGTTTCGCAAATTTCAGATCGTGAATGTATGGCGTCTCGCACATTTTCAGATCATGAATTTGTAGCGTTTCATCAATTTTGCGAGCGCTGCGCACTCGGTCGCGGGCAAGCGCGCTCCTACGGGGCACCCTGATACACCTTTGATAATGCTCATCTCGACAATCACAACAACAGAGAGCCGCCATGACCCAACAAGAGCTTGAACGCTTGCAGCAGCACCCCGACTTCATCGATCTGGTGCGGCGCAAGCAGCGCCTGACCTGGTCGCTGACCCTGACCATGCTCGCCATCTATTACGGCTTCGTGCTGGTGATGGCCTTCGCCCCACAGGTACTGGGCCGCTCGCTCAGCGGCGGCGTCATGACCTGGGGTATTCCGCTGGCCATCACCGTGATCGTCCTGTCATTCGTGCTCACGGCGTTCTATGTACGCCAGACCAACCAGGTGCTCGACCCGCTGGCCGCCCGTCTGTTGCAGGAGACCCGCCCATGAAGGCCGTGTCGCTGTTTGCCCTCACCGGTGGCCTGCTGCTCAGTGGTGCAGCCCTGGCCGCCGAGCCGGCCACCCGGCCGTTGAACTGGCATGCCATCGGCATGTTCCTGGTGTTCGTGCTGTTCACCCTGGGCGTGACCCGCTGGGCAGCGCTGCGCACCCGCTCGACCAGTGATTTCTACACCGCCGGCGGCGGCATCACCGGTTTCCAGAACGGCCTGGCGATTGCCGGCGACATGATCAGCGCGGCGTCCTTCCTGGGCATCTCGGCGATGATCTTCATGGCCGGCTACGATGGCCTGCTCTATTCGCTGGGCGTGGTGGCGGCCTGGCCGATCATCCTGTTCCTGATTGCCGAGCGCCTGCGCAACCTGGGCAAGTACACCTTTGCCGACGTGGTCTCGTACCGCCTGGAACAGACCCCGATCCGCATCACCGCCGCCCTGGGCACGCTGATCGTGGCACTGATGTACCTGATGGCGCAGATGGTCGGCGCCGGCAAGCTGATCGAACTGCTGTTCGGCATCTCCTACCTGCAAGCGGTGCTGCTGGTCGGCGTGCTGATGGTGTTCTACGTGACCTTCGGCGGCATGCTGGCCACCACCTGGGTACAGATCATCAAGGCGGTGATGCTGCTGTGCGGTGCCAGCTTCATGGCCTTCATGGTGCTGCGTCACTTCAACTTCAGCCCCGAGGCGATGTTTGCCGGCGCTGCCGCCGTGCATGCCAAGGGCGTGGCGATCATGGCGCCGGGCGGCATGCTCAGCAACCCGATCGACACCTTGTCGCTGGCCGTGGGCATGATGTTCGGCACCGCCGGACTGCCGCACATCCTGATGCGTTTCTTCACCGTCAAGGACGCCCGTGAAGCGCGCAAGAGCGTGCTCTACGCCACCGGTTTCATCGGCTACTTCTACCTGCTGCTGATCGCCATCGGCTTTGGTGCCATCGTCATGGTCGGTACCGATCCTGCTTTCCGCAATAGCGCCGGCGCCATCATCGGTGGCGGCAACATGGTCGCGGTGCACCTGGCACAAGCGGTGGGCGGCAGCCTGTTCCTGGGCTTTATCTCGGCGGTGGCGTTCGCCACGATCCTGGCGGTGGTGGCCGGCCTGGCGCTGTCCGGCGCCTCGGCGGTGGCCCATGACTTGTATGCCTGTGTGATCCGCAAGGGCAAAGCCACCGAGCGCGAAGAAATGCGCATGTCGCGCCTGACCACCCTGGTGATCGGCGTGCTGGCGGTGATCCTCGGCATCCTCTTCGAGTCGCAGAACATCGCGTTTCTGTCCGGGCTGGTGCTGGCGATTGCCGCGTCGGTGAATTTCCCGGTGCTGTTTCTCTCGATGTTCTGGAAGGGCCTGACCACCCGCGGTGCGGTGGCCGGCAGCCTGGCCGGACTGATCTCGGCGGTGGTGCTGCTGGTGCTGAGTCCCGTGGTGTGGGTCAAGGTGCTGGGCAATGACAGCGCGCTGTTCCCGTATTCGAACCCGGCGCTGTTCTCGATGACCTGTGCCTTTGTCGGTGCCTGGCTGTTCTCGGTGACCGACCAGTCGGAACGCGCCCAGGCCGAACGCGGCCGCTACATGGCGCAATTCATTCGCTCGATGACAGGCTTTGGCGCGGCAGGCGCCAGCCGGCACTGATCAACCTTACCCGGACGGAATAACAAGAATGCACACGATCCGTATCACTGCCTCGCTGCTGGCCGCTGCCAGCGCCACCCTGGCCGGCAGCGCCATGGCCGGCTTTATGGAAGACAGCAAGGCCAGCCTGGAAATGCGCAATTTCTACCTGAATCGCGATTTTCGCCAGAGCAACGCGCCCCAGGCCAAGGCCGAAGAATGGGCCCAGGGCTTTACCGCACGCTTCGAATCGGGCTTTACCGAAGGCACGATCGGTGTGGGCGTCGATGCCATTGGCGAGCTGGGAATCAAGCTCGACTCCAGCCGCGACCGGCGCAACACGGGCCTGCTGGCCTTTGACCCGGCGAGCGGCGAGCCGGTGGACGACTACAGCGAATTGGGCGTGGCGGGCAAGTTGCGTTTCTCCAAAACGGTATTGAAGGTCGGTACCCTGCAACCGGCCTTGCCGGTGGTGACCTACAACGACACGCGGCTGCTGTCCTCGACCTTTCAGGGCGGCATGCTGACCTCCAGGGAAATCGACGGCCTGACCGTCAATGCCGGGCGCCTGACCCGCGCCAACCTGCGTGACTCCTCCAGCCGCGACGACATCGGCTACGGCGCGGCCAGCAGCGACGCCTTCGACTTTGCCGGTGGCAGCTACGCGATCAACCCGACACTCACGGCCAGCTACTACTACGGCAAGCTGGAGAATATCTATCGCCAGCACTTCGTGGGCCTGGTGCACACCCAGCCCTTGGGGGAAAAGCTCAGCCTGCGCAGCGACCTGCGTTATTTCGACAGCGGCAACGACGGCCAGCAACGCGCCGGGCGCATCGATAACCGCAACATCAACGGCATGTTCACCCTGACCCACGGCGGGCATAAGTTCGGCCTGGGCTTCCAGCAGTTGTCCGGCGACAGCGCCTTTCCGTTTCTTAATGGAGGCGACCCGTACTCGGTCAACCTGGTGACCTTCAACACCTTCACCCGCGCCGGGGAGGACGCCTGGCAACTGCGCTACGACTATGACTTTGCCGCCCTGGGTGTGCCGGGCCTGACCTTCATGACCCGCTATGTCGACGGTCGCAACGCCCGCACCGCCACCGGCGACCACGGCGAGGAATGGGAACGCAACACCGACATCGCCTATGTGCTGCAAAGCGGCCCGCTCAAGGGCCTGAGCCTGCGCTGGCGCAACCTGACCTTTCGCTCGGGCAACGGCCTGAGCACCGACCTGGACGAAAACCGCCTGATCGTCGGCTACACCCTGGCGCTCTGGTAAAGGCATTCGATGCCGCCCTGTAGGAGCGCGCTCTGCCCGCGACCGGCTGCGTTAGCAGTCGTAAATTTGTGGCGTTTCGCAAATTTTGAATGTGTTCACAACCACGAATTTGTAGCGTTTCATCAATTTTGCGAGCGCTACGCACTCGGTCGCGGGCAAGCGCGCTCCTACCAGGCGCCCGGCCTTGAATGATTGGAATGACCTATGGAGACTTTCTTGATGAGCAACGCCCCTACCCTGCAAAGCTTCATCGGCGGCCGCTGGATCGGCCAGCATGGCGCCTCGATCCTGCGCAGCGCCATCAACGGCCAGGGCATCGCCCGCACCCATGAAGAATCACCGGATTTCGGCGAGGCGCTGGATCACGCCCGGCAGCAGGGCCTGAGCCAGTTGCTGGCGCTGGACTTCCAGCAGCGCGCCGCACGCTTGCGCGACCTGGGCAAATACCTGCTCGAACACAAGGAACAGCTCTACGCCTTGTCGCTGCACAGCGGCGCCACCCGTGGCGACAGCTGGGTCGACATCGAAGGCGGTGCCGGCACCCTGTTCGCCTACGCCAGCCTGGGCCGACGCGAACTGCCGTCGGGCAATCTGGTGCATGAAGGCCCGGCCATGCCGCTGGGCAAGCTGGGCCAGTTTGTCGGCAGCCATATCCTGGTGCCGCGCGGCGGCGTCGCGGTGCACATCAATGCGTTCAACTTCCCGATCTGGGGCATGCTGGAAAAGTTCGCACCGAGCTTCCTGGCCGGCATGCCGTGCATCGTCAAGCCGGCCACCGCCACCAGCTACCTGACCGAAGCCACCGTGCGCCTGATGCACGCCTCCGGCCTGCTGCCCGCCGGCAGCCTGCAACTGATCATCGGCGGCACTGGTGATCTGCTCGACCGCCTCAACGGCCAGGACGTGGTGACCTTTACCGGTTCAGCCGACACCGCCGCCAAGCTGCGGGTCAATGCCAACCTGATTCGCCAGTCGGTGCCGTTCAATGCCGAGGCCGACTCGCTGAACTGCGCCATCCTGGCGCCGGAAGTCACCCCGGACGATCCTGAGTTCGAGCTGTTCATCAAGGAAGTGGCGCGGGAAATGACCGTCAAGGCCGGCCAGAAGTGCACAGCCATCCGCCGCGCCATCGTCCCGGCCCGGCACATCGACGCGGTGGCCGAAAAGCTGCGCGAGCGGCTGGCCAAGGTGGTCACCGGCGATCCGTCGGTAGAAGGCGTGCGCATGGGCCCGCTGGCCTCCCACGCCCAACAGAACGATGTGGCCGAGCGCGTGCAGGCCCTGCTGGCCAGCAGTGACCTGTTGCTGGGGGCCGGCGACGGCTTTGCCCCGCGTGGCGAGGGCGTGGCCGAAGGTGCGTTCTTTGCCCCGACCCTGCTGCGCAGCCGCAACCCGCATGCCGAGGGCGGCGCCCATGACATCGAAGCCTTTGGCCCGGTCAGCACGCTGATGGCCTATGACGACCTGGACGAAGCCATCGCCCTGGCCGCCCGCGGCAAGGGCAGCCTGGTCGCCAGCCTGATCACCAAAGACCCGAAGGTCGCGGCCAAAGTGGTGCCGGCCGCTGCTGCCCTGCATGGCCGCTTGCACATTCTGGACCGCGAATCAGCGGCCGAATCCACCGGCCATGGCTCGCCGCTGCCGCAGCTCAAGCACGGCGGCCCGGGCCGCGCCGGTGGCGGCGAAGAGCTGGGCGGCCTGCGCGCGGTCAAGCACTACCTGCAACGCACCGCCGTGCAAGGCTCGCCGAGCATGCTGATGGCGGTCACCGGCGAATACGTACGCGGCGCGGCGCTGTACGAGACCGAGGTGCACCCGTTCCGCCGCCACTTCGAAGACCTGCGCATCGGTGAGTCGTTGCTGACCCACCGCCGCACCGTGACCGAAGCCGACCTGGTCAACTTTGGCTGTTTGTCGGGGGACCACTTCTATATGCACTTCGATGACATTGCCGCCAAGGAATCGCAGTTCGGCAAGCGCATCGCCCACGGCTACTTCGTGCTCTCGGCGGCGGCGGGGCTGTTCGTCTCGCCAGCACCGGGCCCGGTATTGGCCAACTATGGGCTGGACACCCTGCGCTTCATCAACCCGGTGGGCATCGGCGACACCATCCGGGCGCGGCTGACCTGCAAGCGCAAGATCGACCAAGGCAAGCTCAGCGCCAAGGACGAACCGCAAGGCGTAGTGGCCTGGGATGTCGAAGTCACCAACCAGAACGGCGAGCTGGTGGCCAGCTACGACATCCTGACCCTGGTGCTCAAACGCCCGGCCTGAGGTAACAGACCCTAGTCCTGCGCCCCGACCACTTCAACCCGGTCGCGGTGCTGTTTGGCGCGGTACAGCGCATGGTCGACGGCGTTGAGCAAGGCATCGAAGCTCTGGGCCGGTTGCTGGCAATCGGTCTGGGTCAGGCCGGCGCTGAAGGCCAGGCGCAGCGGTAGCACCGGGTCCAGTTCGCGTCCCAGCAGCGCCTCGCGCAAACGGGTCATGAACACCTGGGCCTGGGCAATGTCCGTGCGCGGGAACAGCAACAGAAACTCCTCCCCACCCCAGCGCACAAACACGTCCGAATGTCGCTTGAGCGCAAACACCGTGTCGGCAAACACCTGCAAGGCGCTGTCGCCCACGGCATGGCCGTGCTTGTCGTTGATGTTCTTGAAGTGGTCCAGGTCGATCATCGCCACCGCCATCGGGTAACGTCCCAATGCGGCCTGCGCCCATTCCTGGGTCAGGATCGCCTGCGCACCCCGGCGGTTCAGCGCCCCGGTCAGCACATCGGTGATGCTCAGCTTCAGCGCCTGCATGCGCAGTTGCTCCTGCAGCATCAAGGCAAAGCTCAGGGTCAGCAGGAACGACACGACAAAATCCACCAGCAGGGCCATGCGCGAGGGCATGTCTGGCTCATCGAAGGGTAGCGGCGGTATCGGCTCCAGCAGCAAGCCGATGGCCGACCAGGCATGAAAGCCCAGGGCAAACACCAGGGTGACGATGATGCCCCAGACGCCCCGGTACTGCGTACGCAGCTTCAGGCTGACACGCAATTGCAGCACCGCGACCAGCATGACCATGCCCGAAAACCATGGCAGCACCCACGAGGTGTCGAGCAGGACCCACGCCCCGGCCAGGTACACCAGCGGCGGTATCAGCACCAGCCGCGCCTGCGCCACCCGCGTGCCGGCATCGCCAAGAAAATGCCACAAGGCCAGGGTATGGAAACCGATGCTGGTGATCAGTAGCCCGGTGCTGGCCAACAGCGCAGCCCGGGGCGAGAGAATTTCCAGCCATGACAGTTGTGGCATCAGCAAGCCGGGCTGGAGCATTTCCGAGACGCGATAACCGGTGTTGAGCACCTCGCCGAGCAACCACCAGTGCAGTGCAGCATGACGCCTGCCCGGCCCGACATAGGACAGGCACAGCAGCAAGGCGGTCATGATCCCGAACGGGATGACGATCAGCAGCAGGGAAAAGGGATCGCTGAGTAACATAAGAGCGCTTTGTCAGGAAAGGATCACGTACGAGTGCGGATTATGGCAGAACGCCATGTTCCTGACGCTGACCTGCCGTCCGATGTTGCAACATCCGTCAAGCGCCCGCGTACACCTCCCATGCTCCTCAAGTATCGGCCTGCTCCACGCGGTTGCGCCCACCGCGCTTGGCCTTGTACAAGGCGCTATCAGCCTGGCTGTAGGCGCTGTCGAAACAGGTCCCGGCCGGGCTGGCACTGACCCCGAAGCTGGCACAGATGCGCCGGTCGACCGGCGCCGGGAACACATGGGCAGCGACGGCTGCGCACATGGCGTGTGCCAGGGCCAGGCCCTCGGACAACGTGCCGCCGGGCAGCAGCACAGTAAACTCCTCGCCGCCGACCCGGCCGATGATCCCGCCCTGGCCGACAATGCCGTGCAGGCACTCGACAATGCCGCGAATCACCGCGTCGCCGGCCGGGTGGCCAAAATCGTCATTGACCTGCTTGAAGTGATCGATATCGAGCACGATCAGTACCGCACCGGTGCTTTGCAGCATGCCCCTGGCCTGTTCGATCACCGCGCCGCGGTTGAGCACGCCGGTCAGCGCATCGTGGGTGGCGCGGTACTCCAGTTGTTCGGCCAGGGCCTGCAATTGCAGATTAAGGGCGTTCATGTCGCGCTCGGCCCGGTCGCTGCGGGTAATCAGGCGCCGGGTTTCACGAATCAGCCGTTCGAAATGCCCGGTCAGTTCGGTCAGTGACTGGCGATAAACTGCCGCATCGGCATCGGCCAGTGCCAGGATCGAGCGGGCCTGCAGCAAGGCCTCGGTCTCGCCACTGAACAGGTCCAGCGCCTGGTCGGCCCGGACGCTGGCCACAGAACCTGCAGTTACCATGACAAACGTTCCTCAGGAAATCGAAACGGGATGATCATTGAAGGTCAAGGCCGTGAAGTCGGCCTTCAACTCTTCACCAAATTCAAAGATTGTTTCGTCTTCTTCGTCGTAATACCAGTTGACCACGATGGTGTTGCCCGCCCCGGCAGCGGCGTCGAGGGTGTCGAAAATGCTGAACAGCATCTTGGTGCTGGAGCTGTTGAAGTACGCCAGGGCAATGTTCGCGGTGATCGAGACACCGCTGCACTGCGCCAGAAAATCGCGCAGCCGTTGCACCACCGGCGCATAGAAGGCGGCGGCATTTTCCGGGTACGACTCGCCCTTGAGGCTCAACAGGTGCTGGTCGAAACGAAAGTCGACCTCCGGCGAAGTGGCAGTGGCTTCGACAAAAAAGTTGTCCATGGCAATCAATCACTCTTTCAAATAGTGGCTTTGAGGCAGAACAAGGTGGTGTCCGGGTCTTGCGGCCTGGGCTGGAAGCTGTATTCCAGCGGCGCGCTGGCATCGCGGGCCATGGTCAGGAACCCCAGCCCGGCGCCTTTGCTGCCTTCAGGGGTTTCGGCGCGCAGCGACACCTTGTAGGCCTGTTTGATTTCCTCGACCGACATGCCGCGCAGCGGTTCGAGGCTGGCGCGCAAGCGCTCGACTTCGCTGCTGGCCACAGGATTGGCACACAGCATCACAAAACGGTCGTGGTCGGTGCTGATGCACACCGCGCCCTGGCGCAGCCCAGGCGTATCATCGGCCGACTCGCCCAAGGCATCGGCGGAGTAATGCACGATGTTCTGCGACAGCTCGATGAACGAGGAAAACAGCTTGCGCCGGGTCGGTGCACCGACGCCGGACACCTGCAATTGCAGCTTGACGACTTCGGCCATGGCCGAAACCACGCTGTGGGAGAAATAGCCCATGTGGTAGAAAATCACGTTGCGCTGCTGGGCAACGTCGAAAAAGCTCATGTCCTGCTCTGCTGTGGCGCCTGGCAAATTAATCATCAACGCTCCTGAGTCGCGCGCAAAAGAAAGTCAGATCGTCTCGCCGGTTCTGCTGGCCCTGCCAGTGCTCCAGCGCCTGCAACACCTGCTGGCCGATCCCGGCAGCCGGTTTGTCACGGTTGGCCTGCAGCGTCTCCAGCACCCGGCGCTTGCCGAAAGCGATGCTTTTGGCGCCGCCAATCTGGTCGGTCAAGCCATCGGTGGTGATGAACAGCAGGCTGCCGGGACAGACCGGCACGCTCTGTGCCGCCCACTGGTAGTCCGTTGCGCTGTCGACATAGCCCACGCCCATGCGCTGGCCGGCAATGACCTCGAACTGCTCGGCCTCCGGAGGCAGCACGTACAACGACAGGCGGGCGCCGGCAAAGCGCAAGGACCAGGTGTGAGTATCGAACCAGAAGAACGCCGCATCCAGGCCATCGTCGGACGATGAGGTGCCGTCCAGGCGTTGGGTCTGATCCTGGCCAAGCATGTGTTTGACGCTCTTGTTCACCGCCGACAACAGCGCGGCCGGGTTGCGCGGCCCGTACTGGTCCAGTGCCTGGCTCAGCGCCGAAGACGCGATCAGGGTCATGAACGCGCCCGGCACGCCGTGGCCGGTGCAGTCGGCAATGGCGCCGAACCAGCCGTCGGGGTACTGGGCAAAATGGTAGAAGTCGCCACCCACTACATCACGCGGCTCCCAGACCAGGGCTGCATCAGGCAGGATCGCCGTCAGCGCCTCGCGCGAGGCGCGCAGCATGGCGCGCTGGATAACGCTGGCGTACTCGATGCTTTGCATCATCTGGCGGTTCTTTTCGGCCTGCATGGCCGCCACCACGGCAATCAACTGCAAACCGCTGCCCAACCCGGCGAAGCGGCCTTCACGCGTGACCACAAAGCCATCGGCCAGGGCCTTCTCACCGAACTCGACGGTCTTGAAGGTCAATTCCTCGATGCTCATGCCGGCATCGACGATCAACGGCTCCTTGTCCATGAAAGCGATGCAGCTTTTCTTGTCGTACAGTTCGCGGTGGTACAGCTTGCTCATCTGCGACATGAAGATGTTGCGGTTGATCAGGCCGATCGGCCGCTGCTGTTCGACCACCGCCAGGCACACCAGCTCACGCTGGTCGGTGAAGATTTCCATGACCTGCGAATTGGGCGCATCGACATCGATGGCGGGTACGTCATTACACAAATCGCCGGCACACTTGTGGTCCCGAGGCACGCGGGGACGCATGAATTGAAAATGCTCTGCTTTCATTGCCGGGCCATTGCGCGTACGTAAATGGATGACCCTAAGCCGGCGATGTTAAAGTGATATTACAAAGCACCCAATGCCGATGAACGGTGCTCTTTTCGCTGGGTATCGAATCTCCTTGTGTAGGAGCGCGCTCTGCCCGCGACCGAGTGCGTAGCGCTCGCAAAATCTCCAAAACGCTGAAAATCTGCAGCGAATGACCGAAAAATTTATGAAACGCTGAAAATTTACGACTGCTAACGCAGCCGGTCGCGGGCAGAGCGCGCTCCTACAGGGGGTCAATTTCAAATCAGAGGGTTATTTTTACTTGATCAACGCACGCGGCTCCTGACCTCAGGCCCCGGTCAAGCCCACCCCGGGATCAGCGTTTCAAGCAGCCACGCCCCGGCCGGGCCCAGGCGGTGCTGGCGCGACCAGATCACATCCACCGCCGAGCTGCGTGGCCAGCCGGGCACGTTGAGTTCCTTGAGCCGCCCGCCCGCATAGCCGGACACCAGCCAGCGCGGCAGGGCCGACCAGCCAAAGCCGAATGCGGCCATGTCCATCAGCAGCAGGTAGTTGGGTGCCGACCACTGACTGCAATTGCCGGCGGGCAAATCGTCGGTGGGAACAGCGTTCTCGACCAGCGTATTGAGGCGCAGGGCGCGGTGCTGGTCCAGTTGCACGTAATTGACCGTCTCGAACGCCGCCAATGGATGCTTGTGTCCGACGAACAGACCGAAATCAGCGCATTCGGCAATGGTCGCGTGGCCGATTTCCGGCGGATAGCTGGCCTGGGCCGAAAGCAGTCCCAGGCAGGCGCGGCCACTCTGGATCAGGTTGACGGCATCACCGTGCTCGGCGAAAACGCATTCAAGCTCCAGGTCGGGAAAGCGCGTATCCAGCTCGCCCATGCGCACTTCGAATTCGGCGAACTGGTTGGCATCGGACAACACCAGGGTCAGGCGCGGCTCGATGCCCTGGGCCAGGCGTGCGGCTGTGCGTTGCAGGCGGTCGGTGGCGCAGAGGATGTCTTCGACGCGCACCAGCATGGCCTTGCCCGCTTCGGTCAGCACCGGCTGACGGGCCGAGCGGTCGAACAGTTCCAGGCCCAGGTCGATTTCCAGCCGGGCGATGGCTTCGCTGATGGTCGACTGGCGCTTGCCCAGCCGCCGTGCAGCGGCACTGAACGAGCCCAGCGCATTGATTTGCACAAAAGCTTCGAGCGCTTCGGGGGAATAACTCATGGTTGCCGTCTCTATCGGTTTTCCCGATGGTAACCAATTTCTCGAGCACAGAATAACCGATGACAATCAGACCTCTTTCGTAATCCGGTGCTGCTGCCATGACCTCATCCCAACCGGCCCTGCCGGCCAAAACCCTCAAGGAGCGCGTTGTGCATGCGCTGCTGTTCGAAACTTTGGGTGTGCTGATCTGCGCGCCGCTGCTGGCCTGGCTGCTGGATTATTCGCTGGGAACAATGGGCGCGCTGACGATCATGATCTCCACAGCCGCCATGCTCTGGAACATGCTGTTCAATACCCTGTTTGACCGCCTTCGAAACCGCTTGCGGTTTGAGATGACCTTTGGCGCACGCGTGCTGCATGCATTGGGTTTCGAGGGCGGGCTGATTCTGGTAGTCGTGCCGATAGTAGCGTGGTGGCTGTCGATCAGCCTGTGGCAGGCGTTCTGGCTCGACATCGGTGTGCTGTTGTTCTTTTTGCCTTACACCATGGCGTTCAACTGGGGCTACGACATGCTGCGCGAGCGGGTGATGCGTGACAAACCGGCCACGGCCAACGGTGTCTGCAACAACTGATACGGTCAATGCCCGACGAGCTGTACGAGGCCCTCGCCGGCCAGTTGTCGCACACTGTGTCGATCAACAATCAGGAGTGTTAATCGATGAGCACAGACATTCTCAAGCTGGCGGCCTTCAGCGATGGCGACCAGGGCGGTAACCCGGCTGGCGTCTGGATCGGCGAGGCGTTGCCCGACGAGGCGACGATGCAACGCATTGCCGCCGAGGTCGGCTTTTCCGAAACCGCCTTCGCGGCGCCGCTGGATGACGGCTGGCGCGTGCGTTATTTCTCGCCGCTGGCCGAAGTGCCATTCTGTGGCCACGCCACCATTGCTTTGGGTGCAGCATTGGCCGCTCGCAACGGTGATGGGGTGTTCAAGCTGCAATTGAACCAGGCACACATCACGGTCGAAGGCCATGCGCAGGGCCAACGGGTCTCGGCGGCCTTGCAATCGCCGCCCACCCACAGCCAACTGGCCGACGAGGCGCTGGTGGACGAAGCGCTGGCGCTGTTCGGTTATCGCCGCGACGAGCTGGACCTGCGCATCCCGCCGGCACGGATCAATGGCGGTGCCGGGCATCTGGTGCTGGCCCTGAACAGCCGCGAGGCGCTCAGGGCCATGCGCTATGACCAGGCGGCCGGCCATGCGCTGATGGTGCGCGAGAACTGGGCAACCATTTTGCTGGTGTTCGCTGAAAGCGAGCAGTCGTTCCATACCCGCAACCCGTTCGCCTTCGGTGGGGTCTATGAAGACCCGGCCACCGGTGCGGCCACCGCCGCCCTGGCCGGTTACCTGCGCGACATCGGCTGGCCGCATGGCGGGGTGATCGACATCCTGCAGGGCGAAGACATGGGCAGCCCGTCGCGGCTGCGGGCCGAGATCACCGACCAGCCCGGCGCTTCGATCCGGGTTTCGGGGATGGCGCGGTATTTGTGATTGGGTGGTTAGGTGTTTGGGCTGTTGTGTGCTTTCTGTGAGAGGGTTCCGGCCCGAAGAGGGTCGCAGCCCCTCTGACAAATCGCCATACACCGTCCAGACACCCCTTAAAAGAAAACCCGGAAAACCACGTATCAAGCCCTCAACCGCGCCCCACTGACCGCCACCCCCAGCAGCATCACCGCCACGATCATGAAGGCCGTCGCCAGGCTGCTTACATGCGCAATAAAGCCGATCGCCGCCGGCCCCATCAGAATCCCGGCATACCCCAGCGTCGTCACCGCCGGAATCGCCACGCTTTCGGGCATCGCGGTCTGCCGGCCAGCGGCGCTGTAGCACACCGGCACGATATTCGAACAGCCCGCCCCCACCAGCGCATACCCCAGCAACGCCGCCTCCCAGGCCGGCACCACAGTCGACAACGCCAGCCCGACGGCCGCCAGCAACCCGCCGAGAATGATCACCCGATTAGGACCGACCCGGCGCACAATGGCATCGCCAAACAACCGCCCCAGGGTCATGGTCACCGCAAACACCGCATACCCCAGCCCCGCCCAGGCCGTGTCCATGCTGCGCACCGAACTCAGGAACACTGCGCTCCAGTCCAGCATCGCCCCTTCGGCCAGAAACACGGTAAAGCACAACAACCCGATAAACAGTACCACCCCGCGCGGAATGGCAAACGACGGCCCATCAGTCGAGCCGCCATAAGGCAACAGGTGCGGCCTGGCCTTGAACAAGGTCAGCAAGGTCAACACCACGACCACCAGGATCGCCACCAGCGGCGAGGCCCCCAGCCCCAGCAGCGCACTGACGCCGGCCGCCCCCACGATGCCGCCCAGGCTGAACAAGCCATGAAACCCCGACATCATGGTCTTGCCGCTGGCACGCTCGACGATCACCGCCTGGATATTGGCCGTGCAGTCGACCCCTCCCATGCCGATGCCGAACACAAACAGGGCCGCCACCAGCAGCGGCAGGCTCGACACCGTCGCCAGCAACGGCAGGCACAGGCAGATCAACAGTGTCGAGCCCACCAGCAGTCGCCGGCAGCCCCAGCGCGCCGCCAGGGCGCCCGCCACCGGCATGGCGCTGATCGATCCGACCCCCAGGCACAGCAGCAACAGGCCCAGCATGCCGTCGTCCAGCCCGACGCGGGCCTTGGCATAAGGCACCAAGGGCGCCCAGGCGGCCATGCTGAAACCGGCGATGAAAAAGGCCAGCCGCGTGGCGGTCTGTTGCTGCTGGGCGTTACTGCCCGTGGCGTTACTGCCCGTGGCGGTACTGCCCGTGGCGGCGTCAGGGTGTTCAAAAGATGTCATGCAAACTCCTTGTAAAAGGCTGCGTAAAGGTCGATGGGCATGCGCAATCAGACGCGCGAAGACCGTAGGTGTTCAGCCCGGCACCTGGCCGGATAAAGCGTGAAGCCGTGCGCTGAAAGTGACCGTGAGCGACCTGGGCGCACTATTTTCCGCCAACTTGCACCACAATTGACTACGCAACTGTTCTGAATCGTGAACAGTGCCTAGAATACGCGCAAATCTGCCCCGATTCGGTGCAAGTCCTCACACCCTCATCTCCATCCAAGAGTCCGTCGTGCATAAAGGCATCGCGCTGTCGGTACTGGCTTCCTGCCTGTTCGGGGTCATGTACTTCTATACCTCCTTGATGACCCCGCTGACCGGCGAGGAAATCTTCGGTTGGCGCATGTTGCTGACCGTTCCTTGCGTGACGCTGTTCATGCTGATCAGTGGCGACTGGCCGCTGGTACGTGTCCTGGCCGTGCGCCTGTGGCGCCAGCCGGCGCTGGTGGCAGGCGTGATGCTGTCATCGGTGCTGATGGGCGCGCAATTGTTGCTGTTCATGTGGGCGCCCTTGCACGGGCGCAGCCTGGAAGTGTCACTGGGTTATTTCCTGCTGCCCCTGACCATGATCCTCACCGGGCGCGTGGTGTATGGCGAACACTTGTCGCACCTGCAGAAGATCGCGGCGGCCTTCGCCACCTTCGGGGTGGCCCACGAAGTGTGGCGAATGGGCAGTTTCTCCTGGGAGACGCTGGTGGTCGCCATCGGCTACCCGGTGTATTTCGTGCTGCGCCGCAAGCTCAAGACCGATAACCTCGGCGGGCTGTGGTTCGACATGCTGTTCATGCTGCCCATCGGGCTGTGGTTCATCGCCAGCGGCGACCCGGCCGCCGCCCAGGACACACCGCGCCTGTACCTGCTGATCCCGCTGCTGGGCGTCATCAGCGCCTCGGCGCTGGTCAGCTATATCATTGCCAGCCGCGTGTTGCCGTTCAGCCTGTTTGGCCTGCTCAGCTATGTCGAGCCGGTATTGCTGGTGGGCGTGGCGTTGCTGCTGGGCGAAAGCATCAGCGGCGACGAATGGCTGACCTACATCCCGATCTGGATGGCGGTGCTGGTGCTGGTGCTCGAAGGCGCCCGGCACCTGCTCACGCAGCGTCGCCGGGACCGGGTCTGAGCAGGTTCGATGAGCGCCCCCGGATCTCGTGCCTGACACAAGACCTGTGGGAGGCAGCAACGGTCTGGCAATAACGGGTTTACAAGCGCTGCCTGTCTATCAGCTGCCCTGTCCTCATCGTCGGATCGCCGCCCGGAGCAGAGCCCCCTCCCACCAGATTGGTGTCGCCCAAAGGCTCGGGCCTGGCACCAGACTGTGGGAGGCGGCTTGCCGGCGATGGCTATGGAGCAGACGCAGCAGATATATCGGCCTTGCCGGCCTCATCGTCGGATCGCCGCCCGCAGCAAGCCCCCTCCCACCAGATTCGTGTCGCCCAAAGGCTCGGGCCTGACACCGGACTGTGGGAGGCGGCTTGCCGGCGATGGCTATGGAGCAGACGCAGCAGATATATCGGCCTTGCCGGCCTCATCGCCGGATCGCCGCCCGCAGCAGAGCCCCCTCCCACCAGATTGGTGTCGCCCAAAGGCTCGGGCCTGGCAGCAGACTGTGGGAGGCGGCTTGCCGGCGATAGCTATGGGACAGGCGCAGCAGATGTGTGGATCTTGCTGGCCTCATCGCCGGCAAGCCSCCTCCCACCAGTTGGATGTCGCCCAAGGTCTCGGGCCTGACACCCGACTGTGGGAGGCGGCTTGCCGGCGATAGCTATGGGACAGGCGCAGCAGATGTATGGACCTTGCTGGCCTCATAGCGGGCAGAGCGCCCTTCCACCTGTTCGGCATTCGACGAAGACTGATCGGCATTAGCCCTGCGTGTCGGTAAAGCGCTGCAGCTGCATTTCCTGCAGCCGGCTCAGGGTGCGGCGGAAGGGAAATTCCAGGTAGCCCTGGGTGTAGAGCTGGTCCATCGGCGTTTGTGCCTCGATGTAGAGCGGGATACGCCGGTCGTAGCACTCGTCGACCAGGGCGATGAAGCGCCGCACGCTGTCATCCTTGGGCGACAGTTGCGGCAGCTCGCGGTCACCGGCTTTGACCTGCTCGACCCCGTCCTCGGTGCCGCGAGCGATCTTCGCCTCACGCTGCACCGCACTCAGGGCCGGCACCTCACTGATCAGCACCACGGCAAAGCGGTCGCACAGGGCGATAAAGTCCATGGCTGCCAGCGGTTGCTCGCACAGGTCGCGGTAGCGGCACCACAGCACATTGTCGGTGTGCTGCACCACGTTGATGCTGCGATAGCCAAGCATCACCTGGGTGTCGTGGGCAGGCTGGCCGCCGGTCAAGGCCTGGAAAATCTCGCCCAGCGCGCTGTCTTTGGCGCCCGGTTCCTTGACCCAGTAGCGTTGCAACAACTGCCCCGGGTGCAGGCGGTGATCTTCGCCGCCGTCGACCTCGACCACCTGCATGTAGCGCTCGATGGCCGCAATCGCCGGCAGGAAGCGCTCGCGGTTATGGCCGTGGCTGTACAGCTGGGGCGGCGGGATATTGGAGGTGCAGACCAGCACCACGCCTTCTTCGAACATGGTTTGCAGCAGGCCGCCGAGGATCACCGCATCGCCGATGTCGGTGACGAACAACTCGTCGAAACACAGCACCCGCACCTCGACCGCCAGCTCACGGGCAATGGTCGCCAGTGGCTGGGCGGTGCCGGTCAATTCGAACATGCGCTTGTGCACCCAGCGCATGAAGTGATGAAAGTGCTGGCGCCGCGCGGGCACCTGCAGGCTGTCGTAGAAGCGATCCATCAGCCAGGTCTTGCCACGCCCCACCGGCCCCCACAGGTAGATGCCCCGTGGCGTGCCCTGCCCGGCCAGGGCCTGCCAGCAGCGCTGCAACTGTTCGGCCGCCTCGCGTTGCGAAGCATCAGGCTGGAAGCCGTTCTGCAGGGCCTGTTCGTAGGCTTGCAAAGGGGGCAACGGGGTCATCGGTCACACTCCTTGTAGAGTCAATGTTGCACGCCGGCGCGGCGCAGCATGCTGCGGCAGCGCTCGGACAAGTGCACCACGCGCAGGTGCTTGCCGGCTTTTTCATAGCGCTCGCGCAGGGTCTTGAGCGCGGCGATGGCCGAGTAGTCGACAAAGCTCAGGTGCGCGCAGTCCAGGGTCACCTGGTCGGGGTCCTGCTGCGGCGAGAACTGCTCGAGAAAGCGCGTGGTCGAGGCAAAGAACAGCGTGCCGCGCACCTGGTAGACCTTGCCCTGCACGTCTGTTTCGTGGATGTCGGTGTACAAGTCACGGGCGTGTTTCCAGGCAAAGTCCAGGGCCGCGACAATGACGCCGAACAAGACGGCCATCGCCAGGTCGGTCAGGACCGTGACCACGGTCACCGCCACGATGGCCAGCATGTCGCTGGTCGGCACCTTGCGCAAGATCCGCAGCGAGGCCCAGGCAAACGTCTGCTGGGCAACCACGAACATCACTCCGACCAGCGCGGCCAGCGGAATGCGCTCGATCAACGGCGACAGGAACAGAATGAACATCAGGATCATGACCCCGGCCACGATCCCCGACAGCCGTCCGCGACCACCGGAATTCAGGTTGATCACGGTCTGGCCGATCATCGCGCAACCACCCATGCCGCCGAACGCCCCGGACACCATGTTGGCCGCGCCCAGCGCCACGCACTCGCGGTCCGGAAAGCCGCGACTCTCGGTGATTTCATCGGTGAGGTTCAGGGTCAGCAGGGTTTCCAGCAGGCCGACCATGGCCATCACCAGCGCATAGGGCGCGACGATGTACAGGGTTTCCAGGGTCCACGGCACTTGCGGCCAGGTAAAGTCCGGCAGGCCACCGGCAATGTGCGCCATGTCGCCCAGGGTGCGGGTCGGCAGGTCGAGCAGGTACACCGCAAGGCCCACACCCAGAATGGCCACCAGTGCCGGCGGCGTGGCGCGGGTCAGGCGCGGCAACAGGTAGACGATGGTCATGGTCACGGCCACCAGGCCCAGCATGATGTACAGCGCCTGGCCGCTCAGCCAGGTGTCGTCATGCTGGAAGTGCTCCAGCTGGGCCATGGCAATGACAATGGCCAGGCCGTTGACGAAGCCAAGCATCACCGGGTACGGCACCAGGCGCACCAGTTTGCCCAGGCGCAGCAGGCCGAACAGGAGCATCAGCAAACCACTGAGCAGGACCGTGGCCAGCAGGTATTGCACCCCGTGCTCGACCACCAGCGCCACGATCACCACGGCCATGGAGCCGGCCGCGCCCGAGATCATCCCCGGCCGGCCGCCGAACAGCGCGGTCAGGGTGCAGATGATGAAAGCGCCGTACAGGCCCATCAGCGGGTTGAGGTGAGCGACCAGGGCAAAGGCGATGCACTCGGGCACCAGCGCAAAGGAAGTGGTCAGGCCGGCCAGGACATCGGCGCGAATACGTTTGGGTTTCATGACTCACCAGACAGAATGCGCCGCCAGACGGGTGCGCAAAAAGCTGGCATGTTACGCAATGCCATGGCCTGCGGCCAGTCAGGCTGAAGCCCCGGACGCAAGGCAACATGTAGTGACCGAATGTTTATTGAGCCTGCCGGGTCAATCCGTATGGTCATGCCTTTCACATTGGAGTCCCCCTGAATGAGCAGAACCCCCTTTATCGCCGCCGCCATGTTCATCGGCCTGGGCTCAGGCCAGGCAAGTGCACAAGCGACCCCACCGTCCGTGTCGGCCAGCCCTGTAGCCCAACACCGGGCTGTGCTCGACCAGGCCAGGACGCAAAGCACCCGCCAGGATCAGTTGATCAAGGAGGCCATGCAACAAGTGATGAAGCAGCACGACATCGCCGGCATGGCCATCGCCGTCACCGACCACGGCACCCGACGCTTCTACAACCACGGCCTGGCCTCGAAGGACACCGGACAAGCGGTGGGTAACCAGACCCTGTTCGAACTGGGCTCGATCAGCAAGACCTTCACCGCCACCCTGGCCACCTGGGCCCAGGCGCAAGGCAAGCTGGCCTTGAGCGAACCGATCCAGACCTACCTGCCCTATCTGCAAGGCAGCCGCCTGGGCCAGGTGCCGGTGCTGCACCTGGCCACGCACACCGCTGGCGGCTTTCCTCTGCAGGTGCCAGAGCGCGTGCAGAACAACGAACAGCTCAAGGCCTATTTCAAGGCCTGGCAACCGGAGTACCTGCCCGGCACCCACCGCAGCTATGCCAACCCGAGCATCGGCCTGCTCGGGGTCATCGCTGCGCAGCGCCTGGGGCAGCCGTTCGGCCAGGCGATGGAGCAAAAGCTGTTTCCGGCACTGGGCCTGTCGAACACCTACCTGAACGTGCCGGCCGGCCAGCAAACGCTGTATGCCCAGGGCTATGACCGCCAGGGTGCACCGGTGCGTGTAAACCCCGGCGTGCTGGCCGATGAGGCTTACGGCGTGAAATCGTCCAGTGCCGACCTGATTCGCTTCATCGAGGCGCAATTGCAACCGGATGCACTCGACAAATCCCTGCAAGCGGCGATCAGGTCCACTCAGGTCGGCCACTTCACTTTCGGCCCGGCCACCCAGGCGCTGGCTTGGGAATACTACCCACCGCCAGTGAGCCTGGACGCCCTGCTGGCCGGTAACGCCAATGAAATGGCACTGCGCACCCAGCCAGTCATGACCCTGAACCCACCGATGGCACCACCGGCAGATGCCTGGATCAACAAGACCGGTTCAACCAACGGTTTTGGTGGCTACGTGGCCTTCGTGCCGGCGCGGCAACTGGGTATCGTGATTCTGGCCAATCGCAATTACCCCAATGCCGAACGGGTACGCCTGGCCGAGCGAATCGCCACGATCCTGGCCACCCGCAACACTCCTGAAACACCCTGAAAACACTGATCCAGACGCTTCAATCAAGCCTGCCGAGGCAGCGCGGCAGGCTTGAAAAATGAGCTGAACCTTGCCTGAACGATCGCAAGAAATTCGCCTTTCCCGCAAAAACAACTAGATCTTATTCGGGAATGACTATCATTATGTTACGCATTGTTTCAGTTGCAACACACTGAACCTTTCATGCGTCCGCAGTCATTCCCGGTGAACAATGCTCGTTCCTTTCCTGATCATGTTGCGCGAAGGCATCGAAGCCGCGCTTATCGTTGGCATCATTGCCAGCTACCTCAAACAGACCGGTCGCGGCCAGTGGATGCCGGCGGTGTGGATCGGTGTGTTCCTGGCCTGCGCCCTGGCGCTGTTCGTCGGCGGCGGCCTGGAGCTGATGAGCGCCGAGTTCCCGCAAAAACAGCAAGAGCTGTTCGAAGGCCTGGTCGGCCTGCTGGCCGTTGGCATTCTCAGCTCCATGGTGTTCTGGATGCGCAAGGTCGGCCGCTCGATCAAGACTGAACTGCACCAGTCACTGGACAGCGCCCTGGGCGGTTCGCGTAATCAGACCTGGGCGCTGATCGCAATGGTGTTTTTTGCCGTGGCCCGCGAGGGCCTGGAAACCGTGTTTTTCCTGCTCGCCGTGTTCCAGCAGAGCAGCGACGCCAGCGCGCCGCTCGGCGCCCTGCTGGGCCTGATGCTCTCGGCCGCCTTCGGCATTGCCCTGTACCGCGGCAGCCTGCGCCTGAACCTGGGCCTGTTTTTCCGCTGGACCGGGCTGTTCATCCTGGTGGTGGCCGCCGGCATCCTGGGTAACTCGGTGCGCTCGCTGCACGAGGCCGGGGTCTGGAATCACTTGCAGGAGGTGGTGTTCGACATCAGCGCCACCCTGCCGATGGACGGTCCGACCGGTTCGGTGCTGGCCGGCATGTTCGGTTACCAGGATGCCCCGACCGTCAGCGTGCTGGGTGCCTGGCTGATCTACCTGGTCGGCGCGCTGGTGCTGTTCTTTCTGCCTTACCGCGAACAGGCGCAACCTGCGCGCCCGTCCGCCATGAATCAATAGTCCCGAGGGGAACCCATGTCCAATTCACCTTCCGGGCTTTCCGAGAAAGCCTGGTCTCCCCGTGTCCTGCGTCTGGCGGTGGCCGGCTCCGTGGTACTGATGATCGCCGCCGGCGGGATGTTCTATTACGCCTCAAAGATGGCGGCGCACAAGCGTGCCGCCAATACCGGCGACGAGACCGTGATCAACATTCACCCGCGCAGTTGCGAACCCAATGCGCTGACGGTGCCGGCCGGCAAGAACAGCTTTCGCATCGTCAACCAGTCCGACCGCGCGGTGGAATGGGAAATTCTGGACGGCGTGCTGGTGATCGAAGAGCGCGAAAACATCACCCCCGGCATGAGCCAGGTGATCAACGCCAACCTGATGCCCGGCGACTACGCCATCACCTGCGGGCTGCTGAGCAACCCGCGTGGCACCTTACATGTGACTCCGACCGCCGAGTCCGACGCCCTGGCCAAGGCACGCCCGTCGATGACGGCGTTCATCGGCCCGCTGTCGGAATACCGGGTGTACCTGAGCCAGCAAGGCACGCAGTTGATCAAGGCGGTTACCGCCCTGCAACAGGCCATCGACGCCGGTGACCTGGCCGCCGCCAAGGCCGCGTACCTGCCGGCCCGCAGCGCCTACCAGCGCATCGCCCCGGCCGCCCAGCGCCTGGCCGAGCTGGACAACGCCATCAATGCCCGGGCCGATTACTTCGAAAAACGCGAGCAGGACCCGGGCTTTGGCGGCTTCCACCGCCTCGAGCATGGCCTGTTCGCCCAAAACAGTGTCCAGGGGCTGGCCCCGGTGGCGCAAAAGCTCAATGCCGACGTCACCCGCCTCAAGCAGGAACTGCTCGCACAAAACATCGCGCCCGAGCAACTGACCGGCATCGTAATGCGCAACCTGCTGAGCCTGGCGCAGAACCGCAGCAAGGGTGAAGAGGAGCGCTACAGCCACACCGACCTCAACGGCTTTGCCGGCAACCTTGAAGGCGCGCGCAAAGTCATCGACCTGCTGCGCCCACTGCTGGAGCGCAACCACGCCCAGTTGCAGCAACGCCTGGATGCCGCCAGCGCAGCGCTGGACGAGACCCTGAACGGCCTGAAAACCGAGACCGGCTACCGCCCTTACGATCAGGTCGATGACGCCGCGCGCCAGCAAATCGCCGACCGGGCCAAGGCCCTGGCCGACACCCTGCACGAAGTCGACCCGGCCCTGGGCCTGTCGAGCCTGTAAGTTATGGAGTCCCCGATGAGTAACCCAGACGCCAACAATGCCCCCGATTCGCTGCAACGCCGCCGTGTGCTGATGGGCCTCGGTGCGGCCGGTGCCGCCCTGGCCGGCAGCAGCCTGGCAGGCCAGGCCCTGGCCGCCGCGCCCGCCAAGGTCACCGAAGCGCCCAACAGCGAAAAGACCCAGGACAGCAATCCGTTTCATGGCGTGCACCAGAGCGGCATCGTCAACCCGCGCCCGGCCGCCGGCATGCTGGTGGCCTTCGACGTGCTGGCCGCTGACCGTGCCGACCTGGAGCGACTGTTTCGCACCCTCAACGAGCGCATTGCGTTTCTGATGACCGGCGGCCCGGTGGCCGACATCGACCCCAAGCTGCCGCCGCTGGACTCCGGCATCCTGGGCCCGGTGGTGACGCCGGACAACCTGACCATCACCGTGTCGGTGGGCGAGTCGTTGTTCGACGAGCGCTTCGGCCTGGCGGCAGTCAAGCCCAAGCGCCTGAGCCGCATGGTCGGTTTCCCCAACGACGCGCTGGACGCCGCCAGTTGCCACGGCGACCTGAGCATCCAGTTCTGTTCCAACACCCCGGACAGCAATATTCACGCCCTGCGCGACATCGTTAAAAACCTGCCGGATCTGCTGCTGGTGCGCTGGAAACAGGAAGGCACGGTGCCGGCCCAGGCGCCGAAAAAGCCCGGCCAGCCGGCAGAAAGCGCACGTAACTTCCTGGGCTTTCGCGACGGCTCGGCCAACCCCGACTCCAACGACCAGAAGGTCATGAACGAACTGGTCTGGGTTCAGTCCGGCAGCGACGAACCGGCCTGGGCGGCCAACGGCAGCTACCAGGCAGTGCGCATCATCCGTAACTTTGTCGAGCGCTGGGACCGCACGCCGTTGCAGGAGCAGGAGTCGATCTTCGGCCGCAAGAAGGCCAGCGGCGCGCCGATGGACGGTCAGGTGGAAGCCGACGTGCCCAATTACGCCGCCGACCCGCACGGCAAGAAGACCTTCATGGACTCGCACATCCGCCTGGCCAACCCGCGCACACCTGAAAGCCAGAAAAACCTGATCCTGCGCCGGCCGTTCAACTATTCCAACGGCGTGAACAAGAACGGCCAGCTGGACATGGGCCTGCTGTTCATCTGTTACCAGGCCGACCTGGAAAAAGGCTTCATCACCGTGCAGACCCGCCTTAACGGCGAACCGCTGGAGGAATACCTCAAGCCGGTCGGCGGCGGTTATTTCTTCACCTTGCCAGGGGTGACCAACGACCAGGACTTCATCGGTCGTTCGCTGCTGGCGGCGTCCTCCTCACCATCGGCCTGAACCTCAACCGCAAGAGTGCAATGAACATGAAAAAGACCCCGTTTGCCTTGCTGTTCGCCCTGAGCGCCCCGCTGTCGGCCTTTGCCGCCCCAGCTCCACTGGACCTGGTGGGCCCGGTGTCGGACTACAAGATCTACGTGACCGAAAATATCGACGATCTGGTCAGCCACACCCAGCAGTTCACCGATGCAGTGAAAAAGGGCGACATCGCCACGGCCAAGAAGCTGTATGCGCCAACGCGGGTGTTCTACGAGCGTGTCGAGCCGATCGCCGAGCTGTTCAGCGACCTGGACGCCTCGATCGACTCGCGGGTCGATGACCACGAGCAAGGGGTCGACGCTGAAGACTTCACCGGCTTCCACCGCCTGGAACATGCGCTGTTCGAAAAGAACACCACCAAGGACCAGGGTGCGATTGCCGACAAGCTCAACGCCGACGTCAAGGACCTGCAGACCCGCATCGCCGGGCTGACCTTCCCGCCGGAAAAAGTCGTCGGTGGCGCCGCCGTATTGCTCGAAGAAGTCGCGGCGACCAAGATCTCCGGTGAAGAAGACCGCTACAGCCACACCGACCTGTATGACTTCCAGGGCAACGTCGACGGCGCCAAGAAAATTGTCGACCTGTTCCGTGGCCAGGTCGAGCAGCAGGACAAGGCGTTCATGGCCAAGGTCGACAAGAATTTCGCCACGGTCGACACCATCCTGGCCAAGTACAAGACCGCCGATGGCGGCTTCATGACCTACGACAAGGTCAAGGAAAACGACCGCAAGGCCCTGATCGGCCCGGTCAACACCCTCGCCGAAGACCTGTCGACCCTGCGCGGCAAACTGGGCCTGAACTGATCGTCGCCGCCCTGCACTGTCGGCCGGTGCGCAGGGGCGGCTTCAGCCGCGACCGGCTGCGCGGCTGATCGCGAGCAAGCGCCCTCCCCCACGTCCCCTGTTTGATGCGCGCCAGGGGGCCTGCCTGGTCAGGCCTGCAACTGCCGGCGCAACTTGAGCACTGCGCTGTCAGGCGTGGTCAGCACCGGCAGGCCGGTGGCCTGGCGTACCTGATCGGCGGCGCCGCTCATGGAAAACTGCGCCAGGCAGATCAGCTCGACCCCGTCTAGCGCACCGGCCTTGTCGACAATGCGCCGGTCGTGGCCGGTCTCATCTCCATCAGCCAATAACTGCATGGCGCCTTCAACCGCGTGCAATTGCAGCTCAAGTGCCTTGCCCGCCTGCTGCGCAACTGCCCGGAATTCTGCCTGCATCGACACCAGTGCCAGCTCGAACGTCGCCAGCAAGGCCAACCGTGAGCCTTGCGCCAAGGCCTCCTCGATCATCGCTTCGTTGGGCTTGAGCACGGGAATCTTCACCGCCTGTTTGCAGGCATCAATGGCTTCGCCAAACGCCGAGCAAGTGAACAGAATCGCCTCGGCGCCAGCACTGACGGCATAGTCGGTCAGGGCCAGGAAGCGCTGGTGCAGGGCCGGGGTCAGGCCGCCGGCGGCCTTGAGGTCGCGTGGCAGCGAGTCTTCCAGCAGGTTGACGCGTTCGGCTTGCGGCCACAACCGGTCAAAGGCGGCGTTGATCGGCGCGATGGACAACGGCGTGGCGTGAATCAGGAAAATGCGCGGTGCGTGCATGTCGGGGGTCTCGTGAGGGTTCGGTGTGGACGACATCGTGCCGCATGCACCTCATCACAAAAAATATCCATTTGTGATAGCTTCCATCACTTTTTGTTGCGAGCCACAGCATGAACCTCAAGGCATTGACCTATTGCGTGGCCGTGGCCCGGCTGGGCAGTTTCACTCAGGCCGCGCACAGCCTGCATGTCGCGCAACCGGCGTTGAGCATGGCTGTGGGCCGGCTCGAAGAAGAACTGGGCGTGCAATTGTTCAATCGTGCCGCCCGCCAGGTCACCGTCACCGCCGAGGGCCAGTTGTTTCTGGACCGGGTGGCGGCCAGCCTGGTGGCGCTGGACGGCGCGCGCCAGGCGCTCAAGGACATGACGCACCTGGACAGCGGCGAGATCCGGGTCGGCATCCCGCCGATGTATGGCCTGCGCCATATCCCGGAGTTGCTCGCGCACTTTCGGGCGCGCCATCCCGGCATTGCCATGCATGTCGTCGAGGGCAGCGCCGAGGACATCGGCCAGCGCTTGCGCACCCGCCGCATTGATGTGGCGCTGCTGGAGCAACGCCGCATCGAGCCGGAATGGGACCGTGTGGCGCTGGGCCAGGACGAGATGCTGCTATGCATGAGCCCGGCCCACCCCTTGGCCACCGAAACCAGCCTGCGCGCTCGGCAATTGCAGGCGGTCGATATGCTGGTGTTCGACCAGACGTTCTTGCAGCGCCATGTGCTTGATGCTTTTTGCGCGGCCGATCAGGTCAGCTACCGGATCGCACTGGAAAGCAATTTCGTGTCGCTGGTCACCCGCCTGACCCGAGACGGCATGGGCATGTGCACCCTGTTGCGCTCGGTGCTGCAACACGAGCCGGAGCTGATCGGTGTGCCGTTCGACCCGCCGCAGGTCTTGAGCTTTGGCTTGTGCTGGCGTCGACAGGAGTACCTGTCGCTGGCCAACCAACGCTTTGTCGAGGCCGCACAGGCGTTTTTTGCCAACAGCGCAGCGACCTGACGCCACTCACTCGACAAATTTTCATTTGACTGAAACGTATTGTTACACCATGCTAATAGTTAGCAAGCTACTAATATCCCAGCTAACAGTTTCTCTCCTAATGACTTATGAATGACCTTATGACCCCCCAGACCCGGCACCGGGCGATCAGCAGCGGGCTGGTCGCCGCCTCGCGTCACTGGCGGCGTCTGTGCCACACCACCTTGTCGAGCTATGGCATCAGCGAAGCCTGCGCCGGCCCGTTGCTGGCCATTGCGCGACTGGGCGATGGCATCAACCAGGTCAAGGTGGCGCATGCGGCCGGCATGGAAAGCCCGACCCTGGTGCGCCTGCTCGATCAACTGTGCAAGGCCGGCCTGGTCTGCCGCGCCGAAGACCCCAACGACCGCCGCGCCAAGGCCCTGTGCCTGACCGACAAGGGCCGTGACCTGGCCGCCTCGATCGAGGTCGAATTGAGCCGGCTGCGCACCGAGGTGCTCAAGGGCATTGCCCCGGCTGACCTTGATGCGACCTTGCGAGTTCTGCAGGCCTTCAACGATGCGGCTTTGCCCGAGGCGGGGGTGCTGTGAAAGGCTTCGACGCCAGGCAATTCTTTGCCGGCTTTCCGCCGGGCCGCGACTGGTTCTACGGGGTGCGCACCTTCGGCGCCTCGATGCTGGCGCTGTACATCGCCCTGATCATGGAAATGCCCCGGCCCTACTGGGCCATGGCCACGGTGTACATCGTCTCCAGCCCGTTTGTCGGCGCCACCAGCTCCAAGGCGCTCTACCGCGTGCTCGGCACCCTGGCCGGGGCCAGTGCAGCGGTGCTGCTGGTGCCGATCTTCGTGCAGACCCCGCTGCTGCTGGCGGTGGTGGTAGCGTTGTGGACTGGCAGCCTGCTGTTTCTGTCACTGCACCTGCGCACCGCCAACAATTACGCGCTGATGCTGGCCGGCTACACCATGCCGATGATCGCCCTGCCGGCGGTGGACAACCCACAGGCCGTGTTCGAACTGGCGGTGTCGCGCAGCGAAGAGATTTTCCTGGGCATCCTGTGCGCCTCGGTGGTCGGTGCGATGTTCTGGCCCCGGCGCCTGGCCCCGGTATTCCAGGGCGCGGTCAACAAATGGTTTACCGAAGCCTGCACCTACAGCGAGCGCTTTCTGGCGCGGGACATCAAGAGTGAGGAAATTGCCGGGCTGCGCAATGCCATGGTCGGCGGCTTCAACAGCCTGGAAATGATGATCGGCCAGCTCAGCCACGAAGGCGCCCGCAAACAGACCGTGCGCCATGCCCGGGAACTGCGCGGGCGCATGATCCACTTGTTGCCGGTCATCGACGCCCTGGACGATGCGCTCTGGGCGCTGGAGCGGCGCAGCCCGACCTTGTGGGCGAGCCTTGTGCCATTGCTGGACGACACGCGCCAGTGGCTGGCCAGCACCGCCCAGGACCCGCAACGCGCGCACTGGCAGCGTTTGCACCAGGCCCTTGAGCAGTTGCAGCCGGACGCGGCCCGACTGGATCAGCGCGACGACCTGTTGTTGTCCAACGCCTTGTATCGCCTGGGTGAGTGGATCGACCTGTGGCTCGACTGCCGCACCCTGCAACAGGCCATCGACCGCGACGATGCCACGCCCTGGCAGGCGGTGTACCGGCACTGGCGGCTGGGGCGGTTGTCGCCGTTCCTGGACCGCGGGTTGATGCTGTATTCGGTGGCCACCACGGTCCTGGCGATCATCGTTGCCTGTGGGCTGTGGATCCTTACCGGCTGGCACGACGGCGCCAGCGCGGTGATACTGGCGGCCGTGGCGTGCAGCTTCTTTGCCGCCATGGACGACCCGGCGCCGCAGATCTACCGGTTCTTTTTCTGGACGCTGTTGTCGGTGGTGTTCGCCAGCCTGTACCTGTTCGTGGTGCTGCCCAACCTGCACGACTTTGCCATGCTGGTGCTGGCCTTTGCCGTGCCGTTCATCTGCGTCGGCACCCTGACCGTGCAGCCGAAGTTCTTCCTTGGCACCTTGCTGACCATCGTCAACACCTCGTCATTCATCAGCATCCAGGGCGCCTACGACGCTGACTTTCTGAATTTCATCAATGCCAACCTGGCCGGGCCTGCGGGGCTGCTGTTTGCTTTTGTCTGGACGCTGATCATGCGCCCGTTCGGGGTCGAGCTGGCGGCGCGGCGCATGACCCGCTTCAGCTGGCGCGACATTGCCAGCCTCAGTGAAACGGCCAGCCTGGCCGAACACCGACGCCAGGGCGTGTTGATGCTCGACCGGCTGATGCAGCAACTGCCGCGCCTGACCCAGACCGCCCAGGACACCAGTGTGGCGCTGCGTGAAGTGCGTGTGGCGCTGAACCTGCTCGACCTGCTGGCCTGGATTCCGCGCAGTGCGGTGCCTTGCCAGCCGGCACTGCGCCAGGTGGTGGCACAGGTCGGCGATTATTTCCGCGCCTGCCTGAAGGCCGGTGTGCGCCTGCCGGCGCCCACCGGCCTGCTGCTGACCCTGGACCGCACCCGCCGCACGCTGAACGCCCAGGCCATGGGTGAAGAGCCTGCGCGCCTGCACCTGCTGCACGCCTTGAGCGGCCTGCGCCTGGCGCTGTTGCCAGGCGTCGAGATCGTCAGCCGGGATGGCGAGCTGATCGAACAACCGCCGCAAGGCCTGGATGGAGCGCCGTCATGATTGGCGAACTGGACATCAGCGGGATCTTTATCCCCACGTTTCTGGCCGTGATGGGCATCGCCTGGCTGCTGTTTCTGGGCCTGCATGCCGTGCTGTCACGCACCGGCTTCTATCGCCTGGTCTGGCACCGGGCTTTGTTCAATACCGCTCTGTACGCCCTGTTGCTGGGCGCCGTAGACACTTTTAGTCGATACCTGATGATATGAAAAAGCCGATCCTGACCCTGGGCCGCGTGGTCCTGACCCTGCTGGCGGTGGTGCTGGCCGCCGTCGTCGTCTGGCGCATGGTGATGTACTACATGTACGCCCCCTGGACCCGTGACGGGCACATTCGCGCCGACATCGTGCAGATCGCCCCGGACGTTTCCGGGCTGATCCAGCAGGTCGAGGTGACCGACAACCAGAAGGTGCACAAAGGCCAGGTGCTGTTCACCATCGACCAGGACCGCTTCCGCCTGGCCCTGCGCCAGGCCCAGGCCACAGTGGCCGAACGCCAGGAAACCTGGGAGCAGGCGCGCCGCGAGAGCAAGCGCAACCGTGGCCTGGGCAACCTGGTGGCGCGTGAGCAGCTCGAAGAAAGCCAGTCCCGCGAGGCCCGTGCCCTGTCGGCACTCAACGAGGCCAGGGTCGCGGTGGACGCCGCCCAGTTGAACCTGGACCGCTCGGTGATCAAGAGCCCGGTGGACGGCCACCTCAACGACCGTGCACCGCGCCCGCATGAGTTCGTCACCGCTGGCCGTCCGGTGCTGTCGGTGGTCGATGCCGCCTCGTACCACATTGACGGTTATTTTGAAGAAACCAAGCTGGGCGCCATCCACATCGGCTCGCCCGTGGACATCCGGGTGGTCGGCGACAATGCCCGGCTGAGCGGCCATGTGGTCAGCATCGTGGCTGCCATCGAAGACCGCGACCGCAGCAGCGGCGCCAATCTGCTGCCCAACGTCAACCCGGCGTTCAGTTGGGTGCGCCTGGCACAACGCATCCCGGTGCGCATCGCCTTTGATGAAGTGCCTGCCGATTTCCGCATGATTGCCGGGCGCACCGCCACGGTGTCGATCGTTGATGACAGCCGTGTAAGGAGTGCGCAGTGATCAAGCCTGCTACACGGCTGTTGGTGCTGGGCCTGACCGCCCTGCTTTCGGCCTGCCAGACCGTCGGCCCCGACTACCAGCAACCGGCCGAAGCCGCGATCAACCGTCCTGACCTGCAAGGCCCGCTGGCCGGTTCGGGCAATGTGGTGTCCGCCCCGGTGCCGGCGCACTGGTGGCGGCTGTACCAGGACCCGCAACTGGATGAACTGGTGCGCCAGGCGCTGGCCAGCAATACCGACCTGCGCATTGCCGCTGCCAACCTGCAACGCTCACGCTTCCAGACCGCCGAGGCCGAGGCCGCCGGGGGCTTTACCAGCAGTGCCAAGGCCGGTGCGCAGCGCTTGCAGGAGTCGGGCGAAGCGTTTTTGCTCGCCGACAAGGTGCCGGTGGCCAATGTCGGCGATATCGGCCTGACCACCTCGTACCAGTTCGACCTGTTCGGCACCTTGCAGCGCGGCATCGAAGCGGCCCAGGCCAATGTCGACGCCACCCAGGCGGCGGCCGACACCGCGCGCATCACCGTGGTGGCTGACGTGGTGCGCGCCTACACCCAGGTGTGCGCCGCCAATGAAGAACTGGCGATTGCCCATGAGTCGCTCGACCTGCAACAGCAGAGCGTGACCCTCAGCCAGCGCCTGCGCGATGCCGGGCGCGGCGACGAAACCCAGGTCACTCGCTCGCAGACCCAGTTCAAGTCGCTGCGCGCCGAACTGCCACGCTACCAGGCCTTGCGCCAGGCCGCGCTGTTTCGCCTGTCGATGCTCTTAGCCAAGCCTGTGGCGCAACTGCCGGCCGGCGTCGGCGATTGCCATGAGTTGCCGCATGTGGCGCAGGTCATTCCGGTGGGCGACGGCGCCACCCTGCTCAAGCGCCGTCCCGACATCCGCCAGGCCGAACGCCACCTGGCCATGGCCACCGCCCGGATCGGCGTGGCCACCGGCGAGTTGTACCCGGACATCAGCATCGGCGCTTCGGTGGCCACCATCGGCATCATCGATAATCTGGGCAAGCCGGCCACCAACCGCTGGAGTTTCGGCCCGCTGATCAGTTGGACCGTGCCCAGCAACGGCAGCCGCGCCCGCATCCACCAGGCCGAAGCCTCGGCCCAGGCGGCACTGGCGCGTTTCGATGCGGTGGTGCTCAACGCCATCCGCGAAACCCAGACCGGCATGGCCCAGTACACCGCCCTGCTCGAACGCCGCGATGCGCTCAAGGACGCCGAACAATCGGCCCGTGAAGCCGCCGACCAGACCCACCGCTTCTACCAGGCGGGACGTGCGTCGTTTCTCGCAGACCTGCAGGCCACACGCACCTACACCGACATGCGCGCGCAACTGGCGGCGGCCAATACGCAGGTGGCGATGGGGCAGATCGATCTGTTCCTGGCATTGGGTGGGGGGTGGGAGAAGTAGGTTCAAAGGCTGCGGCAAAGCCGTCATCTTCAGTGGCTGATACTGAGTATTCGCGATCTGACGCTCGCTCCGACGGTGGATGTACCGAACCTTTGAAGCGGATACGCGATAGCACGGTGCCCAAGCCTTATAGAATTGCCACCCTTGCACCCCCGCCTGCTTTGCCCCAGCATCGGCCGATCTTTCCGTCGAGCACCTCCATGACCACCGCCACAAGCCGCCGCGAGCGGCTGCACACCGTGATTTTCCAGACCGATACGCCGGCCGGGCGACGCTTTGACCAAACCTTGCTGGTGGTCATTTTGCTCAGCCTGCTGGTCACGATCATCGACAGCATCCAGAGCATTCATCGCGATTACGCCACGTTCCTGGCCTGGATCGAGTGGGGTTTCACCCTGGTGTTTGCCGTCGAGTACCTGCTGCGCCTGTACTGTTCGCCGCGCCCGCTCAAGTATGCGTTCAGCTTCTATGGGCTGGTCGACCTGCTGGCCATCGTGCCCGGCGTCCTGGCGATTTACTACAGTGATGCGCAGTACCTGCTGATCGTGCGCATCATCCGCATGCTGCGCATCTTCCGGGTGCTCAAGCTGGGCACTTACCTGCGCCAGGCGCATTACCTGCTGGCCGCGCTGCAGGGCAGCAAACAGAAGATCATCGTTTTCCTGGTCAGCGTCTCGACCCTGGTTACGGTGTTCGGCACGCTGATGTATGTGATCGAAGGCCCGCAGAACGGCTTTACCAGCATTCCCAAGGGCATCTACTGGGCCATCGTCACCCTGACCACCGTGGGCTTCGGCGATATCGTGCCCAAGACGCCGCTGGGCCAGATGGTGTCTTCGGTGGTGATGATTATCGGTTATTCGATCATTGCCGTGCCCACCGGGATCTTTACCGCCGAGCTGGCCAATGCCATGCGCGGCGAGCAGCTCAAGCATGATTGCCCGGTGTGCGCCAAGAAGCACCATGAGCACGGGGCGGCGTTCTGTTCACGATGCGGCAATGCCTTGTTTGCCAAGCAGAACGATTCGGCATAAGGAAATACTGTTTTAATCTTTAATGGCGTGGTGACACCCCGCTATGATCGCGACAGTTTGCCCAAGGCGTTTTGTACGCCTGCATAAAAAGCCGCACTCATGACAGCTGTTCATCAAAAGGAATCTGCAGTGAAGAAACTATTCGCCGCCTCGCTACTGGCCGCCGGCCTGGCCCTGGGCAGCACCGCCCAGGCTGCACCGACCCTGCTCAACGTCTCTTACGACGTGATGCGCGACTTCTACAAGGACTACAACGCCGCCTTCCAGAAGCACTGGCAGGCCGAGCACAAGGAAGACGTCACGGTCCAGATGTCGTTCGGCGGCTCCAGCAAGCAGGCACGGGCAGTGATCGATGGCCTGCAGGCGGATGTCATCACCATGAACATGGCCACCGACATCAATGCCCTGGCCGACAACGGCGCCCTGGTGCCCAACGACTGGGTGACCCGTCTGCCGAACAACAGTGCGCCGTTCACGTCGGCCACCGTGTTCATCGTGCGCAAGGGCAATCCCAAGGCGCTGAAGGACTGGAACGACCTGGTCAAGGACGGCGTGGAAGTCATCGTGCCCAACCCCAAGACTTCGGGCAACGGGCGCTACACCTACCTGTCGGCCTGGGGTTATACGCTGAAGAATGGTGGCGACGAAGCGGCGGCGAAGAAGTTTGTAGGCGATCTGTTCAAGCATGTACCGGTGCTCGACACCGGCGGCCGTGGGGCCACCACGACCTTCATGACCAACGGCATCGGTGATGTGCTGGTGACGTTCGAGAACGAGGCGGAAATGATTGCCCGCGAGTTCGGTCGTGACAAGTTCGAGGTGGTCTACCCGAGCGTTTCGGCTGAAGCCGAGCCGCCGGTGAGTGTGGTCGACAAGGTCGTGGACAAGAAACAGTCCCGTGCTCTGGCTGAAGGCTACCTGAAGTACCTGTGGTCGCCTGAAGGCCAGGAAATTGCGGCCAACAACTACCTGCGCCCGCGCAATCCCGAGGTATTGGCCAAGTTCCAGGATCGCTTCCCGAAGGTCGAATTCCTGTCGGTGGAGAAGACCTTTGGGGACTGGCGTACGGTGCAGAAGACGCACTTTATCGACGGCGGGGTGTTTGACCAGGTTTATCCGGGGAAATGATTGGGTGATTTAGGACGGGGACGTTATTGAGTGTTGTGGGCGGTCAGTTAGAGGGGTTCCGGCCCGAAGAGGGTCGGAACCTCTCGCACAGACACACCACACCAGCCCAGACACTCCCCCAAAAACCCTACCGGTCAGTTCCCGAATTCACGCCCCAACCCGGCCGGCACGCCGCTGCTGTCGGTCGCCTGCCACGGCCCGTCAGGCTGCGTCGACCAGTTCCAGCCGCTGTCCCACTGGTAATAAGTGCGCTGGCGATAGAATGTATTGGTCTTGCCATCCAGCACATACACCCCCAGGCGCGGGTCCCAGTGACTCTTGACCCCCGGCGGCGGCGCAAAGCTGGCCGAGGTTTTGGCCGGGGCCTTGGGCGCCTTGACCGGTTGTCCGGGGCTGGGCGTCGAACGCGGCGTACCGGAGCCCGGCAGGCTCTGGATCGGTTCGCCACTGCGCGGCCCTTGTGATTGCGGCGGCTTCATCGTGGTACAGGCACTCAGGCCTATGGCGGCGGCCAGCAAGCCGGTGCGGGCAAGGTGCCAGGTGATTGCGGGCATGGCGGATTCCTACTGATCGGGACGGTCGATGGTCAATGTCTGTTGGCCTGCACGGGCGCGCTCCAGCGGCGGGCTGCTGCCCACCCACTCACCACGGGTCGGTTGCCCGGCCCGCGAGATGCGTGCAAGCAGTTGGACTTGCGCAAAGTTCGACAGTTTCAGTTGCGGCATCATTGCATCACTGTCGCCCAGCTCGACCTCGATCGGCAATTGCGCCACCGTCACCCGCTTGACCGCCAGCGGTGCCGGCGGACCGTCCACCGCGCGGGCAAAGATGAATACGCTGTCACCCGGCTGCACCTGGTCCTGCAGGGCTGCAGCCAGTTGCACACGCACCTTGAGTGTCGCCGCCTTCGCATTCGGCGCCACTGCTGCGCCCTGCGCCAGGCTGGCCTGGGCACGCGCGATACCGCCTTGCAGCGCCTCGCGGGACGGGTCCTGGGGCGGCAGCAAGGCTTGCAAACGCGTCCAGTACTCAACGGCTTGCGCGAAGCGCTTGTCTTCAAAGGCCGCAATACCCAGCAGGCCCAGGCTGGTGACCTCGTTGGGGTCGGCCTTGAGGGCCTCGTCGGTCAAGGCCTGGACCTGAGGGCTGAAGGTCTTGGCGGCGGCAAAATACAACGCCTGGGCCCACTGCCCCAGCAGTTCGGGCTGACGACCGGCCAGGGCGGCGGCGCGCTCGAATTGCCGGGCAGCATCGGCCGGGCGCTGCTGGGCCATGTAGCTGCGACCCAGGAAGTAAAAGCCTTCGGCCGAGTCCGGCTGGGCCTCGACAGTACGCTCCAGGCGCCGGGTCATGTCGGCCAGGGACGTGGGCGGCTGGGCGAACTCACGCGACAGGGCGACCCGCTCACTGGCGCCGTAATGCAGGTAAAGACCCAGCGCCAGCACCGGCACCAGCACCACCGTCAGCAGCGGCACCGCCCTGCCCAGGGCGCGATGCGCGGCGGCGGGTGCGACGCCATCGGTATCGGCCAGCAGCTCACGCGCGGCTTCGGCCTGGCCGCTGTCCAGTTGCCCGGCGCTGAGCACACCGGCGCGATGCTGCTCCTGCAACTGCGCCAGGCGCTCCTCATACAGCGCGACGTTGAGCGCGGTGCGGTCCTGCCCGGCGGTCAGCGGCCGGCGGCGCAGCACCGGGATCAGCAACAGGCTTGCAGCCACCAGCAACAGCAGCCCGGCGGCCATCCAGAAATCGATCATTGACGGGTGTTATCCAGAAGGTGGGCGAGGCGCTGGCGCTCCTCGTCGGAAAGGTGCGCAACCGCCCCGGTGGATGCTTGCCGGCGGCGGCGCACGGTCACGCCGATCACCACGGCGCCGAGCAGCAACAGCAGGGCCGGGCCAAACCACAGCAGCCAGGTGCGCGAGGTCAGTGCCGGCTTGTAGCGCACGAACTCGCCATAACGATCCACCATATGGTCGACGATCTGCCGGTTGCTGCGGCCCTCCTCCAGCAAGCGGTAGATTTCCTTGCGCAAGTCGGCGGCAATCGGCGCATTGGAGTCGGCGATGTCCTGATTCTGGCACTTGGGGCAGCGCAGTTCGCGGGTCAGCTCGGCGTAGCGGGCCCGCTCGGCCTCATCACGAAAGCTGTGGGCTTCGATGGCGGCGTGGGCCTGGGCATTCAACCCCAGGCTCAACACAGCAGCGATCATCCAGCGCTTCATGGGCGGGCCTCGTCGACCAGCGCCTGGTAGCGGCCGGCCAGTTGCTCGCGCCAGACCTGATCGTCGACGACGCCGACAAACTTGTGGCGAATGATGCCTTTGGCGTCGATCAGGAAGGTTTCCGGCGCCCCGTACACGCCCAGGTTCAGGCCCAGGCTGCCGTCGTCATCGCGCAGGTTCAGTTGATACGGGTTGTGAAAGTCCTTGAGCCACTTCTGCGCCTCGGCGTTGGTGTCCTTGTAGTTGATGCCGTGGATCACCACGCCCTGCTGCGCCAGGCGATTGAGCACCGGGTGCTCGACCCGGCAGGCCACACACCAGGTGGCCCAGACATTGACCAGCGCCGGGCGCCCGAGCAGGTCTTGACGGGTCAGCACCTTGTCGCCATTCACCTCGCGCAGGCTGAATTCGGGAAACGGCTTGCCGATCAGCGCCGAGGGCAGCGCCGCCGGGTCGAGAAACAGACCGCGAAACAGCAGCGCACTCAAGCCGAGAAAGACCACCAGCGGAAGCAGCAGGATCCAGCGTTTCATGACAGGGCTCCAGAAGGCGTGAGGGCTTGACGGACCTTGTGCCCGACCTTGACCCGGTAGCGCCGGTCGGTTGCCGCCAGCACGCCACCCAGTCCGGTCAACAGGCCACCGAACCAGATCCAGCGCACGAACGGCTTGATATGAATACGCACCGCCCAGGCGCCGTTGTCCAGCGGCTCGCCCAGCGCCACATACAGGTCGCGGGTGAAACCGGCATCGATGCCGGCCTCGGTCATCATCGACTGCTGCACGCTGTACAGACGCTTTTCCGGGTGCAGCACGCTGACCAGGCGCTCATGCTCGAACACCCGCACGGTGCCGCGATCAGACGTGAAGTTCGGCCCTTCGAAATGCGCGGCGCCGTCGAACACGAAGCGGTAGCCGCCCAGCTCGGTGGCCTGCCCAGGCGCCAGGCGCAGGTCGCGTTCAATGCTGTGCTGGCTGGACAACACCACGCCCAGCGCGCAGACCACCAGCCCCGCATGCGCCACCTGCATGCCCCAGTAACTGCGGGTCAGGCTGCGCAGTCCTTTGAGCAGGCCCTTGTGGCGGGTCTTGTCGTGAATATCGCGCAGCGCGCCGAACACCACCCAGGCGGCCAGCAATACGGTGGCCAGCACTGCCCACTGGCCCTCGCCCAGCACCAGGCCCAGCACCAGCGCGAACGCCATGCTGGCGATCAGCACCGGAGTGAGCATGCCCAGCAACCAGCGGCCGGGCGTGTCTTTCCAGCGCACCAGCACGCCGACCGTGAGCACTGCCATCAGCAGCGCCATCAGCGGTACGAACAGGGTATTGAAGTACGGCGGCCCGACCGACATCTTCGCCCCGCTCAGGGCGTCGATCACCAGTGGGTACAGGGTGCCGAGCAGAATCATCGAGGCGGCGACCACCAGCAGCAGGTTATTGGCCAGCAGCAAGGTCTCGCGTGACCACAGGGCAAAGCCGACCTGACTCTTGACCACCGGTGCGCGCACGGCAAACAGCGCCAGCGAGCCGCCGACCACGATCAGCAGGAATACGAGAATGAACACCCCGCGCGCCGGATCGGTGGCAAAGGCATGCACCGAGGTCAGCACCCCGGAGCGCACCAGAAAGGTCCCCAGCAGGCTCAGGGAAAACGCCGCGATGGCCAGCAGCACGGTCCAGCTCTTGAACACCCCGCGCTTTTCGGTCACCGCCAGCGAGTGGATCAAGGCAGTGCCCACCAGCCAGGGCATGAACGAGGCGTTTTCTACCGGGTCCCAGAACCACCAGCCGCCCCAGCCCAGTTCGTAGTAGGCCCACCAGGATCCCAGGGTGATGCCCACGCCGAGAAAGGCCCAGGCAACGATGGTCCACGGCCGCGACCAGCGGGCCCAGGCGGCGTCCAACCGACCGCCAAGCAAGGCGGCGATGGCAAAGGCAAAGGCCACTGAAAAGCCGACATAGCCCATGTACAGCATCGGCGGATGCACGATCAGGCCGATGTCCTGCAACAAGGGGTTCAAGTCGCGGCCGTTGGCGGGCATTTGCGGCAGGATGCGCGTAAATGGATTGGAGGTGAGGATCAAAAACGACAAAAAGCCCACGCTGATCATGCCCATCACCGCCAGCACCCGCGCCAGCATCACCGCCGGCAACTGCCGCGACAGCACCGACACGGCAAAGGTCCAGCCGCCCAGGATCAGGCTCCACAGCAACAGCGAGCCTTCATGGGCGCCCCACACCGCGCTGAACTTGTAATACCAGGGCAAGGCGCTGTTGGAGTTGTGCGCCACATAGGCCACGGAAAAATCGTCGCTCATGAATGCCTGGGTCAGGCAACCGAAGGCAAACAGCAAAAAGCCGAATTGCCCCCAGGCGGCCGGACGGCCCAGGCTCATCCACAAGGCATCGTTGCGCCAGGCGCCGATCAACGGCAGGCTGGCCTGCACCAGGGCAAAACACAGCGCCAGGATCATGGCCAGATGGCCGAGTTCGGGAATCATCGGTCAGCCCTGTTTGACGGGTGGCAGTGACGGCACCGGCGCCGCCGGCAAGCGGCCGCTGTCCTTGAGCGCCTTGGTGACCTCCGGCGGCATGTACTTCTCGTCATGCTTGGCCAGTACTTCATCGGCCTCGACCACGCCGTCGGCATTGAGCCGGCCCAGCGCGACGATGCCCTGCCCTTCGCGAAACAGGTCGGGCAGGATGCCGTGGTAGCGGATGGTCACCGAGCGGTTGAAATCGGTGACCACAAATTGCACCGCCAGCGAGTCGCCCGAGCGTTGCAACGAGCCCTGCTGGACCATGCCGCCGGCGCGGATGCGCGTGCCTTGCGGCGCTTCGCCGCTGGCAATCTGGGTCGGGGTGTAGAACAGGTTGATGTTTTCCTGCAAGGCAGTCATGGCCAGGCCTGTGGCTGCACCGATCCCGACGACCAGCGCGAGGATCAGCAGCAGGCGCTTCTTGCGCTGTGGATTCACGATCGCGACTCCCGACGCACACGACGCGCCTGTTCCTGCAGGTAACGGCGTCGCGCCAGCCATGGCAGGATCACATTGATGGCCAGCACGGCGGCAAACAGACCATAGGCCGACCAGACGAACAGCCCGTGGCGGCCCATGGCCAGAAAATCACTCCAGGACGCAAAACTCATGACAGGTGCTCCGTTGCGGCAGCGGGCAGGCCGAGGGCTTTGCGCACCTCGTCCTGCACCCAGCGACTGCGGGCCTCGCGCTTGAGCACGGCCAGGCGCATGCGCAGTAACAGCACGGTGGCAAAAAAGGCATAGAAGCCCAGGGTGGTGAACAGCAGCGGCAGCCACATTTCGGCCGGCATCGCCGGTTTTTCGGTAAGGCTGAAGGTCGCACCCTGGTGCAAGGTGTTCCACCACTCGACCGAATACTTGATGATCGGGATGTTCACTACCCCGACAATCGCCAGCACCGCGCAGGCCTTGGCGGCGCTGTCACGGTTGCTGATGGCATTGCCCAGCGCGATCAGCCCCAAGTACAGAAACAGCAGGATCAGCATCGAGGTCAGCCGCGCATCCCAGACCCACCAGGCGCCCCAGGTCGGCTTGCCCCAGATGGCGCCGGTCAGCAGCGCCAGGGCGGTCATCCAGGCCCCGATCGGCGCCGCGCACTGCAAGGCCACATCGGCCAGCTTCATGCGCCACACCAGCCCGACCACGCCGCACACGGCCAGCATCACGTAGCAGGACTGCGCCAGTATCGCGCTGGGCACATGGATATAGATGATCCGAAAGCTGTTGCCCTGCTGGTAATCGGGCGGCGCAAAGGCCAGGCCCCAGACCACGCCGATGCCCAGCAATAGCACGGCCAGCGCCGCCAGCCACGGCAGCCAGCGGCCACTGAGGTCGTAGAAGGTTTTCGGTGAGCCCAGGCGGTGAAACCAGGCCCAACTGAAGTTGCTTTTCATCAAACTGCCTTTATCACGGTAGGCGGGTGTCGACTGGTGGCCGTCGCACAACGGCCCCAGCACCTCGATTATTCAGCCACGCTGATTTTCAGTCCTTGGGCAATCGCCAGCGGCGTCAGCGTCAGGGCCAGGGCGGCCAGGCTGCCCAGCCACAACAGGTAGCCGGTGGCCGGCAAGCCTTGCAAGGCGGCCTGCAACGCGCCGCTGCCCAGGATCAGCACCGGGATGTACAGCGGCAGGATCAGCAATGCCAGCAGCAGGCCGCCACGCTTGAGGCCGACGGTCAACGCAGCCCCCACGGCACCCAACAGGCTCAACGTCGGGGTGCCCAGCAACAGCGACAGCATCAAGACCGGCAGGCACGCGCCGGGCAGGCCCAGCATCAGGGCCAGCAAGGGTGCCAGCAGCACCAGCGCCAGGCCCGAAAACAACCAGTGTGCCAGCACCTTGGCCAGAACCAGAAGCGCCAGCGGGTGCGGCGAAAGGACCCACTGCTCCAGCGAGCCGTCTTCGAAGTCACTGCGAAACAGTCCATCCAGCGACAGCAGCACCGCCAGTAACGCCGCGACCCAGACCAGACCCGGCGCCAGGGTTTGCAGCAACTGTGCCTCGGGTCCGACGGCCAGGGGAAACAACGCAATCACGATAGCGAAAAACACCAGCGGGTTGAGCAACTCCGCCGGACGGCGCGCCAACAGGCGCATTTCGCGCATCAATAACAGGATAAACACCGGGCTCATGGTCGCACCTGCCCCAGTTCAAGCAGGCGATAACCGGCAGGTCGGCAGGTCAGTGGGTGATGAGTGGTCAGCACCACCAGCCCGCCCTGCTCACAGTGCCGGGCCAGGCGCGCCTCAAGCTGTGCCACGCCCTGGGTATCAAGGGCGGTGAACGGTTCGTCAAGAATCCAGATGGGCGGCGCCGGCAGGTACAGGCGCGCCAGGGCCACACGGCGCTGCTGGCCGGCCGACAGGGTGTGGCACGGCACATCCTCGAACCCTTGCAGGCCGACCTGCTCCAGTGCCTGCCACACTGCAGCGCGGTCGGCACGCTGGTTCAGGGCGCACAGCCAGACAAGGTTTTCCAGCGGGGTGAGCACGTCCTTGATGCCGGCGGCATGGCCAATCCACAGCAGGTGCCGGGCCAGGTGTGCCCGCTGACCGGCCAGCGGCTGGCCATTGAGGCGCACTTCGCCTTCAGCGGGCGGCATCAGGCCACAGAGCAGGCGCAACAGGCTGGTCTTGCCACTGCCATTGGGGCCGGCGACCTGCAACAGGTCGCCGGCCTTCAGTTGCAGCTCCAGGTGCTCGAACAACAACCGCGCGTCACGCTCGCAACCAAGGTCGCAGGCCTGCAAGGTCGGGGTCATGGCGCAAAGCCACTGCCGCGTGGCCATAAGGGGATCGGCAAGCCTGCCTCCGAGAGGAAAAAATGGGCGTTCAAGTCAGCCTTGAAACGGCCGTTACATTGATGCAACTTGATTGCTAATCCGGCAAAAAGGGCCGGCATTATACATGGGCGCCCTGCTCCCAAGAGGTCTAATTCAATTGGTTGCAGCTCAATGACAGGTGATATTTCCCAGGTTCCGCCGGCCAATGCCGCCTTGGCGCAATTGCGCGGCAATGCCGCACCCGGCCAGGTCATGACCCTGTTCAATGCCGCCGCCAACGTGCTGGGCGACGGTGAAACCGCTGAGGCCCAGGTCATCAGCCTCAAGCAGGTTGCCCCGAATTTTCAGATGCTGTTGCGCCTGAACCTGGCCAACGGCACCCAGACCAGCGTCGCGGTCAACAGCCGTGTGCCGTTGACACCCGGTACGCTGTTCCAGGTGATCCAGGCCGCCCCCGGCCAGTTGCTGATGCCGTTACAGCAGGTCAGTGCCGCGCTGAATAACGTGACCACTGAACTCGATCCCCGCCAGGCGCCGCCTGGCACCTTGTTGCAGGGCAAGGTCATGACCAGCCAGGCGCTCAGCCAGGCCATGGACGACATCGGGCGCACCGGCACGCCGTCGCCAGGCGGCCATGCAAATAATGCAGGCAGCACGCCAACGGCTTATCGTTCGCTGGTGCTGTTGCTTAACGGCCCGCTGGCCGGCACCACCATCAGCGTGCAAAGCGCCCAGGCCCTGACCATCGGCAGCCTGCTCAGCGCCCGGGTGCAGGACAATCAGTCATTGAGCTTCGTGCCCTTGCCCGGGCGGCTCGACCAGTTGGCCGTGGCCCAGCAACTGGGCGTGCAGCAAAGCCGCCAGGGCTCACTGGACACCCTGCTCAACGCCTTGCAGAACCTGCCGGCCACCTCGACCGCCAGCACCCCGGCGCTGCAAGCCAGCATCCAGCAGTTGCTGGCCGACCTGCCCGACTTCCAGCAACTGGGCACGGCGCGCGGCCTGGCCCAGGCGTTCAATGCCAGCGGTCTGTTCATGGAGGCGCGCCTGCTGGCCGGGCAGAACCTGCAACAGACGCCGGACCTCAAAGCCAACCTGATGCGTCTGATCGCCCAGATCCTGCCGGGCCTGCCGGCCAACACTTCGTACGGCGCAACTGCCGCGTCCAACACCCTGGCGCGGGTGATGCCCAACGCCATCCGCAATGCTCTGGGCACGTTGGGGCTGGTGGCGGCGCGCAGTGCACCGGACAGTTTCCCCCTGCCCTCGCGCCAGGTCGCCAGTGGCGAGAAGGATGACCTGGAAATGCTGCTCAAGCTGGCCGCCGCCGCCGTATCGCGCCTGCAAAGCCATCAACTCGGCGCACTGGAACAGACCCGCCAGTTACCCGACGGTACACAACTGACCAGTTGGCAACTGGAAGTGCCGACCCGCAATGCCCATGACATCGTGCCGCTGCAGGTCAAGGTGCAGCGCGAGGAATCGCCACCGGACGAAGGCCCGGGTGGACAGAAAAACGAGGACAAGGAGGCGCAACGCGAACAGTTGTGGCGCATCGATCTGGCGTTCGACCTGGAGCCGCTGGGCCCGTTGCAGGTGCATGCACGACTGGTGCGCGGCACGCTGTCCAGCCAGCTGTGGGCGGAACGTGAGTCCAGTGCCGGGATGATCGAGCGCGAGTTGGGCCACCTGCGCGAACGCCTGGTGGCCTGTGGCCTGAGCGTCGGCGAACTGGCCTGCAGCCACGGCAGTGCCCCACAAGGTGCGCGCACCTCCCTCGAGCAACGCTGGATCGACGAGAACGCCTGATGAACCAAGACCTTGCCGCCCCCCGCCAGGCCATCGCCCTGACCTACGACGGCCAGCAGGCGCCGACCCTGAGTGCCAAGGGCGACGACCGACTGGCCGAGGAAATCCTCGCCATCGCCCGTGAACACGACGTGCCGATCTACGAGAATGCCGAACTGGTCAGCCTGCTGGCGCGCCTGGAACTGGGCGACAGCATCCCGCGTGAGCTGTACCTGAGCATCGCCGAGATCATCGCCTTTGCCTGGCACCTCAAGGGCAAGTACCCGGTGGGCCTGGGCCCGGACGATCCGCCGATCGAGAAGGACATYACGCCGAAGTGAACAGGCGGATGCGCTGTCGCGCAGCAAACAGGGGGCCCGGTAGGAGCGCGCTTGCCCGCGACCGGCTGCGTCAGCAGTCGTAAATTTTCAGCGGCCACACAATTTTTGCGAGCGCTRCGCACTCGGTCGCGGTGGTCCGGCATTCCGGCAAGCGCGCTCCTACACAGGGACGCGCGTTACAGCTTGTTGTTGGCGCGCCTGGAGCTGGGCGACAGCATCCCGCGTGAGCTGTACCTGAGCATCGCCGAGATCATCGCCTTTGCCTGGCACCTCAAGGGCAAGTATCCGGTGGGCCTGGGCCCGGACGATCCGCCGATCGAGAAGGACATYACGCCGAAGTGAACAGGCGGATGCGCTGTCGCGCAGCAAACAGGGGACCSGGTAGGAGCGCGCTTGCCCGCGACCGGCTGCGTCAGCAGTCGTAAATTTTCAGCGGCCACACAATTTTTGCGAGCGCTGCGCACTCGGTCGCGGTGGTCCGGCATTCCGGCAAGCGCGCTCCTACACAGGGACGCGCGTTACAGCTTGTTGTTATGCCGGTGCAGCTTGCTGACCAGTTGCGCCTCGGCCTGGGTCAGGCCGCAGGACTGGGTCAGTTCCTCGACACTGGCACCCATGCCCACCAGGCGTGCAGCCTGGGCGAAGGTCAGGGTCGAGGGGTCGCGCTGTTCCAGTGACGTGATTTTGTCAGGCAACAAGGCCACGGTCGCACGCAGGTCGTGCAGCTCTTCGCCCATGCGAATGGTCCCGCTCTGGAAATTGTCGACGCGACGGGCCAGATCGCGCATGCGCTGTTCGCGCGCGCTGCTGACCTTGTCGCGTTCGGCATCCAGGCGGCGCTGACGCTTGATGTGGCTCACGAGCATCAACAGGGTAAAGACCCAGAGAATGCCCAGAACAATGACGGCGGCCTCAAGCATTGGTCAGATGTTCTCCAGTTCGGACCACTCTTCTTCAGTCATCATCTTGTCCAGCTCGACCAGGATGAGCAGTTCGCCGTTCTTGTTGCACACGCCCTGGATGAACTTGGCCGATTCGTCGTTGCCCACGTTCGGTGCGGTTTCGACTTCGGACTGGCGCAGGTAGACCACTTCGGCCACGCTGTCGACCAGGATACCGACCACTTGCTTGTCGGCCTCGATGATCACGATACGGGTGTTGTCACTGACTTCGACCGGCGGCAGGCCGAAGCGCTGGCGGGTGTCGATCACGGTGACCACGTTGCCGCGCAGGTTGATGATGCCCAGCACGTAGCTTGGCGCGCCCGGCACGGGAGCGATTTCGGTGTAACGCAGCACTTCCTGGACCTGCATCACGTTGATGCCGTACGACTCGTTGTCCAGACGGAAGGTAACCCACTGCAGGATAGGATCTTCGGAACCCTGTGCAGACGACTTGTTCATGCTTCAACCCCTCAGGTGTGTGCTGTGCAGGCGGCGCACAGTGCGCCGTCCGATGATTTATCGTTTCTTGTCCAGGCGCTTGACCGCGCCACTGGCAATCAGCTCGGCCAGTTCGGCCACGTCCACCAGCGCACACATGTGCTCGATCACCGTTCCGGCCAGCCAGGGCCTGTGACCGCGCTGGGCGCGCCATTTGATCTCGTTGGGGTCCAGGCGCAATGAACGGCTGACCTGATGGACCGCCAGCCCCCACTCATAGCCCTGGACCGAAATCACGTATTGCAGTCCCTGGCGGAAATCCTCGCGGTAACGCTCGGGCATGATCCAGCGCGCCGTGTCGAGCACCTTGAGGTTACCCGCCTGGCACGGCAGGATGCCCAGGAACCAGTCAGGCTGGCCGAACAGGGGCGTCAGCTCCTGGCCATCCAGCGGATAGATAGCGCCCAGGCACACCAACGGCACCGCCAGGGTCAGGCCGGCTACGTCGAACAGCAGGCATTCGAAGGGCTCGGCAGCCCATTCCGGGCGCTGGCTGCCGGCCGGGGGCGGCGGCACGATCAGGCCCAGCGGTTTGTTCAGTTCAGCCACCGGCTCGACCAGCGTCTGCACCGGCTCGGCCACGACAGGCACCGCCACAGGGGCTGTGACCGGTACGGCCACGGGCACGATGTCAACCGGCACCACCGGGACTTCGACGGCCACCTGCACAGGAGCGGCCACGGCCACCGGCTGCGCCACCGCGGCCGGAGCGGCGACCGCCAGGGCCAGCGGCTTGCGCGCTGGCACCTGCGCATCACGGGCCTGCTCTTCGAGCACCGCCGCCTGGAACTCGTCCAGGGAGCTGGCAGGCTCAAGCACCAGCGGCGCCTCTTCGGTGGCGTCCTGGAGCAAGGCATCAAGGTACGACTGCAGCGCCAGTTGGGGCCGGGTTGCAACATCTACGGGGCGGATCATGTCAGTGCCCAACGGAAAAAAGTGCCAAGGGGGCTTGTCCGGAGTATCGGCTGCAAGCACAGCGAACTTGAGCGCAAGGCCCACAAACGGTTGCGGCTCACGTCAGGCCACCTGCGTCGTCAGTTGCTCGGCGAGCAGGTGTTTGAGCAGCGCCCGGTACGCCAGCACCCCCCGGCTCTTGCTGTCGTTCTGGGAAGGCGTGATGCCTGCCCGGCTGGCATCGCGCAGGCGCGTGTCGACCGGCACGTAGGCTTTCCAGACATGTTCGGGAAACGAATCGCGCAGCAGCTTCAAGGTGCCCATCGAGGCCTGTGTACGACGGTCGAACAGGGTCGGGACAATGGTGTAAGGCAAGGGTGTCTTGCGCGAGCGATTGATCATCGCCAGGGTATTGACCATGCGTTCCAGCCCCTTGACTGCCAGAAACTCGGTCTGCACCGGAATCACCAGTTGCTGGCTCGCCGCCAGGGCATTGACCATCAGCACCCCCAGCAAGGGTGGGCTGTCGATCAGCGCATAGTCAAAATCCTGCCACAGCTGGGCCAGGCTTTTCGCGACCACCAGGCCCAGGCCGTTCTGCCCCGGCGACTGACGCTCCAGGGTGGCCAGCGCCGTGCTCGACGGCATGAGAAACATCCGCTTGTCACTGGTGGGCAGCAGCAACTGGCCTGGCAAGTCCTGCGGTACGACGCCCTTGTGCTGGAACAGGTCGAACGCACTGTGCTCCAGTTCGTCGGGGTTGTGCCCGAAATAACTGGTCATCGAGCCGTGCGGGTCAAGATCGACCACGACCACGCGCTTGCCCGAATCGGCCAGCAACCCGGCCAGGGCAATGGTCGTGGTGGTCTTGCCGACCCCACCTTTCTGATTGGCGACTGCCCAGACTCTCATTCGGTGTATTCCTTGCGCACGGCAACTTCCATACCGGGTTTCGGCTAGCGAACAGGTGACGGAGAATTGACAGCATTGTTGCCTGACGGCGGTCTTGCCGGTGCCGGTGCAGTTTGTGTGCCAGCACGGCGCAAGGCCGCATCCGGCTGGGCATTGGCCGAGCCACTGCTGGTCAGGCTGCGACGTACATCCAGATTACGCGAAATGACCAGGACCACACGGCGGTTTTCGGCACGGCCCTGAGCGGTCGAATTGGCCGCCACCGGCTGGAACTCGGCATAGCCGACCGAGGCCATGCGCGCCGGACTGACACCGTACATGGCCAGCAGGCGCACGATGCTAGACGCCCGTGACGAAGACAGTTCCCAGTTGGTCGGGAACTGTGCGGTATTGATGGGCTGATCGTCGGTGAAGCCTTCGACATGGATCGGGTTGTCGAAGCGTTTGACGATGGTCGCAACCCTTTCGATGATGCCGAAGGCCCGATTGCTGGGCATGGCGTCGCCGCTGCCGAACAACAGGCTGGAGTTGAGTTCGATCTCGATCCACAGCTCGTTGCCGCGCACGGTCATCTGGTCGGACTTGATCAGGTCGCCAAAGCCTGCACGCACTTCATCGGCAATGGTTTGCAGCGGGTCAATGCTGTTTTTGCCAATCCCGGCATCGGTTTCCTCGCTGTCCTTGAGCAAGGGCTCGGCCGGCTTGACGGTCTGCGGCCGCTGCTCGCCGATCGGAATCGGTTGCATCGTGCGTTCGGCATCGTTGAAGACCCCGACCAGCGCCTGCGACAGGATCTTGTACTTGCCCTCGTTGAGCGACGAAATCGAGTACATCACCACGAAAAAGGCGAACAACAGCGTGATGAAGTCGGCGTAGGACACCAGCCAGCGCTCATGGTTTTCGTGTTCTTCACGAGGACGACGACGGGCCATGACGGCTACTCCATGAAGCCTTGCAGCTTGAGTTCGATGGAGCGCGGGTTCTCGCCTTCGGCAATCGACAGCAGCCCTTCCAGAAGCATTTCCCGGTAGCGCGATTGACGCAGGGCGATGGCCTTGAGCTTGTTGGCCACCGGCAGCAGGAACAGGTTGGCACTGGCCACGCCATAGATGGTGGCCACGAAGGCCACGGCGATACCGCTGCCCAACTGGCTGGGGTCGGCCAGGTTGCCCATGACGTGGATCAGGCCCATGACCGCACCGATGATACCGATGGTCGGGGCATAGCCGCCCATGCCTTCAAAGACCTTGGCCGCCTGGATATCGCGGGTTTCCTGGGTGATGAAGTCCACCTCCAGGATGCTGCGGATGGTTTCCGGCTCGGCGCCGTCGACCAGCAGTTGCAGGCCCTTGCGGGCATACGGGTCCGGCTCGGTGTCGGCAATAGACTCCAGGCCCAGCAGGCCTTCCTTGCGCGCGGTCAGGCTCCAACTGATGATCCGGTCGATGCCGCCGGACAAGTCGAAGCGTGGTGGAAACAGGATCCATGGAAAGATCTGCATGCTGCGCTTGAAGGCACTCATGGGCGACTGGATCAGCGAGGCGGCCAGCGTACCACCCAGTACGATCAGCGCCGCCGGGCCATTGAGCAAGGCACCGGCATGACCACCTTCGAGAAAGTTGCCGCCGATGATCGCGATGAAGGCCAGGATCAGACCGATAAGGCTCAGAACATCCATTACAGGCAAGCCTCGACCAGATGCCGGCCGATATCATCGAGGCTGTAGACCGCATCGGCCAGGTCGGCCTTGACGATGGCCATCGGCATGCCATAGATCACGCAACTGGCTTCATCCTGGGCCCAGACATTGCTGCCGCTCTGCTTGAGCATGCGCGCCCCTTCACGGCCGTCAGCACCCATGCCGGTAAGCACCACCGCCAGCACTTTGTCGCCATAGGTCTTGGCGGCCGAACCAAAGGTGATGTCGACGCAGGGCTTGTAGTTGAGGCGTTCGTCACCGGGCAGGATTTTCACCGTGCCACGGCCGTCGACCATCATCTGCTTGCCACCCGGCGCCAACAATGCCAGGCCCGGACGCAGTACATCGCCATCCTCGGCTTCCTTGACACTGATCTTGCACAGTTTGTCGAGGCGTTCGGCGAAGGCCTTGGTGAAGGCCGCCGGCATGTGCTGGATCAGCACGATAGGCGCCGGAAAGTTGGCGGGCAGTTGGGTCAGCACCCGCTGCAGCGCCACCGGCCCCCCGGTCGAGGTGCCGATGGCCACCAGCTTGTAGGACTTGCGCCTTGGCGCGGGCGAATGATGCGCCGGGGCATGATGGGCAGCCGCAGGCGCTGCCGATACAGGGGTGCGTGTCGGCAGCGCCCGTGTGGCGGCCGGAGCCGGCGGCGGTGTAGGCAACGATCGGCGCGGCGCTTCAAATGCCGGCGTGCTGGCCGCAGCAGGGGCAGCCGGAGCCGGGGCGCTGTAGCCGCCGAAACGACGATTGCTGCGGGCAATGGTGTTGATCTTCTCGCACAGCAACTGCCGAACCTTGTCGGGGTTGCGCGAGATGTCTTCGAAATTCTTCGGCAGGAAGTCGACCGCACCGGCGTCCAGGGCGTCGAGGGTGACCCGCGCGCCCTCATGGGTCAGTGAGGAGAACATCAATACCGGGGTGGGAATGCGTTGCATGATGTGACGCACCGACGTAATGCCATCCATCATCGGCATTTCGTAGTCCATCGTGATCACATCGGGTTTGAGCGCCAGGGCCTGCTCGATGGCCTCCTTGCCGTTGGTGGCAGTACCGACCACCTCGATGAGTGGGTCCGAAGACAGGATTTCCGTAACTCGGCGGCGGAAAAAACCGGAATCATCCACCACCAGGACCTTGACTGCCATAAACACTCCAATAGGCGCCCGGGGCCGCCTGAGCGGCCCCGGCACCAGAATCAAATCCGCCGCGAGGCGTAACGCTTGAGCATGCTCGGAACGTCGAGGATCAACGCAATGCGGCCGTCACCGGTGATGGTGGCGCCCGACATGCCTGGCGTGCCTTGCAGCATCTTGCCCAACGGCTTGATGACCACTTCTTCCTGACCCACCAACTGGTCGACCACAAAGCCGATGCGCTGGGTGCCCACCGTCAGGATCACCACATGCCCTTCGCGCTGCTCTTCATGCGCCGCCGAACGGATCAGCCAGCGCTTGAGGTAGAACAACGGCAAGGCCTTGTCGCGCACGATCACCACTTCCTGGCCATCGACGACATTGGTGGTCGACAGGTCCAGGTGGAAGATTTCGTTGACGTTGACCAGCGGGAAGGCAAAGGCCTGGTCGGCCAGCATGACCATCAGGGTCGGCATGATCGCCAGGGTCAACGGCACCTTGATGACGATCTTGGAGCCCTGGCCCTTGGTCGAGTAGATATTGATCGAGCCATTGAGCTGGGAAATCTTGGTCTTGACCACGTCCATGCCCACGCCTCGCCCGGACACGTCGGAAATCTCGGTCTTGGTCGAGAACCCCGGGGCGAAGATCAGGTTGTAGCAGTCGCTGTCGCTCAAACGGTCGGCGGCATCCTTGTCCATGACACCGCGCTTGACGGCAATGGCGCGCAGGACCGCAGGGTCCATGCCCTTGCCGTCGTCGGAGATCGACAACAGGATGTGGTCGCCTTCCTGTTCGGCCGACAGTATCACCTTGCCGCCACGCGGCTTGCCGGAGGCCTCGCGCTCTTCGGGGGTTTCCACACCGTGGTCCACCGCGTTGCGCACCAAGTGGACCAGCGGGTCGGCCAGGGCCTCGACGAGGTTCTTGTCGAGGTCGGTTTCTTCACCGACCAGCTCCAGGTTGATTTCTTTCTTGAGCTGCCGGGCCAGGTCGCGAACCAGACGCGGGAAGCGACCGAAGACCTTCTTGATCGGCTGCATGCGGGTCTTCATGACCGCGGTCTGCAAGTCAGCGGTCACCACATCCAGGTTGGACACCGCCTTGGACATGGCTTCGTTGCCGCTGTTGAGCCCCAGGCGCACCAGGCGGTTACGCACCAGCACCAGTTCGCCGACCATGTTCATGATCTCGTCCAGCCGCGCGGTGTCGACGCGCACGGTGGTCTCGACCTCTGCCGCTGCCGGTTTTTCCGGCGCTGGCGCCGCGGCACGGGCCGGGGCCGGCGCGGCGGCACGGGCGGGCGCTGCGGCTGGCACGGGTGCCGCCTTGGCAGCCGGTGCTGCAGCGGCCGGCGCAGTTGGCTTGACGGGTGCGGCCGGTGCAGAAACGGCGGCCGCCACGGCATCGGCTACGGCGGCCGGCTCGAACTTGCCCTTGCCATGCAACTGGTCGAGCAGGTTTTCGAATTCGTGCTCGCTGATTTCGTCCGAAGACGCCGGTTTTTTATCGGCGCCCGCCTCAGCCTTGACTTCGACCTTGGCGACCGCCACAGGCGCCGGGCTGGCCGCTGCGGTGGGTGTCGCCTTGTCGGCATCGAACGAGCCCTTGCCATGCAACTGATCAAGCAGCGCTTCGAATTCGTCGTCGGTGATTTCGTCGCTGTTCACCGCTGGGGCCGCTGCCGACGCTGGCACTGCCGCTGTGGCAGCGGGGGCTGCCGCTGCGATGCCGGCATCGAACGAGCCCTTGCCATGCAACTGGTCGAGCAGCGCTTCGAATTCGTGGTCGGTGATTTCATCGCTGGCCGCCACCGGCGCAGACGGTACAGGTGCAGGTGCAGCAGGTGCCAGGGCATCGGACTTGGCACCTTGCAGCGAATCGAGCAGACGCTCGAATTCGTCATCGGTGATTTCATCGCCAGGGGCCGGGGCTTCAGGTTCTGCAGCCTGTTGTGCCACAGGCTCCGCGGCCGCAGGTGCTTCATCAGCGGCCTGCGGATCGGCCAGACGCGCCAGCGCCGCCAGCAGTTCAGGGGTGGCAGGCGTGACGTCACTGCGCTCGCGCACCTGGCCGAACATGCTGTTGACGGTGTCCAGGGCTTCGAGAACCACGTCCATCAATTCTGAATCTACGCGTCGTTCACCCTTGCGCAGGATGTCGAACACGTTCTCGGCAATGTGGCAGCACTCCACCAGCTCATGCAGCTGGAGGAAGCCGGCGCCCCCTTTAACAGTGTGAAAACCGCGAAAAATTGCGTTGAGCAAGTCTGCGTCATCCGGTCGGCTTTCAAGCTCGACCAGCTGTTCGGACAATTGCTCGAGAATCTCGCCGGCCTCTACCAGAAAATCCTGAAGGATCTCTTCATCGGCGCCGAAGCTCATGGGGGTGCTCCCTAAAATTAACCGTCAAGACCTAGAAGCCGAGGCTCGATAACAAGTCGTCCACATCATCCTGACCGGAAACGACATCTTCCCGTTTATCGGCATGAATTTGCGGACCTTCACCTTGGGCGAGATTTTTTTTCGGATTATTTTCCGCCAACAGTGCTTCACGATCATGTTCAATGCCGGCAAAGCGATCGACATGGCTGGCCATCAGCACCAGCTTGAGCAGATTGCTTTCAACTTCGGTGACCAATTGCGTCACGCGCTTGATCACCTGGCCGGTCAGGTCCTGATAGTCCTGAGCAAGCAGAATGTCGTTGAGGTTGGTCGCCACGCTGTGACTTTCCTTTTCGGTACGAGAAAGAAAGCCTTCGACGCGCTTTGCCAGCCCACGAAACTCTTCGGCACCGATTTCGCGGCGCATCAGGCGCCCCCAGTCGGCGCTCAACGCCTTGGCGTCGTCGCTCAGGCTGTTCATCAGCGGCGTGCTCTGCTCCACCAGGTCCATGGTGCGGTTGGCCGCGCCCTCGGTCAGGCGCACAACATACGACAGGCGTTCGGTGGCGTCCGTGATCTGCGACACCTCTTCGGCCTGTGGCATCTGCGGGTCTATCTGGAAGTTGACGATCGCACTGTGCAATTCACGTGTCAGCTTGCCCACTTCCTGATAAAGGCCGCGGTCCCGAGTCTGGTTGAGCTCATGGATCAATTGCACGGCATCGCCGAACTTGCCTCTTTCAAGGCTGGCGACAAGCTCGTGCGCATGTTTTTTCAGGGTCGACTCGAAGTCGCCCAATGAATCGTTGTTGTCCATAGCGCCCTCGCGGCATGCATCAGCTATTGACGCGCTCGAAGATCTTCTCGATCTTTTCTTGCAGTACCTGGGCGGTAAAAGGCTTGACCACATAGCCGTTCACGCCAGCCTGGGCCGCTTCGATGATCTGCTCACGCTTGGCTTCGGCAGTCACCATCAGCACCGGAATGTGCTTGAGACGTTCGTCCAGGCGCACTTGACGCAACAGGTCGATACCCGACATGCCGGGCATGTTCCAGTCAGTGACCAGAAAATCGAAACCACCGCTTTGCAGCATCGGCAATGCGGTCAGGCCGTCATCGGCTTCCGACGTGTTGGTGAACCCCAGGTCACGCAACAGGTTTTTTATGATCCGCCGCATCGTTGAAAAATCGTCAACGATGAGGATTTTCATGTTCTTGTCCAATTCGACCTCCAAACAGTCCTGAACGAGCCCGGCTCCCGGACCCGCTGTTCACTCAATACCGGCACAGCACATTTTCGACCGCTTGCCGCTTTCACAGGCCTGGCACATGGACACGGGCAAACGCCTGAACCAGTCATCCCCAGGGATGCTGACAGGCTCCTGCCTTGTCCGGGTACTCGACACGTGACGCCTTGCACAGCCGGTCTGCAGCCGCCCGGACACTCCGGACGCTGTCAGCGTGCGCGCCACTCCCCCAAACGCCCCCGCAAACGTGCGGCGCACTGGCTGTGTAACTGGCTGACCCGTGATTCGCTGACCCCCAGGACCTCACCGATTTCCTTGAGGTTCAGCTCTTCGTCATAGTACAGCGCCAATACCAGACGCTCACGCTCCGGCAGATTGGCGATGGCATCGGCCAACGCGGCCTGGAAGCGCTCGTCTTCCAGGTCCCGCGACGGCTCCAGCGAAGCGCTGGCGCCATCCTCGTGCAGCCCGTCATGATCGCCGTCCTGCAAGAGGTCGTCAAAGCTGAACAGGCGGCTGCCCAAGGTGTCGTTCAAGATAGCGTAATAATCATCCAGACTTAACTGGAGTTCGGCCGCAATCTCATGATCTTTAGCGTCGCGGCCGGTTTTTGCTTCAATGCCACGAATCGCATCGCTGACCATGCGGGTATTACGGTGCACCGAACGCGGTGCCCAGTCGCCCTTGCGCACCTCATCGAGCATCGCGCCACGAATGCGGATGCCGGCGTAGGTCTCGAAACTGGCGCCCTTGCTCGAATCGTATTTGGTCGACACTTCCAGCAGGCCGATCATGCCGGCCTGGATCAGGTCTTCCACCTGCACACTGGCCGGCAGGCGCGCCAGCAGGTGATAGGCAATGCGCTTGACCAACGGCGCATAACGCTCGATCAGTTCGTACTGCGAATTCCTGGAAGCCTTGCTGTACATCTGGTAACCGCTGGCTGTCATTGAACGGGTCCCGCTGCGCTGGTCTGGTGAACAAGCCGCTCGACGAAGAACTCAAGGTGCCCGCGCGGATTGGCCGGCAGAGGCCAGGTGTCGACCTTCTGGGCAATGGCCTTGAACGCCAGGGCGCACTTGGAACGTGGAAACGCTTCGTAGACGGCGCGCTGTTTCTGCACGGCCTTGCGTACACACTCATCATAGGGAACGGCACCGACATACTGCAGCGCCACGTCAAGGAAACGGTCGGTGACCTTGGTCAGCTTGGCAAACAGGTTGCGCCCTTCCTGGGGGCTCTGGGCCATGTTGGCCAGGACCCGGAAACGGTTCATGCCGTAGTCACGGTTGAGCAGCTTGATCAGGGCGTAGGCATCGGTGATCGAGGTCGGCTCGTCGCACACCACCAGCATCACTTCCTGGGCGGCGCGCACAAAGCTGACCACTGACTCGCCGATACCGGCAGCGGTGTCGATGACCAACACGTCAAGATTGTCGCCAATCTCGCTGAAGGCCTGGATCAGGCCGGCATGCTGGGCGGGCGCCAGGTGCACCATGCTCTGGGTGCCGGAAGCCGCCGGCACGATGCGTACGCCGCCAGGGCCCTGCAACAGCACGTCGCGCAGTTCGCAGCGGCCTTCGATGACGTCGGCCAGGGTGTGCTTGGGGGTCAGGCCCAGCAAGACATCGACATTGGCCAGGCCAAGGTCGGCATCGAGCAACATGACACGTCGCCCAAGCTCGGCCAGCGCCAGTGAAAGGTTCACTGACACGTTGGTCTTGCCGACGCCACCTTTGCCGCCGGTCACGGCGATAACCTGTACGGGATGCATGCTGCCCATGTTATTTCATTACCTTGTCATGCGTAGACCGAAACCACATTACGGGCTGCACGTTCGCTTGCGAACAATGCCTGGCAGACCAGATATGCAGGGACCTTCCAATCGTTTCCATCAATTACCCCACTTGCTTGCCGGGTTTGTGATAGAGGTCGGCGAACATGTCCGCCATGGCCTCCTCACTCGGCTCATCCTGCATCTGCACACTGACCGCGCGGCTCACCAGCTGGTGACGACGCGGCAGGTGCAGATCATCAGGAATACGCGGCCCATCGGTCAGATAGGCCACAGGCAATTCGTGACTGATCGCCAGGCTCAGGACTTCGCCGAGGCTGGCGGTTTCGTCCAGTTTGGTCAGGATGCAGCCGGCCAGGCCGCAGCGCTTGTAGCTGTGATAGGCCGCCGTCAGTACCTGTTTCTGGCTGGTGGTGCCCAGCACCAGATAGTTGCGGGCACGGATGCCGCGCCCGGCCAGGCTTTCCAGTTGCAGGCGCAAGGCCGGGTCGCTGGCTTGCAGGCCGGCGGTGTCGATCAACACCACGCGCTTGCGAATCAACGGCTCCAGCGCCTGGGCCAGCGACTGGCCAGGATCGACATGGGTCACCGGCACATTGAGAATCCGTCCCAGGGTCTTGAGCTGCTCCTGGGCGCCAATGCGAAAACTGTCCATGCTCACCAGGGCGATGTTCTGCGCGCCGTACTTGAGCACGTAACGCGCGGCCAGCTTGGCCAGTGTCGTGGTCTTGCCCATGCCGGCCGGACCGACCATGGCAATGACGCCGCCCTCTTCGAGCGGTTCGATTTCCGGCACGCTGATCATCCGCGCCAGGTACGCCAGCAGCATGCGCCAGGCCTGCTTGGGGTCTTCGATATCCGGGATCATGCCCAGCAGGTCACGTGACAACGGGCCGGACAGGCCGATGCGCTGCAGGCGGCGCCACAGGTTGGCCTGTTGCGGGCGCGCGCCCTGCAACTGGTTCCAGGCCAGGGAGCCAAGCTGCACTTCGAGCAGCTCGCGCAGGCCATTGAGTTCCGAGCACATCGATTCGAACACACGCTGCCCTACGGCGGCGTCAGTGACCGGCGAGGCCGACGAGGGCGCAGTGGCACGTGGCGGCTCTTCGAACGTCGGCTCGATATGCGTATCGGCCGCGCTGAGCGGCAGCCCGGAAAACAGCTGGAGGTTATTGCTGGCATCGCTGTCTGTAGGGTTCTCAAGCTCGGCCTGGGCGGAGACGATGCGCGACTGGGTCTTGCGCAGTTCATCCTCGAGCTCCATGTTCGGTACCCGTGGCGCCAGGGCAGACAACTTGTAATCCAGGGCAGCGGTCAGCTCGACGCCACCGGCAATGCGCCGGTTACCAATGATGGCCGCCTCGGCGCCCAGCTCATCGCGAACCAGCTTCATGGCCTGACGCATATCGGCGGCGAAAAATCGCTTAACTTGCATGACTCACTACCTCAGCCGTTGGGCCCGACAGTCGCTACGATGGTGACTTGCTTGTTGTCCGGAATTTCCTGGTACGCCAGCACATGCATGTTCGGTACAGCCAATCGTCCAAACCGTGACAGCATGGCCCGGATCGGTCCTGCTACCAGCAGAATCACCGCCGAACCTTGCATTTCCTGACGCTGTGCAGCCTCGATCAACGATCGCTGGAGCTTCTCGGCCATGCTTGGCTCAAGAAGAACGCCTTCTTCCTGACCTTGACCAGCCTTCTGCAGACTATTGAGCAAGATTTGTTCCAACCTTGGCTCAAGCGTGATGACAGGCAGCTCAGACTCAATTCCTACAATGCTTTGGACGATTGCGCGGCTCAGGGCGACACGCACCACCGCCACCAAAGCGGCGGTATCTTGACTCCTTGAAGCGTTGTTGGCGATGGCCTCGGCGATGGTGCGGATATCCCGCACCGGCACGTGCTCAGTCAACAGCGCCTGCAGGACATTGAGCAGACCCGACAGCGACAGCACACCCGGCACCAGTTCTTCCGCCAGTTTTGGCGAACTCTTGGCCAGCAACTGCATCAGTTGCTGGACTTCTTCATGGCCGATCAGCTCATGGGAATGCTTGTAGAGAATCTGGTTGAGGTGCGTGGCGACCACGGTACTGGCATCGACCACGGTGTAGCCCAGCGACTGTGCCTGGCTGCGCTGACTGATCTCGATCCAGACCGCTTCCAGACCGAAAGCCGGGTCGCGCGCGCTGATACCGTTGAGGGTGCCGTAGACCTGGCCGGGGTTGATCGCCAGCTCCCGGTCCGGGTAGATCTCGGCCTCGGCCAGGATCACCCCCATCAGCGTCAGGCGATAGGCGCTGGGCGCCAGGTCGAGGTTGTCGCGGATGTGCACGGTGGGCATCAGAAAGCCCAGCTCCTGGGAGAGCTTCTTGCGCACCCCCTTGATCCGCGCCAGCAACTGCCCACCCTGGTTGCGGTCGACCAGCGGAATCAGGCGATAGCCGACTTCCAGGCCGATAATGTCCACCGGGGTCACGTCATCCCAGCCCAGTTCCTTGGAGTCCTGCACACGGCCCGGTGGCGGCAGCAGGTCCTGCTGGCGCTGCACCTCGGCCAGGGCCACGATCTTGCTCTGCTGATCACGGCGCCACAGCCAGTAGGCGGCACCGGAGGCCGCCAGGCCCAGACTGATGAAGGCGAAGTGCGGCATGCCTGGCACCATGCCCATGACCATCATGATCGCGCCAGAAACACCCAATGCCTTGTACGAGGTGAACATCTGGCGATTGATCATCTTGCCCATTTCTTCCGAACCGGAAGCACGGGTCACCATGATCGCGGCGGCAGTGGACAACAGCAGTGATGGCAATTGCGCCACCAAACCGTCACCAATGGCCAGCAAGGTGTAGATGCGCCCGGCATCGGCGAAGGTCATGCCGTGTTGCAGCATGCCCACCAGCATGCCGCCGATCAGGTTGATGAACAGAATCAGCAGGCCGGCAATGGCGTCGCCGCGCACGAACTTGCTGGCACCGTCCATCGAACCATAGAACTCGGCCTCGGCCGCGACTTCGGCACGCCGCACCTTGGCCTGGTTCTGATCGATCAGGCCGGCATTGAGGTCGGCGTCGATGGCCATCTGTTTGCCTGGCATCGCATCAAGGGTGAAACGCGCGCTGACCTCGGAGATCCGCCCGGCACCCTTGGTGATGACCACGAAGTTGATGATCATGAGGATGGCGAAGACCACGATACCGACCACGTAGTTGCCGCCGATCACCACCTCACCGAAGGCCTGGATCACTTTGCCCGCAGCGTCGTGACCGTCTTGGCCGTGGAGCATCACCACGCGGGTCGAGGCCACGTTCAGTGCCAGGCGCAACAGAGTCGCGACCAACAGGATGGTCGGAAATACCGAGAAGTCGAGCGGGCGCAGTGCATACACACACACCAGCAGCACGACAATCGACAAGGCGATGTTGAAGGTGAAGAACACATCCAGCAGAAACGGCGGGATGGGCAACATCATCATGGCCAGCAGGGCCAGCAACAGCACCGGTACAGCCAGTTGACTATGATTGCGGCCCAGGTTGCGTGCGCCACTGACTAACTGAGATCGATCCACTGATGCCCCACCGCACTAGACCAAAACAAAACTTTGACGCTACAGGCGCCCTGTCCCGACCTATTGCAAAAAGCTGTCCAACTCAGCGCAACAATGTGCAGGACGTGCAGGACTAATACCGATACAGGTACATCTGTTGCGCCTGTACTGCCGCATTCGCCAGCAGAGCTGCCTCCCATAATCTGGTGCCAGGCCCGAAGTCAGGGTCACATCAATCCTGTGGGAGGCGGCTTGCCGGCGATGAGGCCAGCAAGGCCAAAACACCTGCTGCGCCTGTACTGCCGCATTCGCCAGCAAAGCTGCCTCCCACAGGCCCGCGTCAAGGCTTAACTGCCCGGCATTAACCTGCAGGACCGACCGGTCCTGCATCTATTCGTCGCGCTGCAGGTCGGGGGGGATGGAGATGTCGCCAAGCGGCGTGGGGCGTTTGCCGCGGCCGGCCTGGAACTGGCGGATCTGGTAGACGTACGCCAGCACCTGGGCGACAGCCATGTACAGCCCGGCGGGGATTTCTTCTTCAAGTTCGGTGCTGTAGTAGATCGAACGCGCCAACGCCGGCGACTCGAGGATCATGATCTGATTGTGGTTGCCGATCTCACGGATCTTCAAGGCAATCAGGTCCACGCCCTTGGCCAGCAACTGAGGAGCGCCGCCGTTTTCAGGGTCGTACTTGAGCGCCACGGCAAAGTGCGTCGGGTTGGTGATGATCACATCGGCATCAGGGATCGCGGCCATCATGCGCCGGTTGGCCATGTCGTGCTGCAACTGGCGAATGCGCTGCTTGACCTGCGGGTTGCCCTCGCTGTTCTTGTGTTCGTCGCGCACTTCCTGCTTGGTCATCAGCAGTTTCTTGTGCGCCTGGAACAACTGCACCGGCACATCGACGGCAGCGATCAGAATCAGCCCGCACACGATCCACAAGGTGCTCCAGCCGACCAGCTGCAGGCTGTGGATGATCGCCATTTCCAGCGGCTCATGGGAAATGGCGATCAGGTCGTTACGGTCTTTCTTGATGACCACCAGGGCCACGGCGAGGATCACCAGGAACTTGGCGAACGCCTTGAGCAGCTCGACCAGCGAGTTGACCGAGAACATGCGCTTGACCCCGGACAACGGGTTCATGCGGCTGAACTTGGGCGCCAGCGACTTGGTGGCGAACAACCAGCCGCCCAGCATGATCGGCCCGACAAAAGCCGCCACCAGCATGGCGATCATGAACGGCAACACCACCAGCATGGCGGTCTGCCCGGTCTTGAGCAGCATGCGCCCCATCCACATGGGGTCCATCAGCATCTCGCGGCTGATCGAGAAATTCTCGCGCATGGCTTCGGCCAGCATCTGCGCCACGCCGCCACCAAACATCAACAGCCCCACCGACCCCATCATCATCACCACCAGCGTGGTGAGCTCCTTGGAGCGTGCCACCTGGCCCTCGGCCCGACTGTCGCGGACCTTTTTCTCCGTGGGTTCTTCTGTTTTGTCCTGACCGCTCTCGCTTTCTGCCATCTCAGCGGGCCCTCACCAGATCACGTATTTGTTGCAGGGCTTCGACCGCCATGGGCTGATACTGGCTGAGGATGTCGGCCATGCTCATCCACAGGATTACCATCCCCAGCACCAGGGTCAACGGAAAGCCGATGGAGAAGATATTAAGCTGCGGCGCGGCGCGGGTCATGATGCCGAAGGCGATGTTGATGATCAGCAAGGCCGTGACCGCCGGCAGCACCAGGCGCAGGCCAGAAGCCATGACCCAGCCCAGGCCGTTGGCCAGGGTCCAGAAGTTGCCCACCGGCACCCCGCCGCCCACCGGCATCGTGGTAAAGCTTTCGACCAGCACTTCCAGCACGATCAGGTGGCCGTTCATGCCCAGGAACATCAGGGTCACCAGCATGGTGAAGAACTGCCCCACCACCGCCGAAGACACGCCGTTGGTAGGGTCGACCATCGACGCAAAGCCCATGCCCATCTGCGTGGCAATGATCTGCCCGGCCACTACGAAAATATGGAAGAACAACTGCAGCGACAACCCCAGGCCGACACCAATGATGATCTGCTCGCCGATCAGCAACAGCGCACTGAGGTCCAGCGCCTGCACCGCCGGCATGGGCGGCAGCACCGGCGCGACGACGATGGTGATGGCAAAGGCGAAATACAGCCGCACCCGGCGCGGAACCAGGGTGGTGCCGATGATGGGCATGGTCATCAGCACCGCGACGATGCGGAACATCGGCAGCATGAAGCTGGCCACCCAGGTGCTGATCTGGGTATCGGTCAGGGCGAGCATCGGCTGCATGGGCGCTAGCCGATCAGGGTCGGAATGCTGTTGTACAGATTCAGCACGTAGTCCATGAACACACCCAGCAGCCAGGGGCCGGTGACGATCAGGGTCAGCAGCATGACCAGCAGGCGCGGCAGAAAGCTCAAGGTCTGTTCGTTGATCTGCGTGGCGGCCTGGAACATGGCCACGATCAGGCCGCAGATCAGGCTGGGCACCACCAGGATCGCAACCAGCACGGTGGTCAGCCACAAGGCCTCACGGAACAGGTCGACCGCAACTTCAGGGGTCATCGGACAGGCTCCTCGGCAGAACGGCTACGGGATGCGTCGCAGGCAGTGTTCAGAAGTGCTTTCATACGCCGCCAAAGCTGCCGGCCAGCGTGCCCACGATCAACGCCCAGCCGTCGACCAGCACGAACAGCATGATCTTGAACGGCAACGAAATGATCAGCGGCGAGAGCATCATCATACCCATGGCCATCAGCACGCTGGCGACCACCATGTCGATGATCAGGAACGGGATGAAGATCATGAAGCCGATCTGGAAGGCGGTCTTGAGCTCGGAAATCACGAAGGCCGGCACGATGATGGTCAGCGGCGCCGCTTCCGGGGTCTGGATGTCGGTGCGCTTGGACAGGCGCATGAACAGCTCCAGGTCACTGGTGCGGGTCTGCGCCAGCATGAAATCCTTGACCGGCACCTGCGCCCTGACCAGGGCATCCTGCGCCGACATCGTCTCGGCCAGGTAGGGCTGCAGGGCATCGCGGTTCACCCGCTCGTACACCGGCGTCATGATGAACATGGTCAGGAACAGGGTCATGCCGATCAGCACCTGGTTGGACGGTGTCTGCTGCAGGCCCAGTGCCTGGCGCAGGATCGAAAAGACCACGATGATGCGGGTGAAGCTGGTCATCAGGATGACGAACGCCGGAATGAAGCTCAGCGCCGTCATGATCATCAGGATCTGCAGGCTGACCGAGTACTCCTGCTGGCCGTTGGCGCCATTGGACAGGGTGATCGCCGGAATCGACAACGGGTCGGCTGCCAGCGCCAGCGGCGCCGCCATCCCCAACAGCAGCACTATCAGCAAACGCACGATGCCCATTACGTCTTGTCCTTGTCCTTGCCCATGAGCTCCAGCAGGCGCTGGGCGAATTCGGGAGTGGCCGGCTGGCGGACCGGAACGTCCACCGCCTCGCGGAGCACATGCAGCGGCGTGATACGCCCCGGCGTGACGCCCAGCAGAATCTGTTCCTTGCCCACCTGCACCAGCACCAGCCGGTCGCGTGGCCCAAGGGCGCGCGAACCGACCAGCTCGATGACCTGCTGGTTGCCCAGGCTACCAGCCTGCACCTTGCGCATCACCCAGGCCAGCAGGAAGATCAGGCCGATCACCAGCAGCAGGCCGAGCATCAATTGCAGCAGTTGCCCGCCCATGCCGCCCGACAGCGCACTGCCGACCTGGGGCGCGGCCGCCACCGCATGCGTTGACGCCTGGGTGACCGGCGCCGGGTCCACGACTGCAGGTCCGGGCGCGACCGGATCGGCGGCCCATGCCATCAGCGGCATGAGCAACAGGGCATAGGGCAGGCGCTTCACTTAACGCAGCTTCTTGATACGTTCGCTCGGGCTGATTACGTCTGTCAGACGAATACCGAACTTCTCGTTGACCACCACCACTTCGCCGTGGGCGATCAGGGTGCCGTTGACCAGTACGTCCAGCGGCTCGCCGGCCAGACGATCCAACTCGATCACCGAACCCTGGTTGAGCTGCAACAGGTTGCGAATGCTGATGTCGGTGCTGCCCACTTCCATGGAGATCGACACAGGGATGTCCAGGATCACATCCAGGTTGGGGCCGTCGAGGGTGACCTGCGCCGAATTTTTCGGCACGCCACCGAACTCTTCCATCGCCATGCGGCTGGAAGCAGGCTGGCGTGCAGCATCGGCAGCCAGCAAGGCATCGATGTCTGCCTGGCCATCGCCCGCTTCGCCCAGGGCCGCAGCCCATTCATCGGCCAGCGCCTGATCTTCAGCAGAGGTCATATCGTTATCAGCAGCCATGGGTTGTCCTCGGAAACAGTCATTCAATTACACAACAGGGTGCAGCGCGACCGTGACGATCAGCGCCGTTCAATGGGTTCGACGATCTGCAGGGCCAGGTTGCCCTTGTGCGAGCCGAGCTTGACCTTGAACGAAGGCACGCCGTTGGCGCGCATCACCAGCGTGTCGGTCAGCTCCACCGGGATCACGTCACCGGGCTGCATGTGCAGGATGTCGCGCAGCAGCAACTGACGATTGGCCACCGTGGTGGTCACCGGCACCGACACATCGAGCACGTCTTCCTTGAGCGCCTTGACCCAGCGCTCGTCCTGGTCGTCGAGATCGGACTGGAAACCGGCATCGAGCATTTCGCGGATCGGCTCGATCATCGAGTACGGCATGGTCACGTGCAGGTCGCCGCCACCGCCATCGAGTTCAATGTGGAACGTCGAGATCACCACGGCCTCGCTGGGACCGACGATGTTGGCCATGGCGGGGTTCACTTCCGAGTTGATGTACTCGAAATTGACTTCCATGATCGCCTGCCAGGCTTCCTTGAGGTCGACGAAGGCCTGGTCCAGGACCATGCGCACCACGCGCAACTCGGTCGGGGTGAATTCACGCCCTTCGATCTTGGCGTGACGCCCGTCGCCGCCAAAGAAGTTGTCCACCAGCTTGAACACCAGCTTGGCATCGAGGATGAACAGCGCCGTACCCCGCAGCGGCTTGATCTTGGCCAGGTTGAGGCTGGTGGGCACGTACAGCGAATGCACGTATTCACCGAACTTCATCACCTGCACGCCGCCCACCGCCACGTCCGCCGAACGGCGCAGCAGGTTGAACATGCTGATGCGGGTGTAACGGGCGAAGCGCTCGTTAATCATTTCCAGGGTCGGCATGCGTCCACGCACGATCCGGTCCTGGCTGGTCAGGTCATAGGTCTTGACCGTACCGGGTTCGGAAATGGTGTCGGTATCCACCATGCCATCGTCCACGCCATGCAACAGCGCGTCGATTTCATCCTGGGACAGCAGGTCTTGCACGGCCATGTCGTGGATCCTACTGCAATACGAAGTTAGTGAAGAGCAACTGCTCGACCACGGTCTTGCCCAGCTCTTTCTGGGCCACTTCCTGAATGCTGGCAGTCGCCTTCTGGCGCAGCATTTCCATGCCCACCGGCGTGGTCAGCGAATCGAACGGAATACCGGCGAACAACAACACCAGATTGTTGCGAATGGTCGGCATATGGACCTTCAGGGCCTCCATGTCGGTGGCACTGCGCGCCAGCATGGTGATGCTGACCTGCATATAGCGCTGGCGACCGTTGACATTGAAGTTGACCACGAAAGCCGGCGTCATGGCTTCGAACACCGCCGCCTGCTTGGCATTGGCCTGCGCGGCTGCGGCCGCCGGGTCCGGCTTGGGATCGGACTTGTGCATCAGAAACCAGGTCGCACCGACCGAAAGGCCGATGGCCAGGATCAGGCCTACCGCCCCAAGAATGATGAGCTTGAGTTTTTTCTTCGAGCCGGGCTCTTTGACTGCTTCGCTCTGCGCCATGCCAATAATCCGTCACTATTCAGGGGGTTCACTGTTACGTGACTGAGGCAGAGCAAAGGTTATGCCAGAGTGCAACACATGCGCGCCACGCCGGCGATCAACCTGCCTCCTGGCAGCACGCTGTCACGTAGCAGAGAGGGGGCCAGGAGCGCGCTTGCCGGAATGCCGGACCACCGCGACCGGCTGCGTGGCAGTCGTAAATTTGCAGCGTTTTCGAGATTTTTGCGAGCGCTGCGCACTCGGTCGCCGGCAAGCGGGCTCCTACCAGAGCCTGTGTCTACGACCCCATCAGGCGTAATAGTCGATCTCGCTGCTGCCGATCACGCGCTGCACTGGCTGGCTGGCGGCGACGGTCGGTTCTGCGGCGTGCCCGTCAGGCGCATCGCCACTGCCTGAGTCGACACGCGAACCACCGCGCTGGGCACGACTGGCCTGTTCCTGGGCCTGCTGTTGGGCCTGTTGCTGCGACTGGTCGGAAACGTTGACGTCGACCTGGCCAAGACCTTGCTGCTGGAAGGATTCACGCAGGCGGATCATCTGGCTTTCCAGTGCGTCACGCACCCCCAGATGAGCACTGACGAAGGTGACCTGGGTCTGCTGGTCCGGCGCCATATTGACGCGGATGTCCAGGCGGCCGAGTTCGGCCGGTTCGAGTTTGATTTCCGCCGACTTGAGATTCTGGCTGGAGAGGTACATCACCCGCTCGACGATGCCTTCGCTCCAGCCGCTCTGGTGCATGGCCAGCGGCTGGTTGATGACCGGTGTCGCCACGGGCGTGGCACTGCCTGCCCTGGCTGGCTGTGCCGCCTGGCTCAAGGCGGCCAGGCGCTCGGCGAAGTTGTCGACGCGGGTATCGCCCGCAGCCGCCTTGACGTCTTTCAGGCCGTCATCGAGCAGGCCGGCCAGGGATTTCTCACCGCCCTCGGTTCCGCCTTCCAGATCCTGATCGCCTTGCAGACTTGCCAGGTTATTGACGATGTTCTGCGCGTCCGTCACTTCCCCGTCAACCAAGGCACCATTTTGCGCTGTCGGCGTCTGGGCAGTCGCCTGAGCCGCGCCGGGACGGCGACCGTTGGCACTTTCCAGGGCGAACTGCAAGGCATGCAGCCCCGCGAGTGGATCAACGTCAGGATCGAAGGCCTCCTCGGCGACCGCCTCGGCAGCCACTGTCGCCGCCGGCAGGATCAAGGGCAGCGCGCCCTGCCCGGCCTGTGCGGCAGCCATTGCCTGCTCGGCCTGCTCGGCGGTGCTACCGGTCGCATTCTGCGCCGCGCCGTCGGCGCCTTGCTCGCCCGAATGCCCCTGGTCGCCGGCTTGCGTCACAGTCTCGGCTGGCAAGTCATTGCCGCTTTCGGCAACGGCCGAGGTGTTATCGGCAACCTCTGGCGCCTCGTTCGGCTTGTCCTTGCCAGCCGTGGCCCTGGCCTTGTCAGGCGCATTGCGTTCGCGGGCCGCATTGGGCTGTACATCGCGGTCGGCCTTTGGCGCCTCGCGGGATTCGCGGTTGAATACCTTGGCGAAGCCGGACGCCGGGTCCTTGCCGATCTCAGCAGACCTGGACGAATGGCTGGCGGCACTGGACTTGGCCGAGGTCGCCGCATTGGTCTGGAGCAATACATTAGGGGCAAGGGACATTTGAATCTCCGCATCGGGCAGCACAATATCATTGCACCAGCAAGATGCGGGCCATGTCACAAAAGGGTCTGTTTCAGGTCACCAAAGGTGAGGCCTGGGCGACAAGGACTTCACGCTCGGCGTCGAATAACCGGCGGATGATCAGGTATTCGCCATTGATCGACTCGACCAGCGCCTGCAGCCCCTCGACGATCTGATGGCGGGCCTGCTCTTCGAGTTGACGGCACAGCTCCGACAGCCACACCGCCCCCATGTTGCTGCTGCTGCCCTTGAAGCTGTGGGCCGCCAGCCCCAGCTCGACAAAATCCAGCGAGGCGCCGCCCAGGCGCGCGGCAAGCACCGCCTGGCGCAACAAGGCCATGCGCAGGTCGGAGTCCTTGAGAAAGACGTCGATCAGGGTCAGGTACTCGTCTTCCATGACGTCCTGCAAGGTCGTCAACACACTGTAATCCATATGAACGGCTGACACTTGCTCACTCCTTGATCAAGAAACCGGAGGCAAGTATGCCACCAGCCCCCAGGAAAACTCCACGCAAACCGCCCGCCCCCCCTCTGACCAGCGGGCATCGCTGCACAGCGAGCGGACCAGCCTGAGACCACGACCGCACAACTGCTCATCCGCAGGTGAACGAGCCAGCACACCTGGCACATCGAACCCGTTGCCGCTGTCCTGCAGGTTGATACTCAGTACGCCCCCTTCGGCGCTGGCCCGAACCTCCAGTTGCAGACGGATAAAACCACTCTGCAACTGTTCAAGGCGCCGGGCCCGCTCCTGATAATAGCGGGCAAATCCGGCAGCATTGTGTTTAAGGCGCGAATCGAGACCCAGTACACCATGTTCCAGCGCATTGCTGTACAGCTCGGCCAGTACGCTGTATAGCGCCCCGCTCTGGTCGCGCAAACCGTGCACCTCCAATAACAGCTGGAGGATATAAGGCAGGGGATTGAAGGTTTTCAGGGTGGCGGCGCGAAACTCGAAACTGGCTGACCAGTCCAGCGGATTGGCCGGACCGTCATCAATCCGGCTCGCCACCGGCATGCTCTCGCCCAGCGGGACCGAGGTGCTGATGTCCAGCATGCTGACGTCATCGCGTGCCTGGCCACCAAAATCATTCAGCGCCTGGAGGATTTCCTCGATCAGTTGTGCAGGCTCGCGGTTGGCGGCCAGCACCTCGCACAACCGTTGGGTGCCGAACAGGCGGTCCTGGGCGTCGCGCGTGTCCATGACACCATCGGAGAGCAAGAAGATCCGGTCGCCCGGCGCCAATGGCAGGACTTCGGTGCGCTCGTCAAAAGCACTGGCTGGCAGGATACCCAACGGCAAATGGCGTGACGGCAGGGACTGGTAGCCGCCAGCACCCGCGTGCAGCAGGTAGCCGTCCGGCAGGCCACCGTTCCAGAGTTCGACCTGTTGCTGCTTGAAATCGATGCACAGCAAGGTTGCACAACAGAACATGCCCACCGGCAGGATGCGCTTGAGCTTGGTGTTCATCTCGCGCAGCATTTCCGGCAAGCCGTAGCCTTTGGCGGTCATGCCGTAGAACACCTCGGCCAGCGGCATGGCGCCGACCGCAGCCGGTAAGCCATGGCCGGTAAAGTCGCCGAGAAACACATACATGTGTCCGGCAGGCGACCAGGCCGCCAGCATCAGGTCACCGTTGAACAGCGCATAGGGCGATTGCAGGTAGCGGATATTGGGCGAGTCCAGACAGCCCGAATGCGCCACCTGGTCGAAGACGGCCTTGGCCACGCGCTGCTCGTTGAGCAGGTGTTCGCGATGACTGGCCAGCAGGTCGCGCTGGCGTAGTACGGTGTCCTGCAACTGACGCAGACGGTTCATGGCATTGATCTTGGCGGCCAGCACCAAGGGGTTGAACGGCTTGGCAATGAAGTCGTCGCCACCGGCATCCAGGCAACGCGCCAGCGCTTCGCCTTCGGTCAGGGCCGTCAGGAAAATGATCGGCACCAGCGACTCGCCGGCCAGTTGCCTGATCTGCCGGGCCGCCTCGAAGCCGTCCATGACCGGCATCATGGCATCCATCAGCACCAGATGCGGCTGCTGGAGGCGGTACAACGCCAGCGCTTCGACACCGTTGGCAGCCACCAGGGCCTGATGACCCTGACGCGTGATCAGGGTCGACAGCAGCAAGCGATCGCTGGGGCTGTCGTCGGCGATCAGAATGCGCAGGCAAGCGTTATCGGCTTGCAAGGCCTAGCCGACCTGGAACAGACGGGAAAAGTTGGAGATGGTAAGGATTTTGATCACATCCGGCGTGCAGTTGATCAACTGCACCACAGCCTTGTCGCCGCCGGCATGATCGCGCAGCAGTAGCAGCATGCCCAGCGCCGAACTGTCCAGGTAATGCGTACCGCGCAGGTCGACAACATAGTCAAGGTCAGCACGCAGGTGTTGATAGGCGGCACGAAAGGCCTGGTGAGACGCAAAATCAAAACGCCCTTCGACGAGCAGGGTCACTTGCCGGCCATCCGCAGAAAGCGCTGACGTGACGGTCATGGGACAGCCTCCTTTGCTGTGTTACCGATATGACACAGCCTAGACCATGATGACGCCAGCCCCACGGGATTTTGCCTAATACCCGTCCTGACGCGGCAGACGCTGGGACAACTCATCGAGCAGCTTCTGCTCGCGCTTGTCTTCAAGCTGCCGGGCTTCGTCGAGGTAGCGTTGTACCAGCTTGCGCAAGCCTTCGACCCGGGCGTAGGCCTGTTGCCAGGCACCGCGGGCCTTGTCGAGGTTGACCTGATGCCAGGCCAGGCTCTTGCGCTGCTGGCCGATGGCCGTTTCGAGCTGATTCAGAAAGCGCTGGTAGTTCATCAGCCACTGGCCCGAAACGCCGTGGCTGCCGCGATTGATCCACTGCTCCTGGTAACTGAGGCGAAACTGATCCAGTTCCTGCAGCTTGTTCTGCGCCAGGTTGACCTGGCCCTGCAGATAACCCAGGCGCTGCGCTGCGGTGCGCTCGGCGGCTTCGGCCATCTCGACCACCGGCGCCAGGCGCGCCGCTCGACTGTTAGCCATGCGTCATCACCCGCCCGGTGCGGGCCCGAATACAGCGGCCAGGGCATCGCCACTGCCTTGCAGGCTGACATTCTCACGCAGCCCCTGACGCTGGTAACGCACCAGCGCCGGTTGCAGCGAGATCGCAAGGTCTGTCTCGCGGTCGCCACCGGCCACATAGGCGCCAACGCTGATCAGGTCGCGGCTTTGCTGGTAGCGCGACCACAATTGCTTGAAATGCTGGGCGCGGGTCATGTGCTCGGGGCTCACGACGGCCGGCATCACCCGACTGATCGAGGCCTCGATGTCGATGGCCGGATAATGCCCCTCCTCGGCCAGACGCCTGGACAACACGATATGCCCGTCCAGTACCCCCCGCGCCGAGTCGGCGATCGGGTCCTGCTGGTCGTCGCCTTCGGACAAGACGGTGTAGAACGCCGTGATCGAACCGCCCCCGGCCTCGGCATTGCCGGCGCGCTCGACCAGCTTGGGCAGGCGGGCGAACACCGACGGTGGATAGCCCTTGGTGGCTGGCGGCTCGCCGATCGCCAGGGCGATTTCACGCTGCGCCTGGGCAAAGCGGGTCAGCGAATCCATCAACAACAATACGTTCTTGCCACGGTCACGGAAGTATTCGGCAATGCGCGTGCAGTACATCGCGGCACGCAGGCGCATCAAGGGTGCATCGTCCGCCGGCGAGGCCACGACCACCGAACGTTTCAGGCCTTCTTCGCCCAGAATGTGCTCGATGAACTCCTTGACCTCCCGGCCCCGCTCACCGATCAGGCCGACCACGATGATGTCGGCCTCGGTAAAGCGCGTCATCATGCCCAGCAGCACACTCTTGCCGACGCCCGTACCGGCAAACAGGCCCAGGCGCTGGCCACGGCCGACCGTCAATAATCCGTTGATGCAACGAATGCCCACGTCCAGCGGCTGGCTGATCGGGTCGCGCTTGAGCGGGTTGATGGCCGGGCCGTCCATCGGCACCCAGTCTTCGGCCTTGATCGGCGGACGACCGTCGAGCGGTCGGCCCGCACCGTCAAGCACCCTTCCGAGCATGCTCATGCCCATCGGCAGCCGGCCGGTGTCGGCCAATGGCACCACGCGCGCACCCGGCGCAATGCCGGCCACACTGCCCACCGGCATCAGGAACACCTTGCCACCGGAAAAGCCCATGACCTCGGCTTCGACCTGCATCGGGTGATGACTGTCATCATTGATCACCACGCAGCGGCTGCCCATTGCCGCACGCAAGCCTTCGGCTTCCAGGGTCAGGCCGACCATGCGCAGCAGGCGACCTTCGACCACCGGCTGGGTCGGCAGATCGATGGCCTCGCTGTAGCCCCCCAGGCGCTTGCCGAAACTCAGGCGTTCAAGACGCATCGGAGGGCTCTTCGGCAGGGGCGCTGGCGCGCGGGGTGGACACTTCAGGCAGCTCAAGGCTCATGTCGGGGGCAGCAGGATGGGCGACCTGCTCGTGCATCTGGTCGTACATCCGCGCAATGGCCTGACTGATACGCGTCTCGACGCTGGCGTCGATGCGGCTGTGTTCGGTCTCGATACGGCAACCGCCGGGGAGCAGGTTGTCATCCTCGAAGATTTTCCAAGTCTCTTCATGGCGCTCGCGCAACGCCTTGATCAGGTCGAAATCCTGTGGATTGACGAAAATGCGCAGGTTGCTGGCCCCCATCGGCAGCAGCTTGAGGCAGTCGCGCAGCACATGGACGATCCGTTGCGAGTCAGTCTGCAGCTCGCGCTGGATCACCTGACGGGCAATGTGTTCGACCAGATGGACGACGGCCTTTTCGATTTGCGTGTCCTGTTCGGCCAACGGGTCGAGCAACTGGCGCATGACCTGCTCGAGGCTGTCGAGCCGTGCCGCCAGGGCAACGTCCGCCTCCTGGCGCACCTTGATCTGGGTGCTGTGAAAGCCTTCGCGCTCACCGGTGACGAAACCCTCGTTCCAGGCTTCCTGGCGAATGCTTTCCAGCTCTTCGAGGGTCAGCGGCTGGACTTCGTCCAGCGGGACTTCCTCGACCGCATCCTGCTCGGGTTCAGGCTGCGGTTCAGGCTCCGGCGGCGCCACGTACGGATCGAAACTGGGCAAGGCCCACAGGTCGAGCCCACGTACATCCTTGGCGCGAATCAGGTCGCTTTGCGCTTCTTTACTGGAGCTGGACATGTGCGAACTGGATCCTTAGATCATTTCCTCGCCGCCCTTGCCACCGAGAACAATCTCGCCAGCCTCGGCCATGCGACGGGCGATGGTGAGAATTTCTTTCTGTGCCGTTTCGACATCGCTGACCCGGACCGGCCCCTTGGCCTCCAGGTCGTCGCGCAGCAGCTCGGCGGCACGCTTGGACATGTTCTTGAAGATTTTTTCCTTGACCGCCTCGTCCGAACCCTTGAGCGCCAGCACCAGCACGTCCGAAGACACTTCGCGCAGCAGCGCCTGGATGCCACGGTCGTCGACATCGGCCAGGTTGTTGAAGACGAACATGAGGTCTTCGATCTGTACCGACAGGTCTTCGTCGACCTCGCGGATCGAGTCCATGAGCGTGCCTTCGATGGAGCTGTCGAGGAAGTTCATGATGTCGGCCGCACGCTTGATGCCCCCCAGCGTGGTGCGCGAGGTGTTGGCGTTGCCGGAGAACTGTTTCTCGAGGATCTGGTTGAGTTCCTTGAGCGCTGCCGGCTGCACCGTGTTGAGCGACGACACGCGCAGGATGATGTCCAGACGCACCTTGTGGTCGAAATGGCCCAGCACTTCACCGGCCTGGTCGGCGTCCAGATAAGCCACCACAATGGCCTGGATCTGCGGGTGCTCGTAGCGGATGACGTCGGCCACCGCGCGCGGCTCCATCCATTTCAGGCTGTCCAGGCCGCTGGTGTTGCCACCCAGCAGGATGCGGTCGATCAGGCCGTTGGCCTTGTCTTCACCCAGGGCCTGGGTCAGCATCTTGCGAATATAGCCGTCAGAGCCGACGCCCAGGCTGGTCTGGTCGCCGACCGTGTTGACGAACTCGTTCATCACCTGCTCGACCTGCTCGCGGTGCACATTGCGCATTTGCGCCATGGCCACGCCCACGCGCTGGACCTCCTTGGGGCCCATGTGCCGCAGCACTTGGGCGGCATCGGTTTCGCCCAGCGAAAGCAGCAATACGGCGGCTTTCTCGACCTTGCTCAGTTTGACTGCGGCGGCTCGATCATTCATCAGTGTTAATCCACTCTTTCACGACCTGGGCCACACGACCCGGGTCTTCGGCCACCAGACTCTTGATAGCGTTGAGTTGTGCGTCATAGCCCTCGGTCGGGCTCGGCAACAGAATGCTTTGCGGGCCACCCAGGCTCACCCGGTCGCTGCCCAGCTCGCCATCCAGGCCGCCCATGCCGCCCAGTTCGGCGTCACCACCGAAGCTGCCCAGCTCCTTGCTCTTGGGATTGGTAATGTTGTTGAGCACCGGGCGCAACACACCGAACACCAGGATCAGGATGAAGATCACCCCCACGGCCTGCTTGAGGATGTCCCAGAACCAGGGCTGCGAGTAGAACGGAATCTCGGCAATGACCTCGCCGCGCTCGGTCGAGAACGGTACGTTGATTACACTGACGCTGTCGCCACGGCTGGCATCGAAGCCCACCGCATCCTGCACAAGGCGAGTGAAGCGGGCCAGGTCCGTGGTGCTCCACGGCGCGCGGGTCACCTCACCGTTGGCCGGGTTGGTCTTGACCATGTCGTCAACCACCACCGCCACCGACAGGCGGCTCAGGCGCCCCTGCTGTTGCTTGGTGTGGCTGATCGAGCGATCAAGCTCGAAGTTCTTGGTCGACTGGGTACGCTTGTCGGTCGGGTAAGGCGCCAGCGCCGGCTGGCCGGTCGCCGGGTCCATGATCTGCTGGCCGTTGGCATCGAGCAGCGGCTGACCGGGAGCAATGGCCGGTGCAGCACCGGCGGCGCCGCCAGCCACCTGTGGCGCGGTCGCAGGACCGGGCGGCTGGTTGCTCAGGGCACCCGGCACGCCGCCGGTGCCCGAGCTGGTGGAGCGCTGTTCGTTCACCGATTGCTCGCTGCGCAGTGCAGGCTGGTCGGGGTTGAAGCTTTCGGCGGTCGACTCCACGGCACTGAAGTCGACCATGGCCGACACTTCGGCCTTGTAGCGGTCGTTACCCAGCACCGGTTGCAGAATGTTCTGCACGCGCTGCGAGAGCATGGTTTCCATGCGCCGGGTGTACTCGAACTGCTTGCCGGCCACGGTCAGCTCGGAGTTTTCACCCTGATCAGACAGCAGCGTGCCCTTCTGGTCGACCACGGTGACCTGCGACTTGGTCAGCTCCGGCACGCTGGTGGCCACCAGGTTGGTGATCGCCGCGACCTGGCCTGGCTCAAGCGCACGCCCTGGATACAGCTCGACCAGCACCGAGGCAGTCGGCTTGCGGTCATCGCGCACGAACACCGAGCTTTTCGGAATCGCCAGGTGCACGCGGGCAGCCTTGACGTTGTTCAACGAAGAAATGGTGCGCGCCAGTTCGCCTTCAAGGCCGCGACGGTAACGGGTGGCCTCCATGAACTGGCTGGTGCCCAGCCCCTGATCCTTGTCGAGAATCTCGAAACCGATGCCGGTATTGTTCTGCGACACACCAGCCTGGGCCAGCTGGATGCGCGCACGCTGTACGTCATCGGCCTTGACCAGCAGCGCCCCGGAGTTGGGCTCCAGGGTGTAGGGAATATTGGCAGTGGCCAGGGTATCCATGATCTGCTTGCTGTCCAGGCCCGCCAGGCTGCCATACAGCGGCCGGTAATCGGGTTGCTGCGACCACAGGACCACGGCAAAGCCGATCGCCACGCTCGCCGCCAGACCGACCATGAGGCCGACCTGACGCAGCATGGTCATCTCGGAGAGGTTTTCCAGGAAAGCAAAGCCGAACAACGGCTTTTTACCCTCCGGAGCGCCCGGCCTGGCCGGAACGGGATCGGTTGCTGCGTCAGCCATTAATCAGTACGTCCCTTAAACCGGCATCTGCATGATGTCTTGATACGCCTGCACCAGCTTGTTACGCACCTGGGTCAACGCCTGGAACGACACGCTCGCTTTTTGCGACGAGATCATGACGTCGGTCAGGTCGACGCCGCTCTTGCCCATCTCGAAGGCATTGGCCATCTGGCTGGAGGCGGCCTGGGTGTCGGCCACCTTGTTGATCGCCTGACCCAGCAGGTCGGCAAAGTTGCTGCCGGCCACTTCCTGAACGCCAGCAACGGGCTTGGAGGCGGACATGGCGTCCATCTGCATGGCCCGCATATCCAACATCAAGCGATTAAATTCAACACCTTGGCTCATGGACTTTATCTCTCGTAAGGCCCGCAATTTTTTGACACTGGTTTCTACGGATAACAATGTCATAGCAACAAGAGTGCCAGTGACGTACAAGCGCTTCACCAAGCAGATACCTTCTTGCGTATCCGATTGCTGCGTGGCCTCACCCGTGTCCGATGTATCGACAGGCCATCATGATAACGATGTGATGTTTCGTTGTATCGACAATTTGACACAGATCACAGAAATGAGGACAAAAGGCCGCAGGTCACGTCGCAAACAGATACGCCTCCACGTCCATGCCGGCATCACGCATCTGCGCCAGCTTGTAGCGCAGCGTGCGCGGACTGATGCCCAGCCGTTCGGCCGCCTCCTTGCGTCGCCCGCGCTCGCTGCGCAGGGTGTCGATGATCAACTGGAACTCGCGCCGGCGCAGGTCTTCGCCCAGTGCCCCGGCGGGCTCTGCCGGTTCCGGCAGCCCGGCTGCCGCAGGCGCCACGGGTGTCGGCGCATTGAAATGCACCGGCCCCGCCAGGCAGAAATCCTGCGCCTGGATCACCCCGCCCTGCTGCAGGATCAAGGCCCGCTGCACGGCATTGTCGAGTTCACGCACATTGCCCGGCCAAGCATAGGCCACCAGACAGGCGCGGGCCTCGGCTGAAAGATGCACCGGCGCGTGTTTCATTTTATTGACGTGCTTGCTCAATAACTGCTCGGCCAGCGGCAGAATATCGGCGGTCCGCTGACGCAATGGCTGCCAGGCCAGCGGAAATACCGACAGACGGTAGTACAGGTCCTCACGAAAACGCCCCGCCGCCACCTCGCCCAACAGATCCCGGTTGGTGGTTGCCAGCACGCGAATGTCCAGACTGATCGGTCGACGGGCACCGACCCGCTCCACCTCGCGCTCCTGCAACACCCGCAGCAGCTTGGCCTGCAGGCCCATGGGCATTTCGGATATTTCATCGAGCAGGATCGTGCCGCCTTCCGCCAGCTCGAACTTGCCGGCCTGGGCCGCAATGGCCCCGGTGAACGAGCCCTTCTCATGGCCGAACAAAGTGGCTTCAAGCATGTTGTCGGGAATGGCCGCGCAGTTGATGGCGATAAACGGCTTGGCCGCGCGCGGCGAGTGCTGATGGATAAAGCGTGCCAGCACCTCCTTGCCGGTGCCTGATTCACCCGAGATCAGCACGGTGGAGTCGCTTTTCGCCACCCGCCTGGCCAGTTCCAGCAACTGCAGACTGGCCGGCTCGACTGCCACCGGCCCTTCTCCGCCAGCAGGCTCCAGACGTCCCAGGGCGTGGCGCGACACCAGTGTCAGCAAGGCCGCAGGCTCAAACGGCTTGACCAGATAGTCTACCGCCCCCTGGCGCATCGCCTCCACTGCCCGCTCCACGGCGCCATAGGCGGTCATCAGCAACACCGGCAATTGCGGGTGGCGGGTGCGCAGCAGGGCCAGCAACTGGTGCCCGTCCATGCCCGGCATGTTGACATCACTGATCACCAGGCTGAACGCCTCACCCGCTGCGGCCGTCAGCGCTTCTTCGGCCGATCCCACTGCGCGATAGGCATGGCCGGCCAGTTCCAGCGTGTCGCCCAGTGCTTCGCGCAGTGAGCGGTCGTCCTCGACCAGCAGGATTCGACGTGTCATCAACGTACTCCAGGCACTCAGGAAGGGATCAACGGCAGACTGACGATCGCACAGGTGCCGCGCCCCACTCGGGAACGATACTGCACATGACCCTGATGGGCCCGCGCCACGGCCACGACGACTGCCGAACCCAGGCCGGTGCCGGTCGTCTTGGTGGTGAAGAACGGCTCGCCGATACGGGCCAGGGCCGCAGGCTCGATGCCGCGGCCACTGTCGCTGATGCACAGGCGCAGCATGGCGCCGTAGCGATAGGCATGAATTTTCAGGCGGGCGGGGGCCTCGCTGGCCTGCATGGCGTTTTCGATCAGGTTGAGCAACGCACCGACCAGCGTGTCGCGATTGCACAACAGCTCACCAGGGACAGGGTCGCACTGCCAGCGCACCTGTGCTTCACGCACATGGGTCTGGGCCGCCGCCTGCAAGGCCAGAAACAACGCCTCGGGGCTCAGCCGGTCGGTCAGCGGCAACTCGCCGCGGGCAAACACCAGCATGTCGCGCACTTGATGTTCCAGTTCATGCAGGCGCTCCTTGAGGCGCGAGGCGAAACGCTGCTGGGTGTGCACCGGCAATTCCTGTTCCGCCAGGTGGCTGGCATAAATCATGGCAGCCGACAGCGGTGTGCGAATCTGATGCGCCAGCGAGGCGACCATGCGGCCCAGCGAGGACAGACGCTCGTGGCGCGAAAGCTGGTCCTGCAAGCGACGGGTTTCCGTCAGGTCGGTCAGCAGCACCAACTGGCCAGGCTCGGCATCCAGCGAACGGGTGGCGATAGACACGCGCCGGCCATCCTTGAGCGAGACCTCATGACCGTCATCCTCACGCGGCGCAAAGCTGCGGCCTATGATCTGACGCCATAGCTCACCCACCAGCGGCTGACCCAACAGATCCAGGGCGGCCGGATTGGCTTCACGCACCACACCCGTGCCATCGATGACAATTACCCCCCCTGGCAGCAGGTCCAGCAGGTTCTGCAAGCGATAGGCCAGGCGTTCGTTTTCCGCCAGTTCCTGCATACGCTGCACCCCCGCCTCGGCCAGTTCGCCCTTGAGTTCATTCACCCGCGCTTCAAGCACGCTGTAGGAATCAGTCAGCTGTGCCGACATCTGATTGAACAGCGCAAAAGCCTGCTCAAGCCCCTGACGGCTTTCCAGTTCCAGCGAAGGCAGTGGCGGCGCCATCGGGTTCGGGAGTTCATTGCACATCTGCACGGCCTGGGACATTGAATTCTCTCTCGCGGGGCGAACCGTCATTAAACGGCGCGTAGAAAAGAGAGTTAGCAATCCTCGTGCCGGGCAGAGGGTCAAAGCAAAACTTGTGGGAGGGAGTCCTGCTCGCGACAGACCCTGCAATTGACCCGCGCTGTCGTGGTACCAATGCTCATCCTCAAGCCAAAAAAAACCTCCGCAGGTGCGGAGGCTTTTCAAAGGCAGCCGATCAGCCGGCGTCAATCCTCCGACTGTTCATCACCCTCGCGGCGACTCATGCCGTACTTGCGCATTTTCTCGACCAGGGTCGTGCGGCGAATACGCAAGCGTTCGGCAGCACGGGCCACGATGCCGTTGGCATCATCCAGCGCCTGCTGGATCAAGCCCTGCTCCAGGCCGCCCAGGTAATCCTTGAGGTCCAGACCTTCGGGCGGCAGCATGGCACCGGTGGCGAAGCTCGGGGTCGTGGCATTGATTGCCACACGCTCCTCGAGGTCGCTGCGCAGGCTGTCGACCATTTGCTCGTCTTCATCTTCGACGTAGCGAAATTTCTTCGGCAACTCGGCCACGCCAATGACGCCATAGGGATGCATGATCGCCATGCGCTCGACCAGGTTGGCCAGCTCACGGACGTTGCCCGGCCATGCGTGCCGGCACACCGACATGATCGCGGCCGAATTGAAACGGATCGAACCGCGCTTTTCATGCTCCATGCGCGAGATCAGTTCGTTCATCAGCAGCGGAATGTCTTCGACCCGCTCGCGCAGGGGCGCCATCTCGATGGGGAACACATTCAAGCGGTAATAAAGGTCTTCGCGGAAGCTGCCGACCTCGATCATATGCTCAAGGTTCTTGTGCGTCGCCGCGATGATGCGCACATCGATGCTCTGGGTCTTGTTGCTGCCGACCCGCTCGAAGGTGCGCTCCTGCAGGACACGCAGCAGCTTGACCTGCATCGGCAACGGCATGTCGCCGATCTCGTCAAGAAACAGGGTGCCGCCGTTGGCCAGCTCGAAACGCCCGGCACGGCTGGTAATGGCACCGGTAAAGGCGCCCTTCTCGTGGCCGAACAGTTCGCTTTCAAGCAACTCGGCCGGGATGGCACCACAGTTGACCGGCACAAAGGGCGCATCGCGGCGCTTGGAGTGGTAATGCAGGTTGCGTGCGACCACTTCCTTGCCAGTGCCGGACTCGCCAAGAATCAGCACACTGGCGTCGGTGTCGGCCACTTGCTGCATCATCTGCCGCACATGCTGGATGGCCCGGCTGGTGCCGACCAGGCTGCGAAACAGGTTGGGCTCGCGATGACGACCGCGCTCACGGGCCTGATCGTACATTTCACGATAGACCTGGGCACGGTGCAGGGAGTCGAGCAGCTTGCTGTAGCTGGGCGGCATGTCGATGCACGACAACACCCGACGGCGCAGGTCTTCAGGCAGCTCGACGGAAGAACTTTCACCCATCAGCAACACCGGAAGGAACTCATCCCATGCGGCGATGGTCTTAAGAAGCCCTTGCAGCGTTGCCGGTGCACTGACACTGCCAATCAGGACACACAGCACCTCACGCGTAGACGACAGAGAACCCACCACTTGCTGCCAGTCCTGACTGGAGCATGAGAGGTTTTCTTCACCAAGGAAGTTCATGATGACGCCCAGATCGCGGCGGCGCTGGCTATCGTCATCGATCAGCAGGATTTTGATTTCACGCCACATGCAATCGCAACTTCCCTAGTAAACGTGTACGCCCATCGGTCGTGGGCAGCTTGGCATCTTAGCCGTTACATCTGATCAGACGCCAGACAACAGAAAACATCACTAGTTAAGTCAAAAAAACGGACACAGTCAAATTTATGGCGTGAATCTTGTCCGACAAGAAATTTTCAGCCGAACAGATCGTACACTTTTGAAGCCTGTTTGGCTTTCTGCAGCTGCGACATTTCTTCGACAACGGCCTGACGCTCGCCAGTGGCCACGTCAATCAATTGCCGATACACGCTCAGTAGCTCTTGCAGATTGTCGCGCAGGTCAGGCTCGCTGGACGAAGTCTCGACCGTCACCGTCTCCATGCATTCCCGGCAGGCCTGATCAAGCCTGCCGATGGCTTCCCAGTCGCGCTCTGCCAAAGCCTCGACCAAGGCCTCGCGGGTTTGTGCGATACGTTGCGTGGCGCTCATGGGAAGGGTCTCCGTGCAGCAGTGAATGATCAGGCCGCCGCGATGGCGTCCCAACCTTCTTTGACGGTGATCAGCAGGTCAGTGACCTCATCGAGGATCGTGGCATCGTTCTTGGCATTGGCTTCGGTCAGGCGCTTCTGCATGTAATCGTAGAGGTTGTCCTGATTACGCAGGGCAGGAGTGCCGTAGTTCTCCAGGTCCAGACCTTCGCGCAGGCCGCCGATGATGTCGATGGCCTTGCCAATCAGAATGCCCTTGGCAGCGATGTCACGACGCGACATGGCACCCTTGGCCTGGGCAATGCGATCAAGACCGCCTTCCATCAACATCTGCACCAGGCGATGCGGGCTGGCTTCGGATGTCTGAGCCTGGGCGCCGATTTTCTGGTACTGGCGTAACGCTAACATCGGATTCATAGGAGGACCTCTTGGCAAGTCTGAACGCTGGATACTCAGGCTATCGACGTGACACGGGAAAACTTTAGGCTTAATGCAAGAACCCGACACGAGGTCGGGTTCTTGTCACACGATTAAACGCCTGGATCAGGAAGCGTTTTTCTGCGCGTTGATCGCGTCGAAGATCGAGGTGATGCTGCTGGCGGTGGCCTTGAGCTTCGCTACCGCAAGGTCCATCGCATTGTATTTTTTGGTCAAGGTCTCGGTCAGCGTGGCAACACGACGATCAAGAGCCTCTTGTTCATTGCCAAGCCGGGTCTTGATCTTGTTAAGGCTGGTGTCTTTTTGCGCGAGGACGCCATTGGCCTTGGTGTAAGGCTCAATCGAATCGCTGATACGCTTGATCAGCCCTGTATCGCTTGTAAACAACTTCTGGATTTCGCTGCCCATTTTCTTGTCAGTCATGGCCGCCGAAAACTTGGCGCTGTCGAGCGAGAGCGTACCGTCAACTTGCTGAGTCCTGATCCCGAGTTGGGCCAGGGATCCCAATCCCGCATTATCAGACGCAAAAGCAATCTGGGAGCGAATGGCCGCCAGCATGTTACGCGGTGTCGAGTCACCGGTCAGTGCAGCAGCGGTAAAGGTACCGTCAGCGGCAGTGCTGCCCTTGGTCAGCGTCGTGACCAGCTTGACCAGCGTGTTGTAGGAGTCGACAAAGCTTTGCAGAGAAGCCTTGATACCGTCGGTATTGGAGGCCAGCGTAATGACTGTCTCTTTGTTCGGATCAGCGGCAACAAGATTGAAGGTCAGACCGGAAATAGCCTTGTCAACGGTATTCTTGGAACTGGTCAACTCCAGCCCATCAACCGAGAACTTGGCATCCTGCGCGAATCCGACGATGGCACCAGCGCCCGGATTACCCGACGTGCCGCTGGCACTCATCAACTGCTTGCCGTCGATATCCATCAGAGAGCCGATATCGCCACTGCCCTTGACGCTGATATCGCTGCCTGCACCGGTGTTGGATGAGCTGAAGACCAGCCGTGAGCCATTGGCATCGTTGATGATGTTGGCGCTGATGCCCTTGAACTGCATCTCGGAGTTGATCTTGTCGCGCACCTGCTGCAGGGTAGAGCCCGCATCGATCTTGATGACCGTATCAATGCTATTTTGAGTGATGGTCAGATTCCCACTCGGAATAGCACTCGCCTGGGCCGAGTCGATCGCTACAGTGGCCACCTTGGACGCTGTCGCCAGCTGATTGACCTTGATGGAATAAATGCCACCGACAGCTGTGTTATCGGCGGTTGCCTTGACCAGCGACTCGTTGGACGAACTGGCTACAAAGCCCTGAAACGCCGAGCCTGTGGTACTGCCCAGATTAGTCATCGTCGCCTGAAAGGCCGCCAGGGCCGATTTCAGCTGGCTGACGCCCGATAACGAAGCCGTGTTTTTAGATGAGTTAGTAGTGATCTGTTTCTGCTTGGCGGCCTTGTCGGCATCAACCAGAGCCGTCACGATTTCGGTGATTTTCAGACCCGAGCCGATACCGGTCGACGTTGAAATTGGACTTGCCATCAGTGTCTCCTTGCTTGAATGCTGCCGGTCTTTCGGTTCTTGTGAAACACATAAAAACCAGCAACATGGGGGGGTGTCCGCTATCAGGCTTTCGCGCTGAACAACAGACTGCTTGCGTCGCTCAGGCTTTCGGCCAGCTTCAACACTTCCTCGTTGGGAATCTGTCGAATGACTTCACCCGAATCACTCGCAATCACTTTGACCACCACTTTGCCAGAACGATCATCAACCGAAAATTCAAGATTTCTCTTGACTGATTGAAAGAAGTCCTGAATCTCTGCGGCCGCCGCTTTTACCTGATCATCGTCCTTGCGCTCAGAGCTACTGCTATTGCTCTCGCTTTTGGCCGATGCATCGACGACGCGCACAGGTTGGGTCGAATTGACCGCCGCACTTTTATCGACGCCGACAGAGTCGCTTACCGGTTTGGCGACCGGATAAGACACATTCAGCCTGATGCCCATATCCATGTTTTGTCACCTCTGAAAGTAAAAAAGCGAGAGGGTACGCACCCGCACCCTCCCGCTAAAGATCATGCCAGGATTACTGAAGCAGTTTCAGTACAGAAGACGGCAGCTGGTTGGCCTGGGCCAGAACCGAAGTCGACGCCTGTTGCAGAGTCTGCTGCTTGGTCAACTGGGCCGTTTCAGAAGCGAAGTCGGTGTCTTGTACGCGACCCAGTGCAGCGGTGGCGTTTTCGTTGATGTTCTGCAGGTTGGAGATGGTGCTGCTCAGACGGTTCTGCGCAGCACCGAGGTCCGCACGGCTCGAGTTGACGATCGACAGGGCCGAGTCGATAGCTGCGATGGCTGCCGAGAAGCTCTCCTCAGCCTCTTCAGTGGTCGAACCAGTAATGCTAATGGTCGATCCAACATTCAACGAGTTGGCGGTGAAGCTCTGGCTCAGGCTCAGGGTAATCTGGTTTTCAGCACCGCTGTTGGAGCCGACCTGGAAAGTCATGGTGCTGGCAGAGCCGTCGACCAGATTCTTGCCGTTCAGGTTGGTGCTTTCAGCGATACGGGTCAGCTCAAGACTCATCTGGCTGAATTCTTTGTTCAGGGCGATACGATCGTCAGCACTGTTGCTGTCGTTACGCGCCTGGACGGCCAGTTCACGCATACGCTGCAGAATGTTGGTCGACTCTTGCAGGGCGCCTTCAGCGGTCTGCGCGATCGAGATACCGTCGTTGGCGTTCTTGATGGCCATGGTCTGACCACGGATCTGCGAGTTGATGCGGGTAGCAATCTGCAGGCCGGCGGCGTCGTCTTTGGCGCTGTTGATTCTCAAGCCCGAGGAGAGACGGGTCATGGAAGTCGACAGAGCATCGGAAGCGCGGCCCAGGTTCTTCTGTACGTTCAGGGAGGCAACGTTGGTGTTTACTGTTAAAGCCATGATGAATTCCTCGTGGATTGTTTGCTGTGGCTTCCGGCCCCTGCAAGCGCCGGGTGTGCCTAGAGAACCTTCGTAATAGTTATCGTCGGCATACCTCGTTGCTTGAGGTTTTTTTTGATTTTTTTTAGTGGCACGGTGCCAAGCCAGATAAAACAAGGCCTTAGAGTAGCTTCAGAAGGACAGCACAGGCCTGCGCAACGTAGTTGGGAAAGGCCAGACTGTGAACCGCTTGCCACTGCAGAGAAAAGCTGGCGACCGGCGGCATGAAAAAGAGAGGACCGCGCGGAAGGGGCAAGACGAACATCGCAGAGGCCCGCCCTGCCCTCCAGCCTCAAGCGGCCGGCAAGACGAACAGCAGCCGGGTACCAGAGAGGGGCGTATGGCAGGCAATGAGCAATAATGTGACGACTGACAGAGAGGCTCCCCCCGCCAACCGGCAGGGGGGCCTCAGCAGGTCTAGAGACCTTGAGTGCCAATATCCTGGAGTTCTTGCCGGATCAAGGTCGACGAAATGTTTTCAGTGCGTGGGAGATAGACCACTTCGCACTCCGACTTGAGAAAATCGAACTTGCCTTCCCAGTCATCGCCCATCACAAATACGTTCACATGGTAGCGACGTACATCGGCAAGCTTCTGATCCCAGTTTCCCTCCGGGAAGACCAGGTCCACATAACGCATGGCCTCCAGCACGATCCGCCGATTATTGAAATCCAGCAGTGAGCTCTTGTGCTTTAGCGTATTGAAGTCGTCGGTGGACAAGCCCACGATCAGTCGATCTCCCAGCGCCTTGGCCCGCGCAAGCAACCGCACGTGCCCGGCATGCAGCACGTCGAAGGTGCCATAGGTGAGGACCGTCCTCATGCTCGCGCCTCCAGCAACAAGCGATCCACCAGGCGACGGCTGTTCTGGTCATCCTGGTACTCGAAAAACATGCGCCTTTTTTGCTCATACCTTACAGGGTGCTCGGTCACCTCCCCGCTCAAAACGCGATCAAGGGTATCGAGCAACGTGGAGAAGTCTTCGCACACCACCCCTGGAAAGACGTCTTCAAGGTTATAGAACATACCGCGCTCTTGCCCGGCGTATTGATCCTTGTCGAAAGCAAAGGAAATCTGCGGTCGGCCGGTGAGCATGAAGTCGATAAAGCAGCTCGAGTAGTCCGTGATCAGCGCATACGCCTCTCGATAAATGACTTCTATTTCAGCGAACAGCTGTCGATCCAGGCTGAGAAACGGCCCTGGCCGACTCATCAATGCAGCGGTGTAGCTGTGCGCAATGTCCGCCATGTGCTCGCGGATACCCAGCACGGCATCATGACGCTCCAGGCAATCGACCAGGGCTTCACGCTGTTGATCATTGAAGCGGTAATACGCCCTGCCCTGCCCGTTACGGAAGGTCGGTGCAAACAGCACCAGGCGACGCCCCCCCAGCTCGCTTCGCAGCCTGGTCAGTTGCTCGGCAAAGTCCTCGGCAAGATCCTGCTCTGCACAAAGCACAACGTCGTTGCGGGGCAGCCCCGTGATCCAGATCTTGTCCATGGGCAACGGATGAAACGCCACGGTCATTGCCAGTTGATCCATTCTTGACGAGGCGATAACAGCGTGATGCCTGGCATGTTCACGCACCAGGTTCTCCTTGCGGGACGCATTGTCCAGCGAGGCAATGCCGATACGTTTGAGCGGGATGCCATGCCAAAGATTGATGAACCGATGCCGATTCGCATCCAGCGGGTAAGGCGCGTTCACCGCAGCCGAATGCTTGGCAAAAATGTAGCCGGCAGAAATCAAGGCATCCTGCCCTTCACGACTGGCCAGCGGCACCACCAGGACATTTTCACCCGCCAGATCAAATGCCTTGTTGCGCGTCAGTACCACTTTACGAATATCACCGCGGTAGCGAACCGCTTCGAATACCGCACGGTCGTTTCCGGTCAGCAAGTGATCGAACGCACAGACCGGGAACGCCCAGACTCTGTCGTCCTTCGGTGCAGCACGATCCTCAACCACGAACTGCTCGTTGGTAAGCACAGGGCGAGGCACGCTTGACACAACGCTTTCACCCTTGGGCACCATTCGTATGATGTAGTGGCTTGGCGTGGCATCGGCCATGGCCATTTCAACGTTGAGTTCTGCCGCCTTGGCAATTTGACCGATCAGCGGCAGGAATACGTCGGCCAATGGATTGACTGAACTGTGCGGCAGGCCCTGGGTTATTTCAAAGCCTGCCTCATCGAGCAATTGGAGCAGGGTTTCTCGAGTGAACCAGCGCAAATGGGACCGATGCAGCAGCCCTTCATCCTGATAACCAAAAGCCCCGGCGGCCAGTTTTACCTGCAACGACCAATGCTGTGCGTTAGGCATGCACAGAATGACGCACCCGCCCGACGCCAGGTTTTTTTTGACATTGCTCAACAACGCCCAGGGATCTGCCACCTGACTCAAGGCTTCGCCCAGCACCCAGCATTGCTGGTCGCGGTGCGCGGCAAAGAAAGCGTCATCGATATCCGTGACTTTCAGCAGCTCGACACGGTCGCAAACAGCCTGGGCCTGGGTATAGACAGACCTGTCAGCCGTTACGCAGGTGTACTTGACCTGTGGCAACGCTTTTTTGACTTGCTCGGCCAGCGACGGGCTGTAGCTGGACACTTCGATAATTGAAGCCGTACCGCCTGGAATCGCTTGCATGCAGTGCGCGGTGAGTTCATCCGAGAGCGGTTGGGGGTACATGTTTTTACCTATCAGCAAGTCATCGATCAGGGATGAAAGGAAGCATTCTTGACACCACAAGCAGGCATTCATGAAACATGCCAAACAGTTGTGTAACTCGTTGATAGTCTGACGCTTAATCAAGCGCGTGTTGATCATGCGCTTGAGCGTGCTGCAGCCCGTGATTGCCCGATCGTACCTCAATCGGGCAAAGGTGTTAGCCAGGCGCCTGCTCCGGCAAGGCGGTTGAAGCAGCCCCGGCGAAACGTTCGCCTGGCCCGCCTGTCATCGGCATCAGCGTCAGGCGCGATAGATAATGGCCGAGCCCCACGACAAGCCGACACCAAAGCCACTGAGCGCGACCCGCTTCCAGGACGAGCCCAGTACATGCTTTTCGACCAGCAACGCAATGCTCGACGACACCGTATTTCCAGTCTCGACCATGTCCTTGACGAACTTTTCAGGCTGATCTTCGAAGCGCCGTGCCACGGCATCGACAATCGCCGCACTGCCCTGGTGAATGCAAAAGGCGTCGATGTCATCAGGTGTCAGGTCTGAGTCGGCCAACAGTTCATGCAAATGCGCAGGCACTTTGAGCAGGGCAAAGTTGAACACTTGCCGACCATTCATATAGAAGACGCCGTTGCTGACCTTCAGGTGCGGCGCACCGGAACCATCAGTGCCGAATTTGGCTTTGCCCAGCAGCCAGGCGGCGTCTTCGCCCATCCAGGTTGCCGTGGCAGCATCGCCAAACAGCATGGTGGTGTTGCGGTCGTCCGGGTCGACGATTTTCGAATACGGATCAGCCGTCACCAGGATGCCGTTCTTCAGGCCCGTGGCTTCCATGAACCCTTTGATGGCGTACAAGCCATACACATAACCCGAGCAGCCCAGCGAGATATCGAACGCCGCCACGGCAGTGGTCAGCCCCAGCTTGTCCTGGACAATGGCTGCCGTGTGCGGCAAGCCTTCCTCGTCGCCATTCTGGGTGACGACAATCAACACATCGATGCTGTCACGCGACAACTGAGGGTTGCCAGCCAGCAACTTGTTGACCGCCTCAACGCACAGGTCGGAGGTTTCCTGTGCGGCATCCTTGCGCGGCAGAAAGGTCGAGCCGATCTTGCCCAGGATGAATTCTTCATCCTTGTCGAACCTGGCACCTTGAGCGTAGTTATCCACGCCTTCGGTGGGCACGTAACTCGCTATGCTTTTTATGCCAATCATCGTGGCTTCCCAGTAGTAAACGGTTAACAACGCCTTTCAATGGCCGAAAGGCGTGACTCAAAAGGTGGCTTGCGGCGGCCCGATCATGCCCCGGCATCAGGCCAGGCCGGCCTCGTACGATACAGTGAAGATGCTTGCCGCGAGCTGAAGGTCACGCTTAATTTCATCTCGCAGCGCCTGGCCTGCCCCTTGAACGGCAAGGCCACGAACAACCCGGATTGTTCGTGGCCTCGGTAAACCAAAACATGTCAGGCCAGCCATCGCTCCTACTCTACGGCTGCGTTGCACTCGATGCGAAGCCTGTCCAGCCTGCCGATGGTTCGAATTATAGGCGCGATTGTACGGCATAGGTACACGCCTCTGATTTACAGCACCTGGATCTATCGTCGGCTGTCGGACGTCAGCGTAAGCGCCGGTTTTTACGGAGCGCTTAAAACCTGCGTCACATTTCAGGTCAACACTTCAATCTTCCATTCACGTTTTATTTGCACCCGCCGAAAAGATGAGAATGCCACTTATTCAATCACTGGAAGCGAACAAGATTTTCACGATGTTCTCTTGATACCAACGGAAGGAAACACACATGGCAATTATCAATGGAACCGCTGGCGCAGACACGCTTGCAGGTACCGCAGGGGATGATGAGATCAAGGCCCTGGCCGGCAACGATGTGATCACAAGCAGCGCCGGTGCAGACAAGATCGATGGCGGCGTGGGTACGGACACCGTTGACTATTCGACGTCTGCCCAAGGCATTAATGTAGATGTACGCCTGGGTGTCGGGCTGGTTGGACGGGGTGGTGATGCAGAGGGGGATGTCCTCACCAACATTGAGAGCATCATCGGCTCGAAATTCAACGACACCTTTACCTCTGGTGCAGACGCCAGAGCCACACCGACCCGCTTTGAGGGCGGCGCCGGCAACGATATCTATTACATGGCCGATGGCGGCAACGATGAAATCCGCGTGTCGGTAATCAATCCCAGCGGCACCATCATGGCCGCCAACGTCGAACGCCTGACCTATATCGGCGACAAGGCGTTCAAGGGCTACGGCAACGACAGYAATAACATCATCACCGGCGGCTCGGGCAATGACACCCTGCACGGTGGTGGCGGTGCCGACCAGTTCATCGGCGGAGCCGGTATCGATACCGCAGGCTATCTCGACAGCAAGGTCGGGGTCACGGTCAACCTCAAGACCGGTGTGCACACCGGCATTGCCACAGGCGATACCTATAAYGGTATCGAGACGATCAGCGGATCGAACGTTGCCGACACCTTTGTCGGCAATGGCAGCGGTATCGATTTCGACGGCGGCTCTGGTGTCGATACGGTGGATTACTCTGCCTCGGCTGCCGGGGTGAACGTCGAGGTTCGTCTCGGGACAGGCGCTGTAGGCACTGGCGGGGATGCCGAAGGGACCACATTGACGAATATCGAGAGCGTCATCGGCTCGAAATTCAACGACACCTTCACCTCCGGTGCCGATGCCAGGGCCACGCCGGCGGGGCCGGCAACGATATCTATTACATCAACAACGGCACCACACCGACCATCATCGAACAGGCCGATGGCGGCAACGATGAAATCCGCGTGTCGGTRATCAATCCCAGCGGCACCATCATGGCCGCCAACGTCGAACGCCTGACCTTCGTCGGTGATAGAAACTTCAAGGGCTACGGCAACGACAGCAACAACATCATCACCGGCGGCTCGGGCAATGACACCCTGTACGGCGGTGCCGGTGCCGACCAGTTCATCGGCGGGGACGGCTATGACACCGTAGGCTACCTCGACAGCAAAGTGGCCATGACCATCGACCTGAAAACCGGCGTGCATTCCGGCATTGCAAGCGGTGATACCTACACCAGTATCGAAGCGATCGGCGGGTCGAATTTCAACGATATTTTCTATGCTGCCAGTTCGCCTATGGGGCTGGAAGGTGCAAGCGGCACGGACCTGGTGACCTATGTAAAATCCAACAGTGCGGTGACCATCGACCTGACCACCGGTGCCAACGCGGGTGATGCCGCAGGTGACACTTACACCGCGATTGAAATTTTCCAGGGCAGCAACTTCAACGACACGCTATCAGGTTCGCGTCTGGTAGACATTTTCGTGGGGGGTGCCGGGGCCGATAGCATTGATGGCCGCGAAGGCCTGGACAGCGCCTGGTATATCACCAGTACTGCCGGGGTCACCGTCAACCTGCAAACCCAGGTCAATACCGGTGGCGATGCCGCAGGTGATGTGCTGACCAATATCGAGCGTGTGGTAGGCAGTCACTTCAACGACACCCTGACCGGCGACGCTGCCACCAACTATCTTGAAGGGGGACTGGGCAACGATGTCATCAGGGGCGGCGATGGCAACGATTACCTTTATGGCGGGCTGACGTCGCAGATTGGTCCCTTCACACTGGCGGGCGTGAATAACGGACCACAGGCTGATGTGATATACGGCGGCAATGGTAACGACACCATTGTCACCGCTGCCGATGATCGGGGTAGCAAGGTTTACGGTGAAGCCGGCGGTGACGTCATCACTGTGGCCAGTGGCACGGCCGATGGCGGCGAAGGCAACGACCTGCTGACCGGCACGGGCCTGGACTTTTCACTGCTGGGCGGCGCCGGTGATGACAGGCTGGTACTGAAGGGCAGCGGTTTGGCCAATGGGGGTCAAGGCAATGATATGTATACCGCCGATACGGCGAAGCTGATGACGATTCAGGATGACGGCACCAGTAACGGCGACACATTAATCCTGTCGTACATCAGCTACAGTGAACTCATGATCACCAAGGCTGACAACGACCTTTACTTCCACCGATCAGGTTTTGCTGCGGGCGAAACGCCGCAAGACGGTGTACGCCTCAAGGACTGGTTTAACGGTTACAACACCATCGAAGAGTTACAGACAGCCGATGGACAGCTCGTCATGTTGACAGGCATTAACAGTGAGATCGCTTATCTGTTCGGCTGATTGACGTTGCACACCGCTGAATCATCAGCCAAGGGGATGTATCCATTACGGATACATCCCCTTTCTGCTGGCATTGACGCCAGACAGCATCAGCCTTGGGAACTGTCACCCAGGGTAAAACCACTCCCCTTGAGGGAGAGGTGTCGGTTATAGGCCGTGTCATGCTCGAACGCCGCCGGCCACTTGCTGCGCAGCGCTTCAAGTGCATCAGCCGATTGCACTACAGTGCCTGGATGCACAACCTGGACCTGAGGCGTCCACACTGTCAGGTAGCCGGCTTGTCCTGCCTTCAGACAGAGGTCCACATCGGCGAAAGCCTCGGCAAAGTTGCCCTCGTCCAATCCTCCAAGTCCCTCGAACAGCGCTTTTTCGATCATCAGGCAGCTCATGGAAACGGCCGAGTAATTCTGCTCCACCGTCAACCGCTGCATATAACCCTCGGACTGCTTGGGCTCGCCCACGAAAGCCGAGCCAACACTGCCACCGAATCCAAGAATCAACCCCGCCTGGGTTACGTTACCCTCGCGATCCACCAGCTTGGCACCCACAACCCCGACTTCAGGGCGTTGAGCCTGGTTGAGCATGGACTCGATCCAGCCGACGTTGACGATCCCGCTTTGCGCATCCAGCAGTATCAGGTACTCACCCTGGGCTTGCTGGCTGAGCTGGTTGTACATGGCGACAGCGCTCATGCGTTGATCGGCGCGAAACACGCGAATCCGGCTTGATAGTTGCTCTTGCTCGTCCAGCCAGGCCAGAAGCTCTGGAGAATGGCTGTTGTTATCGCCAATCAGCACTTCATAACGAGGGTAGCGCGTGCGTTGCAAAAGATTGTGGAGGCAGAACTGCAGGTCAGCGAGATTATCCTGGCTATGGACAAGAATCGAAACGACAGGACGGTGAGCATGGCGGTAGTCGATTTTCCAGCCCCCGGACTGCAACGCTTCGACCTCGGCCTGATAACCACGAGCCCTGAGATGGCGGATAAGGGTTTGACGCTCGTCATCGTTGTCGGTCAACTCTGGCGCCTGACAAATCACCACGGGTTCACTCAAATGAGCCAGCCCTTCCATACCGCCCTGCTCGATCAGGCGCAACAGCAAGTCGAATTCAAGTGCCTGCGGGTAATCACGTGAATAACCACCGGCCTTGACCACTGCGGTACGCCTTACCAACCAGTGACGCGCAACAAATCCTGGCAACCCCACCAGTAAGTCGAGATTGAAGTCCGGAAACAGCGCAGGCTTGAGTGTGCCATCGGCTTGACGGTGAATGGCATCGACGGCGACCGCCCGGCAATGATCGGCGCCCACCAATTCGTCAGCGGCTAGCAGCAGCCCGGGCGCAGTAAATTGCTCGCCTGCCACTGCCAGCATCAACCAGTCACTGGTCGCCTGTTTGACCGTCTGGTTTATACGATCGATGTAGTTGCTACTGGTCACTTTCACGAAATGCAAGGTGTGCTGCAAGGTCGTGACAGCTGGCAGCTCACCACTGGTGAATACGATCACATTGAAATTGCGGTAGTGGCCATTGATCAGACTGTCGAAGGTGGCCTGCAACTTGAAAACATCGCCCTCAAGGTCCAGCAGCAAAATACCGATTTGCGAACCTTTTGGCCGAGTGCCTTGGCGCGCCACCAATTGTTGCAGGCTGGCCGCTTCAGGGCTCCGCGATTTCAGCCATTCAAGTACACGCCCGGAAGGCAACCGATCAAGCAAGGAGCCAGTATCATGGAAGCTGACCGCTCTCAAGCGTTCATCCCAGGCTGCCAGTTGCTCGATCTGCTCCACAAGGTCTTCTTCAGTGGACGATGGGTCACGCGGCTGGGTTTTCAGTTCATGGACCAGCGTGCGTACAATATCCGCATTGAAGGGATAGGTTGCATAGGCTTGCCACAATCTGTTGAGTAACGATTCAGCATCCGGATTACTCTGCGAGGCTGACAACTCGACCTGCCGAAGCAAGGCGGCCTCCAGTTCTTTTATCTGGACATCGCCCGCCGGCAAGGCATGGACCAAAAACTCGACACGCGCCAGTTCGTCAAAGAAACCCTGCGTATAAAACGGCATTTCCAGAAACTGCCGGGGCTCGAAATTCGGCTCTCCCCGCTCCAGCGCCAGATTCCACACTGTGCTGACAATTTTCTCTCTGCTTTGCCGAGGCGACGTTCTGAGGCTTTCAGCCAAAATCCGCAGCCCTTCGTGAAGCGAGTCCTCATCAATGTCTGGCCTGTCGACCAGCACGCCTGCCACGCACGCGACCCAGGCATCGCGTTTCGCCCGCGCCGCAGGGTCGTTATGCAGTAAGACATCCTGCAAGGCTGCCGTGTAGCGGGCCAGCGCTTCAGGAGGTGTCAGATGCAAGGCATAGGGCACAGCCAGAACATGCACACGTGCGGCATTGATCAGATACAAGGTATGGCCGATATCCAGCATCTGATCGCTGGCATCGTCCGGTAGTGCGTTAAACCAGGTTTGAAGCACTGGTGTACGGGTCACCGCATGGAGCAACGATACACTTTGCTCCATGAAACGCTCGACCCGCTCAACCCGGCCTTCAGCATCGTGGCCATCGAGCACCTTGCGGTCACGTACGTAATACTCGACCCGATCCAAGTGTGCTTCGTAAGTCAGGCTATAGCCCTGGGCGGCGCTGTAACCGGGATGGTTATCGAGAAACTGCACGGCCTCGTTCAGCGCCTCAGGCAGCAACAGACTTTCCACATCGACCCACACCACGTAAGGCGTTACCACCGTACGCAGACCGTCGTTGATACGGGCAGCCAGGCTGGCCTCGCCCAGTGCCGGGCTATGCAGATACTCGACAGTTTCAAGCGCGGCTATTTCATGGTCGGCGTGCCGCGAGGCATCGCACACCTTGATCGTCACCGGCAGATCGCAATACCAGGCCAATGCGCGGCGCAGAAAATCCGGTTGCTCTTTGGCAATCAGTACCAGAGTCAGGCGTGGGTCCAGAGATGCAACTGCATTGCCATTATCGCTAAACATAATTCGTCCTATCGCCTATTAATCGGGCAACCAACCGCTGGCCCAATACTGCAGATTCTCGCCGCGCAGCATGAAATCCCGTAGCACGGTCTCGCGCAACTCATTCCCCATCCGGTAACTGGCAGCCGGATCGGACAAGTGCATACGGATTGCGTCAAGCCACTCGTGTGAACTGTTACTCACGACACGCGTGGCTGGCAGGTGTCCCTGATACGCCTTGGTGTCGGAACAGATGACCGGATAACCACATGCCCCGTACTCCAGTAATCGCAAGTTACTTTTGCAATCATTGAAAATATGAAGTTCCAGGGGAGCCAATGCCAGATCCAGATTCAGGCTTGCCAGCTTGGCGGGATAGCGCTCAAGGCTGACCGCTTTATGAAACTCGTGAATATAGGGCTGCAGCAGTTCTGGGCACATGCCAAAGAAAACCCACTCGACCTCATCAGCCAACTCGCGAACGACATCGACAATCAGCTCCAGATCACCACGATGGCTGGTGCCACCGCCCCAACCGATTCTTGGTTTGGTCGAAGAGCGACGCACACTCTTCAGGTTGCTCCAGAGGTGTGGGGCCAGCATATTTGGCACGACCCGAATATCATGGTGCATGCTCGACAAGGCATCGGCCAGGGGCTGGGTCGACACCACCAGCCGGTCGCACATGCCAATACCTCTGCGCAACACGCTTTCCATGTTTTCCGGCATGCTGCGTCGATGCTCATTCTTTTCCGGCACATCGACAATGTAATCATCCAGTTCAAAGATGCGCATGGCATTGGAGCACACCCTGACCTGCTCGATCTCAAGCAATCTTATTTCGCTGTAACGCCCTTGAATCACAATGACATCTGGCTTCTGCAGCTCAACATCGGCAATCGAGGGCATTTCATAATCCACCTTCCCCACGATACGCCCAGCCGCCTCCAGCTCAGCCATCGGCTGACTGAGCCGATAATGTCCGACGGCCCCTGAGTTCACTGCCATGCCGAGAATGGAAGGCAGGTGCTGGGTACAAAAAGGATTCCAGCCCTTGCGCAGGCCCGGCTTGAGCTGCCAGGACTGTACCTCGGTCTGCATCAGGTTAGGGTTATAAGCCGGGTCGCGGGCAAAGGTGGGTAACCACTTCAGGCAAAGAGCCGTCTGCGCATTGAGCAACTGCTTTTGACGTTCAAGCGATCGCGCCTCGGCTTTCGCCTCTTCCAGCACAATCCGGGTTACCGGATCCCAAACCACCAGATAGCCTTGCCGACCGGCACGCAAGCACACATCAAGATCGTTAAGCCCCTGGATGAACGTGGTTTCATCCTGCGGCCCAAGCTCATTCAAAACGGCCTTGCGCACCATCAGGCAACGACCGCTTAAAACTGTCCAGTTTTGAGCGGTCTTGAGACGCTGCATGTAACCACTTGAGGACGGTGAGGCATGCAGCGAAGGCCTGCCAGCAAAACCTTCCATCCCCAATACCCTGCCGGCATGCTCGATTCTGTCTTGCGAATCGAGAATCATCGGCCCCACAACACCGACTTCAGGTCGTTGCGCATGATTGAGCAGGCCTTCAATCCAGTTGCCGTTGCAAACGCGCGTATGCACACCCAGAAACAGCAAGTAGTCGCCTCGCGCTTCTTGGGTGGCCAGATTCCAGGCCCCGGCCTCATTATCCCCGTCAACCGTGCTGACGATCCGCAGCTTGTCAGAGTTCATCGAGCTCATTGCGGCAAGCCAGGCCAAAGTCTGCTGACCCTGGCTGCCATGATCAACGATCAGCACCTCGTAATAGGGATAGGTCGTCGTACTGAGCAGGCTATCGAGGCAGCGTTCCAAGGCATCCAGGTGATCGCGGATGATGATCACAATCGTGACCAGCGGTTGGGCGCCATGCTGGTACTCGATCCGGTTGAGTAACTGACCATCATCATGATGAATGACGTGCGGGACACCCATACGCTGTAAATGCCCAGCCGTCAGTGCTTCGCTTGCCTGGGTAACGGCAGGCAATGCCAGCCAGTCAGCGAATGCCAGACTGGATTCGACCAGCACCTCAGAAATATGCTCGACTGCCTGCAGGCCTGCACTTTCGACAATCCGCCAGATCACATCCTGCGGTGCCAACTCGCCGTGCGCCGGATCGAAACCTCCAAGCGCCAGAACACTGCGCCGCTCAAAAGCCAAAACACGCCCTATATAGGGGTAGCTGCGCATCAGGTCCAGATTGAAATCAGGTTTGAAGACCGGATCTTGAGAGCGATCTTCGTGCAAGGCACCTTCGTCACTGTATACGCACTTGAGCCCCTGCATTTGAGCCACTCGCTCAGCCAGGATCAGCAGCGCAGGCTCAATCAACCTGTCACCGGCACGTACCACATAAATCCAGTCGGCGTGTTCGAGCAGAAGCAGCACGTCATTGAGTTGCTGAGTCCAGTTCTCCTGCAAGGGAATATGCAGAATCTGAACCTGGGCCTGCGCCGGAGCTTGCTCACCGCCCAGCACGACGATTGACTCAGGCGCATAGTCCTGTTTTTCGAGGCTGGTGAGGGTGATGTCGAGAAGCCCTGGATCGCCGGCAACGTCCATAATGATCGGGACGATGCGGGGACGGCTACGCCACGAAGCGATGCGCTGCGGTAAAAGTTTTTTCTGGGCGGGCGTGTATGTTCGGCAAGCCAGCCATTGCGCATACAGTTCGGCATAACTCTGGGCCGAAGTGCCTACCCGGTTACGCATAATGCCTTGACGCGTGGCTGCCAGTGCATAAAGCCCTACGTCATCCCATTCACGCGGCTCGATATGGGTGCTGTGCAAAGGCACAAACCGTGTCCAGCCAAGCAACGAATCGGTTTTTTCCTCGCGCACGTCGAGCATCTGCCGCAACCATCCGTTCTCAACCTGAGCGGCACTGGTGGCTTTGGCGCTGCTGCTCAAACGATCAGGGTGCAACCGCTCTACCAAAGCGACCGTGTGCAGCGCAACAAGGTGGGTACGCCGCAACAGGCAGATGAACAGGGCAAAATCCAGCAGTGCCATAAACCCCTGGCCGTCTTGAACCAGTTCCGGCAGATACTCCAGAACAGGCTCCCGTCGCATCAGGGCGGCGCTGAACCCGCCAAGGTCATTGGACAAAAGCTTGTCAAATTCAGACAGCAGGTCCACGCCATTGAACAGCGCGTCGTAGGGCACCAGGCCTGCATTTTCCATCCGCCCGGGCAAGACACAGTCATCGGCGTCAATAAAGTCTCGGCGCGACACGACCAACCCGACATCAAGGTTCTGACTCAGCGCCTGAGCCTGCCTGGCAATGCAAAACGGCAAAAGCTGATCGTCGTCACACAAAAACTTGATGTACTCGCCACCCGCCTCTTCAAGGCACTTGAGCAGGTTGCCCTGAAAGCCCAATCGTTGCGGATTGGCGACATAGCGCGCACGCGGGCTGCCAGCCTGGACAAGCTCATCGAAAACGGTCTTGATCTCGCCGGTCTGGCAGTCATCGCATACGATGATCTCCAAAGGCTCGTAAGACTGATCAAGCGCGCTTTGCAAGGCGGCCCGAAAAAAGCGGGGATTAAAAGCGGGGATAACAAGACTGACGAGAGGAGCTGAATTCACAGTGCGGACTCATGGGCTACGGGAGTCAGCAAGCGACTCCCTTGCTACCAAAAAAGGCTGAAGCGTCTGATTGCAAGGCATCAGATCTGGCTGAACAGGTTCAGCTTGGAGGCCTGGATAAAGACCTGTTGGGACGCTTGCAGCATGTTTTGCTGCAAGGTCAAACGGGTCGCGGCTTCAACGCCGTCAGACTTGGTAAAGGTCTCTGACTCGGTGACGTTGTTGCCCTTGATCATGTCGTTGGTCACACCTTGATCAATCGCCGCCTTTTGCCGTGCACCACTGGCCGAAATCGCAGTCGCCAGTTGCTCCCTGCCGCTGGCCAGGTTACCCAGTGCCGAGCTGAGCGAAGCCTGCAGCTTTTGCAGGCCCACCCCGTCGTTGTCGACCTTGGTATCGAGAGCGGTAATGATGTCCGTCAGGGTGTTGAGAATGTTTTTGGTCTGGTGCGTGCCGGACTCGATGATGAACTGGTCGCCTTGCTGCGGCGTACCACTGACGGTGAACCTGGCGCCGGCGGCATTGATCTGCGGACCAAAACCACTGCCGGTGGCCACGGGCGGGTTGCCATTGCTGACCGGCGAGGCATACAGCTCATAACCACTGTTGGTGAACTTGAGAATCGCGCCACCGGTAGGAAAGGCGTTGTTGTACAGGGCTTGCTCGGTCGCCGTAGTCCCCACCGCTGCCTGGGTAATGGTTGCAGACGAGGTGTTGCCGGGGCTGCGTGTCGCACTGATGCTGCTGGGTGTGGAGGTCAGTTGGTAGGTACGGTTCTGCAACGCCGTTTCGGCCGCGTCGGCACTGGCCCGCTCAGTCGCCGACAGGTTGACGTTCAGGGTCATGTCCACGCCACGGAAGATAAAGCCCTGGCTGGCTGAGCTGGCGTAATCAAACTTGCCGGCCGTGGAGGCATCGGCCGTGACATCGTTACCCGCGTTATCAGTGATCAGCATCTGCGGACCATCAACGAATGACAGGGTATACGGCTGGCCCGCGACATAGCTGGCATTGTAGGTGCTGGTGGACGACACGCTGCCACTGGACAGGTTGATCTTGCCATCATCAACAGCCGGACGGGTCAGGGTTGCAGAGGTGCGCGTCGTGTTGACCGCCTGCTCGAACGCTTCCCAGCCTGTGGTGATGCTGTTAAGTACCAGGCCATCACCCACTTCCAGCGAGACGCCGTTCTGGTCGCCTTGATAACTGTAAGTGCCATCAGAGTTACGAATATACGGCGGCTGCGCCGAATCGGAACCGGAAAACAGATAACGACCGTTGGCATCCTGGCTGTTCATCAGGCCCATGATCTGGCTCTGCAACTGCACCAGCTCCTGGGAGTTGGCCAGGCGGTCAGAGTCAGTCTGGCCACCGTTACCGGAGCTGATCACCAGTTCGCTGGCACGTTGCAGCGCGGTGATGATGCTCGTCATCGCCGTTTCGGTATTGGCCGTGTTGTTGTTCACGATGGTGATGTTATTGGCGTACTGCTCAAGCATCGCATTCTGCTGGGCCAGTTGCAGCACACGTGCTGCGCCCACCGGGTTATCGCTGGCGGTGTTGAGCTTGTTCTCGCTGCTGACTTCTTCGCCGGTCTTGACGTACTTGGCGTAGTTACGCTGATAGTTGGCTGCCGAGGTCTCGTAAATCTGGCCGGTGGAAATGCGCATGGTCTACGACTCCTTAAAGACTGTTGATCAGCGTGCTGAACATGGTCTGCGCCGCCTTGATGATTTGCGACGAGGCCGTGTAGTACTGCTGATACTTGATCAGGCTGGCGGCTTCTTCGTCCAGCGAGACGCCGGACACCGAGTCCCGCGCCGATTTGGACTGGGCCAGCACTGCTTCGGTGGCGGTCACATCGCTTTTGCCCTGGCTGGCATAGGTGCCGACGCTGGACACGATACTGGCGTAGGACTGGGTCATGCTCACGCCGACGCTGCCATTGGCCACGCCCACGGTGCGCTCGGTCTGCAGGCCCATGACGGCTGCGGCGTTGCGGTTGTCCGAGGAGCCGGCACCGGTCAGGCTGATGCTGAAGGTGTCCTTGGGGTTGGAGGTGCCCGACAGGCTCATTTCGAACCCGAACGAACTCGCTCCCGTCCCTACGTTGAATTTCAGCGTGTTGGTCTGGCCCTGGATCACGGTGCCGGTGATGGCGTTGCCACTTGGGTCCCTCACGGCCACGCCTTGGGCGTTGACCAGGCTGTAGCCCTGTACGCCGCCATTGACGTCGCCCATGACCAGGCGCATCGGCGTGGCATCCTTGATGCCGCTCTGCAGGTTGTTCAGTTCCGTGGCGTTGTAGATGTTCGGGGTCGTGGTCAGGACCGGCTGGGTAAAGCCACCGGTGCCGCTGTTGCTGACGCCGGCAGCGGCGGTCAGGGGCGCGGCGGCGGCAATGTCCTGCGGGTCGGTCATGACCACCGAGATACCGGAGGCGCCGTTACGGGTCGGGGTCACCTTGAAGGTGTCGCCGGCAGCCATGCCGCCACCCTGCAACGACAGGGAGAAGCCCTCGAAGGTTGGCGCCGGGTTGTCGGTCAGGTTGCCGGTGCCCACGCTTTCACCATTGGGCAGGCGACGCACGGTGTAGGCGCTGCCGCTGGTAAAGGTGACTTCGTAGTCGCTGGTCGACAGGACACTGGTGTCCTTGATGGTGACATTCAGGTTGCCCGAGCCTGGGCTGTTGCCGGTCTGGCCAAGGCTGCGCTGGCCGATGGCGGCCGTCGAGTTGATGTCACTGAACAGCGCGCTGCCGAAATTGCCCTTGAGGTCGATGCCCTGGGCCAGTTGGGTGTTGACCTGATCGGCCAGCACCAGGCCGATACGGCCCAGTTCGTTGCCCGCCGGTTGCAACACGTCAGAGCGATAGCGCAGCAGGCCACCAATGGACCCCCCGGTGACCACAGTAGAGACGTCGGTCGCACTGTTGCCGTAGGTGACCTGCACGGTGTACTGCGAAGGGTCGTTGGCGCCGGGCACTGCGCTCATCTTGAAAGACGAGCCGCCCACCACCAGCGACTGGCCCGTGCCGGTGTACACGTCGTAGCCGCCGTCGTTCTCGATGACCTTGACGCCGACCAGCTCATTGAGTTTGCGCACTGCTTCATTGCGCGAGTCGAGCAGGCTGTTGGGCGAGGTGTTGCCGCCGGAAGCCTGGGCGATCTGCTTGTTGAGGCTGGCAATGGTCGTCGTCAACTCATTGACGCCGTCGGTGTAGCTGCTGAGCTGGATATTGAGGTTGTCGTTCTGGGTGCTCAACTGCCCGGCGATGGAGTTCATGCGCGCGGCCAGCGACGACGCCTGGGTCAGGAACGCGGTGCGCTCGGCCGACTGGGTGGCGTTGCCCGACATGGTTTGCAGCTTGGTGAAGAACGACGACAGCTGCGCCGTCACACCCGTGGTGCTGTCGGACAGCAAGGTGTCGGTACGGCTGGCCTGGCTGGAATAGGCGGCGGCATCGGCCGTCAGCGCCGTGCTGTTGTGCAATTGGGTTTCCAGGTAGCCGTTGTAGATGCGACGCACATCCTGCAACGTGGTGCCGGTGCCGACATAACCGATGCCTACACCGACGCTGATCTGCACCGCTGCGGTCGTTCGCACTTGCTGGCGTGAATAGCCATCGGTGTCGATGTTGGCGGTGTTATTGCCGATGGTGTTGATCGCGGCAGTACTGGCATTCAGCCCTGAGAGCCCAATAGAAATCAGCGACATGGTTCAAGCCTTTATAAAGTCGTGGAAGAGCCCGTCACGGCGGCGTAGTTCTGGTAACTCTTCATCTGCTTAGCAATCTGGGTAATCTTGCTGGCGTAGTCCGGGTCCGTGGCATACCCGGCCTTTTGCAGCTCTTTTACAAACTGTTCCGGTTTATCGGCCGAGTTGATCACTTCTTTATAGCGACTGTTGTTCTGCAACAGGCTGACCAGGTCATGGAAGCTGTCGGCGAAGGAGTCGTAGGCGCGGAAGTTCGCCGTTTCCTTGACCATCTTGCCTTCACGGAACTCGCTGGTGATGGCGCGCGCCTCGGCGCCCTGCCATTTACCCATGGCCTTGATGCCGAACAGGTTGTGGCTGCTGCTGCCATCGCCCTGGCGCATGATCGATTTGCCCCAGCCGGTTTCCAGCGCCGCCTGGGCCACCAGCATGACCGGGTCGACGCCAATGCGAGCGGCGGCTTCCTTGGCCAGCGGCAGCATGGTCTCGACGAACTGGTCGGCATTGCTGAACGCCCGCTTGGCCGGGGCCAGCGGTGGCTGGGCCACGGTACGGGTCGACTCGATCGCCGGTGCTGCCAGGCTGGGGTCCAGGGTCCAGTCGCCGTTGCCGCGGGCCACCAGTTCCTTGTGATTGCCAGCGCCGGTGGCGCCGGGCACGTTGATGCGATGATTGGCCTGATCCTGGGCGGTGGCCGCCGACGGCACGATGCCGGCCAGCAGGCGGTCGGTGAGCTTGCCGGGCAGCGACAGGCGCCGTGTATTGAGCATGGCCATGTCGTTGCGGGCATGACCGGACGCGTCGGTGGCCGCCAGGGCTTGAGCCGAATTCGAGCGACTGGCCCACAACGGCTGCTGGTAGATGCCCGAGGCCAGCCCTGGACGCGGGGCTTTTTCACCGGCCGCGTCAGTGGCCTTGGTGGCGGCAGCAGGATCAAGCTGGGTGGCCGGCGCGTGGTTCACGCCCTTGTCCTTGGACAACTGGCGCATCAGCACGTCCTGCAGGCCGATGCCGTTGCCACGGGTCGACAGGGTCACGGCCAGTTGCTGGTCGTACATGTCCTGGTACTGGCGGGTGGCCGCGGTGTTCATCGGATTGTCCTTGGCCAGCACTTCGTTGGCCGAACGCATGGCCTTGAGCATCTGGCTGACAAACAGCGATTCGAACTCGCGGGCGACCTTCCTGAGGTTTTCCGGGCTGTCCTTGTCACCGTTTTTCAACGAGGCCAGGCGGGTGACGTCGGTGTAGGCACCCGAATCAACCACACCGGACCCTGCGCTCTTGGGCATATCCATGGACGCCTCCTCAGATCACGATCAGGTCGGCCTGCAAGGCGCCGGCCTGTTTCAGGGCTTCAAGAATGGCCATCAGGTCGCCGGGCGCGGCGCCTACCTGGTTGACTGCACGTACGATCTCATCAAGCGTGGTGCCAGGGCCGAACTTGAACATCGGCTTCATTTCCTGCTGTGCATTCAGGCGCGAGCGCGGCACTACCGCCGTCTGGCCGCCGGACAGTGCGCCTGGCTGGCTGACGATCGGGTCTTCGGTGATGGTCACGGTCAGGCTGCCGTGGGTCACGGCGGCCGGCGAGACCTTGACGTTCTGGCCGATCACGATCGTGCCGGTGCGCGAATTGATGATCACTTTGGCAGCGGTCTGGCCCGGGTCGATTTCCAGGTTTTCCAGGATCGACAGGTAGTCGACGCGCTGACCCGGGTCCAGCGGCGCGGTCACCCGCACCGAACCCCCGTCCAGGGCCTGGGCAACGCCCGGACCCAGCAGGTCGTTGATCTTGTCGACCACGCGCTTGGCGGTGGTGAAGTCGGAACGATTGAGGTTCAAGGTCAGCGAATTGCCCTGGTTAAAACCGCTCGGTACCGAACGTTCGACCGTCGCGCCACCCGGAATACGGCCAGACGACGGAACGTTGACGGTGATCTTCGAGCCGTCACGGCCTTCGGCATCGAAGCCGCCGACCACCAGGTTGCCCTGGGCCACGGCATAGACGTTGCCGTCGATACCCTTGAGGGGCGTCATCAGCAGGCTGCCACCGCGCAGGCTCTTGGAGTTACCGATCGAAGACACGGTGATGTCCACTTGCTGACCAGGCTTGGCAAACGGCGGCAGGTCGGCATAAATGGCCACGGCGGCCACGTTCTTGAGCTGCACAGTACCGGAACCAGGCGGCACCTTGATGCCGAACTGCGCCAGCATGTTGTTGAACGTCTGCAAGGTAAACGGCGTTTGGGTGGTCTGGTCACCGGTGCCGTTGAGACCCACCACCAGGCCGTAGCCGATCAACTGGTTGGTCCGCACGCCGGAGATGCTGGCAATGTCTTTCAAGCGTTCGGCCTGCGCAGCCAGAGGCGCGCAAATCAGCAAAACGGCAGTAATCAGTTTATTGAGCGTGCGCATGGCTATCCCGCGATCAGAAAGGGAACAACGGGCTGAGGAAGAACCGGTCGAACCAGCCTGGCTGGCTGGTATCGGCAAAGGCCCCAGTACCTGAATAGGTGATGCGCGCGTCGGCTACCCGCGTCGACGACACGGTGTTGTCGGTGGCGATGTCATCGGCACGGATCAGGCCGGCAATCCGCACCAGCTCATTGCCGGTGTTGAGTGTCATCCACTTTTCACCCCGCACCGAAAGAATACCGTTGGGCAGCACGTCGGCGACGGTGACGGTAACCGAACCGGTCAGGCTGTTGCTCTGCGCCGCCTTGCTGTCACCTTCGTTGGCACGGGAGCCTTCGTAGCCGGCGCTCAGGCTCAGGTCATTGCTGCCGATCGGGTTATTGGTGGTCAGGCCGGAGCCGAACAGTGAGGTCAGGCCGACGCTGGTATTGCTTTTCTTGTTCATGTCGGAGCTGGCCGCCTTGCTGGCCGCCATGCGCTCGGACAGGGTGATGGTGATGATGTCACCGACCCGGAAGGCCTTGCGGTCGCCGTACAGGTTCTGCTCGAAGCCGGCCTGGTAGATGGCGCCATTGTTGGCCGCCGCCGACATCGGCGTGCGGGGCAGCACCGGAGCGTAATAAGGGTCATCGGGCTTGGCCGCCGGTGCTACGCAACCTGTCAGCAGGGCAGCGGCGCACAGCGGAGCGATCAGCACTGGAAAACGCGAAACGGAGAAGCGTTTCATGACTCTTGAAACCTCGCGGTGAAGCCGGCGCCGGACAGGCGCCGTGTCGGATTGAGCTGATCCATCAGGGCTTAAAGGGTTTGCACCAGGTTCTGCATCATCTGGTCGGCGCTGGAAATGACCTTGGAGTTCATTTCGTAGGCACGCTGGGTGGTGATCATGTTGACCAGTTCCTCGACCGTGCTGACGTTGGAGTTCTCCAGGGTGTTCTGCAACACCGGGCCCAGGCCGTTCAGGCCAGGCTGGCCGACTTGCGGCGCGCCGCTGGAAGCGGTTTCCAGGAACAGGTTGCCACCCATGGCCTGCAGGCCGGCCGGGTTGATGAAGTCGGTGGTCTGGATGTTGCCGATCACCTGTGGCGTGGCCGTAGCGCCTGCCAGGGTCACGGTGACGGTACCGTCCTGGCCCACGGTGAAGGTCTGGGCGTTTTGCGGCACGACCACTGCAGGCTCCAGGGCAAAACCGTTGGAGGTCACGATCTGGCCGGTGCTGTCCAGGTGAAAGGTGCCATCGCGGGTGTAGGCGATGGTGCCGTCAGGCTGCATGACCTGAAAGAAGCCGCGACCGTTGACCGCCAGGTCCAGCGGGTTCTCGGTGGTCTGCAGGCTGCCGGCCACGAAGCTTTTCTGGGTGCCGACGATGCGCACACCGGTACCCAGTTGCAGGCCCGAAGGCAACTCGCTGTCCTGGGTCGACTGGGCACCTGGCTGACGCTTGATCTGGTACAGCAAGTCCTGGAACTCGGCGCGGTCGCGTTTGAAGCCGGTGGTCGAGACGTTGGCCAGGTTGTTGGAGATGGTCGTCAGGTTGGTGTCCTGAGCGGCCAGACCGGTCTTGGCGACGTAGAGAGCAGGAAGCATGGGGTTTCTCCTCAAGCGCCGGTTTGTCGGCGCAGGCTGTCAATGGGGGTCAGATCTGCAAGACGCGAGCCATTGCCGCATCGTCTTCTTCTGCTGTCTTCATCATTTTTACGTGCAATTCGAACTGCCGGGACAAGGCCAGGATCGAGGTCATTTCCTCGACCGCATTGACGTTGCTGGCCTGCAGAAAGCCGGACTCGACCCGTACGTTGGCATCCACCGGGGCGGCCTGGCCGCTCTTGGTGTGGATCAGGCCATCGGGGCCTTTTTCCATGGTCGACAGGTCCGGGTTGACCAGCTTGATACGGTCGATCTGCGCCATCACCTGCGGGCTCTCACCCAGGGCGCGGACGCTGATGGTGCCGTCGGAGCCGATTTCGATCTGCTGCTGGGGCGGCACGGCAATCGGGCCGCCGTTGCCCATGACCGGCAAACCGCTGCCGTCGCGCAGGATACCCAGCGCGTCGATGTTCATGCCGGAGGTGCGGGTATAGGCTTCACCGCCATCAGCGGTCTGCACGGCAATCCAGCCATCGCCATTGACCGAGATGTCCAGGTCGCGCCCGGTCTCGATCAGGGTGCCGCTGGAAAAGTCGGTGCCGGGACGCTCGGTCAAGGCGTACGCCCGCGACGGCAGCGCCTCGCCAAACACCGGCATCGACCGGGCCTGCTCGAAATCGCGCAGAAAGCCATTGGTCGACACGTTTGCCAGGTTGTTGGCTCGCGCCTTTTGCGCAACGGCGTTTTCCGAAGCACCGGTCATGGCCACGTAAAGCAACTTGTCCACAGTCTTCCTCCTCCGACAGACGTTTGCCGCCTGTAGCTGTTATGCCATTACCCAGCAAGTTTCGGACCAGTTTTTCAAAGCCGATACAAAGTTGCCTATCGGCAGCAATGACAGGGCCCTGCCGAGACGGGCCGTAACGGGGTGCGCGGCAAGGCGGCGACGAACTGCCGCCAGGCGCCAAAAAAACTTCATGGACGGCGCTTGGCGAATGCGCGAGGGGCGCTTATCGTAGTGGCCATTGTTTCAGCATTCTGAGGTTTGCCTCCTGGAGAATCGCATGCAACGCCTTTGTGGCTGGCGCCACGGCATCACCGGCCTGCTGGCCGCCAGCCTGCTCACCTGCGCCGCCCTCGCCCATGCGGCGCCTGCGCGCTATTACAAATGGCAAGGCACCGACCGTGTTGTCTGCGCCCAGACCAGCCCAGGGCATGGCTGGACACGGCTGAATGGCTTTTACGTCAAGTCCGACTGCTCGATCTGACGCCCCCGCATCACTGACACCGCGCTGCCTCACAGCAAACATGGGGCCCTGGTAGGAGCGCGCTTGCCCGCGACCGAGTGCGTAGCGCTCGCAGAAATCTGCGAAACGCTGCAAATTTACGACTGCTAACGCAGCCGGTCGCGGCTAAAGCCGCTCCTACGCCGCCCTTATGTTTGCTGCGCAACAGCGCTCCGCATTGGCGTGGGTCGCGCTTGGGCGACCGAGTGCGTAGCGCTCGCAAAATCGCGGAAACGCTGAAAATTTACGAATGCTGCGCAGCCGGTCGCGGGCAAGACGGATGGCCGCCCCCGCGCTCCTACAGGGGTGAATTCAATATTCAATAGAATCAGTGAGTTATTTGTGCCTGAGAGCGGCTTCGGCCGCTGACGGCACGAATGAGATCCGTGCCGCCCGCCTTCCCGGCTGAAGCCGGTCCTACCGCCCAGCGTATCGCTATGTGGACTGGATCAGGGTCTGCAGCAGGTTGGTTTCGGTCGAGATCACCTTGGAGTTGCCCTGAAAAGCGGTTTGCGCCTGCACCAGCTCAACCAGTTCAGCGGTCAGGTCCACATTTGATGCCTCCAGCGAGTTGGCCACCAGACTGCCCACACCCCCCTGCCCTGGCGTCTGATAATCAGCAATGCCCGAGGCATGGGTCTGGCGCCAGCGGGTTTCGCTCTGCGGGATCAAGCCCTGCTCGTTGCTGAACCGCGCCAGCATCACCTGGCCAATGGGCCGGTACAGGCCATTGCTGAACGAAGCCTGCAACACGCCGTCACGCCCTACGCTGATGCCGGACAAGGCACCGGGCGCATGGCCGTCGACGTGCACCGAGCTGCGCGCAGTATCGGCATTGTGCTGGGTCAGGCGGTCGATCTGGATCCGCAGGCCGTCGGGATGCGCCGTGGCACCATTGGGCGCCCACAGCGCCTCACCGCGACGTGGCTGCCACGCCGGTAGCCAGCCGTGCACCACCAGCGCATCGCCATCAAGCTCAAGCCCTGGGCTGCCGGTGACGCTGCTCAGTTGGCCACTGCTGTCGAACAACAGGCTGGCGGTCATCGGCTCGCTGCTTTGCGGGTCGACCGGATTGCGGTCATTGACCAGCACATGCAGCTTCCAGCTATTGGTGCCGTCCTTGACGAAGTACTGCCGCAGGTCATGGACATTGCCCAGCGAATCATGAATCGCACTGGAAAACATCTTGCTGTAGGCCCCGACATCACTGGGACGAAACGCTGGCAAAGGACGCGCCATGAGCGGGTCGGCTTCATCGATCAGGCTCAACCCCCCGTCGAGCAGTGGCAAGGCCACCTTGCCACCGTTACCGGCAGGACTGGCCGTCCATTGCCCGTTGACCTGCCGGGCAGGCTTCCAGCCACTGAGGGCAAATTCGGTGTCCGAGACCTTGCTGACCTGCTGATTGCCGCCGGCCAGCACAACGCTGCCATCGCTGTGCCGGCGCACGGCCCATTGCAGCGGCGTACTGGCCGTCGGGTCCAGCGGGTTGCGCCCGTCGACGGTGACGTACACCTCCCAGCGATCAGCATCGGTCTTGACGAAATACTGCTTGAATTCATGGTCAGCCGGCGGCACGGCCGGACTGCCGGGACGAATGACCACGCCGCCGGCATCGACCAGCTCAGGCACCGCCGCCACGCCCTGGTCCTGGATCGTGCGTGTCACCACCCGCGTGTAAGTGTTGGGGTCTCCGGCATCGAATGGCCGCAGCGTGGCCAGCGAAGGCATGCCGGCACCGAGATTGACCGCCTGCTTGAGTTCACGACTGGCGGCCGGCTGCATGACCGAGGTGTCGATCTTCAGGTCGCTGCGCACGCCATTGATGATTGCGCCCTGGGCATCCACGCCATACCCCTGCAGACGGTTGCCGTCACTGTCGACAATGAAGTCCTCGGCATCCTTGTGAAAGGCCCCGGCGCGGGTATAGGCCAGCGAGCCCTGTTCGCTGACCACGAAAAAACCGTTGCCCTGGATACGCATGTCCAACGGCGCGCCGGCACTGCTCATGGCCACGCCAGAGCTGAAGTTCTGCGCGATATTGGCCAGGCGCACCCCGTCACCTGCAGCGTTCTGGCCGCCACCCAATTGCGCGGCCGAATACAGGGCGGCAAATTCTGCCCGGGAAGACTTGAAGCCGACCGTGCCGACGTTGGCAATATTGTTACCCGCCACTTCAAGGCGCTTGTGGGCCGCGCGCAGCCCGCTCATGGCAACATTGAATGTCATGGAAACTCCTGAGCCGCCTGGCGCGGCCGTTCATTGAGAGGCTTGAGGGTTCGCTCTTCGGCACCGGCATTCGTCACGAATCACCCGGCCTGAACGCCTGCGAATTTCAGTCTCGCATCAATGAAAGTGGGAATTTCCACTGTTAAAAGTAGGAACTTTCCTGGGACTTTTAAGTTAACGACACCATCACATTTTTAATCCCCGGACGCAAAAAAGCCCCTGCAGGCAGGGGCTTTTCGAGACTCACGCAACAGACATTACATCTGGATGGTGGTCTGCAGGATGGTGCTCTGGGTGGAGATGGTCTTGGCGTTCGCCTGGTAGTTGCTTTGCGCCTTGATCAGCTCGACCAGCTCGGACGTCAGATCGACGTTGGACTCTTCCAGCGCCTGACCGGTGACATAGCCCAGGGTACCGGTTTGTGGCGCGCCACTGACCGGCACGCCCGACGAGAACGTCTCGCGCCAGTTGGTGCCACCGGCCGCTTCCAGGCCCTGCACGTTGGCGAAGGTGGTCAGCGAGACCTGGCCGATGACTTTCGACTGGCCGTTGGTGTAGGTGGCGAACAGGCTGCCGCTGGCGTCGACGCTCATGGCGCTGACTTGCCCGGTGGCATAGCCGTTCTGGGTCTGGCTGATCAGGCCGGACGCTGCGGCGGTCTGCTTGACGTTCGTCATGTCCAGCTTGATGCCGGTGGGCGAACCGGCAGCGCCGTTGGCGGCCCAGGTCGCGGTGGTGCCGGTGCCACTCTGTACGCCGGGGACCCAGCCATTGACCTGCAAGGTGCCGTCGGCATTGAGGGTCACGGCGCCCGAGGTGACCGGTGCACCGGTGCCCGAGTTGATCAGGTTACCGCTGGAATCAAAGGTCAGCTTGGTTTCAGTCGTGGTTGTCGTCGTCGGATCGGTGATGTTGCGACCGTTGACCAGACTGTGCATCGACCAGGTGTTGACGCCGGTCTTGACGAAGTAGTTTTCCAGCTTGTGCTCGTTACCCTGGGTGTCATAGATCGGGGTGTCGTACTTGAAGTTGTACGACTTGGTGTCGGTCGCGTCGAAGGTCGACAGCGTCGGCAGGGCAGTCGAGGAGTTCAGGTTCGCGGAGTTGGTGATCTGCGACGTGGTGTTGGGCACCAGGTTCGAGGTGTCAATGCGCATCCGGCCCAGCGTACCCACACCGATCGCGCCATTGCCGTCGACGTTGTAGCCCTGCAGGTTCATACCTTCGCTGTTGACGATGTAGCCTTCACGGTCAGTGTGGAACGCACCGGCACGGGTATAGAGCTTCTCGCCGTTGTTGGTCAGCATGAAGAAGCCGCTGCCGTTGATGGCCATGTCCAGGCTGTTGCCGGTACCGGTCGCCAGGTTGCCCTGGGTGAACTCCTGCGAGATAGCGCCGATGGCCACGCCGCTGCCGGTGCTGACGCCGCCGGAGGTGGCACGAATCGATTGGGCATACTGGTCGCGGAACTCGACACGCGACGACTTGAAGCCATTGGTGGCGACGTTGGCAATGTTGTTGCCGGTGACGTCAAGATGCTTGTTGGCCGCAAAGAGACCACTAAGACCGATATTGAAAGACATTTACAACTCCTCGCCGTCTGCCCGGCTCTTACAATCCGATGGTCTGTACTTTGGACAGGGCGATGCTGCTGCCGCCGGCCAGGTTAAGGGTCATGTCGCCGCCTGTGGTCGCGGTCGTCACACTGTTGACGGTGGCCGGCAGGTAGGTGCCCAGGGCGGTGCCCTCGCCATTGATCGACGCATTGACCTTGAAGGTGTAGTTGCCGGCCGGTGCTGCGCTGCCGTCATCCTTGATGCCGTCCCAGGTGAAGCTTTGGGTACCAACCGGCAAGGCGCCCAGGTCGACGGTGTCGGCCAGAGTGCCGTTGGCATCGTAGACACTGAGCGTGGTGCTGGTGGTGGTGGCCGGGACGACCACCGAACCGGTCAGGCCCTTGCCGGCATCAACGTGCACACTGCTGGCCTCGACAATCACCGAACGCCCGACCAGCGACGAGGCCTGCAGGGCCTGCGACGACTTGTAGATGGTGGCGATGGAATCGACCGTGCCGGTCAGGTTCTGCATGCTTTCCAGGCTGCTGAACTGCGCCAGCTGGGCCACGAACTGGGTGTTGTCCTGAGGATCCAGAGGGTTCTGGTTCTTCATCTGGGTCACCAGCAGTTGCAGGAACGCGTCCTTGCCCAGGGCACTGGTGCCGTCGTTGGTCTTGGTCTTGGTCGGGTTCTGCAGCGAATTGATGAATTTCGCCGATACATCGTTTTCAACAGCCATGGTTCATGCCCTCATTACTGACCCAGGGTCAGAACCTTCTGCATCATGGTTTTGGCGGTGTTCATGATTTCGACGTTGGTCTGGAACGAACGACTGGCGGAAATCATGTCGGCCATTTCTTCCACGACATTGACGTTGGGGTAGTAGACGTACCCGTTGCCGTCGGCAGAAGGATGATTGGGCTCGTAGCGGGCTTCAAGGTTGGAGGTGTCCTCGATGATGCCCGAGACCTGCACGCCCTGCCCGGCCTGACCCTGGTCCTGGAACAGGGAACCACCACCGATCGACTGCTGGCCTTCAAGCACGGTGGCGAACACCGGATGACGGGCACGATAGGTCTGGTCCATGCTCGACGACACGGTTTCAGCGTTGGCAATGTTACTGGCAGTGGTGTTCAGACGCGTGGTCTGGGCACTCATGGCGCTGCCGGCAATGTTGAAGACATTCGATAGCGACATGAATCACTCTCCGCGCAGGGCCGATACCAGCCCTTTGAACTTACTGTTGAGCAGCGTGAAGCTGGCCTGGAACGACATGGAGTTCTGGGTGTAACTGGCCTGCTCCACTTGCGAGTCGACGGTGTTCTGGTCCAGCGACGGCGCCGACGGGGTGCGATACAGCAGCACGCCCTCGTTGTCGCTGCCGCTGCCCTGAGCCTCGATATGGCGACCGTTGGTGGTGTTCATGGCGAACTGGCCCTTGTTGACCTTCTCGGTCTCGGCCGCCAGCACGGCAGAAAAATCCAGGTCACGCGCCTTGTAGCCCGGGGTATCGGCGTTGGAAATGTTGTTGGCCAACACCTCGGCCCGCTGGGCGCGGAAATTCAGGGCTTTTTCGTGGATGCCAAGTGCTTTATCGAAATTGATGCTCATGTCGGGAAACCTTTACCGGTTGACCTGATGTACGTATCACAGACAAAGCAATCGGCATGCCATGTTGTCGAACGCCATGTTTGCTAGGGTTTTGCCACGCACAGGCGGCAGGCATGCCAGAAAAGCGGCAAGGGATTACCGCCAGGAGGGAGGCGGCGGCAAGCGGAGTGTCGTTTTTTTGCCAGAAGATGGCACGAGGGTTGCCGCTGCGTGGCAGATCACGCAACGGCAAGGGCGGCTTATTTGGCCTTGTAGATGATGCCCGGGCTGCACTGGACCATCTGGTAATGATCCGGCAGGCCGTTAAGCGCTTCGGAAGCCCCCAGGAACAAATAGCCACCCGGCTTGAGCACACTGTGGATGCGCAGCAGGATGTCCTTCTTCACCTCGGCGGAAAAGTAGATCAGCACGTTGCGACAGAACACGATGTCGAACTTGCCCAGGCTGGCATAGCTGTCGAGCAGGTTGAACGAACGGAATTCGACCCGACTCTTGATCGGTGCCTTCACCGCCCAGCGCCCCGGCGTCTTGACGTCGAAGTACCGCTGCAGGCGTTCCGGCGACAGGCCGCGGCCGATGGCCAGGCTGTCGTATTCGCCGCTCTTGCAGTTATTGAGCATCAGGCTGGAAAGGTCGGTGGCCACGATCTGCACACCGGTCTTGAGCTGCCCCGGGTTACTACGCTCGAACTCGTCGATCGACATCGACAACGAGTACGGCTCCTGCCCGGAAGAACAGGCCGCCGACCAGATACGCAGGCGCTGGCCAGGGCTGGCCTTGATCTGCTCGGGCAAGACCTTGTTCTTGAGCACCTCGAACGGATAGGTGTCGCGAAACCACAGGGTTTCGTTGGTGGTCATTGCGTCGACCACCTGCTCGCGCAGCCCGCTGCGCGGCTGGGACTGCATGCGCTGCACCAGTTCGCCCAGGCTCTTGATGCCCTGCTGCTCCATCAGCTTGTTGAGGCGGCTGGAAACAAGGTACTGCTTGTTTTCACCCAGCAGGATGCCACAGGCTTTTTCCAGAAAGACCCGGAACTGTTCAAAATCCAAATTACCCGTAGACAAAAGTACCGCCTCTCAAATCATGTGAACGTGCAGGGTGCATGACCCTGGTGGGACGGCTCGCAGGTGCGCATGCAAGCCTGCGACCCACTTTGCTAGCTTTGGTCTGCTGCCTTGATCCGGGACACGACGCGTGCCGCCAGGTCATCGGGCCGGAATTTCGCCAGGAAATCATCGGCACCGACTTTTTTGACCATTGCCTGGTTGAACACCCCCGACAACGAAGTGTGCAGGGTGATGTGCATCTTGTTCATCCGCGGATCATTGCGTATGGCTGCCGTCAAGGTATAGCCATCCATCTCCGGCATTTCAATGTCGGAGATCATCATCAGGAATTCTTCTTCGGGTTTCTTGCCCTCGGCGATCAGCGCCAGCAGGTAATCGAGCGCCTGGCGACCATCATTGAGCGCGACCACTTCTACACCGACTGTTTCCAGGCAACGGCTGACCTGCTTGCGCGCCACGGACGAGTCGTCGACGGTCAGTACCCGCAGCGAGACAGCCTTATGATGAGTGTCTGCATCAATCACACCGACCGACACGGCTTCGGAGATCGGCGCCACCTCGGCCAGGATTTTCTCGACGTCGATGATTTCCACCAACTGATTGTCGACGCGCGTGACGGCGGTCAGGTAGTGGTCGCGACCAGTGCCCTTGGGTGGCGGATGAATCTCCTCCCAGTTCATGTTCACGATGCGTTCGACCGAATGCACCAGAAACCCCTGCACCTTGGTGTTGTACTCGGTGATGATGACGAAGGTGTTTTCCAGCGAGATCATCCCGGCGGAACCGGTGGCCATGGCCAGGTCCAGAATCGGAATCGTGCCACCGCGGATATTGGCCACACCACGCACGATCCTGCTCGATTTGGGCATGATGGTGAGTTTCGGGCATTGCAGTACTTCTTTGACCTTGAAAACGTTGATCCCGTAGAGCTGCTTGCCTTGCAGGCGAAACAGCAACAGCTCCAGGCGATTCTGACCAACCAGCTGCGTGCGCTGGTTTACCGAATCCATTACACCTGCCATGCCCTGCCCCCCTTACCTCAACCATCGATTACCACATGCCAGGGATGGCAAGCGGCACGAGCCTTGCTTTTTATACGTCATGAACGACAAGACGACAATTTTTCGACACGCCGCATTAGAAACCCGCCACTGGCTGGGCGCAATCGTCATGCTGTGCCTGTTGTGCACTGCAAATCCCGGTCGAGCCGAGAATTTCACACTGCCTGAACAGCTTATCGGCGTCACCGAGGGGTTTCTTGAGTACACCGTACAAGAGTATTTGGCGAGCAGCCAGATCGAGGGCCGCCATGAGATTCAGGTCCGGCAACTGGACCCGCGCATGCGCCTGGCGTTTTGCGACAAGGATTTGACAGCGACACTGGAGAGCCAGCGCCCGGTAGGCCGGGTCACCGTGCGGGTACGCTGCGAGGGCTCATCCCCCTGGACTGTCTATGTGCCGGCCCAGGTGCAACTGTTTCGCACCGTGGTCATCGCCACGCGACCGCTCAAGCGTGACACGGTCATCAATGAGCAAGACATTGCCTTGCGCGAGCGGGATGTCGGCACGCTGAACCAGGGCTTTCTGCCATCACTGGACCTGGCCATCGGGCAGAAACTTGTCCGACCAGCGGTCGTCGATCAGGTGCTGTCGCCCACGTTTCTCGAACAACCCGCCATGATCCGCAAGGGTGACCAGGTGGTGATTATCGCGCGCAGCGCCAGCCTGGCGGTGCGCATGCCGGGCGAGGCACTGTCCGATGGCGGGCTCAATGAACAGATACGGGTACGCAACCTCAACTCCAAGCGGGTGATAAAGGCCAGCATTACAGGCCCCGGGCAAGTGGAAGTGGCCATGTGAACGGCATTGATATCGATTGAAGCTGGTGTGTGGCGCCGGTTTTTTCTAGACTGCACCGCATATCCAGGCGCGCAATGCCTGCTGTCCAGGCTTTGCAACATTGCGCCTAAAGTTTTCCATGGGTTAGCCGAAAACAAGGCAAGCGTCCAAAATACCCAGAGGTTTTCAATCATGCCCATCGATTTCAGTCGACTTAGTAACTCACAGTCCGTAGGCAGTACTTCGCGCACCAGCGGCGCCAAGGAAACCGGCAAGGCCGAGAGCTTGCCTGCGACGGCCGCCACCAAGAATGCCGGCGAATCAGTACACCTGAGCAGTGAGGCTCAACAGCTGCAGAAGATCACCGACAAGCTGGCTGATCTGCCGACCGTCAACAGTGCCCGGGTTGCCGAGCTCAAACAGGCGATCGCAGACGGCAGTTACGTGGTCGACAGCAACCGTGTAGCCAGCAAGCTGCTCGGCTTCGAAGCCGCGCGCTAAGTCTCGCGCGGGACTTTCTGGACGCTTGAAAACCAGAGCATGCGATGCAAGACACTACTTTGCTGCAGATGATTACCGATGACATGGTCCCGACCCGCCAACTGCTGGAGTTATTGCAGAGCGAGTCGCTGGTGCTGCACGGTCGGGACATGACCGAGATGGAGCGGATCCTCGCGCAGAAGCAGGCGCTGGTGATCCAGCTCGAGCAACACGGCCGGAGGCGCAGCCAGGTGCTGGCCAGCCTGGGCCTGCCGACCAACCGCCAGGGCCTGGAAACATTGGCCGGCCAGTCCTCTGTAGGCGAGCAATTGCTTGAAGCCGGTGACGAACTGGCGACTCTCATCGGCGAATGCCAGGCACTCAACGAACAAAACGGCAAGCTGATTCAGTTGCAGCAGATGACAACCGCTCATCAATTGCGCATTCTGAACGGCGGCGAGACACCCTCGCTATACGACAGCCGGGGCTCAACAGCCGGTAGAGCCAAGCCGCGCCCTCTCAGCCAGGCCTAACTTGCTGTTTAAAGCCGCCCCACATGATGGCAGAATGCCCGTCATTGCGTTGCCGTAGTATTTTGCCTGGAGAAACTTAAAAGTGAATGGCTTAGCCGCGGATGATGCTCCGCAACCCCCGAAGGTTCTCAATACGCCTTTGGAAATTGCCGCCAACCTGCGGTTACTCATGGAAAACCACGATCCCCTGATCATTACTTTCCATGAGCGCTCCCAACGCTTCCAGAGTTATCTGGTCAAAGTTGACCGCGACACCAACCTCATCGAGCTGGATGAGATGATCCCGCGCGACGGTGAACGCTTCCTGAGCAACGGCGAGACCTTCCGCGTCGAAGGCTTTCATGATGGTGTGCGCATCGCCTGGGAATGCAGTGCGCCGATGAACATCGTCGACACCCCCGGCCAGCGCCTGTACAGCGGCCCGATGCCTTCGGAAGTCATCTATCACCAGCGCCGCAACGCGTTCCGTGCCGCCCTCAAGCTGTCACAGCTGGTCGACATCGACCTTGACGGCGACAAGCTCAAGTTCCCGATCAAGGGCAAACTGCTGGACATCTCGGCCACCGGCTGCAAGCTGCGCTTCGAAGGCGACATCTCCGAGCGCGTACAACTGGGCCAGGTGTATGACCGTTTCGTCGCCAGGCTGCCTTTCGGCGCCATGACCTCCGCCGTTGAACTGCGCTACCTGCACTTCGAAGAGCGCTTCAACACCACCTTTGCCGGCGTGCGCTTCCACAATGTCAGTGGCCTGGTGCAGCGCCAGGTCGAACGTTTCGTCTATCAGTTGCAGCGTGAAGCACGCCGCTTCGACAAAGACGACGACTTCTGATGGCAAAGGCCGCGCTGCCTGATACAGCGCGGCCCTGATCGTGACCTACGGGCATCCACCGTAGGGTTTGTCCAGCTCCTCTTCCTTTTTCCGATCCTGATCCTGATCCTGATCCTGATCCTGTGTGGACGGGGCTGCAGGCTCGCCCGTCGATTCTGCTGGCGACGCTGTCTGCAAGTCCGACTCTGACTCCGGTATTGGCTCCACCGTAGTGTGCATCTGGTCATGCACCACCTGCTCGTCGACCCGCGGGTCAAGCGCGACCACCAGCGGCGAGCTCGCCATGCTGTCGGGCATGGCCACGTGTTGCAGCGGTGCGTTCTCGACCTCATGCAGACGCGTAACCGCCTTGGGCCGAATCATCACCACCAGTATCCCGGCCGTGACGCAGATAAAGGCGTACAGCATGTTGCCGCCAAACGCCTGCATCAGCACCCCGGCCAGCAGCGGTCCGACGCTGGCCCCGATGCCGTAGGTCATCAGCAGCATGGCCGTCAGCGATACCCGGTTTTCAGCCTCGACATGGTCATTGGCGAAGGCCACTGCCAGCGGGTAGAGGCTGAACTGCATCAGGGAGGCGATAAAGCCGATGATGAACAGCGCCTCTGCCGGCACCCCGGTGAGCACGATCAGCGGCAGGCTGGCCACGCACAACAGGCCTGCGAACACCCGAATCAGTTGCGAGCGGTCATAACGGTCCGACAACAGCCCCAGCGGCCATTGCACGACAAAACCGGCCATGATGCAGCAGCCCATGAACAGACCCACCTGCTCGGTGGACAGGCCATGGCTGGCGGCATACACCGGCGCCAGGCCATAGAAGGCGCCCAGCCCCAGCCCTGCGCCTAGCACCGTGGTCAACGATTGCGGCACCCGCTTCATGAAGAACAGTGGCTCCAGCGGCGCCGGGTGCAGCGGTGCCGGGTGAATGCTGCGGGTCATGGCCACCGGCACCAGGCACAGTGCAAAGCACATGGCGACCAGCATCAGCAGTTCCGGCCCCAGTTGCGGGTGCACGACCAGGATCAACTGGCCGAGCACCAGGCCCAGGTAGGACGCAATCATATAACCGCTGAAGACCATGCCACGCTGGCTGACATTGGCCTGCTCGTTGAGCCAGCTTTCGATGACCATGTACTGGCACATCATCCCCAGGCCCACAATCATCCGCAGCCCCAGCCAGGCCGGCAGCCAGTCGGTCATGCCATGCCCGAGCACCGCCGCACCGACAATCCCGGCGCAGGTGGCATAGGCGCGGATATGCCCGACCCGGCCAATCAGCCGGTGACCGATCTTGCCGCCCAGCACCAGGCCGAAATAGTTGGCGGCCATCAATGCACCGACCCACAGGCTGTCGACCTGATCAGCCGCCAGGCGCAAGGCCAGGTAGGTGCTCAGCAGGCCGGAACCGATCAGCATCATCAGTGAAGCAAAGTAGAGCGCTCGAAAAGACTTCCAGATTTGGCGCATGGTATTCCCGACTAGAAAGAGTCGCCCGGATGGGCGTGGTCGAACATTCAGGGTCCTGCCAGCCGGCAGGATTCACAATCAGATCTGGCTGCCCAGCACCCGTCGCTCCCAGGGTGTGATCTCGTCCAGAAAGCTGGTCAGCTCCAGGGTCTTGCTGGCGATGAAGCCTTCGATGAACGGCTGGCCGAACAGTTCCCGCGCCCGTGCACTGCGTCCAAGACGCCTGAGGGCCGATTGCAGGGTGTCGGGCAAGGCCAGGCTGTCGGGCACCTCGATTTCGCCTTGCAAGGCCGGTGTCGGCTCAAGCGCATGTTCGATGCCATAGAGGCCGGCAGCCAGGCTGGCGGCAATGGCCAGGTACGGGTTGGCATCGGCCCCCGGCAGGCGATTCTCGACCCGCCGCGCCTGGGGCACGCTGGCCGGGATGCGCAGGCCGGCGGCGCGGTTGTCGTGCGACCAGCAGGCATTGTTGGGCGAAGCATAGGGGTGGAACAGTCGCTGATAGGCATTCACATTCGGCGCGAACAGGGCGGTAAAGTCCGCCAGGCACGCCTGCTGCCCACCAATGAAGTGCCGGAAGGCCGCCGTTGGCTGATCGTCGGTATCGTTGAATACATTACGTCCCGAGCGGGCGTCCACCACACTCTGGTGAATATGCATCGAACTGCCGGCTGCGTGCGCCAGCGGCTTGGCCATGCACACCACGGTCAAGCCATGCTTGAGCGCCACTTCCTTGAGCAGGTGCTTGAACAGAAAGGTCTGGTCGGCCAGCAACAGCGCGTCACCATGCAGCAGGTTGATCTCGAACTGGCTGACGCCCATCTCGTGCATCACGGTGTCCAGCGGCAGCCCCAGGGCAGCCATGCAGGCCCGTACCTCGGCAAAAAAGGGTCGCAGACCGTTATTGGAACTGACACTGAAGGCCGAAAAACCCTGCTCGCGGCGCCCGTCCAGCCCCGCAGGCGGCAGGAATGGCTGGCCGGGATCGGGGTTATGGGCAAACACATAGAATTCAAGCTCGGTCGCCACGACCGGCGCCAGGCCGCGCTCGGCATAGCGCGCCAATACGGCCTTGAGCTGCGCCCGGGTCGAGAGATTGCAAGGCTGGCCGTCGATCTCGTCGGCGGCGCAGATGGCCAGTGCCCGCGGCGTGTCGCTCCAGGGCAGGCGATGCACCTGCTGCGGGTCAGCCACCAGCGCCAGATCGCCGTCATCGCTGCCGTAGAAACGCGCCGCCGGATACCCACCCATGACGCATTGCAACAGGACGCCTCGTGCCATTTGCAGACGCCGCCCGGCCAGAAAGCCCTCGGCGGTCATCACTTTGCCTCGCGGCACGCCATTGAGATCCGGCGTAACGCATTCCACTTCATCCACCCCGTCCAGTAACCCGGTCATGTCAGGGTGCTCATTGCAGGCCATCTTTCGATCCTTCGTTCACGCAAACCGCCCGGCGGCAAGGTGTACACCATAGGCAGCGGGCCTCAAGGATTTCAAGCACTGCAATGAAATTGCGCAAGGTCAGTGACTGCACCGGCCTCACGGCAGGAAAATACTGAACCGCCCGCCTCCCAGCGCCCCGCCATTGGCGATTTCGATGCGTCCCTGTACACCGTTGCGCTGGTGCAGCCGGGCGATATGGGAAGCGAAGTACAGGCCAAGGCCGGTGCTGCCGCTCATGGCATTGATGCCCTGGACATAATCGGTCTGCTTTTCGATCATGTGCACCGGGTAACCGGGGCCGTCGTCGTTAATGGTGATGCACAACTGGCCATCCTGCTCGCCGATCTCGACGGCGATTTTCTCGCGGGCGAAACGGATGGCATTGACCAGGATGTTGCTGACCACCGAGCCGATCAGTTCGCGGTCGAAGAAGCCCAGCGGGATGAGCTCGTCGAGCTCGAAGCTGGCGCCAATACTCCGGCTTTCGAGCACGTCCTGGTGGTGGGCCAGTTGCGCCTCGATAAAGTCATCAAGCTCATGGTAGTCAGGCCGCAAGGGCAACTGGTTGACGCCCAGCTTGTACAGACCCAGCAGTTGCACCAGCATGCCGTTGAGGTTGGCGAACTCGTATTCGATCACGCCATGCCCGGGTGAGCGACGCTGCTCGACCGGCAACTGTGCCTGCCACTCGCTGTGGGCCCGGGTCAGGGTCGCCAGCGAATTCTTCATGTCGTGCACGGTGGAGGCGATCACCATGGAAAAGTCCAGGCCTTGCTCTTTATCATTCATCGCCGAACGCCCTGTCTTTGAGTTTCTGATAACGATCGAAACGCGGATCAGTGTCGGGCATCTTGCCCACCATACTCAGGCAGGCCCGGCATTCCTGGTTCGCTTCAGGCCCCAGGTTCTGTCCGGGGTGCAAAAGTGACTGCGCCAGGTTCAAGGCAATACTGATGTTCTTGGGTTGCAACGCCAGGGCCTTGCGAAACAGGGCCTGGGCCTCGCCCAACTGGCCGGCCTTGTAACAGCGTACACCCTGGATATTGAGGTCGATGGCCGCCTTGTTGGCCCCCAGGATTTCGGGGTCATCGGTCAGGCGCGCCAGGCTTTTCATCACCTGGGGGTCGTCGCCGTAGATTTCTGCCGTGCTCTTGAGCACGCTGGCGCTGGCCTCGGCCTGCCCCAGCTGCCCCAACTGGGTGGCCACCGTCAGGGCCGCCGGCGCACTGAGGAACTGGCTCATCTTGTCCAGGCGCCCGACTGCCTGCTCGGTCAGCTTGACTGCCGTCTCAGGGTCCGACTGCTGCAGGCTGGTGGCTTTCATCAGCCGTGCACGCACTTGCAGGCCTTCGTCGTCGGAGTTGTCCTTGGCGACCTCACCCAGCGCCTGGTTGATCTCTACCCGGGTACGGGCATCCAGGCCCATGTCGCCGCTGCGGCTGATCAGCGCCTGGGCCAGGCCCAGGTTGGTTTCCGGGTCCTTGAAACGGGAATGGCGCCCCTGGCTGACCGCCTGGCGATAGGCTTTCGAAGCACCGTCGAAGTCGTTGTTGTCCAGCGCCAGCTTGCCCAGCAGCGTCTGCCGGCGAACCGCCAGCGGCGACAGGCGCACGGCCGCTTCCAGTACGTTCTGCGCGCGCTTGACCTCCCCGCGCGCAACCAGCACGTCAGCCAGGCCATCGAACAGCGCCGGGAACATCGAGAACGCCTTGGTGGCCTGCTCGTAGACCGCCAGCGCCTCGCTGGTCTTGCCACGCTTGAGCAACAGGCTGCCGAGCATGCCAAACGCCCAGGGCGTGGGCCGGTCAGCGATGATCGAGGTCAGCAGCTTGTGCAATGGCTCGAACTGGTTCAGGTCGCGCAGGGCCGTGGCTTTGTAGCGCAGGCACAAAGGGGCCAGGCGTGGGTCTTTCTGGGTCAGTTGGGTGCAGGCGGTGAGCACCTCGATCGGCTTTTGACGGTCCAGGGCCTGGAAGATGGGTTTGAGCAGAGTCTTGCGCTGCACCAGCTTTTCCAGGCGCTGCGACAGGCCGGCACGGTTGAACGGCTTGGTCAGGTAGCCGTCCGGCTCCCATTCCAGCGCACTCATGACCATGGCCTGGCTGTTTTCAGCCGTCACCATGATGAACACGCTTTCGTGACTGAGCAGCCGCTCGGTCATCAGGTCTTCAAGCACCTGCTGGCCATTCTTGCGGCCATCGCCCAGGTTGAAGTCGTGCAAAACGAAGTCGTAACGTTTTTGCGAGCACTGGCGCAAGGCCTGCTCGCCGGTGTCGGCGGTATCCACTTCCTTGACGCCCAGCTCACGCAGCATGGACCTGACCGAACTGCGAAAGTCGGAAAAGTCGTCAACGATCAGAAAGCTTTTTTGGTTGTACGCCAGCATCCAGAATCCTGTTTTTCAAAGTGCAAAGCCGTGCTCGACTGCCTGGGCTCAGACGTTCGGTCGGTTGCTAGGGCGCAGATGATAGCTAACGGCAACGTGCCATCAAACAGTTTTCCACACATCCTGTCGCACCTGCAGGCTTGCATGTTCCTGAAGGTTTTCGACCAAAGGTGGGGAAACTATAGAACCAGATCTTGCTGCGCGAGACATTGCGTCCGCGCAGCGGCTGAAAAAGAGACCTGGGTCACCCTGTCAAAGGGTGAAAAGGGAGGTGTTATGACCAACCATCGTTGCGTTTGCGGCGTCGGGTCAGCGAGGGCAGGATCAGGCCGACCAGCAAACCGGCGCCGGCAATGCTGCCGCCGTAGACCATATAGCCCATCAGGGCCTGCTGGTTTTCATTGCCCAGGCGTGCCTGGGCGTCGCGCAGTTGCGATTGCGCTTGGGTCAGTTGTTCGTTGAGTTCCTTGTTGCGCGTCTCCAGTTCGTCGATCAGTGCCTTGCGCGTATCCAGGGTTTCCTGCATGCCCTGCACGCGAACCTTCCAGGTGTCGTCGATCTTGGCCAACTGATCGGTCAGTTGCGCCACCTGGCCGGTCAGTTGCGGCAAGCGCTCGGACTGGCCCGGCTCGGCCTGCAGGTCACTGCTGAGAATCCAGACGGTGCTGCCGCCTTCGCCGCGAATCCGGCTGTAGTCGCCCTGGGTTTCCAGCAATTCGACTTTCTGGCCGGACTTGAGCGTGCCGACGATCCGGTGGCCGTCGGTCGGGCCACTGCGTACATAGGTATTGAGGCTGTCGCTGATCCAGCGGTCGTTGCCGGCCGCTTGCAGCGCCTGGGGTGCCAGCAGGCCAAACAGGCCGATCAACAGCCCGCGCTTGAGGGTGCGGCGCGTGGTCGCGAGAGAGAACAGGCCGGAAGCTGGAGCCCGCAGTGCGAAAAAATGACGAGGCATGGCAATAACTGTCTTGGCTGGATAAAACAAAGGCCGCGATGAACGGGCCGGCGCACGATGGGCATCAAGTGGCGGGCCGTGACCTGCAACACCACCAGGGTCTGCAGAACAGGCGCACATCCATCAGCCTACAGACCTTGCAAAACGGCTCAGGTTCATTCTTGGCCTGGCAACGCTTACCCGATAGTCTCCAGGCATGGTTTGGTTTGCTTTCCTGTCCGGCTGCCAGCAAGAATACCGGTCAGGCGTGAACATCCTTGATGCTCACCATCCGGATGCCTGCCCCACCGGGCCTTGAGCCCAGGCCGCACGGCGTCGATCCAATGGAAAATAGAATGATCCCAAGAAACGTGATTAATGCCTCGGTCAGCCCCAAAGGCAGCCTTGAAACACTGTCCCAGCGTGAAGTGCAGCAACTGAGCGCCGCCGGTTCCGGCAGCGTCTATACCCTGTTTCGCCAGTGCGCCCTGGCCATTCTCAATACCGGCGCCCATGTCGACAACGCCAAGACCATCCTGGAAGCCTACGAGAGCTTCGAAGTGCGTATCCACCAGCAGGACCGTGGCGTACGCCTGGAACTGCTCAACGCCCCGGCCGACGCCTTCGTCGATGGCGAAATGATCGCCAGCACCCGGGAAATGCTGTTCAGCGCCCTGCGTGACATCGTCTACACCGAAAGCGAACTGGACAGCCAGCGCATCGACCTGAGCAGCTCGCAAGGCATCACCGACTACGTGTTCCACCTGCTGCGCAATGCGCGCACCCTGCGCCCGGGCGTGGAACCGAAGCTGGTGGTGTGCTGGGGCGGTCACTCGATCAACACCGAAGAATACAAGTACACCAAGAAGGTCGGCCACGAACTGGGCCTGCGCAGCCTGGACATCTGCACCGGCTGCGGTCCTGGCGTGATGAAAGGCCCGATGAAGGGCGCCACCATTGCCCATGCCAAACAACGCATCCACGGTGGCCGCTACCTGGGCCTGACCGAGCCGGGCATCATCGCCGCCGAGGCGCCGAACCCGATCGTCAACGAACTGGTGATCCTGCCGGACATCGAAAAGCGCCTCGAAGCCTTCGTTCGCGTTGGCCACGGCATCATCATCTTCCCGGGCGGCGCCGGCACGGCTGAAGAATTCCTGTACCTGCTGGGCATCCTCATGCACCCGGCCAACCATGACCTGCCCTTCCCGGTCATCCTCACCGGCCCGAAAAGCACCGAACCCTACCTGCGCCAGCTGGATGCCTTCGTGCAGGCGACCCTGGGCGAGGACGCCCGTCGTCACTACCAGATCATCATCGACAACCCGTCGGAGGTGGCACGCCAGATGGCCCAGGGCCTCAAGGCGGTCAAGCAGTTCCGCCGCGAGCGCAACGACGCCTTTCACTTCAACTGGCTGCTCAAGATCGACGAAAGCTTCCAGCACCCGTTCGATCCGACCCACGAGAACATGGCCCAGCTCAAGCTCAGCCATGCCCTGCCGCCCCACGAACTGGCCGCCAACCTGCGCCGCGCGTTCTCCGGCATCGTGGCCGGCAACGTCAAGGACAAGGGCATCCGCCTGATCGAAGAACACGGCCCGTACCAGATCCACGGCGACCCGGCGATCATGCAGCCGCTGGACAAACTGCTGCAGGCGTTTGTCGAGCAACACCGCATGAAACTGCCCGGCGGTGCCGAATACGTACCCTGCTATCAGGTCGTAAGCTGACACAGGCCCAAGGCGAAGCGCTGTCGCGCAGCAAACAGGGGACCCGGTAGGAGCGCGCTTGCCCGCGACCGAGTGCGAAGCGCTCGCAGAAATCTGTGAAACGCTGCAATTTTACGACTGCTACGCAGCCGGTCGCGGGTAAACGCGCTCCTACCGGGCCAGTGTTTGCTGCGCGAAAGCGTGCCGCCTTGGCGCGGTGCCAGTGACACAGGATCATCGCCTACAGATGTGAATTTAATATCCAATAAAATCAGTGGCTTATTTTTTAAGGGAAAGGCATTTCAGCACCGTGTCAACGCGGGTGGCGAAACTGCCGGGGTGACAGGCCGGTGGCGCGCTTGAAAAAGCGCGTGAAATACGCCGGCTCCGAGAAGCCCAGGCTGTCGGAGACCTGATTGATGGTCATGGCGGTGTACACCAGGTTGCGTTTGGCCTCCAGTAGCAGGCGCTGGTTGATCACCTGCAACGCCGACTGATCGCACAATCGACGACACAACGCGTTCAGGTGGGCAGCGCTCAGGCCCAGGCGCCGGGCATGTTCGTCTATGGGCCAGTGCAGGCGAAAGCTCGACTCAAGCTGGTGCATGAACGCCTGCAGATGCTCGCGACCGCGGTCTGGCGTGCCCGTCTCGTGCCCCGCTGCCTGCGCCTGATGACGCCGGCTCAGCCAGACCATGAGCATCGTGATCAACGCGTGCAGCATCAGGTCGCGGCCGCTGCGCGGCTGGCGGTATTCGTCGGCGATGGCATTGAATAGCTGATCCAGTTGCGCCGGGTCATCATCGGGCACGTGACACTGCGCCACGCCCAGGCTCAAGCCGTCGAGCACCGCTTCGAGCTGCTCCACCAACGGGCTGGCCAGACTGAGGATGTGGCCCTGGATATTCTCGGCAAAACGGAAGGTGTGCACGCTCAGGGCCGGCACCACCTGCAGCACCGGGCCCTGCACCTCGCGCACCTCGTCCTCGACCTTGAGCAGGGCCTGACCCGATTGCACGTACAGCAACTGCACCAGGTCGCCGTGCCGATGCGGCTTGATTTCCCAGTCATGCAGGCTGCTGCGCTCGGGGATCGTCTCGCAGTGAATCAGGTCCGGCGTGGGCCAGGCGGCCGTTTCGCCGTACAGCTTGAACACCGGTACCGGATTGACGACACGCTTGGACATGGTCACTCCCCTTACCTTGCCAATGGGCAAGGCAATCCTTGAAAAGTCCAGATAATGGCCTCGATAGTGCCTTCTTATGCACTGTGCATCCATTAAAAATGCAGGAGACAAAAACAACGACATCCCGCAAGCCCCAGGTTGCCGGGATCACAGACAGGACAACAACCATGAAAACCCAAGTCGCAATCATCGGCTCAGGCCCGTCCGGGCTGCTGTTGGGTCAGTTGCTGCAGCGTGCCGGCATCGACACCATCATCATCGAACGCAAAGACCCCGACTACATTCTGTCGCGCATCCGCGCCGGCGTGCTCGAACAAGGCATGGTCGACTTGCTGCGTGAAGCCGGCGTCAGTGCGCGCATGGACGAACAGGGCCTGGTGCACGACGGCTTCGAGCTGGCCTTCGACGGGCGTTGCGAGCGCATCGACCTCAAGGGCCTGACCGACGGCAAGACCGTGATGGTCTACGGCCAGACCGAAGTCACCCGCGACCTGATGGAAGCCCGCCAGGCGGCCGGTGCCCTGACCCTGTATAACGCCGAGGACGTGCAGTTGCACGAACTCAAGGGCAAGCGTCCGTACGTGACCTTTCGGCAAGGCAACGAAACCGTGCGCATCGACTGCGACCACATTGCCGGTTGCGACGGTTTTCATGGCGTGTCGCGCCAGTCGATCCCCAGCGACAGCCTCAAGGTTTTCGAGCGCGTCTACCCGTTCGGCTGGCTGGGCGTGCTGGCCGATACCCCGCCGGTCAACGAAGAACTGGTCTACGCCAACCACCCGCGTGGCTTTGCCCTGTGCAGCATGCGCTCGGCCACCCGCACCCGTTACTACGTGCAGGTGGGCGCCGAAGAGCAGGTCGAGAACTGGTCGGACGAACGCTTCTGGACCGAACTCAAGACCCGCCTGCCCACGCACCTGGCCGAGCGCCTGGTCACCGGGCCTTCGATCGAAAAAAGCATCGCCCCGCTGCGCAGCTTCGTGGTCGAGCCGATGCAGTACGGCCACCTGTTCCTGCTCGGCGACGCCGCGCACATCGTGCCGCCTACCGGTGCCAAGGGCTTGAACCTGGCCGCCAGCGACGTCAGCACCCTGTACCACATCCTGCTCAAGGTCTATCGCGAAGGCCGTACCGACCTGTTGGAGCGCTACTCGGCCATTTGCCTGCGCAGGGTCTGGAAGGCCGAACGCTTCTCGTGGTGGATGACCTCGCTGCTGCACAAGTTTCCCGACACTGACGCCTTCAGCCAGCGCATCCAGCAGACCGAACTGGACTACTACATCGGCTCGCAGGCCGGGCGCCAGACCATTGCCGAAAACTATGTGGGACTGCCGTACGAGGCGGTTGAGTAGCGGCGCAAGATCGCAGGAGATCACCAGCCGCCTTGGCGTGCCGCAAACACCCGTGTAGGAGCGACCAACGGTCGCGAATAGGCCTTCGCGAGTAAAGGTCGCAAATAGGCCTTCGCGACCGTTGGTCGCTCCTACTGTTTATACGTTGGGGTCGCTAAGCGCTGTTTCGGCGGCGGCGCGTTGCGCAGTCGACTGACGGCTCAGGCGCAGGGCGATCAGGCTGCCGACGATGGTCAGTGCCGCCAGCGAGTACAGCGCCACGGTGGTCGAGCCGGTCTGATCCTTGATCCAGCCCACCAGATACGGGCTGAGAAAGCCCGCCATCTGGCCGATGGAGTTGATCAGGGCCAGGCCGCCGGCGGCAACGCTGGCGCTCAGCAGCGCGGTCGGCAGTGGCCAGAACATGGGCAGGCTGGTCAGCGCACCCATGGTGGCGATGCACAGTCCGGCGATGGCAATGACCGGCACAGCCGCGAAGTTGGCCGCGATGATCAGCCCGGCGGCGCCCATCAGCATCGGTATCACCAGGTGCCAGCGGCGCTCGTTGCGCAGGTCCGCCGAACGCCCCACCAACAGCATGAACACCCCGGCCAGCAGGTACGGAATGGCACTGATCCAGCCAATCACCAGCGCATCGTTGAAGCCCAGGTTCTTGATGATCGAGGGCAGCCAGAAGTTGATCGCGTACACGCCACTCTGAATACAGAAATAAATGAAACCCAAGACCCAGATGACCGGCATGGTCAGTACGCTGGCGACCGATGAAGCGGCCTGTACGGGGCGATTGAGTTCATCGTTGGCCACGTCAAGCCTGACCCGCTGGCGTTGCTCGGGCGTCAGCCAGGCAGCGTCTTCGACCTTGTCGCACAGCAGCTTGAAGGCCAGCACGCCCAGCGCCACGGTCGGCAGACCCTGGATCAGGAACATCCACTGCCAGCCCTGCAGGCCGCCCTGCCCCAAGGCAAAGTGGTTGAGGATCCAGCCGGAGAACGGTCCGCCCAGCAGCCCGGAGACCGGGATGGCGCACATGAACAAGGCCATGATCCGGCCACGGCGCTGGTTCGGGTACCAGCGCGAGAGGTACAGCACGATGCCGGGGAAGAAGCCGGCTTCGGCCATGCCGGTCAGAAAGCGCAGGGCATAGAACTCCACAGGCGTCGTGACGAACAGCAGGCAGGTGGAAAAAGTGCCCCAGGTGATCATCATCAGGCCGATCCAGCGCCGCGGCCCGAAGCGGTTGAGCGCCAGGTTGCTGGGCAGGCCGCACAAGACATAGCCGATGAAAAAGATCCCGGCACCCAGGCCGTACACTGTTTCGCTGAAATTCAGGGCCTCGAGCATCTGCAACTTGGCAAAGCCGACGTTGACCCGGTCCAGGTAATTGAACAGGTAGCAAATGAAGATAAAGGGGATCAGACGCAGGGTGATCAGGCGATAGACCTGATTGCCTTGCACGTCTTGAGCCTCGCGAGTCGGCGAGTGGGACATGGGAGATTCCTCAAAGCTTGTTGTTTTTATGAAGCTTGCGGGGCAGCCAGCCGATCATAAAAGGGCATCAATCAAAACGCTTTGGAGGTTTGCACCACAGCGGCGAGGTTTTGCTGTGTGTTTGCACAATGACAAGCCACCTGCGCGCTTGAGCCTTGCACGGGTGGCTGTCGGGTCAGGGCTCGATGCGCTTGAGGTCACGCAGCAGTTCGAGCAGTTGCTGCATCTTTTCTTCGCCGAACTGCGCCTGGATGCGCTGGTAGTTGCGCTCCATGTCTTCGCTCATCGACACGAAGCACTGCTGGCCCTGCTCGGTCAGGCCGACCAGCATGCGCCGCTGGTCGTGGGCCGGCTTCCAGCGCCGCACGATGCCATCGCGCTCAAGGCGTGCCAGCACGCCGGTCATGCTCGGCTTGAGGATGCAGGCCTGGTCGGCCAGTTGATGGCTTTCCATCTCGCCCTGCTGGCGCAGGATGCGAATGACCCGCCATTGTTGTTCGGTCAGGCCATGCTCGTTGAGCGATGGACGAAAAAAGGCCATCGCGGCCTCACGGGCCTGCAGCAGGGTAAGGGTCAGGGAAGGTCTGGGGGTCGGCATGAGCGTTCGCGGTTCGGATAGTCAAACAATGGGCTGGGACTATAGCCGACACGTAATTAACAAGTAAACGAACAGTTCAGTGTTTGCATGGCCCGCGAAAAGTGCAATCGGTTCTGTCGAAAAGCCATTTCCGGCATCGCTGCCGATGCCCATCATGGCCATGAGCGAACCTGATGCCTGGAACAGACGGCCAAGCCTCGGGCAACGGCAACATTCTCATTACTTCGGCCGCGCTTGCGCGGCTTTTTTTTATCCGGCCATTCATCATGCCCGCTTTACCGCAAGCCGGGTTGTCGCTGGCGATACTCCCCCGGCGTCACGCCCGCATAACGATGGAAGAAGCGACTGAAATACGCCGGGTCCTTGAAGCCCAGGCGGTAGCAGATCTCGTTGGCCGACAGCCCGGTGAACAGCAGCAGGCGCCGGGCCTCCTGCATCAGGCGCTCCAGGATCAGGCGCTTGGACGGCAGGTCGGCGATGCGCCGGCAGACATCATTGAGCCGCGCTTCGGTCACGCCAATGCCGCTGGCATAACGCGACAGTGCCCAGTGCTGCAGGTAATGGGCCTCGATCAGCTCATTGAAACGGTGAAAGATCTGCAAGTCCTCATGCCGCGCCGGGCGTGCCTGCAACGAGCGTGCACAGAGCCTGAGCAGGCTGGTCATGATCAACTGGGTCAAGCTGTCCAGCGCCATGCCGCGTCCGGCGCGCTGGCCGTTGATTTCCTCGCGCAGTTCTTCGAACAGAAACCCCAGGCGACGGATCTCGCCGGCAAATTCCGGCCCCAGGCGCGACAACGCGACACAGGCCGCCGGCAATTGCGGACCAGGCGCCAGCGTCGGGTCGGCCTCGATCAGTGCCCAGACCAGTTGCTGGCGCACGGTCAGCACGTGGCCATCGCTGTCCGGCTCGGTGACGAACGAGTGGGGAATGGTCGGCGGCGTGAGAAAGAACATCGGCCCGGACTCGACGTACTGCTGGTCGTCCAGGTACACCCGCACGGTGCCGCTGTTGACGTAATGCACCTGGAAAAAACGGTCGTGGCGGTGCACGGGCATATTGCGCCCGAAAAACCCGGCCAGGTTGCCGAGCTTGTCGTAGTGCACCTCGGCATCGCTGTAGCGCTGGTCATAGACCTGGCCAATGTTGATGTTAGGGATCGGCTGTCGATCATTCATCGGAGCGTTCTCTTTTTGTTGTCGGCCTGCGGGCGAAACGAGGCTCATGCTCCGCCTTTTTTGTGGCGCCGAACAGTGGAGCGATGGTTCGCACTTGACGATCGTTAACATCTTAACTTATAAAGTTAACACATTAACAAAATCATCGACCCGGCAGCCGCTGCCCGGTCACCGCCAGGAGAAAAGCATGAGCCGTGCCCTGCACGACGTTGCCAACGGCACCCTGTTCGGCGTAGCGCTGAACTACCAGGGGTTGCTGGGCCAACGCCTCGCCGAATTCGAGCAAGCGCCCTACCAGAAGCCGCCGGTCAAGCCGGTGCTGTTCATCAAGACCCCTAACACCCGCAACAGCCATGAGGGTGCGGTGGTCTACCCGGCGGGTGTCGAGCGCTTGCAACCGGGCCCTGCACTGGGCGTGGTGATCGGCAAGCGCGCCAGCCGGGTCAGTGAGGCCGATGCCCTGGCGCATGTGGCCGGCTACGTGATCGTCAATGAATTCAGCCTGCCCGAAGACAGCTACTACCGCCCGGCGGTCAAGGCCAAGTGCCGCGACGGCTTCTGTGCCCTGGGCCCGGAACTGGTGCCGGTCGGCCAGATTGCCGATGCCGGCCAGTTGACCCTCAAGTTGTTCGTCAATGATGAACTGCGCCAGGAAAACACCACGGCCAACTGGGTGCGCAACGTGGCGCAACTGATCGCCGAAATCAGCGAGTTCATGACCCTGCACGAAGGCGATGTGCTGATCACCGGCACCCCTGAAGGCCGCGTCGATGTACAGCCCGGCGACCGTGTCAGCGTCGAGATCACCGGTTGCGGCCGCTTGAGCAACACCATCATTGCCGAGGAGCTGCGCCCATGAAACACGCCCGTATCCGTTTCGAGGGTCAGGTGCAGGCCGTTACGGTCGAAGACGGCAACAGCGTGCGCCTGGCCGACGGTCGTCTGATCGCCGAAGACCAGGTGCAGTGGCTGCCCCCGGCCACCGGCAGCATGTTCGCCCTGGGGCTCAACTACGCCGACCATGCCGCCGAGCTGGCCTTCGCCCCGCCCACCGAGCCCTTGGCCTTCGTCAAGTCGCCGGGCACCTACACCGGCCACAACCAGGTCACCTGGCGCCCGGACAACGTCAAGTACATGCACTACGAGTGCGAACTGGTGGCCGTGATCGGCAAGCCGGCGCGCAACGTCAAGCGCGAAGACGCGCTGGAGTACCTGGCCGGCTACACGGTGTGCAACGACTACGCGATCCGTGACTACCTGGAAAACTATTACCGCCCCAACCTGCGGGTGAAGAACCGCGACGCCACGACCCCGGTCGGCCCGTTCATCGTCGATGTCGCCGATGTGCCGGATGTATCCGACCTCAAGTTGCGCACCTGGATCAACGGTGAGTTGAAACAGGAAGGCAGCACCAAGGACATGATTTTCGACATCCCTTACCTGATCGAATACCTGTCCGGTTTCATGACCCTGCAACCAGGCGACATGATCGCCACCGGCACGCCTGAAGGCCTGGCCGATGTGGTGCCGGGCGATGAAGTGATCGTGGAAGTCGAAGGCGTGGGCCGTCTGGTCAACCGTATTGTCAGCGAAGCCGAGTTCTTCGCCTTGCCAACCCAACAACAAGAGGCGTGAACCCCATGATCAAGCACTGGATCAACGGCCGTGAGGTCGAAAGCAAAGACGTGTTCGTCAACTACAACCCGGCCACCGGCGAGGCCATCGGCGAGGTCGCCAGCGGCGGTGCCGAAGAAGTTGCCCAGGCCGTGGCAGCGGCCAAGGAAGCGTTCCCGAAATGGGCCAATACCCCGGCCAAGGAACGCGCCCGCCTGATGCGCAAGCTCGGCGAGCTGATCGACCAGAACGTGCCGAAGCTGGCCGAGCTGGAGACGATGGACACCGGCCTGCCGATCCACCAGACCAAGAACGTGCTGATTCCGCGCGCCTCGCACAACTTTGACTTCTTCGCCGAAGTCTGCACGCGCATGGACGGCCACAGCTACCCGGTCGATGACCAGATGCTCAACTACACCCTGTACCAGCCAGTGGGTGTGTGTGGCCTGGTGTCGCCGTGGAACGTGCCGTTCATGACTGCCACCTGGAAGACCGCGCCGTGCCTGGCGCTGGGTAACACGGCGGTGCTGAAGATGTCCGAGCTGTCGCCGCTGACCGCCAACGAGCTGGGCCGCCTGGCCGTCGAAGCCGGCATTCCCAACGGCGTGCTCAACGTGATCCAGGGCTACGGCGCCACCGCCGGCGACGCGCTGGTTCGCCACCCGGACGTACGGGCGATTTCGTTCACCGGCGGCACCGCGACCGGCAAGAAAATCATGCAGACCGCGGGCCTCAAGAAGTACTCGATGGAACTGGGCGGCAAGTCGCCGGTACTGATTTTCGAAGATGCCGATCTGGAGCGTGCGCTGGACGCGGCCCTGTTCACCATCTTCTCGCTCAACGGTGAACGCTGCACCGCCGGCAGCCGGATTTTCATCCAGGAAAGCGTGTACCCGCAATTTGTCGCCGAATTCGCCGCCCGCGCCAAGCGCCTGATTGTCGGTGATCCGAGCGACCCGAAGACCCAGGTCGGCTCGATGATCACCCAGGCCCACTACGACAAGGTCACCGGCTACATCAGGATCGGCCTGGAAGAAGGCGCCACCTTGCTGGCTGGCGGCCTGGAACGTCCGGCGAACCTGCCGGCGCACCTGGCACGCGGGCAGTTCATCCAGCCCACCGTGTTCGCCGACGTGAACAACAAGATGCGCATTGCCCAGGAAGAAATCTTTGGCCCGGTGGTCTGCCTGATCCCGTTCAAGGACGAAGCCGAAGCCCTGCAACTGGCCAACGACACCGAATACGGCCTGGCCTCCTACATCTGGACCCAGGACATCGGCAAGGCCCACCGCCTGGCCTATGGCATCGAAGCGGGCATGGTGTTCATCAACAGCCAGAACGTACGCGACCTGCGCCAGCCGTTCGGCGGCGTGAAAGGCTCGGGCACCGGCCGCGAAGGCGGTCAGTACAGCTTCGAGGTGTTTGCCGAAATCAAGAACGTGTGTATATCCATGGGCAGCCACCACATCCCGCGCTGGGGGATCTGAACGGCCGCCTGACCTGCCGCTCCTGACACGTAGGAGCGCGCTTGCCCGCGACCGAGTGCGTCAGCGCTCGCAAAATTTCGGAAACGCTGAACGTTTACGGCTGTAGATCTGCGAAATGCTGAAAATTTACGGCTGTAGATCTGCGAAACGCTACGAATTTACGACTGCTGACGCAGCCGGTCGCGGGCAAGCGCGCTCCTACACAGGGGGCGGCGTCAATAAGAACAATCTGGAGATCACCATGGGCAAACTCGCTCTCGCTGCCAAGATCACCCACGTGCCGTCGATGTACCTGTCGGAACTGCCCGGCCCTCGCCAGGGCTTTCGCCAGGCGGCCATTGACGGTCATTACGAGATCAGCCGGCGTTGCCGCGAACTGGGCGTGGACACCATCGTGGTGTTCGACACCCACTGGCTGGTCAACGCCAACTACCACGTGCTGTGTGGCCCGCACTACAAAGGCGTGTACACCAGCAACGAACTGCCGCACTTCATCAGCAACATGGAATACGAGTTCCCTGGCAACAAGGAACTGGGCCTGCTGCTGGCCGAGGAATGCAACCGCTTCAATGTCGAGACCATGGCCCACCACGCCACGACATTGGGGCCTGAATACGGCACCCTGGTGCCGATGCGCTACATGAACCAGGACCAGCACTTCAAGGTGATCTCGGTCTCGGCGCTGTGCACTTCACACTACCTCAACGACAGCGCCCGCCTGGGCTGGGCAATGCGCAAGGCCGTTGAAGATCATTACGACGGCACCGTGGCGTTCCTGGCCAGCGGCTCGCTGACCCACCGCTTTGCCCAGAACGGCCAGGCGCCCGATTTCTCGACCAAGGTCTGGAGCCCGTTTCTGGAAACCCTCGACCACCGTGTGGTGAAGATGTGGGAGAACGCCGAGTGGCCCGAATTCTGCGGCATGCTGCCCGAGTACGCCTCCAAGGGGCATGGCGAAGGCTTCATGCACGACACCGCCATGCTGCTCGGCGCGCTGGGCTGGTCGAACTACGACGGCAACGTCGAGGTGCTGACGCCTTACTTCGGCTCCTCGGGCACCGGGCAGATCAACGCCCTGTTCCCGGTCACCCCGCAAGATGGCTCGGCCATTCCGGCGGCACAGGCCGCCAACCCGGCTGCGGTGGTGTCCACGAGCCGGTTGTAATACACAGGACCTCGCGCACGATGCGCGTCCCAAGCCACCCATCACGGAGAACACCCCATGCCGCATCTGGTATTGCTCTACACCCAGGACCTGGAACGCGACGCTGATATCAGCGGCCTGTGCCGCGCCCTGGCCGACACCATGCTCGAACAGCGCGATGAAAGCGGCAAGGCAGTGTTCCCCACCGGCGGTACCCGGGTGCTGGCCTACCCCGCCGCCCACAGTGCGGTGGCCGATGGCAAGGGCGACTATGGGTTCATTTACGCCAACCTGCGCATGGCCGCAGGCCGCAGTGCCACGGTGCACAAGACCACCGGCGACAGCCTGCTGGCCGTGCTGCACCAGCACCTGGACCCGATCGTGCAACAACGCCCCATAGGCATCACCTTGCAGATCGACGAAAGCGTCGGCCAGGTCTACGACGGCAAGCACAGCAGCCTGCACCCGTTGTTCAACAAGGCCCTCTGAACCTGCGTTTTCCCTGTGCCGTTTCACTCAATAAAAAGTACAAGACCATGAGCACTGTTCAATCCGCCCACACTGTCGGCACGCCTCACGCCGTCAGCGATTCGACCCACCGCACCGTGACCTGGCGGCTGATGCCGCTGTTGCTGGTGTGCTACCTGTTCGCGCACCTGGACCGCATCAACATCGGCTTTGCCAAGATGCAGATGAGTGCCGACCTGCAGTTCAGCGACACCGTATACGGCCTGGGCGCCGGTTTGTTCTTCGTCGCCTACGCGCTATTCGGTGTGCCGAGCAACCTGGCCCTGGACCGCGTCGGCCCACGGCGCTGGATCGCGATGCTGATGGTGGTATGGGGTGTGATGTCCACGGGCATGTTGCTGGTCGAGACCGCCAGCGGCTTCTACACCCTGCGCTTTCTGCTCGGGGTGGCCGAAGCCGGGTTCTTCCCCGGCATCCTGGTGTACCTCAATCGCTGGTACCCGGCCAGCCGCCGGGCACAGATCACCGCGCTGTTCGCCATTGCCGTGCCCATGGCCGGGGTGATCGGCGGGCCGTTGTCCGGGATGATCCTGGAAAACCTCAACGATGCCGGCGGCCTGCGCGGCTGGCAGTGGATGTTCTTGCTCGAGGGCTCACCGGTGGTGCTGCTCGGCCTGCTGGTCTGGCGTGTCTTGCCCGAGCGCTTTGATCAGGTGAGCTGGCTGAGCCGCGAGCAGAAGCAGCGCCTGGGCGACGAACTGAAGGCAGAAGAACAACGCAAGACCATCACCTCGTTCGCCGGCATTGTGCGTGACGGGCATGTCTGGCTGCTGGTGGCGATCTACTTTGCGGTGATGCTGGCGGTCAACACCCTGGCCTTCTGGATGCCGACCCTGATCCACGGCGCCGGTATCGCCCGTGACAGCCTGGTCGGCTGGCTCAGCGCGTTGCCGTACCTGGCCGGCGTGTTCTTCATGCTCGCCTGCGGGCGTTCTTCAGACCGCCATCGCGAACGCCGCTGGCACCTGTGTGTGCCGCTGTTGATGTGCGCCGTCGGCATTGCCACCGCCGGCATCGCCCCTGGCAGCACGCTGCCAGTACTGGCCGGGCTGATCGTGGCCGGCATGGGCGCCAGCGCGGCATTGCCGATGTTCTGGCAACTGCCGCCGGCGTTCCTGTCGAGCCGCACGCAAGCGGCCGGTATCGGCCTGATCAGTTCGTTCGGCAGCATCGCCGCGTTTCTCGCGCCCTACCTGATTGGCTGGATGCGCGACACCACCCACAGCGCCAGCCTGGCCCTTTATGTGCTGGCACTGCTGATCGCCCTGGGCAGCCTGCTGGTGTTGCGCACCCCGGCCGCCATCGTCAACCCGCAATAAGGAACGTTTCCGATGCTTGATAAACACCTCATCCAGCAAGCCGCCGAGCGGCTTGACCAGGCCGAACGCTCCCGCGAACAGGTTGGCCAGTTCTCGCTGCAATACCCGGACATCACCATTGAGGACGCCTACGCCATCCAGCGCGCCTGGGTACAGCGCAAGATCCAGGACGGGCGCAAGCTGGTCGGCCACAAGATCGGCCTGACCTCGCGGGCCATGCAGGTCTCTTCCAATATCACCGAGCCTGACTACGGCGCGTTGCTCGACGACATGTTCTTCGACGAAGGCACCGACATTCCCTTCAATCGCTTTATCGTGCCGCGCGTGGAAGTGGAGCTGGCGTTCATCCTCGGCAAGCCGCTCAAGGGCCCGAACGTGACCGTGTTCGACGTGCTCGATGCCACCGAGTGGGTGATCCCGGCGCTGGAAATCATTGATGCGCGCATCCAGCAGGTCGACCCGCAGAGCAAAGTGACGCGCAAGGTGTTCGACACCATCTCGGACAACGCCGCCAATGCCGGCGTGGTCATGGGCGGACGGCCGGTGCGGCCCAATGACATCGACCTGCGCCGGGTGCCGGCGGTGCTGTACCGCAATGGCGTGATCGAAGAATCGGGCGTCTCGGCGGCGGTGCTCAACCACCCGGCCAAGGGCGTGGCGTGGCTGGCCAACAAGCTGGCGCCGTATGACGTGACCCTGGAAGCGGGCCAGATCATCCTGGGCGGTTCGTTCACCCGTCCGGTGGCAGCCAACCCCGGCGACACCTTCCACGTCGACTACGACCAGCTCGGCAGCATCGCTTGCCGGTTTGTCTGACCCCCCTCGATCGGTAGGAGCGCGCTTGCCCGCGACCGGCTGCGTAGCAGTCGTAAACTTTCAGCGTTTCGCAGATTTTTGCGAGCGCTGCGCACTCTGTCGCGGGCAGAGCGCGCTCCTACCGGGGTGCGCACCCAAGGAGCTGAACATGGATATGCCTATCAACACCTTCAAGCAACGCCTGCAAACCGGCCCGGCGCAGATCGGTCTGTGGCTGGGCCTGGCCGATCCGTATTGTGCGGAGCTGGCGGCCAATGCCGGTTTCGACTGGCTGCTGATCGACGGCGAACACGCCCCCAACGACCTGCGTGGCTTGCTGGGCCAGTTGCAGAGCGTGGCGCCCTACCCGAGCCAGGCCGTCATCCGCCCGGTGATCGGCGACACTGCCTTGATCAAGCAGATCCTCGACATTGGCGCGCAGACGCTGCTGGTGCCGATGGTCGAAAGTGCAGACCAGGCCCGTGAGCTGGTGCGGGCCATCCACTACCCGCCCAGCGGCATTCGTGGCGTGGGCAGTGCGCTGGCGCGGGCGTCGCGCTGGAACACCATCCCGGGCTATCTGGACAAGGCCGATGAGCAGATGTGCCTGTTGGTGCAGATCGAGAACCTGCAGGGGCTGGCCAATCTGGATGCGATTCTGGCGGTAGACGGCGTGGACGGTGTGTTCATCGGGCCTGCCGACCTGAGCGCAGCCATGGGGCACCGTGGCAACCCTGGCCACCCTGATGTGCAGGCGGCCATCGAGGACGCCATCGTACGGATCGGCAAGGCCGGCAAGGCGGCGGGCATTCTCAGCGCCGACCAGAACCTGGCGCGGCGCTATATCGAACTGGGGGCCCGGTTCGTGGCGGTTGGCGTTGATACCACGGTGCTGATGCGCGGCCTGCAGACCCTGGCCGGCGCCTTCAAGGACGCGCCGGCACCGACCAGTGGTGGCGGGGTTTATTAAGACGGGGTTGATGGTTTTTTTGAGGTCTGGGTTGCTCGGGCTTTCTGCAGGGGTCTTTCAGAAAGATTACGCCCCTTTCCGGGCCGGGTTCCTTTCGGCGCCACTCCATCGGGCCGCGCCCAGGTCGCGAACGGTGTTGTCTGTGAGATTTGCATAGAAGAGCAAGAGCAGGCAGAAGCAAAAGCGCTTGCTTTGCTTTTCATGCGCGATAGTACAGGCGACACAAATCGCGACTTGTGCAGGCCGAGTGGAGGCGTTGCGCAGGGGGAAAAGGGCTAGGGTCTGTTAGCCACTTGGGCCAGGGACGGCCCATAAGCGGCGCCCCCCCGAGCGACGCCGGAAGGAGGGGACCCCGAAGGGGCCGGAACCAGGAGCAATGGCTTTGGTTACTTTGGCCATAACCAAAGTGACCCGACCCGGAGAGGGTCGGAATCTATCTCACAGATCACCACAAAATCTCTAAACACCCATCCCCCTCAATGCCCTCCCCCCGCCGCCGGTCCGGCCTTGGCCGCGAACGGGGGCCTGGCCAGCCACACCAGCAGGATCAACCCCATGAACCCCCAGGCCAGCAAGTAGAAATAATCCACCGTCGACATCATGTAGGCCTGGCTGTTGAGGGTCTGTTCAAGCCGCGCGTACGCCTGCGGACCGGCGCCGCCCAGTGTGTCCAGGGTCTGGCGGGTCACCGGGTCATACGTGCTGATGTGCTCGCTCAGGTAAGCATGGTGCTGGTCGGCACGACGGATCCAGATCCAGGTGGTCAGCGACGCGGCAAAGCTGCCGCCCAGGGTTCGCAGGAAGGTCGCCAGTCCCGATCCATCGGCAATCTGGTGCGGCGGCAGGTCCGACAACAGAATGGTCAGGGTCGGCATGAAGAACAGCGCCACGCCAATGCCCATGAACATCTGCACCAGCGCGATATGGGTAAAGTCCACCTCGTTGGTGAACCCCGAACGCATGAAGCACGACAAGCCCATGGCCAGGAACGCCAGGCCCGCCAGCAGGCGCAGGTCGAAGCGGTGCGCGTACTTGCCCACGAACGGCGACATCAATACCGGCAGGATACCGATCGGCGCTACTGCCAGCCCCGCCCAGGTCGCGGTGTAGCCCATCTGTGTCTGCAACCATTGCGGCAGGATCAGGTTGATGCCGAAGAACCCCGAATAACCGCACACCAGAACGATGGTGCCAACGCGAAAATTGCGATAGGCAAATAACCGCAGGTTGACGATAGGATGACGGTCGGTCATTTCCCAGATCACGAACACCGCCAGCGCCACCACCGAAATCAACGTGCCGATGACAATGAAACCCGACTCGAACCAGTCCATGTCATTGCCCTTGTCGAGCACCACCTGCAAGGCACCCACGCCGATGATCAGGGTCAACAGGCCGATGTAGTCCATCGGCTGGCGACTGGTGTTGACCGGCCGCTTGGCCATCTGGGTCTTGACCACGAACGCCGCGAACAAGCCGATCGGGATATTGATGAAGAAGATCCACGGCCAGCTGTAGCTGTCGGTGATCCAGCCACCCAGTATGGGACCGGCAATCGGCGCCACCACCGTGACCATGGCCAGCAACGCCAGCGCCATCCCCCGTTTGGCCGGTGGATAGATGGCGATCAGCAGGGTCTGGCTCATGGGGTACAGGGGGCCGGCAACCACGCCTTGCAGCACCCGAAAGCCCACCAGCTCGGGCATCGACTGGGAAATGCCGCACAGGAACGAGGCCAGCACGAACAGCAGCGTGGCCCAGAGGAACAACTTGACCTCGCCAAAACGCCGGCTCAGCCAGCCGGTCAGGGGCAAGGCGATGGCGTTGCTGACGGCGAACGAGGTGATCACCCAGGTGCCCTGCTCGGAACTGACCCCCAGGTTGCCGGAAATGGTCGGCAGCGCCACGTTGGCGATGGTGGTGTCGAGTACTTGCATGAAGGTCGCCAGCGACAGGCCGATGGTGCACATCAGCAGGCTGGGCGGCGTGAATGAAGCGGGTGCGTTCTGACTCATCGCAAATCCCTGGATACCGGAAGAGACGCCCGGGCACGCGCACAGTGTCGGCGCCCTGGCAGAACAGCAGGTTGATCAGCGCTGTGCGGTGGCCTTGCTGCCGGCGGCGCTGTTTTCATGGATCAGGCGTGCGATCAGTGCGTCAGCCTCAGCCAGTTGCTCGTCATACACCGAGGTGCTGAAGCTCGCCTGCCTGGGCGGCTGCTGGGCCAGCACCGGGCCGCTCTGGTCATGCAGGTCGACCTCCACGGTGGTCGACAGGCCAATGCGCAACGGGTGATCGGCCAGTTCGTCGCGGTTGATATGAATACGCACCGGCACGCGCTGGACGATCTTGATCCAGTTGCCGGTGGCGTTCTGCGCCGGCAGCAAAGCAAAGGCACTGCCGGTGCCGGCGCCCAGGCTGTCGATGGTGCCGTGGTAGGTCACATCGCTGCCGTACAGGTCGGCGTGCACTTCGACCGGCTGGCCGATGCGCATCTTGCCCAGTTGGGTTTCCTTGAAATTGGCATCGATCCACAGCTGGTCCAGCGGAATCACGGCCATGGTCGCAACACCCGGCTGCACCCGCTGGCCCAGTTGCACATTGCGCTTGGCCACGTAGCCGGTCACCGGCGCCACCAATGTGGTGCGGGCATCGGCCAGCCAGGCCTGACGCAATTGCGCGGCGGCGGCCTTTACATCGGGGTGCGAGGAAACCTGTGTGTCGTCCACCAGCGCCACGCTGCTGGCCAGTTGCTGCTGGACATTGCTCAGGGCGCTTTGCGCGCTGACCAGGTCATCCTTGGCATGCGACAGCTCTTCTTGCGAGATCGCCCCGCTGGCGGCCAGGTTGCGCCGCCGGGTGTAATTGTCCTGGGCTTTTTGCACCGCCGCGCGCTGGGCCGCCAGTTGCGCTTTCATGCCGTCGACATTGCTGTACAGGCCGCGCACCTGGCGCACCACCTTGCCCAGGTTGGCCTCGGCACTTTGCAGGCCGACAGCGGCATCGCTGGGGTCGAACCTGAGCAGCACCTGACCTTCGCGCACCAGGTCGCCATCGTCGGCGCCGATGCTGATCACCGTGCCGGTGGTCAGCGGCGTGATTTCCACCACATTGCCGCTTACATAGGCATCGTCGGTGCTTTCGCCCCAACGGCCATACAGCTCATGCCAGGCCCAGAAACCCAGACCACCGGCAATCACCAGCAGCAACAGGCCAAGCAGGAGCACCTTGCGTTTGCCGGAGCCCTGTTCCCTGGCGGGGCTGGCGGATGAAGAATCAGGAGCATCAGTGGCCATGGCGATTACCTTGTAGTCTGCAAAACGGTTGGAATCCGGGAGCCCGGCATCGTCGGCAAAGCCGCTGCCAGGCACATGACGTGGCGATTCACCTCACGGCTTTTCATGGGCACCGGCGGACTTGAAACTCAGACGCGTCAGGGTGAGGTGATCATCGGCGGCCACCAGCACCTTGGTCAGGATGCGCTGCAGGGTTTCGATCTCTTCCTTGTCCAGCGCGGCGAACGTGTCGTTCATGGCATCGGCGCCAATGCTCGGCAGCAAGTCGGCGATGGCCTGGCCCTTTGCGGTCAGCACCACCTTGACCTGACGCCGGTCGGCAGCCGAACGGCTGCGCACCACCAGGCCCTTGTGTTCGAGGCGATCGAGCATGCGCGTCATCGAACCACTGTCCAGCGACAGGTGCCGGCACAGCTCGACCGGGGTGTCGGAGGAGAACTGGGCAATGACGATCAGCACCTTGAACTGGGCAAAGGTCAGGTCGTGGGGCTCCAGGTATTTGTCCAGCATGCGGTCCTTGAGCGCATTGGTACGCCCCACCAACAGGCCGATCAGGCTGGAGTCGAAGTTGTCCGCCGAAAAATGTTTCAAGAATTCACCCGAAAAGCTGCTTAGGCAGTTATTGCAAAATATTACTGCCTGGGCAGCCAATGTCAAAGCCTTCGTTAGCTTGCTTATTAATTACCCATAAAAAACGACCGGTGGCGAGCCGGTCGTTTTCGAGGGTGCTGCCCGTGTCGATTACGCCGCGATCGGCACGCCGCTGTGGAAGCGAAAATCTTCATCGGGACTTTCGATCAGCTCGCGCTCGGCCAGGCGGATCTCTTCTATCTTGGCGTCGACGTCAGCCTTTTCGCCATAGGCATAGGCCAGCTTGAGGTAGTCCTGGAAATGCCGGGACTCGGACTTGAGCAGGCTGGCGTAGAACTTCGACAGCTCTTCATCCAGGTGCGGCACCAGGGCGGCGAAGCGCTCGCACGAGCGCGCCTCGACGATGGCACCGACGATCAGCGCGTCGGTCAGCCGGTACGGGTTGTGGTTGCGCACATGTTTGCGCAAGGCACCGGCGTAGCGCGCCGAGCTGATATTGGCCATGGGGATCTGGCGCTTGCGGATCAGGCTGATGACCTGCTCGAAGTGGCGCAACTCTTCACGCGCCAGGCGCGACATCTTGGCCTGCAGGTCGAACTTGTCGTTGTACTGGAACATGAACTGGAACGCCGCACCGGCCGCTTTCTTCTCGTTGTTGGCGTGGTCGATCAGCAAAATATCCAGGTTGCGCAGCGCCGCCTGCACCCAGGCATCGGGGGTGCGGCACAGCAGAAAGGCTTCGATTTCAGGGATCGGGTACATAGGCTCACGAGGACGGCTGGGCAAAGCGGTGCATTATACGAGCCATAGGCGCCGCTCGCGACACAATAACTCACGCCTGCCACGCAGGACCAATGCCCGTCAGCCAAGCCGGTTTTCACCCGTTTTTGCGCCTGACACTCAACAGTGGGAGGCAGCAACTGCTGGCAATGGCGATGGGAAAGGCGCAGCAGGTGTGTGGGCCTTGCTGGCGTCATCGCCGGCAGAGCCGCCTCCCACAGATTGATGTTGTTCTGGATCTCGGGCCTGGCATCAGACTGTGGGAGGCGACTTGCCGGCGATGGCGATGGGAAAGGCGCACCAGGTGTGTGGGCCTTGCTGGCCTCATCGCCGGCAGAGCCGCCTCCCACAGGATTGATGTTGTTCTGGATCTCGGGCCTGACACCAGGCTGTGGGAGGCGGCTTGCCGGCGATGGCGATGGGAAAGGCGCACCAGGTGTGTGGGCCTTGCTGGCCTCATCGCCGGCAGAGCCGCCACAGGATTGATGTTGTTCTGGATCTCGTGCCTGACACCAGACTGTTGGAGGCGGCTTGCCGGCGATGGCTATGGGAAAGGCGCACCAGGTGTGTGGGCCTTGCTGGCCTCATCGCCGGCAGAGCCGCCTCCCACAGGATTGATGTTGTTCTGGATCTCGTGCCTGGCACCAGTCTGTGGGAGGCGGCTTGCCGGCGATGGCTATGGGACAGGCGCAGCAGGTGTATGGGCCTTGCTGACGTCATCGCCGGCAGAGCCGCCTCCCACAGGATTGATGTKGTTCTGGATCTCGTGCCTGACACAAGACCTGTGGGAGGCGGCTTGCCGGCGATGGCKATGGGAMAGGCGCACCAGGTGTATGGGCCTTGCTGGCGTCATCGCCGGCAGAGCCGCCTCCCACAGGATTGATGTGGTTCTGGATCTCGGGCCTGGCATCAGTCTGTGGGAGGCGRCTTGCCGGCGATGGCGATGGGAAAGGCGCAGCAGGTGTGTGGGCCTTGCTGACGTCATCGCCGGCAGAGCCGCCTCCCACAGGATTGATGTTGTTCTGGATCTCGGGCCTGGCATCAGACTGTGGGAGGCGACTTGCCGGCAATGGCATCACCCTTTACGCCTACGGCGTGGCGCGATCGAACGCATCGCGCAAAAAGGCCGGGGCGATGTAGCGGTCGTAATGCGCATCGGACAGCAGGAAGAATTCCCGGTCGATGGCGTCGCGCAAATCCGGCAGCGCCCAGTCGCGAAACTCGGGCAGCAGCACAAAGCCATAGGCCTCGACCTGATTGATCACCCGCGCGCCACGGGCAATCAACTGGTAGGCCCAGCAGTATTCGGACTGGTGCGCCACAAAACGGATCTTGCGCATCGTCAGTTGCCCGCGCAGTTTTTCCACATCGAAGATTTCGACCTTGGCGGTCATGACCTGCACCAGCAACTGTTCGAGGCGCAGCCACACGGCGCGCTTTTCGTCTTCGTTGTAGGCGTTCCAGTTGACGATTTCATGGTGGAAACGCTTGCAACCACGGCACACCCGGTCGCCAAAGACGGTGGAGCAAAGGCCTATGCAAGGCGTCTTGATGATCTGATCAGGCATGAAGGGCGGGCAGCGACTGGTGGAACGAGGCGTCATGTTAGCCCTTTGTCTAACCAGGGTCACCCCTGAACATGTAGGGGCTAACTTACCTTTGTTGAAGTTTTCCCGTAGAATCACCGGGCCTTATAAGGCGCCAATGTCCGTCGGAAGCTGTTTTCAAAGCGTCACGAGCACAGTCAAGTTATCCCGCCGTCCGGTGTCGACCCGGCCATTCCCTCATCACGAATGGCCGACCGACTGTCCCACCCAGCCGTTCAGCAGGCGTAAAACTTTGAAAACAGCTTCGTAAGATAAGGTCGTTACCCTGGTCAGCATGCTCGAAAAGCATCCACACACAAGGTACGACATTTATCTGGATGAGCGTCCCGGACACCCTTTTGGGACCACTGATGAGGGTAATACTGTGCTTGAAGCCTACCGTAAACATATCGAAGAGCGTGCCGCCCAGGGCATCGTGCCCCAGCCGCTTAACGCCGAACAAACCGCAGGCCTGGTCGAGCTGCTGAAGAATCCCCCGGCTGGCGAAGAAGCTTTCCTTGTCGACCTGATCACCAACCGCGTACCACCAGGCGTTGACGAAGCGGCCTACGTCAAGGCCGGTTTCCTGTCTGCCCTGGCCAAGGGCGAAGTCACCTCCCCGCTGATCGACAAGAAGCGCGCCACCGAACTGCTGGGCACCATGCAGGGCGGCTACAACATCGCCACCCTGGTCGAACTGCTCGACGACGCCGATCTGGCCACCGTCGCTGCCGAACAGCTCAAGCACACCCTGCTGATGTTCGACGCCTTCCACGACGTAGCCGAAAAAGCCAAGGCCGGCAATGCCAATGCCCAGGCTGTCCTGCAATCGTGGGCCGATGGCGAGTGGTTCAAGAAGCGCCCGACCCTGGCCGACAAGATCAGCCTGCGCGTCTTCAAGGTCACCGGCGAGACCAACACCGACGACCTGTCGCCGGCGCCCGATGCCTGGTCGCGCCCGGACATCCCGCTGCACGCCCTGGCCATGCTGAAAATGGCCCGCGAAGGCATCGTGCCTGACGTGCAAGGCTCCATAGGCCCGATGAAGCAGATCGCCCAGATGTACGGCGACGGCTTCCCGGTCGCCTACGTTGGTGACGTGGTCGGTACCGGCTCCTCGCGCAAATCGGCGACCAACTCGGTCCTGTGGTTCTTCGGCGACGACATTCCGTACGTGCCGAACAAGCGTGCCGGCGGTTTCTGCTTCGGCACCAAGATCGCACCGATCTTCTACAACACCATGGAAGACGCCGGCGCCCTGCCGATCGAATTCGATGTCTCGAACATCAACATGGGTGACGTGATCGACCTGTACCCGCACCAGGGCAAGGTCTGCAAGCACGACAGCGAAGAAGTCATCACCACGTTCGAACTCAAGACCCCGGTCCTGCTGGACGAAGTCCGCGCCGGCGGCCGTATCCCGCTGATCGTCGGCCGTGGCCTGACCGAAAAGGCCCGTGCCGAACTGGGCCTGGGTCCGACCGACCTGTTCAAGCTGCCTGAAGCCCCGGTCGACACCGGCAAGGGCTACACCCTGGCACAGAAGATGGTCGGCAAGGCCTGCGGCCTGCCAGAAGGCAAAGGCGTGCGCCCTGGCACCTACTGCGAACCGAAGATGACCACCGTCGGTTCCCAGGACACCACCGGCCCGATGACCCGCGACGAGCTGAAAGACCTGGCGTGCCTGGGCTTCTCTGCCGACCTGGTCATGCAGTCGTTCTGCCACACCGCGGCCTATCCAAAGCCGATCGACGTCACCACCCACCACACCCTGCCGGATTTCATCCGCACTCGTGGCGGCGTGTCCCTGCGTCCTGGCGACGGCATCATCCACAGCTGGCTGAACCGCATGCTGCTGCCTGACACCGTCGGCACCGGCGGCGACTCGCACACCCGCTTCCCGATCGGCATCTCCTTCCCGGCCGGTTCCGGCCTGGTCGCCTTCGCCGCCGCCACCGGCGTAATGCCGCTGGACATGCCCGAGTCGATCCTGGTGCGCTTCAAAGGCAAGATGCAACCGGGCATCACCCTGCGTGACCTGGTCCATGCCATTCCTTACGTCGCCATCCAGAAAGGCCTGCTGACCGTCGAGAAGAAAGGCAAGATCAACGCCTTCTCCGGTCGCATCCTGGAAATCGAAGGCCTGGACGAACTGACCGTCGAGCAGGCGTTCGAACTGTCCGACGCCTCGGCCGAGCGTTCGGCCGCCGGTTGCACCATCAAGCTGCCAGAGAAGCCGATCGCCGAGTACCTCAAGTCCAACATCACCCTGCTGCGCTGGATGATCAGCGAAGGCTACGGCGATGCGCGGACCATGGAGCGTCGTGCCCAGGCGATGGAAGCCTGGATCGCCAACCCGCAACTGCTGGCTGCCGACCCGGACGCCGAATACGCCGAGATCATCGAGATCGACCTGGCGGACATCAAGGAGCCTGTGCTCTGCGCCCCGAACGACCCGGACGACGCCCGCCTGCTCTCCTCCGTACAGGGCGAGAAGATCGACGAAGTGTTCATCGGTTCGTGCATGACCAACATCGGCCACTTCCGCGCAGCGGGCAAGTTGCTGGACAAGGTCAAGGGCCAGTTGCCTACACGCCTGTGGCTGTCGCCGCCGACCAAGATGGACGCTCACCAGCTGACCGAAGAAGGCTACTACGGCATCTACGGCAAGGCCGGCGCACGCATGGAAATGCCAGGCTGCTCGCTGTGCATGGGTAACCAGGCACGTGTAGAGCCGAACTCCACCGTGGTGTCGACCTCGACCCGTAACTTCCCGAACCGTCTGGGCGACGGCGCCAATGTCTACCTGGCCTCGGCCGAGCTGGCATCGGTTGCCTCGATCCTGGGTCGCCTGCCGACCGTCGAGGAGTACATGGAATACGCCAATCAGATCGACACCATGGCAGCGGACGTGTACCGCTACCTGAGCTTCGACCAGATCGCCGAGTTCCGTGAAGCGGCCGCCAACGCCAACATCCCGGTCGTTCAAGCCTGATTGACTGACCTGGCGTAATAAAAAACCCCGCACGCGTGCGGGGTTTTTTTATGCCCTGAAAACCGGCGCCAGGCCATTTGCCGCGTACCAAGATGGCGAATGATCCCCTATCCGGGTCAGGGTGCCCTTTACTTATGCACCAGCATCGTCTGAATCTGCTGGGTCGCATGGCGCGTGCTTTCGGCGAGTTTCTTGACCTCATCGGCCACCACCGCAAAACCTCGCCCCACATCCCCGGCACGCGCCGCCTCGATGGCAGCATTCAGGGCCAGCAGGTTGGTCTGGTCGGCAATACCCTTGATGACGCCGACCACCGTGGATATCTGCCCGTAGGTGGCGTCGTTGTGCTCCAGCATCTGTGCATGACTGGCCTTGGCCGAGCGTTCGTCGCTGATGTCGCGCACCGCGCCCATCACCCGTTGCAGCACACCGCGCTCGTCACGGATGGCCCGGCCACGCTCGCGGCACCAGATATAGCCGCGACTCTTGTGGCGCATGCGAAATTCGAACACGTACTCGCCGCTGCCGCCGGGGGCAACGATTTCACGCTCGAAGATGGCCATGACACCCGGCAGGTCGTCGGGGTGCGAGATATTGACCTGAGTGTCCCAGCCGTCGGGCAGTTCGTGAGGGGCATAGCCCATCAAGGTGCGAAACGGGTCGGAAATGCGCATCAGGCTCGCCGGATCGTCGATGCGGCCATTGGCAACCCGAATGTCCCAGAAGCCTTCGGTCATGGTCGATTGCAACAAGGTCCAGGCCCTTTGCTCTTGCTGAGCCGCCTGCACGCGCTCGTGCAATTGACGATTTTCGTCCTGCAAGGCCTGGACCTGCTGTTGCAGACGCCAGTGTTCGGACTCCAGCGCCTGGCGCGCCTCATGCTCACTGCGCAATTGTGCCTGCAGTGCGGCCTGCCCGGCAGTTTCCTGCCCGACCCGCTCGCGCAAGCCAGCGTACTGATCGGCCAGTTGCGCCAGATCATCAAGCACGGCCGGAAAACGCTGCAAGGTCGTCCCCTGCACCTCACCCACCGGCTGACCGGCGGCGATGCGTTGCAGCACCGGCCGGAGCTCATCGACCCACGTAGTGTTCTTGAAAAACATCGGTGCACTCCGGACATAAAGGCTTCAACGCCAATCTGATCCCGGATCGCCCCCCGCGTGCATGTGCATGGCTGCCAACCTGCTTGCATCGCCCTGCCAAAGTGGCGGATAGGCAAGACCCCGACACAGGGTCGGGGTCTTGGGTCAATCACGGCAGGCCCTTCAGCCGTTGCGGATCACCGCCTGCAAGACGTGCTTGAAGGTGTCGATCTGCTCCTGACTGAACTGGCTGAACACCTTGTCTTGCTGTTCGCGGGCAATGCTCCACAGCCCCTCGGTCTCGTCCACGCCCTTGGGCGTCAGGCACACACGCTCGTCGCGGTCGCACACCAGCCCCTTGCGTCGCAGGTTGGCCACGGCCTCGTCGATTTCGCGGACCGGCATTGCCACTTCGCGTTGCAGTTCGCTCAGGGCCAGCCCTGCATCGTTTTCCAGCACCATCAGCATGCGCGCCTCACTGGTGCGCAACCCGGTGGACAACTGGCGCGGCTGGTAACCGGCCTGATAGGCCCGCAGCGCCTGGGTCATCAGGTAATACAGGTTGTGCTGCAGGCGGCCCTGGAAGTGGCTGCTCGGTGGCTGGCCTTCTTCTCTTTTGGTCATCCGCGTGTGCGGCAGCACCATCGAGTAGGCACCCTGGTGATACAGCAAGGGCGAGCGGCCAAAGTCGTCGAAGGCCACCACCTTGCCGATCAGGATCCAGTGATCGCCGCCGTCGATCTGCTGGTATTTCTCGCAGTCGAAACGCGCCGAACAGTCAGCCAGCAAGGGCGAGCCGCCCACACCCGGCTCATGCTCGATACCGGCAAAGCGGTCGTCCTTGGGTCGGGCAAAATTGTTCGACACATCAATCTGGTCGGCCGCCAGGATGTTCACCGCAAAGTGCGAGGCCTCGGCGAACACTTCATGGCTGGTAGAGCGCTTGTCCAGGCTCCAGAGGATCAACGGCGGGTCCAGCGACACCGAGTTGAAACTGTTGGCGGTGACGCCGACCTTCTGGCCGGCTTCGGTGGCGGCGGTGATCACCGTGACGCCGGTGGCGAAGTTGCCCAGGGCACGGCGAAACGCGCGGCCGTCCAGCGGGTTGTTGACGGCAGGTGCAGCAGTGGCTGATTCGGACATGCAAGACTCCCGGGCAGCGCTCGACACGCTGCCCTGCTGACGATTTTTATGAGAATGAAGGGAGGACGCCGCGGATCAGGCCAGCGACGGATCGGGCTCCAGGCCCATCAGTTCACGACCCAGAATCTGCGCACAGACGTCATAGTCGGTGTAGGCGTGCGCGCCGGTCATGTGCACGTCGCGGAACAAGCGCTGCATCTCGTTGCTTTCGTACCAGGCGGTGCCGCCGGCGGCTTCGAACAGGCGGTCCACGGCCTGGATGCACATCTTGACCGCGTAGGCCTGGTTGGTGCGCCAGAAGGCCAGGGTTTCACGCGCAGGATACTGGTGACGCTCGCTATGGTCAGCATGTTCCTGCCAGGTCTTTTCCAGAAAAGCCCGTGCCGCCGCCACCTGATGGGTCGACTCGGCCAGGCGCATCAGCGCAGGCGTGGCGGCGCCCACCGAGGCACCGGTGTAGGCGCGCACACGGTTCTGGGTCTTTTCGCGGAAGGCCACCAGCATACGCTCGGCAACGCCCAGGCTGATGGTCGAAAAGCCACTGGCGAAATACGGGCGGTACGGCGAATAGAAGATCTTGCTGTCCGGGTACAGGCCAAAACCTGCGGACTTGCCTTCCATCATGTCCTTGGCTTTCTCGATGCGGTACTCGGGCACGAATACGTTGTCGATGATCAAGGTCTTGGTGCCGCTGCCCTTCATGCCGGCGGCGTACCAGTCATCACGAATCTCATAGTCGCTGCGCGGCAATACAGCGAAGCAGTAGTCCTGGGTGCCTTCGGCGTTCTTGCGCCGAAAACCGACGATGGCCCACTCGGCATGGTCGCTGCCGCTGCTCCAGCCCATCTCGCCGCTGAACATCACGCCGCCCTCGGTCTCTTCGGTGCGGCCGAACGGCGCCACGCTGCTGCTGGCGGTGGCGTCGCGATCTTCACCCCAGACTTCATCCTGCAGGCGGGACGAGAACATGGCCAGTTGATGACTGTGGGTGCACAGCAGGCTCATGGCCCAGGCGGTGCTGGCACAGGCGCCGGCCAGCAGGGCGATGCAATCACCGAACTGTGGCAGGGAAATCTCCAGGCCACCGTAATGGCGCGGCTGGAAGGCACGGTGCAGGCCGATGCGCTTGAGCATGGCGATGTTCTCGTCAGGCACCTGGCGGTCCTTCTCGGCCTGGGCGGCATTGGCCGCGATGGCTGGCAGGATTGCACGCAGGTCTTCGAGCAGCGGATTGGGCTTTTTCATGAGGGGGCTCTGCTTATTATTGGAAAACGCTTTGCGGGCTGGCGCATCGGGCATCACCTTGAAGGTCCTGCCCTGCCACCCGAATACGACTTCAGTATGGGCGTCGCCCACGCCCTGGAAAATGCACCTTCCACATGGAAGATTGCACTTTTCATAGCGTGCGCCTCTGCATTGGCCTGCTCCCATCTGGCAGGCAGAGACAAGCCCGGGTCAGGGACGATCAAGATTGCCGGCCAGCCGAAAAGTACCCTGAACGCCTGCGACTTTCCCTTTCTGCCGCCGCTGCTGCCCGAGGTACATTGCATGTCCGATATTCAACTGCTTCCCCAGGTCCAGGCCTTTCTGGACCGTGACCATGGCCTGTTCATCGAGGGCCGCCACGTTGCTGCGCACGGCAGCGAGAAAATCGACGTGGTCAGCCCGGCCAACGCCCAGGTCATCTCGCGGGTCAGCAATGCCAACGGCGAAGACATTGACGCGGCGGTGGCCTCGGCGCGCCAAGGTTTCAAGACCTGGTCACAGACAGCACCGGCGGTGCGCAGCAGCGTACTGCACAAGCTGGCGGACCTGATGGAGCAGCATGGCGAAGAGCTGGCACAGATCGAGACCCTGCAATCGGGCAAGATCATTCAGATCTCGCGGGCCTTCGAAGTCGGCATGGCCGCCAATTTCCTGCGCTATTTCGCCGGCTGGGCGACCAAGATCACCGGGCAGACCATCACCCCGTCATTGCCATCATTCAACGGTGAGCAGTACACCGCCTACACCCTGCGCCAGCCGATCGGCGTGGTCGTCGGCATCGTGCCGTGGAACTTCTCGACCATGATCGCCATCTGGAAACTGGCCTCGGCGCTGACCACCGGCTGCAGCGTGATCATCAAGCCGAGCGAGTTCACCCCGCTGACCATCCTGCGCATCGCTGAACTGGGCATGCAGGCCGGGCTGCCGGCCGGCGCGCTGAACGTGGTAACCGGCATGGGCAAGGTCGGCCAGGCGCTGATCGAACACCCGGGCACCGACAAGGTGTCGTTCACCGGCTCCGTACCGACCGGCATTGCAGTGGGCAAGACGGCCTTTGGCGCCAACCTGACCCGTGCCACGCTGGAGCTGGGTGGCAAGAACTCGGTAGGTTTCCTGGCCGATGTGGACATCGACAAGGCGGTCAACGGCGCCATTGAAGCCGGTTTCCTGCATTCGGGGCAGATCTGCGCAGCAGCCGAGCGCTTCTTTGCGCCGCGTCACAGGATTGATGAGCTGATGGACAAGCTGTCGCTGCGCCTCAAGGCCTTGAAGATCGGCTCGCCGCTGGATGAAAGCACCGAGTTCGGGCCGGTCACCAATCGTGTCCACCAACAGAAACTGGGTGCGTTCTTTGACAAGGCGCGCGCCGAACACTGCACCATCGTGCATGGCGGCCGGCTGATCGAGCGTGAGGGATTCTATGTCGAGCCGACCGTGATCCTGGCCAACTCGGTGAACGACAGCCTGCTCAACGAAGAAACCTTCGGCCCCATCGCCACCTTCCTGCCGTATGACGACGAGGAGGAAATGCTGTCCCTGATGAACAACACCCCTTACGGGCTGAGCGCCAGCCTGTGGACCAACGACCTGGGCAAGGCCATGCGCATGGTGCCACGCATTGAAGCCGGCACCGTGTGGGTCAACATGCACACCCTGCTCGACCCGGCCGTGCCGTTCGGCGGGATCAAGGCCTCAGGCATCGGCCGCGAGTTCGGCGAAGCGTTCATTGATGATTACACCGAGCTCAAATCGGTGATGATCCGCTACTGATCGAGACGTGCTGTAGCGCCTTGGCAGGAGCGGCCGGGCGGTGAATCGCTTTGGCCGTAAAGGGCATGACACAGGCGTGTGGTGTGCCCTTCCCGGCTAAAGCCGGTCCTACAGCACCCTCGGGACGGTGAAACGAAACTCGCTGCCCTGTCCCACTTCGCTTTCGGCCGTCAGCACCCCACCATGAGCCTTGATAATGCCCTGGGAGATGTACAGTCCAAGGCCGGTGCCACTGGGGTTGTTGTCCTTGAGCGTCCAGTACCGATCAAAAATGTGCGGCAGTTGCTCAGGGGCAATCCCTTCGCCACTGTCGCGCACACTGAAGGCAATATCGCTGCCGCACGGCTCGGCTGTGACGGTGATACGGCCCTGCTTGGGGCTGAACTTGATGGCATTGCCGATCAGGTTCGACAACACCTGGAACAGACGCTCCGGGTCGGCATTGACCCTGAGGTCCAGGCACGGCATGAAGACCAGCTCGACAGCCTTGTCCAGCGCCAGCGGTGCCAGCAGCGTATAGGCCTCATCGAAAATCTGGCTGACTTCCAGCACGCGTGGAGCAATGGTGTAGCGCCCGGCTTCGATTTTCGAGGTGTCGAGCAGATCCTCAAGCAGCACATTCATGCGGCTGGCCGCCTGTTGCATGGTGTCGAGTGCCGAAGAAATACGCCTTGATGCGTGCGGCCCTTCGGAACTGAACGACTTCTGCATCATGCCGCAGAGCATGGAAATCACGGTCATGGGGCTGCGCAAGTCATGGGAAACCACCGCGACCAGATCATCGCGGGCCCGGACAGCCTGCTGTTCACGCAAGACCTGACGAGCCAGATCGTTTTCCAGGGCCGAACGGCGCAGGTCCTGGGCAGCGAACAGGTCACCATGACTCCACGGCGCGGCAATGCCGGCCACCTCGACCTTCCAGATTTCGAACGAGGTGCGTGGCCGCAGGCGCGGCGTGCCTTCGGCATCACTCATGTCCAGCGGCTTTTCCGGGTTGCCGCTCCACGGAATGCTTTCCTTGACCTCCCGACGAAACCACAAGACCCCGTTATCCACCGGCTTGGGCAGGCTCATGGCCAATACACCGCTGGCCTCTTTCTGGTAATCGGCGGCCGGTGCATACACGCTGGACAGATGATGGCTGGCGAACACCGGCTCGCCCTGCGCCCGCAGCCAGGCGTGCAAGGCATGGATCTGCCCGGGCTCGGGGCACTTGCCATATCGGTGCAAGGTCGTGCCTTCGATGATCGCCACGCCGCTGGCATCGACCATGTCCATCAACGTTTGCGGCTCTGCACTCAAGCCTTCGAACACCGTGTCTTGCGCATTGATCATCAAGCCATTGAGCCGCGCCAGGGTCTGCAACTTGGTTTCACGCTGGCGGCTGACTTCCAGCGCCTCCATGGCACTGATCTGCAACGACAGCACCTGCCCCAGGGTCTGACAGGCGCTGCGCAGTTCAGGTGGCACATACAGCGGCGTACGGTGGCCGCAGGTAATCAACCCCCACAGCCGGTCGCCCTTGAGCAGCGACACACTCATGGACGAACGCACGCCCATGTTGCGCATGTACTCGCAATGCACCGGCGACACGCTGCGCAGCGTGGCAAAGCTCATGTCCAGCGGCTGGCCGGTGTCGGGACGCAACGACGGCACCAGCTCGACCGCCGTGTAGTCGGCGTCGGGAATGATCCGCAACCAGTTGCGCCGGTACAGTTCACGCGCCTGCTCGGGAATGTCGGAGGCCGGAAAAAACAGGCCGTTGTACAGTTCCATGGCCGGCGAAGACGCTTCGGCAATCACCTGGCCGTGACCTTGCGCTTCGAAGCGGTAGATCAGCACCCGATCGTAACCGGTGAGCCGCTGAATCTCGTGCACGCAGGCTTCATACAAGGCCGGCAGGCTTTGTGCGGCCTGCAGGTTACGCAGGATACGCCCCAGGTTGCGGCTCGTGGCCTTGTCGTCGACCGGCATGGCCGGCAGGTCCTGGCGCTCGAGTTCCAGCACCAGCACACCCTGGTGACGATGCAGCAAGGCTTCGAAGGCGTGGCCCTGGATACTGACCCGCAAGGGCGAGGCATCAACGAATGACTCGGCGGTGCAAGCCTCGGCAATGCTGGCAGCCTGTACCGGACCCAGCAGGCAAGCCAGGGGCTGGCCCAGCACCTGCGCCGGTTGCACGCCGAACAGGGGTTCGATGTTGGCGCTGACCTGCAACAGCTCAAGGCCCGGCTCGCTCAGCGTCAACAGCACACCGTGGGGCTGGATGGCCCCGGGATATTGAATCGGCTCGCTGGCACAGTTGGCCAGTAACTGCTTGAAGAGTGCCGGATCGTGCGGGCTCATGACAGGACTCCCTGACGTTCAAGCCATTGCTCGAAACAGTTGAACGTGGCACACGCGGCCTGGGCGGCGGCCTGATGCAAGGCAGGGTCTGCCGGCTGCTCGTCCAGCAGCGCCAGAAAGGCCTTCCAGCGGCGACCGGTCTCGACACCGTAGACGTTCATGAACGCAGCGCCCGTGTGCTCATCCAGCCCCAGAGTGGCGTGCATCTGCCGACGCAAGACCTGGCCGCCCAGGGTCGCCCCTTCCAGTACATACAGCACCCCCAGGCACGCGCCGGGGCTGTCGATGAGCGGCAGGTCCTGGCACACAGGCCATTGCGCGAACGAGTGGACGTCATGGCCCAGGGCTTGAAGGTCGCGCTGCAGGGTCGGGGCCTTCAGGCGCAGGGCCAGGTCGAGCCCGGACGGCGCGCACATGCAGTCCATGAGCGCCGCTTCCAGCGGCTGGTAGAAACCGTAATAGGCTTGAATCAGGCGGACATACAGCGCGTGATTCATGCCGGGCGAGAAAAACGGCATGCGCTTTTCCAGCCGGGTGTGCAAATGGCCTGTCTGCGCCCTGAGTGCATCAAGCATTCTGGGCGAGTCCAGGCGAATAGGCGTTGCCGACATCCGGTAAGGCTCTCAGAGGGTTGGACCGCAAAACGCATCCCAGCGATCAAAGCGCCTCAACATACAGGCGCAAAGCCATTGCCAACAGCCATTTCATTGCGTAATAAACACAATCAAGGGCTGTCGGCGACCAAAGGGCATGTTTCAGCCACTTTTTCTGAGGCAGGCACCGGTCTGGAAAGGTTCGTTCGATGAAAGCACGGGGCTATACGATGGCGGGCTCACTTGCCGGGCAACCCCCAGTAGCCTGGTATAGGCACGCAAACTTTGCGCAATGTTCTGTAGAAAAACCGGATGCCGGGCAAAGCAGGCACTGGCCAGGCTGTCAGCGCCCCAGACCTGGCGAAAGGCCGGGATACGCAACAAACGCTGCATGATGTCGACCGGTACGGCCGCAAGGTCTTGATCCTCACTCGACGGTGCGTCACTACTGACGCGGATGAGTGCCTCGATCTGACGATCGTCGGCGCTGTAGAGCACAGGCTCCTGGACACTGCCCTGGGCCGGCCAGCCCCTGGCCAAAGCGCCCTGTGGATCCGGCGCCAGGCCCGGCACCATCAGCCAGGTGGCCTCGCTGTAGCCAAGCATGGCACCGCTCAAGGCCCGATACAGGGCAACCTCGGCCCAGCGCTGTTCGGTGGCCGACAGTTCAATGCCAAACTGCGCGGCCTGCATCTTGAATTCAGGGTGAGTCATCAAACCGGTATAGATGACGCTGATCAGATGCCGGGTACGCTTGAGGCAGACGCCCTGGCTCAAGGCACGTTGGCGCCCGCGCCGAATGGCCGCCAGCCCCGCCCGCAGTTGTGCCACGCTGAAACACAGGCTGGCATTGACCGCATGACCGGTGGCGACCAATTCTTCGATGACCTCACATCCCATTTCGCTGAGTGGCACGCTGACCATGATATTGGGCATCAGGTTGGCCAGCTCGCGTGCGCGCCTGAGCGTGCCAGCGGCGCTGTGATACTCACTCGGCTCGATCTCTACGGCCACCCAGCCACGCACCGCCTCACTGGCCTGCCAGGCGTCGAACAGCAATTCGGCGCTTTCGCGCAAGGCGGCTTCATAGAGCGTTCGATGCAGCGGGGCCGGCGTCAGTAACTGACTCCAGGGTCGGGCACGACGCGCCCAGTGCTGCAGGTTGGAATTGAGATAGGTGTTGATCGAAGCCAGGGTCGTGATCGCGCCTCCGATACCCGCCTCGGCCGAGGCAAATCCCACAGGCAGAAGCGTCTCGATGCAGTCATGGGCTTGCGGGTAGTCCTTGAGCATCCGCGCCTTGAACACCGGGTAAGACGCCGGTGCGCCCTCCCACCAATAATATGACTGGCAACGCCGACGGTTGAAGTCGTGCATCAGGCTATGCGATTCCATGCATCCTGCCCTAACAAAGTTATAGTTTGAATGGTTCAGGGCCTGTGCCCCGAATGCTTATAAGCGAACCTGGCAGCGGATTAATACAGATTAAACAGGGTTTCCTGCGGTCACGAAAACGCACCGCCAGCCCACCCTTGACGCACTGTAATTATTATAAGAATGGGTCACGCAACGAGGACGCTGCCACCACGGATATACGCACCCGCCGGGCGCCTTGACCACCGGCCAATACGTGCTTTAAGCGCACCATAACCGGTGCACTAGAGGGCTTAAATGGCCTATCAACGAACACTAGAATGTCGCAGCATTATTCAACTGTCAAACCATTGGACGGAACTTTCTCGTCGCACAAACGGCCTGAATTTATCGATTATTTTAATGCTTCATTTCTATGACGGCACTGAACAACTGCAACCCCCTCAAATAACCTTTTCCCTGACCGACAACAAAAGGATGCCCCCTCATTTGAGGGGACATCCCTTTTATTACACGGACCGTTATAACCCGCGATCAGAACGTGCCGCGCACGGTCACCTCCAGGCTGCGCGGTTCACCCCAGTAATAACTGGTGGCCGTCGTGCCAATCTTCTTGTAATAGGCCTTGTCGAACAGGTTATTGGCATTGAGCTGCACGGAATAATGGTCATTGAAGCGATAGTTGGCCATGGCGCTGTACACCGCATAGCCGCTCTGGGTGGCCAGGGCATTGCCGCTGCGCGAGTAGATATCGCTCTGCGCCCGCACCCCGCCACCGACGGTGAGGTCCGACCAGGCGCCAGGCAGGCGATAGCTGGTAAACAGCTTGAGCATGCGCTTGGGGTCGGTGGAGCGCAGCACGTTACCGGTATTGCTGACCGTGTCCTTGAGGTATTCGGTGCTGGTGTAGGTGTAGCCACCGGACACCTGCCAGCCGGGCAGGACCTCACCGGACACTTCGATCTCAAAACCGTCGCTGCGGCTCTTGCCGCTGGCCGTCTGGCAGTAGCCGGAGGCGTAGAACGGCGGGCACGGGTTGGGGCTGTTGATGTCGTCGAGTGCCTTGCCCACCTGATTGATGCGGAACAGCGCCAGCGAAGTGTTCAGGCGCCCCTCATAGAACTCGCCCTTGATGCCCATTTCATAGGCCTCACCGGTGATCGGCTCCAGCACCGAACCGGCCGCGTCCGTGGCGCTTTGCGGGTTGAATATCTCGGTGTAGCTGGCGTAGGTGCTGAAATTGTCGTTGAGGTCGTAGATCAGCGCCGCGTACGGGACGACTTCCTGGTTGACGCTGTAGTCGCCGGTGGCGGTGGTCGACTGGTCGTACTTCCACCAGTTCATGCGCGCACCGAGGATGGCGGTCAATGGCTCGGCCAGCGAGAGGCGCCAGGTGGCGTGGGCGCCTTCCTGGGTGGTGCGGGTCATGACCGGGCGGGCGGTGATGTTGATGGCAGGCTCGGCAATCGCCTTGGGGTCCCAGTTACGGATATCGAAGTCACTCAAGACACCCACGACCCGATTGGTGGCCGAGGCGGTGGAATCATTGCGAATACGTTCGAGACCCAGCATCAGTTCATGCTGGCGACCGAACAGATCGAATGGACCGTTAAGCGTGGCGCTGAGATTGGTCTGCTCGCTTTCACCACCATCGCCCTCGGTCACTTGCATGTTCATCAGGTAAGGGTTGGTGGTACTGGCACGCTCGATAAAAGTCTGTTTGAAGCCATTATTGTCCAGGCGAAAATGCGTGCGCGTGCCGGACAGTTTCAGTGCCCAGTCGTTATCGAACAGATGCTCGAGCTCGACAAAAGTCTGCAGGTTGCTGCGGTTCCAGCGGTTCCAGTCGGCCCCCAGGTAGGCGCTGCGCGACAGCTCCAGCGGCTGGCCGCTGAAATCCGCCGGCAACCCGCCCCAGGCGCCGGTGGCGTCCAGCTCGGTGTACTCGATGCCAGTGGTCAGGGTGGTGCGCTCGCCGAGGTCGGCGGCCAGCGAGCCGTAGAGCACGTTCTTGCGCTCCATACGGCTGTCCTGAAACAGGTCGCGGTCATCGTGCACCGCGATCATCCGGCCACGCAGGGCACCTTCGGCGGCCAGCGGGCCGGACACGTCCAGTACATAACGCTGGGCATCCCAGGAACCGGCGGTGACGCTGGCCGAACCCTGGAACTCGCGTGTCGGGCGCTTGCGCACCATATTGACCGTGCCGGACGGGTTGCCCGAACCGCGCAGCATGCCGGTGGCGCCACGCAGCACCTCGACGTGGTCGATAATTGCCGAGTCGCTCTGGATGAACGAGCCGCCACCACTGCCCTGCACCACTGTCGCGCCATCGTACTGGATCGCGTCGATCTGGTAGCCGCGCGAATAATAGGTAACCCGTTCACTGTCGACATAATCGACGACCACGCCCGGCGTCTGCTCCAGCACTGTGGTCAGGTTGGTCAGGCCCTGATCCTGCAAGCGCTGGCTGGTCAGCACCGTGACCGATTGCGGGGTACGGCGCAGGGTCTGCGGCGATTTGCCGATGCTCACGGCACCGGTGGTATAGGAGCCGGAGTTTTCGGTCACGCTGCCCAGACCGCTGCCGGTCACACTGATGGCGCCCAGTTCGACGGCGCCGTCAGCCAGCACCTCGGGTCTGGCGATCAGCACATAACTGCCGTTACCCTGCGCCACCACCTGAAAGTTGCTGCCGGCCAGCAGCGTGGCAAAGCCTTCATGGAGGCTGTAGCTGCCACGCAGGCCCGGCGACTGACGCCCCTGCAATTGCGCGGCATCGAACGAGATGGCCGCCCCGGCCTCGACGGCAAAGCGGCTGAGCACTTCGGTCAGGCTGCCGCTGGCAATGTCATAGCTGCGCACACGGCTTTCGCTCGCGGTTTCGGCGGCCACCGCCTGCAACGATGGCATCAGGCAGACAGCCCCCAGGCCGAACAGGCAAACGCGAATGGCCGTGCTCAACACGCTGTACTTGGGCTTGCAAGGTGTCATGTGTCCCCTCCCCTCGGGTATGTAATGACCGGTATCGAGGGGTTAGCCGAACGGGACACCCGATTAATGCAAAGACGATGCATTTTTATTTGCGCACGCTTGCCGTGCTGCGAAAACAGCCTCTGTCAGGCGCGGCTGACGGTTACCCACAAGGCGGTATGGCGCACCACTTTCAGGCCCAGGCCGCTTTCCAGCGCCGCCAGGGCGATGTCGGTATTGGCCAGCGGAAAGGCACCCGACACCTTGAGTCCGGCCACGGCCGGATCGCAGCGCAACCAGCCACGCCGGTAGCGGCTCAGCTCGGCCAGCAGCTCGCCCAAGGGTTGTTCGATGGCCAGCAGGCTGCCGTGCTGCCAGGCAGCCGTGGCCGGCGTATTGGGCCGCACGGCCTCGATATGTTCGCGGTCGAACTGCACCTGCTGGCCCGCCTGCAGCGATTGCGCCGGGCCGCTATCGGGCAGGTGCACCTCGGCACTGTTGCGCAGCACCGAGACCTGCGCGCCGTGCCCGAGCATGCGCACGGTCAGGCGAGTGTCCTGCGCCTGCACGCGACCATAGGGGGTTTGCACCCACAGCGGCCGGCCCAATGAATCGGACGAGGCATTGACCAGGATTTCGCCGGCACGCAGGGTCAACTGCCGCTGCCGGGCATTGAAGTCGACATCCAGCGCGGTGTCGGTATTGAGCTTGATGACGCTGCCGTCGGCCAGTTGCAGGTCGCGCTGCTCGCCCACAGCGGTACGGTATTGGGCGAGCAAGGCGGCCCCGGTGTCGCTGCGCCAGCCAGCAATACCCAGGCCGCCGGCGGCTGCCAGCAGCACCACGCTGCGCAGCACCTGGCGCCGCGACTGGCCGCCCCGTAGCACGGGCGCCGCGACCTGGCCGGGCACCCGGGCAAATTGCGAACTGACTGACTCGACCCGTTGCCAGGCTTGCCGGTGCAGCGGGTCGGCATCATGCCAGCGTTGCCAGGCCTCGCGGTCATGCTCGCTGTCTTCGCCACTGGCCAGCCGCGCATACCAGTGCGCGGCCACGCGAATGGCTTCGCGCTCGGGGCCGGAAGGACTCACGTCGGCGCCGTCATGAAAACTGCATCAGGCAACAATGCTCCATCGCCTTGGCCATGTGGTTGTTGACGGTGCGCACCGAAATGCCCAGGCGCTCGGCAATGACCGGGTAGGTCAGGCCGTCGAACTGCGCCAGCAGGAAGGTCTGCTTGACCTTGCCACCCAGGCCGTCAAGCATGCGGTCGATCTCGATCAGGCTCTCGACAATGATGGCCTGGTCTTCCAGCGACGGCTGCTCGCCCGGCGGCACGCTGGCCAGCCACTCCAGGTAACTCTGTTCCAGGGCACGTCGGCGGAACAGGTCGATCAGCAGCCCACGGGCAATGGTCGACAGGTAATGGCGAGGCTCGCGCACTTCCAGCGCCGTACGCGCCTTGAGCAGACGCACGAAGGTGTCCTGTGCCAGGTCCGCCGCATCGCTGCGATTGCCCAGGCGCTGGCGCAACCAGCCTTGCAGCCAACCGTGGTGCTCGATGTACAGGTCGTTGACGGCACAGCGCAAGGAAGGAGAATCGACAGTCATGGGACTTCATTCGATGGGAATGAAAGTTATTATCAGATACGTGTACGGCATTTTGCAACCGCCCCTGATCAGACAACCCCGTCATCCCTGACGCGTGCGGTAGGAGCGCGCTCTGCCCGCGACCGGCTGCGTTAGCAGTCGTAAAATTGTGGCGTTTCGCAGATTTTAAGTGTTCACAGCCGTAAATCTGTGGCGTTTCGCAGATTTTACGAGCGCTACGCACTCGGTCGCGGTGGTCCGGCATTCCGGCAGAGCGCGCTCCTACTAGCGTTGCTGTGCGTAGATATTCACTGCGGGCTTGCGGCGGGCAAAGGCGATCAACAGGATGGCGCCTGTCACCGCAGCCGTCAGCAGGGTTTCATAGCGGTAGCTCGGGCTGATCAGCATATAGCCCAGCACCAGGGTGATCAGGCCGATGACCAGCCAGGTCAGCCATGGAAACAACCACATCTTGAAGGCAATCTCGGTGCCCTGGCGTTCCATGATGGCGCGCATGCGCAATTGCGAAACGGCGATCACCAGGTACACCAGCAAGGCAATCGCCCCGGTGGTGGACAACAGGAAACCGAACACCTGACCCGGAAAGGCATAGTTCACGAAGCAACCGACGAAACCGGCCAGGGTCGACAGCACCACCGCCACGGTCGGCACGCCATTGCCCGAAACGCGACGCACCGCATCAGGCGCCTCGCCGCGCGCGGCCAGTGAATACAGCATGCGCGAGGCGGTATACAGGCCCGAGTTCATGCAACTGGTCACCGCCACGAACACCACGATGTCGACCATCAGCTTGGCGCCAGGTACGTTGAGCACTTCCAGTACGCGCTGGAACGAGCCGACCTTGAGCAGTTGCGGGTCGTTCCAGGCCACCAGCGAAACGATGAAGAAGATCGAGAAGATGTAGAAAATCGCGATGCGGTACACCACCAGGTTGGTGGCGCGACGGATCTTTTCCTTGGGGTTGGCCGTTTCGTCAGCGGCAATGGTGACGATCTCGGCCCCGAAGAACGAGAAGATCGTGACCAGCACGCCGCCCAGCACGGCACCAAAGCCATTGGGCATGAAGCCACCGCTCTGCCACAGGTGCTGCACGCCAGAGACTTCGGCCAGTGGCCAGAAGCCCAGCACTGCCGCGCTGCACACGCCGATAAAGGCCAGGATGGCGATGACTTTGACCAGCGCGAACCAGTACTCGAACTCACCGAAGTTCTTCACGCTGACCAGATTGGTACCGGCCAGCACGATCATGATCAGGAAAGCGAACAGCCAGGAAGGCACGGCGGGCATCCAGGCGTGCAGGATGTCGGCGCCGGCAATGGCTTCGACCGGAATGATCAGCACCCAGAACCACCAGTACAGCCAGCCGATGGTAAAGCCGGCCCATGGCCCGATGGCCTGGCCTGCGTAGGTGGAGAATGAACCGCTGTTGGGGTTGGCGATGGCCATTTCACCCAGCATGCGCATGACCAGTAGAACCAGGGTCCCGGCGATCAGGTAGGAAATCAGGATCGCGGGGCCGGCCGTGGCGATGGCGTTGGACGAACCGATGAACAGCCCGGCGCCAATGATGCCGGCAATCGAGATCATCGACACCTGACGCGAAGTCAGGCCGTGCTTGAGTGAGCGGTGCTCGTTTTTCTTGTCTGTCGTCATGGTGTTCTCTCAACGTGGACGCCCAATTGCACGCAGCCGAGACCGCGCCGCGCCACAAGGCGACGTAATGCTGAATCAGCACTGTGATTGGCTTGAAGGCAGGCTCGCCGATAAGACAAGCCTGCTTATTGCATCGAGAGCTGGCGCCGGCACGCAGGCGGACATCAGCGGATGAAATGAAGCCTTATTGTTGTTTTAGCCGGCGCGCCTGATCAGAGCACCACGCGCAGGCATTGGCCGGCGTGGTACAGCGAAAAGCCGGCCTCATACGCCAGGCTGCGCAACGAATTGCCTGCCGCCGCCTTGCCGGTGGTGAACGACACGGGCAAGGCCCTGGCATCGTTGTCGCCCAACAGGTAGTCGGCAAAGCACTTGCCCACCAGGGTACCGGTGGTCACGCCACGCCCGTTGAAACCGGTGGCGGCCAACAGGCCCGGCGCCGGCTCGAACAGCCGCAGCAAATGGTCGGGGGTAAAGCCGATGCGCCCGGTCCAGGTGCACTCCCACTCGACCTTATTGCCCAGTTGCGGGAAGTAATGCTGCTGGATGCGGTCGGCCCACTGGCGAATGAACCACAGTGGATAATTGCCGGCATTGCCCAGGCTGCCCAGCACCAGGCGCCCGTCCACATCGCGACGGATGCTGCTCAGCACGGTGCGGGTGTCCCATGACCCCTGGCCGCCCTTGAGAATGCCGGCCTGTTCGGCACCCTGCAGCGGGGTCGAGGCCACCTGGTAGTAGTAACCGGCAAAGATGTGGCTCTTGATGTCGGTCCATTCCCCTTCGGTATAGGCATTGGAGGCGATAATGACCTTTTCGGCACGCACACTGCCGCGCTCGGTGGTCACCTGCCAGCCATCGCCCGTGCGACGCAAGCCGTTGACCGGCGAATCGCCATACAGCTCGCCGCCCTTTTTCACCACGTTGAGCGCCAGCCCCGAGACATAAGCCATCGGGTTGACAGTGCCCGCACGGTGGTCGAGCACGGCACCGGCGATTTTATCGGTGCCGCAGGCGTCTTCGCAGACCTTGCCGGTCAGCAATTCGACCGGCGCGCCCCGGCGCTGCCATTGTTCGACACGGCTGCGCAGATCGTCCAGGCCCTTGGCGTTGTGCGCCATGTGCAAGGTCCCGGTGCGGGTGTCCTGGCAGTCGATGGCGTACTTGTCGATGGTCGAGAACACCAGCGACGGCGCCGCCCCCAGGGCCGTGTTGAGGCGCGTGGCCTCGGCACTGCCCAAGGCTTTGTCCAGGTCGTCGGGGGCGACCCAGGTGCCGGCATTGACTAACCCGACATTGCGTCCCGAACCGCCATGGCCGACCTGATGCGCCTCGACGATACACACCGACTTGCCGCCTTCAAGCAACTGCAAGGCGGCCGACAGACCGGTAAAGCCGGCGCCGATGATGCAGACGTCGGCGCTGCGCTCGCCTGTCAATGGCGGATGGATCGGGCGCTGTGGGGTCAACTGTTCCCAGAGACACCCTTGACGAAATTGCGCCATGCAAGAACTCCCCGGCAATGGCCAGAATAAAAGACAGGTAGGAGCGCGCTCTGCCGGAATGCCGGACCACCGCGACCGAGTGCGAAGCGCTCGCAGAAATCTCGAAAACGCTGAAAATCTACGACTGCTGCGCAGCCGGTCGCGGGCAGAGCGCGCTCCTACATCAGACAGCTTGCCAGCCGATCAATCAAACACAATGCCCTGGGCCAGTGGCAGCTCGCGGGAATAGTTGACGGTGTTGGTCTGGCGACGCATGTAGCCTTTCCAGGCATCGGAGCCGGACTCGCGACCGCCGCCGGTTTCTTTCTCGCCGCCAAAAGCGCCACCGATTTCCGCACCGCTGGTGCCGATGTTGACGTTGGCAATGCCGCAGTCGCTGCCGGCCGAGCTCTGGAAGGCTTCGGCTTCACGCACGTCGGTGGTGAAGATGCACGACGACAGGCCTTGCGGCACTTCGTTGTTCAGACGCAGGGCGTCTTCGAACTCGTCGTAGGCCAGCACATACAGAATCGGCGCGAAGGTTTCGTGGCGTACCACAGCACTCTGGCCTGGCATCTCGGCTATGGCCGGGCTGACGTAGTAACCGTTGGGGAATTGCTCGGCCAGTTGCCGCTCGCCGCCGAACACCTGGCCGCCTTCGTCGCGGGCCTTGGTCAACGCATCCTGCATGGCACTGAAGGCTTGCTTGTCGATCAGCGGGCCGATCAGGTTGCCTTCACGCGGGTCACCGATGCGCACCTTGGCGTAGGCGGCCTTGACGCGGGCCACCACTTCGTCCTTGATCGAACGGTGCACGATCAGGCGGCGCAAGGTGGTGCAACGCTGGCCGGCGGTGCCGACGGCGCTGAACAGGATGCCGCGTACGGCCAGGTCCAGGTCGGCGCTCGGCGCCAGGATCATGGCGTTGTTGCCACCCAGTTCGAGGATGCTGCGGCCAAAACGGGCGGCCACACGCGGGCCGACTTCACGGCCCATGCGAGTGCTGCCGGTGGCGCTGACCAGCGGCACGCGCGGGTCATCGACCAGCACTTCGCCGGCTTCACGGTCGCCGATGATCAGTTGCGCCAGGCCTTCGGGCGCATCGCCGAAGATTTTCAGCGCCTTGTCGAACAGCGCCTGGGAGGCCAGTGCCGTCAGCGGGGTCTTTTCCGACGGTTTCCACAGCACGGCGTTACCGGCCACCAGTGCCAGTGCGGTGTTCCAGGCCCAGACGGCCACCGGAAAGTTGAAGGCACTGATCACGCCGACCACGCCCAGCGGGTGCCAGGTTTCACGCATGTGGTGCCCCGGACGCTCGGAGGCGATGGTCAGGCCGTACAACTGGCGCGACAGGCCGACGGCGAAGTCACAGATGTCGATCATTTCCTGCACTTCGCCCAGGCCTTCCTGAGTGATCTTGCCGGCCTCGATCGACACCAGCTCGCCCAGCTCGGCTTTGTGCTCACGCAGCACCTCGCCCAGGATGCGCACCAGCTCGCCACGACGAGGGGCCGGCACACTGCGCCACTTCAGGAAGGCGTCGTGGGCGCGCTGCACACGGGCGGCGACCTGCTCTTTGCTTTCGAGGGTGACGGAAGCGATCTGGCTGCCATCGATGGGAGTGAAGACGGCATGGTTGCCGCCCGTGTAGGCACTTTTATCCACGCCCAGACTTTCTAACAATTTGGCAACCACGTTGATTCTCCTGCGTTGACACTGGTTGAAAGCATTGATGTCGGTCAGTATTGATCCACACCCGCCATCGTCACAAACGACGATTTAGAAAAACATGATTCCGTTTTGGAATGTTCTACCTTAGCAGGAACCCACCGATGTCCAAGCGTCTGATGCCCTCCACCACCGCCCTGCAATGTTTCGAGGCAGCGGCCCGGCATCTGAGCTTCACCCGCGCCGCGCAGGAATTGCACCTGACCCAGAGCGCGGTCAGCAAACAGGTCGCGCAGCTCGAAGAAATGCTCTGCCATCCGTTGTTCCAGCGCATTCGCCGGCGCCTGCACCTGACCCCGGCCGGCGAGCTGTACATGGCCGAGGTGAACAAGATCCTCATCCAGGTCGACATGTCCAGCCGCTACATCCTGACTTACGGTGGCGAGACCGAAGTCTTGAAAATCGCCACCCAGCCGACCTTCGGCGACCGCTGGCTGGTGCCCAACCTCAAGGGCTTCAGCAGCCACAATCCCGGCATCCATCTGGACATCCGCAGCGAGCTGGAGCCGTTCGACCTGGTACGGGCCAAGGCTGACGTGGCGTTCTTTTTCGGCCAGGGCACCTGGCCCGGCGCCACCTGCATCGAGCTGTTCAAGGAACAGGTGGTGCCGGTCTGCGCCCCGGAGATCATGGCCCGCCATGTGTTCGAGAGCGCCGAGGCCTTGACCGGACACTTGCTGCTGCAATGCACCTCGCGCCCCGAGGCCTGGCACGAATGGTTTCTGGAGCAGAACCTGCATTCGCAGAACAGCTACCATGGCCCGCGCTTCGACACTTTCTACATGTGCATCCGCGCCGCGCAGGCCGGGTGCGGCATCGCGCTGGTGCCGCGTTACCTGGTCAATGAAGAGCTGGCCGAGGGCAAGCTGGTCATTGCCTGGAATCATCCGTTGCAAAGCGACGGTTCGCATTTTCTGGCACACGCCGAACATGCCGCCCAAGTGCCCAAGGTCAAGGCGTTCGTGGACTGGATCCGGCACAAGGTCAACACCGGTACGCCATGAGGCATGGCATCGGCGACTTCCCGAATTATTGGAATGACACAACGATTTTATTTCGTTTGCGGGGCCGGCCGGTTGTTCGCTTAGATAGAGAAAACGTCCAACAGCCAGGATGAACCATGTCTTCGCACGCCGGCATGCCGCATGCCCCCGCTTCACGTTCTACCCACATTGCGTTCACGAGGTTCATGCCATGAGCCGCGAGAACATCAGCCAGTCGATCTCGGCGGTGCACCCGCTGACCCTCTCCCACGGCCGCAATGCCGAAGTCTGGGATACCGCCGGCAAGCGCTACATCGACTTCATGGGTGGCATTGGCGTACTGAACCTGGGGCACTGCAACCCGGACGTGGTCAGGGCCATCCAGGACCAGGCCGGCAAACTGACCCACTATGCCTTCAATGCTGTGCCGCACGATCCGTATATCCGGTTCATGGATCGGCTGGAGGCGTTCATGCCCGTGAGCTACCCGCTCAGCGGCATGCTCACCAACAGTGGCGCGGAAGCGGCCGAAAATGCGCTGAAGATCGTCCGTGGCGTCACCGGCCGCACCGGCGTGATTGCTTTCGACGGCGGTTTTCATGGCCGTACCCTGGCGACCCTGAACCTCAATGGCAAGGTCGCGCCTTATAAACAACGCATCGGCGTGCTGCCCGGCCCGGTGTTTCATGTGCCGTACCCGAGCCAGGACACCGGCATCACCACTGAACAGGCACTCAAAGCCATCGACCGCTTGTTCAGTGTCGAGATCGATGTCAATGAAATCGGCTGCTTCATCATTGAGCCGGTACAGGGCGAAGGCGGCTTTCTGGCGCTGGAACCGGCGTTCGCCGTGGCCTTGCGCGCCTTGTGCGATGCCCACGGCATTCTGTTGATCGCCGATGAAATCCAGTCCGGTTTCGGTCGTACCGGCCAGCGCTTCGCCTTTTCTCGCCTGGGCATCGAGCCGGACCTGATCCTGCTGGGCAAGAGCATCGCTGGCGGCATTCCATTGGGTGCGGTGGTCGGACGCCGCGCCTTGCTCGACACCCTGCCCAAGGGCGGGCTGGGTGGCACCTATTCCGGCAACCCGATTGCCTGTGCGGCGGGCCTGGCCTCGCTGGCACAGATGACTGACGAAAACCTGGCCTTGTGGGGCCAGCGCCAGGAACAGGCTGTCGTCAATCGCTACCACACCTGGCAGGAAACCGGGCTTTCGCCTTACCTGGGACGCCTGACCGGTGTGGGCTGCATGCGTGGCATCGAACTGGTGACGCCCGCAGGCGCACCGGGCACTGCGCAACTGGCGCAATTGCTGGGTGCCGCCCGCGAGGCCGGGCTGTTGCTGATGCCCAGCGGCAAGGCGCGACACATCATTCGCCTGCTGCCACCGCTGACCACGGAGCTGGCAATTCTTGAAGAAGGGCTGGACATCTTCGAGCGCTGCCTGGCCGAACTGAACTGACAAGCCCCCGTTGACTGACCGGATTTTGTGCGGAGAGACATCCTTGATGAGCACTGCAAATTTCGCTGACCGCGACCTGATTCGCGCCAGCTTTTCCCGCGCCATGTCGCACATGTACCAACAGGAGGTGCCACTGTACGGCACCTTGATGGAACTGGTGGCCGAGACCAACGCGGACGTATTCAAACACCAGCCCCAGCTCCTGGACAGCCTGAAGAAAACCGGCGAAATCGAGCGCCTGGACATGGAGCGTCACGGCGCCATTCGTGTCGGCACCCCGCAGGAACTGGCGACTCTGGCGCGCCTGTTTGCGGTCATGGGCATGCAGCCGGTGGGCTATTACGACCTGACCCCGGCCGGCGTGCCGGTGCACTCCACCGCCTTTCGTGCCGTGCATGAAGACGCCCTGCAGGTCAGCCCGTTCCGGGTGTTCACCTCGCTGCTGCGCCTGGAACTGATCGATAACGCCGAGCTGCGCGCTTTCGCATCTCAAGTTCTGGCCAAGCGTTCGATCTTTACCCCGCGTGCGCTGGAACTGATCGCCCAGGATGAGCGCGATGGCGGCCTGAGCGAATCCGAGGCGGCCGAGTTCGTCGAACAAGCGCTGGAAACCTTTCGCTGGCACAACACCTCGACCGTGTCGCTGGGCGAATACCAGCAACTGCTGGCCCAGCACCGGCTGATCGCCGACGTGGTGGCGTTTCGTGGTCCGCACATCAATCACCTGACCCCGCGCACCCTGGACATCGACACCGTGCAGAGCGGCATGCCACTCAAGGGCATCACACCCAAGGCGGTGGTCGAAGGCCCACCGCGCCGCCAGCACCCGATCCTGTTGCGCCAGACCAGCTTCAAGGCGCTGGAAGAGCCGATCACCTTTGTCGGCCAGGGCGTCAACGAGTCAGGCAGCCATTCGGCACGCTTCGGCGAGATCGAACAACGCGGGGCCGCGCTGACACCCAAGGGCCGTGCGCTGTACGACCAGTTGCTCAATGCGGCGCGTGATGAACTGGGTGAATTCCCCAACGAAGCCAATGCCGTGCGTTACGCGCAGTTGCTGGAGAAGGCCTTCAAGGATTTCCCCGACGACCTGAACGCCATGCGCACGCAGGGCCTGGCCTACTTCCGCTTCTTCGCGACCGACAAAGGCCTGGCCGCGCGCAGCAGCGAGCTGCCGCTCAAGGATCTGGAAGCCTTGATCGAGGCCGGCCATATCGATTTTGCGCCACTGGTGTATGAAGATTTTCTGCCGGTCAGTGCGGCGGGTATTTTCCAGTCCAACCTGGGCGACGACTCGCAGGCGCACTACTCGGCCAGCTCCAACCAGCAGCAGTTCCAGCTCGACCTGGGACGCGAGACCATCAATGAGTTGAAGCTGTACGCCGACACCCAGCGTCGTTCACTGCTGGAATGCTCGACACAACTGCGGGTGCCGCCGCTGGTATAAACCGCTTCAGCCACGACTGGCGCAAACACCCTGCTGCGCCGTTCCCGCTTTCCCGGCTGAAGCGGTTCGCCCCCGGCCGGTCCTGCAGGAATGGCGTCTACATCAGGTTGCGCCGTTCCCGGCCAGCACCGATCCTGCACCGGCTTCATTCACCAGCCAGTCGTGCACTGCACGGCGGGCCGGGGTGTTCAGGGCGCCTTCGCGGTAGACCAGCACGTACTTCTTGCGTGCCTTAATCGGCTGGCCGAACGGCACGATCAGCGAGCCTTGCACCAGCTCGTCGGTGATCAGGGTCTTGCGCGCAATCGCCACGCCCATGCCCATGCGCGCCGCCTCGATGGTCAGGTGGTTGCGGTTGAAGGTGTGTCCGCGCCGCACATCCACGCCGGCGGCTCCGATGGCGGCCAGGTAGAACTCCCACTCGGCATATTCATAACTGCCCCGCCAGGCAGTGATGTCGTGCAGCAACGGGAAATGCACCAGTTGCCCGGGACCGTCCAGCGGCGGGCGGCCTTCGAGCAAGGCCGGCGAGCAGACCGGAAACAGTTCCTCCTCCAGCAACGGCGTGGTCAGAAGCCCCGGATAGCTGCCGTCATTAAGATCGATGGCCAGGTCGAAATCGTCGTCGCGCAACGAGCCACTGCTGTCTTCGGCAATGATGCGCAGCTGGATATCGGGAAAGGCTTGCTGCAAGCGCGGCAGGCGCGGCATCAGCCATTTATGCAGGAACGAGGGAATCGAGCGCAGCTTGAACACGCCGCCGATACGCCCCGAATACAACAGCCGCAATTCATCGCTGATGCGGCTTTGCACCTCGTTGGCCACCAGCGCCAGGCGCTGGCCTTCAGCGGTCAATTCCAGACCGCGCCCAACCCGGTGAAACAGGGCAAAGCCAAGGCGCTCTTCGAGCTGGCGCATCTGCTGGCTGATGGCCCCCGGGGTGACGTGCAGCTCATCGGCGCAGCGGGTAAACGACAGGTGCCGCGCCGCACAGGCAAAGACCTGCAGCCACGCGTGCATCTGGGCATTGAAGATTCGGCTCATTGAGGAGTTCTGCTAATACGTTGCATAGGAACAATCGTTTGTCGTTTCACGGTGCCCAGCCAAAGATAGCCCCATTACAGATGAGGTCATTGCGCCTCAGGCTACTTATCCCAAGGGTGCACCAGATGGCTATCAGCGTCTTCGACATGTTCAAAATCGGCATCGGACCTTCCAGTTCGCACACGGTGGGGCCGATGCGAGCCGGGGCACTGTTCGTCACCGACCTGCGCGAGCAAAACCTGCTCGACAGCGTAGAGCGGATGGAGGTGCGATTGTACGGCTCTCTGTCGGCCACTGGCATCGGCCATGCTACTGATCGCGCGACCGTCATGGGCCTGATGGGCGAATGGCCCGACCAGGTTGATCCCAGCGCAGTCAATGAGCGGATCGAAGCTCTGCTTCACACCCACCAGTTGCTGCTGGGCGGCGAACGGGAGATTGAATTCGTCTGGCAACGCGATATGCGTCTGCTCGACGAAAGCCTGGACTTCCATCCCAATGGCATGACCCTGTGCGCCTATGGCAAGAGCGGCGAGCTGTACGAGCAGACCTACTATTCGATCGGGGGCGGCTTTGTCATCGACGCCCGGCAAGCGGCCAGCGGCACACTGGATGGCGACAGCACCGTGCTGCCTTATGACTTTTCCAGCGGCAAGGAACTGCTGGCGCTGTGCAAGACCCATAACATGAGCATTTCGACGCTGATGATGGAGAACGAAAAGGTCTGGCGCAGCGAAGCCGAGATCCGTGAAAAACTCATGGGCATCTGGGAGGCGATGCAGGCCTGCGTCAACAAGGGCCTGAAGGAACAGGGCATTTTGCCAGGCGGGCTGAATGTACGTCGCCGTGCCTATCGCCTGCACCAGAACCTGCTGAATCTGGACAACCCCAATGTCATCGGTTCGACCATGAGCGCGATGGAGTGGGTCAACCTGTTCGCCCTGGCAGTCAATGAAGAGAACGCCGCCGGCGGGCGCATGGTGACGGCGCCCACCAATGGCGCGGCCGGCATCGTGCCAGCCGTGCTGCACTACTTCATGAAATTCAATCCGGCCGCCAACGAAGACGACGTAGTGCGGTTTTTCCTCAGCGCTTCGGCCGTCGGCATCCTGTGCAAGAAGAATGCGTCCATCTCCGGTGCTGAAGTCGGCTGCCAGGGCGAGGTGGGCTCGGCCTGCGCCATGGCTGCCGCCGGTATCGCCGAAATTCTCGGTGCCACGCCCTCGCAAGTAGAGAACGCTGCCGAAATCGGCCTGGAGCACAACCTCGGCCTGACCTGCGACCCGGTGGGCGGCCTGGTCCAGGTGCCCTGCATCGAGCGCAATGCCATCGCCGCCGTCAAGGCCATCAACGCCGCGCAGATGGCGCTGCGCGGCGATGGCGAACACTTCATCTCCCTTGACCAGGCAATCCGCACCATGCGTGATACCGGTGCCGACATGCACGACAAATACAAGGAAACCTCACGCGGCGGCCTGGCGGTCAGCCTCGTGGAGTGTTGAGCGACTGCTTGTCAGCGTCGCGCCCGGCAGGCCTTTGCCGGGCACGTGCCTGATCATCTTCTTCGGTCGCCTGCCCGGCGCTCTGTTCGGCAATCATGGTCAGCTTCTGATCGGCAGACTTCTCTTCGTCCAGCGTCTTGCGCAATAGCTTGGCGGCGTCCTTGATGCCGAGCTGATTGGCCATGGCGATCAAGGTGCCATAACTGGCAATTTCATAGTGTTCCACCTTCTGGCAGGCCGCGATCAGGCCGGCATCGAGCACATGACCACGCTCGACCTCCTCGATCAACTCCTTGCCCTCCTCGATCAGGCCTTCCATGGCCAGGCACTTGACGCGCTTGAGTCTGAAATTCGAAGCCTCGACCAACTGGTCGATGCGCTCGATCTGGCCTTGGGTTTCTTCCAGATGAGACTTGAAAGCCTCCTGCAATGCTTCATTGGTGGCGGCACGAGCCAGTTTCGGCAGGGCCTTGGTGAGTTGTTTTTCGGCACTGTAGACGTCGGACAGTTCGTGGATAAACAGGTCGTCCAGCGTCTTTCTGCTTGCTGTTCTGCTCATCGCGGGTTTCATCCCTTCAGATTGACGGCGTGAGATTAACGGCACGGGAGGCACAGTGCGCTTCCCTCGTGAAGTCGACCGGGCGCGCAGCCACCCTGTTCAGCACAGCCGACGAACAGTCATGGGACGGACATGCATTTTGGGAGTGGGGACGAGGCGGGATGCAGACAAGGTGTCATGAATCGATGGTCAGGCGGAGGCTGACCCAGATGCTGGAATGTGTCCCCTGCAGGAATCGAACCTGCATCTAGCCCTTAGGAGGGGCTCGTTCTATCCGTTGAACTAAGAGGACTCAACATCAACTGAAATGACCTGAAGACTTGCCATCAGGTGCTGGGCATTTTACGCAAAAACAAGGATTTAGCAAAAACTTCGTGCCCTCGCTGTGGACCCGAGACGCTGAACGGCATCCTGCATGAATAGCCATCCCTCTGTCTTGTCAGCCATTGCCGACACAATCCTGAGGATACGGTTCCGTGCCCTTGTCGTGCAATTTGCAATCTACCAAATGGCCAGCATTGCAAAACGCAAGGCCCAGAGCTTTGAATGCAAGATTAAGCCATTGATTTATATGAGTTTTTTTAATGAAGGAAACTGGCATGCACGCTGCATTATCTCTTTCAAGCGAGCAGACTTTTTTCTACCCTCCGGCGCAGGTACCCAAAATGAACATGATCCTCACCGCGTTGAACGCAACAGCCCTGGTGGCCCTGGTGACTTTTCATTTTCAAGGCACTGCCAGCCAGGAGACCCAGCTGAACAATCATGCACAGATCCAGCACACCCTGCGCCAGACGCCTCAACTGGCAATCATGGCTGACAAAGGCGCCAACCCGGCTATGCTGACCAATGACGCGCAACAGATGCCCCAGGCAACAAGCAGTGCGGCACAGCGTTGGGTCTTCTGAACCGTCTCTAGCAGCATCATCCCCACATGAGAGAGCCGCCATGTCGAAATCCGCACTGTCATTTCTGATCCTGACCCTGATGGCCATTGCCACTGACCTGCTGTTACTCGACCAGGCCCCCGCCTTCAGTACTGCAGCCAAGGCTATCGCCGGGGTATTTGGCAGCCTGTTCTTCGGCGCCCTCATCATCGGCCGTCGCTTCAAGTTCGATCCGGTATTGCGCTGAGGCTGAATCTGTCGCATCGCACCTTCAGAACCTCCTGCCGCACCCAGAGTTCAATCAACCTTTCACGCTGATGGTCGTACTGGTCTGACGTTATGGCCAGGCATCGGCGACATGATCCAGCCCCCTCTCTGCTTCACCTTCTCCTGCTACCAGTCATGACGCTCGCCCTTTACAGCGCGTTTGTCGGACCGGATTCGTATTCGTTTCCATAACCATCTACGCTCTGAATACAGATAGCCATGATGGCAAAAAGCAGTCAGACGTTCACCGCACCGACAGCAAAGCGACAGCTTCCCCGCTATGCAAAGTAATTCGCAATTCTGATAATCGGTGCTGGCCAAACGCCTTTATCTGAGTCAATATTTGTCACAGATTTGACGCCAAGTAATCGTCGTAATGGGGCATGATGCTGACCCCCCGATAGCGCGGTTGAACATTTGGCCAAATGGATTGTCATACGTGGACAAGCTTGCGGCCATTTGCTAGAACCGCTTCCCCTGAACTAACCGGTTAAATATATGAGCCCTATGAAACAGGCTACTTATTCCAGCCGTACGGCTGACAAGTTCGTCGTCCGTCTACCCGATGGCATGCGTAATCGTGTGCAAGAGGTGGCCAAGAATCATCACCGCAGCATGAACTCGGAAATCATTGCTCGCCTCGAGCAGAGTCTGATCCAGGAAGGTGCCTTTGGCGACGAGCCAAGCGTGCGCCTTGATAGCCCTGAGCTGACCCTGAACGAACGCGAACTGCTTCAGCGTTTCCGTCAACTTTCACACCGGCAACAGACTGCACTGGTATCGCTGATTGCACACGATACCGAACTTGCGAACGAAGATTCGTAAGCGATGTGCACGCTGTTAAAGCCAGCTCACTGCTGGCTGTTTTAAGGTTATAAAACGCCCCGTTAGTTGTAGGACGTTTCTTCAGGCCACAAAAAAACCGCTTTAAAGCGGTTTTTTTGTGCGTGCCATTTAACCAACTAAAGCAGAAAGACCGTTGCCAGCCCCAGGAAGATAAAGAACCCTCCACTGTCGGTCATGGCCGTGATCATCACGCTGGCCCCCATTGCCGGGTCACGCCCGAAACGCACCAGGGTCATCGGAATGGTTACGCCCATGAAGGCTGCCAGCAGCAGGTTGAGGGTCATCGCAGCGGTCATCACCACACCCAGCGACCAGCTGTCATAGAGCAGGAAAGCCACGACCCCGATCACACCACCCCACACCAGGCCATTGACCAGCCCGACCGCCAGCTCTTTGCGCAACAGGCGCGCGGTATTGCCGGTACTGACCTGATCGAGCGCCATGGCGCGTACGATCATGGTAATGGTCTGGTTACCGGAGTTGCCCCCGATACCGGCGACGATCGGCATCAGCGCTGCCAGCGCCACCAGCTTCTCGATGGAACCCTCGAACAGGCCGATGACCCGCGACGCCAGGAAGGCGGTGATCAGGTTGACGGCCAGCCACGCCCAGCGGTTGCGCAATGAACGCCAGACCGAAGCGAAGATGTCTTCATCCTCACGCAGACCGGCCATGCTGCGCACTTCGCTTTCGCTTTCTTCACGGATCAGGTCGACCATTTCATCGATGGTCAGACGGCCGATCAGCTTGCCGTTCTTGTCCACCACCGGCGAGGAAATCAGGTCATAACGCTCGAATGCCTGCGCGGCCTCGTAGGCGTCACCTTCAGGGTGGAAGCTGACCGGGTCGTTGGCCATGACATCGGCGACCTGCCGCTCCGGGTCGTTGACCAGCAGGCGCTTGATCGGCAGCACGCCCTTGAGCACGCCATCGCTGTCGACGACAAACAGCTTGTCGGTGTGGCTGGGCAGCTCCTTGAGCCGACGCAGGTAGCGCAACACCACTTCCAGGCTGACATCCTCGCGGATGGTCACCATCTGGAAGTCCATCAGCGCACCGACCTGCTCCTCATCGTAGGACAGCGCCGAACGCACACGCTCGCGTTGCTGGGCATCCAGCGTTTCCATCAACTCATGGACCACATCGCGCGGCAGCTCGGCCGCCAGGTCCGCCAGTTCATCGGCGTCCATGTCGCGGGCAGCGGCCAGCAACTCATGATCGTCCATGTCGGCGATCAGGGTTTCGCGCACCGCGTCCGAGACTTCAAGCAGGATGTCGCCGTCACGCTCGGCCTTGACCAGTTGCCAGACCGTCAGGCGGTCTTCCAGCGGCAAGGCCTCAAGAATATAGGCGACGTCGGCGGAGTGCAGGTCGTCGAGCTTGCGCTGCAGCTCGACCAGGTTCTGCCGGTGCACCAGGTTTTCCACGCGGTCCTGGTGCTGGCTTTCCTGACGATGGGTCAGGTCTTCGACAAGACGCTGGCGGTGCAGCAGGTCGATGACTTGCGCCAGACGATCCTGCAGGCTTGCCTGCGTTTTTTTTACTTCTCTTTCGGTCATAGGCGAACTCCACCCCCAGCAGCGGAGCACGCCGGGGGATCAATCAGGTGAGACTTGATTGGTGAAATGTGATGTCAAGTAACTACTGGGTAAGTCCATGGAGGTATTCCATAAGCCCCGGCGGGGCTGACGGGCGCAATGATACACCGCTTTGGCCGGATAGCATGTGAGAAAATTCGGGCAAGAACAGATGCTTGCAGCACAAACCTAACAATCGTGCGAGTCAGTATTACTACGACGTCACATCCTGCGAAGAAAACACGCTCGCCGCTGCAATCAAGTCGCACTAGGCTGTGGCGGATCAGTCATGGAGGACTCGACGATGCCTATTCAGACCGCCCGCACCCTGATAGGTGCCCTGCTCTGCCTGCCGCTTGCAAGCCAGGCCACCAGCACTGTCCAGCGCTGCGAGGACGCCAGCGGCGCCATCACCTACACTTCGCTGGGCTGCCAGGCCGAGCAGCACAGTCAGCAGGTCAATGCCTACAACGCACCACCTGGCAGCCTGCAGCACATACTGCCTTCGGGCAGAGCCGACAGAGCGGCACGCGCAGCACCCAGGGAGCTTGTGGTGGTCGGCCAGCACGATGACGGTTGCGGCAACCGCCTGAGCGCCGAGCAACGGCGCAGCGCGATCATCAACCAGCGCACCCCGGCCGGCATGACCCGGCGCGACGTCGAAAGCCTGCTGGGTCGTCCCGACAAGGTTTCCCAACGCAACGGCGAGATGCGCTATCACTACGCACAGAAAGGTGGACGCAGCCACCAGGTAACATTCGACGAAGACGGCTGCGTAAAAGGAAAACGCTGACCAAACAAAAAGCCCGTATCTTTCGATACGGGCTTTCTGATGTTTGGTGCACTCGACAGGATTCGAACCTGTGACCGCTCGGTTCGTAGCCGAGTACTCTATCCAGCTGAGCTACGAGTGCATTTGTTGGTGCGCATTATAGGCCAGGAAATTATTCTGTAAAGCGATTTTTTAAAATAAATTCAACGACTTACGGCAACAGAAAATAACCGGGCTTTGTTGAAATACAGCAGCCGGAAAAGCAGAAAGCCCATACCTTTCGATATGGGCTTTCTGGTGTATGGTGCACTCGACAGGATTCGAACCTGTGACCGCTCGGTTCGTAGCCGAGTACTCTATCCAGCTGAGCTACGAGTGCAGGTATGTTTTTAGACCAGACCATCTCTGGTTGAAACAGGTTACTTGCCAGAACTTGAGCGACCAAGCCCGGTTCTTGCAAACAACCTTTAAATGGTGCACTCGACAGGATTCGAACCTGTGACCGCTCGGTTCGTAGCCGAGTACTCTATCCAGCTGAGCTACGAGTGCATATTCAGTGTTGCGCATTTTAGGTCGTCGAATCGTTTTGTAAAGCGCTTTTTCCATCACCCCGAGTAGAAGGTTTCAGGTAAAGCCAGACTCGACGCACTACACAAATAATGGCGGAGAACGGGGGATTCGAACCCCCGACACCCTTTTGAGGTGTACTCCCTTAGCAGGGGAGCGCCTTCGGCCACTCGGCCAGCTCTCCGCAACACGGGGCGTATAATAACCACGCTTATCCCGCTTTGCAAACAAAAAATTCAAATAAATTAATGGCTTGGTTCCTGGTCCTTCTCTTTCTTGATCCGCAGGTAGATTTCCTCACGGTGAACCGCGACTTCCTTGGGCGCATTCACACCAATACGCACCTGATTACCCTTGACGCCGAGCACAGTCACGGTGATCTCACCATCACCAATGATCAGGCTTTCTGCGCACCGACGAGTCAGAATCAGCATACTTTTCTCCTCACGCAATACATTCAGGAACAACAGTCTGCACCACCACCCGGCAACAGCTGGCGACAAGAAAGCCACGAGCCAAGCCTGAGTATTGACCAACCCACCGAAAAGAACAGGCTGTGTGCGCCATTCAAAAAGCACAAGGCGCGGTCATGCCGCGCCTTATGTCAGTTGCAGCTCACTCGCCCTGACGAGGGGCATCCAGCTCGAAGGCCGTGTGCAGCGCGCGTACGGCCAGCTCGAGGTACTTCTCCTCGATGACGACCGACACCTTGATCTCGGACGTGGAGATCATCTGGATATTGATGCTCTCCTTGGCCAGGGCCTCGAACATGCGGCTGGCGACACCGGCGTGCGAGCGCATGCCGACACCGACGATCGACACCTTGGCGATCTTGGTATCGCCGGAGACTTCACGGGCGCTGATTTCGCGCGCCGTGTTCTCCAGGATCTGCAAGGCCGCCTGGTAATCGTTGCGGTGCACGGTAAAGGTGAAGTCGGTGGTGTTATCGTGCGAAACATTTTGCACGATCATGTCGACTTCGACATTTGCGGCACTGACAGGACCCAGGATCTTGAAGGCCACGCCCGGGGTGTCTGGCACGCCACGGATCGTCAGCTTGGCTTCATCGCGGTTGAAAGCGATGCCGGAAATGATCGGCTGTTCCATGGATTCCTCTTCGTCAATGGTAATGAGGGTGCCCGGACCCTCCTTGAAGCTGTGCAGGACGCGCAGCGGGACATTGTATTTGCCGGCGAACTCGACGGAACGGATCTGCAACACCTTGGACCCGAGGCTGGCCATTTCCAGCATCTCTTCGAAGGTGATCTTCTCCAGCCGCCGCGCCTGTGCCACGACCCGAGGGTCGGTGGTGTAGACGCCGTCGACGTCGGTGTAGATCTGGCACTCACTGGCCTTCAGGGCTGCCGCCAGGGCCACGCCCGTGGTGTCCGAACCGCCACGACCGAGGGTCGTGATGTTGCCGCTCTCGTCGACCCCCTGGAACCCTGCCACCACCACCACGCGACCGGCCTTGAGGTCGGCGCGAATCTTCTGGTCATCGATGTCCAGGATACGCGCCTTGGTGTGCGCACTGTCGGTCAGGATCCGCACCTGGTTGCCGGTGTAGGACACCGCCGGCACGCCACGCTTGATCAGGGCCATGGCCAGCAGACCAATGGTCACCTGTTCGCCGGTGGACACGATCACGTCCAGCTCGCGCGGGACCGGCTGATCGGTGATCTGCCGGGCCAGGTCGATCAGCCGGTTGGTTTCGCCGCTCATGGCCGACAGCACGACCACCAGGTCGTCACCGGCCTCGCGGAACTTCTTGATTTTCTCGGCCACCTGTTCGATCCGCTCGACAGTGCCGACGGAGGTGCCGCCAAATTTCTGTACGATCAAAGCCATCTCAATGCCGCCTCAGAGCCTTTAAAAGGCACCCGTTAACATTCAATCCAGGCCCGGCCTGCCGGTTGTCCGACAGGCCGGCACGCCGGGTCAGATACCCTGTTCCACGAAAGGCACGGTCAATGCCAGCGCCGCATCCAGCGCCGTCGCATCGACGCCGCCGCCCTGGGCCATGTCAGGACGACCGCCGCCCTTGCCACCGACCGCCGCGGCCGCCTGCTTCATCAGATCACCGGCCTTGAGTTGGCCGGTCAGGTCCTTGGTCACGCCTGCAACCAGTACGACCTTGCCATCCTGCACCCCGCCGAGCAGGATCACTGCGCGACCGAGCTTGTTCTTCAACTGATCGACCAGCGCCAGCAGCGCCTTGCCATCCTGACCATCCAGGCGGGCAGTCAGGACCTTCACACCCTTGACGTCCACTGCGGCCGACGACAGATCGTCGCCGGCTGCGCTGGCCGCCTTGGCCTGCAGTTGTTCCAGTTGTTTTTCCAGCTGACGATTGCGCTCCAGCACCGCCGACAACTTGTCGAGCAGGTTGTCGCGATTGCCCTTGACCAGGGTCGCCGCTTCCTTGAGTTGTTCCTCGGCCGAGTTCAGCCAGGCCAGTGCCGCTGCACCGGTGATCGCTTCGATACGACGCACGCCGGCGGCCACGCCGCTTTCACTGACAATCTTGAACAGCGCGATATCGCCGGTGCGATTGGCATGGATACCGCCGCACAGCTCGACGGAGAAATCCCCGCCCATGCTCAGTACGCGCACGGTGTCGCCATACTTCTCGCCGAACAGCGCCATGGCGCCCTTGGCCTTGGCGGTTTCGATATCGGTTTCTTCGGTCAGCACTTCAGTGTTCTTGCGCACTTCGGCGTTGACGATGTCTTCGAGCTGGCGCAACTGCTCGGGCTTGATGGCCTCGAAGTGGCTGAAGTCGAAACGCAGGCGCTGGCTGTCGACCAGCGAGCCTTTTTGCTGCACATGCTCACCGAGCACGCGGCGCAGGGCCTCGTGCAACAGGTGGGTGGCCGAGTGGTTCAGGGACGTGGCCTGACGCACCTCGGCAGTCACCTGAGTCTGCAGCCGGTCGCCTACTTTCAGGCTGCCAGAGGCCACGACGCCATGGTGCAGGAACGCACCACCGGTCTTGGTGGTGTCACGCACGTCAAAGCGCACATCGCCCGCCTGCAGGTAGCCACTGTCGCCGATCTGGCCGCCGGACTCGGCGTAGAACGGCGTGGTGTCGAGGATGACTACGCCCTCCTCGCCTTCACCGAGCTGCGCAACTGCCTGGCCATCCTTGTAGAGCGCCACCACAGCGGCATCGCCGCAGGTGGCGGCATAACCGGTGAACACGGTCGGTACATCAACCTTGACCAGGCTGTTGTAGTCCATGCCGAACGAGCTGGCCGAACGCGCACGCACACGCTGGGCTTCCATCTCACGCTCAAAGCCGGCCTCATCCAGGGTCAGCTCGCGCTCGCGGGCGATGTCGCCGGTCAGGTCCATCGGGAAACCGTAGGTGTCGTAGAGCTTGAACACCACTTCACCCGGCACCACGGTGCCCTTGAGTTCGGCCAGGTCCTGCTCGAGAATTTTCAGGCCCTGCTCCAGGGTCTTGGCGAACTGTTCTTCCTCGGCCTGCAACACGCGCTCGATGTGCGCCTGCTGCTGCACCAGCTCCGGATAGGCGTGGCCCATCTCGGCCACCAGCGCGGCGACGATCTTGTGGAAAAAGCTGCCCTTGGCGCCCAGTTTGTTGCCGTGACGGCAGGCACGACGAATGATGCGACGCAGCACGTAGCCGCGACCTTCATTGGACGGCAGCACCCCGTCGGCGATCAGGAAGCCGCACGAGCGAATGTGGTCGGCCACGACCTTGAGCGAGGCCTGGGCATCGTTGCTGCAACCGATGGCCTGGGCCGAGCCGGCCAGCAGGTTCTGGAACAGGTCGATCTCGTAGTTCGAATGCACATGCTGCATGACCGCACTGACCCGCTCCAGGCCCATGCCGGTGTCGACCGACGGCGCTGGCAACGGATGCAACACGCCATCAGCGGTGCGGTTGAACTGCATGAAGACGTTGTTCCAGATCTCGATGTAGCGATCACCATCTTCTTCGGGCGAACCGGGCGGGCCGCCCCAGATGTCGGCGCCATGGTCAAAGAAGATCTCGGTGCACGGGCCGCAGGGACCGGTGTCGCCCATGGTCCAGAAGTTATCCGAAGCGTAAGGCGCGCCCTTGTTATCGCCGATGCGCACCATGCGCTCGGCCGGTACGCCGACTTCCTTTGTCCAGATGTCGTAGGCTTCGTCGTCGGTGGCGTAGACGGTGACCCACAGCTTTTCCTTGGGCAGGTTCAGCCACTTGTCGGAGGTCAGGAACGTCCAGGCGAAGGTGATGGCATCACGCTTGAAATAGTCACCGAAGCTGAAGTTGCCCAGCATTTCGAAGAATGTGTGGTGACGGGCGGTGTAGCCGACGTTTTCCAGGTCGTTGTGCTTGCCACCGGCACGCACGCACTTCTGGCTGGTCACGGCACGGGTGTAGGCCCGCTTTTCCTGGCCCAGGAAGCAGTCCTTGAACTGGTTCATGCCGGCGTTGGTGAACAGCAGGGTCGGGTCGTTGCCCGGGATCAGGGAGCTGGAGGCAACACGGGTGTGGCCTTGCTCTTCGAAGAAGCTCAGGAAGGCTTCACGGATTTCTGCGCTTTTCATTAGGTTCTTCCACGGAAACTGCAGCCAGGCCCGTACACAACGTCACGCGACGTAACGACGGCAAAGGGCCGCATTATATAGGCGTTACCGCCTCGGTACAGTGTGTTTGTGTGATAGGGACGTTCAATTGGACTATCGGGCACCCCAGAAACTACAGGCGTTGTCATCGCCGGCGCTTTCAAAGGTGCCTTGGGGGCTTCAGGCGCGGACAAAGCCTGCAAATACTTCCAGCACCTGCTCGATCTGCGCCGCCGAGACATCCAGGTGCGTCACCAGGCGCAAGCGCGGCGCGGCACTCACGATCACGCCGTGCGCAGCGCAATACGCCTTGAGTGCGGCGGCACGCTCGCCCATGTGCACATAGACCATATTGGTCTGCACCGGCTCGACTTCCAGGCCCAGCGCGCTCAGTCCCTCGCCCAGACGGGCAGCATGGGCGTGGTCGTCCGCCAGGCGCTGCACCTGGTGATCCAGGGCATAGAGCCCTGCGGCCGCCAGCAGGCCGGCCTGGCGCATGCCGCCGCCGACCATCTTGCGCAACCGCGCCGCCTTGCCGATCAGCGCCTGCGAGCCGCACAGCACCGACCCTACCGGCGCGCCCAGGCCCTTGGACAGGCATATCGAAACCGAGTCGAAATACCGGGTGATTTCCCGGGCATCGACACCCAGTCGCACCGCGGCGTTGTACAACCGGGCGCCGTCCAGGTGCAGGGCCAGGCCGTGCGCGTGGGTCAACTGGCGGGCGGCGGCCAGGTAATCGAGCGGCAGCACCTTGCCCTGCATGGTGTTTTCCAGGGCCAGCAAGCGGGTGCGGGCAAAGTGGAAGTCGTCCGGCTTGATCGCAGCCAGCACCTGCTGCAGGTCCAACGAGCCATCGGCCTGCACTTCCAGCGGCTGTGGCTGGATGGAACCCAGTACCGCCGCGCCGCCGCCTTCGTATTTGTAGGTGTGTGCCTGCTGGCCGACGATGTATTCATCGCCTCGCTCGCAATGGGCCATCAGGCCCAGCAGGTTGCTCATGGTGCCGCTGGGCACGAACAACGCCGCCTCAAAACCCAGGCGTTCGGCCAGCACCGCTTGCAGGCGATTGACGGTGGGGTCTTCACCGTACACATCATCGCCCAGCGGTGCCTCGGCCATGGCCTTTCGCATACCGACAGAGGGCTGGGTAACCGTGTCGCTGCGCAGATCGATCGTGATCATGAAAAACTCCCTGAGCAAAACGCGGGCATCGTGGCAGAGCGCCGCCGTTATAAGTAAAATGCATGAACACCATACTAAAGTGTCCAAGCATCTTGGCCATAACTGTGATAAAAATCCTGCGCCGGCGCCACACAGTGTCGGCAACGTTCTCAGGGCGGGGTGCAAGTCCCCACCGGCGGTAATGACGCACAACGTCTAGCCCGCGAGCGCTGCAGCCTCATGGCCGCAGGTCAGCAGACCCGGTGTGATCCCGGGGCCGACGGTCACAGTCCGGATGAAGAGAGAACGGGATGTGTGTCGACCGTATCGAGTGTTGTATCGAAAGCTTGCAAGGTTTCGATGCGCTCATGCGCCACCGGTATCCCCTTCGATCAAAACGCCCTGTTTTATTGATAAACAGGAGTCAGAACACGTGCAACCTACCGCTATCAACAGCAAGAGCCACGCCAACGAACGCATCGCGTTCATCCAGGCCAGCTGGCACAAGGACATCGTCGACCAGAGCCGCAAGGGCTTTCTCGCCGAAATCACCCGCCTGGGCTATAGCGAAAACGATATCGACCTGTTCGAAGTCGGCGGCGCCTTTGAAATTCCCCTGCACGCCAAACTGCTCGCCAACACCGGCCGCTATGCCGGCATCGTCGCTGCAGGCCTGGTGGTCGACGGCGGTATCTACCGTCACGAATTCGTCGCCCAGTCGGTGATCAGCGGCCTGATGCAAGTGCAGCTGGAAACCCAGGTGCCAGTGTTCTCGGTGGTTTTGACCCCGCACCATTTCCACGCCGGCGAAGAACACCACAAATTCTTCTTTGAGCACTTCGTGCACAAAGGTGAAGAAGCCGCGCGCACCTGCGCCGATACGCTGGCCAAGGTGCGTCAGCTGCATCACCTGGCCGCGCCGCAGAAAGCGGCAGGCTGATTCGAGGATCCGCGGCTCAGGCAGCTGCTGTCAGAAAGCCACAACCTTTTGCTTTCTGGATGTTTAATTGTTGCCGTGCTGTCGCGCAGCAAACACCCGATCTGTAGGAGCGACCAACGGTCGCGAAAAGATCCGCATGATTCACTGCGGCGTTCGCGACCGTCGGTCGCTCCAGGAAGGTGATTTTCATGCCGATCATACGTTGTGTTTGATGAGCGTCCGATGTTTGCTGCGTAGCAGTGCTGTATCAGCAACCTGCCTGCCCGCAAAGGCGGCTCAATCCTCCAGTACAGCATCTGTGGCCGGCACGATCAGCAGTGCTGCCCGCAGGCCGCTGGCCACCCGCGGGTTGGGAAAGATGATGCGCGTGCCCTTGCGCTCGATCACCCAGCGCTTGCCGCCGATGTCCTGGGCCAGCACATAGTCCTTCTGCAAGGGTGAAAAATTCTCCACATCCTCGGCCAGGTGCAGCAGGAAGGCCTCGCTGTACTTGATCACTTCCTGATCCACCCGAAACAGTTGCAAGCCTTGCAACGAGCCGTCGGTTTCAGGCTCGCGGCCTTCGATCATCTGCATCAGGCGTTCGCGCAAGGCTGACAGGTCGACCTGCTGGTTTTGACCAAAGGGCCGGGACTTGCCCAGCTCCAGCGTAAAGGCCTGGGCATCGAGTCGATCACAGGTGTAGGCGCTGAATACGGTGGAAGGCTTGCTCTGCAACAGCACAGCACTGATACCGGCCGCCTGCAGGCGTGCCAGTTCGGCACGCGAAGGCTGACGCCCTTCTTTCCACGGACACAGGGCAAACTGCTCGATCGCCGAGCCACGAATCGCCGTGTGCAGGTCGTAATGCACACGCTCGCGCCCGGGCAGGCTGAAGAAGCTGGCTGCCAGCCGTTCCAGCAGGCAGGCACGCAGGGCCTCAAGGCCACTGCTTTGCTCGTGACCGCCACTGAACAGCCGGTTGACGTCCTGCTCGACATAGCGCACCCCACGGCGCATGGCCTCAGGGTTGCCGAACAGGAAAAGAATGCGGGCCCGGGGCTTGAGTTCACCCCGGGCAATGGCGCGGATCAGCGCATCGAGCAGTTCGATGGGCGCGGTTTCGTTGCCATGGATGCCGGCCGACAGCAACAGGTCCAGGCCGTTGTCGCGGCCCTCGGGGGGCCGCACTTCCAGCGCGCCCTGGTCCAGCCAGCGCAGGCGTACGCCGCCGACGGTCAGTTGAGTCTTTTCTGCAGGCTCGCGGCCCGCCAGAGTCAGGTCAAGCAGTTTACCGAGGGCGAGCATAGGCAGATCCTCAGTGGTTGCAGTCCGGACCGTGGACATGGTCGTCACCGGCGTCAGGGTCAGCCGGTTCCATCTCCAGCTGCAGGCTGACCAGGTTGGTGGCCAGCGGGCGCAGCAGCAGGTTGGCGTACTCTTCGTCGTCCTCTTCGACATCGACCCCGATCAGCAACTGGCCACGGCCGTCCTGCTGGATCCACACTTGCTTGCCTTGCCAGACCACGGCCAGGCGCGTCGAAGAAATCTCGGTCTGCTTGCCGTCGGCATCTTCAAGAATCAACTGCAGGGTGTCGCTCATAACGGGGATGCTCCAGGCAAATGAACCTCAGCGCACGATCACGCTGTATCGTCAGTTCTGTTGAAAAGGGTAAACGGACCCCAGTGTAAGGATTTGCGTCAGTTGATCCAATGCCGTGCGGCATTCAAGCAGCAATTGCGGGTCGGCCAGGTCGTGTTCGTGCATGCGGTCGCGGTAATGCCGCGCCACCCAGCCGGTCAACTGTTCATACAGGGCCTCATTCAATATCACGCCCGGATTGACCGCCGCCAGCTCCTGCTCATTCAGCACCACGCGCAAGCGCAGGCAGGCCGGCCCGCCACCGTTGCGCATGCTTTGCTTGAGGTCGAAGGCTTTGACTTGCGCGACGGGACCACCCTCGGCCAACAGGCCTTGCAGGTAGCTCCAGACCCGAGGGTTGTCCTGGCACTCCTGGGGCACCACCAGCAGCATCGAACCGTCGCTTCGGGTCAATAGCTGGCTGTTGAACAGGTAAGAGCGCACGGCATCGTCGACACTGATGGCGGCGCGCGGCACGACGATAGGCTGCAAGCGCCCGCCGACCCGCTCCAGTTTGCCGTGCAACTCGTCCAGCAGCGCCTGGCTGTGCAAGAAAGCGTCCTGGTGATACAGCAGCACCTGGCCATTGCCTACGGCGATGACATCGTTGTGAAACACACCCTGATCGATCACCGACGGATTCTGCTGGCCGAACACCACACGCTCATCGCTCAGCCCGTGCAGGCGTGCCACGGCTTTGGAGGCTTCCAGGGTCTGGCGCGCCGGGTACTTGTGCGGCGCGGTGTAGCGGGTGTCGAACGCGCTGCGGCCAAAAACGAAGAATTCGACGCCGGGCTGGCCATGGTCGCGACACAGCCGGGTGTGGTTGGCCGCGCCCTCGTCGCCAAATTGAGTCACGTCCGGCAGCGCCGGATGATGGGCAAAATACCGGGCATCGGCGAACATCGCCTCCAGCAGCCGGCGGGTGGTCGGATGCTCCAGGCTGCGGTGGTATTTGCAATTGAGGTTGGCGGCGGTGAAATGCACCCGGCCATCGGCGGTGTCGGCGCTGGGGCTGACGGTGGCGGCGTTGGCCACCCACATGCTCGATGCTGAACAGGTCGCCGCCAGCAACGGCATGTCCTGGCGCGCGGCCTTCTCGATGACCTGCGCATCACTGCCGGCAAAGCCCAGGCGGCGCAGGCTGGCCACGTCCGGGCGCTCTTGCGGGGCGATCAGCCCCTGGGTAAAGCCCAGATCCATCAGGGCCTTCATCTTTGCCAGGCCCTGCAAGGCGGCTTCACGCGGGTTGGAGCTGAGCTGGCTGTTGTTCTGCGAGGCCACGTTGCCGTAGGACAACCCCCCATAGTTGTGGGTCGGACCCACCAGGCCGTCAAAATTGACTTCACGGGTTTTCATCAAGCACGGCTCCATGGATCTGTTTTTTATCAGGCCGACACCCGGACACTCAGTCCAGACGGATGCCCGGCGTCAGGCTGCCAGGCAGGGTCAGGTCCGCAGCCTCCAGCGAAGCCACCGGCCACGCGCAATAATCGGCGGCGTGGTAGGCGCTGGCGCGGTGATTGCCAGAGGCGCCCACGCCGCCGAACGGCGCGGTGCTGGCGGCGCCGGTCAGTGGTTTGTTCCAGTTGACGATCCCGGCGCGGCTGTGCAACCAGAACTCGCGGTAGCGCGCTTCGCTGTCCGACAGCAATCCGGCGGCCAGGCCGAATTGCGTGGCATTGGCCTCGGCGATTGCACCCGCAAAATCACGGTAGCGGATCACCTGCAGCAGCGGCCCGAACAGCTCCTGGTCAGGGCGCTGTTCCACTTCGGTGACGTCGAGGATGCCAGGGCCGAGCAAGGCGGTGCCCGGTTGCAAACGGGTCATTTCCAGCAACGCCACCGCACCACTGGCCAGCAGGTCATGCTGGGCCTGCAACAGGCTGTCGGCGGCTGGCAAGGAAATCACCGCGCCCATGAACGGCGCCGGCTGCTGGTCGAAAGCCGCCACCTGCAAGGTTTTGCTCACCGCCACCAGACGTTGCAGGAACGCATCGCCCCAAGCGCCCTCAGGCACCAGCAGGCGCCGGGCACAGGTGCAGCGTTGGCCGGCCGAAATGAAGGCCGACTGGACCACGGCGTACACCGCCGCGGCCACGTCACGCACTTCATCGACCACCAGCGGGTTATTGCCCCCCATTTCCAGCGCCAGGATCTTCTCCGGACGCCCGCCAAACTGCTGGTGCAAGGCCTGCCCGGTGCGGCTGGAGCCGGTGAAGAACAGCCCGTCGAGGCCCGCATGCGCGGCCAGCGCCATGCCAGTGTCGCGCCCGCCCTGCAACAGGTTGAGCACGCCGGCCGGCAAGCCGGCCTCGACCCAGCACTGCAGGGTCAGCTCGGCCACGCCGGGGGTCAGCTCACTGGGCTTGAACAAAACGGTGTTGCCGGCCAGCAGCGCCGGCACGATATGGCCGTTGGGCAGATGGCCGGGAAAGTTATAGGGGCCGAACACCGCGACCACGCCATGCGGCTTGTGACGCAAGACCGTCCGGGCGTCGCCGAGCACACCGTTCGTTTCGCCGGTACGCTCGCGATAGCTCTGCACCGAGATGGCGACCTTGTTGACCATGCTGGTTACCTCGGTGGCCGATTCCCACAGCGGCTTGCCGGTCTCGGCACCGATACGATAAGCCAGCTCGTCGGTCCGGGCCTTGAGGCGGGCGGCAAAAGCTTCGAGCAGGTCGATACGTGCCTGCAAGGGCCGCAAGGCCCAGTCGGCAAAGGCCCGGCGAGCGGCCTGCACGGCCTGGTCGACCTGGCCTGCGCTGGCGGCTTCACCGGCCCAGACCACCTGCTGGCTTACCGGGTTGTGCGAGGCAAACGCCTCGCCCTGCCCCGGCTGCCAGGCACCGTCTATGTACAGGGCACTCATCAGGCACCTGCCGCCATCGGTACGGCACGCACATTGTCGCCAGGGCTCATGCGCAGGCGCCGGGCAGTGGCCGGGTCGACCACCAGCGTACCGGCCACCGAGCGGGCGCGGCCCACGGTGATGCGGCAGTCTTCACGCTTGCGGTTATGAATCAGGAACAATGGCGCCTCTTCACCGGCGGTGCCGATGGCCAGCACCAGGGTCTGGCTGTCACGCACCGCGCGGACCTTGCCGGTCTCGCATTCAATGGCCGGTCCGGCATCAAAGATGTCGACATAGCCCTGATAGGTGAAGCCTTCGCTCTTGAGCATGGTCAGCGCCGGTTCCGTCTCGGCATGAACCCGACCAATCACCTGGCGCGCCGCCTCGGACAAGAAACAGGCGTACAGCGGAAACTTGGGCATCAGTTCGGCAATGAATGCCTTGTTGCCGACCCCGGTCAGGTAATCGGCCTGGCTGAATTCCATCTTGAAAAAGTGCCGGCCCAGGCTTTCCCAGAACGGCGAATGGCCCTGGTCATCGGAAATACCGCGCATTTCCGCGATGAGCTTGGGACCGAACAGGTCGGGAAACTCGGCGATGAACAGCATGCGCGCCTTGGATAACAAGCGGCCGTTGAGGCCGGTGCGCGCGTCGCTGTGCAGGAACAACGAACACAACTCCGAGTTGCCGGTCAGGTCATTGGCCAGGAACAGGGTCGGGATCTCGCGATAGATGTTCAATTCCTGCGAAGCGTTGACCGTCAGGCCCACGCGGTAGTTGTACCAGGGCTCGCGCAGGCCGACCGCGCCGGCGATGGCGGAAATACCGATGACCCGCTCCTGATCATCTTCCAGCACGAACAGGTAATCGGAGTCGGCCCGCTCGGCCTGGCCGCGAAAGCTTTTTTCGGCCCAGCCAACGCGGTGCGTCAGGCGTTGCTCGTTGGCCGGCAGGGTCGTCAGGCCCGCACCGGTGCTGCGCGCCAGGTCGATCAGCGCGGGCAGGTCAGTGCTGCGTACAGGACGAACGATCATGTTTTCTCCTCATGAGGCTCTGCGAGCCCCGACAAACGAACCGACCGCTGCCAGTCAGACCGCGACAATGCGCACGCTGGCGCCTTCACCGACACCCAGCGCCTCGGCGGCCTGCGTATTGAGCACCACCGGACGCCCCGGGGCCCAGTCCAGTTCCAGCAAGACCGCCCGGTAATCCTGCAACAGGTCGTTGGCGACCAGGTACGGTCGCCCGCCACGCACGACCTCAGCGACCTGCCCGACCTGGATCTTGACCGGCACCAGGCGACTCTGGGCAATCGAGCGGATCCCCGAAGTGCGTGCATGCAAAGTGGGGCCACCATCGAAGATATCGATGTAATGGTCGGTCTCGAAACCTTCGCGCATCAGGATATCGAAAGTGACTTGCGCACGCGGATGCACCTGACCCATGGCCTCTTGCGCATCATCGGACAGCAAGGGCACATAGATGGGGTAATGCGGCATCAGTTCGGCCAGGAAGGTCCGGCTCTTGAGCCCGCAGAGGCGCTCGGCGTCAGCGTAGTTGAGGTCGAAGAAGTGCCGGCCGATCGAGTCCCAGAACGGCGAATCGCCATGTTCATCGCTGTAGCCGACGATTTCGGTGACCACCGAGTCGGCAAAGCGCTCGGGATGACTGGCAATGAACAGCAACCGGCCACGGGAGTTGAGTTCCGACCAGGCGCTGCCGACCAGTTCGGGGATGACATAGAAACTGGTCAGCAGGCTGTTGCCGGTCAGGTCGTGACACAGCGACAGCACGTGGGTCTTGTTGTGAATCTTCAGTTCACGCGAGGCGTGGACGAACGTCTCGTTACGAAAGCTGTAGAACGGCTCGGAATAGCCCGCCGAGGCGACGATGCCCGAGCAGCCCACCAGGCGACCGGTGTCGCTGTCTTCGAGGACGAAAAAGTAGGTTTCCTCGCCGTTGAAGCTCACTTCGGCGGCAAACGAAGACTCCGAAGCGACAATCTTGTCGCCCAGCCGACCGGCATCGTCAGGCAGGGACGTGACACCGATCGGGCTGTCAGCGGCCAGCCGCTGGACCTCGGCCAGGTCGGCCATTTGCGCGGGGCGCATCACCAGCATGGTGTCACTCCTTGGCGTTCAGTAAATGGGATATTCGGTAGCAACCGGTGCAATCGCTGTAGGAGCGCGCTCTGCCCGCGACCGAGTGCGCAGCGCTCGTAAAAATCTCGAAAACGCTGAAAATTTACGACTGCTAACGCAGCCGGTCGCGGGCAGAGCGCGCTCCTACGCCTTTTCAGGCCACCAGTTTGGCGATGGCGCGCTCGAAGCGGTCGAGGCCTTCTTCGATGTCGGCGTCCAGAATCACCAGGCTGGGTGCAAAGCGGATCACGTCGGGACCGGCCTGCAGGATCATCAGGTCTTCGGTCTCGGCAGCAGCAAAGATGTCCTTGGCCCGGCCTTTCCAGGCATCCGACAGCACCGCGCCGATCAGCAGGCCCAGACCGCGCACCTCACTGAATACACCGTATTGCTGGCCGATGCGCTCCAGGCGCTCGCGGAACAGTTGATGCTTGGCATTGACACCTTCGAGCACCTGCTCGGTGTTGATGATGTCGATCACCGCCTCGCCCACCGCGCAGGCCAACGGGTTACCACCATAGGTGGTGCCGTGCACGCCGACGGCAAAGTGTTTGGCCAGTGTCTCGGTGGTCAGCATGGCCGCCAGCGGGAAACCACCGCCGATGCTCTTGGCGCTGGACAGAATGTCCGGGGTCACGCCGTAGTGCTGATAGGCGAAGAGTTTGCCGGAGCGGCCCATGCCGCTTTGCACTTCATCGAAAATCAGCAGTGCGTTGTGCTGGTCACACAGTTCGCGCGCGCCTTGCAGGTAGGCAAGATCGGCCGGCAGTACGCCGCCCTCGCCCTGGATCGGCTCCAGCACCACGGCGCAGGTCTTGTCGCTGACGGCGGCTTTCAGCGCCTCCAGATCGTTGTACGGCACATGCGAGATGCCGGTGATCTTCGGGCCGAAGCCATCGGAATACTTGGGCTGGCCACCGACGCTGACAGTGAACAGGGTACGGCCGTGGAAGCTGTTGAGCGCGGCGATGATTTCGTACTTTTCCGGGCCGAACTTATCGTGTGCCACGCGGCGTGCCAGCTTGAAGGCCGCTTCGTTGGCCTCGGCGCCGGAGTTGCAGAAGAATACGCGCTCGGCAAAGGTGGCTTCGACCAGCTTGTGCGCCAGGCGCAGGGCCGGCTCGTTGGTAAAGACGTTGGAGACGTGCCAGAGGCTGTTGGCCTGCACGGTCAGCGCGCCGACCAGGGCCGGATGGCAATGACCCAGCACATTCACCGCGATACCGCCGGAAAAGTCCACCAGTTCACGACCGGCCTGGTCCCAGACCCGCGAGCCTGCCCCGCGTACGGGAATGAACCCGGCGGGTGCATAGTTGGGGACCATTACCTGGTCGAAGTCGGCGCGTTGCACCGCAGCATGCTCAACGGACATCAGAGTCTCCTGAAGAGAAACGCCTGCCGGGACCCGGCAAGCGATTGATAAGGGATTGTAAGGACTGCATTTTGCGCGGCCTTGTCATCAGGCGACAAGTTGTTACAGCGGTTGGATACGGTTTTATCCGTCAACCGCGCTCGGCCGGCACCGACGACAGTTCGAACGGGCTGTTGCTGCGCCGCTGGTTGCGGTCTTCGCGCGGGGTGGCACCAAAGAAATTGCGGTAGGCGCTGGAAAAGTGCGGCCCCGAGGAGAAACCGCACGACAGGCCGATCTGGATGATCGACTTGCTGGTCTGCATCAGCATCTGGCGGGCCTTGTTCAGGCGCAGCTCCAGGTAATACTGGCTCGGAACGCGATTGAGGTACTGCTTGAAGATGCGCTCCAGTTGCCGGCGCGACACGCAGACATGCTGGGCGATTTCATCGGTGGTCAGCGGCTCTTCGATATTGGCTTCCATCAGCAGCACCGCCTGGGTCAGCTTCGGATGGCTGGAGCCCAGGCGATTCTGCAAGGGAATGCGCTGGCGCTCGCCGCCTTCGCGGATGCGCTCGACCACCAGCTCTTCGGACACCGCACCGGCCAGTTCCGCGCCGTGATCACGCGACAGCACGGCCAGCAACAGGTCCAGCACCGACAAACCGCCGCAGGCACTCAGCCGGTCGCGATCCCAGTCAAACAGATGACTGGTGGCAATCACCTTGGGAAAGCGCTCGCTGAAGTCATCCTGCCAGCGCCAGTGCACCGCTGCCCGATAACCATCGAGCAACCCCAGCATGGCCAACGGGTAGACGCCTGCCGACAGACCGCCGACCAGGCAGCCACTGCGCACCAGTTGCTTGATCGCGCTGCCCAGCGCCGGCGCAACGGCCGTCGGCGGCTCATCGGCAATCACGAACAACTTTTGCAGGCCCTCAAGGCGCGCTGTGCTCCACAGCTCGCCGGGCAGGCGCCAGTCCGCCGCACCGGCGCCAGCATCGATCGCTTCGGCGTGCAGGATCACCCGCTCGTACGACACGTCGGGATGGACATGCTGGGCGACGCTCAAGGCTTCTTCAGCCAGCGCCAGGGTCAGGGCCTTGGTGCCGGGCCAGATGAGAAAACCTATTCGATGGGCAGTCATTGGGACATCCAGTACGTATCGCCACTCAACGGAACTCTGTCGCCCCCAGGGGCCGACGCAGCATGCCTTGTTCCACATCCAAAAGCACCAATCTGGTGCAAATCACTTCAGGCTTCCCGACAGGAACTGCTGTAACCGCTCCGATTGCGGATTGCTCAGCACTTCACGCGGGTCACCCTGCTCCTGCACCAGCCCCTGATGCAGGAACACCAGCTGGTTGGACACTTCGCGGGCAAAGCCCATTTCGTGGGTCACCACCACCATGGTCCGGCCTTCCTGGGCCAGGCTCTGCATGACCTTGAGCACGTCACCCACCAGCTCAGGGTCCAGCGCCGAAGTCGGTTCGTCGAACAGCATCACCTCAGGCTCCATCGCCAGCGCCCGGGCAATGGCCACGCGCTGCTGCTCACCCCCGGACATATGCCCGGGGTAGGCGTCCTTGCGATGCGCCACACCGACCCGGGCCAGATAATGCTCGGCCTTTTCCAGCGCCTCGCGGCGCGGCACGCCAAGGACCTGCACCGGAGCTTCGATAACGTTTTCCAGGGCGGTCATGTGCGCCCACAGGTTGAAGTGCTGAAACACCATGGTCAGCCGCGAGCGCATGCGCTGGAGCTGTTTAGGCTCGGCGGCGTGCAGGCTGCCGTCCTTGCCGGGCACCAGACGCAGTTCCTCGCCATTGAGCAGGATCTTGCCGGCATGGGGCTGTTCAAGCAGGTTGATGCAACGCAGGAAGGTACTCTTGCCCGAGCCACTGGAACCGATGATGCTGATGACATCCCCGGCCCGGGCGGTCAGAGACACACCCTTGAGCACCTCGTGGGTGCCATAGCGCTTGTGCAGATCCTGGACTTGCAGTTTGATCATCTGAGAGTTCTCGAAAATACGGTCAGTCGCTGAGCAGGCGCCCGTGTCGTCGCGCCGTGCGCCCCGCCACCTTGGCCAGCCAGAAACCGGGTTGAGCGTAACGAAGCCGCTCGACGGCGAACAACACGCCGGCAGTGGACGAACACACGGTGCTGGCCTGGTCGGACAGCGGGTCGATGACCTCGAACAACGGTTCGCCCGCCTCGACCCAGACACCCGGCGCACGCAGGTAAGTCACCACACCCGGGTGCGGTGCATGAATCAGTTCGGTGCCTTCGAAGGGCATGCCTTCGCACGGCTCACCCGCCGGGGCCGCCACGTCTCCATCGATCAGGCCCTGTTCGGCAAGAAACGCCAGGATGCCCTCGGCATGCGCGCAGGCCTGGGCCTGGCCGGTGTCGGCCTGACCGCCCAGCTCCAGCGTGGTCGCAAGGCACGCCAGGGGAATCTGCGCCTGCGGGAAAATGCGCGACAGGCGCAGCCACGGCAGCGAGCAGGCCTCATCGAACGAGCTGCCACCCGAATCTTCAGCCAGCAAGGCGACGGTCATGCGCAAGTGCGCCGACAGCGAGCGCCACTGCGGCCAGTGCTGCGGCAAGGCATACATATGCAATGACGCCTCGGCATCGCAATGCAGGTCCAGCACCACATCGGCGTCGCAGGCATGGCTGAGCAGTAACCGCTGCAAGCCTTCCAGCTCGCTTTGCGCCGCCGGTAGCCCGGCCAGCGCCTCACGCATGGCCTGGCGGATCATCTGCACGTTGGCCCGCGGATCATCGCCCAGCCGGCCTTCGAGTTGCGCGGCCACCGGCTCGCTCAGTTCGGCAAAGTCGCGGTTGAAATTCTTGCCGCTGCCGAACTCGAAACGCCCTTGATGCGCGCCCTGGATCAACTGGCCCAGCCCCAGCGGGTTGGCCACCGGCACCAGCTCGATAATGCCTTTGAGCCGGCCTTGGGCTTCAAGCTCGACCAGGCGCTTTTTCAGTTCCCAGGCGGTGCGCATGCCGGGCAACTCATCGGCGTGCAGGCTGGCCTGAAGGTAGGCCTTGCGCTCGCCGGCGCCAAAACGGAAGACGCTCAAGTGGCGCTGGGTGCCAAGGGTGCTCCATGGCAATGGGTGATCGATTCGTTGCATGTCAGACCTTCCTTGGGGCCAGGTAACCCAGCCAGCGCCGCTCAGCCAGCCTGAACAGCCGCACGAGAATGAAAGTCAGGCACAGATAGAAAACGCCTGCGGTGATATAGGCCTCGAAAGGCAGGTAATACTGGGCATTGACCGTACGTGCAGCACCGGTCAGGTCGATCAGGGTCACGATCGACGCCAGGCTGGTGGCCTGCATCATCATCAGCACTTCGTTGCTGTACTGCGGCAAGGCCCGGCGCATGGCCGACGGCAACAGGATGCGCCGGTACAGGGTGACCGATGACATGCCCATGGCCCGCGCGGCCTCGATCTCGCCGGCCGGCGTGGCCCTGAGGCTGCCGGCCACGATCTCGGCGGTGTAGGCGCTGGTGTTGATGGCAAACGCCAGGCACGCACAGAAGGTCGCGCTGGACAGCCATGGCCACAGGTAACTGTCGCGCACCCCTTCGAACTGCGCCAGCCCGTAGTAGATCAGAAACAGCTGCACCAGCATCGGCGTGCCACGAATCACATAGGTGTACAACCACGCCGGGAAGTTGATCCAGCGGTTCTTCGATACGCGCATGATGCCCAGCGGCAGCGCCGCGAGCAGGCCGAAGAACAGGGAAATCCCCAGCAGCTTGAGGGTGACCAGCAGGCCGCCCAGGTACAGCGGCAGGCTGTCCCAGATCACGTTGTAGTCGAACATCATAGGTCAGCCGCCCTTACGCCCACGCTGTAGCGTTTTTCCAGATAGCGCAGCACCAGCAACGAAACGCTGGTGATCAGCAGGTACAACGCCGCCACCGTCAGAAAGAACGTGAAGGGTTCGCGGGTGGCATCGGCGGCCTGCTTGGCCTTGAACATCATGTCCTGCAAGCCGACCACGGAAATCAGCGCCGTGGCCTTGACCAGCACCAGCCAGTTATTGGTGAAGCCGGGAATGGCCAGGCGCACCATCTGCGGCACCTGGACACGCCGGAACACCTGGAAGCGGCTCATGCCATACGCGGCACCGGCCTCGGCCTGTCCCTTGGGAATCCCCAGGAAGGCGCCACGAAAAGTCTCGGACAAATAGGCACCGAAAATGAAGCCCAGGGTGCAGACACCGGCGCCCAAGGGGTTGAGATCGATGTACTCGTCGTAGCCGAGCAACGGCCCGACGCGGTTGATCAGGTCCTGGCCGCCATAGAAGATCAGCAGGATCAGCACCAGGTCGGGAATCCCGCGCACCACGGTGCTGTACAGGTCACCCAGCCAGGCCAGCCAGCGCACTGGCGACAGGCGTATGGCCACGCCGATCAGTCCCAGGACGATGGCCAGCGCCATCGACGCCAGGGCCAATTGCAGGGTCAGCCAGGTGCCTTCGAGGATCACGGCCCCGTAGCCTTTCAACATGGTGTACGGCCCTCAAGCATGAAGATAAAAAATGGCGCAAGCAGGATGTCCCGGCTTGCGCCATTTTCGACAGTGACTGGCGAGGTTTTACTGGCCGTAGATATCAAAATCGAAATATTTGTCCTGGATGGCCTTGTACTTGCCATTGGCGCGAATGGCCGCGATAGCCGCGTTCAGACGCTCCAGATTCTCTTTGTCACCCTTGCGCACGGCAATGCCGATGCCTTCGCCGAAGTACTTGGGATCGGTGAAGGACGGGCCGACGAAGGCGTAGCCCTTGCCCGAATCGGTCTTCAGGAAGCCGTCCTGCAGCAGCGTGGCGTCAGCCAGGGTGCCATCCAGACGACCGGCGCCGATGTCCAGGTAGATTTCGTTCTGCGAACCATACGGTTTGACCACGGCACCCAGCGGCGCCAGCACTTCGCGGGCATAGCGCTCATGGATGGAGCCGCGCTGCACGCCGATGTTCTTGCCCTTGAGTTCGGTCAGGCCGTCGCTGACCACTACACCGTCCTTCATGACCAGGCGTGCCGGGGAATTGTAGTACTTGCCGGTGAAGTCCACGGACTTCTTGCGATCGTCCGTGATGGACATCGACGACAGGATGGCGTCGATCTTGCGCACTTTCAGTGCCGGGATCAAACCGTCGAATTCCTGCTCGACCCAGGTGCACTTGGCTTTCATTTCTTCGCACAGGGCGTTGCCGATGTCGTAGTCGAACCCGACGATACTGCCATCGGCAGTCTTGGAGGCGAACGGAGGGTAAGCGGCTTCGATACCGATCTTCAGTGGTTTTTCATCGGCAAAAACCGGCTGCGCGAGCACAGACAATGCCAGTGCGCCGAAAAGCATGAGCTTTTTCATTCCTGAAACTCCGTCGTAAACAATCGGGTGGCAGATTGAGCAAAGCGCTCAATATACGAAGAGGCAGCGAGCGTGCGGTGCCAAGGGCTGGAACTTGAAAACCGGGCATCGCGGATGGGCGGGCATTCTAGCGGCAGGTGGCCAGCCAATAGTTCTTCAATGCGACAACTAATTACAGATGCCGCCCCATATCACACAAGGACTATTGACAACACCCCGCAAGCCTGAACACACAACACAGTATTCAAACCCGCCCGGCAAAAAGCGCGCCCATTATTGGCAATGCCTTGGCATACGGCAAGTCTGCGGGGTGATCGTTCATCGCTCCATCGACCTTTATCATCAAGCCCATGAAAAACGCCCCGTACGGCAAGGCCGGACGGGGCGTGATCAGACCAGCAAGCCTCAAGCCACTTTCATGGTCTTGTGAGTATCGATCAGGTGCTGCACCACACCCGGATCAGCCAATGTGGAAATATCACCCAGTGCGTCGTATTCGCCGGTGGCGATCTTGCGCAGGATACGACGCATGATCTTGCCCGAACGGGTCTTGGGCAGGCCAGGCGCCCACTGGATCACATCCGGAGACGCGATCGGGCCGATTTCCTTGCGCACCCAGTTACGCAGCTCGATGCGCAACGCTTCGTCCGGCACCTCACCGGAGTTGAGCGTCACATACACATAGATGCCCTGCCCCTTCAGGTCGTGCGGCACACCGACCACTGCCGCCTCGGCGACTTTCGGGTGCGCGACCATGGCGCTTTCGATCTCGGCAGTGCCCATGCGATGCCCGGAAACGTTGAGCACGTCGTCGACGCGACCGGTGATCCAGTAGTAGCCGTCCTCGTCGCGGCGCGCGCCGTCACCGGTGAAGTACATGCCACGAAAGGTCTTGAAGTAGGTGTCGACGAAGCGGTCATGGTCGCCGTACAGGGTGCGCGACTGGCCCGGCCAGGAGTCGAGGATCACCAGGTTGCCCTCGGCGGCACCTTCGATCAGGTTGCCCAGGTTGTCGACCAGCGCCGGAATCACGCCAAAGAACGGCCGGGTCGCCGAGCCTGGCTTGAGCGCGGTGGCGCCTGGCAGCGGGCTGATCAGGATGCCGCCGGTCTCGGTCTGCCACCAGGTGTCGACGATCGGGCAATTCTGCTTGCCCACGGTGTCGTAGTACCAGCCCCAGGCCTCGGGGTTGATCGGCTCGCCCACCGAGCCCAGCAGGCGCAGGCTGGAGCCGTCGGCGCCTTCGACCGATTTGGTGCCTTCGGCCATCATCGCGCGAATGGCGGTCGGCGCGGTGTAGAGAATGTTGACCTTGTGCTTGTCGACGATCTTCGACACGCGGGTGATGTCCGGGTAGTTCGGCACGCCTTCGAACAGCAAGGTGGTCGCGCCATTGGCCAGCGGACCATAGACGATGTAGCTGTGGCCGGTGACCCAGCCGACGTCGGCGGTGCACCAGTAGACTTCGCCGGGCTTGTAGTCGAACACGCGCTCGTGGGTCAGCGCGGCATACAGCAGGTAGCCGGCAGTGGTATGCAATACGCCCTTGGGCTTGCCGGTGGAACCGGAGGTGTAGAGGATGAACAGCGATTCTTCGGCGCCCATCTCTTTGGGCGCACAGGTGCTCGACGCCACTTCCAGCAACGCGTGGTACCAGATGTCGCGGTGGCGGTTCCACTCGATCTCGCCGCCGGTGCGCTTGCAGACTATGACCTTCTGCACGCTGCTGGTTTCCGGGTTGGTCAGGGCGCGGTCGACGTTGGCCTTCAGCGGCGTCTTCTTGCCCCCGCGCAGGCCCTCGTCGGCGGTGATCACCACCTTGGAGCTGCAATCGATGATGCGCCCGGCCAGGGCCTCGGGCGAGAAGCCGCCGAACACCACCGAGTGGATCGCGCCGATACGGGCGCAGGCCAGCATGGCCACCACGGCTTCGGGGATCATCGGCATGTAGATGGTCACCACATCACCGCGGTGCACGTCCTGGCCACGCAGGGCGTTGGCGAACTTGCAGACTTCGGCGTGCAATTCGCGGTAAGTGATTTCGCGATGCTCGGACGGATCGTCGCCCTCCCAGATGATCGCGATGCTGTCGCCGCGCTCTTCCAGATGACGGTCCAGGCAGTTGTAGGCCACGTTGAGGGTGCCGTCGGCAAACCATTTGATGTCGACGCGGTGGTCATCGAAGGAGGTCTGCTTGACGTGGGTGAAGGGCTTGATCCAGTCGAGGCGCTTGGCCTGTTCGCGCCAGAAGCCATCGGGGTTGACCACCGATTGCTGGTACATGGCCTTGTAGGTGGCCTCGTCGGTCAACGTATTGGCCGCAACTTCTGGGCGCACGGGGTACAGGGAAGCTGCACTCATCTTGGTTACCTCGGTGAATAGTTGTTGTTGTATACCTGTGTTTTATCCCGCCACAGAGTGTGGGGCCATTCGACGATGGTCTTACCGTACACCCCGCGCACCGTAACAGCGCCAGGCCAGGGACATTTGCAGCATTGTTGCAGTTTTGCCAAAAACGCTTATCAGTCTGGCACCTGTATCCCGGATTGCCACCTCCCTAGAATGGACCTCGCCAACCGGCAACCCCCCACGCAGACAGGCTGAACCCATCGATCCGGACACGGATCGATGCGGCCTCTCTCGCACTCGATAAAGGTCCCTACATGAAACGCTCACTCTGGGTTTTGGCACTTTGCGGTTTCAGCCTGCAGGTACTGGCTGATCAAGCCTCGACCGAAACAGTCAACCAGACCGACCCCGTTGCCGTCGATACCGTCGAAACCTACACCTACGATTCGCACCCGGATATTTCGCGGGTCATCTCCATCAGCCCGACGCCGAATGTCTGTGGGGTCGTGCCAGCGCGCATGACTTATGAAGACTCCCATGGGCAACGGCATGTAATGCGCTATCAGGTCATGGCCAATGGCTGCGGCAACAGCTGACCTGTAGCCGGCCTGCAGACAACAACAAGAAAACGCCTCCCGGGCCTGCCCGGCGAGGCGCTTTTGTCTGGCAGCGACAAGGGTCTGGCGTGCGCTATGGTGTAATCATCGTCTTCTTGCCCAGGACTGCCACCATGACCGACCTGCACCAGCAAACCTGCCAACCCTGCCACGCCAATGCCCGGCCTGTGGATGACAAGGACCTGCCAGCCTTGCTGGCGCAACTGCCCGACTGGCATCTCGAAACCCGCGACGGCGTCAAACAACTGGAAAAGGCCTACGCCTTCAAGGATTTTGCCAGCGCACTGGCGTTTACCAACACGGTGGGCGCCCTGGCCGAAGAACAGGACCACCACCCGGCCCTGCTCACCGAGTGGGGCCGGGTCACTGTCACCTGGTGGACGCATGCGATCAACGGCCTGCACAGCAACGACTTCATTCTCGCAGCCCGCACCGAAGCGCTTGCCCAGCATGCTTCGGGGCGCAAATAAGGGTTGGCGCCCAAGGCCATGAGCGACCGTTAAAAACCGCTTTTGTTGCATCAAGGGAAAATTAAAAGTCTGATTGTCATCTTCACTGCGTTATCCTGACGCCGCTTTATTCAAGCACGGTTCAACCTGCAACCCCCTTGAGAGGAGTGATGACGATGCACGAAATACCCAACTTCCCCTTCACAGGCCCCCAGGAACCTTCGCAGTCCGTTCTGGCTCGACAAGAGCTCGGACATGCGGCTGATATCAAAGCGACAACCCCGGCTGAAGACAGCCAACAGGCCTTGAGCGAAGACTGAACGACGCAAAAGGGCCAACCACAGGCGTATCGAAAACGGTCTGCACTGTTTTCCATACGCCTGTCATGCCTTGGTGTTCGCGCATCAGGCCCGCCGCCAAAGAAGTGCCCTCATGAATGATTTCAAGCCTGAACAAGCCGACGTGTTGATCGGCACCGCAGAAAAAATGATCGACCTCTGGACCCGTCTGACCCCGGAAAAGCAGGAGGCACTGCTGGCACGCTTCGGCACCCAGGAAAACGCCCTGGCCGCGCTGGTGACCACGCATTTGCTGACGGCTGCCAATAGCTGATATGGGGATTGGCCAGCGCCTGCTTCCCGGTTGAAGCGGATCGCCGCCCGGCCAGCCCAGCGTGCGGGTGCATTTACACAAAACGATGGTGCATTACCTGTACCGCGCATCACCCGCTATGATGAACGCCGATCGTAAGCTTGCTAATGTTCTGGCGCCCTTCTGATGACCTCATTCGAAAAAACCTCGACCCCCACCCAGATGCAGGTCACCCGGCAGGTCGTGTCTGTGGTGCTGTTCACCTTTATCGGCTACCTGAACATCGGTATTCCGCTGGCTGTACTGCCCGGTTACGTGCACAGCGACCTGGGCTTCGGTGCGGTCACGGCCGGGCTGGTGATCAGCGTGCAGTATCTGGCCACGCTGCTCAGCCGGCCCTGGGCCAGCAAGGTGATCGACAACCTGGGCTGCAAGAAATCGGTGCAATACGGTTTGCTCGGCTGTGGCTTGAGCGGCGTATTCATGCTGCTGGCGGTGCTGTTGCAGGGTTGGCCCATGGCCAGCCTGATCAGCCTGCTGCTGGGTCGAGTGCTGCTGGGCAGCGCGGAAAGCCTGGTGGGTTCGGGCGCAATTGGCTGGGGCATCGGCCGGGTCGGCGCGCAGCACACCGCCAAGGTGATTTCCTGGAACGGCATCGCCAGCTATGGCGCCCTGGCCGTCGGTGCGCCACTGGGGTTCTGGCTGGTGGGCACCTTCGGCCTGGCCAGCATGGGCATCGGCATTATCCTGCTGGGCGTGGTTGGTCAGCTGCTGGCCTGGAAACGCGCACCGGTGCCCATCGTTGTCGGCGAGCGCCTGCCATTCATGCACGTACTGGGACGCGTCTTCCCACACGGCATGGGCCTGGCGCTGGGCTCGATCGGCTTTGGCACCATTGCCACCTTCATCACCCTGTACTACGCCAGCAATCACTGGCCCAATGCGGCCTTGTGCCTGAGCCTGTTCGGCGGCTGCTTCATCATTGCCCGCTTGCTGTTCGGCAACTTCATCAACCGCCTGGGGGGCTTTCGCGTGGCGATCGTCTGCCTGGGCGTCGAGACCCTGGGGCTGTTGCTGCTGTGGCTGGCACAGACGCCGGAGTGGGCACTGGTCGGCGCGGCGCTGACCGGCTTTGGTTTCTCGCTGGTGTTTCCGGCGCTGGGGGTCGAGGCGGTGAACCTGGTGCCGGCCTCCAGCCGCGGTGCGGCGGTGGGCGCCTACTCGCTGTTCATCGATCTGTCGCTGGGCATTACCGGGCCACTGGCGGGCGCGGTGGCGGCAGGCTTCGGCTTTGTGTCGATCTTTCTGTTCGCCGCCGCCGCTTCGCTGGGCGGACTGGCACTGAGTGTCTGGCTATACAGGCGCAGCCGGACACCAGGCATTCAATAATCGATCTTGCCGCGCCCCGCCTTGATCGAACCACGCTTGGTCTTGGACTCCAGACGACGCTTCTGCGAACCGAAAGTCGGCTTGGTCGGTCGACGCTTCTTCTCGACCTTGGTGGCATTGATGATCAGCTCGGTCAGGCGCAGCAAGGCATCGGCACGGTTCTGCTCCTGAGTGCGGTATTGCTGGGCCTTGATTACGATCACCCCGTCACTGGTGATACGGCTGTCGCTCAGCGCCAGCAGGCGCTCCTTGTAGAACGGCGGCAACGAAGAGGCCTGGATGTCGAAGCGCAAGTGCATCGCGCTCGACACCTTGTTGACGTTCTGCCCGCCGGCGCCCTGAGCGCGAATGGCGCTCCACTCGATTTCGCCATCCGGTACGTGCACGTTACTGGAGATGATCAGCATATTCAGGCCTTGCGACGGGTCTTGAGCCAGTAGAACAGCGCCATTGCCAGCAACCATACCGGAATGGCGAACACCGAAAGGCGAATGCCCGGAATCATCAGCATGATGACCAGGATCACGCCGACAAATGCCAGGCACAGGTAATTGCCAAACGGGTACCACAAGGCCTTGAAGGCCGGGACCTGCCCACTGCGACGCAGGTGCTGGCGAAACTTGAGGTGCGAGTAACTGATCATCGCCCAGTTGATCACCAGGGTGGCCACCACCAGCGACATCAACAGTTCCAGCGCCTTGCCCGGCATCAGGTAGTTGAGCAACACCGCCACCAGCGTGACCGCCGCCGAGACCAGAATCGCCCGCACCGGCACGCCACGTCGGTCAATGCGCGCCAGGGCACGCGGGGCGTCACCCTGCTCGGCCATGCCGACCAGCATGCGGCTGTTGCAGTAGGTGCCGCTGTTGTACACCGACAAGGCAGCGGTCAATACCACGAAATTGAGGATGTGCGCGGCCGTGTCACTGCCCAGCATGGAGAACACCTGGACGAAGGGACTGCCGCTGTAGGCATCGCCCGAAGCATTCAGGGTCATGAGCAGGCTGTCCCAGGGCGTCAGCGACAGCAACACCACCAGCGCGCCGATATAGAAAATCAGGATGCGGTAGATGACCTGGTTGATCGCCTTGGGGATCACGGTCCTGGGCTGTTCGGCCTCGGCAGCGGTGAAGCCGAGCATTTCCAGGCCACCGAAGGAAAACATGATGAATGCCAGGGCCATCACCAGACCACCCACGCCATGCGGAAAGAAACCGCCATGCGCCCACAGGTTGCTGACCGAGGCCTGCGGGCCGCCCTTGCCACTGACCAGCAGGTAGCTGCCCAGGGCAATCATGCCGATGATCGCCACCACTTTGATGATCGCGAACCAGAACTCGGTCTCGCCGAATACCTTGACGTTGGTCAGGTTGATGGCATTGATCAGCAGGAAGAAGGCGGCGGCGGTGACCCAGGTCGGAATGTCCGGCCACCAGTAATGCACGTATTTACCGACGGCGGTCAGCTCCGACATGCCCACCAGGATGTACAGCAGCCAGCAGTTCCAGCCCGACAGAAAGCCGGCAAAGCCGCCCCAGTAACGGTGGGCGAAGTGGCTGAACGAACCGGCCACCGGTTCCTCGACAATCATCTCGCCCAGCTGGCGCATGATCAAAAAGGCAATGAAACCACACAGCGCATAGCCCAGGATCATCGAGGGGCCGGCCGACTTCAGTACCCCGGCCGAGCCCAGGAACAGTCCGGTGCCAATGGCGCCGCCCAGGGCGATCAACTGGATATGGCGGTTCTTCAGCCCGCGTTTCAGCTCGCCTGGCGGTGAGTCGGTTGCACTCATGAAAAGCTACCTGTTCGATGCAATTGAACCCTGCTGCGTGTGTGACGCGGCATTCGCGACCGTTGGTCGCTCCTACAGACCGTGCAAAAACAAACGCCGGTCGAGACCGGCGTTTGTTCAGGCAGTCATCACTGCGGCTTGCGGCCTGGACCGCGGCGCGGGGCGTCGGCACCGCCACGCTTGCCGGCGGGTTTTCCGCCTGGCTTGCCATCCGGGCTGCCCGGACGGGGACGCACGTCCTTGCGCATTTCGCTCGGGCGTTCGGCCACAGTGCTGACGCGTTCACGCTCAGGCGTACGCGGGCTGCGGGCCGGCTTGTCGCCGATGCGCGGCTTGTCGCTGCTGCCGCGCGTGGCCGGACGGCTACGCTCTTCGCCGGCTGGCTGGCGCGGAGCACGTTCGGCACGCTCACCACTGTCCACTGGCGGACGCACGTTACGCACGCGCTCGCCCTTGCCCAACGGGCGCGACGACTGGCGCTGCAGGCGCTCGAGCTTTTCACGGCTCTTGGCATTGAGCACCGGCATGGCCACTGGCGTCAGGCCCACTTCAGCGGCGAGGATGTCGACTTCCTGCTGGCTCATTTCGCGCCAGCGGCCCATCGGCAGGTCGGAGTTGAGGAACACCGGCCCGTAACGCACACGCTTGAGGCGGCTGACCACCAGGCCTTGCGATTCCCACAGGCGGCGTACTTCGCGGTTGCGGCCTTCCATTACCACGCAGTGATACCAGTGGTTGAAGCCTTCGCCACCGGGGGCTTTCTTGATGTCGGTGAAGCGGGCCGGACCGTCTTCGAGGATCACGCCATTCTTGAGGCGCAGCAGCATGTCGTCGTCGACTTCGCCACGCACACGCACTGCGTATTCGCGGTCCATCTCGTAGGACGGGTGCATCAGGCGGTTGGCCAGTTCACCGTCGGTGGTGAACATCAGCAAGCCTGTGGTGTTGATGTCCAGGCGGCCAATGTTGACCCAGCGGCCTTCTTTCGGGCGCGGCAGGCGGTCGAACACGGTCGGACGGCCTTCAGGGTCGTCGCGGGTGCAGATCTCGCCGTCCGGCTTGTTGTACATGATGACCCGGCGCACGTTCTCGCGCGATTCTTCGCGCTTGACCACCTGGCCGTCGACGCTGATGGCATCGAACAGGTCGACACGCTGGCCGAGGCTGGCGACTGCGCCATTGACCTTGATCCGGCCCTGGCCGATCCAGGCCTCGACATCGCGACGCGAACCGACACCAATACGTGCCAGGACCTTTTGCAGTTTTTCGCCTGCAGGTTTCTCGGCCTGGTCGTCTTTAACTTCTATTTCACTCATCTGGGCACCTCCCGGTGTGTCGAATCAGGGCTCACCGAGGACCGGAAAGACCTGTTGCCCGGCAGGCAGTGTGTGCCGTGCCCGAGCGCAATTCAAGAATCATGGCTTGATGAACAGCCAGAGGGGCGCGAATCATACGCGCTTGTGTGCGGTTGCGCATCACCGCTCATTTCTTTTTCCGCCGACCGGAGGCCTTGAGCCCGGCCAGGCGCTGTTTGCTGGCGTCGATGACCTCGCGCCGTTCGTCCTTGTCGAGCTTTTTCCAGGCCTTGATTTCCTTCTTGCTGCGGCCACAGCCCAGGCAGATGTCATCGGTGAACTTGCACAGGCCGGTGCAGGGGCTTTTGCTCGAACTCATGGTAGGGGCTCATTCAAAACGACTGTTCGCAGCCTGGGCCACGCTCTTCAGACACACATTGACTTGCTGATTTCACTGACTATCGAATTCGCCGGTGAGTAGGAGATCATCCTGTGTCACTGACACCGCGCTGTCGCGCCTCAAACATGGACCCGGTAGGAGCGCGTTTACCCGCGACCGAGTGCGCAGCGCTCGCAAAATCTCGGAAACGCCACAAATTTACGACTGCGAACGTACTCTGTCGCGGTCGTCCGGCATTGCGGCAAGCGCGTTCCTACCAGGGCTTCAGCGTTACAGCGTGCGGCAGGATCATCCGGGTCGATCAGTGCAGTTCGTCGTCCTTGTATTCGTCACCGGCATCGTCTGCCGGTTCCGCTGGCAGCAAATCGTCGAAGTCGATCTTCAGCCCTTCTTCCATGCTGTCGAGCTCCACCAGCAGGCTGCGGAAGCTGGTTTCCGTAGCTGGCGCCTCGGGTTCGCCGTCCTCGTCCAGGCTGGCGTCGGCCAGGGCTTGCAGGTGTGCCGGCACCGGCGCGTCCTCAGGGTCAAACAACGGCTCGGGCTCCAGCTCGCGGATGTCCGCCAGCGGCGGCAAGTCCTCAAGCCCCTTGAGGTTGAAGTGATCGAGAAACCCTTTGGTGGTGGCAAACATCGCCGGCCGGCCCGGCACGTCGCGGTAACCGACCACCCGGATCCACTCGCGCTCCAGCAGGGTCTTGACGATCTGGCTGTTGACCGTCACCCCGCGCACGTCTTCGATTTCACCCCGGGTGATGGGCTGGCGGTAGGCGATCAGCGCCAGGGTTTCCAGCATGGCCCGCGAATAGCGCTGCGGACGCTCTTCCCACAGCCTGCCGACCCAGGGCGCGTAGCGTTCACGAATCTGCAAGCGATAACCCGTGGCGACTTCCTTGAGTTCGAAAGCACGGCCTTCACACGACTTGGCCAGCACTTGCAGGGCTTTCTTGAACACCGAGGGGCCAGGCCGCTCGGCCTCCTCGAACAGCTCGTAGAGGCGCTCCAGCGGTTGCGGCTTGCCACTGGCCAACAGAAAGGCTTCCAGCAATGGCGCCAGGTCGCGAGGTTCATTGAGGTTCATGGGGTTCTTGCTCTATTGGGCTCGGGCACGCACATGGATGGCGGCAAAGGGTTCGTTCTGCACCAGCTCGACCAGCGATTCCTTGACCAGCTCCAAGACAGCCATGAAGGTCACGACCACGCCCAGACGGCCTTCATCGGCGCCGTACAGCTCGATGAACGGCACGAAGCCGCCGCCTTTGAGGCGTTCGAGCACATCGCTCATGCGCTCGCGGGTCGACAGGGTTTCGCGGCTGACCTGGTGGCTTTCGAACATGTCGGCGCGGCGCAGCACCTCGGCCATCGACATCAGCAGCTCTTCGATACTGACGTCCGGCAGCAGCTTGCGGGCCTTGGCCTCAGGGGCCTCCAGGCGCGGCACATAGGTGTCGCGGCCCACCCGGTTCAAACGGTCGAGGCCCTCGGCGGCGCTCTTGAAACGCTCGTACTCCTGCAAGCGACGGATCAGTTCGGCACGCGGGTCGTCTTCCTCGGTCTCGATCTCCTGGGAACGCGGCAACAGCATGCGCGACTTGATCTCGGCCAGCATGGCCGCCATCACCAGGTACTCGGCGGCCAGCTCCAGGCGCACGTTTTTCATCAGCTCGACATAACCCATGTACTGGCGAGTGATTTCCGCGACCGGGATGTCGAGAATATCGATGTTCTGCTTGCGGATCAGGTACAACAACAGGTCCAGTGGCCCCTCGAAGGCTTCAAGAAACACTTCCAGGGCATCCGGCGGGATGTACAGATCCAGCGGCAGCTGGCCGAACGGCTGGCCGTAGACCCGCGCCGGTTGCTGCCCGGTGGCGTCCGGGCTTTCAGCGGCGGTCATCAGGCCGGTTCACCAAACGGGGTCGGGTCGCCACAGCCCACGCGAATGATCTGCGGATCGCCTTCGGCGAGGCTGATGACTGTGGAGGCATCAACGCCGCCGATGCCGCCGTCGATGATCAGGTCGACGTGGTGCTCGAGAATGTCACGCATCTCCTCGGGGTCGCTCAGTGGCAAGGTATCGCCCGGCATGATCAGGCTCACGCTCATCAGCGGCTCGCCCAGTTGCGCCAGCAAGGCCTGGGCAATCGGGTGGCCCGGCACGCGCAGGCCGATGGTGCGGCGCTTGGCGTGCAGCAGCAGGCGCGGCACTTCGCGCGTGGCGTTGAGGATGAAGGTGTAAGGCCCCGGCGTATGCGCCTTGAGGGCGCGAAAGGCGCCGGTGTCGACCTTGGCGAACAGCCCCAGTTGCGACAGATCGCAGCACATCAGGGTGAAATTGTGCTTGTCGTCGAGCTTGCGCAGGCGACGAATGCGCTCGATGGCGCCCTTGTCGCCGATCTGGCAACCCAGTGCGTACGACGAATCGGTCGGGTACACCACCAGCCCGCCGGCCTTGATGATCTCCACGGCCTGCTTGATCAGACGTGGTTGCGGGTTCTCCGGGTGCACCTGGAAAAATTGACTCACGGTTATGTCCTGTTCAAACGGCGGTAATAGCGGGTTCATGTCTGAATTTGCTCCACAACGGCGGCAAATCCTCGGGCAGCGGCCGATAAATGCCGATCTCCGACCAGTGGCCGGGGCCATGGAAATCACTGCCGGCGCTGACCAGCAGGCCGAACTCGCGGGCCAGTATCGAGAGGCTGCCGACCTGATCGGCCGACTGCATGCCATTGACCGCTTCGATGGCATGGCCGCCGGCCCTGATGAAGTCGGTGACCAACCGGCGCCGCTTGCTGCGTGTGAAATCATAATGCATAGGGTGTGCCAGGCTGATCCAGGCGCCGGAGTCACGCAAGGTGCCTACGGTTTCCTCAAGGGTAGGCCAGTGTTGCTTGACGTCGCCCAGCTTGCCGGCGCCCAGCCACTTGCGAAAGGCTTCGCCACGGTCCTTGACGAAGCCGGCATTGACCAGAAAGTCGGCAAAGTGCGGCCGGGCCGGCGCATTGCCGCTGTCGCCCAGTGCCTGCTGCACGGCGCGGGCCCCCTCCAGCGCACCGGGCATGCCCTTGAGCGCCAGCTTGCGGCTGATTTCTTCGGCACGCAGCCAGCGGCCCTTGTGCAGGCTGGCGATGGCTTCGGCCAGCACCGGGGCATCGAGGGCGAACCCGTACCCCAATATATGGATGGTCGAGCCATTCCACACGCAGGACAGTTCGACGCCGTTGATCAGTTGCATGCCCAATGCCTGGGCTGCAGCCCGGGCTTCGGGCAGGCCTTCGACAGTGTCATGGTCGGTCAGGGCCAGGACGCGCACGCCGTTCTCGTAGGCTCGGGCCACCACCGCCGAAGGCGCGAGGGCCCCGTCGGAAGCGGTGCTGTGGCAATGCAGGTCAACATTCATTGGATGGCTTTCGCGGTCTTTGATGTTTGTTATTATGCCGCCACATCCCGCGTCTGGCTGCCATTGTGAAACAACTCATCGACTTCATCCCGCTGATTCTGTTCTTCATCGTCTACAAGATCGAACCTCACGCCGTCGATATCCTGGGTCACAGCTTCATGCTGGGGGGTATATTCAGTGCGACCAAAGTGCTGATCGCCAGTTCCGTCGTGGTCTACGGCATCCTGTACATCAAGCAGCGCAAGCTGGAAAAGAGCCAGTGGCTGACCCTGATCGCGTGCATCGTCTTCGGCAGCCTGACCCTGACCTTCCACAGTGAAGCCATCCTCAAGTGGAAAGCCCCGGCGGTCAACTGGCTGTTTGCCCTGGCTTTTGCCGGCAGCCACTTCATCGGCGACAAGCCGCTGGTGCAACGTGCGATGGGCCACGCCCTGACCCTGCCGGCAGCGGTGTGGACACGCCTGAACATTTCCTGGGTCATATTCTTTCTGTTCAGCGGCGCGGCCAACCTGTACGTGGCCTTTACCTACGAGCAATTCTGGGTCGACTTCAAGGTTTTCGGCAGCCTGGCCATGACCCTGATCTTCATGGTCCTGCAAGGCCTGTACCTGGCCCGCTACCTGAGCGACACCCCCCAATCGACCACCAAGACCAAGGACTGACATGCTCTACGCCATTATTGCCACCGACACCGCCGATTCCCTGGAAAAACGCCTGAGCGTGCGCCCTGCCCACCTGGAACGCCTCAATGCCCTCAAGGACGCCGGTCGCCTGGTCCTGGCCGGTCCTCATCCGGCCATCGACAGCAACGACCCGGGCCCGGCCGGCTTCAGCGGCAGCCTGATCGTAGCCGAGTTCGATTCCCTGTCGGCGGCCGAAACCTGGGCCAAGGCCGACCCTTTCGTCGAAGCCGGTGTCTATGCCCAGGTAGTGGTCAAGCCGTTTCGCCAGGTCCTGCCCTGACGGCACGGCGGCTTCTCTGCAACCCTCCAGGTCTTATCGAGTGAGTCATGAGCGAACTGTTATTGATTGATGATGACCAGGAGCTGTGCGAGCTGCTGGGCAGTTGGCTGTCTCAGGAAGGTTTTCAGATCCGCGCCTGCCACGACGGCCAGAGTGCCCGCAAGGCACTGGCCGAGGCGGCGCCTGATGCCGTGGTGCTGGACGTGATGCTGCCCGACGGCAGTGGCCTTGAATTGCTCAAGCAACTGCGCACCGAACACCCCGACCTGCCGGTGCTGATGCTGTCGGCCCGCGGCGAACCCCTGGACCGCATCCTGGGCCTGGAGCTGGGCGCCGACGATTACCTGGCCAAGCCGTGCGACCCGCGCGAGCTGACCGCCCGCCTGCGCGCCGTGCTGCGCCGCAGCCACCCGGCCACCGCCACCAGTCAGCTGGAACTGGGCGACCTGAGTTTCAGTGCCGCGCGGGGCGTGGTGATCATCGACGAACAGGAAATGACCCTGACCGTCTCCGAAAGCCGCCTGCTCGAGGCCTTGCTGAGCCAGCCCGGCGAGCCCCTGGACAAGCAGGAACTGGCGCAACTGGCCCTGGGCCGCAAGCTGACCCTCTACGATCGCAGCCTGGACATGCATGTCAGCAACCTGCGCAAGAAAATCGGCCCCCACCCCGACGGTCGCCCGCGCATCGTCGCGCTGCGCAGCCGGGGTTACTACTACAGCCTGTAAAAGCGGATTTATCCGCGAACGGCGCAAACAGCAAGCATGGCAGCGACTGCATTCCCGGCTGAAGCCGGTCCTGCATGTGTTGTACGGGCTTTACAGAAGCTTTACGCAGCCTTGACCGCGCTTGACCTTGATCTCCCTAAACTGGGCACCAACGGCAAACAAGCCGCACCAGAAACAAGGAGATCCACCATGCGCAAGACCCTGACCGCTTTGATGTTCGCCGCGACCCTGCCAGCCCTGGCCATGGCCGCGCCACCTGCACCGGCCGATGGTCCTGAGCACGACGGCCCGCGCTACCACCAGGAGCAAGGCCCTGGCAAACACCGCGGCGGCCCGTTCGCCGACCTGGACCTGAGCCGCGAACAGCGCCAGCAGATCGGCAAGCTGATGGGCGAGCAGGCCCATGAACGCAAAGAGATCAACAAACGCTTCCTGGCCAAGCTGCCGGCCGCCGACCAGAAGGCCATGCAGGACGAGATGCAGGCCAGCCGCGACAAGACCGACAGCGCCATCCGCGCCCTGCTCAAGCCCGAGCAGCAGAAGGAATTCGACGCCGACAAGAAAAAGCGCGAAGAACGTCGCGCCGAGTGGGCCGAATTCCAGGCCTGGAAAGCGGAAAAGGCCAAAAAGGCGCAGTAATCGCTACACTCCCCGACCCGACATGCCTGCATGTCGGGTTTTTTCCGTTGCTGTGAGGTCACACCGTGCGTTCATTGTTCTGGCGAATCCTGGCCAGCTTCTGGCTGGCCATCGCCCTGGTCGCGGGCCTGTCGGTCCTGCTCGGGCACATGCTTAACCAGGATGCCTGGATCCTCAGCCGCCATCCGGTGCTCAACGAGTTGCCGCAGAAATGGGCCAGCCGCTTCGAGGAGCAAGGACCGGACGCCGCGCAGGAGTTTTTGCAGACCCTCAAGCGCAAGTATCGCATCGATGTGCAGGTGCTCAACAGCAGCGGCGAGCCGGTGGTGCCCGGCACCTTCCCGCCGCGCGCGGCGGCCTATGAAGCGCGCCAGGGCGACGACTCACGGCCCCTGCCCTGGCGGCGCCTGACCACTGAATACACCAGTGAAAGCAGCGGCGAGACCTACCTGCTGATCTACCGCATTCCTCACCCGGAAGTCGAAGAGTGGCATCGCCAGAGCCTGATGTGGCCGCTCAGCGCGCTGGGCATTGCCCTGGTGGTGCTGACCCTGTTCAGCCTGTTCGTCACCCTGTCGATCACCCGCCCGCTCAACCGCCTGCGCGGCGCGGTGCATGACCTGGGCCAGGCCAGCTACCAGCAGCACAGCCTGGCGCAACTGGCCAACCGCCGCGATGAATTCGGCGTGCTGGCGACGGACTTCAACCGCATGGGCGCGCGCTTGCAAAGCCTGATCGGCAGCCAGCGCCAGTTGCTGCGCGATGTGTCGCATGAGTTGCGTTCGCCCCTGGCCCGCCTGCGCATCGCCCTGGCCCTGGCCGGGCGCGCCACGCCCGAGGAGCGCGAAAAACTGTGGCCGCGCCTGGACCGCGAATGCGACCGGCTCGAAGCACTGATCAGTGAAATCCTTGCCTTGGCGCGGCTGGACGCCGACATGGCCAAGGCGGAACCGGTGGACCTCAACGAACTGTTGCAACGGATCCGCAACGACGCTCTGCTCGACGGCCAGGAACCGGGCATCACCCTGCAAGTGGAAAGCGCGCTGAGTGTGGAAGGCTGGCCGGACATGATCGAACGCGCCGTCGACAACCTGTTGCGCAACGCCCGGCGCTTCAGCCCGCCCGAACAGCCCGTGGAGGTGCAGGCCGCCCGGCTCGAAGAACGCGTTCGTATCAGCGTGCGCGACCACGGTCCGGGGGCGGCGCCCGAGCATCTGGCGCAACTGGGCGAGCCGTTCTACCGCGCCCCGGGCCAGAGCAGCGCCGGCCACGGCCTGGGCCTGGCCATCGCCCGCCGCGCCGCCGAACGCCACGGCGGCAGCCTGACCCTGAGCAACCACCCCGAGGGCGGATTCCTGGCCGTGATCGAACTGCCGCGGGTGCCGGTTATTACCCTGGCGTGAAGCCACCCCATGCAATGACCTGAATGCCAGGTAGGCGCGCGCTCATCAAACACAAAGTAACTTATTGATTTTATTGGCTATAAATTCACACCTGTAGGAGCCCGCTTGCCGGAATGCCGGACCACGGCGACCGAGTGCGAAGCGCTCGCAGAAATCTATTAAACGCTGAAATTTTACGACTGCTGCGCAGCCGGTCGCGGGCAGAGCGCGCTCCTACAGGACATGAATTTAATATTCAATTAAATCAATAATTTATTTCTTATAAGAGCATGCAGCCTTACCAGGCGCTGACAAACCCGCCGATGTCTTCACGGGCGGCCACCCGTGGCGGGTTCAGCGGGGTGCCCAGGTACAGGAAGCCCAGCACTTCTTCACCTTCGCCCAACCCCAGCCCTTGGGCCACGCTGGCGGCGTAGGACAATTCACCGGTGCGCCACACCCCGCCCAGCCCCAGCGCGTAAGTGGCCAGCAAGACACCGTGGGCTGCGCAGGCAGCGGTCAGGCGCTGCTCCGAGCGCGGCACCTTCGGGTGATCCTGCAAGCAGGCAATCACCACCACGACCAACGGCGCACGCAGCGGGCCCTGGCGGGCCTTGTCCAGTTTCGCCGCGTCCGGGGCGCTGTCCTGCTCCAGCAACGCCTGGGCCAGCAACTCGCCCAGCCGTTCACGCGACTCGCCTTCGACGGTCAGGAAACGATAGGGCTTGAGAAAACCATGGTCTGGCGCGCGCAAGGCGGCGCCAAACAGAATCTCGCGCTGGGCCGCATCCGGGGCCGGTTCGACCAGGCGCGGGACTGAAACACGGTTGAGTAAAACGTCGAGGGCCTGCATGGGCGCATCTCCTTGAAAAGTCGTCGGGCATTCTAGGCCAGGCCTGCCCGCAATAACGAGCGCAACCTGCATCAGGCGCTACGCTTGAGCTACAGGTTTACATGCCACGGCGCGCAGGTAGAATGGCGCCCTCTCTTCCTCAGCCCGAGCAGTTTCATGGCGTTGCCGACCCTACGCATCATCGGTTTCATCATCGGCATCTTCCTGATCACCCTGGCGATCTCGATGATCGTGCCCATGGCGACCCTGGTGATCTACGACCGCCTCGAAGACCTGCGCTCGTTCCTCTGGGCCAGCGCCATCACGTTTATCGCAGGGCTCGCCCTGGTGCTGCCGGGGCGCCCGGAACATGTGCACCTGCGCCCGCGCGACATGTACATGCTGACCGTGAGCAGCTGGATCGTGGTGTGCATCTTTGCCGCGCTGCCCTTCCTGCTGACCCAGCACATCAGCTACACCGACTCGTTCTTCGAAAGCATGTCGGGCATTACCGCCACCGGCTCCACCGTGCTCAACCACCTAGACAGCATGTCGCCGGGCATCCTGATCTGGCGTTCGATGCTGCACTGGCTGGGCGGCATCGGCTTTATCGGCATGGCGGTGGCGATCCTGCCGCTGCTGCGCATCGGTGGCATGCGCCTGTTCCAGACCGAATCATCGGACCGCTCGGAAAAGGTCATGCCGCGCTCGCACATGGTGGCCAAGTACATCATCCTCGCGTATGTGGGCTTTACCGTGCTGGGCAGCCTGGGGTTCTGGTGGGCGGGCATGAGCCTGTTCGACGCCATCAACCATGCAATGTCGGCCATCTCGACCGGCGGTTTCTCGACCTCGGACCTGTCACTGGCCAAGTGGCCGCAGCCGGCGGTGCACTGGGTGGCGATCGTGGTGATGATCCTCGGCAGCCTGCCGTTCACCCTCTACGTCGCGACCTTGCGCGGCAATCGCAAGGCCTTGATCCGTGACGAACAGGTGCAGGGCATGCTCGGCCTGCTGCTGGTAACCTGGGCGGTGATGACCCTGTGGTACGGCCTGACCACTGACCTGCCCTGGCTCGATGCCCTGCGCCATGTGGCGCTGAACGTCACCTCGGTGGTCACCACCACCGGCTTTGCCCTGGGCGACTACAGCCTGTGGGGTAACTTCTCGCTGATGCTGTTCTTCTACCTGGGCTTCATCGGCGGCTGTTCGGGCTCCACTGCCGGGGGGGTGAAGATTTTCCGCTTCCAGGTGGCCTACATCCTGCTCAAGGCCAACCTCAATCAGCTGATTCACCCACGGGCGGTGATCAAGCAGCGCTACAACGGTCATCGCCTCGACGACGAGATCGTGCGTTCGATCCTGACCTTCTCGTTCTTTTTCACCATCACCATCTGCGTCATCGCCCTGCTGTTGTCGCTGCTGGGCCTGGACTGGATGACCGCCCTGACCGGCGCGGCCAGCACCGTGTCGGGTGTGGGGCCGGGCCTGGGCGAGGTGATCGGGCCGGCCGGCAACTTCGCCAGCCTGCCGGATGCCGCCAAATGGATCCTGTCGGGGGGCATGCTGCTGGGCCGGCTGGAAATCATCACCATCCTGGTGCTGTGCGTACCGGCCTTCTGGCGACACTGATGACGTGGCGGCCCGGCCGCGGCTAGACTGGCGAAAGACCGACCTGAGGACGCACACCATGGAACACGTCAGGCATTTCGCGAACTTCGCCCAGTTTTATCCGTATTACCTCGAAGAACACCGCAACAGCACCTGTCGGCGCCTGCACTTTGTCGGCACCAGCCTGGTGATCTTCCTGCTGGCGTTTGGTGTTGGCAGTGGCCGCTGGCAACTGCTGTGGCTGGTGCCGTTGGCAGGCTACGGTTTTGCCTGGGCCGGGCATTACCTGTTCGAACGCAATCGCCCGGCGACGTTCCAGCATCCGCTGTACAGCCTGATGGGCGATTTCGTGATGTTTCGCGACATGCTGCTGGGGCGGGTGCCGTTCTAGACGGGCACCGCCTCCTGGGCCTGCTGCTTCTGCAGCATCTGCGCGTCCGCCAGACGATACAGCTCGATGCTGCCGTCCAGATGCTCGATCAGCGCTGTGCACGACTCCACCCAGTCCCCGCAATTGAGGTACTCCACCTCGCCCATCTGGCGGATCTCGGCGTGGTGGATGTGCCCGCACACCACGCCGTCGAGCCCGCGCTTGACGCATTCATGGGCAATGGCCTGTTCAAAGTCGCTGATGAAGTTCACCGCACCCTTGACCTTGTGCTTGAGGTAAGCCGACAACGACCAGTAACCATGGCCATAGCGGGCGCGCCAATGGTTGAGCCAGCGGTTCAGGGTCAGGGTGAACTCGTAGGCCGAGTCGCCGAGAAACGCCAGCCAGCGGTGATAGCGGGTAATGACATCGAACTGGTCACCATGAATCACCAGCAGGCGTCGACCATCGGCGGTGGTGTGCACGGCTTCGTCGAGCAGCTTGATATTGCCCAGCACCAGCCTGGAATAACGGCGCAGGAACTCATCGTGGTTGCCGGTGATGTAGATCACCTCGGTGCCGCGCTTGCTCATGGTCAGCAGGCGGCGGATCACGTTGGTGTGCGCCTGGGGCCAGTACATGCCGCTGCGCAGCTTCCAGCCGTCGATGATGTCGCCGACCAGGTAGATTCTGTCGGCCTGATAGCCCTTGAGAAACGCCGACAAGTGCTCGGCCTGGCAATCGCGGGTGCCCAGGTGCACATCGGAAATCCATAGGGTACGCACGTGTTGCTTGCGGCTGGGCCTGGCGAACTGAGCGCTGCTCATGGGCAACCTCCGAGGGGTTTTGCCCAGCGTGCCTGCGCGCAGTGAAGCGCATGTGACATCGCCGTGGCGTTAGCATGACAGCCGACCGGCGCGCCCACGGTGTAGACTTTGCCCGCCCCCCTCTTCAAGGATAACCATGACTCCACGCACCGCATTGGGCGCCCTGCACCTGGGCGCCATCCTGGTCGGTATGGCCGGTGTGCTCGGCAAACTGGCAGCCACCACGCCGGTCGTCATCGTTTTCGCTCGCGCAGCCTTTGCCGTCCTGGCACTGGGGGCCTTCATCACACTGCTCCAGCGCACCGGCTGGCAACCACTGCAACGCCGTCACCGGTGGCAGATGCTGCTGTCCGGCGTCCTGCTGTGCGTGCACTGGGTGGCCTTTTTCATGGCCATCAAGACTGCCGGCGTGGCCATCGCTACCCTGGGGTTTGCCACCTTTCCAGCCTTTACCGTGGTGCTCGAAGGCTTGCTGTTCAAAGAGAAGATCCACCGCCGGGAAATCATGCTGGTGGGGCTGGTCAGCGCCGGGCTGGTGCTGGTGACCCCGACCTTCGACCTGGCCAGCCAGGCCACCGGCGGTCTGTTATGGGGCGTCTTTTCCGGGCTGACCTTCGCGTTGCTGTCGCTGACCAACCGGGCCAGTGCGGCGCATGTACCGCCCGTGCAGGCGGCGCTGTGCCAGAACCTGGTGGTGATGCTGTGCCTGGTGCCGTTCGCGGTGCCCCAATTGCACAGCCTGCGCGCCATCGACTGGCTGTGGCTGGCGCTGCTCGGGGTGATCTGCACAGGGCTCGCCCATAGCCTGTTTGTCGCCAGCCTGGCGGTGGTCAAGGCCCGCATTGCCGCCGTGGTGTTCGCCATGGAGCCGGTCTATGGCATTGCCCTGGCCTGGCTGGTGTTTGCCGAAGCGCCAACACTGCGCATGCTGGCCGGTGGCGCGTTGATCATCGCCGCCATTCTGCTGTCGGGGCTCAAGCCTGCCGACCAGGCCGCTTCCACTCACTGAGCCGGGCGGTCGTTATGCCCCAGGTCGCGCTCGGGGTCGATGCAATCGCGCACCCGCTGCTTGAGCACCTTGGCCTCGGGAAAACCGCCGTCCAGCTTGCGCTCCCAGATCTGCACCTCATCACAGGTGATGCGAAAAATGCCGCCTGTGCCCGGCTCCAGGCACACCCGCCCCAGATCATCGCCGAAGGTGCTCAACAGTTCCTGGGCCAGCCAGGCCGCGCGCAGCAACCACTGGCACTGGGTGCAATAGGTGATGACAATCTGGGCTTTGGCGGTGCTCATTGCAGGGCTCTCGAAACAGGGTCGATGAAGACCGTCATCATACCGCTTCACCGATAGCCCTCGGCCTTGATGCGCAGAAAGTTGCACAGCCAGCGGTGGATAACCCTGTGGACGGACGTCTGTCGCTCAACACCCTCACGGCCTTCGCGGTGGCGCGCAAAGGCGTGCATAGCCGTGCAGGCTTTTGCGCAATATCAGCTACCTGACTGGTCAAAAAACACTCAGTAGAATGCAATAAAAAACGTAAGACTATGAATTAAAAGATAAATATTTTACCGGCACAGATCTTGGAATGGCTTATCCATCAGCCATAACCGGTAGATCCGCCATGAGCACCCGCGCCAATCAGCCGACCTTTATCCTCAGCCTGCCCGGCAAACATGACTTCCAGGTCCTGGCCTTCAAGGGCCATGAAGCCCTCAACCAGCCGTTTCGCTTCGATCTGCAACTGGTCAGCGAACGTCACGATGTGGACCTCGAAGCGCTGTTGCATCAGCCGGCATTCCTGCAACTGAGCCCGGCAGGCACCGGTATCCACGGCCAGGTCGAGCGCATCGCCCAGGGTGATCGCGGCCGCAGGCTGAGCCATTATCAGCTCAGCCTGCGGCCCCGGCTGGCCAATCTGGCGTACCGCATCAACCAGCGCATTTTCCAGAACCTCACGGCACCAGACATCATCGGCCAGGTGCTCAAGGACCACGGCATCCTGGCTGATGCCTGGTGCTTCAACCTGGGCAAAGACTGCCCGGTGCGCGACTACTGCGTGCAGTACGACGAGTCGGACCTGCATTTCATCCAGCGCCTGTGTGAAGAAGAAGGCCTGCACTACCACTTCAGGCACAGCCGTGACGGCCATGTGCTGGTGTTCGGCGACGACCAGGCCTTCTTTGCCTCCCTGCCACCCCTGGCCTATCACCCGGATCAATCGCAGGTTGCCGACGGACCGGTGATCGAGCGCTTCAACCTGCGCCTGGAAACCCGCACCAACCACGTCACCCGCCGCGACTACCACTTCGAAATTCCCAGGGTCGACCTGATCAACAGCGCCGACAGCCAGGCGGTACTGGCGCTTGAGGACTACGACTACCCGGGCCGTTTCGTGCACCGCGACCGTGGCCAGGTAGTCGCACAACGTGCGCTGGAGCGGCATCGCCACGACTATCGCCTGGCCGAAGGCCACAGCAATCAGCCGGGCCTGGTCAGCGGTCATTTTTTGCCGATGACCGAACACCCACAGGCGCAGTACAACCAGCCATGGCTGCTGATCGAAGTGCATCACGAAGGCCGCCAGCCGCAGGTACTGGAAGAGTCGGCCGCGTTCGACGCCAGCGCCGACTTCACCCAGGGCTACCGCAACCGCTTTGTGGCCACCCCTTGGGACACCCTGTACCGTCCGCCGCTGCGCCACCCCAGGCCACGCATTCTCGGCAGCCAGACCGCCAGGGTCACCGGCCCCACCGGGCAAGAGGTCTATTGCGACCGCCATGGGCGGGTCAAGGTGCAATTCCACTGGGACCGCGAAGGTGAACGCAACGAGCGCTCCAGTTGCTGGGTCAGGGTCGCCAGCGGCTGGGCCGGCAATCGCTATGGCGCGGTAAGCCTGCCCCGGGTCGGCATGGAAGTGCTGGTGACCTTTCTCGAAGGCGATCCCGACCAGCCACTGATCAATGGCTGCCTGCACCACAGCGACCACCCGCCTCCCTACGCGCTGCCTGAACACAAGACCCGCAGCGTCTTCAAGAGCCTGAGCAGCCCAGGCGGCCAGGGCTATAACGAACTGCGCATCGAAGACCGTGCCGGTGAAGAGCAGATTTTCATCCATGCCCAGCGCAACTGGGACCAGGAAATCGAAAACGATCAGAGCATCCGCGTCGGCCATGAGCGTCATGACCGGGTCAAGGCCAACAGCTACAGCCATTTCCAGGCCGAGCAACATCGCACCACGGATGCGGCACGCCTCACCGAGGTCAAGGCCGACGATCACCTGACCGTCGGCCAGACCCAGCACATTCGCCTGGGCGTTGCGCAACTGGTCGAGGCCAACAGCGAGATCCACCTCAAGGCCGGGCAAAAGCTGATTCTCGATGCCGGCCAGCACATCACCCTCAAGGCCGGCGGCAGCGTCATGACCCTCGACGCCAGCGGCGTGACCCTCACCGGCGCGGCCATCAAGCTCAACAGCGGCGCCAGCCCCGGCAATGGCACACCGGCGGCCCCCCTGCTGCCCGGCGCAGCACGGCCTGCCGACAGCGACCAGGCCGGCGACCTGCTGCAGCCGGCCCAGCAAGTGACCTTCAAGCGCCACAGCCGCTGCGAAGCGTGTGAAAAAGCCGCCCTGGAGGCCGGTCAATGAGCGCCCAGGCCTTTGTACTGATCGACGGTCTGTTGCGGCCCGACGCCCTGAAAACCCTGTATGGCCGCGGCGAAACCCTGGAGATCGACCCGCTCTACCTCGGCACCCGCTGGGACGGCCTCAAGGACAAGGGACCGATCCTGGTCCAGGCCAGCGACCGCCTGCGCGATGAATGGCAGCAGCAAGACCACTGGCAGGCCTGCTCGTGCCTGCTGCACAGCCCGGCACCGCGATCGGCGATCATTGCCCACCTGCGCCACTTCATCTGCCCGCCCGATCATCTGGGCAACGCCAGCCTGCTGCGCTTTGCCGATCCGCTGGTGCTGCACTTCTGGCTGGCCAGCCAGGAGCAGGCGCATCGCAACCGGACGCTTGGCCCGATTGAGCGGGTGCAGGTGGCGAGTCCTCGGCAGCCTTGGCATCCCGAACCGGCCACTGCGATGGCGGGTATCACCACCTTCGCCATCGATGGCGATCCCTACCAATGGCAATCCCGATTTGCGGTGCAAGGCCCGGCCCAGCTTGAAGCCTTCGAGCACGCCTTCGACTTTCTGTTCAAGCGCCGCCTGCATGCCTGGATCACCCGACTCACACCCACCGCCTTTGCCGACCAGCGCCCGGAGCAGATCGATGCCTGGCTCGATGAAGTGCTGCGCAGCGGTCGCGACTGGGGCCTGGTCAGCGAATTCGCCCTGGCCACCTGGGCCGAGTACAGCCATACGCTGGGACGGGACTTCACCACAAGCGCAGGCGGCGACTGGCAGCGGTGGCTGAGCGAGCACCCCACTCCCCTCTGCCCGGCGCCGGAACGGCAACTGGACGCTTTTGACCTCTACCGTGAACGCCGCACGACCCAGGAGCTGACTGATGGAAAACCTTAAACAAGGCACTGTGCGGCAGTGCCGTGCGACCGAATTCGACAAGACACCAGCCACCGGCACCAGCCTGTGCCCTTTCAAGGGAGCCGGCATCGCCATCGTACCGGTGCGCTATGCCCTGGACCGCTCGCGCTACGATCCCAACCCGACGGCCCGCAAACTGTTGCCCAAGACCGGCAAATGGCCCGCCTTGCCATCGATCAGAAGCCGCACCTACACCCTGCGCCAACTCTACGACGGCTACGTCTATGTGTTCGACGAAACCGCCGGCACCTTCCACGAATATGCTTACAGCGCCAGCGACGCCGGCCTGCAACGCATCGTCTGGACCGACGCCCACCTGGGCCAGGACATACGCACCGGCAGCGGCGAAGCCCAGCCTTATCTGATCTATCCGCGCAAGAACACCCTGCACATTGCCTACGCGCCGGTGCAATGGACCTGGCGAATCTGCGAGCACATGCGCTCGCACGAAGACAGCCGGGCGCTGTGGATGAAACGCCTGGACCTGGCCGGTTACTGCATCACCATGAACGAGCCGGGGACCTTGCCGTTGAGCGAGATGGCCAAGGCGGTGGCGGATGTGGATGCCGGAGAAGTGCATGAAGACTTTCGCTTTTACGACGCTGCCATCCCAAGCACCAAACCACCTTTCAACCCTCAGGAGGGTGAAGCGGCCTGGGTGCCACTGGGCGCCGATGTGCACTGGCTGGGCAGTGTGCCGGACAAGGACAGTGCACTGTTGATTGCGCTGGACGATCCGCTGGCCATTGTGAAGGACCTGGGAATGCAACTGGCAGGCGATCTGGCGGCTTATCAGACCTGGCAGGCACATGAACAACACAAGGTGGACATGGCCATTGCCGTTACGGGACTGTGTGGCATGCCCAGCCAGCCTGACTCAAAACAGTCACCCTGGCCCTGGATAAAAGACGACCCAGTCAGCATCCAACAGTACCTCCTGGATATGGAAGCCTACCTGGAACAGCTCGCGCTTGAAGAAGCGCAAGCACTGGGATCAGGCACAACACTGGATGTTGCCCAGCAACCTGTAACCGATCCGCCAAGCCTGCGCATGCACGAAACACTTGTGCAGCGCTATAAACCCTCACCCTCAACAGCTGAAATTCAGGACTGGAACGCTCGAAGCAAATGGCGCATGCAGGCCGATCTCAAGGCTGCACGCCTGCACCTGCAGCAACAACTGCCAATCCTCAAGCGCCTACAGAGCCAGATCGAAAACACCCGCTCCGACTTCCGACAATGGTTTGAACATATCGGCATAGAACCATTGAAGCTGTTTATCGACACCGCCAATCCCAACACACTCCTGTATCTGCAAACAATCACAGAAGAGCTGCTCACCCTCTGGGGCCAGCACGATGATGCCGTCGGTTGGATAAATGCCCAAGAGGACCAGGCTACTACATTGTTCGGCACCCTGCGTTATGGATTCTCGGCGCCCTTGAAAGAGGCCCTGCACCACCAGGCCGACAGGCTGCTCAATGGGCTTGGCGATATCACGAACCTGGTCACTCGCGCCGGCGAACTCAATGCCGTGCTCAACCATTCAGGCTTTGCCGATGCGGCCTGGATGAAAGCACTCAAACAGCCGGTGCAAGACACCTTCAAAGCCATGAAGGAACTGGCCACCGGCCGCGGCAAGCAAGTCGCCCAAGCCATACTGATCGCCCTGATCCCGGCAGACAGCCGTCTGGCTCAGGGCAAACAACCGAATCTGATTGCCCTGTTGCGCAATTTCCTCATCGGCAAGGTTCTCATCAATACTGAGGGAGGCACCAAAATCGATGAAGCGTTCGATAAAAAACTCCAGGCCTGGGAGCGCGAACGCCTGCGATTGCAGCGAGACCTCAATATCGTACAGCAGCGCTGGTTCTACCCTGGAAAACCTTGGGTACGTCAAAGCCTGACCCACGATGTAAACGCTCGTGACGCCCGCCTGCAGGCACATGACCTGAAAATCCCCATGCTGATTGATTTCAGGAACAACGAGTACGCCAAATTATTCCGGCAGGAAATAGAGAAGTTTTTCCATTCAGGTAAGAACGTAGCCAGGCACTGGCAACAACACGTAAGAAACGTAACCAAGGAATGGGGCATCCATGGCGCCAGCATCAGCTGGAGCGTGATCATGCTCAACTTCATCAATACCGCGCTGGTCTGGCAGGAAGTGGGACGTGATGGAAACCTCAGCGCCAAGGATATGGTCAAGGTGGGGTATAACCTGGGGTACAGCTTTAATTTGTTGATGGCGCTTTATGTTGAAGCGCCATGGGAGATTGTCAAGAGTGCGCAGCCGGTAAAAGTAGGAAAGTATGAGGTAGGAATACTAGAACGATCCGCCGCTTATTGGAAAGCACGAGGCAATACAACTTGGGCGAATGCAGTTAGCGGCTTCAAGATACGACTATTTGCAACAGGAGCCTTTGCAATAGCCGCTACCGGGTTAGAAATATGGGACTTATATGACGATTACAAAAATTCGAACACAGAGGATGAAAAAAAGATAATTATAGCAAAAGGTTTTTCTGTAGCCAGCATGGCCTTGGGCGGCACCCTCCAAATATTTTCTCTTTTATTCAAAATCAAATGGATAGGAGCAATAATGGGGCCTTGGTTCGCTGCTTCCATGCTAGCGGCCGGAATGGCTTATCTCTTTACCACCGCATTATTAAATTTTATAAAACAAGACTGCGTAGGGTTATGGCTTAGAAAATGCACTTGGGCACGCCTACCCAAATATCGTCACCCTGAAACGACCGATGGTCAAAAGGACGAGATCAAGGCCCTACTGGAAATTCAATTTTCTCCACACGTGATAATAAAAGCGACTACAGAACAGGAAATCATCAACACGGGCAGAACTTATAATTCGATTTCAAAGCGAAATGGTGCCTGGATTCAAATCCGCTTTCCGAAAGCACTACGAGGCCGAAACGCATTGGTTAATGTGATTATCAGCAAACAACCGCTTGGAGTTTTTCCCGTTGAAAAAATAGAGTCATCAGTCCAAAAGGAATTTTTCGACAAAGGCGCTTTTCACCCGCTGTCTGATTGGGGAAAAATCACTAATCGACGTCCAGAACTGGGCTTCTACCCCTCTATATTTCCAGCCATACCCGAAAAAGAGGACATTATCTGGAAAGCATGGATCCCTCTTTATGAAAAAGCAGACTTCTTGGAGTTCAAAGTTGTGTATCCATCGGATATCGCCCACGAACTTGCACATGAGGTCAGCTACCTTTATCAACTAGAATTAAATGATGAAGGTGAAAGCACTTTTGATGGACTCAGCAAAACCGAACTCACTGTCAATCATGAAAAACGCGCGGATGCTTGCCAATTATTTATAATGCCGTGATTGAGATAAAGTGAATCATAAAAATCAATAAGCAAATTTTGTCACACTCAAGAACCATACAAAAAAGACAGACACGCAATGACAACTGACATCCAAACCCCTAGAACATTAGAGCATCCAGCCGCAGAGGCCACACTGATGACATGGAGCATCAAAGCTATCAACCAGTCACCCAGTGACATTCGCGCTGCATTTTACTTCTGTTTCGGCACACCCATAATTTGCATAAGCGGTCTGTCGTGGTGGTTGTGGCCCGAAATGGAAATCATGTTTGGTTTTTGGTTAGGCCTGTGCATGGCAACCATCGTTTTCCCTATGATATTCCTAGCCATTCTTCGACAAAAAACTGTATTCAACTATAAAATCCAACTCGACTACGGCGAGGTGGAACACCAACTCTACTTCCCTGACTTTGCCAGCGATCTGTTTCAGGGCCTTGCCGCTTTTGCCATTCTGATCTTCGTCGGCGTCGCCCTGCTCACGGGCTCTCTGCTCTTCTTGCTCGGCCCTGCCGCGATTGCTGTAGGCTCAGCCATGACATTGATGAATTGGGAGAAGCCACCTGTCGTCTATGAAAGAAGCATGTCATGGAACGACCACGACTTCGTTACCGTCGACCGTAAATACCTGATCATCGTTGCGCACTACACAGACACCACCATTGGTTTCAAGGCACGCTTTCCTGACAAGGCGCTCTTTGACCAGTACCTGGCCTTTTTACGTACCGTCGTCGCCCCGCATGCAGAGTTCACTGAAAAAGTCTGGGAGTGGTGAGATACGCAGCACCCAGCATAAAGAAAAAAACCACAAAATACATATATTCCAATGGACTACAAAAACCGTTAACCAACCACGAAGTGATATTCATGGTGCATTTTACTTCTGTTTCGGCACACCCATGATTTGTATCAGCGGCTTCACGTGGTGGTGGTGTGAGAAAATGGATGTCATGCTTGGTCTCTGGGTCTCCTTGTGCATAACGACCACTGTAGTCCCCTTAATATTCCTGGCCATTCTCCGACAAAAAACTGTGTTCAACTATAAAATTCAAGCCGACTACGGCGAGGTGGAACATCAACTCTACTTTCCTGACTTCGCCAGCGATGCCAGCGATCTGTTTCAGGGCATTGCCGCTTTTGCCATTCTGATCTTCGTCGGCGTCGCCCTGCTCACAGGCTCTCTGCTCTTCTTGTTCGGTCCCGCCGCGATTGCAGCAGGGGCCGCCATGCAACTGATGAATTGGGAAAAACCCCCGGTCGAGCATGAAAAAAGCCTGCCATGGAGTGAGTACAACTTCGTTACGGTGGATCGAAAATATCAGGTTATCGTCACCCATCGCACGATGCTGAATCTGGGCTTCGAAGCCCGCTTCCCCAACAAAGAACTGTTCGAGCAATACCTCGCCTTCCTGCGCACCGCCCTCCCACCCTCCGCCACATTCACCGAAACGGTCTGGAAATGGTAAAGCCAACCGTCTTTACCTCAACGCGCATTGCCCACTCGCCGCAAGGCATTGAGCGTCGGGTCTTGCGCCGATACCGCAGCCACCTCATCACCGCCTACCTTCACCCCCAACAACCCCAGCAACCGCGCCCGAATCGCCTGGAAGCCCGGCTGGCTGCTGTCGCGCTGGCGGGGCAGGTCGATGGGGATCTGGTCGGCGATCTTGCCGTGGGCCAGGACGATTACACGGTCGGCCAGCAGGATGGCTTCGTCGACGTCGTGGGTGACCAGCAGCACGGCCGGGGTGTGTTTGCGCCACAGGTCGATGATCAACTGGTGCATGCGGATGCGGGTCAAGGCGTCCAGGGCGGCGAAGGGTTCGTCGAGCAGCAGCAGTTGCGGTTCGCGCACCAGGGCGCGGGCCAGGGCAACGCGCTGGGCTTCACCGCCGGAGAGGGTCGCCGGGAAGGCGTCGATGCGGTGGGCCAGGCCGACTTCAGTCAGGGCCGCTTCGGCGCGGGCCCTGGCGTCGGCGCTGCGCACACCGAGCATGACGTTTTTCCAGGCGCGCTTCCAGGGCATCAGCCGTGGCTCCTGGAATACGGCGGCGCGGGCGCGAGGCACGCGCAGTTCGCCGCCTTCGATGCTGTCCAGCCCGGCCAGGCTGCGCAGCAAGGTGGTCTTGCCCGAGCCGCTGGCGCCCAGCAGGGCGACGAATTCGCCGCTGCCGATGTCCAGGTGCAGGTTGTCGATTACCCGCTGGTCGCCGAACTGGCGCACCACGTTGCGCAGTTGCACCGCCGCCGGCAAGGCAGGGCTGGCGGCCGCGTGAGGGGTTACCGGGTCCAGCACATTGATTGCACTCATGTTCAATTCCTCACGAAAGTGGGCCGCCAGGCCAGGGCGTGGCGCTCCAGCGTGCGGATAAGGCCGTCGATCAACAGGCCCAGGACGCTGTAGATCAGCAGGCAGATGACGATCACATCCGTGCGCATGAAGTCGCGCGCATCGCTGGCCAGAAAGCCGATGCCGGCCGTGGTGTTGATCTGCTCGACGAACACCAGCGCCAGCCAGGAAATGCCCAGCGCATAGCGCAAGCCGACGAAGAACGAAGGCAAGGCGCCCGGCAGGATGACGTGCCAGATCAGTTCGCGGCGGCTCAGACCGAGGGTGTTGGCGGCCTCGATCAGTTTCGGGTCGATGTTGCGGATGCCGGAAAACAGGTTCAGGTACACCGGAAAGGTGGTGCCGGTGACAATCAGCGCGACCTTGGTGAATTCGCCGATGCCGAACCAGAGAATGAACAGCGGCACCAGGGCCAGCGAGGGAATGGTGCGCAGCATCTGCATCGGCGAGTCGAGAATCACCTCGCCGCGCCTGGACAGGCCGGTGAACAGCGCCGCGGCCACCCCGATGGTCACGCCAATGCTCAGGCCCAGCAAGGCACGCTGCAGGGACACCCATAAGTGCCCGGCCAGCTCGCCAGAGGCGATCATTGCCCAGAGCGTACCGCCGATCTGCGAGGGCGCGGCGATGACGCGACTGGGCAACAGGCCGGTCTGCGAAGCCAGCTCCCAGAGCAGCAGCAGGGCCAGCGGGCTGAGCAGGCGCACCAGAAAAGCCGGCACCTGCCACTGACGTGCCTGAGGCGTGCCGGCCTTGCCCGGGTCAGGTTTGCTGATCGTCAGAAAGCCGGCATTACCAGGTTCAAGGGTCTTTTCGGGCACAGGCACCTCCTTGGCGAGCCACCCGGAAACCAGCATCCGGGCAGGTAAAGCCCCATGCTAGGCGCATAAAAAAACGCCGTGAAATGCTATTTGGAAATAACCTAATCGTTAAAAAATACTGATCATAATAAATTTTTATAATGCGTATTTTTAATATTAACTTAGATCCAATCGGCATTTCACAGCCGCCCTGCCCGCCCCTTAAGGTGCCTGCCACGCGTCCGGGCCATCTGCGCCCTGACTTGCCTCTCACTCAGGATCCACGGCAGGAGATTTCATGAGCATTGAATTCATCGGTTACATCGGCACCCAGCCCGGTTCGGAAATTCACCCGCGCAGCGGCCCGGCCATTCAGCCGGAGTACGTGGCCAAAGTGGCCAGGGCGCATGAGGAGGCAGGCTTTGACCGGGCGCTGATCGCCTACCACTCCAGCAGCCCGGACAGTGCGTTCGTGGCCGCGCATGCGGCCAGCCTGACCACGCGCCTGAAGTTTCTGATTGCCCACCGTCCAGGCTTTATCGCCCCGACCGTGGCGGCGCGGCAGTTCGCCACGCTCGACACCTTCAATGGCGGACGCACCGCCGTGCACATCATCACCGGCGGCAACGATCAGGAGTTGCGTGCCGATGGCAGCCATATCGACAAGGATGCACGCTATGCCCGTACCGATGAATACCTGAGTGTGCTGCGCCAGGAGTGGACCGCCGAGGCGCCGTTCGATTATCAGGGCGAGTACTACCACGTCGAGGGCGCGCACTCGCACGTCAAGTCGCCGCAGCAGCCACATATCCCGCTGTACTTTGGCGGCTCGTCGGCGGCGGCCATTGCGGTGGCTGGCAAGCATGCCGATGTCTACGCCTTGTGGGGTGAAACCTATGAGCAAGTGCGCGAGGTGGTACGGCAGGTGCGCGCAGAAGCGGCCAGACATGGCCGCACCGTTCGCTTCAGCCTGTCGCTGCGCCCGATCCTGGCCGAGACCGAGGCGCAGGCCTGGGCCCGTGCCGACAGCATTCTGGAACGCGCCAAGGCGCTGGCCCAGAGCAATGGCTTTGTGCGCCAGGAGCCGCCGAACGAGGGCTCGCGCCGGTTGCTGGCCGCCGCGGCTCAGGGAACGCGCCTGGACAAGCGCTTGTGGACCGGCATCGCCGGGTTGCTGGGCGCGCAGGGCAATTCCACGTCATTGGTCGGCACCCCGGAACAGGTGGCCGACGCCTTGCTGGACTATTACGACCTGGGGATCACCACCTTCCTGATTCGCGGCTTCGACCCGCTGGAGGACGCTATCGACTACGGCCGCCAGCTAATCCCGCTGACCCGCGAACGGGTAGCACAACGTGAGCGCGAGGCACGCGAAAAGGTCGCCTGACCTGCACGGCAAAACGGTCCTGGCGTAGGAGCGCGCTTGCCGGAATGCCGGACCACCGCGACCGAGTGCGTTAGCGCTCGCAAAAATTGTATAGACGCTGAAAATTTACGACTGCTAACACAGCCGGTCGCGGGCAAGCGCGCTCCTACCTAGCGCCAGGTTCGTGGCGCTTCAAGGCGGCAGTCGCGCAGTGATCAAACTCACGCCGCTGCCGACACCCGCTTGAGCGATTGCGCCACCAGGCTGCCGAAGGCCTGGACCGGCGCTTGCAGGTTGCCCAAAAAGCGCGGGTACACCAGCCACAGGTCCATCACCGGTTTGAAGTCTTTCAGCGGCATGATTGCCAGTTGCTCGCGGTAGGCGCTGCGCTCCAGCAAGGGGCGCGGCACCAGGCCCAGGCCCATGCCGTCGGCCACCAGCCCCAGTTGCAGTTCGGTGCCGAAGGTTTCCAGGTTGACCTTAAGCCCCAGCCCCTGGTCGGACAGCGTGCGCTGCAGGCCGGCGCGAAAGCCGCAACCGTCGGGGTTGAGCACCCAGCCCTGTTGATAGCAATCAGACAGCTTGCCGGGCTTTTTCGGCAGCGCATCACGGGCACAGACCACCACCAGTTCGACCTTGCCGATCGACTCGCCCAGGATGTTGTCCGGAAAGATCTTGCCGGCCGGAAACAGGGCGGCAGCGGCATCCAGTTCGCCGTTTTCGATCTTGCCGATCAAGTGGCTGCCCCAGCCGGTCACCACCTGGGCGCGCAGGTCGGGAAAGGTGCCGCGTAGCTGCTTGAGCGCATCGAGCAGCACCACATCGCCAATGGTCTGCGGCACGCCCAGGCGCAACTGGCCGCTGGGCGGCGTGTCGCTGGCGACCAGTTCCCGCAGTGCATCCATCTCGCGCAGGATCGCCAGGCACTTCTGGTACACCTGGTTGCCCATGGGCGTCGGTTTGAGCGGCTTGGTGTTGCGGTCGAACAGCTCGACCCCCAGCGCCTGCTCGAAATTCTGCACGCGCCGGGTGATGGCCGGCTGGGTGAGTTCCAGCGACTCGGCGGCATGGCTGATCGACTGACAGCGGATCACCGCGACGAAGGCATCGATATCATCAATTTTCATTCGAACCGCACATAAAGGCATAAAAGGAACATAGGCAAAAAGCATAGTGCGATTCAGCGTTTCTGGATAGCCCGGGTACAACCTGTCGGGGCCTGCATTTTTAACCTCTCTATGCCTTACTAAAGTCATTCATTCGTTGGCAAAGAGCATTTGGCTATAAGCTAATCATGAAAAAATAGCATATTAGCCATGCCTATTATGTTTATATCCATCCATGCCTCACCACTGCCTGGAATGGACATGCCACACACCCCACACCCCGAACGACTCAGGGCCTTTATTGGCGCCCTGGCCGAACTGATCGACAGCAACCCGCCTGAAAGCGACCTGCTGCACCGCGGCGGCAAGCTGCTCGCGCAACTGGTCAGCCACGACGACTGGCTGCCCGATGAGTTTGCCGTGCCAGACCCGACCCGCTACCAGCAGTTCCTGCTGCATGCCGACTCGCGCCAGCGCTTTTCGGTGGTCAGTTTTGTCTGGGGCCCGGGCCAGAGCACACCGATCCACGATCACCGCGTCTGGGGCCTGATCGGCATGTTGCGCGGTGCCGAATATTCGCAAGGCTTTGCCCGCAGCGCCGATGGCCGCCTTGAGCGCGAAGGCCCGGCCATCCGTCTGGAACCGGGCCAGGTCGAGGCGCTGTCACCGCGCAGCAACGATGTGCATCAGGTCAACAACGCCTTCGACGACCAGGTGTCGATCAGCATCCATGTCTACGGCGCCAATATCGGCGCCGTGCGCCGCGCGGTGTACCTGCCCGACGGCACCGAGAAGCCGTTTATCTCCGGTTATTCCAATGCCTTTCTTCCCAACATCTGGGACCTGTCCAAAGAAGCGAGCCAAGCCCAATGACGACCTCTGCCACCCGTTCCTACACCGACATTCGCCAGGCCCTGCTCGACCGCCAGGAGCTGGCACTGGTCGATGTGCGCGAAGAAGCGCCGTTCGCCGAATCGCACCCGTTGTTTGCCGTGAATATCCCGCTGTCCAAGCTGGAGCTGGAAGTGCTGGCGCGCATCCCGCGCAAGGACACGCCGGTGACCGTCTATGACAATGGCGAAGGCCTGGCGCAACGGGCCCTGGAGCGCTTCGCGGCGCTGGGCTATGTCGACGTGAAATTACTCGAAGGCGGCCTGGCGGGCTGGCGCGACGCCGGCGGCGAGCTGTTCATCGACGTCAACGTGCCGAGCAAGGCGTTTGGCGAACTGGTCGAGCACCATCGTCACACCCCGTCGCTGGCCGCCGAAGAGGTCAAGGCGCTGCTCGATGCCAAGGCCGACGTGGTGGTGCTCGATGCCCGCCGCTTCGATGAATACCAGACCATGAGCATCCCTACCGGCATCAGCGTGCCCGGCGCCGAACTGGTGTTGCGCGCCCGCGAGCTGGCGCCTGACCCGGCCACGCGTATCGTGGTCAATTGCGCCGGTCGCACACGCAGCATCATCGGCACCCAGTCGCTGGTCAATGCCGGACTCCCCAATCCGATCAGTGCGCTGCGCAACGGCACCATCGGCTGGCTGCTGGCCGGCCAGACCCTCGACCACGGCCAGGCCCGGCGTTTTGCCCAGGTCACTGAAGACACCCGCGAAATCGCCAGCGCCGATGCCCGTCGGGTCGCCGACAAGGCCCGCGTGCAACGCGCCAGCCTGACTGAACTGCACACCTGGCAGGCCGATACCACGCGCACCACGTACCTGTTCGATGTGCGCACACCGGAAGAATTCGCCGCCGGCCACCTGCCGGGCGCGCGCTCCACCCCGGGCGGCCAGTTGGTACAGGAAACCGATCACTTTGCCAGCGTGCGCGGGGCGCGCATTGTGCTGGCCGACGACGACGGCGTGCGCGCCAACATGTCGGCTTCGTGGCTGGCGCAGTTGGGCTGGGAGGTCCATGTGCTCGACGGGCTGCAGGCCGCACACTTCAGCGAGCAGGGCGACTGGGACGCGCCCGGCCCCACCCCGCCGCAGGTCGAGGAAATCGCGCCTGAAACCCTGGCGCAATGGCAGGCCGAAGGCGGTGTCGCGGTGCTGGATTTCACTGCCAGCGCCAACTACGTCAAGCAGCATATTCCCGGTGCCTGGTGGACCCTGCGGGCCGACCTGAAAAACGCTGTGGCCAAGGTGCCGGTCGCCGAGCGCTATGTGCTGACCTGTGGCAGCAGCCGCCTGGCCCGCCTGGCCGTGGACGAGGTGCACGCCCTGACCGGCAAACCGGTGTTTCTGCTCAAGGGTGGCACCGCCAGTTGGATCAAGGCCGGCCTGGCGCTGGAGCACGGCGAGACGAACCTGGCCTCACCCCGCATCGACCGCTATCGCCGCCCGTACGAAGGCACCGAGGCTCCGCGTGAAGCGATGCAGGCGTACCTGGATTGGGAATACGGCCTGGTGGCACAACTGGACCGTGACGGGACCCACGGGTTCTATGTGATCTGACTTCAGTACACTGTGCAGGAGCGCGCTTGCCGGTATGCCTGACCACCGCGACCGGCTGCGCAACAGTCGTAAATTTTCAGCGTTTCATAGATTTCTGCGAGCGCTGCGCACTCGGTCGCGGGCAGAGCGCGCTCCTACCGCACCGATCACGCTTAAATCATAAAAAATCATATTAAATATAAAAATAATCAAACAAATACATAATTAGCATATAGCCAATCGTTCCTTCCCTCCCCGTTCTTATAGGCATAACTTCAATTCCAGACAGACCCCAGCCTGGCGGATGTCATCCCGTCGCCTGCTGTACCGTCTGGCCATGACCTGCTCGCTTCGACGACAGCGGCGCCCGGTGCGTGCAATCACCCGATTCATTCAAGGAGCAGCTTCATGAGCCAGCAACGTCATCTCAAACTCGGTGCCATGGTCCACGGTGTCGGTCATGGCTGGGGCGAATGGCGGCATCCCGAGGCCCAGGCCGATGCCAGCGTCAACTTCGGTTTCTACAAGCAGCAGACCCGCCTGGCCGAAGATGCCAAGTTCGATTTCGTATTCATCGCCGACAGCCTGCATATCCACGAAAAATCCAGCCCCCACTACCTCAACCGCTTCGAGCCGCTGACTGTGCTGTCGGCGCTGGCGGCGACCACCGAGCACATCGGCCTGGTGGCCACCGTAACCGTCAGCTACACCGAGCCCTTCCAGGTGGCGCGTCAGTTCGCGTCGCTGGATCACATCAGCGCAGGCCGCGCAGGCTGGAACATCGTCACCTCCTGGCTCAGCGGCACCGCCGACAATTTCGGCAAATCCGAACATCCGCCGCATGCGGTGCGCTACCGCATTGCCAAGGAGCATGTGGCGGTGGTCAAGGGCCTTTGGGACTCCTGGGAAGACGACGCCTTTACCCGCAACAAACAGACCGGCGAATTTTTCGCCCCTGACAAACTGCACGCGCTCAACCACCAGGGCGAGTTTTTCAAGGTCAAGGGCCCGCTGAACATCGCCCGCTCCCGCCAGGGCCAGCCGGTGCTGTTCCAGGCTGGCACCAGCCACGATGGGCGCAACTTCGCTGCCGAGTATTCCGACGCGATCTTCGTGCATGTCGAGTCGCTGGAAGACGGCATTGCTTACGCCAAAGACTTGAAGCAACGCGCTGCCGGTTTTGGCCGCAACCCGCAGGACCTGTCGATCCTGCCGGGCATCCGCCCGATTGTCGGGCGCGATGAAGCCGAGGTAGAGGCACGGTTCCAGCAGGCCGTGGAACTGGTCAGCATCGAGGACGCCATCGTCGCCCTGGGCCGACCGTTCAACGACCACGACTTCAGCCAGTACCCGCTGGACGAACCCTTTCCGGAGCTCGGCGACCTGGGCGCCAACAGCCAGAAAGGCGGCTCCGACCGCATCAAGCAACTGGCCCGCGACGAAGGCCTGACCCTGCGTGAAGTGGCGTTGTATTTCTCCCGCCCGCGCCGCGACTTTGTCGGCACCCCCGAACAGGTCGCCGATGCCGTGCAGACCTGGTTCGAGCAAGGCGCGGCCGACGGCTTCATCATCAACTCGGTGCTGCCCGACGGCCTGCAGTACTTCGCCGAACTCGTGGTGCCGATCCTCCAGCAGCGTGGCCTGTTTCGTACCCAGTACAGCGGCGCGACCCTGCGCGAGCATTTTGGCCTGCCCGTACCGGCCAACCGCTACAGCGTCGAGCGCCTGCATCAACCTACTCCAGAGGAGGCCGTGGCATGAGCCTGTCCCTGAACCGACAACTGGCCGACCTGCATGCCGAGCGGGTCGCCCACTGGGCGCCCGAGGCGCTGCAGGTCAATATCGACCAGCGCCAGCACCTGGTGGACACCGCCGACACCGAACGCTTCGTCAAGGCCGGTGACCGCATCGAGCCTTTTGAACTGCTCAAGGTCGAAGGCGGCACCTTAAGCCGTGATCTGCTCCTGCAGAACGGTGCCGCCGTGCTGGTGTTCTTTCGCTTTGCCGGCTGCCCGGCGTGCAATATCGCCATTCCCCATTACGACCGCCACCTGGTGCCCGCGCTCGAGGCGCTGGGCGTGCCGCTGGTGGCGATCAGCCCGCAGGTGCCGGAGCGCCTGGTCGAGATCAAGCACAGGCACAGCCTGCGTTTGCAGGTTGCCAGCGACAAGGACAACGCACTGGGTCGCCGCCTGGGCATTCTCTACAGCTTCGATGAGGCCTCGCGCCAGGCGGCGCTGCGCAAGGGCAGCAGCATTGGCGAAGTGACCGGCACCGGCACCTGGGAATTGCCGCAACCCACTGTGGTGGTGCTCGATGCCGATGCCCGCGTGGTGTTCGCCCAGGTCAGCCCCGACTGGCTGGTGCGCACCGAAGCCGAACCCATTATTCAGGCAGTCGAGCGGGCACTGGCCACACAACTGGCTGGCGCAACGACCTGAATGCGCTACCACCACTAATTGCGCAAGGAACCGCACATGAGCCTTTCAAGCCTTCGTCAGCGCCATGACGAACCCGAGTCTGCCGAGGCGTTCAGCGCCAGGCTGGACACCCTCACCGCACACCTGGCCGCCACGGCCGAGCACTACGATGAAACCGGTGAGTTTCCGCATGCCAACTTTCGCCTGCTGCACGAACATGGCCTGCTGGGCCTGACCGTGCCAAAGGCACTGGGCGGCGGCGGCGCCGACCTGGCGCAGGCGCTGCAAGTGATCAGCGCCGTGGCCAGGGGCGAGCCATCCACAGCACTGGTGCTGGTCATGCAGTACATCCAGCATGCCCGCCTGCAAGACAGCACCCAGTGGCCCGAGCACCTGCGCCGGCAAGTCGCCCTTGAGGCAGTGCGCGATGGCGCGCTGATCAACGCGCTGCGCGTCGAGCCGGACCTGGGCACTCCGGCACGCGGCGGCCTGCCATCGACCCTCGCCCGGCGTACGCCCGACGGCTGGCGTATCAGCGGGCGCAAGATCTACTCCACCGGCAGCCACGGCCTGACCTGGCTGGGCGTGTGGGCGCGCAGCGATGATGACGACCCGCTGGTGGGCACCTACCTGGTGCACAAGGACACCCCGGGCATTCGCATCGTCGAGGACTGGGATCACCTGGGTATGCGTGCCACCAGCAGCCATGAAGTGATCTTCGACGACGTGCTGGTGCCGCTGGAGCACGCCGTCAGCGTCAGCCCCTGGAGTGCGCCACGCGCCGAACTGGACCCGGACGGCATGCTCTGGATGTCGGTGTTGTTGTCGGCGGTCTACGACGGCGTGGCCCAGGCCGCCCGCGACTGGCTGGTGACGTGGCTGGAACAGCGCAAGCCGTCCAACCTGGGCGCCGCCCTGTCGAGCCTGCCACGCTTTCAGGAAGTGGTCGGCCGGATCGACACCTTGTTGTTCGCCAACCAGAACCTGCTCGGCAGCGCCGCCCGAGGGCAGGTGCCAGGCCGGCATGCGGCGCAGATCAAATACCTGGCCACCGACAACGCCCTGCGCGCCGTGGAAGCGGCCATCGAAGCCAGCGGCAACCCCGGCCTGTCACGCAGCAACCCGCTGCAACGTCACTACCGCAATGTGCTGTGCGCCCGCGTGCACACGCCGCAGAACGACACCGTGCTGCAAGGCATCGGCAAGGCTGTCTTTGCAAGCCGTCACCCTGGCTGAACCTCATCCCCTGCACCGGCCTGAAACGGCGCCCCTGCGATGTTGCAGCGGCGCCGTTTTTGCACAGGCCCGTACCACATTTATTGCTTGAAAATTCACAAAACCGCTTCATCTCGTATGACAACCCTTAAGGCAATTTCTTAAATGGCCTTTTGGATCCATGTTCATCTTGAAAACAACCCATGCCATGCATCCATTGAGCCGATCGACTTTTAATTGGCCAGGCAGTCAACTTTGATTTTGCCGGTGTCAGCCGCCCCCCCACCTCCCTGCGCCAGGGCTTAGGGGTTCTCCCGATATAGACGTCAAATTGCCACCTATATGATCCCTGTTTCAGATCATCGAATGGACGCGAGAATGTTGATTTATCTTGCTTTCTGGGCAGGCCTGGCGCTGGCTGCAAGTGGACTTGCGCTGGGCCACATGCTGGTCGCCGGCGCCGGCCTGGTCGTCATTGCCATCGCCACCTTGAGCCTGCATCGACAGGCTGCCGTCGCCGCCCTGGCCAGCCAGGCCGCTCCGCTCGACCTCCCCGCTACAGCGTCCACCGGCCCCGATGTGCCTGCGTTGCTGCACAGCGTGGTGCCCAGCTGGAGCGACAGCATCGCCCAGAGCCGGCAGTTGCTGCAAAGCAACATCGGCGACCTGTTCGAACGCTTCAGCAACATTGCCAGCCGCCTGGAAGGCAGCCTGGGCAACTCGGAAAACATCCTGGCCAATGGTGGCGTCGGCAGCAGCCTGCGCGAGGCCAACCAGCGCCTGCAGGATGTCACCGAGGCGTTTCAGGCCAGCAGCGAACGCCAGCACAGTCTGATCGACACCATCAGCCAGTTGGGCAACTACGCCGGCCAGTTGCAGCAAATGGCCAAGCGCGTTCAGGAAATCGCCAGCCAGACCAACCTGCTGGCCCTTAACGCCGCCATCGAGGCCGCGCGGGCCGGCGAGCATGGCCGCGGCTTTTCAGTGGTGGCCGACGAGGTGCGCAAGCTCTCCTCGCTGTCGGCCGAAACCGGCCAGGGCATGGACGCCAAAGTGGTAGAAATCAACCGCGCCATCAGCTCGACCATTGCCGCCGCTGCCGCCCTGGGCGACAGCGAGCGCAGCAACCTGGAATTTCTCGACGGCTCGGTCAAGCAGGTCATGAGCCATCTGGAAAACAACCTCAACGAGCTGTCCAGCGCCTCCCAGAGCCTGCAGCGCGATGCCCGCGATACCCAGCACGACATCCAGGCCATCATGGTCAACCTGCAGTTCCAGGACCGCGCCGACCAGATGCTCGATCACGTGCAGAGCGACCAGCAGCAACTGCTCGACGCCCTGCATGAACAGGACCCCAGCCTGCATGATCCACGCGCCTGGCTCGAACGCCTGCGCCTGCGCTTCACGACCGAAGAGGAACGCCACGGACGCACCGCGAGCCCGGCCAGTGACGTGACCTTTTTCTGATGATTGCCTTTCTTTTGCACGAGACCTGACACATGGCCAAGACCGTAATGATCGTCGATGACTCCGCTTCGATGCGCCAGCTGGTGAAAATGAGCCTGACCGGCGCCGGCCATCAAGTGATCGAGGCCAGCGACGGCCGTGACGCCCTCAACAAGCTCACCGGGCAGAAAATCAACCTGATCATCAGCGACGTGAACATGCCCAACCTGGACGGCATCGGCCTGGTCAAGGCGGTCAAGGCGCGGCCTGAGTACCGCTTCACGCCGATCATCATGCTGACCACCGAGAGCGAGCAATCCAAGAAGGCCGAAGGCCAGGCCGCCGGCGCCAAGGCCTGGATCGTCAAGCCTTTCCAGCCCCAGCAGTTGCTCGCTGCGGTTGAGAAACTGATGGGGTGAAGCGGTGTTTTCGATCATTGCGCCAACCGCCGACAGTCCTGCACTGATGCAGGTCAAGGGCGACCTGACCATCTATGAAGTGCAACAGGCTCATGAGCAACTCATGGGCCTGTTGCCGCTTGACGCACCGGCCTGGCAACTGGACCTGTCCGGCGTCCTTGAACTCGACAGCGCCGGGGTGCAATTGCTGCTGGCCCTGCATCAGGCGCTGTCGAGCGCCGAGCGGCCGGCCACCGTCCTGGCCGCCTCGCCCAGCGTGCTGGAACTGGCCGGTGTACTGGCCCTGGACGCTCTTTACCCCGTGGCCCTGGCCGAGGATTGAACCATGCTCAGCGCCGAACAATGGAACCAGTTGCTGCAGGGTTTTCTGGATGAGGGCCGCGACCTGCTCAAGGACGCCGAAGACAGCCTGCTGCGCCTGGAAACCTGCCCCGACGATGACGAGGCGGTCAACCAGTTGTTCCGTGCGGTGCACACCCTCAAGGGCTCGGCCGGGATCTTCTCGCTGGGCCCGCTGGTGGGCCTGACCCACCATCTCGAAAGCCTGCTGATGTCGGTACGCGACGGCCAGCTGGCGCTGACTTCACCGCTGACCTCGCTGATCCTGACCTGCATGGATGAGTTGCGCGCCATGCTCGAAAGCGTCAACCCGGACACCGGCGAACTGCTGGCCGATGATGAACGCCAGGCGCCACTGCTTGCCGCCCTGGCACAAGCGCAGGGTGGACTGTCATCGTCCGCAGCGACGACAGACGCGCCGGTACAGATCGCTGAGCACACCGACACCGCCCTGGCGCATGACTGGCAGATCACGGTCGGGTTTGCCCCCGACCTGTTCGAAAACGGCTTCGACCCGGCCGCCTTCGTGCGCTACCTGAACAAGCTCGGGCGTATCACCCGCCTCGTGACACGCACCCCGAACCTGCCGGCGCTGCACGCCCTCGACCCGCACAAGTGCCATCTGGCGCTGGACATCAGCCTGTGCAGCACGGCCAGCCGCCAGGAAATCGAAGACGTTTTCGAATTCATCCAGGACTTCTGCACGTTGCAGGTCGACGCGCGACCTGCCGATGCGCAAGACAATGGTTCCTCGTCCGTGTCCCAGGCAGACACCTTGGTCGAATCGCCGCAGGCACTGACGCCTGTCAGCGCAAACGGCACCGGCACCGCGCTGGTCCAGAGCGCTGCGGCCAGTGCGGTACAGACCGCCCCCGCGGCGCAGGCGCGCAATGCGTCTACAGCGTCGGCCAGCGCGACGGCCAACCGCGAACGCCGGTCCAGCGAAACGGCGCTGATCAAGGTTTCGGCCAGCAAACTGGACGAGTTGATCAATCTGGTGGGCGAACTGGTCATCAGCACGGCCGGGGCGCAGATCCAGGCGCGCTTGTCCGGCGACAGTCGCTGCATCGAAAGCACCCAGGCGGTGCTGCAGCATGTCGAGCAGATCCGCGACAACGCGCTCAAGTTGCGCATGGTCGAAGTGGGCGAAACCTTCAATCGCTTCCATCGCGTGGTGCGCGATGTCAGCCAGGAGCTGGACAAGAAAATCCAGCTGACCATCCGCGGCGGCGAGACCGAGCTGGACAAGTCGGTGATCGACCGGATTGCCGACCCGCTCACGCACCTGGTGCGCAACGCCATCGACCACGGCATCGAGCCCGCCGCCGAGCGCCTGGCGGCCGGCAAGCCGGTCGAGGGCAACCTGAGCCTCAACGCCTATCACGACTCGGGCATGATCGTGCTCGAAATCAGCGACGACGGCCGCGGGCTCAATACCCGGCGCATCCTCGACAAGGCCATTGCCAAGGGCATGGTCGAGCCTGAGGCGCAACTGGCCGAGCGCGATATCCATGCGCTGATCTTCGAACCGGGCTTCTCCACCGCCGAACAGGTGTCGAACCTGTCGGGCCGGGGCGTGGGCATGGACGTGGTGCGCAGCGCCATCGATCAGTTGCGCGGCCTGATCGAAATCGACTCGGTCGCCGGCGTCGGCTGCATCTTCCGCATTCGCCTGCCGCTGACCCTGGCGATCATCGATGGTTTTCAGGTCAGTGTCGGCGACGAGAGCTTCGTGATCCCGCTGGACATGGTCACCGAATGCATGGAAGCCCCCGAACAGGGCCTGGACAAAGGCTATGGCTACCTCAACCTGCGTGGCCACCCATTGCCGTGCATTGCCCTGGACAGCCACTTCGGCCTGAAGACGCAACCGTCACGGCGGCGCAACATCGTGGTGGTCAGCCAGGGCCGCCAGCAGGCCGGCCTGGTGGTCGACCAGTTGCATGGCGAGCTGCAAACCGTGATCAAGCCGCTGGGCACGATGTTCCAGCACCTGCGCGGCATCAGTGGCTCGACCATCCTGGGCTCCGGGCAAGTGGCCCTGATCCTGGACATTCCCAGCCTGCTGCGCCACCTGCAAACCCAGATGCAACCCCAGACCCCGCCGGCAACAGACCCCCAGGGACCGGCCACGGCAACACCCGGCATGGCCAACGCTTACTAACTTGTGCAGCCTTTCAGGAGATCGACCATGCAGTTCATTCGCAATATGAAAATAGGATTAAGGCTGACCCTGGGGTTTCTGGTGGTCGTGGTGCTGACCGGCGTGATCGGTGTCATCGGCATTCGTAACCTCGATCAGGTCAACCAGTTGTCCGACCGCATGTACGACGTTGACGTCGAAGGCATGAACCAGCTGCAAGAGGCCAATATCGAGTTGGTGATGATCGGTCGCGCGCTGCGCGGCGCCATCCTGAGCACCACGGCAAGCGAGCGCGAACGCCTGTTGGCCAGCACGCTCAAATCCATCGAGAACACCCGCGCGTCGATCACCAAGGGCCGCGAAAGCTTTCTGACCAAGGAAGGCCAGGACAAATTCGACGAAATCACCGCCCCGCTGAACGACTACGAAGCCGTGGTCAAGCAGGCGACTACGCAGATTCGCCAGTCGAGCCAGTTGCAGGAAAGCGGTGAAATCACCGACCTGCTGAGTCGGGCCATGATCAGTGGCGATGTCGTGGATCGCGTCCTGGGTGAGATCGTCGATCACAAGAAAATGCGCGCCGGCCAGGCCAATGAAGACATTGGTCTCATCGCGGCCAATTCGCGGGTGCAGATGATCGGCCTGATCATCGCCGCCACCCTGCTGGGCCTGCTGATCGGGGTGATCGTCACCCGCAGCATCACCAAGCCACTCAATGGGGCCGTGGAGGCCGCCAACCGCATGGCTGCCGGCGACCTGAGCAAGGACCTGGAAGTCACCAGCAAGGACGAGACCGGCCAGTTGCTGGGCGCGATGCAGAACATGGCCGTGCGCCTGCGCAGCATCCTGGGCGATGTGCGCAGCGCCGCCGACGCCTTGTCTTCGGCGTCCGAGCAGGTCAGCTCGACCTCGCAGTCGCTGAGCCAGGCGGCCAACGAACAGGCCGCCAGCGTCGAGCAGACCAGCGCCTCGGTCGAGCAGATGTCAGCGTCCATTTCGCAGAACACCGAAAGTGCCAAGATCACCGATGGCATTGCCGGCAAGGCCGCCAACGATGCCGTGCAAGGTGGGGGGGCCGTCAGTGACACGGTGCTGGCCATGAAGCAGATCGCCGACAAGATCAGCATCATCGATGACATTGCCTACCAGACCAACCTGCTGGCCCTGAACGCCGCCATCGAAGCGGCGCGTGCCGGTGATCATGGCAAGGGCTTTGCGGTGGTGGCCGCCGAAGTACGCAAACTGGCCGAACGCAGTCAGATCGCGGCCCAGGAAATCGGCCAGGTGGCCTCCAGCAGCGTGCAACTGGCCGAACAGGCCGGGCGCCTGCTCAACGAGATCGTGCCCAATATCCAGAGAACCTCGGACCTGGTGCAGGAAATCACTGCCGCCTCGCAGGAACAGAGCGGCGCGGCCGGACAGATCAATATCGCCATGGGCCAGATGAACCAGATCACCCAGCAGAACGCCTCGGCCTCCGAAGAGCTGGCCGCCACGGCCGAAGAAATGAACGCCCAGGCCGGCCAGTTGCAGGAACTGATCGGTTTCTTCCGCTTCGACGAAAACGCCGCCAGCCGGCCATTGCCGCGCATCAACGACAGCCATCCCGGTACGCCGGCGTCCTGGTCGCGTGGCAAGCGTCAGGTCGATGAAGGCCAATTCGTCAGTTTCAGTTGAGGAAAGGCCATGAACCTTGCCCAGAAAACCCTGCACGGCCTGAATGCTACGCACCTTGATGCCGCGCAGGTCGAAAGCGTCCAGCACCTGTCGTTTCGCGTGCGTGAGGCAGCCTATGCGCTGCCCATCGACCTGGTGCGTGAAATCATCGAGTACCACGATGTCACGCCGGTGCCGATGATGCCGGCGTTCATCCACGGCGTGCTCAACCTGCGCGGCAATGTGGTGCCGGTGCTTGATCTGGCGGCGCGCTTTGGTTTCGAGCTGACGGTGGCGAACAAACGCACCTGCATCGTGATTATCGAGTTGCACCTGGAAGATCATGCGCAGTGCATCGGCCTGGTGGTCGATGCCGTGGATGCGGTGCTGGACATCGACCCGCAACAGGTGGTGCCACCTCCGCCGTTCGGCGCCGGCATCCGCACTGACTTCATTGCCGGCATGGCCCGCAACGAACAGACCTTCACGATCATTCTGAACATTCCGCAAGTGCTGTCTCTTGACGATATTCGCCAGCTCAGCCTTGCTGTGGTCAAGGGAAGCTGAGATGCCTGATGCATTGAAGATGCCGGCGCTGGGCGATGCCGAGTTCCGGCACCTGCAGAAACTCATGGCCGACGCCTCCGGCATCCAGATGGCTGCCAACAAGCGCCCGCTGGTGGCCGGCCGGTTGATGAAGCGCCTGCGCCATTACCGGCTGGGCAGTTTCAACGAATACCTGCGCCTGATCGAACAGCCGCTGTACCGGCAGGAGCGCCGCCTGGTGGTCGACCTGCTGACCACCAACGAAACCTATTTTTTCCGCGAGCACCCGCATTTCGATTTTCTGGCCAGTTGGCTGCTGCGCCAGCGCGGCCCCTTGCGGCTGTGGAGTGCCGCCTGCTCGTCGGGCGAAGAGCCCTACAGCATGGCCATGGTGATGAGCGAGCACGCCACCACCCGTGACTGGTCGATCACCGCCAGCGACCTGAGCCTGAGCATGCTGCACAAGGCCCAGGAGGCGATCTACGACATCAGCCAGGCCAAGTACTTTCCCGAAGGCTGGCTGCAGCGCTATTGCCTGAGCGGGGTCGGCGACATGAGCGGTCGCCTGCGCATCCAGGCGAGCCTGCGCGAACGCCTGGTCCTGCGCGAGGTCAATCTGGTCCAGCCACTGAGCGAAGACCTGGGCCTGTTCGATGTGATTTTCCTGCGCAACGTACTCATCTACTTCGACAACGACGAAAAGAAACGCATCGTGCAGCGCCTCGTCCACCAGTTGCGCCCGGGTGGGCTGCTGTTCATCGGACATGCCGAAAGCATTCATGGCTTCAACCTGCCCGTGCGGCTGGTACAGCCTTCGGTGTACGAATGCCTGTAAGCCCTGCCCTGTTCCTGCGCCCCGGCGATTATTTTTTCGGGCATTACAACGGCCCGGTCACCACCTTGCTGGGCAGTTGTGTGTCGATCATCCTCTGGCACCCGGGTCGGCAATTGCTCGCCGTGTCGCATTACGTGCTGCCCAGGGACCCGCTGCTGCGCAGCGACCAGGCCCCCGGCGAGCCGTTCGATACGCGCTATGGCGACGCGGTGTTCCAGCGCCTGCTGGCCGATATGCAGCGCTGCGGCACCAACCCCGCTCAATACCGCAAAAGCCTGTTTGGCGGCGGCATTCTCACCGGCCTCAAGGGCCGAGCCGAACAGGCGGCCCTGAGGGTCGGCCACGCCAACAGCGAATTCGCCCGCCACCAGTTCGAGCAACGCAACTGGCCGGTGGACCACTGCGACCTGGCCGGCGAGCACTATCGCCGTCTGAGCATCGACGGCGCGAGCGGCCGTATCGATTGCCAGCGCAAGGCCATGCGGTTGCCTGTCAGCAGGAGGCTGAGCTCATGATCAAGGTCTTTATCGTCGATGATTCGGCGCTGGTGCGTCAGGTGCTGACCGGATGCCTGGACAATCATCCCGGCATCCGTGTCATCGGCCATGCCGCCGACCCGCTGTACGCCATCGACAAGATGCGCCGCGACTGGCCGGACGTGATCATTCTCGACATCGAGATGCCGCGCATGGACGGCCTGACATTCCTGCGCCAGATCATGAGCGAACGGCCGACGCCAACGCTGATATGCTCCACGCTCACCGAACAGGGCGCAAACGTTTCCGTACAGGCCCTGGCCGCCGGTGCCGTGGGGATTTTCACCAAGGCGCGGCTGGGTCTGCGCCAGAGCCTGGAACAGATGTCCAGTGAGCTGATTCGTACCATCGAAGACGCCGCACGCACCCGGCCGGGCGCCTTTCGCCCGCCGGCGGGCTTGCAGGCGGTGCAGCAAAAGCCTGCGGCGGCGGCCAACGGGCTGTTGAAGACCACCGACCGGGTCGTGGCGCTGGGGTGTTCGACGGGCGGCACCCAGGCGCTGGAGTTCGTGTTGCGGCAATTGCCGCGTGACTGCGCGGGCATTGTGATCGTTCAACACATGCCGGAGAAGTTCACGGCAGATTTTGCCCGGCGCCTGGACAGTCTGTGCCAGATCGAAGTACGCGAGGCCAGGCATCTGGACCGTGTGCACACGGGGCTGGCATTGATTGCGCCGGGCGGGCTGCACATGCAACTCAAGCGCAATGGTGCGCATTATCAGGTCGAAGTGCTCGACGGCCCACCGGTCAATCGTCACAAACCCTCGGTAGACGTGCTGTTTCGTTCGGTGGCCCGGCAGGCCGGGGCCAACACCCTGGGGATCATCATGACCGGCATGGGCGACGATGGCGCACGCGGCCTGCTGGCCATGCGCGACAGTGGCGCACAGACCGTGGCCCAGGACGAGGCCAGTTGTGTGGTATTTGGTATGCCTAAGGAAGCTATCCGCATGGGCGCCGCGCAAACGATCGAACCGTTATCCAGGGTTCCGCTGCTGATCCAGCAGTTTGGTGACCACGCTCGACACGGCTGAAGGATCTTGCCGGTACACCGGGGCATCACCACCGGGATAGGGACGTCTTCCTGTGGGTGTTCACCAGCATGCCGGAGCCTCACCCGCCTACGGGATAAAAACAACGCCGCCTATATTGAAGGACGGCATCCTCATTCCCATGCGACACAGGCCTGACTTATGCCTTGCCGAATTTTGCTCGCCGATGACTACCCGCTGTTTCGGGCCGGCATCCGGGCACTTCTGGAAACGAAACACGAATACGAAATCGTCGGTGAGTCCGGTGATACCTTGAGCACCGTGGAGCTGGCGGTGGTGCAGGCACCGGAAATCGTCCTGCTGGACATGTCGGTGGAGCGTACCGCCAGCGTCCACACCCTGGAGGAGCTGTCGCTGCACGCCCCGCACAGCAAGGTACTGATGCTGTCGATGCACACCGACTCGGACTTCGTCATGAAATGCCTGCAACTGGGCGCCCATGGCTACCTGCTCAAGAGCGCCAGCGTACTGGAACTGGAACTGGCCTTGCAGGCCCTGCGCCGGGGCGGCCAGTACCTGTCTTCGGCCGTGGTGCCGCTGGTGGTCAGCCAGGCCGTGCGCAAGAGCCTGACGCAACCGACCAGGCCCGGCAATTTCACCCTGACCGAGCGCCAGCTGGAAATCCTGCGCCTGATCGCCCGTGGCGAATCGACCCGCTCGATTGCCGTGGGCCTTGGCCTGTCGGTCAAGACCATCGAAGCCCACCGCTCGCAGGTGATGCATCGCCTAGGCATCCACGACATCGCCAGCCTGGTGCTGTTCGCCGTGCGCGAGGGCATCATCGAGGTGAATGACTGAAGCTCACCCCCTATGCTTGCGGGCGGCGATCCGCTTCAACAGCGAAGCCTGCTTCCCGGCTGAAGCCGGTCCTACAAACACTCATCGCGCGCGGGACAGGTCGGAATCCGTAGGCGCTGCTTCAGCAGCGATAAGCTCAGAGTGTGTCAAACACCGGCGGTTCGAACGCCGTCACCGGAGGCAGCTCGCCCTGCCACTTGACCACCTCCACCGAGGCGGTCTGCGCCGAGCAGCCTTGCGACAGGCTGGAGGCGCCAATGTCATGGGTGATGACATTGGGGTTGCCGTGCTTTTCCAGGCTGCCCGGCGCGCCGTGTACCAGCGGGTCGAACCAGGCGCCGGTGGCGATCTGCACCACGCCCGGGCGGATGCCGTCGGACAGGATCGCCCCGGCCAGGAATGCCCCGCGCGCGTTGAACACCTTGATCACGTCCCCGTCACGAATCCCCCGCGCCCGGGCATCCAGCGGATTAAGGGTCAGTGGCTCGCGGCCCTGGATTTTCGAGGCGCGACTGTAGGCGCCATGGTCGTACTGGCTGTGCAGCCGGGTGCGTGGCTGGTTGGAGAGCAAATGCAGGGCGTGCGTCGGGACAGGCTTGGCCAGCCACACCGGATGACCCGGACAATCGGCATAGCCAAAGCCTGCGATGCGCTCGGAAAACAGCTCGATGCGTCCTGACGGTGTCGTCAGCGGATGCGCCTCGGGGTCCTCGCGAAAATCCTTGAGCAGCACCCTGTCCTCGACCGGGCGCTGGACTTCGAACAGGCCGTCACGCCAGAACCGGTCGTAGTCAGGCAGTTCGATGTCGAACTCGCCGGCCCGTCCGCGCGACTCTTCGTAAATCGTGCGCAGCCAGTCCTCGGCATCGCGGCCTTCGGTAAAGGCCTCGGCCACCCCCAGGCGCTGCGCCAGGTCGGCAAAAATGCTGTAGTCGTCACGCGACTCGCCCACCGGCTCAATGGCCTTGTGCATGGCGATCATGAAGCGGTCGGAGGCGGCGCTGCCGATGTCATTGCGCTCCAGCGACGTGGTGGCCGGCAGCACGATGTCGGCGTATTTGGCCTGGGCGGTCCAGTACTGCTCGTGGACCACGATGGTCTGCGGCTTTTGCCAGGCCTCAAGCAGGCGGTTGAGGTCCTGGTGGTGGTGAAAGATATTGCCACCGGCCCAATACACCAGGCGGATGTCCGGGTAGTGCCGCTGCTGGCCGTTGTAGTCGAACGGCGCACCGGGGTTGAGCAGCATGTCGGTGACCCGTGCCACCGGAATGAAATCCTTGACCTTGTTGCTGCCTTGGGAAAAACGCGGCCCGGAAAACGCCTTGCGCCCGCTGCCGGTGTTATTCATGCAGCCATAGCCCAGGCCGAAGCCACCGCCGGGCAGGCCGATCTGGCCGAGCAACGCGGCCAGGGTCACGGTCATCCAGAACGGTTGCTCACCATGCACTGAGCGCTGCAGCGAATAGGCAATGTTGATCATCGTGCGTTTACTGGCCATGCGCCGGGCCAGTTCGGTGATCTGCGCCGCCGGAATATCGGTCAGCGCCGCCGCCCACCCGGGCGTTTTGGGCTGGCCATCGAGCTCACCCAGCAGGTACTGGGCAAAGCGCTCGAAGCCCACTGTGCAGCGGGCGATAAAAGCCTGGTCATGCCGGTTTTCCGTGACCAGCACCCAGGCCAGCGCCAGCATCAAGGCAGTGTCGCTGCCGGGGCGCACCGGCAGCCATTCATTGTGCGCCGGTCCCGCCAGGTCATCACGCAACGGGCTGACATTGACAAACTGCACGCCCGCGTTCGACAGGTTCTCCAGCGCTTCGTTGAGCAAGTGATCGCTGGCACCACCGGGGCTGGTCTGGGCATTCTTGTGCGGCAGCCCGCCAAAAGCCACGAACAGCTCGCAATGCTCGGCCAGGTTGCTCCACGAGGTGTGCCGGGCCAGCAGCCAGTCCATGTTGCCGACGATGTGGGGCATCAGCACCCGCCCGGCGCCCAGGCTGTAGCTGTCGGTGCTGAACACATAGCCGCCCAGGGTGTTGAGGAAGCGGTGCAACTGGCTCTGGGCATGGTGAAAACGCCCGGCACTGCCCCAGCCGTAACTGCCGCCGAAAATCGCCTGGTTGCCATGCTCATGGCGCACGCGCTGCAGCTCGCCGGCCACCAGGTCCAGCGCCACCGCCCAGCTCACCTCGACGAACGGTTCCTGACCGCGCCGCTCGGGGCGGCCTTCACCGGTCAGGAAACTGCGGCGCACGGCCGGGCGCCGGATGCGCGTGGGTGAGGTAATGGCGCCGACCACCGAATCGCCGATCGGCGACGGGTCTTTGTCCCACGCCACCGGCACCATGGCCTGTAACTCACCATCGACCACCTGTGGTTGATAGGCGCCCCAATGCAGCGACGTAAAGCTCATGAATTCAGGTCTCCCGGGGTGATGGCGCTGTGCACAATGCCCATGACCCTAGCACGCGGTCAAAAATCAGCAAAAGTCATTTTTGGCTTATCTTTATATGCATTCTGGTAATTAAAATCAGCTGGACACATGCCTACAAGCCATAACCGCCGCCCGGCTTCATAGTCGGGTTTTCGATTCAAAGGCTGATCAGGCATGCGTGCTGTTCTTCTGCTCAACGGGTTGGCCTTGAGCGCCCTGGCCCACACGGCCGTCGCCGCCGACAACAGCCTGTGGCCCGATGCCCAGGCCTCGGTGCTGCTGCGCAATTACTTTCTGCACAACGACGACCGCAACGACCGGGTGCGTGCACAGAGCTACAAGCAGGAATGGGCCCAGGGCTTCATAGGCCGTTTCGATTCCGGCTATACACCTGGTACCTTCGGGCTGGGCGTAGAGGCCCATGGCTTTCTCGGCCTGCGCCTGGACAGCGGGCGTGGCACAGCCGGCACCGGCCTGTTGCCGCTGGACAGCGACGGCCGGGCAGAACCTGATTACTCCTCGGCCGGAGCGGCGTTGAAACTGCGCCTGGGCCAGACCCAACTGAAAGTCGGCGAAATGGAAGTCGAAACCCCGGTGTTCGACACCGCCGACAAACGCCTGCAACCGGAATACGCCAGCGGCGGCTTGCTCGACAGCCTTGAGGTGCCGGGCGTGCGCCTGGTGGCCGGGCATTTCACGGCCTTCAAGAACCAGAACCAGTCCAGCGGCCATGGCGACTTCGACGGCTATCAGGTCAGCACTGCCGGCCACAGCGTCAGCCTGGCCGGGATCGAAAGCCGCACGGAAGGCCCCTTGGGCGGCGCGCTGTACATGGGTGAATTGAGCGACACCTGGCGGCAGTACTACGCCAACCTGCACGGCGCGCACCCGTTGGGCAGCACCACGCGTTTATCGTGGGACGCCAACCTGTACCGCACCCTGGACACCGGTACGGCCAGCGCCGGCGCGATTGCCACCACGGCATCGAGCCTGATGCTCAAGCTGCGCCATCAGTGGCAGACGCTGGGCCTGGGCTACCAGAAGGTCCATGGGCAGACGCCGTTCGATTTTGTCGGCGGCGACTCGATCTACCTGGCCAACTCGATCAAGTACAGCGACTTCAACGGCGCCGGCGAGCACTCCTGGCAACTGCGCTACGACCGTGACCTGACCACGCTGTGGCCGGGCCTGAGCGTCATGGGCCGCTACGTGCGCGGCAGCGGCATCGAGACCGCCCGCGGCGACGGCAAGCACTGGGAACGCGACCTGACCCTGGCCTGGACCGCGCCTTCAGGGCCGGCCAGGGATTTGTCGGTGGAGTTGTCGTATGTCACCCACCGCGGCAATGCCGCCCAGGGCAACAACGACCTGGACCGAATCTACGTTGTCGTGCAGTACCCGTGGGACATGGCAGGCCATTGAAGCGCTGGACTTGCCCACGCCCCCCGTAGGAGCGCGCTTGCCCGCGACCGGCTGCGTAGCAGTCGTAAAATTGCAGCGTTTCGCAGATCTTGAATGTGTTCGCAGCCGTAAAATATGTGGCGTTTCGCAGATTTTGCGAGCGCTACGCACTCGGTCGCGGCTGAAGCCGCTCTCATCAAACACAAAGTAACTTATTGATTTTATTGGCTATAAAATTCACACCTGTAGGAGCCCGCTTGCCGGCGACCGAGTGCGCAGCGCTCGCAAAAAATTGTGGGGACGCTGCAATTTTACGACTGCTACGCAGCCGGTCGCGGGCAGAGCGCGCTCCTACAAGCCGGCTTCGATGCTGCCTTCGAGTTTTTCGCGCAGGAACTCGATGAAGGCCTGTACCGGTCGGGAGGTCTGGCGATGTTGCGGGTACACCGCCGACAGCGTCAAAGGCGCCGGGCGCAGGGCGTCCAGCACCGGCACCAGGCTGCCGGCGCGCAGGGCGGCGCCGACGATGAAGGTCGGCAGGTAAGTGACGCCCAGCCCGGCAATCGCCGCATCACGCAACAGGTCGCCGTTGTTGACGCGCATGCGCCCGGTGACGTTGAGCACAGTGGGCTTGCCGGGGCCTTCGAAGCGCCATTGCACCTGGCGGCTGTGGCCATAGGGCAGGCAATCGTGGTCGAGTAGGTCTTCGGGAACGTCGGGATGGCCGCGCTCGGCCAGGTACACGGGGCTGGCGCAATACACCCGCTCGATGGTCGCAATGCGCCGCGCCACCAGCGAGGAGTCTTCCAGGATGCCGATGCGCAGCACCAGGTCGTAGCCTTCGCTGATCAGGTCCACCGGCCGGTCGCTGAGGTCGATTTCCATCGACACTTCACGGTGACGTTGCAGGAACAGCGGCACCAGGCAGCCCAGGTGGGCAATGGCAAACGACAGCGGCGCACTGACACGGATGGTGCCGCGCGGCTCGCTGTTCTGCCCGGCAATGCCCTGCTCGACCTGCTCCACCTCGCTGAGCAGGCGCAGCGACGATTCGTAGTAGCTCTGCCCCAGCGGCGTGACGTCCAGGCGCCGGGTCGAGCGGTTGAGCAGGCGCACGCCCAGACGTTCTTCGAGCTGCATCAGGCGCCGGCTGACGAACTGCTTGGACAGCCCCAGCTTCTCGGAAGCCGCCGTGAAACTGCCCGACTCCATGACCTGGCAAAAGATACGCATGTCTTCAAAAGGGTTCATTGTCTCGTCCAGGTTGACAGCTAAACGCTTTATAACCGCTTTTTCTCATTTCGGCAGCAAATTAATCTGTGTCCACGGTGCAGCTGAGGCCATAGGCCAGCAGCCCTACCGACTTCCTACCTCATTGAATACGCAAGGAAACGACCATGAACCTGATCCAGAAGACCCTCGCTGCCAGCCTCCTGGCCCTGTCTGTCAATGCCGCCTTCGCCGCCGGCAGCCCGGGCGTCGAGCAGGACACCCAGGCGTTTCTCGAGGCCCTGGCCGCCGGCGGTGGCAAGCCGCTGGAGCAGATGAGCCCCAAGGATGCCCGTGCGGTGCTGACCGGCGCCCAGGCGTCGGTCAAGGTCGACCTGTCGGGTATCGAAGTCAGCCAGCGCACCATCCAGGCCGAAGGCCAGGCCATCACGTTGCAGATCGTGCGTCCGGCCAAGGTCAAGGGTGACCTGCCAGTGTTCATGTTCTTCCACGGCGGCGGCTGGGTGCTGGGCGACTTCCCGACGCACCAGCGACTGATCCGTGACCTGGTGGTCGGCTCGGGCGCGGTGGCGGTGTACGTCGACTACACCCCCTCGCCTGAAGCGCAGTACCCGACCGCGATCAACCAGGCCTATGCCGCGACCCGCTGGGTGGCCGAGCATGGCAAACAGATCGGCGTCGACGGCAAGCGCCTGGCGGTGGCCGGCAACAGCGTCGGCGGCAACATGGCGGCGGTCGTGGCGCTGATGGCCAAGGAACAGAAAGCCCCGGCGCTGCGCTTCCAGCTGCTGCTGTGGCCGGTGACCGATGCCAACTTCGATGATGCTTCCTACGGGCAGTTTGCCGAAGGCCATTTCCTGACCCGCAACATGATGAAGTGGTTCTGGGACAACTACACCACCAACCCGGCCGAGCGCGCCCAGGTGCATGCCTCGCCGCTGCAAGCCACGCCCGAACAACTGCGCGGCCTGCCGCCGGCGCTGGTGCAGACCGCCGAATTCGATGTGCTGCGCGATGAAGGCGAAGCCTATGCCCGCAAGCTCGACGCCGCCGGCGTGCCGGTCACCAGCGTGCGCTACAACGGCATGATCCACGACTACGGCCTGCTCAACCCGCTCAGCCATGTGCCGCAAGTGCGCACCGCCATGCGCCAGGCCGCCGACGAACTCAAGGCCCACCTCAACTGATCGCAACACCCCTGGCCAGACGGTGAACCCACCGCCTGGCCTTTGCGGGTGATCGAACATCCGCAGGAGCGGCCGGGCGGCGATCCGCTTGAGCCGGAAATGGACCACCTGCCGTATGCAGGCCTTGCCGTAAACCGATGTTTCATGGAGCCACCGTCATGTCCCTGTTGCTCAATCATCCGCTGCTGTGGAGTGCCCTGATCCTGCTGGCCGACGTGGTGCTCTGGTACCTGCTCGCGCAGCACCTGCGCGTGGTCCGGGTGGCGTTGCGCCTGGCGCTGTTCATGGCCTACAGCAGCCTGCTGATCAACTCGGGCATCAGCCCGTTGCTGGCCCCGGCCTGGGGTGACGACAGCGTGATGCAACTGGGCGCCACGGCCCTGGCGATTGGCTGGTGGCTGTTTGCAGCCAGGGTCATGACCGTGCTGATCGGGCTGATGCTGATGCGCCGCATCGGCCAGAGCGGACGTCTGCTGCAGGATGTGTTCGGGGCACTGATCTTTCTGGCCTGTGTGGTCGCGGCGGCCGGCTATGTGCTGGAGTTGCCGGTCAAGGGCTTGCTGGCCACTTCCGGAGCGGTCGCCATCATTGTCGGCCTGGCCTTGCAGAGCACGCTGAGCGATGTGTTCAGCGGCATCGTACTCAACACCACCAAGCCGTATCAGGTCGACGACTGGGTGAGCATCGATGGCGTCGAAGGCAAGGTGATCGATGTCGACTGGCGCGCCACGCACTTGCAGACCAGCGCCGGCGCCACTGCCGTGGTGCCCAACTCGGTGGCGGCCAAGGCCAAGATCGTCAACCTCAGCCGCCCGACCCATATGCACGGGGTGTCGATCAGCATCCAGGTGCCCAAGCATGTGCGCCCACGGCGGGTGCTGGACGCCTTGAACCGCGCCTTGCAGGGCAGCGACAGCCTGCTGCTGAACCCGGCGCCCAAGGTGGTGCTCAAGGAATCGGGCGAAACCATGGCTGAATACGTGGCCAGCGGTTTCATCGCCGAACTGTCGCGCAAGGGTGAAGTGCGCAACCAGTTGTTCGACCTGGCGCACCGCCACCTGGAAGCGGCCGGCATCATTCGCCAGGCCGAAGGCAACGCGGTACCGGTTTCCAGGGCCCGAGCCCTGCTCGATGAGGTCAAGGTGTTCCGCTCGCTGAGCGAGGAAGAACGCGATCGCCTGGCCGAGTCGATGACCGCCGAACAGTTCGTGGCCGGCCAGGTGGTGCTGGACCTCAATGAAGTGTCCGGGTCGCTGTTCGTAATCGGCACCGGCGTGGTGAGTGCGGCCGTGCAGGACGGCGAGCAGCGTGTCGAGGCCGGGCGCATGGGCCCCACCGAAATCATGGGTGAACAGGGCATCCTCGCCGACACGCCTTCCGAGGCCTACTTCACCGCGCTGACCTCCAGCATCATCTACCGCATCGACAAAGAGATCGCCCGCGCTTCGCTCGAAAAATGCCAGCAGGTCACCCGCGCCTTCAACAAGCTCCAGGCCGTGCGCCAGAGCAACAGCCAGGGCGTGCTGCTGGCGCGCCCGGCCCCGGCGCGCAAGAACGGCTTCCTGAGCTGGCTGCAACGACGCACCTGACCGGATAACACAAGGCACCTGCCGCCTGAGCAACCAACGGTTGCGAAAAGGCCCGCATGACTCATTGCGGCATTCGCGACCGCTGGTCGCTCCTACGAGAGTGAATGTTCATGCCGGTCAGGCGTTGGGTTTGATGAAAGCGGGATGTGAAAGGCCTTAACAAAATTAACAACGATTAACTCGTCAGTCCTGCTCGCGGCGTCAAGAATGGGCTTCTCAGCGCAAACATCAATCTGTTGAAAGTGCGAGTCCTGTTCAAGGCCCGATAGCCGCCCCGAGAATTAAGGACATTAACCATGATTCAAAATTCCCGTGTTCAACTTCATTCGCCCTGCCAGACCTGTGAGTACGTGCATCGTCGCGAACACACCGCACACGCCGCCAGCGGCGGCCTGACACCCTGGCGTGAAAAGCTGGCCAAGCAATTGATTCTGGACAACCTCGGCGAGAACATCGAAGTCACCGAACTGGCCCGCGCCTGCGCCTTGTCGCGCAGTTATTTTTCCCGGGCCTTCAAATGCAGCACCGGCCTGTCGCCCCAGGAATGGATACGCGAACAGCGCATCCTGCGCGCCAAATGCCTGATCGCCCACAGCGGTATGACCCTGACCCAGATCAGCCAGGAATGCGGGTTTTGCGATCAGTCGCACTTTTCGCATATCTTCTCGCGCAGCGAAGGCATTACCCCCTTGACCTGGCGCGGCCATGCGCTCAAAAAGCACCAGGCGGCCCACGTGCAGCGTGCGCTCTGAACCCTTCCCGTTGCCCCTTTCCAGGACAGGAACCCGGCAGTGACGCCCATGCCCGAACAGGCCCTGCAATTCGGCCCTTACCGTATCTACCCGCAACAGCGCCTGGTGCTGGACGCTGACCAGCCACTGCGCCTGGGCAGTCGCGCGCTGGACATTCTGCTGGTGCTGCTGGAACGGCCTGGCGAAGTGATCAGCCGTCAGCACCTGATGAACCGGGTCTGGCCCACCAGTGTGGTTGAAGACAGCAACCTGCGGGTGCACATGGCCGGCCTGCGCAAAGCGCTCGGCGATGGCCAGAGCGGCCAGCGCTATATCGTCACCGTGGCTCATCGCGGCTACAGCCTGGTGGCGCCGGTCACCCGTGCGCAGCACAATGTTCCTCATGACAAACCCGCCACGCCGCTGAACGCCGACCACAACCTGCCCTTGCGCCGCGCACGAATGATCGGCCGCCAGCCGCTGGTCGATGCACTGGTGCACAGCCTGCAAAGCCAGCGCCTGATTACCCTCACCGGCCCCGGCGGGATCGGCAAGACCTCGGTGGCGCTGCGCGTGGCCGAGCAATTGATCGGTCATTACCGCGATGGCATCCGCCTGCTGGAGCTGGCGCCGCTGAGTGACCCGCTGCTGCTGGCCGCGCACCTGGCGGCCTTGTTCGACCTGGCCCCCGATGATGGCGACCCGCTGGGCCAGTTATGCGCCTGGCTGCGCGACAAGCATCTGCTGCTGGTGATCGATAATTGCGAGCACCTGATCGATGCCACCGCACTGCTGTGCGAGCGGGTGCTGCGCAGCGCCCCGCACGTCTGCATCCTGACCACCAGCCGCGAACACCTGCGCGCCGAGGGCGAGTTCATCCAGCGCCTGGACGCCCTCGCCTGCCCGCCGCTCGATCAGGCCAGCGACCTGCATGCCAGCGACTTTCCAGCGCTGCAGTTGTTCATCGAGCGCGCCATGAGCTCCCAGGAGCAGTTCGAGGCCAACCGCGTCACCCTGGCCATGGCCGGCGACATCTGCCGGCGCCTGGACGGCATTCCGCTGGCCATCGAACTGGCGGCCGCCCAAGTGACCAGCCTGAGCCTGTCAGACTTGCAGGCCCAGTTGCAGCACAACCCGGGGCAGTTGATCAGCGGCCACCCGGACAGCACCGGCCGGCACCAGACCTTGCTGGCGACCCTGGACTGGAGCTTTCATTTGCTCGCCCCCGCCGAGCAACGTTGCCTGAGCCGGCTGGCGGTGTTCAAGGACCGCTTTACCCTGGAGTCGGCGCTGGCGGTGGCCGGCGACGCCGCGCTGCCGGTCGAGGCGCTGTACACCGTGATCAGCCAGTTGGTGGCCAAGTCACTGCTCAATGTCGAGGCTGGCGATGAACAGGTGCTTTATCGTCTGCTCGACACCACCCGGCACTACGCTCTGGAAAAACTGCGCCAGTGCGGTGAGCTGCCCGCCACCCTGGAGCGCCATGCCGACCATTGCCTGGCCTTGATGCAACAGGCCCGGCAAGACTGGGAACACTTGCCGACCGGGCAATGGCTGGAGCGCTATACCCGTAGCCTCAAGGATGTACGCGAAGTACTCGACTGGGGGCTGAGCGGTGAAGGGCCGCAAGCGCTGGCCATCGCCCTGGTGGCTCACTCCGCGCCGCTGTGGCAGGAATTGTCGCGGCTCAAGGAGCATGGCGTGTATGTGCGCAAGGCCTTGCTGGGCCTGCAACACGCAGGGCTGCACCATCGCCCGCTGGAACTGCAACTGCGCCTGGCCCTGGGCAGCTTCAGTTATCACAGCCGTGGTCCGGGGCTGGAAACCATGGACGCCTTTGTCGAGGCCTTGCGCCTGGCCGAACAACTCGGTGACGCGGCCGGCAGGCTGCGGGCAGTGTCCGGGCAGATGACCGTCTACTTGTGCCGGGGCGACTACCCGGCGGCGCTGCTGCAAAGCCGAAGGTTCGACCAGTTGGGACTGGAGCTGGATCCGGAGATCAATCTCAGCGCCCATCGCTTGCGCCTGCTGGCCTTGCATTACGAGGGGCAACAAATCCAGGCCCGGCAACAGGCTGAAAGAGTCCTGCAGCGCCTGGCCCACAGCGGCCAGCACAACCGCTTCAGTCGCGGCTTTGGCATCCAGTACGAACAGAGCGTGGCCACCCTGACCGGCCTGGCCCGCATCCTCTGGCTGCAAGGCCAGCCGCTTGCGGCTGAACGTGTGGCCCGGCAGGCGCTGGACATTGCCGTACAGATCGATCACGGCCTGTCGATCTGCTACACCCTGGCGCTGGCCGGCTGCCCCATCGCCCTGTGGTCCGGGCGTACCGGGCAAGCCTTGGAACGGGTCACGCAACTGCTGGCCCAGACCCATAAACATGCCGTGCTGCTGTTTCATACCTGGGGCCGGCATTATGCCCGCTTGCTCGGCCTGCCCGACGCCCCTGCCGGCCCTGCCACCGGGTTGCTCAGCGACATCCTGCTGACCGTACGCGCAGGGGTGATCGACCAGGCTCAACTGGAACGTGCACAACAGGGCGAGGCCGGCTGGTGCGCGGCAGAAATCCTGCGCTGCCGGGCCGAGAACCTGCTGGCGCCCACTGAAGATCAGGACCTCGGCGCCGCTGAGGCGCTGCTGCACCAGGCCCTGGCCATCGCCCGCCGGCAAGGGGCGCTGGCGTGGGAGTTGCGCAGTGCCCTGAGCCTGGCCAGGCTACGGCCGGAACAGGCCAGGACCTTGCTGGAGCCGGTGCTGGACGGGTTTGAAGCCGACAGCCAGACGCCGGATGTGCTGGAGGCGCAGCGGTTATTGGTCCAGAACCTGCCGGCTGGCGGTGCGCTTTAGCCGGGACGGATGTTGTACGCTTCGCGGCTGAAGCAGCGCCTACGGGTGAGCCACCCAAGGGGTTGCGAATGCAGACTGTCAGGCGCTGAAAATGCGATGCCCTTTCGCGACCGTTGGTCGCGCCTACGGACAGGTGAGGATTACGACACCTGCATCAAGTCATGCCGGTAGTCGCTGTAGCGCTCGTAACGCGCCAGCACCGCCTGGTACTCGCCGCTGGCTTTCAATTGGGTCTGCGCATGCAGGCGTACCGTGTTGTACAGCCGGTAACGCACCTGGCCTTCATCTGGCACCGACACCAACAACGACCGATCCTCCAGGCGACGCACATCGTTGCGCAACCGGTCGAGGCTGTAGCGGCGATCACAGACCACACTGGCTGCCGCCTCCAGCGAAAAATCCGTCGCGAAGAGTGCCAGACGCTGCAACAGCTCACATTCCTGCTTGCTCAGCTGTGCATGGCTCCAGTCCAGTGCGGCCGCCAGCGACTGGTGGCGCGCCACAGCGGTGCGCCGGGTCAGATTCAGCAGCCATTGGCTATTGGCCAGTTGCCGCTGCAAGCCGGCGACGGCAAACACGCCCACGTGTGCAGCCAGCAGTTCGATTGCCAGCGGCAGGCCGTCGAGTTGCCGGCAGATGTCGATGACAACGGGCAGGTCCTGGTCGCGCAGCCCATAGCCTGGCTGGCTGGCCTGGGCGCGGCTGACCCATAACTTCACGGCCGCACAATCGGCGCCTTGCAGCGCCAGGCCCGGCACCTGTTGCAACCATTCGCCCCAGGCATACAGCGGCTGGCGACTGGTGACCAGCACCGCCAGATGCGGCGCGGCATTCAGCAGCTGTTCGATCCATTGACGACAGGTTTGCGGCAGGCATTCGGCACTGTCGATCAACAGCAGGCACTGGCGCTCGGCCAGTGCCTGGCACACCACCTCGAAGGGCGGCTGGCCGTGCGCCTCCCGTTGCAGCAGCGTCAACAGCGCCTGCAAGACCTGCGCGGGATCGCCGCTGCTGCAGTCGACCAGCCAGACACCGTCGCGATACCCCGGCATCAACGCTTCGGCCACGCGGCTGGCCAACCGGGTCTTGCCGACTCCGGCCGGCCCCGTCAGGGTCACAAAACGCCGGGTCGCAAACTGCCGCACCAGACCGGCCACCGCCTCGTCACGGCCGATCAGAGGCGTTACGCACGCCGGCAGGTTGTGCCGGGCATAACCCACCTCACCGGTGGCTGTACGCTCACCCGGCACCTGGACCACCGGGGCAATGAAGCTGTAGCCGCGATGCGTGACCGTGGCGATGTAACGTTCACCGTCTTGCCCGTCGCGCAGGGCACGGCGCAAGGCCGCGATGTGCACGCGCAGGTTGATCGCCTCGACCACTGAATCGGGCCACACCTGTTCGATGATCTGCTGCTTGCCGACCACTGCGCCGGCCTGCTCGACCAGCACCTGGAGAATATCCAGCGCCCGCCCCCCCATCGGCACCGGCTGGCCATGACGCAACACCTGGCGCTGGCGCACATGAAAGGCATAGGGCCCGAACAGCAGCACCGATTCTGCCAAGGCTGATTCTGCGAAGGTAATGACCTGACCTTTCATGCGCACCCCCACGCCCTGCACGGGGACCGCCCGGTCAGCGCATGACGCTCAATAAAGAAGAGGGGTTATCTTGGCAGGCACAGGGTTTGAGGCAACCACGACGGGGGACGCGATACGGTCAATGCAGTGCGCGATACGGACACTGCGTCTGCATATTCCCTCAACTGAATTGCTCACGGTACTGAACGGGGGTAAGTCCCAGCCGGCTCGTGAACAGAAAGCGCATGTGCCGCACGCTGCCGAAGCCGCTTTTATAAGCGATGGTCTTGAGGGGCAGCTCGGTGGTTTCCAGCAGGCTGCGGGCGCAGTCGATGCGGGCGTTCTGCACGAACTCCATGGGCGTGACCTGCACGTCACGCACAAACAGCCGCGAGAAATGCCGGGGGCTCATGTTCGCCAGCGCGGCCATGCGCTCGACCGTGAACGGCTCGTCCAGATGCGCCAGTACGTAATTCTGCACGCGGGTCACCGCGCTTTCCTGCGGGGCCACCGCCGCCGTCAACGGACTGAACAGCGCCTGCCCGCCCTGGCGCCTCATGAGCACCAGCAGCACCTTGGCCACGTCCTGTGCGACCTTCTTGCCATGATCGCGGGCGACCACGGCCAAGGCCAGGTCGATGCCGGCCGTCACGCCACCGGAGGTCAGCACATTGCGGTCCTGAATGTAGATCTGGTCGTTCTGTACCAGCGCCTTGGGGCAGCGCTTGATCAGCCGCTCGGTGTAGTGCCAGTGCGTGGTGACCCGGTAGCCGTCCAGCAGGCCGGCGTCACCCAGGATGAAGGCCCCGGTGCAGATCGAACCGTAATACTCGGTGCGCGGCACGGCCTCCTGCAGCCAGTGCTGCACGGCCGGCATGGGCTGGTCATAGGCACCGGGACCCCCGGGAATCAACAGCAGGTCGTAGGCTTCGGTGGCCTCTTGCAGGGTGATATCGGCCTGCACCGCCACGCCGTTGGAGGCGCGCAACAGCCCGGCCTGGGAGCCTACGGTGACGATGCGGTAATGCGCCTGCGGCGGCAGATAACGATTGGCAATGGAAAACACCTCCAACGGCCCGGACATATCCAGCAGCAGCAGGTCGGGAAACAGCAACATGGCCACGGTTTTCATGCAGGGTCTTCGCGCATGGTGAGGGCAGGACTCCGAGTCTGAGGTTGTAGAGCGCTTTATAACCCGCTCGCCCGCTGCACACAACTGTCAACCGCAAAGAGACAGTCATTCATGATTGAGCTACTTATTGCGACAGTCCTGACTTGGTAACCTTGTTCTCACTTGCTCGACACCTGAATGCACAGGGTCGAAACCGAATGGAGAACCTCCCATGATCACTCTTCGCAAAGCTTCCGAACGTGGCGCCGCCGACCATGGCTGGCTCAATTCGCACCATACCTTTTCCTTCGCCAGCTACTACAACCCGCAGGAAATGGGCTTCTCTGACCTGCTGGTGATCAACGACGACCGCGTGCAGGCCGGCAAGGGCTTTGGCCAGCACCCGCACCGCGACATGGAGATTTTCTCCTACGTGCTTGAAGGCGCACTGGAACACAAAGACACCCTGGGCACCGGCTCGGTGATCCGCCCCGGCGACGTGCAACTGATGAGTGCCGGCAGCGGTGTGGCGCACAGCGAGTTTAACCACTCGCATGAAGAAGGCGTGCACTTCCTGCAGATCTGGATCGTGCCCAACGTCGGCGGCGCGACCCCGAACTACCAGCAGCAGCACTTCAGTGTTGCCGACAAGCGCGGCCAGCTGAGGCTGATCATCTCGCCGGACGGCCAGGACGGTTCGCTGCAGGTGCGCCAGGATGCCAGGGTCTATGCCGGGTTGTTCGATGGCAACGAGTCGGCCACCCTGGACCTGCCCGCTGACCGCTACGCCTATGTACACGTCGCCCGCGGCAGCGTGGTCCTCAACGGCCAGACCCTGCAAGCCGGCGACGGTGCAAGGGTTCGTGATGAGCAGCGTCTTGAACTGAGCCAGGGCGTGGACGCCGAAGTGCTGGTGTTCGACCTGCGTCCACAGGAACGGCCACAACGTCCTTGAGGGCAGCGGCCCGCCACGGGCGGTCAGTTGCAAGCTGCAAGCCACAAGCAAAGGTATTTCGGTGCCGTTGCCTGTGGCTTTTTTCATGGCGGGTGTTTTGCCTGACATTGATGCTGTTGCCGAAGCAACATCCGAGGGGATACAAACTTCCCACGCTCAAACTGATATTCTTCGACCCCTGTACACCAAGGGTCTGTTGCCGTTTCATCACGGCCGCGCCGGCGCTCTCGCGGCAAAACAGGCCCGGCCCTTCGGGTTGCGTGCCCAATCTCGCCAGGCGGTGTTGGAGGACTTGAAAAGGGAGTGACCCTTTTCTGCGTCCTGCGCCTGGCCTGGCGAGATTGGGCCCAGCAACGCGGCTCGTGCTGAAACGGCAACAGACCCTAGGTAAATAACATGAACCGTCGCAAGAAAATCAAACAACTGCTCCAGGCCCACGCCAAAAAGGCCAGCGCCAAACTGGCACCGGCCAGCAAGTCGAAGTACATCAGCAAGGCCGACCGCCTCAAGCTGGCCGCCGAGGCCGAACAGCCCTGCGCAGAAAACAGCGCACAGTAGGAGCGCCCGGGCGGCGATCGGCTGCGTCAGCAGTCGTAAATCTCGGATCCGGTCATTTCATACGTGATGAAGCCCGCCTCAAACGCTGAGCACCACCTGTTGCGCCATGACATAACGGTTCTTGCCCTCGCTCTTGGCGTCGTACAAGGCAAGGTCGGCGCGGCGCATCAGGCTGACCATCGACTCGCCGGGCTCGAGACGCGCCAGCCCCACGCTGATGGACAGGGTCAAGCCGTACAGCTGGCTTGAGTGCACGGCATCGACAAGGCTGCGCGCCAGCGCCTGGGCTGCCGCCACGTCCGGCAACTGGGCGGCGATCGCAAACTCCTCACCGCCCACGCGGGCAAAATTATGGCCCTGGCTATGATCCTGCAGTTGCCTGCCCACCTCTACCAGCACCCGGTCGCCGACATCATGGCCAAACCCGTCGTTGATCTTCTTGAAATCATCGATGTCGAGCATCAGGAAAAACAGCGGCACCGGCACTGCCCTGCCGGCCAGGGTCGTGGTCAGCCGCTCCATGAAGGCGCGGCGATTGGGCAGCCCGGTCAGGGTGTCGGTGTAGGCCATGCCGTGCAACTGGCGTTGCAGGTCGAACACGTCCTTGCGAATCCGGCAAAACGTCGCGCACACCAATGTGGCCACCAGCAGGCTGGCCACGATCAGGATCAGTGTCAGCGCATGATCCAGGGGCCGCTCGAACTCAGGGCTGATGACATAAAACAACGTACCCCAGATGGCAATTCCGGTACTCAAGGCATGTGCCGGGTGCACATGCATGGCGGAACTGGGCAGGCTCAACACCAGGCCGATGGGCAGAAACCACACCAGCGGATTGCCGATGGCGTTGGCCAGCGCGCCCAGGCAGGCGCTGCAGGTGCACAGCAACAGCAGCCCGGTCAGCCACAAATGCCAAGTGGTGCGTGCCCGAAAGGTGAGGTAGCAGGCCACCCCGGCCGCTGCGCAATAGCCGTACAACCAGGGTGAAATGGCCTGGCTCGCGCTGGCCAGGGTCACGACCAACAGGCAAATGGCGACGGCGAGGATTTCACTTGAAACTTTCAGCGGACGCAGTTGAGCAAAGGTTTTCTGCTCCAGACTTTCTTCAGTGCCATGCATGCTCTACAACCTCGACGACGGCCTGGCCCTTGGTGATTTGAGCCCCGTCCATCCGCTCTGAAAACAATGAACACTGATTACCACGGCAAGTACGACCATGCCAGTTAATGGATGGTTCTTGTAGGGCTGCCAGAAACATACATAAAGTAAATTACTTATTTTTGTTTGATAAGAGCCCACCCAGGCCTGCTGCGCAACAGCGATGCCTTTGTCCTGCCGCTTCTGGTTATACCGGCTTAAGGCGCCGGCAGCTCATACCGACGCTGAATCCGCGCCAGTTCACCCGAGTCGCGCAAGTGCGCCAGCGCCTGCGCCCAGGCCGCTACGACCTCATCTTCGCAGTCGCGGCTGAACGCGATGTACAACGATGCGCGATACAGCTCGACGGGGATCCGGCGCAGCTTGCCAGGAGCGATATTCAACTGGCGGCTGTAATAAGCCACCCCGGCATCGGTGTCGCCAACAATGACCGGCGTGCGCCCGATCAGCAGCATGCGGTACAACTGCAGGTTCTCGGTGGCACTTCGATCAAGGTTGTCAAAGCCCATCGCCTCCAGCAGGTCGGGCATCAGCCCCGCATGACGGGTGGTGATCCGCTCTGCCGCCTGCAGTTGTTCCAGGGTGTTCACCGACGGCACATTGGCCAGTTGCCAGGCATGGATGGACTCCTCGACGATCGGCCCGACCCACTTGTACAACGGCTCGCGCGCGGGCGTGCGGAACATGGAATACATGATGGACCTGGGGCGGCTCTGCAATAGATGGCTGGCACGCATACTGGGCACCATGACCATCTCGAAGTCGTCATAGGTCAGCGCCATGATCGCCTGCACGATCTCGGTGGTCATGCCCGTGAGCTGATCGTTTTCCTGATAGTTGTACGGCGCCCACTCTTCGGTGAAGACCTTGTACGGCTCGGCACTGGCCTGGGGACCCTGCAAGACGCAGAGCAGCATGGCGATAAGGGTCAGGTGCTTCATGTGCTCCGCCTGGCGAACGTCAAGGTGTACAAAAGGGGCACCTTTACAAAGGAGCCAGACAAGCATAGCCCCTGGCGGGGTCGATGGGCGGTTTGTGGGGTTCCCTGGCGGCCAATCAGTCAAATAAGGATGATGTGTGCAGGTGTCCGCACGATCATGAAATCCAAGGCATCGCCTCGCGCAATGTCATGGCGTCGGTGAGCGGGGCCCTTCCCGGCTAAAGCGGATCGCCGCCCGGCCGGTCATACTGTAATGCGCCGGGCTACAAGTCCTTGAGGTATTGATCCGCGATCCGCTGCAGCGTGCCATCGCGGCGCAGGGTCTCGACGGCCTTGGCGAGGCGCTGAACCATCGCTTCGTTGCAGGTTTTCGAACAGGCCAGGTACAGCTCGGTGGTCATCAGCACCGGGCTCATCAGCAAGGGCCTGGCGGATACGCCGCGCCAGATATAGCGGCTTTCCGGTACACCGTTGAACCACGCATCCACGCGCCCCAGCAACAGCATCTGCGCCGGGTTGTCGCCAATCTTCAGCGAGTAGATCTGCTCGTCGCTGAAGCCCTCGTCGCGCAGCTTCTGTTCCTGCGCGCTGCCCATGCCGACGGCAATGCGGCGGTAGGCCTGGCGCGCCTGTTCGAAGCTCTCGACCCGCTTGTCCAGGCTGAAAAACGCCCGGTCCATGGTCATGATCGGCGCGATCCAGGTGTATTTGGCCTCACGGGCCGGGGTGCGCGACAGCGGCATGATCAGCAGGTCCTGGCCGAACTCCACCGTGCGCTGGCCGCGAGACCAGGGCAGGACAATCAGGTTCAACTCGATGCCCGCCCGCTGGGCAGCCTTGAGGGTGGCGTCGCCGACGATGCCGTGCCGCCCCTCGGGTCCGGTCATGGTCAGCGGGGGCGCGTCGGGCAGGTAAATGTCCATGGGCCCCGGCGCGGCCAGGCACGCCGAGCAGAACAGTGCCACAGGCAGCGCGGCATGACGCAGATGCAAAGCTCGCAGACCGGGACGGCGGACAGGTGTGGTCGAAAGACCCATTGAAGTGACTCAGTAGAGGTGGCAGTCAGGCATAAGACCCGTGCAGCATAGATGCAAATGCGGCCCGGCGCCTGCTGACGCTATACTCGCCCCCCGTTCAACGACCGTTTTCTGGAGATGTTCATGGAGCAGGTGCTGCTTATCGTCGATATGCAATCGACCTTCAGCCCGCCGGAGTGGCTGATCGACCGTATCCGCTTTTTGTCCGCCAACCTCCCCACCATCGCCTCGGTCGAGCTGCATGACGAGCATGTCACGCCGTTTCAGCAACAACTGGGCTGGCACCCGGCCGCCGAGGATGAAAACCTGATCGAGGCCGATGAAGTGTTCATCAAGCACGGCTACGGGCAGACACCCGAAGCCATCGCACACCTCAAGCGCCTGGGGGTGAAGCGGGTGCTGGTGTGCGGCATGCAGACCGAAACCTGCGTGCTGGCCGCCGGCTTTGCCCTGTTCGATGCCGGGCTCAACCCGACCCTGATCACCGACCTGACCGTGGGCTCGTCGCTGGACCGCTCAGGCAAGATGGGCATCGAATTATGGAAACACCACTTTCGCCAGGTGACCACCGCCAGCGAAGTGATGGCCGGCTTGCAAGATCCTGTCACCCGGTGCCCTCCTGATGCATGACCCGATCAGAATCCTCGATATCGCCCAAAGCGACTGGGTCGCCCTGCGCGACCGGCTTGCCGGGCAGGGCTGGACCCTGGAAAAGGGCGGCGGGCTGGATCACGCCTGGGCCACGCTGACCCGGGGCGAGCTGCTGATCGAGATGGACTACGACGTCTGGTTCGAAGGCGAGATCGCCTACGCACGCGCGCAGGCGCCGGCCATTGAGGCGCTGTTACCGACGCCCGCCCCGGCAAAACACCTGCACGATAACCCCTTGTAGGAGCGCGCTTGCCCGCGACCGGCTGCGTTAGCAGTCGTAAATTTTCAGCGTTTCATAAATTTTGAATGCGTCCACAGTTCAGCATTTGTGGCGTCTGGCAAATTTTGCGAGCGCTGCGCACTCGGTCGCGGGCAAGCGCGCTCCTACTCGATCTTCACCTTCGCTGCGCGGATCACTTCGCCCCAGCGCTGGTAGTCATCGGCAATCAACTGGCCGAATTCAGCCGGGGTGCTTTTCTCCAGGGTGATGCCGTTCTGGGCGAAGCGTTCGGCGGTCTGCGGGGCGGCGGCGATGACCTGAATGTCGTGGCTCAGGCGCTCGACCACAGCCGGTGGGGCATTCCTGGGCAGGACAATGCCGAACCAGCCGGAGGCGACAAAGCCTGGCAGGCCGGCCTGCAGGGCACCGGGCACGCCCGGCAGCAAGGGTGACGGGTCGGCGCTGCTGAGCACCAGGCCCTTGAGCTTGCCGGCCTTGATCTGCGGTGCCAGCACGGTGACGGTGTCGACCGCCACGTCCACTTCCCCACCCAGCAGGCCGGTCACCGCCGGCGCGCTGCCCTTGTAGGGCACGTGCAGCAAGTCGACCCCGGCCAGGTTTTTCAGCAGCTCACCCGACAGGTGGCACAGTGTGCCATTGCCGCAGGACGAATAGGTCAGCGCGCCGGGACGGGCCTTGGCCTCGGCGATCAGTTCTTGCAGGGTCTGGATCTTGCTGCTGGCATTGACCGCCACTACGTTGGGCACCGAGGCCAGCACCGCCACCGGCGTGAAGTCCTTCTGCGCATCGAAGCGCAGGTCGCCTTGCAGGTTCGGCAGGATGGTCAGTTGCCCGGCGGTGGCCAGCGACAGGGTGTAGCCATCGGGCTTGGCGCGGGCGACGTATTCGGCGGCAATCGCAGTGCCAGCACCGGGTTTGTTCTCCACCACCACCGGCTGGCCCAGTGAGGTCGACAGTTGTTCGGCGTAATAGCGCCCGACCGTGTCGGCCGCCCCGCCCGGCGGAAACGGCACGATCAGGGTCAGTGGACGTTCCGGCCAGGTGCCGGCCTGGGCCAGGCTGGCGACAGCGCCCAGGGCGAGGCCGGCAATTACAGCGATCAGGGGAGTCTTTTTCATGTACGGCTCGTCAGTCAGGGTTGGACAGAAAATCAGTCTTCGCTGAAGGCCACCTGGCGGGTGGCGCGAAAGCGCGGCAGCAGCATCAGGGCGACCACCAGCGCGGTCACGATCAGCAGGGTCAGGCTCAGCGGGCGCTGGAAAAACACCAGCGGATCGCCGCGCGACAGCAACATGGCGCGGCGCAGGTTTTCTTCCATCATCGGCCCCAGGATGTAGCCCAGCAGCAGCGGCGCCGGCTCGCAGCGCAGCTTGATGAACAGGTAGCCGAGCAGGCCGAAGCCCACGGTCAGCAGCACGTCGAACAGGCTGTTGTTGACGCTGTACACACCGATGCAGCAGAACAGCAGAATCGCCGGGTACAGCAGGCGGTACGGCACCGACAGCAGGCGCACCCAGAGGCCGATCAGCGGCAGGTTGAGCACTAGCAACAGCAGGTTGCCGATCCACATGCTGACAATCAGGCCCCAGAACAGCTCGGGGCGCTCTTCAATCACCTGCGGGCCGGGCACGATGCCGTGGATCATCATGGCGCCGGCCATCAGCGCCATCACCGCATTGGACGGCAGGCCCATGACCAGCATCGGAATGAATGACGTCTGGGCACCGGCGTTGTTGGCCGACTCGGGGCCGGCCACGCCTTCGATGGCGCCCTGGCCGAAGCGCGCCGGCTCCCTGGCCAGGCGCTTTTCGATCATGTACGAGGCAAACGAGCCGAGCATCGCCCCGCCACCGGGCAGGATGCCGAGCAAGGCCCCCAGCCCCGTGCCACGCAGGATCGGCTTCCATGAACGGCGGTAGTCATCGCGGCTGGGCGACAGGCGTCCGACCCGGGCGATGCTTTGCTGGCCGGTGTGGTCGCGTTCCAGGTTGGCGATAATCTCGGCAATGCCGAAGAGGCCCATCGAGATCACCACGAAGCTGATGCCATCGCTCAGTTGCGGCAGGCCGAAGGTAAAGCGCTCGACGCCGGAGTTCACATCGGTGCCGACCATGCCCAGCAACAGGCCGAGAATCGTCATCGCCAGGGCGCGTAGCACGTCGCCCTGAGCCAGCACGATCGCCGCCACCAGCCCCAGCAGCATCAGCGAAAAATAATCGGCCGGGCCGAACTGCAAGGCCGCGGCCGCCAGCGGCGTGGCGGCCGCGGCCAGCAGGAGAATGGCCAGGCTGCCGGCGACAAACGAGCCGATGGCGGCGATGGCCAGCGCCGCCCCTGCCCGGCCCTGGCGCGCCATGGCGTGGCCATCGATGCAGGTGACCACCGAGGACGACTCACCCGGCAGATTGACCAGAATCGCGGTGGTCGAGCCACCGTATTGCGCACCGTAATAGATGCCCGAGAGCATGATCAGCGCCGCCGATGGCGTCAGCCCGTAGGTAATGGGCAACAACATGGCGATGGTCGCCACCGGCCCCAGCCCGGGTAACACGCCGACCAGCGTACCGAGGGTCACGCCGAGCAGGCAGTACAGCAGGTTCTGCAGGGTAAAGGCGGCGTCCAGCCCCAGGCTCAGGTGCGCGAGCAATTCCATGATCGCCCCCTCAGACCGGCAGCACGGGCACGTTCAGGCCCAGGGCCCAGGCGAACACCAGCGCACTGAAGCCGCCCAGCGCACTGCCCAGCACGGTCAGTTCGGTGAGGTTGGCCTTGCGCCGCGCCAGCCCGCTGAGCACCGTCATGGCCAGGGTCGCCAGCGCCAGGCCGAGGCTGGGCAGCAACACGGCAAAGGCCACCACGGCGCCGATGACCGACAGCCCCGGACGCAGGCTGAACAAACCGGCCAGCCCGACCTGCTCTGCCGAAAACGCCAGGCCACGCAGCAGGATGAAGGCGCCCAGTGCGCACAACAGCGCCCCGATCAGCAAGGGAAAATAACCGGCGCCCATGCGCATCACCGAGCCGATGCTGTAGTCACCCACCAGGCTCAGGGCCACAGCGCCAAAGCCCAGAAACAACAACCCGGCGCATACGTCACGGGCATCGCTGACCTGCGCCGGCCAGCGCCTCATGGTTGCACCCGCACAGCGGTGGGCGCGGCGGCCTGAGTGATCGGCGCCTGCAAGGCGGCACTGAAGGATTGATCGAACAGGCTGGCGGCCGGGTAGGACTTGATCAGGCCCAGGCCACTGAAGAAGTCGACGGTCTGCTGGGCTCCGGCGATGACCGCCGGGTTGAGCGGGCCGAGGTCGGTTCTGGCGCGGGCAAACCAGACGCGGGCGATGTCACGGTCGGCGCGGGTGCGCTGTGCCCAGCTGTCGGCGTATTGCTCGGTGTGCGCCGGGTCTTGCTGCGCCCAGTCGCGGGCCTTTTTCAGGCGTTGCAGAAAGTCGGCGATGGCCTCGCGCTTGTCCTTGATCGCGTGTTCATTGGCGACCACGAAGCTCTGCGCCGGGATCAGGTCTTTGGCGGTGGCCAGTACGCGAGCACCCTGGCGTTCTTGCTGGGTCACGTAGGGTTCCCAAGTGGCGATGACATCCACCGAGCCGCCGTCCAGCGCATGCGAGGCGTCCAGTGCACTGAGGTAGCGCACCTCCAGCGCCTCACGCGGCACACCGGCCTTGTCCAGGGCGGTGAACAACAGTTGCTGGCTCCAGGAGCCTTTCCAGATGGCCGCGCGCTTGCCGCGCAAGTCGGCCAGGGTCTGGATCGGCGAGTCCTTGGCCACCAGGATGGCCACGCCGTCGAGGTTCTGCCGGCTGACGGCGATCACCTTGATCGGCGCGCCCAGGGCGCCCAGAAACAACGGCGGTGCATCACCCAGCAGGCCCAGGTCGAGGCTGCCGACGTTGAGTGCTTCGGCCACCGGCGAGCCGGCAGTGAACTGCTTGAATTCCAGGGTGTACGGCAGGTCGTCGAGCACCTGCGCCGCTTCCATCACGGCCCGGGTGTTGAAGCTCTGGTCACCGACGGTGAGGGTCAGCGCCGAGGCCGAAAAGCTCAAGGCCGCAGCGAGCAGGCCAAGGGCCAGTTGCAGGGGTTTACGCACGATAGTCTCCACGGGGCCGGCAAGGCCAGGATGAGGAGCCCGATCCGCGTGTGCGGTCTCGTGACGCCTGAGTCGATTCAGGAAAGAAAGGGTGTCAGCCCTGGCGGGCGGCGATTCTGGCGCGGGTCAGGGGCAGCAGTTCGCGGCCATAGTCGCGGGCGTCTGCGATGGGGTCGAAACCGCGGATCAGGAAGGTGGTCACGCCCAGGTCGTAATAGGCCAGGAACGCATCGGCCACCTGTTCGGGGGTGCCGACCAGTGCGGTGGAGTTATGACCGCCGCCGACCAGCCCGGCAATGCCGGTCCACAGCCGCTCATCGACGCGGTCGCCCTTGGCCACGGTCTCCAGCAGGCGCTGGGCACCGACACTTTGCGGTTTGTTGGCGATCACGGGGCCGGCCTGCTCGAGGCGCTGGCGGGCGGTGCTCAGGATCTGGTCGGCCTTGGCCCAGGCGGCGTCTTCGGTGGCGGCAATGATCGGCCGGAACGACACGCTGAACTGCACTTCACGGCCGTGGCGGGCGGCCTCGGCACGCACCTTTTCAATGGTCTCGCGGGTCTGCTCCAGCGACTCGCCCCACAGGGCAAAGACATCGGCGTGCTTGCCGGCCACCTGCAAGGCCGCCGGCGACGAGCCGCCGAAGTACACCGGCAGGTGCGGCTGCTGCACCGGCTTGATTGCGGAGAAGGCGTTCTGTGCCTGGTAGAAAGTACCCTGATGGTCGAAAGGCTGGGTTTCGGTCCAGACCCGGCGCACCACGTCGAGAAACTCGTCGGTGCGTGCATAGCGCTGGTCGTGATCGAGACTGTCGCCGTCCTTGCGCTGCTCGGCATCGCTGCCGCCACTGATGACATGCACCGCCAGGCGACCGTCGAGCAAGTGGTCCAGCGTCGCCAGCTTGCGTGCCGCCAGGGTCGGCGCGACAAAGCCCGGCCGGTGGGCCAGCAGGAACTTGATGTTCGAAGTGGCCTGGCCGGCCAGGGCGGTGACCAGGAAGCCGTCGGGTTGATCGGACCAGTAGCCGACCAGCACCCGGTCGAAGCCGGCCTGTTCATGGGCCTGGGCCGACTCGACAATAAAGGCCTTGTCAAAAACAGGGCCGGCCGGCGCCAGGGTTTCCGAGGCCAATCGGTGACCGATCATGCCGATGAATTGGACGCTCATAGGGGTCTCCTTGATAGCGAACTTTGTATTAGCGGTTATAAATCAACAATCGCTAAAAACCTTTTCGCATAAGCTATCGAGAAGCAGTGACCTTGTGAAATGCAATTTAGTCATAACCTAATATGAAAAAAATGCATTTTTAACCTGCACAGGGTCTTGTAGGAGCGCGCTCTGCCCGCGACCGAGTGCGTAGCGCTCGCAAAATCTGCGAAACGCTGAAAATTTACGACTGTGAACGTATTCGAAATCTGCGAAACGCTGAAAATTTACGACTGTGAACGTATTCGAAATCTGCGAAACGCTGAAAATTTACGACTGCTAACGCAGCCGGTCGCGGGCAGAGCGCGCTCCTACTGTGCCAGGCTGGCGAAGGCGGTGTTGAGGTCGGCCTTGAGTGAGTGGAGGTCTTCCAGGCCGATGTGCAGGCGAATGATCGCATCGCTCGGGTACGTCTCGAACTGACGCTCGCCCAGTTCGGCCACGGTCACCAGGCTTTCATAACCGCCCCACGAGGCCCCGAGCCCGAACAGCTTCAGGCTGTCGATGAACCGGGCCAGCCGCTCGGGCCCAGGCTCGGCCAGTTCGAACGACAGCAGTCCGTTGCTGCCACTGAAATCGCGCCGCCACAGGTCATGGCCAGGATGCTCCGGCAAGGCCGGGTGAAACACCCGCGCCACTTCCGGGCGTTGCCGCAGCCAAAGGGCGATGTCCAGGGCCTGGCGTTCATGCACCTCCAGGCGGCTGGCCAGGGTGCGGGCGCCGCGCAGCACCAGCCAGGCATCGTCGGGGCTGACTGTGCAGCCCAGGGTGTCGCTCATGCGTGACAACGGCGCAAATGCCGCCTCGACGGTGCACACGCAGCCCATCACCACATCGCTGTGCCCGGCCAGGTATTTGGTCAGTGCGCTGATGACAATGTCGGCACCCAGTGCCAGCGGCCGACACAGGTAGCCGGCGCCCCAGGTGTTGTCGACCGCCAGCAGCACGTTGCGGGCCTTGCACTGCGCGGCGATGGCCGGCAGGTCAAGGATTTCATACAGCAAGGAACTCGGGCTCTCGGCATAGACCATGCGCGTGTTGGGCTTGAAGGCCGACGCCAGGTCGCGGCCGTCGGCACGGTAGTACTGCACCTCGATGCCGAAGGGCTCCAGCAGTTCGCTGGCCAGGCGTCGCACCGGGCTGTAGACGCCATCGGTCAGCAACACATGGTCGCCGGGGCGCAGATAGGCCAGAAAGGTCTGCGCGACCGCCGCCAGGCCGGTGGCGAAGAGCTTGCTGCGGTAGCCGCCTTCCAGTTCGGTGACCAGGTCTTCCAGGGCAAAGGCGGTGGGGTTGCCACGCGCGCCGTAGCTGAGCACCCGCTGCTGATCGCGGCGCGAACGGATGTCGCGCATCTGCGCCAGGTTGTCGAACAGCACCGTGCTGAGCCGGGTGACCGCCGGATTGACCGTCCGCCCGCCCTCGACCTGCGCGCCCCGGCCGGCGTGGATCAGCCGGGTGCGCAGCGGCTCACGGGCCGGCAACGGCTGGAAGCTGGCGATTTCCTCTTCGGTCATCTGCGCAATCAGGCCGGTTTCCCAGGCCAGGTACTGGCGGGCGGCGTCCTTGTTGCCATCGTGGCGATCGTGCACGAAAAACAGAAAGTCGATGCACTGCGCCTGGCTCAGCGAGGTATCGCCGCTCACCTGCGCCAGCGCTTGCCAGTCAGTCAGCAGGCGCACGCTTTCGCGCTGTTCCGGGGGCAGTTCGCTGGCGGCCAGTTGTGCCACGTGCGGGTCGTCGGCCAGCAGCACCAAGGGCCGCCGCTCGCCGCGTACCTGTTCGGCAAGCACGGGCCGGATCGACCACTCGGCGCCCTGTGCATGTTGCTGGCAATATTGCTGGCTGGGGCGCAGATCGATCAGCCGTGCGCCGTGCACCTGGTCGGGCCGGGCCACAGGCAGATCGACGCTCAGAGCCTTGGGCGCCGGCAAGGCCAGGCCACTGTGCAGGCCGTCCTTGAGCACATAGGCTTCATGCCCCAGTTGCCGCAACCAGCTGGCCACGATCGGCGCTCGCACGCCCTCGCTGTCGAACACCACCACCCGCGCCTTGCGCACGCCGATGTACAGGTCGGTGCCCTGGATCAATTGCCCACCCGGGGCGTGCCGGGCACCGGCCAGGCTGCCGGCGGCAAACTCTTCGGGGGTGCGCACGTCGCACACGAACAGGCTGCGCTGTGGGTCCTGTGCCCAGGCCTGCACCTGGGCGGCGTCGACGGTATGGACACCGGCCTGGTCGGCCAGGCGCTGCGCGCGTTGCAGTTGTCCAGCCAGCGGCGGGCGCGAGTCCCGCGGTGGGTAATGCACCTGGCGGCCATGGTCCAGCGGCTGGTCGGCCAGAAACCAGCCTTGGGTGCCGTTTTCCAGCGCATACACCGGGTTGTCGATGCCCAGGTTGATCAGGGTTTGCGCACCGATGATGCTGCGGGTGCGCCCGGCGCAGTTGATCACAATCGGTGTCTGCCCGTCGCTCACCAGGTCCTCCAGGCGCAGGCCCAGTTCACCGTTAGGGCAACAGACCGCGCCGGGAATGCTCATCTTGGCAAATTCGCTCAGCGGCCGGCCGTCGAGCACCACCAGTGGCCGCCCCTCGCGTTGCCAGGCGGCCAGTTCCGGGGCGGTGATACGGGGCGTATGGCAAGCCTGTTCGACCCGTTCGCCAAAAGCCTTGGACGGCAGGTGCACCCCGGCGAACAGCTCATGCCCGGCCGCCTGCCAGCCCTGGCTGCCACCCGCCAGCCAATGGCCATTGACGTAGCCTTGCGCTTGCAGGCGTTGCAACGCCCGTTGCGCCAGTGCGCCACCCTCCTGGTCGTAAACCACCAGGCGCACGCCGGGGTTGGGTGCCAGGCGCGGGGCGTCGAGCTCCAGGCGGCTATACGGCAGGTTCACCGCATGAAACAGGTGCGCCTCGCCGTACTGGCCGTGTTCGCGAACATCGAACAGGGCGATTTCCTGACCGTCGAACAGCCAGCGTTTGAGTTGCGCAGGGGTGACAGAGTGGCTCATGAGGGGGTGCCGGTTCCTGTGTAAGGTTGCCGTGGGTGTTTAGAGACCGTACGCCTGGATCGAAGGCGACATCTGCGATTTGTTGTAATTGATCACGGTGCCGTCCTCGCGCACGCCGTAGCGGTTTTCCAGCGACTCCAGCGGGCGGCCGTAAAGATGAAAATGCAGGGTCGGCCGCTCGCCGTCCACGCGAATACCGTGCAGGTCCTCGCCCAGAAAGCCGATCGGGATGCCAGGTTGCACCACCACCTCCCGGTCGAGCACCAGCTGTGCACGGGCCGGGTCGCGCCCGTCGTCGGCGCGCTGATAGACGCGGTTGAGCTCCTGGCCTTGCACGGCGACGATCACCGCCCAGGTCTCGTGGTTGTGCGGCAAGGTGCTTTTACCCGGCAGCAGCGAGTTGAGGTACAGCGTCGGGCTTTCGCCGTCGTCGTTGAGGCGGTAGCGGAACTGGGTCTCGCCCGAGTCGGCGCTCGGCGCCGGGAAGCGCTCGAAGTTGAACAGGTCATGGCGCGTGGTCAGGTCTTCGACCAGGCGGATGATGTCGGCCAGTGCCGCGCGGTCGACACCGCGCGCATGGATGGCGCGCACGGCATGCAAAAAGGGCTGGATCACGGATTCGGTGGACATGGGCGGTCTCTCTTGTGGCCAGGCAGGGTTCAGGGTCAGACGGAAATGCTGTAGCGGCTCAGGTTGCTCAGGACATCGGGGGCCGGTCTGGCCGGGCGCCGGCCGCTGTCGTGCAGGGCATGCTGCAAGAACTGACGGGTGCGTTCGTTCTGTGGGTCGCGGAAGATCTGCTCGCTGCTGCCATGCTCGGCGATCAGGCCGTTCTCGGTGAAATACACCCGGTCGCTGATGTCTTCGGCAAAGCGCATTTCATGGGTCACCAGCACACAAGTCATGCCCTCCTCGGTCAGCTCGCGGATCACGGTCAGCACCTCGCCGACGGTTTCCGGGTCCAGCGCCGAGGTCACCTCATCGAACAGGATCAACTCGGGGCGCATGGCCAGCGCCCGGGCAATGGCCACGCGCTGCTGCTGGCCGCCGGACAACTCGCCCGGCCAGGCATGGGCCTTGTGCTCCATGCGCACCTTGGCCAGCAACTGCAGGGCCTGCTGCTCGGCTTCGGCACGCTCGCGGCCCATGACCTTGCGCGGGGCGATGACCAGGTTTTCGAGCACCGTCAGGTGCGGGAACAGGTTGAACTGCTGGAACACGAACCCCACCCGCTTGCGCAGCGCGATGAGCTGGGCCTCGGTGTGCAGGTCGCTGACCTCGGTGTCACCGACGCGGATCGAACCGCGTTGCGGGCGCAGCAAACCGGTGATGCAGCGCAGGATGGTCGACTTGCCCGAGCCCGACGGGCCGATGATCGACACGGCCTGCCCCTTGTGCACCTGCAGGTCGATGCCTTTGAGCACACGATTGGCGCCGAACGCCAGGTGCACGTCGCGCAGGTCGATCAAGGGTTCAGAAGGCATAGCGACGCTCCAGGCGTTGGGTGAGTCGGGAAATCGGGTAGCAATAAAAGAAAAACAGCGCCAGCACAGTGAAGTACACCAGCACGGTGAAGCCGGTCAGGTTGACGGTGTTGCTGGCAATCTGGGCGGTGTCGATCAGGTCGTGCACGCCCACCAGCGAGGCCAGCGCCGTGCCCATGGTCACCACTGCATACAGGTTCATCCACGGCGGCAACATGCGCTTGAAGCACTGCGGCAGGATGATCGAGGTGAAGATCTGCCCGCGGGTGAAGGCCAGCGAACGGGCCGCCTCCCACTGCGTGCTCGGAATCGAGCCGATCGCACCGCGAAAGATTTCCGCGACATTGGCACTGGCCGGCAACGCCAGGCCCACGGTGACCTTGAGCCAGTCGGGAAACGGCAGGTAATACCCGCCCACCTGCACCTCGAAGGGAAAGACGTAGGTGGTGAAGTAGATCAGCACCAGCCACGGAGCATTGCGAAACACCTGCACCCACAGGCGTGCCAGGCCGCGCAGCGGCGCCAGCGGCGACAACGCCAGGGCGCCGACCAGCAGGCCCAGCAGCGTGCCCAGGGCAATGGCCGTGACGCTGATCAGGATGTTCTGCACCAGGCCCATGCCCAGTGCCGGCGTCCACTGCCAGAGCGCGTAAAAGACTTCAGTGGCCATAACCGGGCATCCTCAGGCGGGCTTCCAGGGCACGGCCGGCCAAATTGACGAGGTAACTCAACAGCCCGAAAAAGCTCAGGATCAGAATCATCAACTCGATGACGTTGTCGCTCTGGGTCCAGATCATGATCGAGGCGTAGGTGATGTCATTGACGGCAATGGCCGAGCCGACGGCGGTCATCTTCACCAGGTCGATGAGGTTGTTGACCAGCGCCGGCAAGGCGAAACGCAGCGCCAGAGGCAACTGCACGTACCACAGCAACTGGCGCTGGTTGAAGGCCAGCGAACGGGCGGCCTCCAGAGTCACCGCCGGCACCGCCTCGATGCCGGCGCGCAAGGACTCGGCATGGAAGGCGCCCTTGTGCAGGGAAATCACAATCACCACCCAGGCAAACGGCGTCAGCGGGTTGGCCGCGCCCACCGCCTGGGTCAGGAGCATGTTCAACACCAGAAAAGCGCAATACAGCTGCACCAGCGTAGGGGTATTGCGAGTGACTTCGATGAACAACCGCGCCGGCAACACCAGCCAGCGCCGGCTGCTGGCCAGCGCGGCCGCCAGCCCGATGCCGACCAACAGGCTGCCGATGATCGACAGCACGCACAGCAGCACGGTGGTCAGTGCGCCGTCGAGCAGGCTGCTACGTGAATAGCCATCGAGCAGGAAGCCATAGTCCAGGCCCAGCGGTGCGGTCCAGTCGATGAACCCTTGCAGCCAGGCGTTCATGAGCGCACCGCGCGGCCGGCACGTCGCGTCGCGACCTCAACCACCACTGGTCTGCTGTTCGGCTTGCAGGCTGACCAGCGCCGGGGAGGCCGGGGTGATGGCGTTGGCCTTCTCGCGCGCGATCAGCCAGCCGCTGCGGTGCCAGCCCTTGACGATGCCGTCGAGGCGCGCCTGGGTATCGGTCTCGCCGGTGCGGGTCCAGATCACTGACGGCGCGGGGTTGAGTTCCGGCGTGATGGCGCGGTAGTTGGCCCATTCGCCGCCCTTGGCCACCAACGGGTTGATCAGCGTGGCGTCGTGCACGGCGGCCACGCAGTTGCTGCCGCGCAGGGCCAGCAGCGACTCGGCCGAACTCTTGAACGCCTTGAGCTGCACGCCGAGCTGGATCAGCGGCTGGGTGTAGCTGCTGCCCTGCGAGGTGCACACCGGCTGGTCCTTGAGCTGCGCCCAGGAGGTGATCGGACTGTCCTTGGCGACCACGGCAGTACCGCCGACCTTGTAGAACGGTGTTGGCACATGGCCCAGCAGCTTGTCGCGGTCGGTGTTCCATTCCATGTTGGCGATCAGCAGGTCGACCTTGCCCTGTTGCAGGAACTGCACGCGGTTGGCCGGCAAGACCGAGACCAGCTCGACCTCCACACCCAGTTGCCGGGCCAGGTCACGGGCCATGTCGACGTTCAGGCCTACCGGCTGCTGAGTAGCCGGGTCCAGCGCCCCGAACGGTCCGCCCGAAAGCATGACCCCGACCACGATACGCTCGCGCTGCTGGACCTTGTCCAGCGTGGCATCGGCCCAGGCCGACACCGCAACGGTGGTGCTGGCAGAGGCCAACAGCGCGCCGATCAGCTGCTTTCGAGCCTTGAACAACAGTGACATGGCAATTCCTCGTCCACGGCCGGGGCGTCCGGCCAACTGGGCGGCATCCTAGGCAGTCGACCGAGGGAACGGAAATGCAAAGATCTAATATTGTTATAACTTAAAAAACAGCGCACATGACAAAGGCGTAGAAACCCAACAAATACGGCAGACAAGCGTCATTGAGCGAGCCCTTTACGCACGAACACATAATGATATCTAATTAGTCAGACACTGCCGCTTATGTGAATCGACGCCGATATGACTGAATCCATCCTGGACCTGGAGTTGCTGCGCACCTTCGTGGCCGTGGCCGACCACGCCAGCTTTGCCGAAGCCGGCCAGTCCCTGGCCCGCACGCAATCGTCCGTGACCCAGCACATGCAACGGCTGGAGCAACAAGTGGGCGTGGGGCTGTTTCACAAGCAGGGTCGGCACAAGGCCCTGACCGAGGCGGGCCGGCAATTGCTGCGCCGCGCCCGACAGATGCTGGCGCTCAACGACGAGGCGCTCAATGCCCTGCGCGACAACACCCTGAGCGGCGTGCTGCGCATCGGCTCGCCGCACGACATCGCCGACACCGTCCTGCCGCCGATCCTCAGCCACATCGCCCGATCAGCACCGAACCTGCGCCTGGAAATCGACGTCGGCCGTAGCCCGTTCCTGATGCAGGACCTGCACCGTGGCAAGGTCGACATGATTATCTCGACCCGCACCGATCCCGACCTGCAAGGCTTTGCCCTGCGCACCTCGCCGGTGTGGTGGATCTGCGCCGCGCATTACCAGCACGACCCGCTGCAGCCCCTGCCCCTGGTGCTGGTCGACGAGCCGAGCATTTACCGACGCATGGCCCTGCAGGCGCTGGAACAGGCTGATATCGCCTGGCGCCAGGCCTACCTGGCCTCGAACCTGATCGGCATCAAGGCGGCGGTGCGTGCGGGCCTGGGCATCACGGCGCGCAGCATGGAAATGGTCGGCCCGGACATGCGCGTGCTGGGTGAAAGCGACGGCCTGCCGCGCTTGCCGGACGTGACTTATCACCTGTGGGTAAGGCCCAACGCAGTCAACCCGATCATCCGCCAGGCCTATGCCCTGATTCGCAGCAGCCAAGGGCTTTAGGGTGCCTGCCGATACTGACGCGGGGTAAAACCGGTCAGGGTCTTGAACTGGCGGGTAAAGGCGCTGTGGTCGGTGTAGCCGCACTGCAAGGCCACCTCGGTGATCGGCAGGTCAGTCAACAGCAGCCGATGGGCGTGCTCCAGGCGCACCTTGTGGATCATCTGCCGCGGGGTCAGGTGGAACACCCGCTTGCAGTAGCGCTCCAGTTGCGCCACGGAAATGCCGGCGATGCCAGTCAGTTCCTTCAAGGCGATCGGCCGCTGGAAGTGGGTACGGATATAGGCGTCCACGGCGGCCAGGCGCTGGTAGGCCGGGTGGCTGTCGCTGGCCGATTGCAGGTCGACGGAAATGCCCACCAGGCCAATGATGTCATCGTCGCGGTTGTACAACGGACGCTTGTGGGTCAGGCACCAACCGGGCTGGCGGCTGCCGTACAGGTGCAGCTCGAGCTGGTCGTCCAGCACCAGGCCCTTTTCCAGCACACGCAGGTCCTGCTCGGTGTAGCCGCCACCGAACGGTGCCGGAAAGACCTCGGTGCTGGTCTTGCCCAGCAATGGCGCCAGGTGCCTGAACCCGCAGCGCTGCACCAGGGTGTGGTTGGCCAGGCGGTAACGGGCCTGCACGTCCTTGATGAAGATCACGGCGTTGGGGATGGCATCGAGCAAGGGCAAGAGCGCCTGGGCACCGACCAGCACCTGGTCAAGGCTGTCGGGGCGTTGCGCTGCGTTTTCCTGGCTCAGCGCCGCCAGCGCAGGTTGCATCATGGCTCGTCATCCTTCGGGCTCGGGCGCCTGATCACGGCGCAGACTCCGAGCTTGCCCGGCGCTGGCGGCCTTGTCGAGCATGACAGCCGGTTGGCACAACTGTGCCGATTTCGTCATCGACATTGATGAAAAGCCTCAAGCGCCACAGGGCGTGGCGGTGCACTGTATGAGCACACCCGCCCTGCCCTTGCGGGTGAAGGATTCCTGCATGAAGCAGCTACGTGTCATCGACTCCCACACCGGCGGCGAACCGACCCGCCTGGTGCTCGACGGCTTTCCACCGCTGGCCGGCGCGACCCTGGCCGAACAGCGCGATGCCTTGCGCGAGACGCACGATCAATGGCGCCGCGCCTGCCTGCTGGAGCCGCGCGGCAATGATGTGCTGGTCGGCGCACTGTACTGCGCGCCCGTGTCGCCCGACGCGGTGTGCGGGGTGATCTTCTTCAACAACGCCGGCTACCTGGGCATGTGCGGCCACGGCACCATCGGTCTGATCGCTTCCTTGCATCACCTGGGCAGGATCGCGCCGGGTGAGCATCGGATCGACACGCCGGTGGGCACGGTCACCGCCACCCTGCATGACGATGGCGCGGTGACCGTGGCCAATGTGCCGTCGTACCGCTACCGCCGCCAGGTGGCCGTCGAGGTGCCCGGCTACGGCCTGTTCCACGGCGACATTGCCTGGGGTGGCAACTGGTTCTTTCTGGTCAGCGAGCATGGCCAGGCCCTGCAACTGAGCAATGCCGAACGCCTGACCGACCTGACCTGGAAGATGCTCCAGGCCCTGCAAGACCAGGGCATCTACGGTGCCGACAATGCCGTGATCGATCATATCGAGCTGTTTGCCGACGACGAGCAGGCCGACAGCCGCAACTTCGTCATGTGCCCCGGCAAGGCTTACGACCGCTCGCCGTGCGGCACCGGCACCAGCGCCAAGCTGGCCTGCCTGGCCGCCGACGGCACGCTGGCCGCGGGTGAGCGCTGGGTGCAGGCGAGCATCACCGGCAGCCAGTTCGAGGCCCGGTACGAATGGGACGGCGAGCAGGTGCGGCCATTGATCACCGGTCGCGCCTACATGACCGCCGACAGCACCCTGCTGATCGATGAGCAGGATCCGTTTGCCTGGGGTATCTGAAGCCCCGCCCCACCTTTGTCTTCAACGCCTGCGCGGTTCGCCGCCGGGCCGCCTGTGAGGAACGATGATGAACACTGATATTTTCACCGGCACTATTGCGGCCCTGATGACCCCCTGCACCGCCAGGCGCACGCCGGACTTCGACGCGCTGGTGCGCAAGGGCCGAGAGCTGATCGAACTGGGCATGCGGGCCGTGGTGTATTGCGGCTCGATGGGCGACTGGCCGTTGCTGACCGAAGCCGAGCGCCAGCAAGGTGTGGCGCGCCTGGTCGCCGCAGGCGTGCCGACCATCGTCGGCACCGGCGCGGTCAACAGCCGCGAAGCGATCGCCCACGCCGCCCATGCCGCGCAGGTGGGGGCCCAGGGCCTGATGGTCATCCCGCGGGTGTTGTCGCGCGGGGCCTCGCCGGCTGCACAGGAGGCGCACTTTTCGGCCATTCTGGCGGCAGCGCCCGCGCTGCCGGCGGTGATCTACAACAGCCCCTACTACGGCTTTGTCACCCGTGCCGAGCTGTTCTTCAAGCTGCGGCGCCAGCACCCGAACCTGATCGGCTTCAAGGAGTTTGGCGGGGCCGCCGACATGCGCTACGCCGCCGAGCACATCACCTCCCAGGACGACGAGGTGATCCTGATGGCCGGCGTCGACACCCAGGTGGTGCATGGCTTCGTCAACTGCGGCGCCAGCGGCGCGATCACCGGGATCGGCAACGCGCTGCCACGCGAAGTGCTGCACCTGGTCGAACTGAGCAAGCAGGCTGTCCGAGGCGATGCGCTGGCCAGGCGCCAGGCCGAGGAACTGGCCAGCGCACTGCAGGTGCTGTCGTCCTTCGACGAAGGCACCGACCTGGTGCTGTACTACAAGTACCTGATGGTGCTTAACGGCGACCTCGAGTACAGCCTGCACTTCAACGCCACCGATGCACTGAGCGACGCCCAGCGTGGTTATGCCGAACAACAGTACGCGCTGTTTCGCCAGTGGTACGCGCAGTGGTCCGTCGCGCAGAATGTGGCTTGATGAACGCCCCGATGGCGGCCTCTGATCCAGCAGACGTCGTTGTGGTCGGTGCCGGCATTGTCGGCGTCGCCTGCGCCCTGCAACTGGCGCGGCAGAACCTGCGCGTGGTGGTGGTCGACCGCCAGGCGCCCGGCCAGGGCGCCTCGTTCGGCAATGCCGGGCACCTGGCCACCGAACAGGTGTTTCCCATCGCCGATGCGTCGATTCTCAAGCGCCTGCCGGCCATGCTCACCGACCCGATGGGGCCGCTGCGCCTGGACTGGAAGTACCTGCCACGCGCCCTGCCCTGGTTCACGCGCCTGCTGCTGAACCTGCGGCCGGCGCCGTTCCAGCGTACGGTGGCCGGCCTGCGTACACTCAATGAAGGCAGCCTGGCGGCCTGGCAGCGCCTGCTGGCGAGCATCGGCCAGCCCGAGCTGTTTCGGCACGACGGCTCATTGCTGATGTTCGAGCACAGCGCTTCGCGCCCGGCCGTCGAGGCTTTGCAGGCACGCCTGCGCCAACAGCAGGTGCCGGTCGAGTACTGGGCAACCAGCCAGGTGCGCGATGCCGCGCCGCACTTGAGCGAGCACCTGCAAGGCGGTCTGTTCTTTCCGGCCACCGGGCACTTTATCGACCCGCTGGGTGTGGTCGACGCACTGGTCAAGGCAGCCAGAGGCTGTGGCGTGCAGTTCATGCAACGCGAGGTGAGCGGCGGGCACCTGCATGCGGGCGGCGTGTCGCTGGCGACCGGTCAGGGCCCGCTGGCGGCGCAGCGGGTGCTGATTGCCTGCGGCGCGCATTCGGCGCCCCTGACCCAGGCCCTGACCGGCAAGCGCGTGCCGCTGGACACCGAGCGCGGCTATCACTTGATGCTGCCCCACGAGCACGCGCGCCTGCCGTTTGCGGTCACCTCGCTGGAGCGCCGGTTCATCATGACGCCCATGGCCGCTGGATTGCGCCTGGCCGGCACGGTGGAATTCGCCGGACTTGAGCGCCCGCCGAACATGGCACGGGCCTGGCAACTGCACCGCTTGAGCCAGGGCCTGTTCAACCAGGCACTGAGTGTCGAGGGCGCCACGCCGTGGATGGGGTTTCGTCCCTCGCTGCCGGACTCGCTGCCGGTCATTGACCGGTTGGAAAACGGCCGGGTCCTGCTTGCCTTCGGCCATCAGCACTTGGGGTTGACCCAGGCAGCGCTGACGGCCGAATGGGTGGCCGCCCTGCTACAGCCATCGGTGACCGACCGGCCGGCGCTGAAGCCCTATCGGCTGGACCGGTTCTGAACGAAGGGCCCTCAGGCAGCGTCGTCGGTGAAGTCCAGGTCAATGACCTGATAAAACGCCGCCTCGGTGTCGGCCACGTTCCACACTGCCAGCAAGGCATGATGGCCCTGACGCCGGGGCAGAGGCACTTCGTGGACCGTAGGGTTTCGCGCCATCAGTTGCTCCTCGGCTTCATCGCCCCAATAAGGCTGGTAATCATTGAGCACGACATGGATGGGCTCGTCCTCGAAGTGCGCCCTGACCAATTGCTGGCCCGAATCCCAGCCGTCCCGGGTGATCCAGTAGGTCCAGCGGCGGGTCTTGTGCGGCCTGGAGTAGTTCCATTCCACGGTCAGGGTCGAATCGGGGCTGACAGGGTGTTTGGGCCAGTGACTGCCGGGCTGATTGAGCTTCAGGCGTGCATCGGTATGCCCGCCGCTGGCGATGAAGCCATCGGCAGGCGGGGTCTTGCCGGCGACATCATCCGGGGCGTCGGGATCCTTGTAGCCGGCGGCGGTGCCGGGAAAGCCTTTGCCGCCCTCGACTTCGTTCATCTGGCCTTCATCGAGTTCGCCTTGCTCATTGAGATAAACCGCGCGTGATTTGGGACTGACCACGCGCCCGTGCCGGGGCTGCTGTGCTTCAAGATAGGCAAACAACCGGTTGAGGGTGTCATTGATCAGGGTTCTGAGTTCTCGGGTTCTCATGGTGTGCAGTCTCCATTCATGCAAGAAAGCCTGGACCGCATGTGGCTCGCCGTCGGCTTCTTCACGACTGGAGCCGCACACTCGACACCGCTCAGGCAACCCGCCGCCTCCTGGCGCGCGGTCCACCGGAGACTAGCAAAGCCGCCTGGGCGGCACACCTCGCAGAACTCATAGGTCGATGCCGGTCAAGAGGCCTGTGAAGCCAGGGATTCGGCTTTGACGTCACGCGGTGGTGGCTTCCTGAAACGGAACACACACCACAACGCCAGGATCCACACCGGGATCATGAACACCGACACGCGGATGCCGGGAATCATCAGCATGATGACCAGGATCATGGCCATGAATGCCAGGCACAGGATATTGCCGAACGGGTACCACAACGCCCGGAAATACAGGGCCTCGCCCCTGATGTTCATCGCCCGGCGAAAGCGCAGGTGGGTCAGGGTGATCATCACCCAGTTGATCAGCAGGGCCGACACCGCCAGGGTCATCATCAGTTCGAAGGCGTTACCCGGCACCAGGTAATTGATCAGCAGGCACACCCCGGTGATCGCCGCGCTGGCCATGACAGCCGGCACCGGAATACCGCGGCGGTTGACCTTGAGGAACACCTTTGGCGCATTGCCCTGCTCGGCCAGGCCGAACAGCATGCGGCTCATGCAATAGGCACCGCTGTTGTACACCGACAAGGCGGCAGTCAGGATCACGAAGTTGAGCACATGGGCGGCGACGTCATTGCCGATCAGCGAAAAGATCTTCACGAACGGGCTGGCGCCGTAGGCGTCCTGCGACGCCGACAGGCTGAGCAACAACTGGTCCCACGGGTACAGCGAGAGCAGCAGGGTCAGGGCGCCGACATAGAAAATGATGATGCGGTACACCACCTGGTTGATTGCCTTGGGAATCACCCGCCGCGGATTCTCGGATTCGGCGGCGGTGATGCCGACCATTTCCATGCCGCCAAAGGCAAACAGAATGAACGCCATCGCCATCAGCATGCCGCCCACGCCATTGGGGAAAAAGCCGCCATGCGCCCACAGGTTGCTGACCGACGCCTGGGGGCCGCCGGTGCCGCTGACCAGCAGGTAACTGGCCAGGGCGATCATGCCGACGATGGCGAAGACCTTGATGATCGCAAACCAGAACTCGGTCTCGCCGAAGGCTTTCACATTCGTCAGGTTGATCAGGTTGACCAGCACGAAGAAGGCCGCCGCGCTGACCCAGATCGGGATGTCCGGCCACCAGAACTGCACGTATTTGCCCACCGCCGTCAGTTCGGCCATGCACACCAGGGCGTACATCATCCAGTAGTTCCAGCCCGACAGGAAACCGGCAAAGCGGCCCCAGTACTGGGTGGCGAAATAGCCGAAGGAGCCGGCCACCGGCTCCTGTACCACCATTTCGCCCAGCTGGCGCATGATCAGAAAGGCGATCAGGCCGGCGATGGCGTAGCCCAGGATCATGGCGGGGCCGGCGGTTTTCAGCACCCCGGCCGAGCCCAGGAACAGGCCGGTGCCGATGGCGCCGCCCAGGGCGATCAGTTGAATGTGACGACTGCTCAGGCCGCGCGTGAGCCCGGCCGGTTGATGATCAGAACTCATAATGGGTGGACCTTTATTATTATTGGCGATCACGCTGCCGTGCCGGGCACGACAGGCCATTGAGACAGTGCAGCAAGGTCAGAGGGTCGAGCGCAGGCTCCACAGTTCGGGGAACAGTTCGGTGTCGAGCATCTTGCGCAAGTAGCCGACCCCTTCGGTGCCACCGGAGCCTTTCTTGAAACCGATGATGCGTTCGACCGTGGTCACATGGCGGAAACGCCATTGCCGGAACGAGTCCTCCAGGTCGATGAATTTCTCGGCCAACTGGTACAGGTCCCAGTACTGGTGCGGGTGTTGATAGACCACTTTCCAGGCCGCTTCCACCGAGTCGTCGTGCAGCGTGCGCGTGGTTGATACGCGCGCCAGGCGCTCCTCGCTGATGTCCAGCCCGGCCATGGCCAGCAGGCGGATGGCTTCGTCGTAGAGCGATGGCGCTTCCAGGGTCTTTTGCAGCTCGCTGACCAGCTCAGGCCGGTGCGCATGCGGCTGCATCAGCGGCACGCTCTTGTTGCCCAGGATGAATTCGATTTCGCGATACTGGAACGACTGGAAGCCCGACGACTGCCCCAGTGAGGGCCGAAAGGCCACGTACTCGCTGGGGGTCATGGTCGCCAGCACGGTCCAGGCGTGCACCAGCTGATCAAAGATGCGCGACACCCGTGCCAGCATCTTGAATGCCGGTGGCAGGTCGTTGAGCTTGAGCTGCTCACGGGCTGCACGCAGCTCGTGCAGCATCAGCTTCATCCACAGCTCGGAAGTCTGGTGCTGGATGATGAACAGCAACTCGTTGTGGTCCGTGGACAACGGGTGCTGGGCGCTGAGGACACGCTTGAGGTCCAGGTAATCGCCATAGGTCATGGCGTCAGTGAAATCCAGCCTGGCATCGTGCCACTGTTCGGTGGCACCGGCCTGGGAGTATGGGCATTGGTTCATGGGGCGATCCTCAAGTGACAGAGTGACGGGTCTGGAATTGCGGCTCGCGCCACTGCTGGCTGTCGAGCACCTCGACCAGCGCCTGCACCGCCGCCCCGACGTCCTGGAACGAGGTGTACAACGGGGTGAAACCAAAACGCATGATTCGCGGTTCGCGGTAATCACCGATCACGCCACGGGCAATCAGTGCCTGCACCACGGCATAGCCTTCAGGGTGTTCGAAACTGACATGGCTGCCGCGCTGGGCGTGGTCACGCGGCGTGATCAGGGTCAGTGGGTGGTCCTTGCAGCGCGCTTCGACCAGTTCGATGAACAGATCGGTCAGCGCCAGCGACTTGTTGCGCAGTGCCTGCATGCTGGTTTTGGCAAAGATATCCAGCCCGGACTCGACCATGCCCAGCGACACCAGCGGCTGGGTGCCGCACAGGTAGCGGGTGATGCCGGAAGCCGGCGCATAGTGCGGCTCCATCGCAAATTGCCGGGCATGGCCCCACCAGCCCGACAGCGGCTGCCAGACCTGATCGCACAGCTGCGGCGAGACCCAGACGAAGGCCGGCGAACCGGGGCCGCCGTTGAGGTACTTGTAGGTGCAACCGATGGCGTAGTCGGCGTTGGCGGCCTTCAATTGCACCGGCACCGCACCGGCCGAATGCGCCAGGTCCCACAGCGCCAGGGCACCGTGCTGGTGGATCAGTCCGGTGGTCGCGGTCATGTCGTACATGTGGCCGCTCTTGTAGTTGACGTGGGTCAGCAGCACCAGCGCCACCTGGTCGTCCAGCAGGCCCGGCAGGTCCTGAGGCCGCTCGATCAGACGCAGCTCATAGCCTTGCTGCAGCAGGTCGGCCAGGCCTTCGATGACATACAGGTCGGCGGGAAAATTGTGCAGTTCGGACAGGATGATCTTGCGCTGTGGCGCGCGCTCAGCCTGGATACGCAGCCCGGCTGCGAGGATCTTGAACAGGTTGACGGTGGTGGTGTCGGTGATCACCACCTCGCCGCTGTCGGCACCGATCAACGGCGCCAGCTTGTCGCCCAGGCGCGCCGACAAGGTGCTCCACTGCGCGGTGTTCCAGCTGCGGATCAGGCCTTCGCCCCACTCCTGCTCGATCATCTGTGTGGCCCGCGCCAGCGCCGCCTTGGGACGGGCGCCCAGCGAGTTGCCGTCCAGGTAGATCACGCCTTCGGGCAAGGCAAACTCGTCGCGCAACGCCGCCAGGGGGTCGGCGAGGTCAAGCTCGCGCAAATGCTGTTGTGTAGCCATGGGGTTTATCCTTTCAGGGGGCGCAAGACGGCGCGCACGGGGCTGGCGTCCAGGTGAGAAAAACGCAGGGGCAAGGCAATCAGTTCGTAGTCACCTTCGGCCACGGCATCCAGGACGATGCCTTCGAGGATTGCCATTTCCAGCCGTTCGACGGTGTGGTGGGCGTCCAGCGTCTTGGAGTTCTGCGGGTCCAGCGACGGGGTGTCGATGCCGATCAGGCGCACGCCGTGGCGGGCCAGCAAGGCAATGGTGTCTGGCGCCACGGCGGTAAAGTCCGGGTCCCATTCAGTCAACGGCGCGTGCTGATAAGTGCGCAACAGGACACGAGCGGGGACAGCGGTCAGCGCATGTTCGACATCGGCCGGTTCGACCAGCGCACCACTGCCCAGGCAATGGATCACCCGGCACGGGCCCATGTACAGGTCCAGCGAAACCTCGCCGATCGGCAGGCCGTGCTCGCTGTAGTGCAAGGGCGCATCGACATGCGCACCGGTGTGCGGCGACAGGGTGATGCGCCCGACATTGACCGGGCATTGCGGCCCGACGGTCCAGACGCGCTCCTCCTGAAACGGCGTGTCGCCGGGCCAGGTGGGGGTCTGGGTGTTCAGTGGCGGGCTGATGTCCCACCAGAGGTTTTCCTGCTTCATTGTTGTTTTGCTCCCAAGGCAGCCTGTACAGAATTTTATCTGCGAGGGAACAGAATTATCTTGCTAACTGCGCGCGCCAAGGCGTTTTATTCACAGATTATTCGAATAAACAATTCAAAACCGAAGGATCTTGCACCACATGAAACTGGACAGTATCGATCTGCGCATTCTGGCGTGCCTGAACCAGGACGGCCGCATGAGCAACCAGGACCTGGCCGAGAAGGTCTCGCTGTCGCCTTCGGCCTGCCTGCGCCGGTTGCGCAACCTGGAAGGCGACGGGGTGATCGCCGGCTACGGCGTGCGCCTGGACCCGGCCCGGCTGGGGATCGAGGTGCATGCGATGGTCAACGTCAATGTCCGCCAGGACATGGAGGGCTGGCACGAACGCTTCATCGAGGCGGTGCAACGCTGGCCGGAGGTGGCCGACGCCTACATCGTCACCGGCGCCAGCAACTACCTGCTGCGGGTACGGGCGCGCAACCTCAGCCACTACACCGACTTCATCGTCAACCAGTTGCATGCCACGCCAGGGGTGACCGACATCCGCTCGGACATCATCCTGCAGAGCCTGAAATCCAGGGACAACCTGCTTGACCTCGTGCGGCCTGCGACTTGAGCGGTGATGCCATCAAAATAATCTACTGATTTTACTGGATATCAGATTCATCCCTGGTAGGAGCGCGCTTGCCCGCGACCGGCTGCGTTAGCAGTCGTACATTTGTGGCGTTTCATAGATCTCTGATGGGTTAGCAATCGTAAATGTGTGGCGTTTCGCAGATTTTGCGAGCGCTGCGCACTCGGTCGCCGGCAAGCGGCACGCTGTCGCTCAGCAAACATGGGACCTGTGAGAGGGGGCTCTGCCCGCGATCGGCTGCGTTAGCAGTCGTACATTTGTGGCGTTTCCGAGATTTTGCGAGCGCTGCGCACTCGGTCGCGGGCAAGCGCGCTCCTACCAGGGGCTTGTGGCGCTGGCCAAAAGTGGTCAGTCCAATTTGAAAATAAATTAATTGGTATTGCCAATATAGGGATCGCCGTGTAGCGTCAGGCCTTGATCGTGCGCGCAGGTCATTGCCTGCCTACAACAAAAAAGAGATCGCCTGACCATGCAGACTCCCCATTCGCCGGGTGCCCGCCGCCCTGCCGTATCGCTTCACTTCCCTCGCCCGACCACCTGCCAAGGAGCCATGACATGCTGACTGTCATCTGTGACGAACCCGGTTCACTGACCGCCATCGACCGTGACAAACCGCACAGGCAGCCTGGCGAGGTGCTGATCCGCATCAAGCGCGTCGGGGTCTGCGGCACCGACCTGCACATTTTCACCGGCAACCAGCCCTACCTCGATTACCCAAGAGTGATGGGTCATGAGTTCTCGGGCGTGGTCGAGCAGACCGACAGCGAAAGCGACCTGGCCGTGGGCGATGTCGTTTATGTGATGCCCTACCTGTCTTGCGGCACCTGCATCGCCTGCCGCCAGGGCAAGACCAACTGCTGCACGCGCATTCAGGTGCTGGGAGTGCATTGCGACGGTGCCTTTACCGAGTACCTGAGCATTCCCCATGCCTTCGTGCACAAGGCCGAGGGCATCTCTCTGGACCAGGCGGCGATGATTGAATTCCTGTCGATCGGCGCCCACGCCGTGCGGCGCTCTGCTATCGAGGCTGGCAAACGTGCGCTGGTGGTCGGCACCGGCCCGATCGGCATGGCGGCGGCGATCTTCGCTCGCCTGCGCGGGGCACAGGTCACGGTGCTGGACACCCGTGACGATCGACTGGCGTTCTGCAAGCAACATTTGAACCTCCACGCGACGGTGAAAATCGGTGCAGGCGACAAGGACACCCTGGCGCAACTGACCGAGGGCGATTTCTTCGACGTGGTGTTCGATGCCACCGGCAATGCCAAGGCCATGGAACGTGGCTTCGAGTTCATCGCCCATGGCGGCACCTACGTGATGATTTCAGTGGTGCGCGACTCCATCACCTTCTCGGACCCTGAATTTCACAAGCGTGAAGCCACACTGATGGGCAGCCGCAACGCCACACCGGAAGACTTCCGCCATGTCGAGCAGTGCCTGCGCGAGGGCCTGATCCCGGATGCGGCGCTCAACACCCATCGACTGAAGCTGGATGACGTGGCCCATTCGTTCGCCACCTTGCTCGACCCCAGCCAAGGCGTGGTCAAAGCCATCATCGAGTGTTAGGAGAGGCCCTGATGAGCACTGCACCGACCCTGTTGGTCCTGACACCCGGTGACGATGTTGCCGTGGCCCGGGGCGATATCGCCGCCGGTCATCCGTTGTGCGCCGACGGCGTCACGCTGACGGCTCGCCAGACCGTGCCGTCCGGGCACAAGATCGCTCTGCGCGCGGTTGCGGCCGGCCAGCGCGTCCTCAAGTACGGACAGGGCATTGGCCTGGCCACCGCTGACATCGTGCCGGGCGACCATGTTCATGTGCATAACCTGGACATGCCCGCCATCAGCACCGAACAACACATGCAGAGCATCTATGTGCCCACGGTGCCCGACCCGGCGACGGCCACCTTCGAAGGCTATGTGCGCGAGGACGGCCGCGTCGGCACACGCAATTACATTGGCGTGATTGCCAGCGTCAACTGCTCGGCCACGGCCTGCAAACAGATCGCCAACGCCTTCTCCAGCGAGCGGCTCAAGGATTTTCCCGGCGTCGATGGCGTGGTCGCCATTACCCACGGCAGTGGCTGTGGCATGGGCGCGCAAGGTGACGGCATCGAGCTGCTCAAGCGCACCCTGCGCGGCTATGCCGACCACGCCAACTTTGCCGGCGTGCTGCTGATCGGCCTGGGCTGCGAGGTCAACCAGTTGACACCGCTGATGGAAGAACTCGGCGAGCGCCCGGCCCTGCTCAAGGCCAGCCTGATCATTCAGGAAGCTGGCGGTACGCGGGAAACCGTCGCCGCGGGCATCGCCCAGGTCGAAGCGATGCTGCCCGTGATTGATCGCTTGCGGCGCACCACTGTGCCGGCCCGGCACTTGACCGTCGGCCTGCAATGCGGCGGCTCGGACGGTTACTCAGGCATCAGCGCCAACCCGGCGCTGGGGGCGGCGGTCGATCTGCTGGTGCGCCAGGGCGGCACGGCGATCCTGTCGGAGACGCCGGAAATCTATGGCGCCGAACACCTGCTGACCGCGCGCGCCGCCTCGCCCGACATTGCCGACCGGTTGATGACACGCATCCGTTGGTGGGAAGACTACGTGCGCCAGCACCACGGCGACATGAACAATAACCCGTCGCCGGGCAACAAGGCCGGGGGCATTACCACCATTCTGGAGAAATCCCTGGGCGCGGTGGCCAAGGCCGGCACCACCGGCCTGATGGGCGTTTATCACTACGCCGAAACGGTCCGGGCCCAGGGACTGGTATTCATGGACACGCCCGGCTACGACCCGGTGTCGGCCACCGGACAAGTGGCCGGCGGCGCCACGCTGATCTGCTTCACCACCGGCCGTGGTTCGACTTACGGCTGCAAGCCCACACCATCCTTGAAGATCGCCACCCACACCGGCCTGTTCCAGCGCATGACGCTGGACATGGACTTCAATGCCGGCACCATCATCGATGGCCAGGAGTCGGTGGCCCAGGCCGGTGAGCGCCTGTTGCGGCTGATGCTCGACACCGCCTCGGGACGGCGCAGTTGCAGCGAGGAAAACGGCTTGGGCGACAACGAGTTTCTGCCCTGGCAGATGGGCGCCGTGATGTAAGCCGTGATGTGAGCGGCGAGCCACTGTAGTAGCCTGCGCAAAATCCTTGATGGACGCCGTATCGATGGCCGCACCGATCTCCCCTGCCGAGCGCAAGCCGTACCAGAAAATTGCCGACCAGTTGCGTGATTACATCGCCCAGGGGGATTTCAAGCCCGGTTCCAGGCTGCCCCCGGAGCGTGACCTGACGCAGTTGCTGGGGGTTTCCAGGCCGTCGCTGCGCGAGGCGCTGATCGCCCTGGAAATCGAGGGTGGGGTCGAGATCAAGATGGGCTCGGGCGTGTACGTGCGCGCCCAGGCCGCCGGCGCACACAACCGCACTGCCACGCTGGGCGAGAGTCCTTCGGAATTGATGCAAGCCCGCGCGCTGATCGAGGGCGAGTCGGTGATCCTGGCTTGCCTGCATGGCAAGAAAAGCGACTACCGCTACCTGCAGGCATGCATCGATGCCATGCGCGCCAGCATCGCCGACGGCCTGCCGCCGCTGGAGGACGACCGCAAGTTTCACCAGCGCCTGGCGAGCATGAGTGGCAATTCAGCGCTGGTCAGGATCATCACCGCCCTGTTCGATGAACGCCACACCCCGCTCTCGGCACACCTGAGCAAACACGCTGAAAATACCCTGACCTGGGAAGCGGCGGTGGTCGAGCACGAAGCCATCCTGCGCGCCGTCGCCAGCAAGGATGTACTCGGCGCCCAGACCACCATGCGCCAGCACCTGAGCCGCTCGGAAAACCGCTGGCTCAAGGCGCTGGAGCCGGATGACAGCAACGCCGGCCGGCCAGACTGAACCGCAGACCAGGTAGGAGCGCGCTTGCCCGCGACCGGCTGCGTCAGCAGTCGTAAAATTTCAGCGTTTTCGAGATTTTGAATGTATTCATAGGCGAAAATCTGCGAAACGCCATAAATTTACGACTGCTAACGCGGTAGGAGCGCGCTCGACCACCGCGACCGAGTGCGCAGCGCTCGCAGAAATCTGCGAAACGCCACAAATTTACGACTGCTAACGCAGCCGGTCGCGGGCAAGCGCGCTCCTACGCCGGCCCCATGTTTGATCTGACGGCCAGTTCGACGCCGCGGATTTCTGCCAGGCCCTTGAGGCGGCCGATCAGTGAGTAGCCGGGGTTGCTCTGGCGGTGCTGGTCGTCGAGCAACTGGTGCCCGTGATCAGGGCGCAGCGGCAGGCGCGGGCCGCCTTCGCGTTCACGTCGGCATTCTTCCTCGACCAGCGCACCGATGACCCCGACCATGTCGACGTCGCCGTCCAGGTGATGAGCCTCGTGGAAGCTGCGCGGGTCGGCCTCGCGGCGGGTCGAGCGCAGGTGGGTGAAATAGATGCGGGGCGCAAACTGCCTGGCCATGGCCACCAGGTCATTGTCTTCGCGCACGCCATAGGAGCCGGTGCAGAACGTCAGGCCATTGGCCGGGCTGGGGGCGGCGTCGAGCAACCACTGGGCATCGGTGGCCGTGGACAGGATGCGCGGCAGGCCCAGCAAGGCACGCGGCGGGTCGTCCGGGTGGATCGCCATGCGCACGCCCACCTGCTCGGCCACCGGAATCACCGCCCGCAGAAAATACGCCAGGTGTTCGCGCAAGCGGGCTTCGTCGATGTCGGCGTAGGTGCGCAGCAAGGCGCGGAAGTCGTCCAGGCTGTAGTGCTCCTCGGCGCCCGGTAATCCGGCGATCAAGGTGTTGACCAGCGTTTCGGTGCGCGCCGGGGTCAGTTGCTCAAAGTAGTCCCGGGCCTGGCGGATGTCCTCGGCACTGTACTCGGCCTCGGCGCCGGGGCGCTGGAGGATGAACAGGTCGAAGGCGGCAAAGGCGGTCTGGTCGAAGCGCAGGGCCCAGCCGCCATCGGCCAGTTCCCAGGCCAGGTCGGTGCGGGTCCAGTCCAGCACCGGCATGAAGTTGTAGCACACGATGTCGATGCCGCAGCTCGCCAGGTTGCGCACGCTTTGCTGGTAGTTGGCGATGTACTCGTCACGCCGGCCGCAGCCGCGCTTGATGTCCTCGTGCACCGGAATGCTTTCGACCACCGACCAGGTCAGGCCGGCCGCTTCGATCAATTGCTTGCGCGCCACGATGGCCTCCACCGGCCAGACCGCGCCGTTGGGGATTTCGTGCAAGGCGGTGACAATGCCGGTCGCCCCGGTCTGGCGTACGTCTGCCAGGGAGATCGGGTCCTTGGGGCCGAACCAGCGCCATGTCTGTTCCATGTGCTTTTCCTCTTATTGTGGGTTGGATGCGGCAAAGGCGCGCAGCAGCGGCCCCATGCCATCGCGCAGCAAGGCGCTGTAGGCGGCCTGCACCGCCTGGCGAAACACACTCTGGTCGGACAACGCGACCGGGAACACCTCTTCCAGGTCGAGAAAGGCGTCCACCCGCGAGCTGCCTTCGAATTGCTCGGCCAGTCGGGCAAACGTGGCGCGCAACGGGTCGTCGATCACAGGCGTCGAGGCGCCCGGCACCGAGCGGGTGCAGTAATGAATCCAGGCGGCGATGCCTAGCGCGGTGCAGGCAATGCCACGTCCGTCATCGAGCAAGTGCCGGGCGCCAAGCAACCAGCGCTGCGGCAGTTTCTGCGAGCCGTCCATGGCGATCTGGCGCAGGCGGTGTTGCAGGCTGTCGTTGGCAAAGCGCGCGGTCAGGTCATGGGCATAGACCGTCAGGTCGATGCCGGCCGGCATGTCCAGCGTCGGTACTGCCTCCCGGGTCATGTAGCACTCGATGAAGCGTGCCAGGTCGGCATCGAGCATGGCCTCGGCCACGGTTTCGTGGCCAGCCAGCACACCGATGTAGGCCAGCAAGGAATGGCTGCCGTTGAGCATGCGCAGCTTCATGGTTTCGAACGGGCGCACGTCTTCGACCATCTGCACGCCCTCCACTTCCCAGTCCGGGCGTCCGAGCGGGAAGTGATCCTCGATCACCCACTGGCTGAAGCGTTCGCAGACCACGGCCGCCGGGTCGTTGCAGTCCATTTGCTGCGCCAGTCGCTCGAAGGATTCGTCATCCATGGCCGGTACGATGCGGTCGACCATGCAGCCGGGAAACGCCACGTGCTCGTTGACCCATTGAGCCAGTCCTTGATCCTGTTGCCCGGCCAGGGCGCTCACCGCCTGGCGGGTGCGCTGGCCGTTGTCGGGCATGTTGTCGCAACACAACACAGTGAAGGCCGCAACGCCCGCAGCGCGGCGCCGGCGCAGGGCTTCCAAGACAATGCCGGGCGCCGAACGCGGGGCCTGCGGATGAGCGATGTCATGGGCGATGGTCGGGTCGTCCAGGCGCAATTGCCCGGTGGCCGGACTCAGGCAATAGCCCTTCTCGGTGACGGTCAGGGTGACAATCCGGGTCTGCGGCGCGGCCATGCGCTGCAACAGCGCTTCGAGGTCCTGGCCGCCCTCGCCCACATACAGGGCCTGGCGCAGCACGCCGATTTCCCGCAGCGTCACCTGCTCGCGGTCGCGGTATTCGGCCACGTGGTAGCGCCCGTCCTGCTCGCGCAACTGGTCGACCAGCGTCCGGTTCGAGCGCAGGTTGGCGCTGCACAGCCCCCAGTCACTGGCGCCGTGGCGGTTGAGGTGGCGTTGCAGGTAGACCGCCTGATGGGCGCGGTGAAACGCCCCCAGGCCCAGGTGCACGATACCGATCTGCGCGGCAACGCCGGCAGAGGGCACACGTTTGACGACAGGCATCGATAGGTTCCTTGTGTTCATGGCAGTTACGGACGGCTCAGGGCCGACTCCGGTTGTGCCTGGGCAGGCGAAGCACCGCTGTCACTCGCAGACAGTGGTCGCACGTAGCGCGCCACGCACACCGCACCGATCACGGTCAGCAGCCCGGCCAGCAGGAACGCACTGGTGAACGACCCTGTGAACTGCACCAGAAAGCCGGTCAGGGTCGGGCCGATGATGCCCGAGGTGTTGGCCAGGAAATGCATGAAGCCACTGACGCCGCCGACCCGCGCAGCCGGTACGGTGTCCTGGATGATCGCCCAGTAGATCGCGCCGGTCAGGTACAGGAAGAACACCGCAAAGGCCACCAGGATGACCGCCGGGTACAGGGTCTTGACCAGGCCGGCCATGGCGATGCACACCGCGCACAGCAACAGGCAGGTCACCAGCACCACTTTGCGCGAGAACATGATCCGCCCGGTCTTCTTGAACACGAAGTCGGAGATGAACCCGCCCAGGGCCAGGCCCAGGAAGCCCAGCAGCCAGGGAATGACCGTGGCGATGCTCATGTCCTTGACGTTCAGGCCGTGGGCCATGGTCAGGTAGCTGGGGAACCAGGTCAGGAAAAAGAACAGCGTGTAGTTATAGGAAAAGAACGCCAGGGCGGTGAACAGCACTGTCGGTTGCTTGAGGTAGTAACGCAGCGGGTGCACCGGCAGCGACGACACTTCGCTCTGTTGTTCGGCGCTGCGGATTTCTTCGGCCACCTTGCCGTCGGGCTTGTCCTTGACGAACTTGTACCAGACCACCGCCCACACCAGGCCCAGGAGCATGATGATGATGAACGAGATCTTCCAGCCGTAGCTGATGGCGATAAAGCCCACCACCGGCCCGGAGATCGCGCCGCCCAATGGCGTGCCGGACATCGAGGTGCCCAGCGCCCGCGCCCGCTGCTTGGGCGTGTACCAGTTGTTGACCATCTTGCTGGTGGTCACGCTCAAGGGGCCTTCGCCCATGCCGAACAGGATGCGGATGATGACCAGCGTGACGAAGCCGACGGTCAGCACCGTCAGCCCGCTGAACAGCGACCACAGCACCATCGCCAGCAGCAGCGTGGTCTTGGCACCGTAGCGGTCGGCCGCCCAGCCACCGATGAAGTTGAACGCCGCGTAGCCGACGAAAAAGCTACTGAAGATCATGCCCATTTCACCCGTGCTCAGACCGTAGTCCTTCTGGATGAACGGGGCGGCCACGGACAATGCCGAGCGATCCAGGTAGTTGATGACGCCTGCCAGGAACAGCATGATGATGATTAACGTGCGACCTTGACCAAACATGTAAACCTCCCGCTTCTTGTGTTTATTCGGTGAGGGTGCCCGCAAGGGCACGAATCTCTATAGGGCGTTATGCGTGGGTGCTGTCGAGCTCGACCAGCACCTTGCGGGTCTGCTCGGGGTGGTTTTCGATCAGGCTGATGGCCGCCGGCATTTCGTCGAAACTGACCTGATGGCTGATCAAGTCCCGCACCTGTAATTTGCCGCTGGCAATCAATGCCATGACTGCCGGGAATTTGCGGTTGTTCAGCCGCGAGCCCACCAGGGTCAGCTCTTTCTTGATCATTTCCAGCTGCACCAGGTCGCTGGGCACGGTGTTGAAGCCCAGCAGGCCGATACGGCCGGCCGGCGAGGCCAGGCGCACCATTTGCGGCATCAATGCCGGGATACAGGCGGCATCGACAATCAGCGGCACGCCTTCGCCGCCGGTCGCTTCACGCATGTGCGCCTCGACATCGATGTCCTTGCCGTTGAGCACACGGGTGGCACCCAGCGCTTGGGCCGTTTCCAGGCGGGCATCAATGACGTCGGTCACGGTGATGTCGGTCATGCCCAAGGCGCGGGCCATCTGCACCAGGGTCAGGCCGATCACACCGGCACCGTAGATCAACAGGCTGTCGCCCGGATGCGGCTGCATGCGGTCGAGCACGTTCAGGGCGATGGTGTAAGGCTCTACCAGGGCGGCATGGCTCAGGGGCAACGAATCGGGCAGGCGGTGGGCGTTGTCGGCCGGCACGCAGACCTGCTCGCTGAAACCACCGTCGCGGTGTACGCCGATCACTTGCAGGCGCGTGCAGACATTGGGCCGGTTGATGCGGCACGGGTAGCAGGTGCCGCAGCTGATGACCGGGTCGATGCAAACCCGGTCGCCGACCTTGAGGTGTTCGACGCCCTCGCCCACTTCGCTGACCACGCCGGAGAACTCATGGCCGGTCACCCGTGGAAAGCGCACAAAGGCATTCTGGCCGTGGATGATGTGCAGGTCCGAGCCACAGATACCGGCGTAGGCCACATTGACCTTGACCTCACCCGGTGCAACCTGCGGCGACTCGACCTGTGCCAGGTCGAACTCGAAAGGCGCTTTTACTTGAAAAGCTTTCATCGCTCACTCCTGACAGGGCGGCTGGCGCCCTGTGCTGTTGTCGTTATTGATCGGTGCGACGGCGCTTACCAGTGCCAGAGCGTGCCGTCTTCCAGGCGGTTGACCGGCAGGCTGGCGCGTTTGTAGGGGTACTTGGCTGCCAGCGCTTCGTCGATGTCGACGCCATGCCCCGGCGTTTCGCCGGGGGTGAAGTGGCCGTCTTCAAAGCGGTAGGCATGGGGAAAGACTTCGTCGATGCGTTCGTCATGGGGCATGTGCTCCTGGATGCCGAAGTTGGGCACCCAGGTGTCGAAATGCAGGGCCGCGCCCATGCACACCGGCGACAGGTCGGTGGCGCCATGAAAGCCGGTGCGCACCTGGTAGAGCGCGGCAAAATCAGCAATGCGCCGCACATGGGTGATGCCGCCGGCATGCACCAGGGTGGCGCGGATGTAATCGATCAACTGCTCCTGGATCAGCTCGCGGCAGTCATGGATGGAGTTGAACACTTCGCCTACCGCCAGCGGTGTGGTGGTGTGCTGGCGGATCAGGCGGAAGGCTTCCTGGTTTTCGGCCGGGGTGCAGTCTTCGAGCCAGAACAGGTTGAAGGGCTCGACCGCCTTGCCCAGGCGCCCCGCTTCGATAGGCGTCAGGCGGTGGTGCACGTCGTGGAGGATGTGCAGGTCATCGCCGAAGCGCTCGCGCACGGCAGCAAACAGCTTGGGCACGTGGTTAAGGTATTTGGCGGTGTCCCAGACGTGCTCGGCAGGCAGGTTGCTGTCGGCCGGTTCGTACCGTTCGCCGCTGCGCTTGGCCACGCCATAGGTGGTGGCGATCCCGGGAATCCCGCACTGCACGCGCACCGCTTTGTAGCCTTGCTCGACATGACGGGCCACTTCATCCAGGCAGCCTTCGATGTCCTTGCCGGTGGCATGCCCGTAGACCATGACCCGCTCGCGGCTCTTGCCACCGAGCAACTGGTACAGCGGCATCTGCGCGGCCTTGGCCTTGATGTCCCACAGGGCGATGTCGACGGCGGCAATCGCGGTCATGGTCACCGGGCCACGGCGCCAGTAGGCGCCGCGGTACAGGTATTGCCAGATGTCTTCGATGCGCTGGGCATCGCGACCGATCAGCGCCGGCAGGACGTGCTCTTCAAGGTAGGCGACCACGGCCAGCTCGCGGCCGTTCAAGGTCGCATCGCCGATGCCATAGAGGCCCGAGTCGGTGACGATTTTCAGGGTGATCATGTTGCGACCCGGACAGGTGACGATGACGCGGGCTTCGATGATTTTCATGGGGATCAGGCCTCGACGGCAGAAGAAAATAAAGGCAGGGCAAGGTTGGGCATGGCGGCGCGCGGGATCAGCGCACCGCGGTGCTGCACCACTTGAGCGGCCAGGCGATGGCCCCAGCGCGCCGCCAGTGACGGATCACCGCCCTGCAGGCGACACGCCAGGTAGGCCGCGCTGAAGGAGTCGCCGGCCGCGGTGGTGTCGACGATCTGCCGCACCTGCTCGGCGGGCACCTCGAGGCGTCCTGCCGCGCACTGGATCAGGCAGGCCGCCTCGCCACGCTTGAGCGCGACTTCGCTTACGCCAAAGCCGGCATAGGCCTCGAACAGCGCCTCGGCATCGGCGTAGCCGAACAGCAAGGCATCGTCTTCCCAGGTGATCAGGGCAAGATCGGTCAGGCGCAGCACCTCGACATAGGCCTGGCGCGCCGCCTCGGCATCAGGCCACAGGTGCGGACGGTAATTGTTGTCGAAGACAAGACGCGTACCCGACTCACGGGCGCGGCGCAGGGCCTGAAACAGGCGCTCGCGGCCGGTGGCGGTGAGGATCGCCAGGCTGATGCCGCTCAGGTAGAGGTAGTCATAATCGGCCAGGGTTTCCAGCAAGCCGTCGCCTTGGGGGCCGTCGAACATTTGCCGCGCGGCGGCCTCACCACGCCAGTACAGGAAGCGGCGCTCGCCCTGGGCATCGGTCTGGATGAAGTACAGCCCCGGCAGGGCGCCGTCGATCACCCGCACATGCCGGTCACCGACGCCTTCAGTGCGCCACAGCTGGCGCATGGCATCACTGAAGCTGTCGGCGCCCAGGGCGGTGATGTAGTCAGTCACAAGATGGCTGGCCGGGCTCAACCGGGACAGGTAAACGGCCGTATTGAGCGTATCGCCGCCGAAGGTCTGGCTGAACCCCGAGGCCGGGTCGCCACGCATTTCAATCATGCACTCGCCGACCAGAGCCACCTTGAGCGGGCGAGATGGAACGGTTTGCGGGCATCGCCCTGTCATTATCGTCATCACTGCGCGCCTTTGTTATTTTTAAAACGGCGTTTCATTTTAAGCTTGTGAGGCCGAGTTTAATCGGATTTGGCCCATCGTCAAGAAAAATGAAACAGCGTTTTGATGCGCCAGCGTATATCCTCTGGTTTTCGTTTCCGTTGGAGCCTTCATGGACAACAGCACCCTCCAGAACAATGAACTGGTCTCTGCCGTCGGCCGCACGATGGCCGTGCTCGAGGCGCTGGCCGAGCACCCCGAAGAAAGTGGCGTATCGGAGATCGCACAAAAACTGGACATGTCCAAAAGCACGGTCTATCGCTTCCTGCAGTCGCTCAAGGCCCGTGGCTATGTGGTGCAGGATGCCGAGGACCGCTATCGGCTCAGCGTGCGGCTGTTTGAACTGGGCGCCCAGGCCCTGCCCCATCTGGACATCGTCCGTGAGGCGGAACCGGGGATGCGCCGCATCAATGAACTGACCAGCGAGACGGTGCATCTGGGGATTCTTGATGAAGGCAGCATCGTCTACGTGCACAAGATCGACTCCAAATACAACCTGCGGATGTATTCGCGCATCGGGCGCCGGGCGCCGCTGTACTGCACCGGTATCGGCAAGGTGCTGATGGCCTGGCTGGAGCAACCCGAGTTGCTGGCCCACTTGCACGAGGAAAGCTTCGAGCGGCGCACGGCCAATACCCTGACCAGCATCGAGGCCTACTTGCAGGAACTGGAGACAGTGCGCGACCTGGGCTACGCCGAAGACCATGAAGAATTCGAGGACAACATGCGCTGCCTGGCTGCGCCGATCCGCGACCGCTTTGGTCATGTGATCGGCGGCCTGAGCGTGTCCTTCCCGTGCTTTCGCTTTCGTGAGGAGCTCAAGCAGGACTACGTCAAGCAACTGATGGCGGCGACGCAGCAGATTTCCAGCCAGTTGGGCTGGCATGGCGGCCGCTGATACCGGGCTGCACTGTCATTTGCAGCACAACGAAAAAAGGGCCCCTGGAGGGGCCCTTTCTTGTGCAACTGACGATTGAATCATTCAACTGCGAATATGGAGCGGGAAACGAGACTCGAACTCGCGACCCCGACCTTGGCAAGGTCGTGCTCTACCAACTGAGCTATTCCCGCTTGATGCCGATCCGTACATGGACCTTTACAACATTCAGAATAAATCGCTGAACGATTCATTCAAAAGAAAATGCCCTGAACGCGTCAGGGCATTTCTTTTACCTGAAACTTATAAAGCTTCAAGGCCAAATTTGGAGCGGGAAACGAGACTCGAACTCGCGACCCCGACCTTGGCAAGGTCGTGCTCTACCAACTGAGCTATTCCCGCATAGATGGCGTCCCCTAGGGGACTCGAACCCCTGTTACCGCCGTGAAAGGGCGGTGTCCTAGGCCACTAGACGAAGGGGACGTTGCCCGAAACATATCACTATGTTTCAAACTAACCAGAAAATGACAAGCGGTCATTTTCTGTTTTCACCAGCCCTGCGTGAGCAGAACTGCTTGAAACTGGAGCGGGAAACGAGACTCGAACTCGCGACCCCGACCTTGGCAAGGTCGTGCTCTACCAACTGAGCTATTCCCGCATAATGGCGTCCCCTAGGGGACTCGAACCCCTGTTACCGCCGTGAAAGGGCGGTGTCCTAGGCCACTAGACGAAGGGGACACGCTACAACTTCACTCCTTGCTGCGCTTCGCTGTGTGCTTTACGCTGCAAGTGGCGCGCATTCTATGGATGGATCGGAAGGTCGTCAACCCCCTTGTGAAAATTTATTTAAATCAATTACTTCGTGATGATTGACGGTCCAACCGCATGTCGCCTCGGGTGACGGCCAGCATCAAGATTTAAGTGGGCCTGCGGATAACAACATCTAGGCGCGATAGTGCTTAGCCACTACACTCGCCATTAATTACCTGGACTAAAAAAGAGGTCTGCACAGTGACACCACTCATGATCACGGTGCTCGTACTGGTGGGTATCGCACTGCTTATAGCAATCGGTTACCTGAACCATGTGGCTGAGAACAAAAAGCTGGACAAGGCACGCCATAAAGTCGAACTCAACGACCGCCTGCGTCGTTGCTCGGAAATCAGTGAAACCTTCCCAGGGCAACTGATGAGCCCGGCCCTCAAGCTGCTGCTGACCCGCCTTGAGCTTAATGTGGTGCAACGCATGCTGAACATTGAAAAGACCAATGACCAGCTCAAGTTCCGCACCGAGGAGCTCGAAGAATTGATTGCCAAGGGCGAGGCGATTCCGATCACCAACCCGGTCATTGCCATCCAGACCGAAGCCACGGCCAAGGATGTGCGTTTTTTGCTTGAAGCCTTGCACGCACAGGTCACCCGCGCGGCGCATGACGGCTTTTTGCACACCAGTGAAGCCAAGCACTGGATCCGTGAGATTCGCCACATCCTGGTGCTGCTGCATATCGAGTTCTTCAATACGCTCGGCCAGGAAGCCATGAACCAGGAGCAACCCGGTCAGGCGCGCCTGGCATTCGAGCGCGGCGTGAATTACCTGCGCAACCAGCCGGACCCTGTGACCTACCAGAACCAGTTGGCGATCATGGAAAAGCAACTGGCGCGGGTCAATTCGATCGTGCTGACCAACACGGCCCCGACCGAAAACGACGAGAATGCCCTGACCGAAGGCCTCAAGGCCGACGCCGAGCAGACCGAATGGAAGAAGAAGGTCATCTACGACTGATGATCCCCAGGGTCTGTTGCCATGCGCAGACCCTGCCTGCGCACGGCTGCCAGGCTCAGCAGTCGCTGGCCTGCAGGAAGATCGCCGCCAGGCGCTCGATGCCCTCCTGGTCCTGCACGCTGAATCGCCCCAGAGCCGGACTGTCCAGGTCCAGCACGCCAATCAGATGCCCGTCCTTGATTAACGGCACCACCAGCTCGCTGTTCGATGCGCTGTCGCAGGCGATATGCCCGGCAAAGGCATGCACGTCTTCGACCCGCTGGGTCTGGCGGCTCTGGGCAGCGGTGCCGCATACGCCTCGCCCAAAGGGAATGCGCACGCACGCGATCTGTCCCTGAAACGGCCCCAGCACCAGTTCTTCGCTGCGGTTCAGGTAGAAGCCTGCCCAGTTGAGATTGTCGAGCTGGGTGTACAGAAAGGCGGAAAACTGCGCCGCATTGGCGATGAAATCGCGCTCGTCGGCCAGCAAGGATTCAAGTTGGGCTGCCAGCAGGGCGTAGCCTTGCAGGCCATCACCGGCTTCGCTGAGGTCGATCATGCGCGTTGCTCCAGCAGTTGCAGGCCCACCCAGTAGCGCGCGAACTGATAGGCACAGCGCCCGTTACGGTTACCGCGTCCGGTGGCCCAACGGACCGCCAGGATATCCAGCGCCTCGTCGCGCTGCCAGCTCAGGCCGGCCTGGGTGGCCAACTGGCCGATCCAGTGTTCGACCACGTCCAGGTAATGGGTCTGGGTGAAGGGGTAGAACGACAGCCACAGGCCGAAACGGTCCGACAACGCGATCTTGTCTTCCACCGCTTCGCTGGGGTGCAGCTCACCGTCGACGCGCTGCCAGTTGAGGTTGTCGCTTTCCTTTTCCGGCACCAGGTGGCGGCGGTTGGAGGTCGCGTACAGCAGCACATTGTCAGGCGCCTGCTCCAGCGAGCCGTCGAGCACGCTCTTGAGCACGCGATAATCGCCCTCGCCCGACTCGAACGACAGGTCGTCGCAGAACAGCACAAAACGCTGCGGCAAGGCCTGCAGTTGCTCGACCAGGCGCGGCAGATCGCCCAGATGATCGCGCTCGACCTCGATCAGGCGCAGGCCGGCATCGGCATACTCGGCCAGCAAGGCCCGCACCAGGGACGATTTGCCGGTGCCGCGCGAGCCCCAGAGCAAGGCATGGTTGGCCGGCAGGCCGTCGATGAACTGGCGGGTGTTACGCCCCAACTGGTCGCGCTGCAGGTCGACGCCGATCAGGTCGGACAGGCGCATGTCCAGGCTGACCTCAAGGGGCAGCAAGTAGCCGCTGCGACCTTCGCGCACCCAGCGCGCGGCCAGGCTGTGCGACCAGTCGATAGTCTGGCGCGGCGCCGGAAGCAAAGGCTCCAGGCGGGCCAGCACCGCTTCGGCGCGTTCAAGAAAAGCATTGAGCCGGGAATCCACTGTATCTCCTTGTCTATTGACTGATTTGACCGAGGCGGCGATCAGCTATGCTACAAAGCCGGACAGCAGGCAGCAGTACCTATGGATATAGCCTTTACCAACAGGTTGTCGTTCAAGCAGGCGCGCCTGACCGTCGTGATCGGCTTTGTGCTCGGGACCTTGCTCAGTCTGCTGCAGATCAGCCTCGATTATGCCAGCGAAGATGCGTCCATCGATCGTGAAATTCGCTCGTTGCTGGAAATCAGCCACAATCCGGCTTCACGCATCGCCTACAACCTCGACGCCGAACTGGCGCAGGAACTGACCCTGGGCCTGCTGCATTCATCGGCCGTGGTCAGTGCCCGGCTGACCGACAATAACAATATCGTGCTGGCCAGTGTTGATCGTCCCATGAGCTCAGGTCGCTTCAGGATGCTCAGCGATCACCTGTTCGGCGAAAGCCGCCAGTTCGAACAAGTCCTGAGCCTGGACAATATGCCCAACGAGCCGATCGGCACCCTGCGCCTGACGGTCGACACCTTCGCCTTCGGCAGCCCGTTCCTGCAGCGCGCCGAGATTACCCTGCTCAACGGTTTCGTGCGCAGCCTGGCGCTGGCGGCGATCCTGTGCGTGTTGTTCTATATGACCCTGACCAAGCCGCTGGTCGACCTGATTGGTGCCCTTACCCGTCATGACCCGCGCCGGCACGAGCAGGACAAGCTGGTCTGCCCGCCCGGTCATCAGCATGACGAAATCGGCGTGCTGGTCCAGACCGTCAACCGCCAGATCGAAACCGTGGCCAGCGAGTTTGCCCAGCGCCATGAAGCCGAAGACCGGCTGACCCGCCACCTGGATGAACTGGAAAACATCGTTGCCGCACGCACCACCGAACTCAAGGCCAGCAACCTGCGCCTGAGCCAGTCCAACGAAGAGCTGCAACAGGCGCGCAGCACGGCCCTGGACATGGCCCAGGCGCGCTCGGCCTTCCTGGCGCACATGAGCCATGAGATCCGTACCCCGCTCAACGGCCTGCTGGGCATGCTGGCCTTGTCCCTGGATGGGCCAATGAATCCGGAGCAACGCCAGCAACTGGCAATCGCCCACGACTCGGGCAAGGTGCTGGTCGAGTTGCTCAACGATATTCTCGACATGTCCAAGTTCAATGCCGGGCACCTGGAGTTCGAGCGCATCCCCTTCGATGTGTGCGCGCTGGCCGAAGACACCGCCATCCTGCTCTCGCAGAACACCGCCCCCAGCGTCGAACTGACGTGCCTGATCGCCCCTGACTTCCCGGCGTCCGTTCTGGGCGACCCGACGCGGGTGCGGCAAATCGTCAGCAACCTGCTGTCCAACGCCTTGAAATTCACCCGTTTCGGCCGGGTGGATGTCCGCCTGGGCCATTACCTGGAAAGCGACAGCCTGATCCACCGGGTACGGATCGAGGTGCGCGATACCGGCATCGGCATTGCCCGCGAAGCACAAGCCCGGATCATCCAGCCGTTCACCCAGGCCGAGACGGCGATTACCCGGCAGTTCGGCGGCACCGGCCTTGGCCTGGCGCTGACGCACAATCTCTGCGAGGCCATGAACGGCCGCCTGGAGATCGAGTCGCAGCCCGGATTCGGTAGCCGCTTCTGCGCCGACCTGCCTCTGCCGGTGCACCTTGAAGCGGTGCCCCATGCGCGACTGAGCGGGCGAGTCACTGTCGTCAGCACCGCCGGCAGCGGCCTGGTGGAACTGCTGGGCAATCACTTGCCTGGCTGGGGCGTCACACTGGAGCGCCGGGGGATCGATGAGGCAGGCAGCTGTGCGCAGACCGACGCCCGGCCCGACCTGCTGATCACCGACTGCCCCGAATGCCTGTTCGATATTCGCCGCACCACCTCGGTGCCGATCCTGCTGGTCACCGCTTATGGCAATTTCATACCGGCCGAGCAGGTCAGCGCCCTCGCCCCCTTGCAGCAACTGGCCAGACCATTGGCGCGCAATGCGCTCTATCAGATGCTGCGCCGAGCGTTGCGCCAGGAAACGGCCGAAGGCAAAGACGTGCTGCGCGAAAGCACCCTCCCCTGCAAGGCGCGTGTACTGTTGGTGGAAGACAATCCGGTCAACCAGATGGTAGCCAAGGGCATGCTGGACAAGCTCGGTTGCGAGGTGATCATCAGTGCCCATGGCGGCGAGGCGCTTGAAGCGCTGGAGCACAGCCGCTTTGACCTGGTGCTGATGGACTGCAACATGCCCGTGATGAATGGCTACGAGGCCAGTCGGTTGATTCGACGCAGCGGGCGCTGGCCCAACCTGCCGATAATTGCCTTGACCGCCAACGCCATGCCCGAGGAACGCGAGCGCTGTCGGGACGCCGGAATGGACGACTACCTGGCCAAACCGTTTCGCCGGGCCGAGTTGCAGGACTTGTTGCACCAGTGGGTGCCGGCCAGCCAGGAACGTACGGCGCTGCCCCACATAGCCCAGTGACACACAACAGCGCCGCCAGTCAGCCCAACAGCGCTTCGATTCGCGCCTCGAGCGCCTGTGGCTTGACCAGTGGCGAGAAGCGCTGGACCTGCCCATCGGCACCGATCAGGAACTTGGTGAAATTCCATTTGATACGCTGGCTGCCCAGCAGGCCGGGAGCGCGCTGCTTGAGTTCGACAAACAGCGGATGCGCCCCGCCGCCGTTGACTTCGACCTTGCCCAACAACGGAAAACTGACGCCGAAGTTCAGCTCACAGAACTGGCCGATGTCCCGCGCACTGCCCGGCTCCTGATGGCCGAACTGGTTGCACGGAAAGCCCAGCACCACCAGCCCGCGCTCGCGATAACGCTGCCAGAGCTGTTCCAGCCCCTTGTATTGCGGGGTAAAGCCGCACTGGCTGGCGGTGTTGACCACCAGCGTAGCCTTGCCGGCCAGCTCGCCGAAGGTCTTGCGCTCGCCGCTCAGGGTCGTACAGGGAATGCTCAGCAGGTCTTGGCTCATGGTCGATCCGGATCAGTCAGGCGCTTGGGACGAGGATTCAGCACGCGGCACCAGGGTCAGGCACACCGAGTTGATGCAATAGCGCAAGCCGGTGGGCGGCGGGCCATCCGGGAAGACATGACCCAGGTGCGCATCGCAGCGCGCGCAGACGGTTTCGGTGCGGATCATGCCGTGGCTGATATCGCGCACTTCAACCACCGCGCTCTGACCGATAGGCGCATAGAAACTGGGCCAGCCGCAGCCGGAGTCGAATTTGGTCGCCGAGTCGAACAGCGCTTCGTTGCAACAGACGCAATGATAGACGCCGTCTGTCTTGGTGTCGGTGTATTTGCCGGTATAGGGCCGCTCGGTGCCCTTGAGCCGGCACACTTGGTACTGGAGAGGATCGAGCATCGCTTCCCATTCTTCACGGGTCTTTTGCAACTTGTCCACTGGTACACCTCCGCGTCCGAAAAACCCCGATCTGTGTCTTTTCCACGGATCGGGTGGCACGTATGATTGCGCCTCATCAGTCGTCAGTCTGTCATCCGCGTCTGACACAGACAAACCCAATTTTTCACGGCCGCCATGGGGCGCCCTGCGGCCGCCACCTCGTTGTCCAGGCATTCGCACGTCCATTTTCGGGATTTTCCACATGCAGTTCAGCAAATCGAACAAGCTCGCCAACGTCTGCTACGACATTCGCGGGCCTGTGCTCAAGCACGCCAAACGCCTGGAAGAGGAAGGCCATCGCATCCTCAAGCTGAACATCGGCAACCCGGCGCCATTCGGTTTCGAAGCCCCTGATGAAATCCTCCAGGACGTGATCCGCAACCTGCCCACCGCCCAGGGCTACAGCGACTCCAAGGGCCTGTTCAGCGCCCGCAAGGCGGTCATGCAGTACTACCAGCAAAAGCAGGTTGAAGGTGTCGGCATCGAGGACATCTATCTGGGCAATGGCGTCTCCGAACTGATCGTGATGTCGATGCAGGCCCTGCTCAACAATGGCGACGAAGTGCTGATCCCGGCCCCGGACTACCCGCTGTGGACCGCGGCGGTCAGCCTGTCGGGCGGCAACCCGGTGCACTACCTGTGCGACGAGCAGGCGCACTGGTGGCCGGATCTGGCCGACATCAAGTCCAAGATCACCCCCAATACCAAGGCCCTGGTGATCATCAACCCGAACAACCCGACCGGCGCCGTGTACCCGCGCGAAGTGCTGCTGGGCATGCTGGAGCTGGCCCGCCAGCACAATCTGGTGGTCTTCTCCGACGAAATCTACGACAAGATCCTCTACGACGAAGCCGTGCACATCAGCACCGCCTCGCTGGCCCCCGACGTGCTGTGCCTGACCTTCAACGGCCTGTCCAAATCGTATCGGGTCGCGGGCTTCCGCTCCGGCTGGCTGGCCATCTCCGGCCCCAAACATGCCGCGCAGAGCTACATCGAAGGCATCGACATGCTCGCCAACATGCGCCTGTGCGCCAACGTGCCGAGCCAGCACGCCATCCAGACCGCGCTGGGCGGCTACCAGAGCATCAATGACCTGGTGCTGCCGCCGGGTCGCCTGCTGGAGCAGCGCAACCGCACCTGGGAATTGCTCAATGACATCCCCGGCGTCAGCTGCGTCAAGCCCATGGGTGCGCTGTATGCCTTCCCGCGCATCGACCCCAAGGTCTGCCCGATCCATAACGATGAGAAGTTCGCCCTTGACTTACTGCTCTCGGAAAAACTGCTGATCGTCCAGGGCACCGCCTTCAACTGGCCTTGGCCAGACCACTTCCGCGTGGTCACACTGCCACGGGTCGATGACCTGGAGCAGGCCATCGGCCGTATCGGTAATTTCCTCAAGGGCTATCGCCAGTAAGCTCTGCCCTCGGTCCTGCCGTTCCAGGCAGGACCGTCCATTCCCCGCCCTCCCACCCCCCCTCAGCCGGCGTTCAGGTTGAACGATTTATCCTGTCTGCAAGAAAACGACACAGTTTGAAATAGTCCCTCTGTTGAATAGCGACTGGCATCGCCTTATATACCCGGCATCGCGTTACATATTTGTTCCGAGGAGAACGTTTCGACCATGATGCGCATCTTGCTGTTTCTGGCCACCAACCTGGCGGTGGTGCTGATTGCCAGCATCACCCTGAGCCTGTTTGGCTTCAACGGGTTCATGGCGGCCAATGGGGTGGATCTGAACCTCAATCAGCTGCTGGTCTTCTGCGCCGTGTTTGGTTTTGCCGGCTCGTTGTTCTCGCTGCTGATCTCCAAATGGTCGGCAAAAATGAGCACCGGCACCCAGATCATCACCCAGCCGCGCACCCGCCATGAACAATGGTTGCTGCAAACCGTCGAGGAGCTGGCCCGCGAGGCGGGCATCAAGATGCCCGAGGTAGGCATCTTCCCGGCCTACGAGGCCAATGCCTTTGCCACCGGCTGGAACCGTAACGATGCACTGGTCGCGGTCAGCCAGGGCCTGCTGGAGCGCTTCTCGCCTGACGAGGTCAAGGCAGTGCTGGCCCACGAGATCGGTCATGTGGCCAATGGCGACATGGTGACCCTGGCCCTGGTGCAGGGCGTGGTGAACACCTTCGTGATGTTCTTTGCGCGCATCATCGGCAACTTTGTCGACAAGGTGATCTTCAAGACCGAGAACGGCCAGGGCGTGGCGTACTATATCACCACGATCTTCGCCGAACTGGTCCTGGGCTTTCTGGCCAGTGCCATTGTCATGTGGTTCTCGCGCAAGCGTGAATACCGCGCCGACGAAGCCGGTGCCCGCCTGGCCGGCACCCAGTCGATGATCGGTGCGCTGCAGCGCCTGCAGGCCGAACAGGGCGTGCCGGTGCAGATGCCGGCCACCCTGAGTGCCTTTGGCATCAACGGCGGCCTCAAGCACGGCCTGGCCGGCCTGTTCATGAGCCACCCGCCGCTCGAACAGCGCATCGAGGCCTTGCGCCAGCGCGGCTGACAGTGAGGGGGGAATGCAGAGGGGGCGACGCGAGTCGCCACTTTTGCTTTGGACACTTCAAGAAATTCGATGAATAAACCGCAGAACTTATATTAGATTCGGATCGTTGCTGTGCCTGAAGATAGGCCATCGCTCATCTTCAGGACGTCGCTCATGTTTCCCAGCCTGTTCATTTCCCACGGCTCGCCCATGCTGGCGCTGGAACCTGGCGCCAGTGGCCCGGCGTTGGCCCGCCTGGCTGCCGAATGGCCACGCCCACGCGCTATTGTCATCGTCTCGGCACACTGGGAAAGCGCTCACCTGAGCATCAACAGCAATCCGCAACCGGACACCTGGCACGACTTCGGTGGCTTTCCACCGGCACTGTTTGCCGTGCAGTACCCGGCCCCGGGTGCGCCTGAAGTGTCTCTCGAGGTTGCAAGGCTGCTTGAAGCCGCTGACCTGCCGGTGCAGTTCGACCGCCAGCGACCGTTCGACCATGGCGTCTGGGTGCCCCTGTCGCTGATGTACCCGCAGGCCGATATCCCGATCGTACAAGTGTCATTGCCAAGCCGGCAGGGTCCTGTGCTGCAGACGCAGGTGGGCAAGGCGCTGGCCGGGTTGCGCGAACAAGGGATTCTGATCATCGGTTCCGGCAGCATCACCCACAACCTGCGCGAGCTGGACTGGCAGGCCGGCCCCGAACACGCCACCGACTGGGCCCTGGCGTTTCGCGACTGGATGATCGAGCACCTGGTGCGCGATGATGAAGCGGCCCTGCACGATTATCGGCGCCTGGCACCGCACGCTGTGCGCAACCACCCCAGCGACGAACACCTGCTGCCACTGTACTTCGCCCGCGGCGCCGGGGGTGCGTTCAGCATTGCGCACCAGGGCTTTACCCTGGGGGCGCTGGGGATGGATATCTATCGTTTCGGCTGAGCCGACCGGGCGGCGCTTTACCTGCAGGACCGGCCGGGCGGCAACCCGCTTCAGCCGGGACGCAGGCGACGCCAGGTCTGTGCTGTGCCGTTCGCGGCTGAAGCCGCTCCTACGGGCAGGACCGGCCGGGCGTGTCATGCGACCCGCATGCAATACACAGGCAAAAAAAATCCCCGAACCAGTCGGGGATTTTTTCATTCAGACTGGATCAGTCTTCACGATACCGGCGCAGCTTCAATTGCTTACCGGCGACGCGGGTGTCCTTGAGCTTGGTCAGCAGACGCTCCAGGCCTTCTTCTGGCAGTTCAACCAGGCTGAAGCTGTCACGAATCTGGATACGACCGATCGCATCACGGGCCAGGCCACCTTCGTTGAGGATGGCGCCGAGCAGGTTCTTGGCGGCGATACCGTCACGCGCACCCAGCGCGGTACGGCAACGGGCACGGCCTTCGGCCAGTGGCAGCGGCGCACGACGCTCGCGCTCTGGACGATCACCGCGATCGGCACGGTCAGCACCGGAACGCTCAGGGCGATCGCCACGCGGGGCGTTGTTCGGCACCAGCGGACGCTCACGCTCGATGTCAGCCATGGTCAGCGCCTGGCCGAGGGTGGCCTTGCGCAGCAGGGCCGCAGCCAGGGCACGCGGCGAGCAACCGATGTCGACGGTCAGGCGGTCGAGCAGTTCACCATGGCTGGCTTCGGCATCGGCCACCAGCGGCGTCAGGCTGTTGGTCAGCTTCTTGATACGGGCGCTCAGAATGGTCTCGGCGTCCGGCAGGCGAACTTCGGCAACCTTCTGGCCAGTCACACGCTCGATGACCTGCAGCATGCGGCGTTCACGCGGGGTGACCAGCAGCAGCGCACGGCCTTCGCGACCGGCACGGCCGGTACGGCCGATACGGTGAACGTAGGATTCAGGATCGTACGGCATGTCGACGTTGAACACGTGGGTGATGCGCGGAACGTCCAGGCCGCGAGCGGCGACGTCGGTGGCAACCACGATGTCCAGGCGACCGTCCTTGAGCGAGTCGATGACGCGCTCACGCTGGTTCTGGGCAATGTCACCGTTCAGGGCAGCAGCCTTGTAGCCTTTGGCTTCCAGGGCGCTGGCCAGGTCCAGGGTGGCCTGCTTGGTACGCACGAACATGATCAGGGCGTCGAAGTCTTCGACTTCCAGCAGGCTCAGGACGGCGTTGGTCTTCTGGTCAGCGTGAACCAGCAGGTGAGCCTGCTCGATCTTGGTGACGGTCTGGGTCTTGGTCTGGATCTTGACGTGCTTCGGATCGCGTAGGTGGCGTTCGGCGATGGCACGGATCGACTGCGGCAGGGTGGCCGAGAACAGGACGGTCTGACGGGTTTCAGGCATGGCCTTGAAGATGACTTCAAGGTCATCCATGAAGCCCAGCTTGAGCATTTCGTCAGCCTCGTCGAGAACCAGGTGGTTCACGGTGGCGAGGACTTTTTCGTCACGACGCAGGTGGTCGCAAAGGCGGCCCGGGGTGGCGACGACGATTTGCGCGCCGTTGCGGATGGCCTTGAGCTGCGGGCCCATCGGCGCACCGCCGTAGACGGCCACGACGTTCACGCCTGGCATCTGCTTGGCGTAGGTTTCAAAGGCGGTGGCCACTTGCAGGGCCAGCTCGCGGGTGGGCGCCAGGATCAGGGCCTGGGGCTCACGCTTGCTCGGGTCGATACGGCTCAGGATAGGCAGAGCGAAGGCAGCGGTCTTACCGGTACCTGTCTGCGCCTGGCCGATCATGTCGTGGCCGGCAAGGATAATAGGGATCGATTGCTGCTGAATCGCCGAAGGCTCTTCGTAGCCTGTCGCGATGACGGCGGCAACAATACTTGGATGAAGGTCGAGAGCGGCGAAGCCGCCAATTTCCTGGGTCATGGGTCTGCCTCTGGTGCATCCGCAAAGACCCATGCTGCAAAGCTGCGCGTGCCGTGTACGACTCAAGAGTCACCCTGGCTGCTTTGTGGCGGGGATTTGCGAAAACAATTGATGAATGGATTAACCAGGGTAGTTCGCGTTACGAACATGCCACCGAAGCAGGCTCCGGTGAGTGCATCGCCTGGATAACGGCCCTGTAAAGGCCGGCGCGCACTATACCGGAATTAGCGGAAAAAGTGAGGGTTTTTTTATGAATACTTGCGTCCACCACGCCTGTTTAATGCGTGTTCATACCGACTTTCTGTGCCATGACCAGTGACACAAGGGCGATTATCCGGCTGCGCCTGCTAAAACGATTCATGTTCGGCGAAAAAGCCGGCCCCTCACCGTTGGTCGGGCGCGACAAAATGCCTCGCCCGTTGAACGGTTTTACAGCCTTTGTTCAGGTCGCCGGGCGCAGGTCGCGGATCAGTGTCTGCAGCGAGTAGCCAAGACGCGGCGCCAGGGCCTCGGCGCGCTCGATCAGCGATTCCTTGCACAGTTCCTGATCCAGATCGGCCGGCACAATCAGAATGACGTTGCCCTCCTTGACCGGCAACTCCCAGTAGTGCCGATGGTAGAGACCGCGAAACAACGCAGCGCCCAAGGGTCGGCCGTCATCGGCTGCCCACTGGTTAATGATGAGCCAGCCACCAGGATTCAGGCGTTTCTGGCAATTCTCCAGAAACACCCAGGCCAGGTGCCCGACACCAGGGCCGACATCGGTATACAGGTCGACGAAGATCAGGTCGGCGGGCTCTGCCGTCTCAAGCAGTTCCAGAGCATCACCGATACGCACGTACAGGCGCGGGTCATCGTCCAGCCCCATGTATTCCATGGCCAGGCGTGGCACCTCAGGGCGCAGTTCGATCGCCTCGACATCTTCCAGCGGCAGGAACTTCAGGCAGGCCTGGGTCAGGGTGCCGGCACCCAGGCCGAGAAACAAGGCACTGTCCGGCGCCTCGTGGCACAACGCACCGACCAGCATGGCGCGGGTGTAGTCGTATTCCAGCCAGCTGGGATCGGCGGTGAAGGTACAGCTTTGCTCGATGGCATCGCCGAATTCGAGGAAACGGTAGTCGTCCACTTCCAGTACGCGAATCTTGCCGAAGTCATCATGGACTTCAGCCAGAACCCGCTCTTCACGCTCGTGGGTCATGACCTCTCCTGGCGGCGCGCGCGTGCAAAGGCCACGCGCAAAACGGGAATTGTCGACCAAGCGGGCGGTTTTGTCGACGCAGCAAGCGGCAAACAGGCCTCGGCGCGGTTGTGATGCAATGGCAACAGCCCCTACCATGCCGCTTTCGATCAGCCCTGATAAAGAGTGCTTACAATGAAGCCAACATGGAGCCCGGACAGCTGGCGAGCCTTGCCGATCCAGCAGCAACCCCTCTACCCCGATGCTGCGCATGTGCAGCGGGTCGAGCAGAGCCTGGCCAGTTTTCCGCCGCTGGTGTTTGCCGGCGAAGCCCGCGAGCTGCGTCGCCAGTTTGCCGAGGTCACCCAGGGCCGTGCGTTTCTGTTGCAAGGCGGCGATTGCGCCGAGAGCTTCGCCGAATTTTCAGCCGCCAAGATTCGCGACACCTTCAAGGTATTGCTGCAGATGGCGATTGTCATGACCTTTGCCGCCGGTTGCCCGGTGGTCAAGGTCGGGCGCATGGCCGGGCAGTTTGCCAAGCCTCGCTCGTCCAACGATGAAACCCTCGAGGGCGTCACCCTGCCCGCCTACCGCGGCGATATCGTCAATGGCATCGGCTTTGATAGCAAAAGCCGCGTACCGGACCCCGATCGCCTGCTGCAGGCGTATCACCAGTCCACCGCCACCCTCAACCTGCTGCGCGCCTTTGCCCAGGGCGGCTTTGCCGACCTGCACCAGGTGCACCAGTGGAACCTGGACTTCATCGCCAACTCGGCGCTGGCGCAAAAGTACGGACAACTGGCCGACCGCATCGACGAAACCCTGGCGTTCATGCGCGCCTGCGGCCTGGACACCGCGCCGCAACTGCGCGAAACCAGCTTTTTCACCGCCCATGAAGCCCTGCTGCTCAATTACGAAGAAGCCTTCGTGCGCCGCGACAGCCTGACCCAGGATTTCTACGACTGCTCGGCGCACATGCTGTGGATCGGCGACCGTACCCGGCAACTGGACGGCGCCCATGTCGAATTCTTGCGTGGGGTGCACAACCCTATCGGCGTCAAGGTCGGGCCGAGCATGAACACCGAAGACCTGATCCGCCTGATCGATGTGCTCAACCCGGACAATGACCCCGGACGCCTGAACCTGATCGCGCGCATGGGTGCCGACAAGGTCGGTGACCATCTGCCGGCCCTGATTCGCGCCGTCGAACGCGAAGGCCGCCAGGTGCTGTGGAGTTCGGACCCGATGCATGGCAACACGATCAAGGCCAGCAGCGGTTACAAGACCCGGGACTTTGCGCAGATCCTCAGCGAAGTGAAGCAATTCTTCCAGGTACACCAGGCCGAAGGCACGCATGCCGGCGGCATTCATATCGAGATGACCGGACAGAACGTCACCGAATGCATCGGGGGCGCGCGCCCGATCACCGAAGACGGCCTGTCGGATCGCTACCACACCCACTGCGACCCGCGCATGAACGCCGACCAGTCGCTGGAACTGGCCTTCCTGATTGCCGACACCCTCAAGGGCGTGCGTGCCTGAGCACGTACAACTGCAAGCTTCACGCTGCGCTCTAGCCCTTCAAGGCCAGGGCCGCAGCACAGAACATCAGAAACACGCAGAACAGGGTGCGCAACCGCCGCTCGGGCAGCGAATGGGCCAGCTTGACGCCCCAGCTGATACTGGCCAGGCCGCCGATGGCCAACGGTATGCCCATGTGCCAGTCGACATGCTGGTGCCAGGCATAGGTCAGCAAGGTAATGCCGGTGCTGGGGGCTGCCAGTGCCAGTGCCAGGCCCTGGGCCACCACCTGGCTGGTGCCGAACACACTGGTGAGAACCGGCGTGGCCACCACACCGCCGCCGACCCCGAACAGACCGCCGGTCACGCCCGACACGATGCCCAGCATCCACAACCGGCGCTCATGCCTGAGACCGGCACCCACGCGTGCGCTGCTGCGCACCATCTGCATCAGATTGAAAACAATCAGCACCAGCAAGAACAGCACAAAGGCCAGACGCATGCCTTGCGGGTCCAGGCGCACCGCCCACAGCGATGTGATCCAGGCAAAGACAAAGCTGGGCACGATCAACTGCAAGGCATGCCTGAGGCGGATCCGGTTGCGCTGGTTGTAACGCCAGAGTGCCAGCAACACATTAGGCAACACCATCAACAAGGCCGTGCCCTGGGCCAGTTGCTGGTCCAGGCCGAACAGCACACCCAGCGCCGGAATCGCCACCAGCCCGCCACCAATCCCGAACAAGCCGCCCAGGGTGCCCATGGCGGCCCCGAGCACGATGAACATCACCACCTCAATCACTGGGTTTCCTCGATAAAACAGTCAAGACATCACAGCCTGCCTATCCCTGCGCCGATGAATTATCTGGCGCATTAAAGATCGCAGCACTAAATTAAACCTATTGTTCGCTACTGCCCTGGATAACCCATGACTGGCCCAAAAACCGACGACACCCCTGCCTGCGATGCACTGCGCCTGGATAACCAGTTGTGTTTCGCGCTGTATTCCACTTCATTGTCGATGACCAAGGTCTACAAGCCCCTGCTCCAGGCACTGGGCCTGACCTATCCACAATACCTGGCCATGCTGGTGCTCTGGGAACAGGATGGCCTGACCGTAGGCGACGTCAGTACGCGCCTGCTGACCGATCCCGGCTCACTGACACCCTTGCTCAAACGCCTCGAAAGCGAAGGCCTGATCAGCCGCACACGCAGTAAACAGGATGAGCGTGTGGTGTTATTGCACCTGACCGAGCAAGGCCGTGCCTTGCAGCACAAAGCCCTCAGCGTCCCCAATTGCATTCTTTCGGCCAGCGGGCTGGAACTGGACACGCTGCGCGAGCTGCAAGAACAACTGGTGGGTCTGCGTGACAGTTTGCAAAAGCACTTGTAGACCGCGTTCAGACAGCAAGACTCGCCAAAGGCAGAATGTGTCTAGGATAACCTTTACCGGCGACCAAGACACACCCTGTAACAACTGCGTAACACAGGGGAAAAAGAAGGCTTAGCAGCAGCAAATAGCAAGCATTACCATTCGCATCCTAAAATCATAATGCCCCACACTCAGGATGCATCACCCCATGTCTGCCCCTTCCCGCCTTACGCCGCTGGCCCTTGGTATTTCGGCCTTGCTCGGCGCCGGCCTTGCCTGTGCTGCCCCGACCTCCCTGCCTGCCACATCGATCAACGCCGACGTTGAACAGGACGAATCCAGTCCCAGGGTCAAGGAGGTCAGCACCGCGACCCGTACTTCGACGCCTGTGCGCTATGTGCCGCAGGCCATCGATACGGTCAAGACCGCCAATGTGCTCGATTACGGTACCCAGGACCTGGGCACGGCCTTGAGCGGCCTGCCCAACGTCAGCAACAGCGCCGACACCCGCTTCGATGGCCTGCGCATTCGCGGCTTCGATGCCAGTAACGACTTTTATCTGGACGGCATTCGCGACGACAGCCAGTACGTGCGCGACCTGCATAATATCGAGCGGCTCGAGGTGCTCAAGGGGCCGGCAGCCGTGCTTTACGGACGCGGCAGCCAGGGCGGCATCGTCAACCGGGTCAGCAAGACCCCGCAGGCCGGGCGTCGCTCGACGATCGAAGCCCAGGGCGGCAGCGAAGACCTGCGCAGCCTGTATGCCGACCTGAGCGCCGACCCCAGCGAGACCATCAGCCTGCGCCTGAACATGGGCAACATGGACAGCAACAGTTTTCGCGATGACATTTCCAGCCATCGGCAATTGTTCGCCCCCTCGATGAGCTGGCAACTCACCCCACGCCTGAACTGGCTGGTGCAGTACGAATACAGCCGCTTCGACCGCACCCCGGATCGCGGCATCCCGGGCGTCGACGGGCGTCCGGCCGATGTCGGGCGTGACACCACCTATGGCAGCAGCGGCGACTTCATCGATGACAAGGCGCAATCGCTGCGCTCACGCTTGAGTTATGAACTCAACGACAATTGGCAGGTACGTCAGACCCTGGGCGTGTTCAAGCTCGACAGCGATTTCGACAACACCTACCAGACCGCCTATGACGCCACCACCGGCCGGGTCACCCGCCAGCACTGGCAGCAGGACCTGCGCACCCGCAATGTCTTCAATAACATCGAGTTTGAAGGCAGCGTCGACACCTTCGGCCTGGAGCATCGCCTGCTCACCGGCATCGAAACCGGCAGCCAGCGGCGTGATCCCAAGCTGTACACCGCGGCGACCAGTGGCGCGGGCAGCCAGCCGGTGCCCTCGCTGAATCTCTTCAACCCTGACCGCAACCAGCGCCATACCGGCCTGATGACGCCTTCAAGCAGCAACTACACCGAAGTGGAAAGCCGTGCCCTGTATGTGCAGGATCAATTGCGCCTCAACGATCAGTGGCAACTGCTGGGTGGCCTGCGCTACGACCGCTTCGAGGTCGAGACCACCAACCGTCTGCGTAATATCCATGAAGAACGCGACAGCCACAGCACCAGCCCGCGGGTGGGCGTGGTCTGGACGCCGCTGGTCGATCACTCGTTCTACGCCTCCTGGACCAAGACCTTCTCGCCGGTCGGCGGTGGCCTGATCGGCATTACGCCGGGGGCCACGGGCAACACCAATGACCTGAGCCCGGAGTTGACCAAGCAGAAGGAAATCGGCGTCAAGAGCGACTGGCTGGACGATCGCCTCAGCACCACCCTGGCCGTCTACGAGCTGGAACTCTATAACCGTCGCACCAGCGACCCGGACAATCCGGGCCTGACCCTGCTGTCGGGCCTGCAGCGCTCGCGCGGCATCGAACTGACGGCCACCGGTCAACTGGGTGGCCACTGGTCGATGCGCGGTGGCATCGGCCTGCAGGACGCAACGATCGTCGAGGACAACAACGGCCTTGAAGGCAATCGGGTCAGCAACGTCGCCAAGCGCAACGCCAGCCTGTTCGTGACCTGGAAACCGGAAATGGGCTGGTACGCCGAAAGCGGCCTGACCCTGGTCGGCCAGCGTTATGCCGACAACCAGAACACCACGGTCCTGCCCGGCTATGGCCGCTGGGACGCGCTGGCCGGCTATCGCCAGAAGGACTGGGACCTGCGGGCGGCGCTGAACAACATCAACGACCGAACCTATTACAGCTCGGCCACCAGCGCCGCCCAGATCCGTTTGGGTGACCCGCGCAGCGTGGTGGTGACAGGGACCTACAGCTTCTGACCTGCCCGTCCTCATCAAACCCGAATAACGTGCCGGCTCTCTGCGGCTGACATGGCCTTGTAGGAGCGCGCTTGCCCGCGACCGGCTGCGTTAGCAGTCGTAAATTTGCAGCGTTTCCGAGATTTCTGCGAGCGCTACGCACTCGGTCGCGGTGGTCCGGCATTCCGGCAAGCGCGCTCCTACAGCCACAGTCCATATTTTCAAAAATTAACTTGCGCGCAAACTAATCACGGAGTACAGTCGCCTCACATTCAGTTAGCGCGCTAAACTTTAGCGCGCAACACCACTCCTGCGAGGACATGCCATGCAAGCGCTCTACACTGCTGTTGCCACATCCACCGGTGGCCGTGACGGTCGTGCGATTTCCAGCGACCAGATTCTCGACGTCAAGCTGGCCACGCCCAAGGAACTCGGCGGTGCAGGCGGTGCAGCCACCAACCCTGAGCAGCTGTTTGCCGCCGGTTACTCGGCCTGCTTCATTGGTGCCCTGAAATTCGTTGCAGGACAAGCCAAGCGCAGCATCCCGGCCGATGCGTCGATCACCGCCCATGTCGGCATCGGCCAGATCCCTGGCGGTTTTGGCCTGGACATCGACCTGCACATCAACCTGCCCGGCCTGGAGCAGGCTGACGCCCAGCAACTGGTCGATGCCGCCCACCTGGTGTGCCCGTACTCCAACGCCACCCGTGGCAATGTCGATGTGCGCCTGCACGTCACGGTCTGATCAAACACCAGGCACAAAAAAGCCCGCAATCATTGCGGGCTTTTTTGTGGGCGCTTACAAAGCAGTGCTTATTTGGCACGGCCTTTGTAGGAACCGCCTTCGCGGGTGTCGATCTCGATCATGTCGCCGATCTCGATGAAGTCAGCCACGCTCAGCTCGGTGCCGTTTTTCAGTTTGGCAGGCTTCATGACCTTGCCCGACGTGTCGCCACGAGCGGAACCTTCGGTGTAGTCGATCTGGCGCACGATGGTGGTCGGCAGTTCTACCGAAACCAGGCGCTCTTCGAAGAACACGGCTTCGCAGACGTCGGTCATGCCTTCTTCGACGAAAGGCAGAACGGACTCGATGTCTTCGGCGTTCAGTTCGTACATGGTGTAGTCAGTGGTGTCCATGAACGTGTAGGTGTCACCGCTGATGAAAGACAGGGTGGCTTCCTTGCGGTCCAGAATCACGTCGTCCAGCTTGTCGTCTGCACCGTACACGGTCTCGGTCTTGTAACCGGTCAGCAGGTTCTTCAGCTTGGTCTTCATGATGGCGCTGTTACGACCGGACTTGGTGAACTCGGCCTTTTGCACCAGCCAAGGATCGTTGTCGATACGGATCACGGTACCGGGTTTCAGCTCTTTACCAGTTTTCATTGCATATATCCGAAATTGGATGGAATTAACCAAAGGCTCTGTACGAGAAATAGCCTGCGCAGGCAGTTTCCGTACAGAGCCTTATATCAAGGCCGCGTATCATAGCGAATTTCGGTAAAACTGTACCAGCGCCTGCGCAAGATCAGGCCTTGATGCCTGCTGTTGGCACCAGACGCCGGCCTGTTGGCGTATCTGTGGCCAGTGCCCGGACAAGCGCCGCCAATACTCGCCAAGCGGCTGGCCTGCGCTCCAGGAGCGCCACAGCCCGGCCATGGCTTGTGCGGCTTCGGCTGAAAGCCCGGCGCAGTAAAGATCAAGAAACGCATCGAGCTTGGGCTCATGCGCGTCGCCGTCCTGCTGATAAATGTGCCACAGCATCGGCCTTCCTGCCCACTGCGCACGCACGAACGAGTCTTCGCCGCGCACGACATTGAAGTCACAACACCACAGTAGACGGTCGTAATCCTGCTGCGGGACGAACGGTACGATCTGCACCGTCAGGGCCCCGCGCCGACGAAGGGTGCCGACCGGCAAGTCCGCCTCCCCCAGCCAGCGCTGCAAATCCCCGAGAATGCGCCCTGGCGGCACCAGCAAATGAGAAACCCGGGCCTCGCCGGCCAGTTCATCCAGCCAACTGCCCAGCTGCGGGTTCTCATAGGCGAACAGCGAGATCAACCGCGCACCCGCTTCAGGTTTAACGCCCAACGCCTGCAGGAAATCGCGCTGCGCCTGAGGATCGGTCACAAAAGCCTGACGTTGCGCGATCAGGTTCTGTTCGCGCAACAGGCCACCGGTGCGGTCGTTGAAGCCGGGAAAGAAAAAGAACTTCTTCAGCCCGTTGGCCTGCGGCGACGGCAGGCCATGACACCCGCTGACCCAGTCTTCGGCACTCAGATAATCCAGGTTCAGCCACAGCGGCCGGGGGTTGCGTTGCAGCATGGCCTCGGTATAGGCCGACGGCAGGCGACAGGCAAAGGCTTCGAGTACCCCATCGGGGACGGAGGTCGGCAGCCAGGGCTCGGACCAGTGACAGATCTGTACCCCCCATTGCCACTGTACAGCGGCGGTACCGTCGGCCTGCGGACACAGGCGCACAAAGGCGGCCAGGTCGTTGATCCACAGGCGCACGGCACAGTTGTGCTCGGCGACCAATTGGCGCGCCAGACGCCAGGTAACGCCTGCATCACCGTAGTTATCCACGACATCGCAAAAGATGTCCCAAGAGGCTTGCATCACGGCTCCGTATGGCCAGGCAGATTAAAAGTCGATTGTCCGTCAGATCCGGCCGCTTGCACCAGCGCCGCTCATGGCACAATTACCCCCTGTCGTCCCGCGCCCGGAAGTGACCGCCATGTCGTCCCACAGCAATCGTCGCGAAGTCTATGTCTCTCTCAAGCTGATCCTGTGCATTGCCCTGGGCATCTGGCTGGGGGTGGTGGCCGTCGTGCTGACCGGCCTGCTGCTGTACAAGGCCCTGCCCGCCGAGCAGACCCGCCCTCTGGAAGCGGCCGCCCAGCGCCTGACCGAGCCACCGGCCGCCCCGGTCGAGACCCAGCCCGGCGCGCTGTTCGACAAGTACCAGCAAAGCCTGCGTGAAAGCGAAGCCCGCCAGGCCCGCGAATACGCTGACAGCCAGCGCAAGAACACCTTCAACCGTGCCAAGTGCGATTTCTGGCTGCAGCAGGACCGTACCGCGCCCAGCGACAAGAGCCGTGCCGGCGTCACCGAATTCTGTGGATAAGCCATGAACAAGACCCACCTGCTGCAGCTGATCATCGAGCGCCTGGCGTTCGACCTGGACATCGCCCAGCGTGCGGCCCAGACCGCTTATGAAGCGGCGACCCACGAAGAGAACATTGCCGAGAACAAGTACGACACGCTGGGCCTGGAGGCGTCATATCTGGCCGCCGGGCAGGCGCGCCGCGTCGAGGAAATCCGTCAGGCCGTGACCCTGTACCGCCAGGCACCGGCCAGGCCGTTCGATCAGTCACGCGGTATTCAGGTGGGTGACCTGGTGACCCTGGAAAGTGCCAGCGGCGACGTGCGCCATCTGTTCCTCGGCCCGGAGGCCGCCGGGCTTAAAATCCAGGCGGACGATTGCCTGGTGACGGTCATCACCGCTCGGGCACCCTTGGGCCAGAGCCTGGTGGGCAAACTGGAAGGCGATGAGGTCGCGATCGTGGTCAACGGGGAACGCCAGGTGTTCGACGTCACACAGGTGCTGTGACAGGCCCCGCATTTACGGGCTTGCCCGTGCACGGAGTTTCTGGTTAAGGTGCGTCGTCGCTACGTTTAAAGTGCGATATGAGCGCACTACGTGAAAGCGACGGGGCAGTACGACAAGGACCATTCCCAAGGAGATTTTTCATGACGAACGTCATTGCATTCCCTGACGCCCATGAACGTGATCGCCTGAAGTCCAGCGAAAGTCCGGCGTTGAGATACCTGAGCAAGAAAGAGCAATTACTGATCGACCAACTGCGCCTGACCAGTCATGCAGGCCGCCAGTACGTCCATGAGTACGCCAGCATCATGTACATGACCCGCCCCCTGCACCCCAACTGAAGCGCCGTCACGAAGCCCCGCCTGATGGCAGGGCTTTGCGATGCCCTGTCAGTGCGCCAGCGACCAGACCAGTGCCGAGATGGCCACGACCCCGGCTGCCACCACGAACGCGTTGGACAGCTTGCCGGCGTATTGGCGCATGGCTGGCACTTTGCGGATGGCGTACATCGGCATCAGGAACAACAGGACCGAGATCACCGGGCCGCCCAGTTTTTCGATCATGCCCAGAATGCTCGGGTTCAGGATGGCCACGATCCAGCACACCAGCAGCATGGCCAGTGCAGTCAAGCGATCCAGGGCCTTGGCACCGGGACGCAGGCCGGACTTGAGCACCAGCCCCTTGAAGCCTTCGCTGGCGCCGATGTAGTGACCCAGGAACGACTTGGAGATAGCCACGAGCGCGATCAGCGGCGCCACCAGCTCAATGGTCGGGTTGCGGAAATGGTTGGCCAGGTAAGACAGGATCGACAGGTTCTGTTCCTTGGCTTCGGCCAGTTGCGCAGGCGACAGGGTCAGTACGCAGCTGAATACGAAGAACAGCACCATGAACACCATCAACAGGTGCGCACGTGCCAGGATCTGCGAGCTGCGCACTTCGGCCTGGTCACCGTAGCGGCGCTTCTGGTCAACGGCAAACGCCGAGATGATCGGCGTGTGATTGAACGAGAACACCATCACCGGAATGGCCAGCCACAGCGCCGGCAGAAAACTCGAAGGCTCGGGCAGGGTACTGGCGGTGCTGAGAATGCCGCCGTTCCAGTGCGGAATCAGAAACACCGACAGAAACAGCAACGAGACAATGAACGGATAGACCATCAGGCTCATGACCTTGACGATCACCCGCTCGCCGCAGCGCACCACCACCAGCAGGCCGAGAATCAACACGAAGGACAGCAGCGCACGCGGCGGCGGCTCAAGGTGCATCTGGTTCTGCAGGAAACTGCTGACCGTGTTGGTCAGGCCCACGCTGTAGATCAGCAGGATGGGGAAGATGGCGAAGAAATACAGCAGGGTGATCATTGCACCCGCGCCTTTGCCGAAATGCTCCTCGACCACGTCGGTAATGTCGCCACCCTTGCGACCCGAGAGCACGAAGCGAGTCAGCCCACGGTGCGCATAGAAGGTCATCGGAAAAGCCAGTACTGCCAGGGCCAGCAGCGGCCAGAAGCCGCCCATGCCGGCGCTGATGGGCAGAAACAAAGTGCCGGCGCCGATGGCGGTGCCGAACAGCCCGAGCATCCAGGTGGTATCGTGACGGTTCCACGCGGTACTGGCTGCGGGGGCTGTATCCAGGCGTTCTACGACGCCATTGGCCTGATCGTTCATCCGGTCGTGTCTCCGTTGCCGGTTAGCGCAAGTGCAGGACGCCGCAACAGGGTGTCGGAAAGGTCCGGCACCCCAGGAGTGGCAGTGCGGCGCCCACCCTGAAAAACAGGGTCGCGATTTTCCGCCATCAGCTAGGGAAAGCAAGAGTTATCGGATCAAAAGCGCATTAATCGGGCACTTTAGTGAAGATTACGAGCACCTTTACTGCGCCTCATGCACGGCCAGCGCATCATCAGGGCTGATCCATGCAAGAATGTCGCACCCTTATCAAGCGCCCTGATCAGGAGCCGTTGCATGCGTTACACCCAGGAGCACAAGACCCAGACCCACCAGAAAATCGTCGAGGAAGCGGCGGCACGTTTTCGCCGCGACGGTATCACTGCCACGGGCCTGCAACCCTTGATGAAGGCGCTGGGCCTGACGCACGGCGGTTTTTATGCGCATTTCAAGTCAAAGGACGATCTGGTTGAACAGGCTTTGCACTGCGCAGCCGAGCAATTGCGCACGCGTGTCGATGAGCTGCAGACGGATGAAAACCCGCTGCATGCATTTATCGACCTGTACTTGTCTGCCACCCACCGCGATCGCCCTGAACAAGGCTGCCCACTGCCGACCTTGTGTGCCGAGCTGGGTCAGCAGGGCCAACCCAGCGCCTTGACCGATCAAGCCCTGGGTCTGCGCCTGGCGTTTATCGAAAGCCAATTGCAAGGCCCCGAGGCAGGCATCAGGAGCCTGATGATGTTTTCGACCATGGCGGGCGCCTTGATGCTGGCGCGCAGCGTGCAAGACCCGCAACTGTCAGAGCACATTCTGCAAACGACTGCGGCGCGCCTCAAGCGTGAGTGCTGATCAGGCCGTCCAGCGCTTGAGCAGCAGGCTGGCGTTGACCCCGCCAAAACCGAAGCCATTGGACAGCGCGTATTCGATCGGCATCGAACGCGCCGTACCCTGCACAATATCGACACCCTGTGCCGCTTCATCCGGGTGATCGAGGTTCAGCGTGGCGGGCACCTTCTGGTCACGAATCGCCAGGGCGGTGAACACCGCCTCGATGCCGCCGGCCGCGCCCAACAGATGACCGGTGGCCGATTTGGTTGAAGTCACCGCCACCGCGCTCTGCTCGCCGAAAACCGCCTTGATCGCCGCCAGCTCGCCTTTGTCGCCGACCGGGGTCGAGGTGGCATGGGCATTGAGATGCTGCACCTGCGAGGCCTGGATGCCGGCCTGGCGAAGGGCCGCGCGCATGGCGCGTTGCGCCCCGCTGCCGTCCTCGGGGCCGGCCGTCAGGTGGTAGGCATCGGCACTGGTGCCATAGCCAACGATTTCGACGATCGGCGTGGCGCCCCGCGCCAGCGCATGCTCCAGTGATTCGATGACCAGCATGCCGGCGCCCTCGCCCATGACAAAACCGTCCCGGTCGCGATCAAACGGCCTCGAGGCCCGCTCGGGTGTTTCGTTGAAACCACTGGACAACGCCCTGGCGGCAGCAAAACCGGCCAGGCTGACCCGGTCAATGGCCGCCTCCGCACCACCACACACCGCGATGTCGGCCTCGCCGTCACGAATCATGCGTGCCGCATCACCAATTGCCTGCACGCCGGCGGCACAGGCCGTCACCGGCGCACCGAGCGGCCCCTTGAAACCGTGCTGGATCGACACATGCCCTGCTGCCAGATTGACCAGGAAAGACGGAATCGTGAACGGCGACAGCCGACGCGGACCACGGCTGTCGGTGATGCGCACCGCTTCGGCAATCGAACCGAAACCGCCTACCCCGGAACCGATCACCGTCGCCGTGCGTTCCTGCTCGGCCTCGGTGCCGGCGACCCAACCGGCCTGATTCAGTGCCTGCCTGGCAGCGGCCAGGGCAAACAGAATGAAACGGTCCATCTTCTTTTGCTCTTTGGCAGGCGCGGCCATCTCGGGATCGAAGCCGGCCACACTGTCCTGGTCAAGCCCAGGTACACGCCCCCCTACCTTTGTCGGCAGGTCCAGTACAACGTCTTCCGGCAAACGGACGATGCCCGAACGCCCTGCCAGCAGGCGTTGCCAGACTGTTTCAAGCCCGGTTCCCAGTGGTGTTACCAGCCCCATGCCGGTTATCACAATGCGACGCGCACTCATATAGACCCCTTGAGCAGACCTTTGACAGGCCTTCATATGTTGACCATCATTTAATCAGTCAATATGTCGACCGACATTCAATGTGTCAAGGCAGCTCACGAGGCACACAGACGCAAAAAGGCCGATCGATGATCGGCCTCTGGTACGCAGGAATGGATTTACTCGATGCTGATTCTGTCGCGATTGCGATCCAGCAGGGTCTTGCCGACGCCCTTGACTTCTAGCAGCTCATCGACCGAAGTGAAGTTGCCGTTGGTTTCACGGTACGCCACGATGGCACTGGCCTTGTTGGCTCCGATTCCCGACAGGTTCTTTTGCAGGGTATCGGCGTCGGCCGTGTTGATATTGGTCTTGTCGACTGATTGCTGCATCGCGGCCGTGGCCGCCTGGGGGGTTGCGGCAGCCGGAGCCGTTGGCGAATTGGCCATGGCGCCCATCGAAAAAGTGGCAAGCAGTGCAGTCAGCAAGGAAGAAAACAAGACATTGCGCATACAGGTACTCCATAGGTTCACAGGTTCGAGGCAGCATCCGGTGCTGCCCTTGCAAACTAGTTGAATCTACAGGCCCGCAACAGGGCCGGAGCGTGTCGGGGTATGTCCTTAAAAGCGCTTACAAATGCAGGTTGCAATACGCCTGTTCAGGGTTCCTGGCGGCGTTCCTGGTGAATCCAGTCGACGATTTCGCCATCGGGTGCATAGCCGCTGACCGTCTCGCGCAGCAACTGGCGGACGGTGTTGTAATCGTCGTCATTGACGGCAGTCAGCAGGCGGGTGAGCAACATTTTCATGGTTTCCCAAGGCAGGTAGTCCTCGCTGGCACTCATGATCATCGGGTGCTCGGTGGCCACGACGTTGTCACCGATCAGCAACTCTTCGTAAAGCTTCTCGCCCGGTCGCAGGCCGGTGAACTCGATGGAAATGTCACCGTGAGGGTTCTTTTCCGAACGAATGCTCAACCCTGAAAGATGGATCATCTTCTCGGCCAGTTCGATGATCCTCACCGGCTCACCCATGTCGAGCACGAATACATCGCCGCCCTGCCCCATGGAACCGGCCTGGATAACCAGTTGCGCGGCTTCCGGGATGGTCATGAAATACCGGGTGATCTTCGGGTGCGTCACCGTCAGCGGGCCGCCCGACTGGATCTGCTTGTGGAACAGCGGAATCACCGAACCTGACGAACCCAGCACGTTACCGAAGCGAACCATGCTGAAACGCGTCTTGTTGACCTGGTGCACGTTGGACTGGTCGCCGAACATCACCGGTGCGGCTTCACGGCTCAGGGCCTGGAGAATCATCTCGGACAAGCGCTTGGTGCTGCCCATCACGTTGGTGGGTCTGACGGCCTTGTCGGTGGAGATGAGCACGAAGTTCGAAACACCCGCCTGCAAGGCCGCCTGCGCGGTATTGAGCGTGCCGACCACATTATTGACAACGCCCTCGGCAATGTTGTGCTCGACCATGGGCACATGCTTGTAGGCCGCTGCGTGGTAGACCGTATCGACCTTCCAGGTCTTCATGATGTCGAGCAGACGAGGATGGTTGCGCACCGACCCCAGGATGGGCAACAGCTTGACGGTCAGCGACTCGCGACTGATGCGCTGCTCCAGCTCGCTGAGAATGGTGTAGAGGTTGAACTCGCTGTGATCGAACAACAACAGCACGGTGGGCTTGAGCAGCAGGATCTGCCGGCACAGTTCCGAGCCGATCGAGCCACCGGCCCCGGTCACCAGGACGGTCTGGCCCTTGATGCAGTGCTCCAGCAGGTTTTCGCGGGCCGGCACCGAATCACGCCCCAGCAGGTCGGCAATGTCGATTTCCTGCAAATCGTCGACCTTCACGCGTCCGGCCGCCAGGTCCATGAAACCGGGCACGCTGCGTACGTGCAACGGGAATCCTTCGAGGTAGCCCAGCACTTCACGGCGGCGACCACGGGTAGAGGATGGAATCGCCAGGAGGATCTCCTGGGCACCGGTGACCTCGATCATGCGCTGGATGTGCTTGGGCTTGTAGACCTGCAGGCCGGAGATGACACGATTGGAGATCGACTCGTCATCGTCGATAAAGGCCACCGGGCGCATCAGGCGTCCCATGCGCAGTGCTGCAACCAGCTGGTTGCCGGCGGCACCGGCGCCATAGATTGCCACTTTGCGCAGGCCATCGTCGCGGTTGGCGAACGGCACATGCTGAACGGCAGCGAACCAGTCACCCAGAAAGTACTGCCGCATCGCCAGGCGCAGCCCGCCGATCATGACCATGCTCAACCACCAGTAGTTGAACATGATCGAACGCGGCACGATCTGCTGGTGATTGCTGTAGGCGTAGACCATGCAGCCCAGGATCAGCGCAGACAACGTGACGGCCTTGATGATCGCAATCAGCGCATCATTGCCGAAGTAGCGCATCACCGCCCGGTACATGCCGAAACGGATGAACAGCGGGATCGCCACGACAGGCGCACTGATGAACAGCCAGGTGTGTTTCTCCAGCGGATTGATCAGGTCATCGACGCCCAGTCGAACAAGGAATGACGCCCACAGGGCAATCCAGACCAACAATACATCGGTCGAGACCTGGATTATTCGCTTTTGCCGACGCGGCAGCGCCAGCAGAAAAGCTCGCAATTTGCCCATGACTCCTTCAACCAATCCCTTTCACCTCGTTTGAATCCTGTCTGCAGCCGTTCATGTCTGAAATGCGCAGATACGATTGTGACAATCTATATGAAAAACCCGGGCCCCGTGGGCTCAATTGCCCTCCGCCTGGCCCGCCTTGAACTTCCACGCCAGCGCCACCAGAGGCGCATACGCCAACAGCAGGCCTGCGAGACCATCGACCCGGCCCAGTGCCACGACCAAGGCCCAGGGCAGCAGCCAGCCGATATTGATAGCGGCCACGGCCAGGGTGACCGGCAGATGGCTGCCATAGTCACGCGAAGCGAACTGGTACGCATGACTGCGATGGGCCTGATAAACCTTCTCGCCGCGCGACAGACGGCGCAGCAAGGTCAGCGTGGCATCCACCACAAAGGTGCCCAGCAGGATCAGCCAGGCCCAGAACAGCAACGGCGACGCCCAGGCGGCCTGCAACGACAGCACACCCAGTGCAATGCCCAGAAAACCGCTGCCGGCATCGCCCATAAAGATTCGGGCCGGTGGAAAATTCCAGTACAGAAAGCCTGCCACGGCGGCGGCCAGCAACGCAGGGGCAGCGACCAGTGCGCCAAAGCCTGCCGCCCAATAGATCAGACAAGCACCAACGCACACTGTTACCGCTTCAACACTGGCAATACCGTCAATGCCATCCATGAAGTTATAGAGATTGAGCATCCAGACCAGATAGAACGCCGCCAGGATCGCACCGATCCAGCCTGACTCCATGCGCCAGCCGAGTATGTCCAGCGGTGCCATGCCGCCGAGCCAGAACAGTGCCCACCCCGCCGCCACGAAGTGTCCCAACAGACGCCAGCGCGCCGCAATGTGGCCGTGGTCGTCCATGAAACCGATCACCGCCACCAGGCCTGCGCCTCCGATCATCGCCAACAGGAAATCGCGCCCTACCCCCCCGCTGATACCCAGCAGCGAGAACGCCAGCACAAAGGCAATCACGATCGACACACCTCCACCCCGCGGCGTGGGCACCGAATGCGAGCTACGGGCATTGGGAATGTCCATGAGACTTCTGGACAAGGCGTAGCGCCGGACCCCTGCGGTCAATGACAGAGACAGCAGGGCAATCGCAACAATCGACAACCACTCAACCATGGTGTTTGTGTTCCAGAAAATAAGCGGCAGTTTCATTCATGGCTTCATCGATGCCCACCGGAGGCGTCCAATCGAGCAGCGTACGGGTTTTCTCAATGTCGACCTGCAGCGAACTGCACAGGCGCTGCGAGAAGGCGCGCTTGCCCAGTAGCGAAGCCAGGCCCGTAAGCCAGTGCATCGGCACCGGCAGCAGGCGGGCAGGCTTGCCAAGCGCATGGGCCAGGCGTTGCAACAGCTGGGTGGTCGACAGGTCATGGCCGTCACTGACCAGAAACGTCTGATTGGCCGCATTCGGATGATCGATGCACCTGACCACCAGATCCACCAGATTGCCCAGTGCCACCAGGCTGCGACGGTTGTCGATGGCCCCCAGTGGCAGCGGTATGCCCTTGTCCAGCCAGCGCATCATGTTCCTGAAGTTGGCCTTGACCCCAGGTCCGTAGACCAGCACGGGACGCACGATGACCACTGACATCGAGGTACGCCTGGCCAGTTCACGCAAGCCCTCTTCGGCGGCGTGCTTCGACGCTCCGTAAGGGTCCAGCGGCCGGGCCTGATCATCGGCATGAAAAGGCATGCCGGGTTGCGAATGCTCGCCATTGACCTTGATCGAACTGATGAAGATAAAGCGTTTGACCCCGGCTTGCGCCGCCTGCTCGGCCAGGTTCAGCGTTGCGGCCACGTTGGCCCGGAAGTACTCGGTCTCGGGATCGGCGGCCATGTCGCTCAACACATGCACACGGGCAGCGCAATGAATCACCACATCGCAGCCGGCCACCAGCGCCTGCCAGTGATTGTCGGGCGCAAGATCGCCTACCTTCACCGCTTCTGCGCGCGTATCGATCAGCGCACCCTCGCGACGTATCGCCACGCAGACGCGATAGGGTGTTCGCTCCAAAAGGTGTCGAACGATGGCGCTTCCGACAAATCCCGTTGCCCCGGTAACTGCAATGGAGACACGTGAATCTGTCATGCGCCGCCTCTCATCAAACAAAAAATAACTTACTGATTTTATTGGATATTGAATTCAACACTTGGAGGCGCGCGACAGCGCAGTGATGGGCTCTTATTACCCAGCCCCTTTGCCACACGATTGAAAGCTCATTCCGAACAGGCCGGCAGTCTAACATCAACCTCGACTTCAAACCTTGCTTCACAGCCCCCTACCTTGGCAGCCTCTGTCATGAAACGACCCCGGAGCCAGCCGTTTGCAACCCAGCAGCCAAAGCGAGACCCTGTCAGACACTGGTCGGCAACAGGGTGCACAGGTGCGATCGCCTGCTTGCACACGTCGGCACTCGCTGAGGCGTCAGATCAATCTCAAGTGCCTGTAGGCCATTGCCTACAGACGCTGTGATTGCTCTCGCATGCCTGGAATCAACAAGTGCAATGCCTTGTCATGTTGCCGGTAAACACTGACAAGTGCCTGCCCCAGAGCGGTCTTGGCAGCGTGCTCGCCATGCACCAGGCGAATCTGACCCGGCCAGTGCGCCATGCCGGTGACGAATGACACCAGCCCCTGCTGATCGGCATGCGCGGAGTACCCCGCCACGGTCGTGACACCGGCACGGATAGCGTAGAACGCACCGTCCAGCTCGACCTGGGCAGGCTGTGATGCGCGGCCCTGAACCTGAATCATGCGCCCGGGCGTGCCCTTGGCCTGATAACCGACAAATACAACGTGATGCCGGGGATCCCCCAGCATGGCCTTGAGGTAATTGACGATTCGCCCGCCTGAACACATGCCGTGCCCTGCAATCACGATGGCAGGACGTGCTGTTTTGGCCAGGTAATTGACGACCTGCATGTGCTTGACATGACCATCGACAGTGATGAGCTGATCAAACCCCAATGGGGTTCGACCCTCGTCCAGCCGTTGCTGCGCCTGCGCGTCCCAGTCAGCATGAAAGGCGCGATAAACCCTGGTAAAGCGACTGGCCAGCGGAGAATCCAGAATGACCGGCAATTGCGCCCAATCGACAGGGGCCTGATCGGGGCGCGGCTGGGCCGCTGCCGGACTTAACAATGCCTTTCGACGCAAGATATCCTCAAGTTCGTATAACAATTCTTGTGTGCGTCCAATGCTGAAGGCTGGCAACAACACACTGCCGCCGTTCTTCAGTGCCTGGTCGATAACCTGCTCAAGGCGTGCCTGTCGCTGTGTACGATCGGCATGCAGCCGGTCACCGTAAGTGCTTTCCAGGACCAGGATATCGGCACGCTCAGGCGAGCGGGGACGACGCAGGATCGGGGTGTGACAGGCGCCCAGATCACCTGAAAAGACAATGCGCGCATCATGCCCCGACTCTGGATACTGCAAATCAAACTCGACATAGGCCGAGCCGAGAATGTGACCGGCCCGTTGCAGGCGCAAGCGGCACTGCAGCAAGGGCGTGTCGACCATTGTGAACCAGCGCTCGAACGGCAAGGCGACGATTTTGCGCCGGATGGTTTCCAGAACACGCTTGGTCTGCTGGCTGTCGTGGGCACGACCCTGCTTGAGCACATCCTCCATGACCAGTGGCAATAATCGGGCCGATGCCTCGCTGCACAGAATCGGCCCCTTGAAACCTGAAGCCAGAAGCTCATGCAGACGACCGACATGGTCATTGTGTACATGAGTAATGATCAGCGCCTTGAGCGTGGCAGGGCTGACATTAAGGACGTTCGGGCTGGAAACATCGTGATCGGCACCACAGTCGATCAGAACGCTGGTGTGCGGGTCCATGAACAACTGATGGCAGGAACCGGTCACACGCTCGGTCGCACCGTGATGGAGAATATGCGGATACTGCATTGAATGGCCTCGGCATCAGGACACAGCCCTGCAGGCTGCAGACCGGCCCACGGAAAGCCTGACTGACAGGTTTCTTGAATAGAAGAGGCGCATTTTGCATGGGAACCGCCGGTTTTCAACCGACGCCGGACAGTTGCCGTAACGTCAGGAACCAAGCGTTTTTAGCGAAGAAGACCGCCGATAGCGACCTGAAGAGAACAAGTAGAAATTCACCACAAAGGTAGTAGAAACCTCCGCATTAAATTGCAGAAAATTCCTACAAACGAAAATGAATATTCTTTAAGCGGGCCGGGAAAAGCCCTACTTCCGCCACGAAGGCAGCCAGCCATGCCGGCACGACGCACACATGACTCAAGAGCAGCACAATCTGTGCATGCAGCCAATGGCATTCACTGTCCGCACATCGACCACTGCCATGTTCAGGCTGAGCGTACAGCGCCCGAGCGCTTCTTTCTGAGCCCGGCAAACCAGGCCAGTACCGGGCCGATCAGCATGCCCAGCAGCAGCGCCAGAATCACAGGAACAGCCAGGGACAACTGCGGAGCTGACCAGCCGAAGAACGTAAGACCTACAGGCTGGCGGTTTTCCAGGACAAACACTGCGGTCACCCCGACCATCAGCAATAACACCACAACCGACACCACTTTCTTGAATGCCCGCATCGATCAATCCCTCTGCGCTTCGTGGACAAAGTCTTCTTCATCCTCATTGACCCGGTCCCGCAACTCCTTGCCCGGCTTGAAGTGGGGGACGAACTTGCCGTCCAGACTCACTGACTGACCGGTCTTGGGGTTACGCCCCAGGCGAGGCGCCCGGTAATGCAACGAAAAGCTGCCGAAGCCTCGTATCTCGATACGATCGCCCGTGGCCAGGCATTGGGACATTTGTTCAAGCATGGTCTTGATGGCCAGCTCCACATCCTTGGATGAGAGCAGCCCCTGATGGGTGACAATTCGTTCGATCAACTCCGACTTCGTCATAATTTTCCCTTCTTTTTCAAGCAGCTAGATCAGCGCTTCAAAGGTTTTAGCATGACCGGATGAATTTGAACAGCCTGCATCTTGACTTATGTGAAGTACTCCAAACCCTACCTGCCCAGGCAATCGCTCCCTCCTGCATGGCAGCTCACAGCCCGCCAGCCTTTGAGGCTCGAATGGCATGATCGACACAGGCCTGGCATGTCGGAAGAAAAAGTGACTAAACATTTCCTGCGCGCACAAAAAAGGGCGACCGAAGTCGCCCTTTTTCAATGGTCAGCAGAACTTAGTTCTGTTTTTCCATCTGGGCACGCAGCAGATCACCAATGGTGGTCGGGCCGGTGCTTTCTACCGTTTCAGGCTTGTTACGCAGGCTCTGAATGGCTTCTTTCTCTTCTTCGACGTCTTTCGACTTGATCGACAGGCTGATTACGCGGCTCTTGCGGTCAACACTGATGATCTTCGCTTCGATCTCTTCGCCTTCTTTCAGAACGTTACGCGCGTCTTCAACGCGGTCACGGCTGATTTCGGAAGCTTTCAGAGTCGCTTCGATGTCGTCGGCCAGGGTGATGATAGCGCCCTTGGCGTCAACTTCCTTCACGATACCGCGAACGATAGCGCCTTTGTCATTGACAGTGACGTACTCGGAGAACGGATCGCTTTCCAGTTGCTTGATACCCAGGGAGATGCGCTCGCGCTCCGGGTCAACCGACAGGATGACGGTGTCCAGCTCATCGCCTTTCTTGAAGCGACGAACGGCTTCTTCACCGGCTTCGTTCCAGGAGATGTCGGACAGGTGAACCAGACCGTCGATGCCGCCGTCCAGACCAATGAAGATACCGAAATCGGTGATCGACTTGATGGTGCCGGAGATGCGGTCGCCCTTGTTGAACTGGCCAGAGAAGTCTTCCCATGGGTTGGACTTGCACTGCTTGATGCCCAGGGAGATACGACGACGCTCTTCGTCGATGTCCAGAACCATGACTTCCACTTCGTCGCCAACCTGAACGACTTTCGAAGGGTGGATGTTCTTGTTGGTCCAGTCCATTTCCGAAACGTGCACCAGACCTTCCACGCCTTCTTCCAGCTCTGCGAAGCAGCCGTAGTCGGTCAGGTTGGTCACGCGTGCAGTCACACGGGTGCTTTCCGGGTAGCGAGCCTTGATAGCAACCCATGGGTCTTCGCCCAGTTGCTTCAGGCCCAGGGAAACACGATTACGCTCGCGATCGTACTTCAGAACCTTGACGTCGATCTCATCGCCAACATTGACGATTTCCGATGGATGCTTGATACGCTTCCAGGCCATGTCGGTGATGTGCAGCAGGCCATCGACGCCGCCCAGATCCACGAATGCGCCGTAGTCGGTGAGGTTCTTGACGATACCCTTGACTTGCTGGCCTTCCTGCAGCGATTCCAGCAGAGCTTCGCGCTCGGCGCTGTTCTCGGCTTCCAGGACACTGCGACGCGAAACAACAACGTTGTTGCGCTTCTGGTCCAGCTTGATGACCTTGAACTCGAGTTCCTTGCCTTCCAGGTGCGTGGTGTCGCGCACTGGACGCACGTCGACCAGCGAACCCGGCAGGAACGCACGGATGCCGTTGACGTCGACGGTGAAACCGCCCTTGACCTTGCCGTTGATAACGCCCTTGACCACTTCTTCAGCGGCGAAAGCTGCTTCCAGAACAATCCAGCACTCGGCGCGCTTGGCTTTCTCGCGGGACAGCTTGGTTTCGCCAAAGCCGTCTTCGACCGCGTCCAGCGCTACGTGAACTTCGTCACCAACCTTGATGGTCAGCTCGCCAGCGTCGTTGTAGAACTGCTCGAGCGGGATGACGCCTTCGGACTTCAGACCGGCGTGTACAGTTACCCAGTCGCCGTCGATGTCGACAACGATACCGGTAATGATTGCGCCCGGCTGAAGATTCAGGGTTTTCAGGCTTTCTTCAAAAAGTTCTGCAAAGCTTTCGCTCATTTTAATTCCTGTTGATCAAGGGCGAAGAATACGCCCATCTGCCACGTTCCAGACCACGTGGGTTTCGTTCATATAGAAGATACCTGCGGGCCGTTGTCTGGTCTCCCGAGGCTTCTTGGTCACCCGGCGAGGTCGCGGAGTGCGACTTCACTCATGATGCGTTGCAGCACCTGCTCGATGGACAATTCCGTGGAATCCAGCTGTATGGCGTCGTGCGCCGGCTTGAGCGGTGCGACCGCTCGCTGGGTGTCACGCTCGTCGCGGACACGTATCTCATCTAGCAGACTCGTAAGACTAACATCATCACCCTTTGCCTTCAACTGCAGGTAGCGACGACGCGCACGTTCCTCGGCACTGGCGGTCAGGAAAATCTTCAGGGGCGCATCCGGAAACACGACGGTGCCCATGTCCCGACCGTCAGCCACCAGACCCGGTGCTTCCTGAAAGGCGCGCTGGCGCTGCAGCAAGGCATCGCGCACCGCCGGCAGCGAAGCCACCTGCGAGGCACCGCTGCCGATCTGCTCGTTGCGAATCGCCTGGGTCACCTCATCACCCTCGAGGATGATGCGCTGGCTCTGCCCATTGGCGCCGGCCACGAACTGTACATCCAGGTGTGCGGCCAGCAGCTTGAGGGCTTCTTCGTTGGTCAGGTCGACCCCATGGTTGCTGGCGGCAAACGCCAGCAGGCGATACAGCGCGCCGGAATCGAGCAGGCACCAGCCAAGCTTGCCGGCCAGCAGACCGGCAATGGTGCCCTTCCCCGAACCGCTGGGTCCATCGATGGTGATAACGGGAGCTTTGATCTTCACGGTTGTTCCTCTTGCGCGACAGACATGCCGACTTGAGCGCACAGCGCCAGGAAATTAGGAAAGGATGTCGCGACATTTGCACAGTCACGGATCCGGATCGGTGCCGCCGCCCGCAAGGCGGCGACACTGAAGGCCATGGCCACGCGATGGTCGCCACAGGCATCGATGTCGCCCCCGACCGGCGCGCCACCGTCAATGATGATGCCATCCGCCGTCGGCCGGGCACTGATTCCCAGCACCTGCAAGCCGTCAGCCATGAGCGCGATACGGTCAGAGTCCCGGCCACGAAGCACCTGGGCACCGCGCAGCACCGTACGCCCTCGGGCGCAGGCGGCCGCGATGAACAGCACCGGGAACTCGTCGACGGCCAGCGGCACCAGCGCCTCGGGAATCTCTATACCGACCAGCGGCGCCGAACACACCCGCACATCGGCCACCGGCTCGCCGCCCACCTGCCTCATGTTTTCCAGGCTGATATCAGCCCCCATCAGGCGCAGGATATCAATGACCCCGGTCCGGGTCGGGTTGACCCCGACATGTTCGAGCAGCAGCTCGCAACCGTCGGCAATCGTGGCAGCCACCATGAAGAACGCCGCCGAGGAGATGTCGCCGGGCACCTCGATACGGGCAGCCTGCAGGTGATGACCTGGCTCCAGGGTGACATGGCCCTCACTGCGTTCCAGCGGATAGCCGAACCCCTGCAGCAGGCGCTCGGTGTGATCACGCGTGGCCGCCGGCTCGACCACCGTGGTGCTGCCCTCGGCATACAAGCCGGCCAGCAAGAGGCAGGATTTGACCTGAGCGCTGGCCAGCGGCGACTCGCACACCTGCCCTCTCAGCGTGTGTCCGCCACGGATCACCAGCGGCGCACACCCTTCCGGGGCGGTTTCAATGACCGCGCCCATGGCCCGCAACGGCTCGATCACCCGGCTCATCGAGCGCCGGGACAGGGTGGCATTGCCGGTCAGGGTGCTGTCGAAGCTCTGCGCCGCCAACAGGCCCGACAGCAAGCGCATCGAGGTGCCGGAGTTGCCCAGGTAGATCGGCCCGGGCGCCGATTTCAGGCCCTGCAGGCCCACGCCATGAATGATCACGCGGCCATGGTGCGGCCCCTCGATGACCACGCCCATGTCGCGGAACGCCTGCAGCGTCGCCAGGCCATCTTCGCCTTCGACAAAACCTTCGACTTCGGTCGTGCCTTCGGCCAGCGAGCCGAAAATGATCGCCCGGTGGGAAATCGACTTATCGCCCGGCACCCGCAGGCAGCCGTTGACCTGCCCGCCCGGGCTGGCGACAAAGACCTGATCGACCTGCACCTGGGGCTCGACGTAGGCCCGCCGGGCAAGGATCTTGCCAAAATGCTCACGCGCCATGCGCGCCCGGGTGAAGACGCCGAGCAGTTGATGCCCGTCCCCGGCCTCAACCGCCTCGCGCAGCTCGTCCAGGTCGCTGCGATACAGGTCCAGGGTACGCAGGACCGCCTCGCGGTTGGCCAGGAAGATGTCATGCCACATCACCGGATCACTGCCGGCAATGCGGGTAAAGTCACGAAAACCACCGGCCGCATAGCGGAAGATTTCCAGGTTCTCGTTGCGTTTGGCCAGCGAGTCCACCAGGTTGAACGCCAGCAGGTGCGGCAAATGGCTGGTCGCGGCCAATACTTCGTCATGGCGCTCGACGCGCATGTGTTCGACATCGGCGCCCAGCGCGGCCCACAGCCTGTGCACCACACTGACCGCATCAGGATCGGTGTCGGGCAACGGCGTGAGAATCACCTTGTGGCGACGGAACAGGTCGGCATTGGACGCCTCCACCCCACTCTGCTCCGAACCGGCAATCGGATGGCCTGGGACGAAGCGCACCGGCATGGCACCGAATGCCCGTTGCGCGGCACGCACCACATTGCCCTTGGCGCTGCCGACGTCGGTGAGGATGGCATTGCCAAGGTCAAGCGGCGCCAACCGGGCCAGGACTTTTTCCATAGCCAGGATCGGCACCGCCAGCTGGATCACGTCTGCCCCCCGGCAGGCGTCGGCCAGGTCCGCTTCACAGCGGTCGACCACGCCCAGCTCGACCGCCAGACCGCGCGAATGCGGGTCCAGGTCGACGCCAACCACTTCGCGGCACAGGCCGCTCTGGCGGATGCCCTTGGCAAAGGAGCCACCGATCAGGCCGAGTCCGACCACCACCAGGCGACCGATCACAGGCCCGCTTGCTTGCACGACCATCGCCCTACAACACCGCTTTGGGGTACGAACCCAGTATTTTCAGGGCCACGGCTTCCTGGCGAATGCTCTCGAGCACCGCCTTGACCAGCGGGTCCTGGTGATGCCCGACGAAGTCGATGAAGAACACATAGGTCCATTTGCCGCTGCGCGAAGGGCGGGTCTCGATGCGGGTCAGGTCCAGGCCATTTTCGTGGAACGGCACCAACAGCTCATGCAAGGCACCGGGCTTGTTGCTCATCGACACGATGATCGAGGTCTTGTCGTCACCGGTCGGCGGCACTTCCTGGCTGCCGATGATCAGAAAACGCGTGGAGTTGTCCGGGCGATCCTCGATCTTCTCTGCCAGGCGCGTCAGGCCATAAAGGCCGGCCGCCATGTCGCCGGCGATGGCCGCCGAGTTCCATTCGCTCTTGACCCGCTTGGCCGCCTCGGCATTGCTGGCCACGGCCACGCGCTCGACGTTCGGGTAATGGGCGTCAAGCCACTTGCGGCATTGCGCCAGCGACTGGGCATGGGAGTAGATACGGGTGATGCTTTCGGTCTTGGTGCTCTCGCCCACCAGCAGGTGGTGGTGAATGCGCAGCTCGACTTCGCCGCAGATCACCATGTCGTGCTCGAGGAAACTGTCGAGGGTGTGGTTGACCGCGCCTTCGGTGGAGTTCTCCACTGGCACGACACCAAAATTGACCGCACCGGCCACCACCTCACGGAACACTTCATCGATGGCCGCCATCGGCCGGCTGATTACCGCATGGCCGAAATGCTTCATGGCCGCCGCCTGGGTAAAGGTCCCCTCAGGCCCCAGGTAAGCCACCTTGAGCGGCTGCTCAAGGGCCAGGCACGAAGACATGATCTCGCGGAACAGCCGGGCCATTTCTTCATTGCTGAGCGGGCCGCGGTTACGCTCCATGACCCGCTTGAGCACCTGGGCTTCACGCTCCGGGCGATAGAACACAGGCACTTCGTTCTCGGCCAGGGACGACATCTTGACCCGCGCCACTTCCTGGGCGCAGCGCGCACGCTCGCCGATCAGGTCCTGGATCTTTTCGTCGAGTGCATCGATGCGCACCCGCAGTGCCTTGAGTTCCTGCTCTGACATCAACCGTGCTCCCGCTCGAAGTCTTTCATGTAGGTGACCAGCGCATTGACCGCATCCAGGCCCACGGCGTTGTAGATCGAGGCGCGCATGCCACCGACCGAACGGTGCCCCTTGAGGTTGAGCAGGCCGTTGGCATCGGCGCCGGCCAGGAACGGCTTGTCCAGGCGATCATCGGCCAGGCGGAACGGCACGTTCATCCACGAGCGATCGGCCTTGTTGATCGGGTTGTTGTACAGCGCACTGGCATCGATGTAGTCGTAAAGCAGGCGCTGCTTGGCCTCGTTGACACGGGCCATGGCTTCAACGCCACCCTGCTCCTTGAGCCACTCGAACACCAGGCCCGACAAGTACCAGGCCAGGGTCGGCGGGGTGTTGTACATCGAGCCGTTATCGGCCGCGACCTTATAGTTGAGCATGGTCGGGCACAGGGCGCGGGCGCGGCCCAGCAGGTCTTCACGGATGATGACCACCACCACGCCGCTGGGGCCGATGTTCTTCTGGGCGCCGGCGTAGATCATGCCGAAACGGGAAATATCGACAGGGCGCGACAGGATGTCCGAGGACATGTCGGCGATCAACGGTACGTCACCGGTCTCGGGAATCCAGTTGAATTCCAGGCCGCCGATGGTCTCGTTGGGCGCGTAATGGACGTAGGCCGCGTTTTTCGACAGGGTCCATTCGTCCTGGCCCGGAATGGCGAAGTAGTCATAGGGCCTGGCGGTGGCGGCCACGTTGACCTTGCCATAGCGCGACGCTTCTTCGATGGCCTTCTGCGACCAGATCCCGGTGTCGACGTAGTCGGCCTCGCCGTTCTCCGGCAGCAGGTTCAGGGCAATCTGGGCGAACTGCTGACTGGCACCGCCCTGCAGGAACAGGACCTTGTAGTTGGCAGGGATATGCAGCAGATCGCGAAAATCCTGCTCGGCCTTGTTGGCAATCGACACGAACTCATCGCTGCGATGGCTCATCTCCATGACCGACAGGCCCTTGCCATGCCAGTCCAGCAGCTCGGCCTGGGCACGCAACAGCACAGCTTCAGGGAGCGCAGCAGGACCTGCGCAGAAGTTAAAGACTCGCTTGCTCATATCCACTCTCGTCAAATGCGTTGGGTCTGTTCGCGCAACGTTGCACAGCCGGCAGGACGCTCGATGGCCCTGGCCTGCCTGCGCAGGAAATCCGCATCGACCGTCCGCGATCTGCAGAACGGCCGAAACGCAGCGAGGGCAGGTACGAAGGTGCGCATGCACAAACGAACCGGCCCCCGACTGATTTACTTCATGACTCAGCCCTGAGGCTCTTCATCACCTGCGGTGTCGGCCGACAGCTCATCGCCCGCCTCGTCACCGGCTTCATCGGCGTCAAGATCCGCCTCCAGCGCCTCGTCGTCCAGTACGGATACTTCGTCGTCTTCGCTTTCCGAAGGCTCCTGCACCCGCTCCAGGCCCACCAGTTTCTCGTCGCTGGCCAGCTTGATCAGGGTCACGCCCTGGGTGTTACGACCCAGGCTGGACACTTCACCGACACGGGTACGCACCAGGGTGCCCTGGTCGGAGATCAGCATGATCTCTTCGCCGTCGAGCACCTGGATCGCGCCGACCAGACGGCCGTTGCGATCGTTGCTGACCATGGCGATCACGCCCTGGCCGCCACGCTTGTACTCGGGGAACTCGTCAATCGCCGTACGCTTGCCATAGCCGCGCTCGGAGGCGGTGAGAATCTGGCTGCCCTCCTCCGGGATCAGCATGGAAATCAGCTTCTGGCCTTCGGCCAGGCGCATGCCGCGCACACCACGGGCGGTACGGCCCATCGCTCGCACATCGGACTCCTTGAAGCGAGTGACCTTGCCACCGTCGGAGAACAGCATGACCTCACGCTCGCCATCGGTGATCGCTGCACGGATCAGCACATCGCCTTCGTCCAGCTCCAGGGCGATCAGGCCCACGCTGCGCTGACGACTGAACTGCTCCAGCGGGGTTTTCTTCACGGTGCCATTGGCGGTGGCCATGAAGATGTAGTGGCCTTCGGTGTACTCCTCGACCGGCAGCATGGTGGTGATGTACTCACCCTCATCCAGCGGCAGCAGGTTGACCAGCGGACGACCGCGCGCAGCACGCGAGGCTTCCGGGATCTCGTAGGTCTTGAGCCAGTACACCTTGCCCTTGCTGGAGAACATCAGCAGCGTGGTGTGGCTGTTGGCGACCAGCAGGTGCGAAATGTAGTCTTCGTCCTTGATACCGGTGGCCGACTTGCCCTTGCCGCCACGGCGCTGGGCCTGGTAGGCGGTCAGCGGCTGGGTCTTGGCGTAGCCGCCGTGGGAAATGGTCACCACGCGGTCTTCCTCGGTGATCAGGTCACCCAGGGTCAGGTCCAGGCGCGCATCGAGGATCTCGGTGCGGCGCACATCGCCGTATTCGCTGCGGATCAGCTCCAGCTCTTCGCGAATGACTTCCATCAGTCGCTCGGCGCTGTTGAGGATGCGGATCAGCTCGCCGATCTGCTTGAGGATCTCCTGGTACTCGCCCAGCAGCTTCTCGTGCTCCAGCCCGGTCAGGCGGTGCAGGCGCAGTTCGAGAATGGCCTGGGCCTGTTCGGGCGAAAGGAAATACTTGCCGTCGCGCAGGCCATATTGCGGATCAAGGTTTTCCGGGCGGCACGAGTCGGCCCCGGCGCGCTCGACCATCTCGACCACGGCGCTCGATTCCCACGCGGTGCTGATCAGCGCTTCCTTGGCCTCGGCCGGCGACGGCGAGGCCTTGATCAGGGCGATGACCGGGTCGATGTTCGACAGCGCCACGGCCTGGCCTTCAAGGATGTGCCCGCGCTCGCGCGCCTTGCGCAGTTCGAACACGGTGCGGCGGGTCACGACTTCGCGGCGGTGACGCACGAAGGCTTCCAGCAGGTCCTTGAGGTTGAGAATGCGCGGACGGCCGTCGATCAGGGCAACAATGTTGATGCCGAACACGCTTTGCAGCTGGGTCTGGGCATAAAGATTGTTGAGGATGACCTCGGGCACTTCGCCACGGCGCAGCTCGATGACCACGCGCATGCCGTCCTTGTCGGACTCGTCACGCAGCTCGGTGATGCCTTCGAGCTTCTTCTCCTTGACCAGCTCGGCGATCTTCTCGATCAGGCGCGCCTTGTTGAGCTGGTACGGCAGTTCGGTAATGACGATCTGCTGGCGACCACCGACCTTGTCGATGTCTTCGATCGTGGAGCGGGCCCGCATGTAGATGCGCCCGCGACCGGTGCGGTAGGCCTCGATGATGCCGGCGCGACCGTTGATCACACCTGCCGTCGGGAAGTCGGGGCCGGGGATGTACTGCATCAGGTCGTCGACCGACAGTTCGGGATTGTCGATCAGGGCCAGGCAACCGTCGATGACTTCGCCCAGGTTGTGCGGCGGAATGTTGGTCGCCATGCCCACGGCAATACCACTGGAACCGTTGACCAGCAGGTTGGGGATCCGGGTCGGCATGACCGCCGGGATCAGCTCGGTGCCGTCGTAGTTGGGCACCCAGTCCACGGTTTCCTTGTGCAGGTCGGCCAGCAGCTCGTGCGCCAGCTTGGTCATGCGCACTTCGGTGTAACGCATGGCTGCTGCGTTGTCACCGTCGACCGAACCGAAGTTGCCCTGGCCGTCGACCAGCAGGTAGCGCAGCGAGAACGGCTGCGCCATGCGCACGATGGTGTCGTAGACAGCGGTGTCGCCGTGCGGGTGGTACTTACCGATCACATCGCCGACCACACGGGCGGACTTCTTGTACGGCTTGTTCCAGTCGTTGCCCAGCTCGCTCATGGCATACAGCACACGCCGATGCACGGGCTTCAGGCCATCGCGCGCGTCCGGCAGCGCTCGACCGACGATCACGCTCATGGCGTAGTCGAGGTAGGACTGTTTCAGCTCGTCTTCGATATTGACCGGGAGAATTTCTTTGGCCAGTTCACCCATGAGAAGCCTGATTCCTTTTTCTGGTGAAAGCCCGCCATTCCCTGCGAAACGGCAAAGGCTCGTCGCCGCAGGCCAATGGCCATGCAGCGACTTACGACAAATCAACGAGTTACGCCATGGATCTGCGCAGTAGGAGGGACGGCGATTAGCGTCCCCGGAAACCGCCGGATGTTACCACAATCGCCGCTACGCTCCTATCCTTTGCTCAGGCCGCAAATGAGCCATCCAGGCCTGAATCGCCCGAGAAGCGCTCACAGCCCCGCACAGACGACCCCGCAGGACAAACACGATCCCCTGTCGCAACCGCCGGCACTCAATGCAGGTGCTTGCGGCTCATCAACTGGGCCAGCTTGGCGGTGTCAGGACGCTCGACAATGCCTTTTTCTGTGACGATGGCGTCGATCAGGTCCGCCGGCGTCACGTCGAACACCGGATTGACCACCTCGACCGTCGTCGTCAGCCGTTGCCCGCCCAGCTCCAGCAGCTCGCGCCCCTGGCGCTCCTCGAGCAGGATGTCATCACCGCTGGGCATGCTCATGTCGATGCTCGAACTGGGCGCCACCACCATGAAGCGCACGCCGTGGTGCATGGCCGCCACTGCCAGTTGGTAGGTGCCGATCTTGCTGGCCACATCGCCGTTGGCGGTAATGCGGTCGGCGCCGACGATCACCCAGGTGATGCCCTTGGTACGCATCAGGTGCGCCGCAGCCCCATCGACATTGAGGCTGACCGGCACACCGTCGCTGGCCAGTTCCCAGGCGGTCAGTCGTGAACCTTGCAGCCAGGGGCGGGTTTCATCGACATACACCCGTTCGATCATGCTCTCCAGATAAGCGGCGCGGATCACGCCCAGCGCGGTGCCCACGCCGCCCGTGGCCAGGGCGCCGGCGTTGCCATGGGTCAACACGGTCTGCAGATTGCCCTGATGCTTGCGAATCAGCTCGGTGCCCAGTTGCGCCATGGTCAGGTTGGCCTCACGGTCGCTCAGATGAATGGCCGCCGCCTCCGCCTCGAGTACCGCCAGCGGATCTTCGTTTTCCTTGAGGCGCTGCAGCCGCTCACGCAGGCGATTGAGTGCCCAGCTCGCATTCACCGCTGTAGGCCGTGCCCTGGCCAGCAGGGCAAAATCCGCCTCCAGCGCCGCTCGCCAGTCACCCCCGGCCGCCAGGCGGGTACGAGCCGCCAGCACCAGGCCATAGGCGGCGCTGATGCCGATGGCCTGGGCGCCGCGCACCACCATCGTGCGAATCGCCTCGGCCACGCCGGCCGCGCTGTCATAGGGCAGCCAGGTTTCTGTAAACGGTAATGCCCGCTGGTCCAGCAAATAAAGAGCGTCATCCCGCCAATCGATGGCCTGTACTTTCTCCGCAGCCAATAACCGATCGCGCATTGCCAACTCCGTTATCACAGTCAAAACCCGAATAAAAAAGCGGTCGATTATAGCGAGCCCACCCTGAGGGTGCTCGGGTATACTTCGCCATCACCCTTGGTACAGACCTTTATAGACGCAGCACGTGCGATACCTGAGCCTCGCTTGCAAGCCTTTGGCCAGCCTCGCGGCCATGCAGGTCCTTCACACTCGCTGAACAAACCCCCGGAAGCCCTGTCATGTCAACACCTCCTGCGCCCTTCGATCTGCTGCTCCTGCCCGCCTGGCTGGTGCCGGTCGAACCTGCGGGTGTGGTGCTGCAGGGTCATGGCATTGGCATCCGCGACGGACTGATCGCCTGGATCGGGCCACGTGACGAGGGCTTGCGTCACCCCTGTGAACAAGTCATCGAGTTGCCCGGCATGCTGCTGGCCCCCGGCCTGATCAACGCCCACGGGCATGCAGCCATGACCCTGTTCCGCGGGTTGGCCGACGACCTGCCGCTGATGACCTGGCTGCAGGAGCACATCTGGCCCGCCGAAGGCCGATGGGTCGACGAGGCCTTCGTGCGCGACGGCACCGACCTGGCCATCGCCGAGCAGCTCAAGGGTGGCATCACCTGTTTTTCAGACATGTACTTCTACCCCAAGGTGGCCGCCGAGCGCGTCCACGACAGCGGCATGCGTGCACAAATCTGCGTACCGGTGCTCGATTTTCCGGTTCCGGGAGCGCGAAACATCGACGAGGCCCTGCACGTCGGCATTGAGCTGTTCAGCGACCTGGCGCACCATTCGCGCATCAAGGTCGCGTTCGGCCCGCATGCGCCCTACACCGTGAGTGACGAAAACCTGGAGCGCGTGCGGGTGATCGCCGACGAGCTCGATGCCATGATCCAGATGCATGTGCACGAAACCGCCTTCGAAGTCGAGCAATCCCTCGAGCAGCATCAGGAACGCCCGCTGGCGCGCCTGCATCGGCTCGGCCTGCTGGGTCCGCGCCTGCAAACGGTGCACATGACCCAGATCAGCGAGGACGACCTGGCGCTGCTGGTCGAAAGCAACACCAGCGTGATCCATTGCCCCGAATCGAACCTGAAACTGGCCAGCGGCTTCTGCCCGGTGGAACGTCTCTGGCAGGCCGGCGTCAATGTGGCTATCGGCACCGATGGCGCGGCCAGCAACAATGACCTGGACCTGCTCGGCGAAACCCGTACCGCCGCCTTGCTGGCCAAGGCTGTGGCCGGCTCCGCCACTGCGCTCGACGCCCACCGGGCCTTGCGCATGGCCACGCTCAACGGCGCCCGGGCCCTGGGCATCCAGGCAGAAACCGGCTCGCTGGAGCCTGGCAAGGCAGCCGACATGGTCGCTTTCGACCTCAGCGGGCTGAACCAGCAACCGGTCTATGACCCGGTCTCGCAATTGATCTACACCTGCAGCCGCGACTGTGTGCGCCATGTGTGGGTTGCCGGCAAGCCCTTGCTCGAAGACGGCCGCCTGACCCGCATGGACGAACAGGTCCTGCGCGACACCGCCATGGCCTGGGGACGGCGCATTGCCGGCCAGGACCAATAACATGCAGCACCGGCCCATCATCAGTGCCAGGCCTTGCGCCGGCCGCCGGACCACACCGAATCCAGAGTTGAAGAGGGACATCCCATGAGCAACGTCGACCGCGCAGAAATCGCCAAATTCGAGGCCCTTGCCCATCGCTGGTGGGACCGCGAAAGCGAGTTCAAGCCCCTGCACGACATCAACCCGCTGCGCGTCAACTGGATTGACGAGCGCGTCAGCCTGGCCGGCAAGAAAGTGCTCGACGTCGGCTGCGGCGGTGGCATTCTCAGCGAGGCCATGGCCTTGCGCGGCGCCACCGTGACCGGCATCGACATGGGCGAGGCACCGCTGGCCGTGGCCCGCCTGCACCAGCTCGAGTCTGGCGTGGAAGTCGAGTACCGGCAGATCACCGCCGAAGACATGGCCCTGGAAATGCCCGAGCAGTTTGACGTAGTGACCTGCCTGGAGATGCTTGAGCACGTGCCCGACCCGTCTTCGGTGATCGCCGCGTGCTACCGCATGGTCAAGCCGGGCGGCCAGGTGTTCTTCTCGACCATCAACCGCAACCCCAAGGCCTACCTGTTTGCCATCGTCGGCGCCGAGTACGTGCTCAACCTGCTGCCACGCGGCACCCATGACTTCAAGAAATTCATCCGCCCTTCCGAACTGGGCGCCTGGAGCCGGGCCACGGGCCTGCAGGTCAAGGACATCATCGGCCTGACCTACAACCCGCTGACCAAGCACTACAAGCTGGCCAACGATGTCGACGTCAATTACATGATCCAGACCGTACGGGAGGCTTGAGCATGCGCCTGCGAGCAATCCTGTTCGACATGGACGGCACCTTGCTGGACACCGCGCCCGACTTCATTGCCATCTGCCAGGCCATGCTGGCCGAACGCGGCTTTCCGGCGGTCGATGACAAACTGATTCGCGACGAGATTTCCGGCGGTGCCAAGGCCATGGTCGCCGCGACCTTCGCCCTGTCGCCCAACGCACCGGAGTTCGAGGCCTTGCGCCTGGAGTTCCTGGAGCGCTACCAGGCCGATTGTGCCGTGCACACCCGGCTGTTCGACGGCATGGACACCTTGCTCGCCGACATCGAAAAAGCCGGCCTGATCTGGGGCGTGGTGACCAACAAGCCGGTGCGTTTCGCCGAACCGATCATGGCCCGCCTGGGGCTGGCCGAGCGCTCGGCGCTGCTGATCTGCCCGGACCATGTCACCTACAGCAAGCCGCACCCGGAGCCTTTGATCCTGGCCTGCACGCAACTGGACCTGGACCCTGCCAGCGTGCTGTTCGTCGGTGACGACCTGCGTGACATCGAGTCGGGCCGTGATGCCGGCACCCGCACCGCTGCGGTACGCTACGGCTACATTCATCCCAACGACAACCCCGACCATTGGGGTGCCGACGTGGTGGTCGACCACCCGCTGGAGCTGCGCAAGGTACTCGACAACGCCCTGTGCAGTTGCTGATACCGCACCTGATACGTCATTGACAAGGAGGTTGACGATGTTCGACTACACCGCATCCCCCGACCTGCTCAAGGGCCGGGTCATTCTGGTCACCGGTGCCGGGCGCGGCATCGGGGCCGCTGCCGCCAGCACCTTTGCCGCGCATGGCGCCACTGTCCTGTTGCTGGGCAGGACCGAAGCCCACCTGAACCAGGTTCACGACCGGATCGTCGCGGCCGGCCACGTGCCCCCGGTGGTGATCCCTCTTGACCTGGAAACGGCAGGACCGCAGCAGTACGATGCACTGGCGCGAATGATCGAAAATGCATTCGGGGTCCTCGACGGCCTGCTGCACAACGCCTCGATCATCGGTCCGCGCATGCCGCTGGAGCACTTGCCGGGCGAGCACTTCATGCGTGTGATGCACATCAACGTCAATGCCGTGCACATGCTGACCCACGCTCTGTTGCCGCTGCTCAAGCAATCGGTCGATGCCTCGGTGGTCTTTACCTCCAGCAGTGTCGGGCGCAAGGGCCGTGCCCACTGGGGTGCCTACGGGGTCTCGAAATTCGCCACCGAAGGGCTGATGCAGACCCTGGCCGACGAGCTTGACGGTGTGACCCTGGTACGCGCCAACAGCGTCAACCCGGGCGCCACTCGCACCGACATGCGCGCCCAGGCGTACCCGGCGGAAGACCCGATGCGCAACCCGACGCCCGAGCAGATCATGCCGGTCTACCTGTACCTGATGGGCCCCGACAGCGCAGCCATCAATGGCCAGGCCCTCAACGCCCAGTGATATAAAGAAAGCTCAGCGGTGACGGCCAGTCGACACCTGCTGACGCCTTGACCGGTTAAAACCGTTAAAACGCCAAGCAACTGCCGCCGTATTGCTCTGAACCCTGCCAGCAAACCGTTGATTTTCAAGAACTCAGGGATGAATGAACCGAATGGCACGCGTTTCGCTCTAACCCAACCAGCCAGCAAGGAATGTGCGCAGGAGTGAAGACATGAGTTCTCCCACCCGGATCGGGTCAGTGGATATCGACACCCGCGTCGTGCAGCACCTGCATGCGCAGGATCGCGCGCAGGACCGTTCGCCCGTCACTCGCCCGGCCATGGATTTGCCGCACCTGAGCCTGCTCCTGGCCCAGCAACTGCAAACCAGCCTGGAAGCCGACCGCATCCTGAGCCTGTTTTTTCAGAACCTGCAGCCTTACCTGAACCTTGATGGCCTGCTCTACAGCCATGCGGTCAGCGACCTGCAGTTGCATTTGGGCGAACGGACTCTGGCGGTGGCCAGCTACAGCCTCAGCCATGAGCACGAATCGCTCGGCGAACTGGTCCTGCACCGGCGCCAGCCGCTGGACGATGCGCAGCACACCGAGCTCGAAAGCCTGCTGAGCCACCTGCTGTACCCGCTGCGCAATGCCCTGCTCTATCGCCTGGCCATCCAGAACGCCATGCGTGATCCGCTGACCGAAACCGGCAACCGCATCGCCATGGAACAGACCCTGTCGCGCGAAGCCGAAGCGTCGTGCCGTCATCGCCAGCCGTTGTCGCTGTTGATGCTGGACATCGATCACTTCAAGCGCATCAACGACACCTATGGCCATTACCACGGCGACCAGGTACTCAAGCGTGTCGCCCAGACCCTGAAAAGCCAGGTGCGCAATGTCGACCGGGTGTTCCGCTATGGCGGCGAGGAATTCGTGATCATCCTCGCCAACACGGACCGCGACACCGCAGCCCTGGTGGGTGAACGCCTGCGCCAGGCCGTAAACGATCTGGACTTCAGCAGCCTGGGCAGCCTCAGGCCGAGCATCAGCCTGGGGTGCTCTACCTTGCTGCCGGCCGAGTCCACCGACAGCCTGCTGCGCCGCGCCGACAGCGCCCTGTACGCGGCCAAGCGCGAGGGGCGCAACCGGATGATGATGGCCGGCTGAACGGCCTGGCTATGCCGACTGCGCGGCCCGTTCACGTACCGGACGACTGCGCTCCTGCCGCTCAGGTTGCAGGCAGCGCTCCAGAAACAGGTACATGTAGTCATAGCTTCGCGTGATCGCCTGGCGCAGCTCATGCTGTCGGGCCTCACTGGCCTGGCGGCCGACCAGCGTGCAGATGATCTCCAGCGCCTCCCACGGGTGGGCATCGTCATACTGGGCGTGCATCTTCAGCCACTTCATGGCCCGCTTGCGTGAGGCCTCGGGGAAGCCCTCGGCATAGACGCCCGTGGAACACACCAGTGCCGACCATTCCCCGGTGGCGCCTTCGATGGCATAGTTGGTCGCCGCCATGGCCACCGCCAGGCTGTCGCTGGCGCAACTCTGTGCGCACCAATGGCTCAGGGCATGCAGCTCGGGTGGCACGCGCTGGGCCTTGAGATCGTCCAGGCTCACATCGTGGGCCTGGCACCAGTTGACCCAGTAATCGGCATGATTGAGCTCGACACGAATGTTGCGCATCAGCCAGCGCCGCGCCATATCCTCGCCGGGGTGGCGGGCAAAGCGGGTCTTGGTCAGGTTCTGCGCCATGTACACCGCAAACTGCTCGACCACCGGCCACCCGCCGATCAGGTACTGACGCATGATCGCAGGACTCAGACGCCCGTCGCGCATCCGCTGATAGAGTTCGTGCTCCACTACACGCGCCTTGGCCTCGCTGCAGTCACTGATCAGTTGCTGCGCCCAGAGGGGATAACTGCTGGCTTCCATGAGCGGACCGGTTCTGACGAAAGTATCGATCACTGTGTAACTCCTGTTGAAAAATCCTTGCGTGGGTAGTGGCGCCCGCCAAGCCGTACCGGCTCCCTGTAAAGACTGTCACGGGTCAACAATTCTGGGCGACCGATCAGGTAGCCCTGGGCAAAATCCACGCCCATCTCGCGCAGGACCTCTTCGATCAATGGCGTTTCGACGTATTCGGCGATGGTGCGCTTGCCCATGACATGGCCGATGTGATTGATCACCTCGACCATCGAGCGGTTGACCGTGTTGTCGAGCATGTCCTTGACGAAACTGCCGTCGATCTTGAGAAAGTCCACCGGCAGGTGCTTGAGGTAGGCGAACGAGGACATACCCGCACAAAAATCGTCCAGCGAAAACAGGCACCCCAACGCCTTGAGTTCGTTGATAAAGGCGATGGCCCGCCCCAGGTCGGCAATGGCGGTGGTTTCGGTGATCTCGAAGCAGATCATGCCTGGCGCCACGCCATGGCTGTGGAACTGCTGCTTGAGGTACTCCAGAAAAGCGCTGTCACCAATGCTGGACCCCGACAGGTTGATCGAGCACAGCGCCGGCGATGCCCCACCCGCTTCATGCTCACGGCTCTGAGCGAGCAGCCGGAACACCGTACGCACCACCCAGCGGTCCAGGGTCGTCATCAACCCGAAGCGTTCGGCCGCCGGGATGAACCGGTCCGGCACGACAATGGCGCCGGACTCATCGCGCAGGCGCAGGAGAATTTCAATATGGCGCGGGCCATGATCCTTGCCTTCAGGATCCAGCGCGGCAATTTCCTGGGCGTACAAGCAGAAACGATCCTCCTCGAGCGCCATGTGCAGGCGCTGGATCCAGGCCATTTCGCCGGAGCGCAATGACAGATCCAGATCGTCCGGGTGATAGACCTGAACCCGGTTGCGGCCTTTTTCCTTGGCCATGTAACAGGCCAGGTCAGCACCGCGCAGGGCATCTTCCAGGCGCTGGCAAGCACTGTCGATCAGCACCATGCCGATACTGGCAGTGACCATGAACGTACGTCCTTTCAAGACGAAGTGCAGGTTTTCGACAATGCGCCGCAAGCCTTCGGCGATTTCCCGGGCACTCTGTGGCGAGCACTGGTACAGCAAGATACCGAACTCATCGCCTCCCAGCCGCGCCAGGGTGTCGCCTTCACGCAGGCTCTGCGGCAGTACGGTGCACAAATGGCGCAACAGTTGATCACCGGCTGCATGGCCATGGCCATCGTTGATCAGCTTGAACTGGTCCAGGTCGAGCAACAACAGCGCATGGCACGATCCCTCATGGCCTAGCAGTTGCTCAAGGCGGTATTCGAATTCGCTGCGATTGACCAGTCCGGTCAGCGCGTCGTGGGCGGCCTGCCAGGACAGATTGGCCACGTACTGGCGCTCCTGGGTCAGGTCGTGCAACACCAGCACCATGCCACTGACCTGACCGTCGGTGTGGATCGGCGACCCCACCAGCGCCACGGGTACGGTGCTGCCGTCCAGGCGCTGGATCAGCCGGCAATGCACACTGCCGCGCTTGAACTGGCCGCGCCGGATATGCTCGATCAGCGTCGAGCTGTCGTGACGTTCGCTCTCGTCCAGCAGATGAAACAGGGCCGCCAGAGGCATGCCGGCGGCCTGCGCGCCTTGCCAGTGCGTGAGTTGCTCGGCGGCCGGGTTCATGTAGACAATGGCGCCATGCACGTCGGTGCTGATCACGCCATCGCCGATGGAAGCAAGCGTCACCTGCGCCCGCTCCTTTTCCATACGCAGGGCATCGGCAACGGCACGACGCAAGGCCAGCAGCTTGTGGGTTCGCCACAGCGCCAGCACGATCAGGCCCGCCGCCGTGATCAGGTTGATGCCCACCAGCAGCGCCAGCATTTGCCGGGAGCTTGCACCCAGCGCATTGCTGAATGCCACGGCTGCCGGCGTGATCCTGGCGTTGAGCGTATCGATCTGCGTGCGCCACGCCGTCACCTCGGCAGGCGTCGGCTCGCCCTGGGCGATACGCACACGCACGCTCTGCGCCAGGGTGTCGAGCTCGCTCAGGTAGGTGTCGCCCAGCGCCCACCAGCCAAGGGCCTCCTTCATGGGCGGGGCATCGCGAAAATAGCGGTACAGCCAGATGATCCCGGCGACATCCTGCGCATGGTTGCCGCCTTGCAGAATGCCGCTGCGCGCCGCGGCCGTGTCCGGCTCGGGCCGGTCCAGCGCCTCGCGCATCAACCGGTCACCTTCGGGAATGAGCATGGCCTGACGATACCGCAACCAGTCGCGTTCATGGCGGCTGAGCACATACAGGTCCAGCGCATGAATGGCGTCTTTCTGGCCCTTGGACCACAGGCTTTCGCCACCGACGTAGCTGCGCACGGCCGACATCAGGTACAGGCTGAAACAGCCCAGCAGCGCCTGGAACAGCGCCACGGCAATGAAAGGCCAGACAATGCCCAGAAAACGGGGCCTGGCAAAGGGTCGCGAGGACTTCATGGGGTGCGTTCACCGACTGCCGACTGATGATCCAGCCCTCAGACTAGGTCAGATCCATCGAGCCGGCAGGCCGATTCGGTCATTGACCCTGCATAACGTTGAAACAGGCCTCAGACTTGCTGCAGATGACCATAGAGCCGGGCATACAGACCACCCTCGGCCATCAACTGCTGGTGATCGCCATCCTCGGCAATGCGCCCGTCATCGAACACCAGCACCCGGTCAGCCTGCTTCACCGCCGACAGACGGTGCGCAATGATCAAGGTGGTGCGCCCTTGCAGGAATCGTCCAAGGGCCTGGTGCAGGTTGTATTCGGTGGCCGCGTCCAGCGCCGAGGTGGCTTCGTCGAGAATCACTACCTTCGGTTCGGCCAGCACCATGCGTGCAATCGCCAGGCGTTGACGCTGACCACCGGACAACCGTACGCCGGAACGCCCCAGAATGGTATCCAGCCCCAGCGGCATGCTGCGCACGGTGTCCTGTAACTGCGCAATGCCCAGGGCCTGCCAGCACGCCTCATCGCTGCAAGGACGGCCCATGGTCAGGTTGGCGCGCACGCTGTCATTGAACAGGGCCGGATGCTGCAGCACCACTGCCACCTGCTCGCGTACCCGCGCAAGACCGATGTCCTGCACGGTCGCCCCGCCGAAGCGGATACTGCCACTGTCAGGCGTGTACAGGCCCAGCAGCAATTGCACCAGCGTGCTCTTGCCGCCCCCGCTGGCACCGACAATGGCCACTTTCTCGCCCGGCGCAATGGACAGGCTCAACTGGTCAAGCACCCGCTCGGCGCCATACCCGAAGCTCAGGCCGCGCACCTCGATGCCCACGGTCCGAGCGTCTTTGAAAGGGTCGGCGCCGCCCGGGTAATGCGGCTCGTCAGCCCGCGCCAACAGCTCGTTGATCCGGCTCAATGCCCCCCCGGCAGCATAAAAGGCGTATTGCAGGTTCAACAATTGTTCGACCGGACTGATCATGAACCACAGGTAGCTGAACACTGCCAGCATCTGGCCGATGGACAGGTCCGAGAACAGCACCGTAAGCATCGCGGCCGCACGAAAGATGTCGATGCCAAACTGAAACAGCAGCGCACTGGCACGACTTGACGCATCGCTTTTCCACTGCGAATTGACGGCATAATCGCGCACTTCACGGGCACGCAACCCCAGGCGCCCCAGAAAGAATTCCTGCCGGTTGCTGGCCCGCACCTCCTGGATCGCGTCCAGGGTCTCGCTCAGGCTCTCGGTGAACCGCGCGGTGCTGTCGTTTTCCTGCTTCTTGAGGTGCTTGACCCGCTTGCCCAGGCGCACCGTAGCCATGATCACCAGTGGATTGAACAGCAAAATCAGCAGCGCCAGCTTCCAGTGCATCCATACCAGAATGGCCGAAGTTCCCGCCAGGCTCAGCATGGCCACCAGAAAACGGCTCAGGGTTTCGCCGACGAACTTGTCCAGCGTGTCCAGGTCGGTGACCAGATGCGTGGTCACCGTGCCACTGCCCAGGCTTTCATATTCACGCAAGGCAATGCGCTTGAGGCGCTCGATCAGCCGCAGGCGGATGCGGTAGACAATGTCCTTGGACAAGCGGGCAAACAGACGGGCCTGCAAAACGTTGAAGAGCAAGGCGCCCAGGCGCAGCAACAAGGTCAGCAGCAGCATCAGGCCGATGTAGCCGACCGCCTTCTGCAAGCCTTCGGGCAGCAGCCGGTCCATGTAGCGCAGGGCCGTATTACCGTGACCGAGCAACACCTCATCGACCAGCAGCGGCAACAGCAACGGAATCGGCACACTGCACAATGTGGCCATGACGGCCACCCCGTTGGCCGTCCACAAGGCTTTTTTATGCTGCAGGGCCAAGCGGCGGATTTCAGCCCAGCTCAGTCGATCACCGGGACCCGTCAGCGGCCTGGGCCTGGCCGTGTCACCGGGGCTGTCAGGCACTGGCGGCACGCTCCAGCCAGCGCGCCAGCAAGGGGGCCAGGGTATCCAGAGGTTGATAACCATTGGTCAGCAGGGCCAGTTGCCCGTTGCGCTCGGCCAGCAGGGTCGGAAAGCCGGCAATGCCCAGGCCCTGGGCCCAGCTGAAATCGGCCTGGGTCGCGACCAGGCTGGCGGTGCTGTCAAACGCCTCGGCGAACCCCTGGCGTGGCAGACCGGCCTGCCCGGCCAGTTCGACCAGTATTGCCGGCTGGGTCACGTCACGCCCCTGGGCATAGAACGCCTGCTGGATCAGGCCGACCAGTTGCCAGGCCGCCACCGGATCAAGCTGCCTGGCTGCAACCACTGCGCGACAGGCAGGCGTGGTGTCGTAGACAAACCCTTCGGGCAAGGCACCTTCGAACGCAAACGGCTGGCCGGTGGTTTGCGCCACCGATTGCCAGTGATCGAGGATATAGCGGCGCGTCGAAGCCTCCAGCGGCGCATCGTTGGCACGCAGTCCCCCCATGACCAGATGCAGGGCTACACCGCCCTCCCGGGCCTGGTGCACCAACGCTTCGGCGACCGGAGCAAAGCCCCAGCACCAGGAACACATCGGGTCCATGACATACACCAGGCGAGCGGACATGGCTCAGGCCTCCGGTTGCTGACGGTAGTTGAAGCCAATGGGATGCGGCTGATTGCGCGCCTTGGCCAGTTCGATCTGTTTCTGCCGGTCGATGGCGCTGCGCCGGGTCTTTTCGCTCAGCGTGTTCCAGCAATGGGGGCAACTGATGCCCGGGGTGTAGTGCTCGCTGGCACGGTCTTCGACGCTGACCGGGGTGCGGCAGGCATGGCACTGATCGTAGTCGCCTTCGGTCAGATCGTGGCGCACGGTCACGCGATTATCGAACACGAAACAGTCGCCATTCCATTTGGTCTGCTCCTGGGGGACTTGCTCAAGGTATTTGAGAATGCCGCCCTTGAGGTGGTAGACCTCCTCGAAACCCTCGCCCAGCATGTAGCTTGAGGCCTTCTCGCAGCGAATGCCGCCGGTGCAGAACATGGCGACTTTCTTGTGCACGGCAGGGTCGAAGTGGGCCTTGATGTAGTCGGGAAATTCGCGAAACGACGTGGTCTTGGGGTCGATGGCGCCCTCGAAGGTGCCGATCGAGACTTCATAGTCGTTGCGGGTGTCGATCAGCAGCACTTCGGGGTCGCTGATCAGCGCATTCCAGTCCTTGGGCTCGACATAGGTGCCGACTGCCTTGTTCGGGTCGACGCCCGGCACGCCCAGGGTCACGATCTCTTTCTTGAGCTTGACCTTGGTGCGGTAGAACGGCTGCTCGTCGCACATCGACTCCTTGTGGTCGATATCGACCATCCGTGCATCGCTGCGCAGCCAGGCCAGTAGGCCATCGATGCCTTCACGGGTACCGGACACCGTACCGTTGATGCCTTCCTCGGCCAGCAGCAGCGTGCCTTTGACATCATTGTCGACCATCGCCTTGAGCAGCGGCTCGCGCAGCTCGACGTAATCTTCAAGGGTGACGAACTTGTACAGGGCAGCCACGACGATTGGCTGGGGCATCGACGGTTGAGTCATGAATATCTCCAGGTGGCGACCCTCGCAAAGGGCCTACCGGATGAAAAAGAGCTTAACGGGAAAAACCGAAAGGAAAACAGGCAGCCTGGACGGCGCGGCGCGGATTCTAGCAAAAACAGACATGCGGCCGACAGCGGCATTCAATTGATCCGGATCAATGACCCGGATCAATCGAATGCCTGTGGCCTGTGCCAGGCAGCCAGCAAAGGCCGCCCTGTGGGTCAGGCGTGACCGCCACCGCAGGTCGGCGACGACGGCGCGGCGCCGGTTTTCGCCCATTCCTCGGGCGTGTAGGTGTGCAGCGCCAGGGCATGGAATTGCCCCATCAGCTCGCCCAGCGCACCGTAGACCTTCTGGTGGCGCTTGACCGCATTGAGCCCCTGGAACTGCTCGCTGACCAGCACTGCCTTGTAGTGCGTTTCCAGGCCGCGGCTATGCATGTGGCTCTCATCCAGCACCTGCAGGTGCCGGGGTTGCAGGACGGCCAGAGTGGCCTCGATACGCTGTTGCATGCTCATGGAAATGTCTCAGGGTGTCTTGGTGGCCGGCGCCTGGGCCTTGCCAGGCTCAAGCTCGGCGCTCATGTCGGTCAGCAGCTTGTTGACCACCGGCACGGCGCTTTGCGACTTGGTCTGTACCAGCATCACTGACTGCTGGGCCAGTTCGGGCATCTTGCTCAGCACTTTCTTGCCCAGTGGCGACTGGTAGAAGCTGACCAGCTCCTTGAGTTCGGCCTCGGTGAAATTGTTGGTGTAGATGCGCACCATGTCCGGCTTGAGCTTGTTCCAGCCGATCGCCTGGTCGAGGGCGGTATTGGCCTTGGCCTGGTAGGTTTCCAGCAGCGCCTTCTTCGAGGCCGGAGCCTTGGCTTCGGCAAAACGCTGGGCAAACAGTTGCTGGGCCTGGGCGTACATCGGCGTAGCCAGCTTGTCGGCATTGGTCAGGTTGAGAAGCGTTTCGGCGCTGGCATTATGGCTGGCGGTATCGGCAAACACCTGACCGCTGGCACAGGCCAGGACCAGCACGGCGAATGTGGCACGAAAACGGGTCATCGATTTTCCTTTTTCAGCAGACGAGGCATGACCTCAAGGCCGGTCATTCTGCGCCCATGTCTGCACGCGGCTCAAGCCCTGTGCTTTTGCGCAAAAGTTCAATCACCGGGAACTGAAAGCCTTCAATAGCGCCTAAACTGGTGGCTCTCCTGGCACCCGGCCAAGAGAGGAAGATGGCCGTAATGCACATTGAAGGAGCAGCCCTGTGAGCCGTACTGAAACCGACAGCCTTGGTCCGATCGAAGTCCCTGAAGACGCCTATTGGGGTGCGCAGACCCAGCGCTCGCTGATCAACTTCGCCATTGGTCGCCAGCGCATGCCGCTGCAGGTCGTGCATGCCCTGACCCTGATCAAGAAGGCCGCCGCCCGGGTCAACGACCGCAACGGCGACCTGCCGGCCGACATTGCCCGCCTGATCGAGCAGGCGGCTGACGAGATCCTGGCCGGCGAACATGACGAGCAGTTCCCGCTGGTGGTGTGGCAGACCGGCAGCGGCACCCAGAGCAACATGAACGTCAACGAAGTCATCGCCGGGCGCGCCAACGAACTGGCTGGCAACGGCCGCGGCGGCAAGGCGCCGGTGCATCCCAACGATCACGTCAACCGCTCGCAAAGCTCCAATGACTGCTTCCCCACCGCCATGCACATCGCGGCGGCCCAAGCCGTCAAAGAACAGTTGCTGCCCGCCATCGCCGAACTCTCCAACGGCTTGGCCGAACAGGCCGCGCGACACAGCCACCTGGTCAAGACCGGCCGCACCCACATGATGGACGCCACGCCGATCACCTTTGGCCAGGAATTGTCCGGTTTTGTCGCCCAGCTCGATTATTCGCAAAAAGCCATCCGCGCCACCTTGCCGGCGGTCTTCGAACTGGCACAGGGCGGCACCGCCGTGGGCACCGGACTCAATGCACCCAAGGGCTTTGCCGAGGCCGTGGCTGCAGAACTGGCGGCCTTGTCAGGCCTGCCATTCGTCACCGCACCCAACAAGTTTGCCGCCCTGGCAGGTCACGAGCCGCTGGCCGCCCTGTCGGGTGCGCTCAAGACCCTGGCCACCAGCCTGATGAAAATTGCCAACGACCTGCGCCTGCTGGGTTCCGGCCCGCGCGGCGGCCTGGCCGAGGTGCGCCTGCCGGCCAACGAGCCAGGCAGCTCGATCATGCCCGGCAAGGTCAACCCGACCCAGTGCGAAGCCTTGTCGATGCTCGCCTGCCAGGTCATGGGCAACGATGTCACCATTGGCTTTGCCGCCAGCCAGGGGCATCTGCAGCTCAATGTCTACAAGCCGGTGATCATCCATAACCTGCTGGAGTCCATCGAGTTACTGGCCGACGGCTGCCGCAACTTCAACGAACACTGCATTGTCGGCCTTGAGCCTGATGCGCAGAAGATGGCCGAGCACCTGGAGCGCGGCCTGATGCTGGTCACCGCCCTCAACCCGCACATCGGTTATGACAAATCGGCGCAGATTGCCAAGAAGGCTTATACCGAAGGCCTGACCTTGCGCCAGGCAGCGCTGGACCTGGGTTATCTGACCGAAGAGGAGTTCGACGCCTGGGTACGCCCGGAAAAGATGCTTGAGGCTGGCAGTCATGGCTGATGCACGCAGTGGCGCTACGCCACTGGAAGGTAATGGCAAACGCATCCTGGTGATTCATGGCACGCCAAAGGCCAGCAGCCTCTGTCATGCCCTGGGTGATGCCTATGCCCAGGGCGCACGCAGCCAGGGGCATGTGGTGCGCGCCATCAGGCTCGGCTCCCTGGCGTTCGATCCGGTGCTGCATAACGGCTATGAGCAAAGCCAGATACTGGAAGCCGACCTGCTTGATGCCCAGCGCCAGATTCATTGGGCCGAGCACATCGTGTTTGTCTATCCCGTCTGGTGGGGCGGCATCCCGACGCTGCTCAGTGGCTTCTTCGACCGGGCCTTCACGCCCGGTTTCGCGTTCAAGACGCATGGCCGCAAGGATCCATCCAACGAACTGCTACGCGGTCGCAGCGCCGAACTGCTGGTGACGCTGGACACCCCGCCGCGCTATTTCCGCTGGGTCTACGGGGCGCCGGCACATCGGCAGATGGTGCGTACGATCCTGGGTTTCTGCGGGATCAAGACCACCCGACTGACCGAGTTCGCGCCCATTCATACAGCCAATGAAGCCCAGCGGCAGGCATGGGTTCGTCAGGCTGAGCAATTGGGACGCCGCTAGCAGTCTATAGGCGGCCAGCCCTCCTCTAGACCCTCACCTGCCGGGCTTTCCAGACGGCCACCAGCGACGGCCCCAGGGCCGTCAATGCCGAACCTGCCACCACCAGCACCGCCCCGCCATATCCCAACAGGTTGAGCTGCTCGGCCTGGACGTCGGCGGGCCACAGCCAGGCGGCGACCGCGACGGTAACCAGCGTCACCAGTGGCGTCAGGGCCAGGGTGGCGCTGACCTTCGAGGCCTCCCAATGCGCCAGGGCCTCGGCAAAGGCACCGTAGGCCACCAGCGTATTGAGGCAGCAAGCCAGCAGCAAAAAGCCCTGCACCGGACTCAATTGCAGTGCCTCCAGCGGGTGCGCCCACGGGGTGATCAGCAGCGCACAGAACAGGTAGATCACCATCATGACCTGGCGCGAATCCCACACCGTCAGCAACTGCTTCTGGCTCAGGCCGTAGAAGGTCCAGACCAGCGAGGCCAGCAGCACGATCAGCACGCCTGCGGTGTATTCGCCAAACGAGGTGAACAGCTCTACCAACCGTTCATTGAAAAACAGCACGAAGCCTACGACCATCACGGTCAAACCAATGCCCTGCCCCAGCGTGAAGCGCTCCTTGAAGACCAGGATGCTGCCGAGCAGGAACATGATCGGCCCGGTCTGAATCAACAGTTGCGTGGTTCCCGGGCTCAGCACCCGCAGGCCGATCAGGTACAGCACATAGTTGCCGACCAGTCCCAGCACCGCCATGACCACCAGGCCCTTGCCCTTGCGCCCCAAGGGCTTGAAACTCGGCAATCGCTTGACGGCCTTGAGCCAGATGAACAGCAGCGCGCCGGACACCAGCAGCCGATACCAGGTCACCGTCACCGGGTCCATGACCAGCAGCACCTGCTTGAGCTTGACCGGCAGAATGCCCCATAACAGCGCAGTCAACAGTGCCAGGCTCAAGCCAAACAGCCAGCGGCCGGAAGAAATATGCATCGGGGCATCCAGAACAATGAACAGGCTGGTCATTTTAGGTGCACGCGGTGCAATGGCACAGTTACAGCTGTGCACAGATACGACGACCAAGTGTTTTTTCCGCACCAGATGACGGCGGGCAGGCAGGCTTCAGGTGTGATTACGACGAAAGGTTTCTTCGCCCATGGCCGCGATCTGCCCCTCGATCAACGCTTCGAAAGGCCGCAGCAGGGGATTGAAATCACACGGGGCGTCCAGCACGTTCAGCGCCTGTACGATCGACTCCAGCGTCGACAACGCCTCAGGTCCCGGGGCCTTGCGCAGTCGGTAGCGTGACGCCGCACCCTGTCCCAGCGTGATCCTGGGCAAGGCGGCCAGCATCGGGTTGAGATGCAGCAGCTTGCGCGCCTTGCGCCAGGTGCCGTCGGGCACCACCAGCAAGGTAGGCAGCGTCGTCCCGGTGCCGGGGGTTAGCACTTCGGCCTCCTCGCCCGGAAACAACAAGCGTGCCTGATAACCGGGCTGATTGAGCAGGCCTGGCAGGTTGCCGAAGACTTCACCCACCTCCAGCTGAGCGTTGCACAGGCCCAGAGCAGCCAGGCGCGCCGTATTCAGGGCATGGTCGACCTCGCTGGGATGTTGCAGCACCAGCACCCGGGTGCGACTGTCCAGTTGCGGAATCAAGGAGCACAAACAATGACTGGCCGGACGCCGGCAGCGCTCGCAACACACGCGGGACATCGATGGACCTCCAGGACAGACGCACAGACAAGACCGCGCAGTCTATCGCAAGCGGTGGCCGCACCAAATACCGATGCGCCAGCGCGTCCGTCGGCATACGATTCAAGCACAGCCCGGCTGGGCTAGCCTGCAAGCATGGAAGCCAACGTCAAAAACTTCGACAAGGCACACCACACCTGGGGGTCCAATGGATCGCGAGGGGATCAAGCAGCGGGTACTCGATGCGCTGGGCATCATTCTCGTGGACAAGTCGCCTATCCACGATGAGGCGACGTTCGCAGAACTGGTTCTGGACAAGGAGGATGTCGACGATCTGTTTGCAAGGCTCGAAAGCCTGTTCGGCTGTCGATTTCCGGGCTTTATCAGAGAAAGGGCAAGCCTGCGTCCGGAACATGTATCACTGCCTATGCTGGTGGACCTGATCCTGTTGATGCAACAGGAAACAGACTCGCCTTCGCGGTCAGACGAGAAAGGTTCGCCAACCGGAAAGCGCAGGTCGTGACAGGCATGAGCCTTCGCGACCTGCACAGGCGACCGACCCACCGGTGATCATCGACGTGGGCGGCGACGCTCGTCGTTGTTACGCACCGGTATGGGTTGCAATTTCGGCCTTTCGATCAGACCAAGGGCAACACCCAGATCATGAAGCCATTCCTGCACTTTACTGTTCATACATGCCCCCTTCAGGGAAAAACCGGCCACCTGTGACTGATTAGACTATCGGCTGCCTGAAATGATTCTAGAGCCATTTTGGTATTTAGCCGAATACAAACCGGAAACATCATATTTCATAGGGGCAATGTGACACTAAACCGGCCCGACTTCATCACCGGGCGATGAACGGACTCATGGCGCTTGCTGAGCGTCGGGCAAATGCCTCAACCCGTCCTCATCGGTCATGGCCCGCTCCAGCAGGTCCGCCGGCAGGCTCTTGCTGGCCCGTGCACCCAGCAAGCGCAATTGCTCGCTGCGACTGACCAGATTGCCACGTCCCTCGATCAGCTTGTTGCGCGCCGCACCGTAAGCCTTGTCCAGTTGCTGCAGCCTGTTGCCGACCTCGTCCAGGTCCTGGATAAACAGCACGAACTTGTCGTACAGCCAACCGGCACGCTCGGCAATTTCCCGGGCATTCTGGCTCTGGCGCTCCTGCTTCCACAGGCTGTCGATCACGCGCAGGGTCGCCAACAGTGTGGTGGGACTGACAATCACGATATGCCGGTCGAACGCTTCCTGAAACAGGTTCGGCTCCACCTGCAATGCGGCGGCAAAGGCTGCCTCGATCGGCACGAACAGCAAGACAAAGTCCAGGCTGTGCAACCCCTCAAGACGCTTGTAGTCCTTGCCGGACAAGCCCTTGACATGATTGCGCAACGACAGCACATGCTGCTTGAGGGCCGCCTGGCCGATTACCTCGTCGGCAGCACTGACATATTGCTGCCAGGCGGTCAGGCTGACCTTGGCATCGACCACCACTTGCTTGTCGCCCGGCAGCATGATCAGCACATCGGGCTGAAAACGCTCGCCATCGGCGCTCTTGAGGCTGACCTGGGTCTGATATTCACGCCCCTTTTCCAGTCCGGCGTGCTCCAGCACCCGCTCCAGAATCAGCTCGCCCCAATTACCCTGGGTTTTCTGCCCCTTGAGGGCCTGGGTCAGGTTGGTGGCCTCATTGCTCAGGCGCAGGTTCAACTGCTGCAGGCGCTCGAGCTCCTTGCCCAGCGAAAAACGCTCGCGCGCCTCGCTCTGGTAGCTTTCTTCAACGCGTTTTTCGAACGACTGGATACGTTCCTTGAGCGGATTGAGCAACTGCCCGAGCTGCTGCTGGCTGGTTTCGGCAAAGCGTTGCTCACGCTCATCGAAAATCTTGCCGGCCAGCTCGGCGAACTGTGCCCGAAGCTCATCGCGCGAGCCTTGCAAGTCGTTGAGGCGCTGTTGATGGCTGTCCTGCTGCTCGCGCAACTCGGCCTGCAACGCAGAACGACTGGCATCCAGTTGCCGCAGCTCGGCCTCCTTGATTGCCCGCTCCTGATTCCAGGCCTGGACCGCGTCGCGGCGCTCATCACACTCTTCACGCAACAGTTCGACCTCGCGTCGTACCGCTGCAAGGTCAGCCTTGCGCGCCGCATTGGCTTCGCTCAGGTCGCTGATTTCGTCACGACTGGCATCCAGTTGGGCGTTCAGCCCGTCCTGCGCCAGCTGCGCCATGCTCAGGCGCTCGTCAAGCAACGCACTGGCCGCCTCGCGTGCAGCCAGCCGTCGTTGCAACTGCCAGGCCAGTGCCAGCAGAGGTAACCCGGCAAGGCCAAGCCCCAGCAACAGACTGGTAAGGTCAAACGCCATATCGACTCCATCAATGGTAGGCAGGCAGCATTATGCGCACAACGGCTGGCAAAGGAAGAAACAGCGCCGCCAGGGTCGAAAGACCAAGGGGAAATTCAGAAGGGCCGAACACTTTACGCGCTTTTTGTGTCGCGTAAACCCCCTGATACACCCGGACATGCCTTGGGACAATCCACAGAAGCTGTGGATAACTCAGTGGACAACCCCGCCTCGCCCCCCGCAAAGGCGCGCAGCATGGGGCTTTGGCTCAAACTGTCGATTTTTTCACCAGTTTAAAAAAGCGATGTTTTTCATTGACTTATTAATTCAACGCAATAAATCAAGCGCTTAGGCGATCCTGTGACAGTGATGTGGCAGCTTGCGTTGCCAATGTGTACAACCGGCCTTTAACGTCACTCTGCTTGTCAAGAAATGCTTACACGACCCGTTCGCTATCCTGACGTGCGCTAGGGTCTGTTGCCGTTTCAGCACGAGCCGCGTTGCTGGGCCCAATCTCGCCAGGCCAGGCGAGATTGGGCWCGCCACTCATCTGGAATGACCAGACTTCGCGGCGCCTGCCTTGCCTCGCGGCAAAACGGGCGCCGGCGCGGCCGTGATGAAACGGCAACAGACCCTAGTCACAAGGCGCTGTACGGTCTCGGAAAATAAATACAGACAGGGGCTTTTATTCGCCTTTGGAATGCGCTAGGCTGCTCGCCGTTAGTACCAAGCTGAATATCAATTCTCCCAGGTCGATCACGTACGCTCTCCTCAATGACCTCATGCAGGCATTATGGATAAACAGAGCGACTTCATCGCCGGTTCCCCGGACATGCCCCTTGCTGCAGCCGCCGAAGATGCGCTGTACGATCAAGGCCCATGTCTCACAAACCCGCCTGCAATTGATCAGGATCTGCACCCGGAGCACGGAACCTTAGCTCCTGTCGTGTTGCCTGTCCTCTCAAGTACCTACCAGTCAGCCCAAGCGCACCTCTCATAATATGACGCGCTTCAACCGACTGCTTTTATTCCAGTCAGGTTCTGCGCCCGGCCACAGCCCACACATCATCTGTAGGCCCGCGTTTTACTGGAATCCTTATGGATATGCGGCATCCAAGGATGCCGTTCAGGAAACATTTTTCAACTCATGACTATTCAAAACATCCACACCCAGAAAGCCATCAGCGCCCTGACCCACGCCTTTGCTCCGATGAACTGCCTGATCCTTGCCTCACGCAAGGGCAGCTTCAGCTTCACGCTGGTCAACGAACACGGCATCGCCCGCCACAGCGAGCGCCTGTATCCAGAGCAATACGCCAGCGCCGCACCGTTGCAAGCCATCATCGACCGCACCCGCCAGGCCCTCGCAGCCTGAGTCGAATACAATGCCCTGGATCGGCAGGCTAATCGCCAACCGATCTAGGCATGCGATTGAATAACGGCAAATGATTTATAAACAGGCCTTTACCTCGCAAATTTGACACTAGACTTGAACTTGAGCGGCCTGCCGCTCCTGACGGGTCTGCCTTGATCAATCGCTGCCACGCGCCCAGACCCGTCGGCCACTTCCCAAAGTGAGCGGACTGTCTTATGGGTATTGCAGCCGTACATTTGCACCGTCACGTCATTCGTCCAACCCTGGCCTACCTGGGCCACCACTCCTGCAGTGCCGAAGCACTGCTGCTGGGCATTGCCGCCAGCCAGTCATCCCTGGGCGCCGCCCTGGACAGCCGCCGCGGACATGGTCTTTACCATATCCGCGAACAACGCCATCAGCAGTTGTGGGACACCTACCTGGCGCGGGACCCCGATCTCGCCAGCCGCGTACGTGGCCTGGCCAGCCAGCATGCCTTTCTCACCGGCCCTCATCTGGAACTGACCGTCAATCTGCGTTACGCCACGGCCATCGCCTGGCTGATGATCCAGGCCAAGGCTATTGTCGTGCCAGCAGAAGACGACCCTTTGGCCATGGCCCGAATATGGCGCCAGATATTTCAGCCCCAAGGCTGCCTGAGAGATTTCGTAACAGCATGGCAAATCAGTGTTGCACCTCTCTTTGCCACAGCGTGAAGTTTCTTCCCGTTTGACACGTTCGCAGACGTTCGCGACACAAATGTCGGATTGTCCTACAAGAAAAGGCTCTATTTCGCACTCTTCAGCCTATGGCGCACTGTAAAAAATGTTGATACTTTCGACGCCGTGATTCTCATGGAGTACTAATAATGAAAAAACCAATGCTCAAGACCACACTTGGATTTGCGGCCTGTCTCGCTTCTTCCCATCTACTCGCTTCCGGCTTCGCCCTCAACGAACAAAGCATCAGCGGCATGGGCACCAGCTTCGCCGGGCGCTCCTCGGCCGGCGAAGACGCCAGCACCGTATACGGCAACCCGGCCGGCATGTCGCGCATCAAGCGCGAGCAGGTCAGCTTCGGCGCGGCGGCCATCTTCGCCAAGACCGACATCAACGATGGGCGGGGCACCTTCGGTGGCAGCAACGACGGCGACATGGTGCCGGTGGTTGCAGTACCCATGGGTTACTACATCAAACCGCTCAATGAGCAATGGACCTTCGGCCTGGGCGTCTACGCCCCCTATGGCCTGCTGACCGACTATGAAAGCGGCTTTGCCGGCCGCTACTGGTCGGACAAGAGCGAAGTCAAGGTCGTGACCATCCAGCCGACCATCAGCTACGCCTTCAACGACAAGGTCTCGATCGGCTTCGGCCCGACCATCAACCGCATCGAAGGTGAGCTGAGCTCCAGGACCCTGACCGCCGCCACCCCAGGCCGCAACGACGGCAAGGTCACCATCACCGGCGACGACACCGCCGTAGGCTTCAACGTCGGCCTGATGGTCCAGGCCACCGACGCTACGCGCCTGGGCCTGACCTATCACTCCAAGGTCGACTACACCCTCAAGGGCAAGACCAAGGTCGAAGGCCCTGGGTTCGGGCCTTTCAGTGGCCAGAAGTACGACGCCTCGCTCGACCTGAACACGCCGGAGTCGGTCGACTTCTCGGTCACCCATCAACTGGACGACCAGTGGACGATCTACGCCGGCAGCACCTGGACACGCTGGAGCCGCCTGGAGACCATCGACGTGGTCAACAAGACCCCGGCGCCGCTGACCCCGACCATCGGCCTGATTTCCGAGCCGCAGGAATGGCGTGACACCTGGTACCACGCCATCGGCGCCGCCTACAAGGTCAACCGCGAGTGGACCCTGCGCGCCGGCCTGGCCATGGACCAGTCGCCGGTCAGCAACTCGCACCGTTCGCCACGCATCCCGACCGGCGATCGCAAGATTGTCAGCTTCGGTGCCGGCTGGAGCCCGACCGACGACATCACCATCGATGTCGCCTACCTGTACCTGCGTGAAGACGAGGCCAAGCTGCGTGACAGCAGCGCCACCAAGGGCACCTACAATGCCGACTTCCGCAACAGCGCCCATACGGTGGGTACGTCGCTGACCTACAAGTTCTAAGCGTACGGCAAGCCATGAAAAAGCCCGCGATCCTGACCAGGGATCGTGGGCTTTTTCATGGCGGCCTTCAACGCTGTCTGCTCAAGGCTTCGAGGCAATGGCCTTTTCCACGGCGGCCAGCAGCTCCGGATCATCCGGCTTGGTCGTGCTGGCAAAATAGGCAATCACCTTGCCCTGGCGGTCGATTACATACTTGTAGAAGTTCCAGCGCGGCGCCCCGCCCTGCTCGGCCAACCCCTTGAACAAGGGTATGGCATCGCTGCCACGCACAGGCTGCGGCTCGGTCATCGTGAAGGTCACGCCGTAATTGACGTAGCAGACCTTGGCCGTTTCTTCGCCATCGCCGGACTCCTGCTTGAAGTCATTGGACGGCACGCCCAGCACTTCCAGGCCTTGGGCCTTGTACTGCTGGTTCAGGGCCTCAAGCCCCTTGAACTGCGAGGTAAAGCCACAAAAGCTGGCGGTATTGACCACCACCAGCGGTTTGCCCGCATAACGCTCGCACAGGTTGATCGTCTCCTTGGCTCGCAGCATGGGCAACTCACCCCGCAACAGAGCCGGGCAATCGGCGGCCTGAGCCGTACTGCTCAATGCCAGCAGCAGGGCCGGCAGCGAAATCCAGCGAATGGTCATGCGGGCATCCCTGTTCATCGATGTGATGCCTGACACAGTACTCTTTTCAGCCCTTGGCGACACTGATCAGCAATGCTTCCATGGCGCTACGATTGTGCTGAGCATCGAAATGCTCGCGCACATAAGCATGAGCACGCTGCCCCATGAGCAGACAGTCATCCTGGTCATGGCGCAGTTGCTCCACCAGTTCGGCCAGTCGCGAAGCATCATTGGGAGCAAATAGAATACCGGCGCCGGCCTTCTCGACAATTTGCCCGGCCTCGCCGGCCACCCCGCACAACACAGGGCGGGCACACGCCATGTAATCGAGTAGCTTGGTCGGGATGGCCCCCAGGAACAATGGAATATCCAGCAGCGTCACGACGCAGATGTCGGCTGCATTGATATAGGCACGCGCCTGATGCTTGGGCACAGGCGGCAGAATACGCACGTTATCAAGCCCCAGCGCTTCGACACGCGCCTGCAGCCAAGGCCTGCGCATGCCATCGCCTACCAGCAGGTAACGCAGGCGTTCATCCTGGCTATGACGTGCGGCTTCAAGCAGCACATCCAGATTATTGGCGTCTCCCATCGCACCGAGGTAAAGGACGATATGACAGTGCTCCCAACCCAGCTCGCGACGAATGCATTGACCTGCCGGCAGGTCCGGAAACAGCATGTGCCGGTCAATGCCGCAGGTAATGACTTGCAGCTTTTCGACCGGCCAGCCACGGGCGGCGATGTCATCGCGAATCCCGGCGGTGAGCGTGACGATGCGAGCAGCATGGCGATAAAGCAATCGCTCCATCCATGACATGACTGAAATGAGCAGCCGGTTGCGCAGGATGCCCATCTGCACCGCCGAGGAAGGCCACAGGTCACGCACCTCGAACACCAGTGGGATGCCGCGCAGCTTGCATACCAGCCATACCGGAAGCATCGGGAAGATCGGCGGCGACGAGGCCAGCACCACGTCCGGTCGAGGCACGCGCAGCAGGCCGATGGGGGCCGTCAACGAAAACGAGATGAAACCGAGCAACCGACCAAGATAACTACGGTGCAATTGAGTGTAGGTAAAGGTACGAATGATATTGACCGCACCATCGCGTTCGCGGCGTAACAGCCTTCGATACCAAGGCCGTGAAGGAGGGTCCGTACGCATGTAACCGGTCTCGCCCGACACCACGGTCACTTCATGTCCGCGTTCGGCCAGATGCTGGGTCAGCTCATAGACCAGCGAATGTCCCGGTGCCTCATGGCCCTGATAATACTGATAGATCACGGCCACTTTCACTTGAGGTCCTCATAGATCTGCTTGAGTTTCTCGCCCTCACATTGCCAGTTCAGGGTCTGGCGCACCTGCTGCAGGGTGCTGCGCCAGGCCTGCAGGCGTAGCCTGTCACTGAAGAATTCATCAATGGCAAGCGCCAATCGGGCGGCACTGCTCAAGTCGCCGACCTGGCCGATCTGCTGGTCGTGTACCAGACGACGCAACTCGGGAAGATCACTGGCCAGAACAGGCAGGCCGGCAGCGATGAACTCGAACAGTTTGTTGGGCGTGCAGTAGTAATTGTTCAGGCATATCGCCTGATAGGGAATGATGCCTGCGTCGGCCGCGCAGGTGATCGACAACAGACGGCCCTGGGACACTGTAGCGTGAAGGTGCACCCGTCCCTGCAACCCCAGGCGGCCGATAAGGCGACGCAAGGATTCGGCCAATTGGCCATCCCCGAGCAAGACCAGATGAATATCGCTCGTCTTGAGCTGCGCCATGGCCTGGACCAGTACTTCCAGATGACGACCGGCCGACAGCCCACCCTGAAACAATAGAATCCGATGATCGGCCTTGATGCCGAAGCGTTCGTGTAAATAACGCGAGCGTGGCAACAGCGAATCGACCCGCTCGGCGTTGTAAATGACGGAGACACCGGACAGACCATAGCGTTGCTCAAGCTCACCGGCAATCGAGGGATTGACCGTAATGATCCGGTCGCAGGCCTGGATATGCCGCCGCTCGATTTCCGCCCACGTCACCTGCTGCCAACGGGCAAATTCCTGCTCGCTGTAAAGCTCATGGCTGTCGTACACCAGTCGGGCCTGCCATTCTTTAGCCAGCGTGTGCGCCACGGCCAACATCGGCAGGTCATGCGCAACGACCACTTGCGCACGGTGCGCACGTCCCGGCGCCAGAAACAGATTCAGATAGAAATGCTCCTGATCGACCACCCAACGCCAGGCCATCGACTTGAGCATACGCATCAACCGGCCATTCATCGGCAGGTAACGCCGAACCAGACGATAAGCCTCCAGGACATGATTTTCACGACGAGCAGTCACTTCCCGACCGGCCCCGATGCGCACGACGCGCGGGTCGTCCATGGCGGGCGCGTCATGCGGCATGGCCAGGATCGTCACCTGCCAGCCGGCCTCGTGAAGGCTGTCTGCCTGCAAGAGAATCCTGCGGTCGATCTGGCGGTCATTGCACAGCATCAATACATGCGGTGTTTCAGGCATTTGAGGTTACCTGTCTGCGTCGATGAAATTGCGGTGCCACAGCTCAAGGCACAGCAGCCCCCAGACCACGCGTCCGAATTCATGCTCGCAAGCCAGGGCTTTCTCGACCGCCGCCACGTTATAAAGCCCGCGCTGGCGGGCACGCTGGCTAAGCAAAGTGTCGCGTACAAAATCTCGTGCTACCCCGTGAGTCCACTGGGTCAAGGGTGTCGGAAAACCCATCTTGTCCTGGCGCTCGAAAATTGCGGAGGGTACGGCACTGCGTACCGACTCCTTGAACAGATGCTTCATGCGCCCGTTGGCAAACTTGATATTGGGAGGAATGGTCGCCATGAACTCGACGATGCGGTGATCAAGCAGTGGCACCCGCGACTCGATGGACGCCGCCATGCTGGTGCGGTCCTCGACATGCAGCAGCGCCGGCAACGAGCCCTTCAGATCGAAATAGGTCATCTGATTGACCAGCGAGTGCAACCCGTCGCGGTTGAAAATACGCTGGAATGAGTCGAAAGGTGAGTAGCCACCGTCACCGCGCAAGGCTTCCTGATTGAATAACTGACTCATGCCCTCGCTACGGTCGACCAGGCTGAAATAGCGTTGATCATGGGAGCCGAACAAACCGTCTTTCCATAATCCCTGAAGCATTGGCTGGTACGTCGCCAGCAATGGCAGGTTGGGTACGATGGACTCCAGCGACACGGCATAGCGGTACTGGCTGGAGGTCTGGTAGATCGCCCCTGACAAGCACTTTTCCAGATAGGTCGCCATATAGCGGGCATAGCCGATAAACAGCTCGTCTCCCCCCTGCCCGCCCAGCACCACCTTCACGTGCTGGCTGGCCAGCTGTGAAACGTAGTACTGGGGAATCACTCCGGGACCTGCCAGCGGCTCATCCATGAAGTGCATCAGGCGTGGCAGCACATCGGCCAGCTCATTGCCGGCCGGAATATAGATCTCGTTGTAGGCCGTGCCGGCAAATGCCGACACCTCCTTGGCATAACGCGTCTCGTCGAATTGCAGACCTTCATGGAAAGCACCGGTAAAGGTGTTTATCTGCTCGCCGCCGAGCATTCTCGCGGCCAGGCAGACGATGGCGCTTGAATCCAGACCGCCAGACAGATGCGCTCCCAAGGGCACATCCGAGCGTATGTGCAAACGAATCGAATCGTCGATCAACCCCGACAGGGTGTCGATGAAGTAACGCTCGTCGTGCGCCTCATCAATGATGTACTGCACGTCCCAATATGGACGACAACGGATCTTTAGCGCATCGTTCTCATACCAGGCGGTCAGGCAGTGACCCGGCTCAAGTTTGTCGATGTTCTTGAACAGGGTCTTCTGATCCAGGCAGAACTGAAACGTAAGGTAATCCTGTAAACCTTCCTGGCGGGCCTGCGCGGGCACCGAGCCCTCTGCCAGGATCGCCTTGATCTCGGAGGCGAACAGCAGGCGCCGGCCATCGAAATGGTAGTAGAACGGTTTGATGCCGATCCGGTCCCGGGCGCAGAACAGCGTTTGTTGATGCGTGTCCCAAATGGCAAAGGCAAACATACCCAGCAAGTGATCAAGCATCGACTCGCCCCACTCACGGTAGGCATGCAACAGCACTTCGGTGTCCGAATAACTGTGGACCGCATGGCCTTTGCCGATGAGCTCGCGACGCAATTCCAGATAGTTATAAATAGCACCGTTGAAAACCACGATGAAGCGACCGTCTTCGGTCAGCATGGGTTGCTTGCCATGCTCGGGATCGATAATGGCCAGGCGCCGATGCCCCAACGCAACAGGACGATGAGCATCGACCCACAGCCCTTCGCCATCAGGACCACGATGTTCGATAACATTCATCATTCGATAGATTGAATCAGTGATCAACGCGTGTGATCCCGACACGCCGACACGTCCTGCGATACCACACATAAGGCACCTTACATTCGAAAAATAATGACTGACACTGTGCAAAGTCCAATCGATGAAAGGAAAAAATCAGCGGGTAATACGCTGATAAACAGCCAATAGTTTGCGGCCCTCTACATCCCAGTTAAGCGCCTCGCGTGCAACGCGGGCGCCACGCTTCAAAGAGGCCAGACGTGCAGGATCAGCAAAGAGCCGATTGATACTTTCAGCGATGGCATCAGCCGAATTCAGATCGGCCATCAAGCCATTGCCGTATTGAGTGGCAACCTGACGAAGAAAAGGCAGGTCGTTGCTGATGAAAGGCACTTCGGCGATGGCGAACTCAAACAGCTTGTTAGGGCTGCAGAAATAATTATTCTCGTCGACACCATGATAAGGAATGATGCCAAGGTCAGCATCACAGGTCAGTGCATGCAATTCATCCGACGGGACCCCCCCATAAAAGAATACACAGGCTTCTAAACCCAAGCGGGCCACCTGACGTTTCAGGACGCTTTCAAATTCGCCGTAACCCACAATGACCAAATAAATATCATCATTGAAACGAGCGGCTGCCTGAACAATTCTTTCAATTCCCCGATGATCGGAAATCCACCCCTGATACAACAGAATATGAGCGCCCGCGTCCAGGCCAAAGCGGTCGCGTAAAGGCGAACCCGAGAGAACTGGGACCTTGGGGGCCGCATTCATGATGACGTGAGGCGCTGGCACGTTGTAACGCTCACCCATCAACCTGGCGATATAAGGATTGACCGTGATTGCTGCGTCGACGTGCCTGATCAGTCGTGACTCTTTCTTTTTGTATTTCCTTTGAACAGCCGGGGGTAATTGCACCTGGGCGTAGTACAACTCATGGGCATCATAAATCAGAGGCACCTGCCGGGCCGCCGCCAGCTTGACGGCAGGCGCGAGCATGGGGAAGTCATGGATGTGCAGCACATCGACCTGATACTCCATCATTCTTTCCAGAATGAAATGCTCGAATGAGTTCAGGAACGCCATGCGGTTGGCCCAGGCACGAAATACACGCCCTGCCACGGTGTAGACGCTCGACCCCGACACCAGCCCGCAATGCCTGGCCCATCTCGAAAAGCGCGAGTCACTCCAGTCGAAAACGAAGCGTTCGATCCGGATCCCTTCATGCCTATAAGACTCACGCTGCGGACATTCAAAGCCCGCCAGCAACGTGACCTCATGCCCCTGCTCAACAAGCGTTCGCGCCTGCTGCAAGATACGTCGATCAATCATCAGATGATCGGCGGTCGCCATTAAAATATTCATGACATTCAGTCGTTCATACCTTGTTGTATTTACCGGCACCGGGCCGTATCCAGTTGATCGGCGAGCAGCTCAGGGTCATAGGTTCCTACGCCTACCTGCCCGCCCATGGGCGCTCCATGCGCAGTAATGCCGTTGTAATAGACGTTCGCAGGCGAGCCCTGCTGAAAAAAGTGCATGCCGTACTTGAGGCTGTCCCATACCCCCTGTTTCTCTTTATCGAATTCAACCAGGGGTTTTTTCGAGATCGGGACAAGCTGTCCGGCACCGTTGAAACACATCGCCATCCAGTCCTTGGCAGTCTCCACGATCAGGACGGGTTGCTGATCGACCATGAGGGTTCCCAGCGTGTAGAACCCACTTGCAGATGAATAGACAGTCTGGCTTTTTCCTGCGGTCGCAGCGCTTTCCAGGACCGCCGACCTGATGACATTGACGCCCTCTGCAACACTGGTATAGACAATCATGTCCTTGCCGTTGCGGGTCAGGACCACAGGATCAAGGGCATTGTCGACCACTAGCCTTTCAGGCGCCGACCATGTCGTTCCATTGTTGCTGACCGAATGGTAAATCGCGGTATAACGATCCGGTCGATCCCCGTCGGCGGCAGAAAAGTACAGGTTGAAAAGCGTTTTACCCTCGACCGTGGCAACACTGACGAAAGGAAAGGCATAGCCGCCCTTGAACGGTAGTGCTGCCTCATCGAAAATATTACCTTGCTTGATAAAGTCCTGACCCGTGCTCGCCACGGCCAGCTTTATCCGCCAGCGGCCATCATCACCATAAGCCGAGTACAGCATCCCTTTGCTGTTTCCCATGCGATAGACCGTCGGATATTCCACATGCATGGACTCATCCGAGGCGGGCTCAATCCTGATGATCGGACTGGCTTGCCAAGAAAAAATCCTGACGCGTTCAGCGGCGAGCCACATAAAGCCCAACCCGACAAGCGCCATGACTGACACAATAAAAAGTACAGGCCTGTTAAACCGCGCCATAGAAATCTCGCTATTACTCATCAATGATGACGGTCATGCCGCCTTATGCACCTGACTGCCAGAACACCCGTGACCGTTACGGGCGCTCATGATCAATCACCCTCAACAAGTCCGAATAAGTCGCCTTCAGTCTTTGTGCAATTCTGAAAGCAGAGAACCTGCGCTCGGCAACGCTTCGAATCAGTGTTGCATCGAAACGATCAAGTTGATGGGCCATCGTCAGCAGACCTTCGGCAAGGGCATCGACCGACTGATCAACAATGTGCCCCAGCGCCGGGTGGGTAACGATATCCTCCGGCCCGCCGCAGCAGGTTGTGAGCACTGGGCGACCACAGCTCATCGCTTCGATTGCGACCACGCCAAATGTTTCGCTCTCGCTGGAAATCACCAGGAAATCACAGTGTTGGTAATGCGTTACAAGTTGCTCCCTGCTCGCATGCCCTGAAAACTCGACAACGGCTGACACCCCAAGTGAATGGGCCAGATGTTGAGCCTCCTCCATCCCTTCCCCACTGCCTACCAGTCGTAACCGCAAACGAGGTTGTGAGGCGAAGGCACTGGCAAAGGCTTGAATCAATATTGGCACACGCTTTACGGGCACAAAGTGCCCGACCCATAGAACCGTGATCAGGTGACTTTCGGGCTTGGCCTGACAAGCGAAAAGCTGCGTATCCACCAGGTTGGCGATAACCTGCAAACGGATTCGGGAATCAAGTCGAACCTGTTTTTTAATATCGTCCAGGAGCGCTGAACTCACGGCAACAATGCTGTTGGCCGCATTCAATGCCTTCTGTGTCATATGCCGGAGATAAGGGGTGCGCGTCAGTGTCGTGAAAGGCCCGGTGTGCTCAGTGATCACCAGGGGAAGACTGAACTTTCGGGCCAGATGTCGCCCTGCCGTGCCGTCGGTATACGCGGTGTGGGCATGCACCAGTTCAAAAGGGAAGTCGTTGTGCAGCCATTTGGCCTGGCGCATCAAGCCATGTGTGTAGGTTGCCGCATGTGTCTGGTAAGGAAGTGCAGCACTGACGATATACGCGAAGCGGATCACAGGAACGCCATCATGGCATTCCCATGCCAGACTATTCTGCGCACGGTAGAGAGCAAGCGCGTGCTTCACCCGCCTGGGATCAAGGGTGCTTATCCAGAAAGGCTCACCACTGACAACCCGGGCATCGACGCCCTGCGCACGTAATGCCTTGACCTGTTCGTGAACGAAGATGCCACCCGCCGGGTTGTAGTCACGTGGATACATATGCGACACGACCAGCACCTTGCGCGCCTGCATTGAGTCCTTGGGGCCTGTGGCGCCTGACTCTATATCCAGAGCGTCAACCATTAACCGGTACCGGTTTTCCTCTTCGCTCAAATCGTGGGCCAGGCGTGAGCACTCAGCGTTCAGTTCTTTCAGGTCAAGCAGCAACGTATCCTTTTCAACGGTCAGTCGCTGTACCAGCGTTGTGGCTTTGCCGGCTTCCTGCAATTGCTCGTCGCGCTGCCTGATCTGCGCCTGCAAGTGCTCTACGTTCAAGGTCGCACATTCAAGTTGCTGGAGGTTTCGTCTGTTTTCCTCATGCAACCGATCGTTTTTTCTTTCAAGGCATGACAGCTCTGACTCAAGCTGGCTTCGCTCGGCAGATAACCTCTCGATTGCCTGCTGACCCTCGGCCAACTGTTGCTGTACCTGGCTCAACAACAGGCTGGAACATGTAAAGCGATCCTCGATTTCGGCACGCTTTCTTTCAATCTCGTTGGCGACTTCATTGAGCCCGACCTTCGATTGCCAGACCTCTTGAAATGCCCGTTCTTTCTCCTGAAGCTTTATTTCCAGGCCCGCGCGGGCAGACTCCAGCGATTCGGTCAACGCCATGAGCCTGGAAGACGCTTGCATGACCTGATCTGCGACAGGATCATCGCCCAGGCAACAATCCATCACACCGAGCACGTCACTCGATGTGAGCGTCAGTTCGAAGCTGATATCTGCACTGGCGTGGTAAATCCGCACGATGCAACCATGGGGACCAAAGGGCACGCCCGGCAATTGAAATGCAGTGCCGTCGCTTCGGGCCGGTGCGGTTACGTAACGCCTTCGGACATGGTCATAGACCTCGATAGACTCAAAGTGGCCCGTCACAAGATGCAATGTCGCAGGACGCACCGGAAACACCAGAGTGCAATAATCCGGATCGCCTCGAAGACGGTAGAGATGACGTGGGTAATTGACAGGGTCGGTACGCTCGCCAAGCGCGCGCACCTCAAATGCATGCTCAAACGGTACCGGAACATCAACTATCGGGTCGTGCCTTTCAACTGGGGCATTGCGCTTGAATAGCACGAGCACTTCACTTCTGGTCGGCCTTTCGCGCAGCCCTTCAGCGACCAGCATGGCCTGAAGGGATTCGAATCGTCGGTGTAACTTTTGCGCACGATCCGATTGCAACACAGGCCCACGGCGTGTCCCGCAATCGGGGCATACCGCCTCTTCGAAGGGATAGTCAAGACCCGAGAACCGATGCGCCATCCTTATCAGATCAGGGTCTTCGAATGTCCAGCACTGGCCCGAAAGCCGTACGCTGACAGCCTCGAACTCCGGCGTGAACAGCGACACCACGTCCTCGATCATGTAGGTGCGTTGATGCAAATGAGCGTGATACCGGTGGCCGCAAGCCGGGCAATCGACACTCGAAGCTTCAAGCAACTCCCTGTAGGGTACGGCGACCAGAATATAGCGGGCCGATACACGAGCGATTTCTTTCAAGGCCTGGGCATAAACAGCCTCGGGCAGATGCTCGATCACGTCACTGGACAGCGTGAGATCGAACTGGCCATCGACAAACGGAATTGCACAGAGGTCCGCGACTACGGCAGGCGCCTCAAGGTACCTGAGAGCGGATTCGCTGAAATCACAGCCCATGACATCCCAGCGAGGATACAGCCTGTTTGTAACCGTGCCGTTGCCGCAGCCAGCATCGAGGATAGTCATCACATCGTCAGGAATCAGGGCCATCAGGTCTTCAACGACCGTCAACTGTTCACAGACCGCGTCGCGACGCCACAATTCGTGCTGAGAAAAATAGTGAATCCCGGAATGCGCGCTCATCCCATCACCTCCCTGTCACTCCAGTCGACAGGGTGCACCACCAGGCCGCGCTCCATGAGCACCTCGCCAGGAGCAATCACGCGAATGCGGTACATGCGATCGTGTACGTCCAGAGGGCGTTGTCCGCAGCGCTGGCCCTGCGTCATGCCGTCGAAGATCCCGATCGAAATCACGTAATCCCCGATACCGATCATCAACGGGTTGAAGCGGGCATGCACGACCCCGGTACGGCGCTCACGCGTGGCGGCAACAAAGGGAGAAAGCACCTGGGAAATACAGCGCCCATCCATTGCGTAGATACAGACGATAAATGCCATAGTGGCAATGTCGACCTTGGCCCCCCAACGGATCTGGATATCAAGGCGCTCACCGAAGGCGAACACGCGACGTGACGTCTGCGTATGGTCGAAGAAGTCCACTCCGTCAATCCAGGCGCTGCCTTCGCCATACTCAAATTCGGAACGTACGGTCGGCCCAGGCGTTTGCGCGTCTTCGGCCAGGCGCGCAGAGGCACCCAAGGCAAAACGCTGAGTGATGACCTGCCCCTTCTGGGTGGTCGTGCTCAGCACACCAAGGCTGACGTACTCCAGACCATCGAATATCTGAAACCACAGAGGCTCATCGACCGCAGCGCCACTGTGCCTGACAGTGACCGAATATTCGTCCAGCGTTCCCAGGCCGAGTGGCACCCTGACACTGACAGGTGCATGCCGGTATTGCCCACCGCACGCCTTGAACTCCCTGAAGCTGACGCCCTGCGCATCGAGCAACGGCGGTCCCCAGTTCATGTAGCCCTGAGCGGTCAGCAGGTGCACACGCTGATTACGGTCATCGTCCAGCGCCTCGCCAACCAGTACATGGTCGACAAGCTCGCCCTGATGCTCAAGCCGGAACTCATACACTTTCAACGGACTGACAGGCGCTGTGTCATTGGCTGAAATCAGACGCAGGATCGATACCCGATCCTGATCCGAATCGGTCAGCAATTCACTGACATCGCCTCGACTGAGCCGGAGGTTGATGGCCCTGAGGCGAAGCTCTTCCTGCTTGCGAATGGAAGCAGCATAGGAGCGGCCGATTTCGATGGGATCACCGTCGGCAACAATCCGGCCGCGCTCGACCCATATCACCCGGTCACAGATCATCTGCACAGCCGACATGTCATGCGAGACAAACAGGACCGTAGAGCCCTCGGCCGTCAAGGCGCGCATGCGCCTGGCAGACTTTCCGGCAAAATAGGCGTCACCCGCCCCGAGGATTTCGTCGATGATAAGAATTTCAGGACGTATCGCCGTCGCGGCGGCGAACGCAAGTCGCGAATACATGCCGGAGGAGTAGGTCTTGACCGGCTTGTCGATGAACTCGTCGAGCTCGGCAAAGTCCAGAACATCGTCCAGCAGTCTGTTGGCCCGTGCACCGGTAACGCCCTGATAGGCGAATGAAGACAGGACGTTGGCGCGCCCTGTGAACTCGGGATGAAAACCTGTACCCAGTTCCATGAGTGCCTGAACACGACCTGTAACTTTCAGCTCGCCTTCGGTCGGCTGGATCAGGCCGGCGATCAACTTGAGCAAGGTGCTTTTGCCTGCACCGTTACGCCCGATAAGCCCTACCCGCTCACCAGGATTGATTGTCAGCGACAGGTTGCGCACAGCCCAGAACTCATCGTACGAAGAACGTGCAACCGGCAAGCCAAGTGCTTCGATCATGCGATGACGAGGCGAACGAAAGACCCTGTACATTTTGGCTATCGAAGCCAGCGTTATGATGGGCTTAGACATAATCGGAAAACAGAGGCTTGAGGCGCGAGAAGATGAATCCGCCAAGACACAGCGTGCCGATTGACATCATCGTGAAAACACCCAGCAACTCCAGTTTCACCTCCCCGATGAATGCCGCATCGCGGTACAGCATGATCAGGTAGTACAAAGGGTTGGGGTACATGAAAGGAATGAGTTCCTGTGGAATCATTTCATGTGTGTAGGCAATGGGTGACACCAGCATCAGGAAGAGAATGAGTACGCCTACCATCTGACTCAGGTCGGGAACAAATACATTGATTGCCGACAGGATCCATATCAGCCCGACGGTAAACAGGATTTGCAGCATCAGGATCAGCGGGATCATCCACTGAGTTGAATGCACGATCCCCCGGGACCATAGAATGCCCAGCAGCATCAACAGGCCGACCAGCATCGTCACACTGCTGGCCAATACAGTCTTCACCGGAATCAGCTCGATGGGGAACAACGTATTCCTGACCAGCCCCTTGTTGCCAAGTACGGCCCCTACACCGCTGCCCAATGCCTCGGCAAAGCCGAGAAACGGAACCAGGCCGCAAAAGATCAACAGGACATAGTCGAACGTACCAAATTGCGCAACGCGCACTTTGTAGATCATGGTGTAGACAACGGCATACAGCCCGAGAAACAGCAGGGGGTAGATGACGATCCATGCCGCGCCGAAAATCGTGCCAATAAAGCGACTGCGAATATCGCCAAGAGTCGTCGCCCAGAGAACCTGATGATGGCGCCAGATCATGACTATAGCGCTCATGACGCTGCACTTCGCAGGCTTGACACGATTCGCGAGGCCGCCTGGCCATCACCATAGACAAGGGGGCGTTGCCGGGGCATTGATCGATTATTCACAGCGGCCACAATGGCCTCACGGCGGGCACCGGCCAGTTGGTTGAAGCCCAGCTCGACGGTTTCAACCCATTCGGTTTCATTGCGCAATGTCACGCAAGGCACGCCGTAAAAGCAGGCTTCCTTCTGCACGCCCCCGGAGTCGGTCAAAATGACATTGGCGGCTTGCTCAAGCGCCATCATGTCCAGAAACGGCAAGGGGTCGGTCACGCGCAGGCGCCTCAGGCAAGCGACCAGGCCGTGATCGTGCAATGACTTGCGCGTGCGCGGGTGCAAGGGCAGCACAACCGGCATTTGCTGCGCAATGTCGCCAAGGGCAGCCATGATCTCGCTCAGACGCCGGGGATCGTCAGTGTTCTCGGCTCGATGACAGGTGGCCAAGGCAAACTGGCCTGCCTGAAGACCCAGTTGCTCGAGAATCCGGCTTTTTGACCGGGTACGGTCAGCGCAGTACAGCGCCACGTCGTACATCACATCCCCCACATTGGAAACGCCCTTGCGCCGCCCCTCACTGGCCAGGTTATCGACGGCCAACGCCGTCGGACACAGCAACAGCGTCGACACCTGATCAGCGACAATACGGTTGATTTCTTCAGGCATGCGCCTGTTGAACGAACGCAGGCCCGCCTCGACATGCGCCACCGGGATATGCAGCTTGGCCGCTGCCAGTGCCCCGGCCAGCGTGGAATTGGTATCGCCATAGACGAGCACCCAGTCCGGCTGCTCGTCGAGCAGGATGCGTTCGATACCTTCGAGCATTCGCCCGGTCATTGCACCGTGCGTCCCGCCGCAGACTTCCAGGTTGTACCTGGGCGCAGGAATATCCAGCTCATCGAAAAACACCTGGGACATGTTTTCATCATGGTGCTGGCCGGTGTGGACCATGACTTCTTCGATCTGCCCCGGATGTCTGAGCATCTCACGGGAGACGGCAGCCGCCTTGATGAATTGCGGACGTGCGCCGACGACAGTAAGGACTTTGCAGGTCATGAAGAAATACTCACTTTCAATGCCGCGACGATCGATTGCTGGACCGACTCGTCCAGATAGGGGTGCATCGGCAGGCTGAGGACCTCGTTGGCGGCCTGATCACCGACCGGCAGATGGGCCGAAGGATCGGCCACGGCAGGCTGGCGATTCAGTGGTATCGGGTAATGCACCGACGTCGGAATGCCAGCCTCGGACAGTACCTGCCTGACCCTGTCACGCTCGGCAACACGTATCGTGTACTGTGCCCAGGCACTGGTATTGCCTGCCTTGATCATCGGCACGGTGTCGATACCCTGGGCTTGCAGCAATGCGCTGTAGCGATCGGCGACAATCTGGCGTCGCTCAAGCTCGTCGGTGAAGATTGCCAGCTTGGGCAAGAGAATCGCCGCCTGCAATGTATCGAGCCGGCTGTTCACGCCCACCCGGATATGGTGATAACGCCGGTCCTGGCCATGACGGGCAATCTGGCGCACCACCACAGCCAGTTCGTCATCGTCTGTAAATACGGCACCGCCATCGCCGTAGCAGCCCAAGGGTTTGCTCGGAAAGAAACTGGTGCAGGCGATGCGGGTCAGTCCGCAGGAACGACGCCCCTTGCAGGTGGCCCCGAAGCTTTGCGCCGCATCTTCGATCACCGTGATGCCGTATCTGGCAGCCATGGCATTGATCGCTTCGAAGTCAGCGCACTGGCCAAACAGGGACACCGGGATGATCGCACGGGTACGCACTGTGATGGCTGCTTCCAGCAATGCCGGGGCCAGGTTGAACGTACATGGATCGATATCCACATACACAGGGGTGGCGCCGAGCAGAGTGATGGTTTCGGCGGTGGCGATGTAGCTGAACCCTGGCGTGATCACTTCATCACCCGGCCCGACCCCGAGGGCCATGAGGGCAATCTGCAAGGCATCGGTGCCGTTGGCCACGCTGATGCAATGCCCGACGCCAACAAACGCCGCGAGTCTGTCTTCCAGCTCGGCCACTTCGGGCCCGAGGATGTACTGACCATGCGCCATGACCCGCTCGATGCCGTCAGTGATGCACGCCTTGAGGCGTGCCTGCTGGGTCTTGAGGTCGATGAATTCGATCATGCCTGCGACTCCCTGCTCACGACCCTGCCCTGCAAACGGTAGCGTGCACCGGTGTGTTCGCAGCGGGCAGTTCCCTCGCCCTGCAGGGGCAGATGCAATGGCTCGCCGAACTCGCTCATCCAGCCAATCTGTCGGCCTGGAACCCCTACGATCAGTGCATAGGCCGGAACATCCCGATTGATGACCGCTCCTGCGCCAATGAAGGCGAACTCACCAATGGTCACGCCACAGACAATGGTGCAGTTGGCGCCCAGGGTCGCGCCCTGGCCGACGCAGGTGCTGCGATACTCGTCCTTGCGTTCGATCAGCGAGCGCGGGTTGTAGACATTGGTAAAGACCATGCCGGGGCCACAGAACACACCATCACCGAGTGTGACATCGTCATAGACCGAGACGTTGTTCTGGACCTTCACCCGGTCGCCGATGACAGCCCGGTTGCCGACGAATACGTTCTGCCCCAACGAGCAGTGCCTGCCGATCCTGGCGCCTGCACACACGTGCACGAAATGCCAGATACGGCTGCCTTCTCCGATTTGCGCGCCTTCGTCGACAATGGCGCTGGCATGAGCCTGGAACGTCATGCTGACCTCGACAGACGGGACGTGAATTCATGACCTTCGCTATCGCGGGCGGTCACTGGTATCGCACTGCGGATCGCCTCGACGGTCTCGACACAATGGCGCGCGTCTTCAATGCCATACCCCTTGCCATCGAGAATCGCCTGGTAGCTGGCGGTGTGCAGGTCGGTGAAGCCTTCGGAAAATTCGATTTCCCGGCCATCGACGGTGATGGAGCGCCACGTCGTCTGCCGGCCCCTCACGGCCTCGGGCAAGTCCTTGGCATCGATCGACAGAAACCAGCGCACCCGGGCATTCTCGTACTCCAGATAACCCGCTGTCTTGAGCGGGTCGGCAAAGTGCACGACATTGCGCTGCAACCTGCCGAAGACAAAGTGCAGCATGTCGTAGAAATGCACACCGATATTGGTGGCCACCCCGAATGATTTGCGGGGGTCACCCTTCCAGCTCTGCATGTACCATTTACCGCGCGAGGTGATGTAGGTCAGGTCGACTTCATGCTTGTGCACGGCACCGCCCTGCACACGCGACTTGAGGTCGATGATCGCCTGATGATGACGCAGTTGCAGGATGTTCCACAGCCGGTGCCCGGTCTCCTGCTCGGTCCGCGCCAGGTCATCGAGTTGATTGGCAGTGGGGACCAGCGGCTTTTCACAGATCACATCGCAGCCCAAGCGCAGCCCGGCACCGATATGCGCATGATGCAGATGGTTGGGACTGCATACCGAGACGAAATCCAGGGCCTGACCGGGTTGCCGTTTCAAGGCACAGGCGTGGTCGTGGAAGCGTTCGAACTCGGTGAAGAATTCGCTGTGGGGCGCCAGGCTGTCGATAACGCCCACCGAGTCGTTGATGTCACAGGCGCTGACCAGTTGGTTGCCGGTCTCCTTGATGGCGCGCATATGTCGGGGGGCTATGTAGCCAGCAGCACCCAGCAGAGCAAAACGTCGCATGGACAACTCCAGTTGATGAGCCTGATGCCGAGTCAGGCTTGCACGGTTCAGGCTTTTACGATGTGGGCTTCGGGCTGGCGGTATCGGCCACGGCTGTCGACCAGCAGTTGCGAGTGCAGGCGAATCAGCTCGTAGTCGAAACCGGCATGATCGGTGGCCAGCAGCACGGCATCGAACGACGCCAGGTTGTCCGCCGTCAGCGGCTCGCTGGACAGGTCGAAGCGGTGCTCGCGCATTTTCGGAAAAGACGGCACATGGGGGTCGCTGTAGGCCACTACGCCACCCTTGGCTTCGATCAGTTCCATGATTTCAACCGAGGGCGACTCGCGCATGTCGTCCACGTTCTTCTTGTAGGCAATGCCCAGCACCAGCACCCGACAGCCCTTGAGCGCCTTGCCACGCTGGTTCAGGCCGTCCATGAGCTTGCCGACCACATATTCGGGCATGGCCCTGTTCACCTCGCCCGACAGCTCGATAAAGCGGGTATGCAGGCCGTATTCGCGAGCCTTCCAGGTCAGGTAGAACGGGTCGATGGGAATGCAATGCCCACCCAGGCCGGGACCCGGGTAATACGCGGTGAAACCGAACGGCTTGGTGGCGGCGGCATCGACCACCTCGAAAATGTCGATACCCATGCGATCGGCCACGACTTTCATTTCGTTGACCAGACCGATATTGACAGCGCGATGGATGTTCTCCAGCAGCTTGGTCATTTCGGCGGCCCGGGTGGAACTGACCGGCACCACCCGATCGATCGCCTGCTCGTAGAGCGCAACACCCACCGCCAGACAGTGCGGTGTGTGCCCGCCAATCACTTTTGGAATTGTCTGGGTCTGGAAGTCAGGGTTGCCCGGGTCTTCGCGTTCCGGCGAGTACACCAGAAAGATGGATTCACCGACCGTAAGGCCGCCTGCCTGCATACGCGGCAGCAGCTCTTCTTCAGTGGTGCCGGGGTAGGTGGTGCTTTCAAGGGAAATGATCTGCCCTTCACGCAACCAGGGCCTGAGCGCTTCGATCGTATCGACCACAAAGCTCAGGTCCGGCTCACGGTACTTGTTCAGTGGCGTAGGCACACAGAGGATCAGTGCATCGCACTGCGCTGCATGAGTAAAATCTGCGGTGACTTCAAAACCCGAGGCACGCGCCTGGGCAATATCGACACAAGGAATATGCTCGATGTAACTTTTACCAGCGGCAAGTGTTTCAACTTTGAACGTATCTATATCGATACCCAGAACGCGATAACCGATTCGGTTATAACGAAGCATAAGGGGCAACCCGACATAGCCAAGGCCGACAATACCGATCAATGCATCCCTGGACTTCAACAGATCCAGAACACGATTGCGTGCATTCACAATTTATACCTTTCCTAAAGCAAAAGAACACACATCCCCTGCCGAGAACCAAGGCAGGCGAGTCTCTGGAAAGATGGACAACCCCTAAGGCTTACAGGCGTTAGAGAAAACCTCTATAAGAGTGTGCAAGTACTGCTGAGTGATAAAGTCGAGCATAGCAGCATCTGGAATTATAAAAACAAGCAAAACGACGAAAGACTCACTAGTCGCCATTTCCTACAACACTTGCAGAACTTTCTCACACTCACAAGATGATGGCTTATTGAAGCCTGATAGCCATGCAACATCAAGCTGCATGTTATATAGAGGAATCACTCAAGTACGTCCTGGTCCATAAGGCACCTCCCAGAAGCACCTGAATGATCATCGCTACGTACTTGTACCGTCTGGGCATGGCGCTGACTGACTCGCCTACGTTTTTAGACGCTCCCTCTCAGCACACTTCAAAAACATGATCGACGGATTACAGGTGTGTCTGGACAGCCCTCAGCAATTGCCCATGCCCAACTGCAAACCGGCCAACCCCACCTGTTGCCAGCCCCACCACGCCAGGGCCAGCACCGCAGCCCCCGCAGCGAGTGCCGGCAGCCAGAGCCAGATGTGCTTCACGCCACCGCCTGGGCTTGCAGCCGCGTCACAGGACGCTCACGCACCGGCCAGTTCAAGGCAGCGGCCAGCACACTGAGCAACACCGAGATCTGCCAGACCAGGTCGTAGCTGCCGGTGCGGTCGTACACCACCCCGCCCAGCCAGCCGCCCATGAACGAGCCCAGTTGATGGAACAGGAAGACAATTCCGGCCAGCATCGACAGGTTGCGCACACCGAAGATGCTCGCCACGGTGCCATTGGTCAACGGCACCGTGGACAACCACAGCAAGCCCATGGCGATGCCGAACAGGTAAGCGGTGGTCTGGCTCAGGGGCACCCAGAGAAACAGCACGATCACCACCGCACGCAACAGGTAGATGGCGCTGAGCAGTCGCGGCTTGGACATCTTGCCGCCCAGCCAGCCGGCGGTGTAGGTGCCGAAGATATTGAACAGCCCGACCAGCGCCAGCACGGTGGTGCCGACCTGCGCAGGCAGGTGCTGGTCCACCAGGTAGGCCGGCAGATGCAGGCCGATGAATACGACCTGGAAGCCGCAGACGAAAAAGCCCAGGGCCAGCAGCCAGAAGCCCGAATGCGAACAGGCTTCGCGCAGGGCTTCACCCAGGCTTTGCTGGGGCCCGGTGACGACCACCGGCTGGCTTTGCCTGAGCATTGCCGCCAAGGGCACGATCAGCGCCACCAGCACCGACAGCACCAGCAAGGCGCCGGACCAGCCCAGCCCGCCAATCAGGCCCAGCGTACCCGGCAGCATGGCGAACTGGCCGAACGAGCCGGCGGCACTGGCGATGCCCATGCCCATGCTGCGTTTCTCGGGCGGCAGCGAGCGGCCGACCAGGCTCAGAAGAATCGAAAACGAGGTGCCGGACAAGCCGATCCCGATCAGGATGCCGGCGCTCAGCGACAGGCTCAACGGCGAATCGGCCAGGCTCATCGTGGCCAGACCCGCCGCGTACAACACCCCGCCGATCACCACGATGCGGGCCGAACCGTAGCGGTCGGCCAGGGCGCCGGCAACCGGTTGCGCCAGCCCCCACAGCAGGTTCTGCAAGGCAATGGCGAAGGCAAACACCTCGCGGCCCCAGCCGAAATCATTGCTCATCGGCGACAGGAACAGGCCAAAGCCATGCCGCGTGCCCAGCGACAGCGCCAGGATCAACGCACTGCCCACCATGATCCAGCCACTGGTTCGCCAGGCTGATGTCATTGCTACCCCTCCGGTCCTTCGCAGGTGATGCGGTCGATGACCTGCTGTTATTGTCAGAAATCATTGCAGCAAGGCGTATATAACGGCCCTGCCGATGTTGCAAGATATTTCCCGACCAAGGCAGGCAGACTCAGATCGCGATCGCCACCAGCACCATGACTTCAAGCAGTTCGAGCATTGCACCGGCCGTATCACCGGTAGTACCGCCCAGACGGCGCAGCATGACCCGGCGCAGGGCATAAAACCCCAGTACAGCCACCAGCACTGCCCACAGCCCGTTAAACCCGGCCATAAACAGACAAAAGAGCGAAACCAGCCCCAGCACTCGCCAGCCGGCACGACGCGGCAAATGATCGGCCAGCGCCTGGCCAAGCCCGCCGGCACGTACGTAAGGCGTGGTCAGAAACAATCCCAGCAAGGCACTGCGGCCGATCAACGGCGCCAGCAGCAGGCCAATCGGTTGCTGTTGATCAAGCAAGGCCAGAATCGCGGTGAACTTGAGCAACAGCACCAGCACCAGCGTGACCACGGCGATCGGCCCGCTGCGCGGGTCCTTCATGATGGTCAGGGTGCGCTCACGATCACCAAAACCACCCAACCAGGCATCGGCGCTGTCGGCCAGGCCGTCCAGGTGCAAGCCACCGCTGAGCAACACCCAGGCACTGAGCAGCAAGGCGGCGTGCAGCATCGGCGGCGCACCACTCAATAGCAGGCTCAAGCCGATCAGCATCAGGCCGAACAACGCGCCCACCAGCGGATAGCACAACAGCGAGCGGCCCATCTGCCTCGGCTCAGGCATGCCCGGCAGGCGCACCGGCAAGCTGCCGAGAAATTGCAGGGCGATCCAGAACGGCAACATGTCAGCGCTCCGTCAGTCGGCCATCGGCATCAATGTCGATGGCCAGCAAGGCGCCGTGGCCGACCTCGACTTGCAGCAGGTGTTCGCGCGGCAGGCCGCGGGCATGGGCCAGCAACAGGCGCATCACGCCGCCGTGGCTGACCAGCAACACGCGCTCGCCAGCATACTGGCGCTGCAAATGCTGCACGCCCCCAAGCACACGCTCGGCAAAGGCCAGCACCGGCTCGCCGTTGGGCGGGGTAAAGGTATAAGGGTTATCCCAGAACGCTCCGAGCCCCGCCGCATCGGTGTCCATGATCTGCGCCGCGCTGCGCCCTTCCCAATCGCCGAAATGCAGCTCTTGCAAGGCCGGCGCCAGTGTCATGGGCACGCCCAGGCGCTCGGCCAGGGCCTGGGCAAAACGCGCGCAGCGCTGCAAGGGCGAACTGACAATACGCGTCCAGGGACCACCGTCAACGACGGCTTCGTGCATCTGCGACCAGCCCTGTTCAGTCAGGGCGTCGTCCAGGCTGCCGCGCAAGCCGCCGCCCAGTTCGGTTTCACCGTGCCGCAGCAGGTCCAGGCACAGGCGCCCCTCGAGGCTCATGCCGGGCGATCCGCCACGGCGGCCTCGGCAAAGGTCGCCATGCCGTTGTGCAACTCGCAGGCCAGCCGTACCAGCGGCACCGCCAGCGCCGCCCCGCTGCCCTCGCCCAGGCGCAGGCCCAGGTCGAGCAAAGGCTCGGCCTGCAGCACTTCGAGCACATGACGATGACCGGTCTCGGCCCCCCGATGACCGAACAGCAGCCAGGCCCGGCAGGACGGGTTCAACCGCACCGCCACCAGCGCCGCTACGGTGCAGATAAAACCATCGACCAGGGCCACGATGCCCTCCTGCGCGCAGGCCAGGTAAGCGCCGACCAGCGCGGCAATCTCGAAGCCGCCCAGGCAGAACAGGCTGCACAACGGGTCGCCGGCGTGCTCGGCGTGTACGGCCAGGCCGCGCTCGATTACCGCGATCTTGTGCTGCACGCCTTCAGCGTTAAGGCCCGTACCAGGGCCGACCAGCAAGGGCGCGGCGCACTCGAGCACCGAGCAGGCCACGGCGCTGGCGGCCGCCGTGTTGCCAATGCCCATTTCCCCGCCCACCCACAATTCGCCACCCGCCGCCTTGGCACGCAGCACACTGTCACGTCCGGCCAGCAACGCCGCATGACCTTGCTCGACGGTCATGGCCGGGCCCTGCACGAAGTTGGCGGTGCCGGCGCCCAGGTGCAAGTGGCGCACGCCGGGCAGGTTCACGGGCGAGACGGTGCCCAGGTCGATCACGTCCAGTTGTGCCGCCAGTTGCCGGGCCAGCACGCTGATCGCCGCGCCGCCATTGACGAAGTTGCCGAGCATCTGCCCGGTGACCGCCTGCGGGTAGGCCGAGACGCCTTCGCTGACCACGCCATGGTCGCCGGCGAAGATCGAGATCCACACCTGTTCGACACTGGGTTTCTCGCGCCCTTGCAGGCCGGCGATCTGCACCGCCAGGCGTTCCAGTTGCGCCAGCGAACCCGCCGGCTTGGTCAATTGCTGTTGGCGTGCCAACGCCGCTTCCCGGGCGGGCACATTGATTGCCTGAGCCGGTGCAAGCCACCAGGTCTGTGTCATGGAGCAGTTCCTTTCAAGGTCAGGGGCAGGCCGGCCACGGTCAGCACCACGCGCTGGCAGCGCTCGGCCAGGGCCTGGTGCAACAGGCCGGCTTCGTCGACATAGCGACGGGTCAGCTCACCGAGGGGCACCACGCCCAGCCCGGTTTCGTTGCTGACGAAAATGATCTCGCCGGGCAGCCCGGTAACGGCATCAAGCAGCGCCTGGCGCTCCTCGACAAGGCGCTCGGCGTTGTCGAGCATCAGCAGATTAGTCAGCCACAGGGTCAGGCAGTCGACCAGCAGGCACTGGTCGGCACCGGCCTGTTCACGCAACGCAGCGGCCAACGCCAACGGTTCTTCGACCAATCCCCAACTGTCCGGGCGACGCTGGCGATGCAGGGCCACGCGCTGGTTGAGTTCGCCGTCCACCGGCTGACTGGTGGCGATGTAGGTCACCGCCAGCCCTGAGCGGGTGGCCAGTTCTTCGGCCAGGCGGCTTTTGCCGGAACGGGCACCGCCAAGGATCAGTTGCAACATGTCAGGCGTGCTCCAGGCCGCAGAGCTGGCGCAGCAAGGCCACGTCCAGGTGCCGGTCGACCAGATCGGCCAGGCGCTCGATGTCGTATTCGCGCAGGGCGTGGTAGTCGATGCTCTGCACCTCGGCCAGCCCGGCCCAGCGCAGCAGCGCACTGCACGCGGCCGGCGATTCGAACAGGCCATGCAGGTAGGTGGCGAAGATCTGCCCGTCCGTGCTTTGGGCGCCGTCGCAACGGCCATCGTCCAGGCGCACCGCGCAGTGCTCAAGCGCTGCACCCGTGGTGACGCCGGCATGAATCTCGTAACCGGCCACCTCGGCGCCCTCAAGCGCCAGGTGACCGCGGACATTGCGCAGCTGCTTTTCGCTTTCCAGCACCGTGCTCATGTCCAGCAGCCCCAGGCCGGCACTGGAGCCGGGCGCGCCTTCCAGCCCTTGCGGATCGTGCAGGTGCTGGCCGAGCATCTGTAACCCGCCGCAAATGCCCAGCAGCTTGCCGCCGTAGCGCAGGTGACGGGCGATGGCCTCGTCCCAGCCGTTGGCGCGCAGCCAGGCCAGGTCGCTGCGCACGCTCTTGGAGCCAGGCAGAATGATCAGGTCGGCCGGCGGGATGGGCTGGCCGGCGCCGATGAACTGCAGATTGACCTGCGGGTGCAGGCGCAACGGGTCGAAATCGGTGTGGTTGCTGATGCGCGGCAACACCGGCACCAGCACATTGAGCACCTGCTCGGCCTTGTCGGTCTGGCGCCGGTCCAGGCCATCCTCGGCCTCCAGGTGCAGGTCCATCAGATAGGGCAGCACGCCGACCACCGGCTTGCCGGTGCGCTGCTCCAGCCAGTCCAGGCCGGGCTGCAGCAAGGCGATGTCACCGCGAAAGCGGTTGATGACAAAGCCCTTGACTCGCGCCTGCTCGCTGGGCGACAGCAGCTCCAGCGTGCCGACCAGATGGGCAAAGACCCCGCCACGATTGATGTCGGCAATCAGCAGCACCGGACAGTCGACCACCTCGGCAAAGCCCATGTTGGCAATGTCGTTCTCGCGCAGGTTGATCTCGGCCGGGGAGCCGGCGCCTTCGACCATCACCACCTGATAGGCCTCGCTCAGGCGCTGGTGCGAAGCCAGCACCGCCTGCATGGCGATGGTCTTGTAGCCGTGGTAGGCCACGGCATTCATGGTGGTCACCGCCCGGCCATGAATGATCACCTGCGCCCCGGTGTCACTGTTGGGCTTGAGCAGCACCGGGTTCATGTCGGTGTGCGGCGCCAGCCCGCAGCCCTGGGCCTGTACCGCCTGGGCGCGTCCGATCTCGCCACCGTCGGCGGTGACGGCACTGTTGAGGGCCATGTTCTGGGGCTTGAACGGCACCACGCTGACGTCCTGGCGCGCCAGCCAGCGGCACAGCCCGGTCACCAGCGTGCTCTTGCCGGCATCGGAGGTGGTGCCCTGCACCATCAGGGTGGTCATGTCAGTTCCTTGAAATAGTCATGCAACAGGGTGTCCAGGCGCTGCCAGTCAGCCTCGCTGGCCGGCAAGCCAAAGCGCAGGCTGCAGGCGTCGGCGTTTTCGCCGATGAACAGACGTAACAGCACGCCACGCCGGGCGGCAAACTCATATAAAGGTTGCGCATGGGCCGTGACCCGCCATTGAAACAAGGCGCAACCGCCGGTCGGTGCCAGGTCGTGGGCGGCCAGCAACCCGGCCAGTCGTATAGAGGCCTGTTCAAGTCGCTGGCGCTGGCGCTGCTGGCCGCCTTGGTCGCTCAGGCAGGCCAGGCCAATCCTGCGGGTGGGACCGCTGACCGCCCAGGGGCCGATCTCGCGGGCCAGTGCCTTGAGCAGGCTCGGCTCGGCCAGGGCAAAGCCCAGGCGCACCCCGGCCAGGCCGAAGAACTTGCCGAACGAGCGCAGCACGATCAAGCCGCTGCGCGTGGTTTCGGCGGCCAGGCTTGAGGCCGGGGTGCTGTCCATGAAGGCCTCGTCGATGACCAGCCAGCCACCGCGCTCGGCCAGCCGGGCGTGCCATTCCAGCAAGCGCTCAGGCGCCAGCAGCAGCCCCGTGGGGTTGTTGGGGTTGACCACCACCAGAATGTCGAGGCTGTCGAGAAAATAGTCGACCTCATGGGCCAGCACTTCACGCACCAGAAAGCCGGCCTTGCGCCAGGCATGCGCGTGCTCGGCGTAACAGGGCGAGACCACGCCGACCTTGCCGCCACTGCGCAGGCGCGGCAAGGCCTGGATCGCGGCTTGCGAACCCGGCAACGGCAAGGCACGCGGGGCGTTGTAATACGCGCAAGCCGCGGCTTCAAGGCCGTCATCGGCTTGCGGCAGGCGTGCCCAGTCTTGCGCCTCGATGGGCGGAATCGGCCAGGCCCAGGGTGCGATACCGGTGGACACATCCAGCCAGTCGGCCTCGGCCATCCCGTAACGCTGCGCCGCCGCCCGCAAGCGGCCTCCGTGTTCAAGCATACAATTGTGCTCCTGCACACAGCACCAGCAGCCACAGCCAGACGCCGCGCTGCACCAGTTGCCAGCCGGCCTCGATGGACTCTGCATCGGCAGGCTTGCCTTCACCCAACGGCGGGCGCTCATGCACCTCACCGTGATACACCGCAGGCCCGCCCAGCTCGACGCCCAGCGCACCGGCGCCGGCCGCCATCACCGGGCCCGCATTGGGGCTGTCCCAGGTCGGCCCCTGGGTGCGCCAGCAGCGCAGCGCCAGGCGCGTCTTGCCCAGCACCGCGTAAGTCAGGGCCACCAGCCGCGCCGGCATATAGTTGAGGACATCGTCGATCTTCGCCGCCGCCCAGCCGAAACGCTCGAAACGCTCGTTGCGATAGCCCCACATGGCATCCAGGGTATTGCTCAGCCGGTACAGCACCACGCCCGGCGCCCCGGCCACGACAAACCAGAACAGCGCGGCAAACACCGCATCGCTGCCGTTCTCCAGCACCGACTCGGTGGCGGCACGGGCCACGCCATTGGCATCGAGTTCCGAAGTCTGCCGGCTGACCAGGTAGCCGACCCGCTTGCGCGCCTCGTCCAGGTCATCGCCACGCAAGGCGGCCGCCACCGGTTGCACATGCTCGCCCAGGCTGCGCAGCCCCAGCGCGCAGTACAGCGCCAGGATCTCGACCAGCGTGCCCAGGTACGGCAACCAGCTCAGCAGCGTGATCAACAGGGTCAACGGCACCACGGCCAGCACCCAGGCGGTGACACCATGGCTGCGCCAGCCACGACCAGCGGCATTGAAGCGTTGCTCGATACGCTCGGCATAGCGTCCGAACGCCACCAGCGGATGCCAACGTTTCGGCTCGCCCAGCAACGCATCCAGCGCCACCCCCGCCGCGCTCAACAGCGCCACACTCATGGATGCACTCCCCATTGGTTTTCATACAGCAATTGTTCGAGCGGGCGCGCCTGCGCCCAGCCTTCGAGCACCAGCATCGGTGCCGGATAAAAGCCATCGACCGGTCCCAGGCACAAAATGGCCAGGGGCCGCGCGCCGGCGGGCATGTCGAGCAAGGCGGCCAACGCATCGGGGTCGAACAGCGACACCCAGCCCATGCCCAGGCCTTCGGCCCGCGCCGCCAGCCACATGTTCTGGATGGCGCAGGACAACGACGCGATGTCCATCTCCGGCAAGGTACGCCGGCCAAAGATATGCTGTTCGCGGCCGTCCATCAGCGCCGCGACGATCACCTCGGCGCAATCGCTGATGCCCTCGACCTTGAGTTTCATGAAGTCATCGGCGCGCTCGCCCAGGGCCTCGGCAGTGCGCACCCGCTCCTGCTCGACCTGGGCCTGCAGGCTGGCACGCAAGGTCCGGTCGGTGATGCGGATGAAACGCCAGGGCTGCATCAAACCGACGCTGGGCGCCTGGTGCGCGGCCTCCAGCAAACGCGCCAGCCGTTCGGGCGCCACCGTGCCACCACTGAAGTGGCGCATGTCACGGCGCTCGGCAATGGCCCGGTACACCGCCGCCCGCTCATCGGGGCTGAAGGCTGCGTCGCTCATGGCGTGAACAGCGCCGCAATCGCAGGCGGGCTCGAAGGGAAATAAAAATGCACGTACGAGGCCGTCAACCGGCCCAGGCGATAGACCGCCTCGGCCCCGCGCCCGCCATTGGGGCTCACGCCCCGGGCGATCGGTGTCAGTTCAGTGCTGGTCAATGAGTGATGGTAAGTGTGCCCGCGCAGCAAGCCTTCGGGCAGCGCCACGTTCTGCAACGCCAGGGCCGCCAGGCGCGTTTGCATCACCGCCTCGCCCGGCACCAAACCGGCCAGTTCGACGCGCACGCCCTGGACATCGGTCAGGGCATCGAGCAGGTAGAGCATGCCGCCGCACTCGGCCAGGATCGGTTTGCCTGCCGCGTGATGGGCGGCAATCGCCTCGCGCATCAAACGGTTGGCGCCCAGGGCCACATGGTGCAGCTCGGGATACCCCCCGGGCAGGTACAGGCTATCGGCCTCGGGCAGCTGCGTGTCATGGATCGGCGAGAAGAAACTCAGCTCGGCGCCCATGCCCCGCAGCAGGTCGAGGCTGGCGCCATAGACAAAGGCAAACGCTTCGTCGCGGGCGATGGCGATGCGCACCCCGGCCAGCAACGGCTCGACCGGTTGCGGCTCGGGCGCAGCAAAGGTCACCGGCGGCGGCAGCGTCACTTCGCAAGTGCTGCCCAGCGCCTGGGCGGCGGCGTCCAGGCGCGCGTCCAGATCATTCAATTCACTGGCCTGCACCAGACCCAGATGGCGGCTGGGCAGCTCGATGCCGGTCTCGCGCGACAACGCGCCGTACCAGCGCAGCCCTTCGGTCAGGCTGTTTTCCAGCAGTTGCGCATGGCGCACAGTGCCGACCCGGTTGGCCAGCACGCCGGCAAACGGCAGGTCCGGCTGATAACGCGCCAGCCCCAAGGCCAGGGCGCCGAAGGTCTGGGCCATGGCGGTGCCGTCGATGACGCCCAGCACCGGCACCCCGAAGTGCCGCGCCAGGTCGGCGCTGGACGGGGTGCCGTCGAAGAGGCCCATGACCCCTTCGATCAGAATCAGGTCGGCCTCACCGGCCGCCTCCCAGAGCAGACGGCGGCTGTCTTCGACGCCGATCATCCACAGGTCCAGTTGATAGACCGGCGCACCGCTGGCGCGCTCCAGAATCATCGGGTCGAGAAAATCCGGGCCGCATTTGAACACACGCACCTTGCGCCCCTGATTGCGATGCAACCGGGCCAGCGCAGCGGTGACGGTGGTCTTGCCCTGCCCGGAGGCCGGGGCGGCAATCAATACGGCGGGGCACTGGCGGGCAGCGTCACTCACAGCTCGATGCCCTTTTGCGCACGAATGCCGGCCTGAAAGGCATGCTTGACCATGCCGATCTCCGACACGGTGTCGGCCAGTTCGATCAATTCGGGCTTGGCACCGCGGCCGGTGACCACCACATGCTGCATGGGCGGGCGCGCCTGCAGGTCGGTCAGCACCTGGTCGAGGTCCAGGTAGCCGTGCTTGAGGGCAATATTGAGTTCATCGAGGACCACCAGGCTGATGGCCGGGTCGCTGAGCAATTGCTTCGACACCTCCCAGGCCGCCTGGGCAGCGGCGATGTCGCGCTGACGGTCCTGGGTTTCCCAAGTAAAGCCCTCGCCCATCACGTGATAGCGCACCTGCTCGGGAAAACGCCGGAAAAACAGCTCTTCGCCGGTGCTGTTGCGGCCCTTGATGAACTGCACCACGCCGCATTGCATGTCGTGACCCATGGCCCGGGCCAGCATGCCGAACGCCGAGCTGCTCTTGCCCTTGCCATTGCCGCTGAGCACCAACAGCAGGCCGCACTCATTGGGCGAATTGGCAATGCGCTCGTCGATGATGGCTTTCTTGCGCAGCATGCGCGCCAGGTGGCGTTCGTCACGTTCGGGGGATGGGTTCATCTTCAGCTCTCCGCTGGGGGGCACGCGAAAGCAGACGACAGGACAGCCTCGGGCCGCCAGGCGCGTACCCGTTGCAGAGCATCGCCCGCCGTGATGCTGTGGAAAGAGTGACAGGCCGGTCTCCGGGCTCATGAGCGGGTGTTACCCCTGGCGGTGCGCCTTCCCGGGCAAACCCAGTGGCGTTGGACACCGCCTTGACTCATCTACCGTTGCGGGGGCAGCGCCGGAATTGGACAGGTCCTGACCGGCTTCCCTGTTTCACCTCGCCAATCGATGATTGCAAGGCACCTGAAACAAGCGGCGAAGGGTAGAGGGTTGGGTAAACAGCGTCAAACAGTATTGAATTGAACCTCACGGACGGCGCTTTCTCTATCCATAATCAGCTTTTGGTTTATGGCGAGGCCTCACCATGCTCAAGCGTGTCCCGCATTGCGCAATCATCCTGCTCACCGCAGGCGGCCTGGCAGCCTGTGGCGAAACCGCCAGCCTGCAAGTGGCCGACGGCTCGGGCCCTGCCCCGCAGCTGCCCGCCCCCAACAAGACCCTGCTGCCGACGGTCAATATCGCCCCGGCCATCGGCTGGCCCGAGGGCGGCAAGCCGGTCGCCGCCCCCGGCACGCAAGTGGCCGCCTTTGCCGAAGGCCTGGACCATCCGCGCTGGCTGTATGTCTTGCCCAACGGCGATGTGCTGGTGGCCGAATCCAACACGCCCGCTAAGGAAAATACTGGGGGCGTGCGTGACTGGATCGCCAGAAAGATCATGAGCCGCGCCGGGGCCGGCGTGCCCAGCGCCAACCGCATCACCCTGCTGCGCGATGCCGACCGTGACGGCGTTGCCGAGACCCGCTCGGTGCTGCTGGAAAACCTCAACTCACCGTTCGGCATGACGCTGGTGGGTAATACGCTGTACGTCGCTGACACCGATCGCCTGCTCGGCTTCCCCTATGAAAGCGGCCAGACCCGGATCAGCAGGCCACCTGCGGTGATCACTGACCTGCCAGGTGGCGAGCTGAATCACCACTGGACCAAAAACGTGATCGCCAGCCTCGACGGCAGCAAGCTGTACGTCACGGTCGGCTCCAACAGCAATGTCGGCGAGAACGGCATGGACCAGGAACAGGGGCGCGCCGCCATCTGGGAAGTGGACCGCGCTTCAGGGCAGAAACGCCTCTTCGCCTCGGGGCTGCGCAACCCCAACGGCATGGACTGGGAACCGGTGACCGGCAAACTCTGGACCGCCGTCAACGAGCGCGACGAAATCGGCAGCGACCTGGTGCCCGACTACGTGACCTCGGTGCAGGACGGCGGCTTTTATGGCTGGCCCTACAGCTACTACGGCCAACACGTCGATGAGCGCGTGCAGCCACAAGACCCGCAGAAAGTCGCCAGCGCCCTGGTGCCCGATTACGCCGTGGGGCCGCACACCGCTTCGCTCGGGCTGGTGTTCGCCGACGGCAAGACCCTGGCCGCGCCGTTCGATCAGGGAATGTTCATCGGCCAGCACGGCTCATGGAACCGCAAGCCGCACAGCGGCTACAAGGTGGTGTTCATCCCGTTCAAGGCCGGAAAGCCTGCAGGCCAGCCGGTCGATGTGCTGAGCGGATTCCTGGACAAGGACGAGAAAGCCCTGGGCCGCCCGGTGGGCGTGGTCAACGACCAGCGTGGCGGCCTGCTGGTGGCGGACGATGTAGGCAACCGCATCTGGCGCGTGACATCAGCCAGGTAGGACGGAATGCCGGACCACCGCGACCGAGTGCGTAGCGCTCACAGAAATTGATTAAACGCTGAAATTTTACGACTGCTAACGCAGCCGGTCGCGGGCAAGCGCGCTCCTACCGGGCAGAATAAAGACTGTGAATCACCGGCCGTTCTGCGCCAGGCTTTCCGGGCGGATCACGCGCTTGGCGTTCAGATAGGCCTTCTGCCAGTAAGGCTTGCTCAGGCTGTCGAGCTTGACCGTGCCACCGGTGGCCGGTGCATGCACGAAGCGCCCTTCACCGACATAGATACCGGCATGCGACACCTGCGAGCCGCCGGAGGTGGCGAAGAACACCAGGTCGCCGGTCTGCAACTGTTCACGCCCCACGGTGGGGGCATTCATCACGATCATGTCGCGCGTCGAGCGTGGCAGGCTGATGCCGGCCATGTCACGGTACACATAGCCGATCAGCCCGCTGCAATCGAAACCGGAATCCGGGGTATTGCCGCCCCAGCGATATGGCGTACCCACCAGCCCCAAGGCACGAAACAGCACATCCTCGACCGCCGGTGACGCTACGGTCGCGGGCGCAGCCAGCACGGGGCGCTGAACGATACGGGGTTTCTGGGGGGGTGGTGCGCTGGCGCAGGCGCCGAGCAGCGCTGCGAGGGAAATCACCATCAGGCGTAACGTCATCGACATAACCACAACTACTCCCTTCGGATGCGGCCTTGTTGCCGAAAGCACAAAGCCCGGTCAGGGACCGGGCATCACGTTATTTATGGCGTTTGATAGTAGCGGGTTTTACGCTGGTCGAGGTCATCGCCGTGGTCTGCACGTCGCCGCTTGGCGGTGCCAGCACCAGGGCGCGCTTGGCCTCGATGAAGGTCTTGCTCCAGTACGAGTCGTCCAGGCTGTCGATCCGGACTCCGCCGCTGCGGCGGCTGCTGGAATGAATGAACTGCGCATCCCCCAGGTAGATCGCTGCATGGCTGACACGACCGCGACCGGCGGTGCTGAAGAACAGCAGGTCACCCGGCTTGAGGTCGCGGCGGGCAACCTGCGGTGCATCGATATTGATCATTTCCCGGCTCGAACGCGGCAGGCTCATGCCGGCCTCTTCGCGGAACAGGAAATTGATGAAACCGCTGCAATCGAAGCCCGAGGTAGTCGAGCTGCCGCCAAAACGGTAGCGCGTACCGATCAGCGACTTGCCGCGTTCCAGAATGGAGTCGGCCAGCAACGGCAACTGGTAGGAGGTGTTTCTGGAGAACCCGGCCAGTTCTTCTTCGGCTTCCTGCTCCTGCTGCAATTGAGCAGTGTGGGCATGACGCGCGCCGGACTGGGCGGTGATGGAATGGGTGTACTGCGCCTGGTGTTCAGGCTGCGGCTGGGTGACCGATGACTGGGTCGAGCAACCGAACAGAAACGTGGCAAAAAGCAGTGGCACGAGGGGTGCGAAGCGAACAACTTGCATGGGCACGACCGTGGCGGAAAATTCAGGAGCCGCGACTATGCCTTCAATGAAAGTGATTTGCAAATTCTATCGAATTAAATGTGACTTATGAGTTCAGGCATGACATGTGCCGCCCGCCCCTTGAGAAACACGTCCATGGCGGCACTGTGATCAGTGGCCAAAGGATTGATTTCCAAGGTAAACCCGCCTGAGACACGGGCGCGCAGCACAGGTTCCTGGATATAAGGAAAACTGGCAGTGGTGCCAATGCTTAGAACCGCATCGAACCCCAGGCTCATCTGCTGTTCCAGAGCGCTCAAGGCCTGTTCCGGCAGCATTTCCTGAAACAACACGACCGGCGGTCGCAAAATGCCATTACACACCCTGCAGAGGGGCGGCAAGGGTCGTTGCAGGTGCTCGCTCAGGTGAGGATCCTGTGCGCCGCATGCCTGGCAGAACAGCGGCGCCATCTGCCCATGAATTTCGATCAGTCGTTCCGGCGGACTGCCAGCGGCACGGTGATAACCGTCGACGTTCTGGGTCAGCACCCAGCACTCGGGCTTGAGACGCTGCAACTGGGCAATGGCGTAATGCGCGACATTGGGTTCGCCGCCCAGGCAGGCACTGCCCAGCTGAGCAATGTACTTCCAGCACAGTGCCGGGTCGCGGCGCAGCATCGGCCCCGACAGGGCCACTTCGATGGGCAGGTCGTCATCGGTGCGGCCGTTGTACAGGCCGCCGACGCCCCGGTAGGTCGGCAACCCCGAATCGGCGGACAGCCCGGCCCCGGTGATCACCAGAATGCGGCGGGCATGGCGCAACGCTGCACCGGCCTGGCGCATCAACTGCGGGTCTACCACCCAAGGGTTTCCTTGAGAAAGGGAATAGTCAGCTTGCGCTTCTCCTGCAATGACGCCTGGTCGAGGCGCTCAAGCAGATCGAACAGCGCGCTCATGCTGCGCGTGCCGCGCGTGAGGATGAAGTGCCCGACGTCGTCGGTGAGGTGCAGGCCGCGGCGTGACGCGCGCAATTGCAGTGCACGCAGTTTGTCTTCATCGGACAGGCCGCGCATCTGGAACACCAGGGCCATGGTCAGCCGCGACTTGAGGTCGGGCAGCTTGATCGGCAGTTCACGGGGCGACTTGGAGGCGGCGATCAGCAGGCGTCGGCCGCTGTCGCGCAGGCGATTGAACAGATGGAACAGCGCTTCTTCCCAGTCCGGCTTGCCGGCAATGGCCTGCAGGTCGTCCAGGCACACCAGCTCGTATTGCTCCAGATGGTCGAACAGCTCCACACCCTCTTCGAGCAACTGGGCCAGGGGCAAGTACACCGCCGGCTCCCCGAGCTGCTTGAAACGCAGGCACGCGGCCTGCAACAGGTGCGTACGACCTACCCCGTCCTTGCCCCACAGGTAGATCAGGCTTTCGGTCCACCCCGCGTCCGCTTCACACAGGCGCTCGACATAGCCCAGCGCCGCTGCATTGGCGCCGGGGTAGTAATTGACGAACGTGGCGTCGTCACGCAGACGCACACTCAAGGGCAGCTGAACGGGTTTCATGCTGGCTGGGCGCTTCCTGGGAGCAAGCGAACCTCGCGAAAAAGAATGCAAAGTCTATACCTGCAAGGCGGGCCGCACAATGCGACGCACCCCAAGGAAAATCAAAGGCTTGCAGGCGCGCCCAGTGCCAGTGCGCTCAAAGCTCCGGATCGCGCGTGCCGGCGTAGACATCCGACGCCTTGTATAGCGTATGAACATGACGCAACAGCACCATGATCACCGCAGCCACCGGCAGTGCCAACAGGATGCCGGTAAAACCGAACAGTTCGCCACCGGCCAGGATCGCGAAAATCACCGCCACCGGGTGCAGGCCGATGCGATCGCCCACCAGCAACGGCGTCAGCACCATGCCTTCCAGTGCCTGGCCGACCATGAACACCGCCACGATGCCCAGCATCGGATACAGGTCACCGCCAAACTGGAACAGCCCGGCGATCAGCGCCGCGCCAATGCCGATCACAAAGCCCATATAAGGCACGATGGCCGCCAGCCCGGCGATCACACCGATCAGCAGGCCCAGTTCCAGGCCCACCAGCATCAGGCCGGCGGCGTAGATCACCCCCAGCGCCACCATCACCAGCAACTGACCGCGAATGAACGCGCCCAGCACCTCATGACACTCACCGGCCAGGCTGACGATGCGCGCCTCGCGCTGGCGCGGCAGCAGGCCGTGGATCTTGCCCATCATCACGTCCCAGTCACGCAACAGGTAGAAGCACACCACCGGGATCAGCACCAGGTTGGTCAGCCAGCCAATCAACGCCAGGCTTGAAGCCGTGGCCTGCGACAACACCAGGCTGACGACATCACCCGCTTCGCCTATGTGCCCGGACAGCGAGGTCTTGAGCTTGTCGAAACGCCAGAAACCATCGGACAGGCCAAACTTGGCCTGGGCCCAGGGCAACGCTGTGTGCTGCAGCCAGTCGAGTATTTGCGGCGCCAGCTCGTAGAGGCGCATCAACTGACGGAACAGCATCGGCACCAGCACCAGCAGCAAGGCCATCAGCACCAGAGTGAACAAGCCGAACACCGCCACCACGCCCAATGTACGGGACAGGCCGAGTCGCTCCAGGCGATCGACCAGCGGGTCACCCATATAAGCCAGCAGCAATGCCACCAGAAACGGCATCAGAATGGTGTGCAGCACCCCCAGAAAGACCAGCAGCAACACCGCACCACCCAGCCAGAACCAACGCCGCGAATCCGTCATTTAATGCCTCTGCACCTGGAAAACATCATTTGCACCCTTACCAGCGAAAGTATAACTGGGGGGCATTGGCCGGCGCGGGCGCCGGTGCAGCAGTACCTGGTGGTGTTGCGGGCGCGGTTACCGGCCCGCTCGCCTGGACCGGCAGCGCCTCGCTGGCCGGGACTTCCTGCAAGCGGGCCAGGGCCAGTTGCGAACGGACCTGCTCGGCACTGGCACTGACGTCGAACGTCAGCCGGTCGCCTTCGACCAGCGCCAGGCGCCCGCCGAAGGGGTCGAGCAAGCGTTGCAGCTCGGCATAACGCTCCAGCGTCGAGCCCTGGAACTGCACCTGCAAGGCACTGGCGACCGCGCCTGGCTTGACGGCAAAGCGCGGCGCCAGGCGCTCGCTGACTGCCAGCATCACGGCATCGGCCAAGGCTTCGACGCTCGCCCCGCTGGCCTTGCCCTGCTCCCGGGTATCGCCCAGCCACAGACGCCAGGTGCCTTGCCACTGCCCACTTTCTTCACGGGCATGCACGGCCAGGATCGCGTCGGTGCCGTAACGCTCGGAAGCCTGCTTGATGTCAACGCCGTCCTTGTCGGCCAGGTGCTCGGCGGTGCCCACGCCCTGCTCGCCCAGGTCAGCAAGCGGCAGGTGCAAGGGCAGACCGCGATGCTCGGCGGCGCGGCGCAGCGGTTCGGCGGCGCCCTGGCCGTCGCCAACCAGGTTGGAACCTTCGACGGAATCGATCAGCCACCAGCCCAGAATGCTGGGCCGGTTGCTGCCCCAGATCGGCAGCCCGGCCTGACGCAAGGCGCGGTCGGTGCTGGCCGGGTCGAAATCCACCAGCAGCTTCTCCGGCGGCCCCGCTTCATAGCCGTACTGGCTGATGATCTGTTGAGGGTTCTTGCGCACCTCGGCCAGCGGCGCCTTGGCATTGCCGGTCAGGCGCTGCACCAGGGTCTGCACCGCCGCCTGGGTGGCACGGTCGCGCTCGTCGGGCGCCTGGCTGGCCACCGGCTCACGCACTTGATAAAGGTTGTTCACGGTCTGCGCGAGCGTCGGCAGGCTTGCCAGGCTCAGGCAGCCAAGAAGAAGGTAGCTGGAAAGACGCATGGGGCAGTTCCCGAACGGAAGATGGCAGCAGTCAATACGAGGCTTGAGACAACAACAAAGCCTCAATCATTCACATCAAGGGCGTTATTGTACAGGTCGACGCCTTAACCGAACCTGAGCACCGGCACCGCTCGGCCCCAAGGATGGCCCCGGCGCGGCAAGCCTGCTAAAATCGCGCGCCTTCACAGACCGAAAATGGCACCGACTCCGGTACGGCATGCATGCATGTGCAAAACCTGGGTGTCGCGGTCGATCCTCCGAATCCCCCTGAAGGCCTGGATTTTTTTATGAGCAAGCAACCCTCCATCAGCTACAAAGACGCCGGTGTAGACATCGACGCCGGTGAAGCATTGGTCCAACGCATCAAAGGCGTGGCCAAGCGGACCGCGCGCCCCGAGGTCATGGGCGGTCTGGGAGGTTTCGGCGCGCTTTGCGAAATCCCGGCCGGCTACAAACAGCCCGTGCTGGTTTCCGGCACCGACGGTGTAGGCACCAAGCTGCGCCTGGCGCTGAACCTGAACAAGCACGACACCATCGGCATCGACCTGGTGGCCATGTGCGTCAACGACCTGGTGGTCTGTGGCGCCGAGCCATTGTTCTTCCTCGACTACTACGCCACCGGCAAGCTCAATGTCGACACCGCCGCTCAGGTGGTGACCGGCATCGGCGCCGGCTGTGAACTGGCCGGCTGCTCGCTGGTGGGCGGCGAGACCGCCGAAATGCCCGGCATGTACGAAGGCGAAGACTACGACCTGGCCGGCTTCTGCGTCGGCGTGGTGGAAAAGGCCGAGATCATCGACGGCTCCAAAGTGGCCAGCGGTGACGCCCTGATCGCCCTGCCGTCGTCGGGCCCGCACTCCAACGGTTACTCGCTGATCCGCAAGATCATCGAAGTGGCCGGTGCCGACATCGAGAACATCCAGCTCGACGGCAAGCCGCTGACCGAACTGCTGATGGCCCCGACGCGCATCTACGTCAAGCCACTGCTCAAGCTGATCAAGGACACCGGCGCGGTCAAGGCCATGGCCCACATCACCGGTGGCGGCCTGCTGGACAACATCCCGCGCGTGCTGCCTGAAGGCGCCCAGGCCGTGGTCGACGTGGCCAGCTGGCAGCGTCCGGCGGTCTTCGACTGGCTGCAGCAGCAGGGCAACGTCGAAGAACACGAAATGCACCGTGTCCTGAACTGCGGCGTGGGCATGGTCATCTGTGTGGCCCAGGAGCACGTCGAGCAGGCGCTGAACGTACTGCGCGAGGCCGGCGAGCAGCCATGGGTGATCGGCCAGATCGCCACGGCCGCCGAAGGCGCGGCCCAGGTCGAGCTGAAAAACCTCAAGGCACATTGATGCCAGCGTCGAGTCCAGTGGCGCGCAATGTAGTGGTGTTGCTGTCCGGTAGCGGCAGCAACCTGCAAGCGATGATCGACCAGTTCAGTGAGGCCGGCAGCCCGGCGCGCATCGTCGCGGTGATTTCCAACCGCGCCGATGCCTTCGGCCTGCAACGGGCCAGGGACGCGGGTATCAGCACCCGTGTCCTGGACCACAAGGATTTCGCGGGCCGCGAGGCCTTCGACGCCGCCCTGGCCGAACTGATCGACGGTTTCGCGCCGGACCTGGTCGTGCTGGCCGGGTTCATGCGCATCCTCAGCGGCGATTTCGTGCGCCACTACCAGGGTCGCCTGCTCAACATCCACCCCTCGCTGCTGCCCCTCTACAAGGGCTTGCACACGCATCAAAGGGCGCTGGAGGCCGGTGATACCGAGCATGGCTGCAGCGTGCACTTCGTCACCGAGGAACTCGATGGCGGACCGCTGGTCGTACAGTCGGTGGTTTCGGTAGAGTTGCACGACTCCCCTGAAACCCTGGCGCAGCGTGTCCATGCCCAGGAACACCGGATTTACCCATTGGCCATCCGCTGGTTCGTCGAAGACCGTCTGCGTCTTGACGAACAAGGCGCTTCCCTCGATGGCCAGTTGCTCCCGGCCAGCGGCCATCTGATTCGAAACTAGGAGATTCCATGCGTCGTGCCTTGCTCTTCGCTGCTGCTTTGCTTGCCCTGCCCGCCAGCCAGGCAGCCGACCTTCAGCCCTTCTCCGCCAGCTACACCGCCGACTGGAAGCAACTGCCCATGAGCGGCACCGCCGAGCGCAGCCTGAAAGCCGGTGCCGATGGCGTCTGGAATCTCGATTTCAAGGCGTCGATGGTCATTGCCAGCCTGTCCGAGTCGAGCACTTTGAAGGTCGACAAAGACGTCATGGTGCCGCTGACCTACAACTTTGAACGCAGCGGCCTGGGCAAGTCCAAGAAGGTCGACCTGGTGTTCGACTGGTCGACCAAGTTCGTCACCGGCTCCGACCGCAGCGATGCCGTCAAACTGCCGATCAACCGCGGCGTGCTCGACAAGTCCACCTATCAACTGGCCTTGCAGCACGACGTGGCCGCCGGCAAGAAAAGCATGAGCTACCAGGTGGTCGACGGCGACGAACTGGACACCTATGACTTCCGCGTCCTGGGGTCTGAAAAGGTCAGCACCAAGGCCGGCCAGATCGATGCCATCAAGGTCGAGCGCGTGCGCGACCCGACGCAGAGCAAACGCACCACCGTGCTCTGGTTCGCCAAGGACTGGGATTACCTGCTGGTGCGCCTGCAACAGGTCGAGACCGACGGCAAGGAGTACAACATCATGCTTCAGGACGGTACGGTCAACGGCAAGGCCGTCAAGGGCAGCTAAGCGCCAGGCCTGCGGCAGCAAAAAGCCCCGGCTCGCGAGAACCGGGGCTTTTTTTCGCCAGTAGAAAAGTGCCGGGCGCCTACATGAAAAATGCTTCATGAAACATTAAGAAACAATCAAATCCTTATAAATCAATAGCTTGAATAATTTTCAGGATAGTTCAGCCACATATTGCCCTGCACAAGGGCTTTACTTAGGAAGCTAACAAAACCTATAAAGAAGGCCTGCGACAGATCGCCGCAGTTTCCAGATTCAGGAGCTGAACGACATGACTGTAAAAGTGACCGAGCGCGACGATGCCCACCTTTCCCATGAAACCGTAGCCCACGGCATTCACGTCTGGGACGTCTACCAGCAGGATCAACTGGTCGGCATGTTCCATGACGAGTCCGATGCCCAGCGCTACAAGGCCGAGCTCGAAGAACAGGAAAATCGCAGAGGCCACTGAGCCTGATCTCTTGAAAGACAAAACCCGCCTTGAGCGGGTTTTGTCTTTGCGTTGATCAGCCGATGAAGAGGCTTACCACATCAGGTCATCAGGGATCTGATAGGCCGCATACGGGTCGTCGGCATCCGGTGCTTCGGTCGGGGTATTGAGCAACACGATACGGCGCGGGTCGCGCTCCTGGATCTTCAGGGCCGGCTCGCGCGGGATGATCTCGTAGCCCCCACCATGGTGCACGATCGCCAGCGAGCCGCTGCTGAGCTTGTTGCGCACCAGCGCATTGACCGGGATGCGCTTGACCTTCTTGTCGTCGACAAAGTTGTAATAGTCTTCAGTGGTCAGCTTGGGAATGCGTGACACTTCGATCAATTGCTTGACCTGCGCGGCACGGGCCTTGGCTTCGGCCTTTTCCTGCTGCTGGCGATTGAGCTCCTGGTCACGCCTGGCCTTTTCGGCCATCGCTTCCTGGGCGGCACGCTTTTGCGAGTCGTCGGCCTCGATCTGGCCCTTGTGCACCAGGCGCTGTTCTTTCTGCTTGGCTTTACCGGCCTGCTTGGCCTGCTTTTCGTTGACCAGACCTGCCTTGAGCAACTGGTCGCGTAGGGAAAGGCTCATTGTCTACTCGCTTATTCGATTTCACGCACCACACCACACAGGGATGGATGCTTTTCCTGTCGTTTGGCTTCGCCCCACAGGGCATCGAGTTCTTCCAGGCTGCACGCCTCAAGCGCACGGCCCTGATCACGCACCACCGCTTCGATGAAGCGAAAGCGCCGGTCGAACTTGCCGTTTGCCGAGCGTAGCGCAGTTTCGGGGTCGACTTTAAGGTGGCGCGCCAGATTCACCACTGAAAACAGCAAATCACCGATCTCATCGGCCATGTGCCCGGCATCGCCTTCGGCCATGGCCTCCAGCACTTCATCGAGTTCTTCGCGGACCTTGTCGACCACCGGCAAGGCGGCCGGCCAGTCAAATCCGACCTGCGCCGCGCGCTTTTGCAATTTGCCGGCCCGCGACAACGCCGGCAAGGCCACCGGCACATCGTCAAGCAACGACAACTGCTCCGGGGCATCGGCCTGCTCAGCGCGCTCCTGGGCCTTGATCTCGTCCCAGCGCCGAATGACCTCGCTTTCGCTCAGGCGCGGGGTTTCCAGCGGCGCATACAGCTCGCCGGTGGGAAACACATGTGGATGGCGGCGCAGCAACTTGCGGGTGATGCCGTCCACCACCGCATCGAACTCGAAGCGCCCTTCTTCCTTGGCCAACTGGGCGTAGAACACCACCTGAAACAACAGGTCGCCCAGCTCACCCTGAAGATGAGCAAAGTCGGACCGTTCGATGGTATCGGCCACTTCATAAGCCTCTTCCAGCGTATGCGGCACGATACTGGCGTAGGTCTGCTTCACGTCCCATGGGCACCCGTACTGCGGATCACGCAGCCGGGCCATGAGGTTCAACAGGTCTTGCAACTGATACATGGGGGATTTCCTGGCCGGTGCGCTCCTACGATGTCTTGTTGCGTCGGGTTTCGATGATGTTCGGCAACTGGGCAATTCGTCCCAGCAACCGGCCCAGGGCCTCAAGCCCTGGAATCTCGATAGTCAGCGACATCAGCGCGGTGTTGTCTTCCTTGTTCGAGCGGGTGTTGACCGCCAGCACGTTGATGCGCTCGTTGAGCAGCACCTGGGTGACGTCACGCAGCAGACCTGAACGGTCATAGGCACGAATGATGATGTCCACCGGGTAGGTGAGCACCGGCGCCGGCCCCCAACTGACCTGGATGATCCGTTCCGGCTCGCGGCCGCCCAGCTGCAGCACCGAGGCGCAGTCCTGACGGTGAATGGTCACGCCGCGTCCCTGGGTGATGTAGCCGACAATCGCGTCGCCCGGCACCGGCTGGCAGCAGCCGGCGATCTGCGTCATCAGGTTGCCGACGCCCTGGATCTGGATGTCGCCGCGCTTGCCCGGCCGGTAGCCGGTGGCCTTGCGCGGAATCAACTCGACTTCGTTGAGGCGCTCCGGCTCGACCTGCTGTTGCGCCAGGTTGACCAGTTGCGTCAGGCGCAGATCGCCCGCACCCAAGGCCGCGAACAGGTCCTCGGCGGTCTTGTAGTTGGCTTTTTCGGCCAGCTTGTCGAAGTCGACCTGGCCCAGCGCCACACGCGCCAGCTCGCGTTCGAGCAGGGTCTTGCCGGCGGCGACGTTCTGGTCGCGTGCCTGCAGCTTGAACCAGTGGACGATCTTGGCCCGTGCCCGTGAGGTGGTGATGTAGCCCAGGTTGGAGTTCAGCCAGTCGCGGCTCGGCGTGCCGTGCTTGCTGGTGATGATCTCGACCTGCTCACCGGTCTGCAGGCTGTAGTTGAGCGGCACGATGCGCCCGTTGATCTTGGCGCCCCGGCAGTTGTGGCCGATCTCGGTGTGCACCCGGTAAGCAAAGTCCAGCGGCGTCGCCCCCTTGGGCAGGTCGATGGCGTGGCCGTCCGGGGTGAACACGTAGACACGGTCGGGTTCGATGTCGACCCGCAGCTGTTCGGCCAGGCCACCGATATCGCCCAGTTCTTCGTGCCATTCCAGCACCTGGCGCAGCCACGAGATTTTCTCTTCGTAGTGGTTGGAGCCGGACTTGACGTCGGTGCCCTTGTAGCGCCAGTGCGCACACACCCCCAGCTCGGCCTCTTCGTGCATGGCGTGGGTGCGGATCTGCACTTCCAGCACCTTGCCTTCCGGGCCGATGACGGCGGTGTGCAGCGAGCGATAGCCGTTTTCCTTGGGGTTGGCGATGTAGTCGTCGAACTCCTTGGGAATGTGCCGCCACAAGGTGTGCACGATACCCAGCGCGGTGTAGCAGTCGCGCATTTCCGGCACCAGCACGCGCACGGCGCGCACGTCGTAGATCTGGCTGAAGGCCAGGCCCTTGCGCTGCATCTTGCGCCAGATCGAATAGATGTGTTTGGCCCGGCCGCTGATGTCGGCCTTGACGCCGGTGGCTTGCAGCTCGTTGTCGAGCTGGCTCATCACATCATTGATGAAGCGCTCGCGGTCCAGGCGCCGCTCGTGCAGCAGCTTGGCGATCTGCTTGTACTGCTCGGGCTCCAGGTAGCGGAAAGACAGGTCTTCCAGCTCCCATTTGATATGGCCGATGCCCAGGCGATGCGCCAGCGGCGCATAGATATCGAAGACTTCACGGGCGACGCGGTTGCGCTTTTCTTCGTCGGTGTTCTTCACCGCCCGAATCGCGCAGGTACGCTCGGCCAGCTTGATCAGCGCCACGCGCACGTCGTCGACCATGGCCACGAGCATCTTGCGCAGGTTCTCGACCTGGGTCTGGCTGCCCAGCACCAGCGACTGGCGCGGGCTGAGGCTGGCGCTGATGGCGGCCATGCGCAGCACGCCGTCGATCAGCTTGGCCACGGTCGCACCAAAGCGCTCTTCGACCTGCGCCAGCGGGATGACCCCTTCGCGCACGCCGCGATAGATGACCGCCGCGATCAGGGTGTCCTGGTCGAGCTTGAGGTCCGCCAGAATTTCGGCGATTTCCAGTCCCGTCTGGAAACTGGACGTGCCATCCGCCCAATCGTTGGTGGTGGCCTTGTTCTGCTGCTCGGCTTGCCGGGCGAATTCGCAGGCCGCTTTCATGGCCTCGCGATCCAGAATCAGATCGACGCTGACGATATGATCGAGCCATGCGTCGAGATTGATACTGCCGTCAGTGTTGACCGGCTGGTGTGCTCTCACCTGTACCATGCATTACCTTCCCTACGGCGCGATGAATAGCGCCGACAGTCGCCTGCCTTCTTGCGCGAATGCCACTTGCGGGGCCCACAAGCACCGGCATTCGCGGGCCGGTCGGATTAAACGAGATTCCCTGTCAGTACCGGCTCGATCCTCTGAACCGTTGCTCACTCACTCATTTCGAATAAAGCCATCGCCTCGACATGCGCCGTCTGCGGAAACATGTCGAGAATTCCGGCGCGTTTTAACCGGTAGCCCTGCCTGACCAGCTCGACCGTGTCGCGGGCCAGGGTTGCCGGGTTACATGACACATATAACAGGCGCCGCGCGCCTGACTGGCCGATCTGGCGCACCACATCAAAGGCGCCATCGCGCGGTGGGTCCAAGAGTACCGCAGAACACCCGTCTACAGCGCCCTCTGCCACCGCCTGCGAGCCGGAAAGATCGGCCTGGCGGAACGTGACGTTGGCCAGCCCGTTGGCCTGGGCGTTGAGGGCGGCGCGCTCGACCATCGTCTGCACGCCCTCGATGGCCAGTACTTCAAGCACCTGGCCGGCCAGCGGCAAGGCAAAGTTGCCCAGCCCGCAGAACAGGTCCATGACCCGCTCATGAGGCTGCGGCGCCAGCCAGTCCAGCGCCTGCTCGATCATCAACGTGTTGACCTGCGCATTGACCTGGATGAAATCGCCGGGGCGCCAGGCCAGGCTCAGGTTCCAGGGCTCAAGCCGATAGCCCAGCGCCTGCGTCGGGTCGACCGGGTATGGCTCGCCGTCACCGTGCAGCCAGAGCTGCGCCTGATGAGCCTTGCAAAAGTCATGCAGGATGCCCAGGTCGGCCTCGACCAGGGGTGCGGTATGACGCAGCAACAGGGCGCGCGAGGTGCCGCTGAACAGCTCGACATGCCCCAATGCCTGGGGTTTGCCAAGACGTGCGAGCAAGGCCGGCAGTTGCGCCATCATCGGTTGCAGCTCAGGCACCAGCACCGGGCAATGACCGATGGTGACAATATCCTGACTGGCTGCCGCCCGAAAACCGACGTCCAGCCGTCGCGCCTTCTGGTCCCAGCGCACCGCCACCCGCGCCCGGCGCCGGTAACCCAGCTCGGGGCCGACCAGGGGCGCCGCCCATTGCTCGGGCGCTACACCGGCCACGCGCTGCAGCTGCTCGGCCAGCATCTCCTGCTTGAGCGCCAGTTGCTGGGCGTGGGGCATGTGCTGCACGCTGCACCCGCCGCAGCGGCCGAAATACTCACAGGCCGCCGGCCGACGCGCCTCGCTGGCCTTGAAGACCCGCTCGGTGCGCGCCTCGACCACCTTGCCCCGGGCATTGAGCACCCGCGCCTCGACGTCTTCGCCGGCCAGGCTGCCGGTGACAAACCAGGTGCGGCCTTCGACGAAGCCGATCCCGCGGCCATCACTGGCCAGGCGCTCGATGACCAGGCGCTGCTTCTTGCCGACCGGCACCTGGGTGTTTTTCACCCCGCCGGCAGGCTGGAAGCGCAGCCCTCGTTCGTGTTTGGCCATCAGTTGGGGGCGTCGTAGACGCCGGTCGACAGGTAGCGGTCGCCGCGGTCACAGATAATGGCGACGATCACGGCGTTCTCGACTTCACGCGACAGGCGCAGCATGCCGGCCACGGCACCGCCGGAGGACACGCCGCAGAAAATGCCTTCTTCGCGTGCCAGGCGACGCATCACATCCTCGGCCTCGGCCTGGCCCATGTCGATGATCCGATCGACGCGATCGGACTCATAGATACGCGGCAGGTACTCTTCGGGCCAGCGGCGGATACCGGGGATGGCAGCACCTTCCATCGGTTGCAGACCGACGATCTGCACCGCCGGGTTCTGCTCCTTGAGGTAGCGCGAGGTGCCCATGATGGTGCCGGTGGTGCCCATCGAACTGACGAAATGAGTAATGGTGCCAGCGGTCTGCTGCCAGATTTCCGGGCCGGTGCTGGTGTAGTGCGCCTGCGGGTTGTCACCGTTGGCGAACTGGTCCAGGACCTTGCCGCGGCCTTCGGCCTGCATGCGTTCGGCCAGGTCGCGGGCACCTTCCATGCCCTCTTCCTTGCTGACCAGGATCAGTTCGGCGCCATAGGCGGTCATGGCGGCCTTGCGCTCGGCACTGGAGTTGTCCGGCATGATCAGGATCATCCGGTAACCCTTGATGGCCGCCGCCATCGCCAGGGCGATGCCGGTGTTGCCGGAGGTGGCCTCGATCAGCGTGTCACCGGGCTGGATCTGGCCGCGCCCTTCGGCACGGGTGATCATCGACAGCGCCGGGCGGTCCTTGACCGAGCCTGCGGGGTTATTACCTTCAAGCTTCAACAGGAGGGTATTGCGGGTGTCGCCACCGATACGCTGCAGGCGCACCAGTGGTGTGTTGCCGATGCAATCGGCAATGGTTTGATACTGCAGGGTCATGGCGTATTCGCAATCCAGACTGCGGGGGTGCCTATCATAACGGCAAACGCCCAAAGCCCATATCACGCAAAGTGAGGCACTTATCACTAAAAAGAATAAGTCACTGCCGGCTTTGTCGTACGCCCGGCGCGCTGCCCGGCCCGCCAAGGCTGTAACATGCGTCCATTGAATGACTACACTGCCTGTGCCGTATGTCTGTTTCCGACAGCGTGCCAACCTGACCTGCCGCCGGAGAATGCATGTGCTGACCAAGCTGGGTATCAAGAGCCGGGTCCTGTTGCTGACCATCCTGCCCACCAGCCTCATGGCGCTGGTGCTGGGCGGCTACTTCACCTGGATGCAACTCTACGAATTGCAAAACCAGCTACTGACCCGGGGCGAGATGATCACCCGGCAACTGGTGCCGCTGGCCGCCCCGGCGCTGGGCCATGCCGACAAGGCCGTGCTCAACCGCATTGCCACCCAGACCCTAGAGGAGGACGACGTGCGCTCGGTGACCTTCCTGGACGCCGAACGCAACGTACTGGCCCATGCCGGCCCCAGCATGCTCAACCCGGCCCCCACCGGCCAGGGCCCGCAACTGGTCAACAGCACCGGCAGTGACGCCACCCGCTACCTGCTGCCGGTGTTCGGCAACCAGCGGCACCTGACCGGTGCCGTCATTGCCAATGAAGCTGATCGCCTGCTGGGCTGGGTCGAGCTTGAAATCACCCACAACGGCACCCTGCTGCGCGGCTACCGCAGCCTGTTCGCCAGCCTGCTGCTGATCCTGACGGGCCTGGCGATAACCGCCGCCCTGGCGCTGCGCATGAGCCGCAGCATCAATCAGCCGCTGGGACGCATCAAGCAGGCGGTCAGCCAGCTCAAGGAAGGCCACCTGCAAACCCGCCTGCCACCGCTGGGCAGCCAGGAGCTGGACGAGCTGGCATCCGGCATCAACCGCATGGCCTCGACCTTGCAGAATGCCCAGGAAGAACTGCAGAACAGCATCGACCAGGCCACCGAAGACGTGCGCCAGAACCTTGAGACCATCGAGATCCAGAACATCGAGCTGGACCTGGCGCGCAAGGAGGCGCTGGAGGCCAGCCGCATCAAGTCGGAGTTTCTGGCCAACATGAGCCATGAAATCCGTACGCCGCTCAATGGCATTCTGGGCTTTACCCATTTATTGCAGAAAAGCGAGCTGACCCCGCGCCAGAACGACTACCTCAACACCATCGAGAAGTCCGCCGACAACCTGCTGAGCATCATCAACGAGATCCTCGACTTCTCGAAGATCGAGGCCGGCAAGCTGGTGCTCGACAGCATTCCGTTCAACCTGCGCGACCTGTTGCAGGACACCCTGACCATCCTCGCCCCTGCTGCCCATGCCAAGGAACTCGAACTGGTCAGCCTGGTGTACCGCGACACGCCGCTGGCGCTGACCGGCGACCCGCTGCGGCTCAAGCAGATCCTGACCAACCTGGTCAGCAACGCGATCAAGTTCACCCGCGAAGGCACCATCGTCGCCCGCGCCATGGTCGAGGAAGAAACCGAAGACAGCGCGCAACTGCGCATCAGCGTGCAGGACACCGGCATCGGCCTGTCCAGCCAGGACGTGCGGGCGTTGTTCCAGGCCTTCAGCCAGGCCGACAATTCACTGTCGCGCCAGCCCGGGGGCACCGGGCTGGGGCTGGTGATTTCCAAGCGTCTGATCGAGCAGATGGGCGGCGAGATCGGCGTCGACAGCACGCCAGGGGTCGGCTCGGAATTCTGGATCAGCCTGAAGCTGCCCAAGGCCCGCGACGACACCGAAGATCAGGCTCACCATCCGTTGCAAGGGGTGCGCGTGGCCGTGCTGGAGCGTCATGAACTGGCCCGCCAGGCGCTGGAGCACCAACTGGAAGACTGCGGGCTGGAGCCTGTAACCTTCAAGAACCTGGAAAGCCTGATCAACGGCGTAACCGTGGCCCACCAGACCCCGACCGCGTTCGAGCTGGCGGTGCTGGGCGTGACCCGTTACGACATTCCGCCCGAACGACTACGCCAGCATATCTGGGACCTGGAAAACCTCGGCTGCAAGGTGCTGGTGCTGTGCCCGACCACTGAGCAGTCGGTGTTCCAGGTCTCGGTGCCGGACCTCTATACCCAGTTGCAGGCCAAGCCGGCGTGCAACCGCAAGCTGCACCGGGCCTTGTCGGAACTGATCACCCCCAAGGTGGTGCGCGCCGACACCAGCGTACCGCTGCCCAGCCGGGCGCCGCGCATCCTGTGCGTGGACGACAACCCGGCCAACCTGCTGCTGGTGCAGACCCTGCTGGAAGACCTGGGCGGCATTGTGGTCGCGGTCGACAGCGGGTATGCCGCCGTACAGGCGGTGCAGAACGACACCTTCGACCTGGTGCTGATGGACGTGCAGATGCCCGGCATGGACGGGCGCCAGGCCACCGAGGCGATTCGCGACTGGGAGGCGGAGCGGCAAAGCAGCCCCATTCCCATCGTGGCCCTCACCGCCCATGCCATGGCCAACGAAAAACGCTCGCTGCTGCAAAGCGGCATGGACGACTACATGACCAAGCCGATCGGCGAGCGACAACTGGCCCAGGTGGTGCTCAAGTGGACCGGGCTGGCGCTGCGCAGCGGGCAGCCGGAGAGCCCGGCCGAGGCCGCCGCCAGCCATCTGGGACCGCTGGTGCTCGACCACGAGGAGGGCCTGCGCCTGGCGGCCGGCAAACCGGACCTGGCCGCCGACATGCTGGCCATGTTGCTGGCCTCACTGGATGCCGACCGCGAAGCCATCCGTGCCGCCCGCAGCGCCACCGACATCCAGGCGTTGATCGAGCGCATCCACCGCCTGCACGGCGCCACCCGCTACTGCGGCGTGCCGCAACTGCGTGCCGCCTGCCAGCGCGCCGAAACCCTGCTCAAGCAGGACGCCCCGCAGGCCGACCAGGCCCTCAACGACCTGGACAAGGCCATCGCCCGCCTGGCGGCCGAAGCGCGCGTCACGGCGTGACACAGCCGCTTGTGGCTCGTGGCTTGCCGCTGGCGTGCCCGTGCTAAGATGGCGCGCATTTTGGAGGACCCATGGCCGAACACGATTTCCGTTACAGCATGCTCAACCCGCAACACACCCTGACCGAATGCCGCACTTTGGCACCGGGCCGCTACCAGGTCACCGGCAATGGCGGCTCGATCCATGAAGGCGACCAGTTGCTGGTCACCCTCAAAGGCAGCAAGTCGCTGTACATGCGCCTGAACGTCGAGAAAGTCCGCCACCTGATCAACCCGCCCGGGCAATGGGTCGCGGTGGCCAAGGGGCCGGTGTTCGATGAACTGATCATCCATGAGTGGAAGGTCAACTGTGACAGCTGCAGCACCGAACTGACCTTCGAGTTCTCGGTCGAGAGCAAACTGGGCGCCAAGGCACAGAAACCAGCCGCCGCTGCCCGCATTGCCGAGCTGGGCTGGAAAGCCGAGGGCGACAAGCACTACTGCCGCAAATGCCAGGCGCAACCTTCATGAAACGCCTGGCCCTGACCGGCCTGGTCGGTGCGCTGCTGCTGGCCGGCTGCGCCAGGCAGCCTGTGGCGCAGATCGAACAGGACAAAAGCTATGTGCTGGAGTGGATCGGTGAACGCCCGCTGATCGACCGCAGCCACCTGACCATGACCCTGGGCCGCGACGGCAGGGCCTACGGCAATGCTGGCTGCAACCACTGGTTTGCGTCCTACAGCCTGCAAGGCCAGATGCTGACGTTCGACAAGGTGGGCAAGACCCGCAAGCTCTGCGTCGAAGCCGTCATGGAGCAGGAACAACGCTTCCTCGACGCCCTGCCCGGCACCCGGCGCTGGGACATCTCACCGATCCAGCAACTGCGGCTGTGGCCGGCCGAAGGCCAGCCGCTGCGGTTCTGGCCGGAATAGCCGTGTAGCGACCACCGATCGCGAATGCCGCCATGAATCTTGCGGGTCTTTTCGCGACCGTTGGTCGCTCCTACAGTTCTGGTGTTGCATGTGCAGCCCCTATGGGCGCAGGGCCTTGAGCCGGTCCATGATGATCTCGGCGCTCTGCTCGCCCAGCAGTTGCTCGCGCATCTTGCCCTTGTCATCAATGATGTAGGTCACCGGCAGCGCCTCGGCCGGCGGCAGCTCAAAGCGCTCGGCCGGGTCCTGGGCCAGGACAGTGAACTTGATGCCCAGCGCCTCGGCGGCCTTTTTCAGCTCGTCACCTTGCAGGTTGTCGAAGTTGACCCCCAGCACCGTGACCTTATCGCCCTTGAGCTGCTCGTTCAGGGCATTGAATTCGGGGATTTCGGTCCGGCACGGACCACACCACTCGGCCCAGTAGTTGATCACCAGCCAGTGCTTGTCGATGCGCTCGCTGGCGACTTTCTGGCCATTCTGGTCAGTGCCCAGGTCTGCGCCGCACCCACTGAGCAACAGGCTGCCCACCAGTGCCATCACTGCTGCCAATCGCCTTGCCATCTGTCTTTTCCTCTTTTGACCTGACCGTACTTATATCGCGCAATGCAACCGTGGGCGACTGTCTATGTCGAACGGTTACATGGCGCAGGTAGAATACGCGCCACCTTGTATGGATGCGACCCGCCAATGACCGATCTGACGCTTTATCACAACCCGCGCTGCTCCAAATCCCGCGCCGCGCTTGAACTGCTGCAAGCCCGCGACCTGGCCCCGGAGGTTGTCCTCTACCTGCAGACACCGCCCGATGCCGCGCACTTGCGCCAGTTGCTCGACAAGCTGGGCATCCCGGCCCGGCAACTGCTGCGCAGTGGCGAAGACGAGTACAAGAGCCTGAACCTGGCTGACCCGTCCTTGAGCGACGCGCAATTGATCGACGCCATGGTCGCGCACCCCAAACTCATCGAGCGGCCGATCCTGGTCGTCGGCGACCGTGCCGTGATCGGCCGGCCACCGGAAAACATCCTGGAGCTGCTAGCGTGAGCACACCTTATATTCTGGTGCTGTTTTACAGCCGCAACGGTGCCACCGCCGAAATGGCCCGGCAGATCGCCCGCGGCATCGAACGGGGCGGCCTGGAAGCCCGACTGCGCACGGTGCCGGCCGTTTCGGCCGACTGCGAAGCCACCGCGCCGGCGATTCCCGACAGCGGCGCGCCGTATGCGACCCTGGACGACCTCAAGCACTGCCACGGCCTGGCGCTGGGCAGCCCGACCCGCTTCGGCAACATGGCTGCACCGCTCAAGTATTTTCTCGACGGCACCAGCAACCTGTGGCTGACCGGCGCCCTGGTCGGCAAGCCAGCGGGCGTGTTCACCTCCACCGCCAGCCTGCACGGCGGCCAGGAAACCACACTGCTGTCGATGCTGTTGCCCTTGCTGCACCACGGCATGCTGATCACCGGCCTGCCGTACAGCGAGTCGGCGCTGGTAGAAACCACCGGTGGCGGCACCCCGTATGGTGCCAGCCACCACGCCGGCGCCGATGGCAAGCGCGCGCTGGACAAACACGAAACCGACCTGTGCCGCGCCCTCGGCCAGCGCCTGGCCAACACCGCGCTATTGCTCTCATCCAATACAAAATAACTGACTGATTTTATTGCCTATTGAATTCACCCGTAGGAGCGCGCTTGCCCGCGACCGAGTGCGTAGCGCTCGCAAAATGTGTGAAGCGATGCAATTTTTTGATGCAAACACATTCAAAATCTCGGAAACGCTGAAAATTTACGACTGCTGCGCACTCGGTCGCGGTGGTCCGGCATTCCGGCAAGCGCGCTCCTACACCGCCGGTGTTCGCTGCACGGCAGCACAGTGCCGGGCCTGCGGGTGATGCCCTACCAGGAGTTTCGATGCTCGATTACAAATGGCTTCACGAATACTGCCTTAACCGTTTCGGTTCGGCCAAGGCGCTGGAAGCCCAATTGCCGGTGCCGAAAACCACGCGCCAGTTGCTGGCAATCGGTGATGATCGCTACCTGTCGACCCTGGCGCTGCGGGTATTCCGTGCCGGGCTCAAGCACAGCCTGGTGGACGCCAAGTGGCCAGCCTTCGAGCAAGTGTTCTTTGGCTTCGACCCGGAAAAGGTCGTGCTGATGGGCGCCGATCACCTGGAGCGGCTGATGCAGGATGCGCGCATCATCCGCCACCTGGGCAAGCTCAAGAGCGTGCCGCGCAATGCGCAGATGGTGCTGGACATTGCCCAGGAGCATGGCAGTTTCGGGCAGTTCATCGCCCAGTGGCCGGTCGAGGACATCACCGGCCTGTGGCAGTACCTGCACAAGCACGGCAGCCAGTTGGGCGGGCTGTCGGCGCCGCGCTTCTTGCGTATGGTCGGCAAGGACACCTTCGTGCCGAGCAACGATGTGGTGGCCGCGCTCAATGCCCAGGACATCGTCGACAAGGTGCCGGGCAGCAAGCGCGACCAGGCCGCCGTGCAGGCCGCGTTCAACCAGTGGCAGGCCGAAAGCGGCCGGCCGCTGTGCCAGCTTTCAGCGATGCTGGCCTTTACCGTCAATCACTGAAGGTTGACCACATTGACGAAGCGCGAGGCTGCGCTTTCGTCCATGCGCAGGCTGGTGAAGTCGAACAGGTTGCGGTCGGCCAGTTGCGACGGCTGGACGTTCTGCAGGGCGCGGAAGATGCTTTCGGTGCGCCCCGGGGTTTTGCGCTCCCAGTCCACCAGCATGTCCTTGACCACCTGGCGCTGCAGGTTTTCCTGCGAGCCGCACAGGTTGCACGGAATGATCGGAAAGCCCTTGAAGTCCGAATAGGCCTGGATGTCCTTCTCATGGCAGTACGCCAGGGGGCGGATCACCACGTTGCGACCGTCATCGGAGCGCAGCTTGGGCGGCATGGCCTTGAGCGCGCCGTTGAAGAACATATTGAGAAAGAAGGTCTCGACGATGTCGTCGCGGTGATGACCCAGCGCCATCTTGGTCGCGCCGATTTCGTCGGCAAAGGTGTACAGCGTGCCACGACGCAGGCGCGAGCACAGCGAGCAGGTGGTCTTGCCTTCGGGAATCAGCTCCTTGACCACCGAGTAGGTGTCTTTCTCGACGATGTGGTACTCGATGCCCAGGCCGGCCAGGTACGCCGGCAGTACGTCCTCGGGAAAGCCGGGCTGCTTCTGGTCCATGTTCACCGCCACGATGTCGAACCTGATGGGCGCCACCTTCTGCAGGTGCATCAGCACATCGAGCATGGTGTAGCTGTCCTTGCCGCCGGACAGGCAGACCATGACCTTGTCGCCCTCCTCGATCATGTTGTAATCGCTCACCGCTTCGCCGGCCAGCCGACGCAGGCGTTTCTGCAGTTTGTTCTGATTGACTGAAAGAGTGCCCATGGTGCTGGTGGTATCCGCTGCAAGATGTCGACAAATGGCCTGGAGCGCAAGGTTCCGGCAAGACCGCTGAAAAGGCCGCTATTTTACGCATAACCTCGACATCCTTGAACATGCCATCGCCCTCGCTATTAGCCGTGCCGCGCACATTGCCAATCGCTCTAAGGGCATTCGTTCGCAGTGGGCACCACTTTCTATACTCCCAGATGAGGCCCGCCGGCCGACCCCGGCCCCGCCTTTGTCCCGGCGGCGGTGATCCGCCAGTGCCCAAGCCCTCCGGGCCGGGATGTGTCTTGCACGCTGATTGGGAGTCAACCTGTGATCAATCATGTCTGGGGCCTGTTCACTCACCCCGAACGCGAGTGGCAGCAGATCCGCAAGGAAGACGAAAGCATTCGTCACATTTACCTCACCCACACCCTGCTGCTGGCGGCCATTGCGCCGTTGTGTGCCTATATCGGCACCACGCAGGTCGGCTGGACCCTCGACGAACGGCCCCCTGTGCTGCTCACGCAAGTCAGTGCGCTGCGCATGGCCTTGCTGTCGTACCTGACCCTGCTGGCCGGGGTCGGCATCATGGGCGGCTTCATCCACTGGATGGCGCGCACCTATGGCGCCAGGCCGAGCCTGGCACGCTGCATCGCCTTTGCCACCTACACCGCCACGCCGCTGTTCATCGGCGGGCTGGCAGCCCTTTACCCACACCTGTGGCTGGGCGTACTGGCCGGCGCGGCGGCCATCGGCTACACGGTGTACCTGCTGTACACCGGCTTGCCACCGTTCATGAATGTGTCGGCTGAAGAAGGCTTCATGTTCTCCAGTGCCATTCTCTCGGTCGGCCTGGTGGTGCTGGTGGCGATCATGGCCTTCACCGTCGTGCTGTGGGGGCTGGGCGCCGGCCCGCAGTACATCGGCTGAACCACAACAGCATCCGGTCGCCTGGGACGGGCAGGCGACCATCGGGTTTCCAGCCCGTGGGCGCCTTCGGCATAATGGACCCTTCTGGAGAGTTGTCACGCATGCCCGAGCTACTGAAGTCCCGAGTCGAAACCTGTTACCAGCAAGCCGAAGCGTTCTTTAAGCGCCCGTTCAAACGCCCCGTCGTCAGCTTCGAGCTGCGCGGCCAGAAGGCCGGTGTGGCGCACCTGCACGAGAACAAACTGCGTTTCAACCCCCAGCTGTACCAGGAAAACAGCGAGGACTTCCTGCGCCAGACCGTGCCGCACGAAGTGGCCCACCTGGTCGCCCACCAGTTGTTCGGTTCCGGCATCCAGCCCCACGGCCAGGAATGGCAACTGATCATGCGTGGCGTCTACCAACTGGCGCCCAACCGCTGCCACAGCTATACGGTGCAGCGGCGCCAGGCCACCCGTTACATCTACCTGTGCCCGTGCCCGGACAGCGACTTTGCCTTCACCGCGCAACGCCATCGGCTGGTGATGAAGGGCCGGCGCTACCTGTGCCGGCGCTGCAAACAGGCGCTGACCTTCAGTGGCCATGTCCGCGTCGAATAACGCCTTTGCCTGAAACGAAAAAACCCATCCGAAGATGGGTTTTTTCATGCCTCAAGCGTTAAACGACAGGCTTGGTGGTGCTCACCGGGGCCGGGCCTTCAGCCACGCCCAGGTCGTCTTCGTGACGGGTTTCAACGATGGAGGTACCACCGGAAGCCAGCTCGGACTGCAGCTTGTCAGTGTCCAGCTCGCCGACCCACTTGGCCACGACCACGGTGGCGACGGCGTTACCGACCAGGTTGGTCAGGGCGCGGGCTTCGGACATGAAGCGGTCGATACCCAGGATCAGCGCCAGACCGGCCACCGGCAGGTGACCTACGGCCGACAGGGTGGCCGCCAGGACGATGAAGCCGCTACCGGTCACGCCAGCAGCACCTTTGGAGGACAGCAGCAGCACCAGCAGCAGGGTGATCTGGTGGGTGATGTCCATCTGGGTGTTGGTCGCCTGAGCGATGAACACGGCCGCCATGGTCAGGTAGATCGAGGTGCCGTCGAGGTTGAACGAGTAACCGGTCGGAATGACCAGGCCGACAACCGACTTCTGTGCGCCCAGGCGCTCCATCTTGATCAGCATGCGTGGCAAGGCCGATTCCGAAGAGGACGTACCCAGCACGATCATCAGTTCTTCACGGATGTAGCGAACCAGTTTCAGGACGCTGAAACCATGTGCACGGCAGATCGCGCCCAGCACCAGCACCACGAACAGTACGCAGGTGATATAGAAGCAGATCATCAACTGGCCCAGTTGCACCAGCGAGCTGACACCGTAGGCACCGATGGTGAAGGCCATGGCACCGAAAGCACCGATCGGGGCAAGCTTCATGATCATGTTGATGATGTTGAACATGACATGGGCGAAGCGATCGATGAAGTCCAGTACCGGACGGCCGTAGGCACCCAGGCGATGCAGGGCGAAGCCGAAGATCACCGAGAACATCAGCACTTGCAGGATGTCACCGGTGGCGAAGGCACCGACGATGGTGTTCGGGATCACGTTGAGGATAAAGCCGACGATGCTCTGGTCCTTGCTCGCGGTCACATAAGCGGCGATCTTGGAGGCGTCCAGGGTGCTGACGTCGATGTTCATGCCGGCGCCCGGCTGAACCACGTTGACCACGATCAGGCCGATGACCAAGGCCAGGGTGGAGACGATTTCGAAGTACAGCAGCGCGTAGCCACCGGTCTTGCCGACCGATTTCATGTTCTGCATGCCGGCGATGCCGCTGACAACGGTACAGAAGATGATCGGGGCGATGACCATTTTGATCAGCTTGATGAAACCGTCACCCAGCGGCTTGAGGGCCTTGCCGGTGTCCGGATAGAAGTGACCGATCAGGATACCGATCACGATGGCCACGATGACCTGGAAGTACAGCGTTTTGTAGAAGGGCTGACGAGTCGTCATTGCAGTTATCCTCAAGGGCACGCCCGCACAGTTCATCTGATGCTGACGTTGCCTATAAAGCGCTAACCCTCCTGCACTGGAGGGATTTGTTTTGGTCGAGCTGCGCGTGGCAGGTCTCTGCAACCTGTATAGCAACACGCATGCCAGCCTGCGGAACTTTTCTGAAAGCCCCGCGTGGCAAGGGTTGTCCTTGTGACGATAGTCCTGATCGGGAAAAGCGAGTGGCGGATTTCCGCCTGATTGCAGGTAAATCCGCTGAGGCGTGGCGGGTATCCGCCGCGTATGCAGGGTGCTGGCCTGCAGTGGGCTGGCGACACCAGCCCCGCCCGCCTCACTCGGCCATGAAGTGAATCCGGAACAACGCGCCGCCCAGGGGCGAGTCTTCCAGGGTCAGGTGAGCGTTATAGCTTTCGATGATGTCCTTGACCACGGCCAGACCAATGCCCTGCCCCGGATTCTGCCGGTCCAGACGCTCGCCGCGCTGCAGGATGCGCGCACGCTGGTTGGGCGGCACCCCAGGGCCGTCGTCTTCGACGCACAGCTCATCGCCACCGGGACCACTGACAAAGCTGACCCGCACCTCGCCCAGGCACAGGCGATAGGCGTTTTCCAGCAGGTTGCCGAGCATTTCCATCAGCGCAGCTTCTTCCATCGGCACCTGGCCGTGATCGGGCAGGTCCAGGCTGACCCTGACGGTCTTGTCGCGGTACACCTTCTGCAAGGTGTTGCACAGGCTCTCGACCACCGGGCGCAGCTTGACGTGGTGACGCACCAGGCCGCTCTTGCGCAGGCTGGCACGTTGCAACTGATAGCCGATCTGCTGGCTCATGCGCTCGATCTGCGATTGCAGCACCCGCGCCTGCTCGACGTCCTCGGGGCGCTTGGCAATGTTCTCGCTCACGCCCTGCAGCACCGCCAGCGGGGTTTTCAGGCTGTGCGCCAGGTCACCCAACGAATCGCGGTAGCGGATACGCTGTTCGCGCTCGCTGCGCAACAGCCGGTTGAGCGAGTCGGTCAGGCGCAGCAACTCGCTGGGATGATCCTCGCCCAGGCTGTCGCGCACCCCGGCCTCGACCTGGTCCAGCTCCTTGCTGACCCCCTTGAGGGCGCGCAGTCCCCAGGTCAGCCCCAGCCACAACAGCCCCAGCAACACCACCAGCGCCGCACCGAAGCCCAGGTAAAGCTTCTTGCGCAAGCCGCCGACGGTTTCCTGATAACCACGCAAGGACTGCACGGCCACGATGCTGAACGCCACATTGCGACCGCCCAGCAGGCGGATCTCGACGTCATAGACAAAGAACTCCTCGCCCTCGGCATTCTTGATGCGGGTGAACTTGCTGCCCTGGCCGTCATAGTACGGGTGGTAGTTGATGTCTTCGGCCTCAGCGGCCAGCGAACGCCACACCAGTTGGCCCTGGCGGTTATAGATGTAACCCAGCAGGCGGCTGCCGGGCAGGTTGAACTGCTCGCCGGGCAACAGCGACGGCATCAGCAGATGGCCGCCCTCGACCCTGGCGGCGGAAATCAGCGTGGTCACATCCGAGGCCAGGCGCTGCTCGATGGCGCCGCGCAGGGCCATGCTGAACCCGCCTTGCAAGGCCGGCAGCATCAGCAGCATGAAAATCACGGCCAGGGTCGCTGCGCCCAGCATCAGGCGCAGGCGCAGCGAACGGATCATGTGCAGCGCTCAGTGAACAGATACCCCATGCCGCGCACGGTTTCGATGGGTTTGAAGGCCGCTGCCGCATCGAGCTTGCGGCGCAGCCGGCCGACCAGCACCTCGATGACGTTCGGGTCGCGCTCGTCGTCATCGGGGTACAACTGCTCCATGAGCCGCTCCTTGGGCACCACCTGCTGGTGATGCAGCATCAGGTACTCGAGAATCCGGTACTCATAGGCGGTCAGTGCCAGCGGCTGCTCCTGCAACGTGGCCTGCTTGCGGTTGAGGTCCAACAGCAAGGGCCCGGCAGTGATGGTCGACTGGATAAAGCCGCTGGAGCGGCGCAACAGGGCATTGAGTCGCGCTTCGAGCTCTTCGAACTGGAATGGCTTGACCACATAGTCGTCAGCGCCGGCGGCCAGGCCCTCGACCTTGTCCTGCCAGTTGCCACGGGCGGTCAGCACCAGGATCGGAAACGACTTGCCCAGCGCCCGCAACTGCCGGATCAGGTCCAGCCCGCCCAGCCCCGGCAGGCCCAGGTCGATCACCGCCAGGTCGTGGTTGAACTGCCCGACCTGGTACAGCGCCTCTTCGGCATTGGCCACCGCCTCCACCACATGGCCCGCCTCGCCCAGGCGCGTGTGTAAATGGTGGCGCAGCAGCGCCTCGTCCTCGACCACCAACAACTTCATGCTCTCTCCCGGGCGTCCATGACCCCTTCAGGATGAAAAAACCGGCCATCGTTCAAGCCCGATGCGCAGGCGCTCATGATAACGACCTTCGGCGGCGGCGCCATACGCCCAACCGACATTGCCACGCTATGGCCCCACAGTAATGGCCAGGCCCTGAACTTCGACTGAACCTGCCGTGCATCGATACCCGCAAATCGGCTAGGCTTGGCCTTCCCAATGGTATTGAAAAGGATTCTCGCATGCGCGTCTTGATTGGATTGACCCTCATGGGCCTGGCCGGACTGGCCCAGGCTGCGATCAAGACCGAGCAGGTCAACTACAAGAGTGCCGACGGCACGCCGCTGGTGGCTTACTACGCCTACGACGATGCCATCAAGGGCCCGCGCCCGGGCGTGCTGGTGGTGCATGAATGGTGGGGGCTGAACGACTACGCCAAGCGCCGCGCCCGTGACCTGGCCGAACTGGGCTACAGCGCCATGGCCATCGACATGTACGGCGACGGCAAGAACACCGAACACCCCAAGGATGCCATGGCCTTCATGCAGGCGGCCCTCAAGGACAGCGATGCGGCCAACCAGCGCTTCGATGCGGGCCTTGAGCAACTGAAGAAACAACCGCAGACCCAGCCGGACAAGATCGCCGCCATCGGCTACTGCTTCGGCGGCAAGGTGGTGCTCGACGCCGCCCGTCGCGGCGAGCCCTTGGCCGGCGTGGTCAGCTTCCACGGTGCGCTGGCGGCCCAAAGCCCGGCCAGACCGGGCATCAAGGTGCCGCTGCTGGTCGAACACGGCGCCAGCGACAGCATGGTCACGGCCAAGGACGTCGCCGCGTTCAAGCAGGAAATGGACGCGGCCGGTGCCGACTATAAATTCGTCAGCCTCGAAGGCGCCAAGCATGGCTTCACCAACCCGGATGCCGACCGCCTGAGCCACGGCGACCATGGCGGCCCGGACATCGGCTACAACAAGGAAGCCGACCAGCGCTCGTGGGCCGACATGCAGGCGTTTTTCAAGAAAATCTTTGGCTGATCCCACACCTTGCCGTAGGAGCGCGCTCTGCCCGCGACCGGCTGCGTTAGCAGTCGTAAATTTGTGGCGTTTCATCTATCTCTGCGAGCGCTGCGCACTCGGTCGCGGGCAAGCGCGCTCCTACGCCCCCTATACCAGACACCTGTTTAGCGATAGAACTTGCAGCCCATGACCTCATCCTTGCCCACCTGTTGCCCCGATCTCAAGCCGGACTGGCCTCTGCCCTATGCGATTGAAGGGGTGGTATTAACAAGCGCGCATTTCGATCCCGGGCAACTGCTCCCTGAAGACTGGCAACGTTGCCAGATCGACCCGCCGGCCAGTATCCAGCGCTCGGTTGCCAAGCGTCAGACCGAGTTTCTCGCCGGGCGCCTGTGTGCCCGTGACGCCCTGCGCCGGCTCGATGGCCGTGCCTGTGTGCCGGCCATCGGCGAAGACCGCGCGCCGGTCTGGCCAGCCGGTATCTGCGGCTCGATCACCCACAGCACCGGCTGGGCCGCCGCCATCGTTGCGCAGCAGGCGCACTGGCGCGGCCTGGGCCTGGACGCCGAACACCTGCTCGATGCCGAGCGTGCCCGGCGCCTGGCCGGCGAGATCCTCACCGCCGAGGAGCTGACCCGCCTGCACAACCTGCCCGCCGAGCAGATCGCGCTGTGCGTCACCCTGACCTTCTCGATCAAGGAAGCACTGTTCAAGGCGCTGTACCCGCTGGTGGGCAAGCGTTTCTATTTCGAGGACGCACATGTGCTGGAATGGTCCGCCGATGGTCAGGTACGCCTGGGCCTGCTCTGCGACCTGTCCGCGGAGTGGCACCACGGCAAGCAGTTGCAGGGCCAGTTCGGCCTGCACAACGACCACCTGCTGAGCCTGGTGGCCATTGCCCGCTGAATCAGTCGCACGGCAACGGGCAGTGCTCGCAACGCCCGACCCATTGCACCTGGTAACTCAGGCAACAGCTGCGCCGTTGGCGACGTGGCGCACCCTCGGCCTGCGCCACATGGGTCACCGTATTGAACAGCGGATTGGCGCGGCCATCGCTGCGTCGCGAGTGCCTGAGCAACGGCCAGCCGTCCTGCGCCAGGGCCGGGTCGATGCGCTCCAGGTGCCGCAGGCACTGCTCCAGCGTATCGCCCGCGCTGCTCCACAACACCGCGCGCGGCAACGGACCATAAGCGCTCAGCGCTTCGATGAACGGCTGCAGGTTGTCATCGAGCAGTGCAGCAAAGCGTTGCCACGGCGCCTGCGCCACTGCCGGCCTGAAGCCGCCCGGCTGCAGGAATTGCAGGCCCACCGGCACCCCGCGCTCATCCAGCGCCAGGGCAATGTCTGCCAGTGCCAAGGGCCAGTGCCAGCCGTACGCCAGGTCAGCGGCCAGCACCGGCGGGATCAGGTGCATGAAGTAGTACTTGGCCCATTGCGACACCAACACCGGTTTGTGACGGGCCATCAAGGCCGCTCCATACACGCCCTCAAGCAGCGCATCGAGTCGCTCGGCCCTCAACAAGGCCGGCACAGGGACACCGGCCGGGGCCGTAGCGTGCGCCAATACGCTCCGACCAAAGGCCTGCAATTCACCGTCAAACACCCCTGGGTTCATGAGACTCCTTTCTGGCCGCTGTGTGATGCACGAAACACGCCAGATCACCCTTGCACATTGGAAATTCTGTGATAGGGTTCGCGCCCGCAAAAATCAGTGGTCAGTTCGTCGGGAAATATAAAAATCAGGTAAACGCGGCCCGCCCATAAGTTATGCGGGCTGAGGGGTAATCATGCACAGCTTTACTCACAACCTATCCACAGGCAGTGCGTTGAAGTACCGCGCAAAACGCATTATCTTGTAGCCCCTGAACGCAACAGACCCTACATGTGGGGTTTAGCCCCAAAATCAAAAGCACAACTTCAAGTCAGGTTTCAAGCCTTTTTATCGAACCGTCGAGGTTGAACTTACCACCGGTTTCACAGACCAAGCGCTCGCGCCAAGGGCTGAGGTTCACAGGACCACCACTACGCACGTCCTGCAATGACCGACCGGCATTCTTCAAATGATTTCCAGGCACTGGGCCTTCCCGGTGCCTTTGACTTTTCAAGCCGGGGAGCGGCGCCCAACCCTCCTCAAGCCGGTACCCGCCGGCACGGTGGGCAGTATTGCCCGAACATACTCAAAGACTGTGGAGACCCCCATGCAGACAGACACAACTCGCGAGAATCAGCCGGCCAGCGCGCCGCACGCGAGCCAGGCCCAACAGGACCTGAGCGCGACCGCCCCCGGTCAATTGCGTGTAATCAAGCGTAACGGCACTGTCGTCCCGTACACCGACGACAAGATCACGGTCGCCATCACCAAGGCGTTCCTCGCAGTTGAAGGCGGCAATGCCGCCGCTTCGTCGCGCATCCATGACACCGTTGCCCGCCTGACCGAGCAGGTCACCGCCACCTTCAAGCGTCGCATGCCTTCGGGCGGCACCATCCACATCGAAGAAATCCAGGACCAGGTCGAACTGGCCCTGATGCGCGCCGGCGAGCAGAAGGTCGCCCGCGACTACGTGATCTACCGTGATTCGCGCGCCAAGGAACGTGCCGGCCGCGCCGCCGCCGACGTGACCATCAAGCCGCATCCGTCGATCCGCATCACCCGTGCCGACGGCAGCCTCGAGCCGCTGGACATGGCGCGCCTGAACACCATCGTCACCGAAGCCTGCGAAGGCCTGGCCGAAGTCGACGCCGCGCTGATCCAGAACGAAACCCTGAAAAACCTGTATGACGGCGTGGCCATCAAGGACGTCAACACCGCCCTGGTGATGACCGCCCGTACCCTGGTCGAGCGCGAGCCGAACTACTCGTACGTCACTGCCCGCCTGCTGATGGACACCCTGCGCGCCGAAGCCCTGGGTTTCCTGAGCGTGGCCGACAGCGCCACGCACCACGAGATGGTCGACCTGTACGCCAAGGCCCTGCCGGCCTACATCGACGCCGGCATCAAGAACGAGCTGCTGGACCCGGAGCTGGCCAGCTTCGACCTGGAAAAGCTCGGCAAGGCGATCAACCACGAGCGTGACCAGCAGTTCACCTACCTGGGCCTGCAGACCCTCTACGACCGTTACTTCATCCACAAGGACGGCGTGCGCTTCGAACTGCCGCAGATCTTCTTCATGCGCGTGGCCATGGGCCTGGCGATCGAAGAGAAGCAGCGTGAAGACCGTGCCATCGCGTTCTACAACCTGCTGTCGTCCTTCGACTACATGTCGTCGACCCCGACCCTGTTCAACGCCGGCACCCTGCGTCCACAGCTGTCGAGCTGCTACCTGACCACCGTGCCGGACGACCTGTCGGGCATCTACCATGCGATCCACGACAACGCCATGTTGTCCAAATTCGCCGGTGGCCTGGGCAACGACTGGACCCCGGTGCGTGCATTGGGCTCGTACATCAAGGGCACCAACGGCAAGTCCCAGGGCGTGGTGCCGTTCCTCAAGGTGGTCAACGACACCGCCGTGGCAGTCAACCAGGGCGGCAAGCGCAAGGGCGCGGTCTGCGCCTACCTGGAAACCTGGCACATGGACATCGAAGAGTTCATCGAGCTGCGCAAGAACACCGGTGATGACCGCCGTCGCACCCACGACATGAACACCGCCAACTGGATTCCTGACCTGTTCATGAAGCGCGTCTTCGATGACGGCCAGTGGACCCTGTTCTCGCCTTCGGAAGTGCCGGACCTGCACGACCTGACCGGCAAGGCCTTCGAAGAGCGCTACGAGTACTACGAAGCGTTGACCGAATACCCGGGCAAGATCAAGCTGTTCAAGACCATCCAGGCCAAGGACCTGTGGCGCAAGATGCTCTCGATGCTGTTCGAGACCGGCCACCCGTGGCTGACCTTCAAGGACCCGTGCAACCTGCGCAGCCCGCAGCAGCACGTGGGCGTGGTCCACAGCTCGAACCTGTGCACCGAGATCACCCTGAACACCAACAAGGACGAGATCGCGGTCTGCAACCTGGGCTCGATCAACCTGCCGAACCACATCGTGGACGGCAAGCTCGACACCGCCAAGCTCAAGCGCACCATCGATGTGGCCGTGCGCATGCTCGACAACGTGATCGACATCAACTACTACTCGGTGCCGCAGGCGCGCAACTCCAACCTGCGCCACCGTCCGGTCGGCCTGGGCATCATGGGCTTCCAGGACGCGTTGTACCTGCAGCACATCCCTTACGGTTCCGACGCCGCCGTGCAGTTCGCCGACGCTTCGATGGAAGCGGTCAGCTATTACGCCATCCAGGCTTCGTGTGACCTGGCCGACGAGCGCGGCGCCTACGAGACGTTCCAGGGTTCGCTGTGGTCCAAGGGCATCCTGCCGCTGGACTCGCAACAGATCCTGATCGAAGCCCGTGGCCAGAAGTACATCGATGTCGACCTGAACGAAACCCTGGACTGGGCGCCGGTGCGTGCCCGCGTACAAAAAGGTATTCGTAACTCGAACATCATGGCCATCGCGCCGACCGCGACCATCGCCAACATCACCGGCGTGTCGCAGTCGATCGAGCCGACCTACCAGAACCTGTACGTGAAATCGAACCTGTCGGGCGAGTTCACCGTGATCAACCCGTACCTGGTACGCGACCTCAAGGCCCGCGACCTGTGGGACTCGGTCATGATCAACGACCTCAAGTACTACGACGGTTCGGTGCAGCAGATCGAGCGCATCCCGCAGGAACTCAAGGCGCTCTACGCCACCGCGTTCGAAGTCGACACCAAGTGGATCGTCGATGCCGCCAGCCGTCGCCAGAAGTGGATCGACCAGGCGCAGTCGCTGAACCTGTACATCGCCGGTGCCTCGGGCAAGAAGCTGGACGTGACCTACCGCATGGCCTGGTACCGTGGCCTGAAAACCACCTACTACCTCCGTGCCCTGGCCGCGACCAGCACCGAGAAGTCGACCATCAACACCGGCAAGCTCAACGCCGTTTCCAGCGGTGGCCACGGCCCGGACGACTCGTCCATCGCCGCCCCTCGCCCGAGCGAAGCCGCGCCGGCCGGTCCTGCACCGGTGCCGAAGGCCTGTGCGATCGACGAGCCGGATTGTGAGGCTTGCCAGTAAGGCAAGCGGCTTGACCCTTGTAGGCCCGGCTCGTTTCTTATGAAACAGCCGGGCTTTTTTATGCGCCCGACAACTGCACTTTTTGACTACACTTACGACCTTGTCACAATCGAGGCTGCCTTATGACCACGCCCTCCCTGCAAGCCAAGAAGGCTTATTGCGCCAAAACCCGAAAATCCAATTATGCGGCCAGTCTGCGACTGGAGGGTTTTGACACCACGCCATCCGATGCAGAGCGTCCACGCCTGAGCCGCGAGCAATTACTGAAAATCTATCGTGTCGAAAAAATCTGATGCTGGATAAATACGGTACGGGCCAAGACCCTTACTGCTATCCCGATACTCAAGTGCTACGCAATCGACTCGGTATCAGAAACGACCTGACGCTGATGCAAGCCGAGCGGGCGCTGTCAGAGCTGGCCGCCGATACTATCGAATTTGCTCTGCCGCCTTATGATCTCGGCTACCTTCAAGGCATTCATCAGCGTTTGTTTTCAGACCTGTACGATTGGGCTGGCGTATTGCGCACGGTCGATATTTCCAAGGCAACGACGCATTTTTGCACCGTATCACGCATACAGCCGGAGGCTACCAAGCTGTTTAGCGCACTGGAGCATGCCAGTTGGCTTGAAGGCTTGAGTCGCCCAGCGTTGATCAATGCCGTTTCAGAGCTGTTCGGCGACCTGAACATGGTGCATCCGTTTCGTGAGGGTAATGGTCGATCCCAGCGTATTATGTTTGAGCACATCATTGTCAACGCAGGCTACGAAATCGACTGGTGGAAGGTTGACATCGACCACTGGACCCAAGCGAATATCGATTCAGTGGTATGTGATTACAGCACCATGCGTACCGTGTTCGAACGGTGCATCGGACAGTCCTTGCGCTGACGCCATTCGTCGCTTGCCAAGGTCATCATTGAAGCCTGTACGTCAATTATTTTCGCCACGAAAAATGGACGTACCCGCAACCTATTCAAGGCCTGCAGCCTTGATCAGGATCAGAACGACCTTGCTTTTTCGTGGTCAGAATCCTTGCGATGAACGCAGCAATGTGAAAACCCTCACGAACTATATGTTGTGCCTTGAATCAAAAAGAAACACAATATGGACCCTTTTTACGCAAGATAATGTGGTTTTCCTTCATAGAAAAAATCACTTTGCAAGCGTGTAAAAGCAGACCATTTTCATGGGTTGTTTTTCTGAACGACTAGGGCAGTGCGGTGCAATATTCTGTATAATCCGCGCCCTCGATCCGGGGTACTCATATGACCAGTCATGTACGCAATACCGGCTCATCTGAACTAAAGCCCTATTCGGGCGCCAGGATCATTTGCCTCTGCCAGCATCGCAGCGTCCTGGACTACATGCACAGCCTCGCGGATCCAACACCTTAGAAAACCCGAGATTACTCGACCTATTTCCGTTGCCAGCCAGCAGCACCGCAACGTTGGCAGCGCCTACTTCAAAATCCATCGGTCACTCTCAAGGTGACCCTCACGCAGGAGATACACCCCCATGCTGAGCTGGGACGAATTCGACAAGGACGACGGCGAAGTCATCGCCGCCAAGCCCAACCAGGCCGCCCAGGCACACGAAGCGGCCATGGACCGCCTCGACAGCGCCGGTGGTGCGGCGGCCAAGGAAGCGCGCGCTGTCACCGCCGCTGACTCGGCTGCCCTGATCCGCGCCAAGCAAGCCCTGGACGCCCTGGATGTCGCTGAAGGCCTGGCTGAACTGGAAGGCGCCTCGGCCCGCGTTGCGGTCGACGAGAAGCGCATGATCAACTGCCGTGCCGATCTCAACCAGCTGGTGCCCTTCAAGTACGACTGGGCCTGGCAGAAATACCTCGACGGCTGCGCCAACCACTGGATGCCGCAAGAGGTCAACATGACCGCCGACATCGCCCTGTGGAAAGACCCTGAAGGCCTGACCGACGACGAGCGTCGCATCGTGCTGCGCAACCTGGGCTTCTTCTCCACCGCCGACTCGCTGGTGGCCAACAACCTGGTGCTGGCCGTGTACCGCCTGATCACCAACCCGGAGTGCCGCCAGTACATCCTGCGCCAGGCCTTCGAAGAGGCGATCCACACCCACGCCTACCAGTACTGCATCGAATCGCTGGCCATGGATGAAGGCGAGATCTTCAACATGTACCACGAGATCCCGTCGGTCGCGAAGAAAGCCGCCTGGGGCCTGAAATACACCCGTTCGATCTCCGACCCGGAATTCAAGACCGGCACGGTCGAGACCGACAAGGAACTGCTGCGCAACCTGATCGCCTACTACTGCGTGCTCGAAGGCATCTTCTTCTACTGCGGCTTCACCCAGATCCTGTCGATGGGTCGCCGCAACAAGATGACCGGCGTGGCCGAGCAGTTCCAGTACATCCTGCGCGACGAATCCATGCACCTGAACTTCGGCATCGACGTGATCAACCAGATCAAGATCGAAAACCCGCACCTGTGGGACGCCGACATGAAGGAAGAAGCCCAGCAGATGATCCTGCAAGGCACCCAGCTGGAAATCGAATACGCACGCGACACCATGCCGCGCGGCGTACTGGGCATGAACGCGGCGATGATGGAGGACTACCTCAAGTTCATCGCCAACCGCCGCCTGACCCAGATCGGCCTGAAGGAAGAATACCCAGGCACCACCAACCCGTTCCCGTGGATGAGCGAGATCATGGACCTCAAGAAGGAGAAAAACTTCTTCGAGACCCGCGTGATCGAGTATCAGACGGGCGGCGCGTTGAGCTGGGATTGATCGGTCTGTCCCCTTTTGTCACGATCCTCGGACACGATGTCACGATGACTTGACAGTGGGGACTCTGCCCCCCTTGTTTTATGCGCTTTTTCGCACCCGACAGGGGCAAAAATGAAAAGCCACCTAGGTCTTCACGACGTAGGTGGCTTTTTCAGTATCGCTCATGACCGATGCTGACGTACAACGTACTCGGCGCGCAGGACGGAGTCGAGCGTTTAGGGCGGTGGGCCCACGCACGCCGCAAGTTTATTGAAGCGCAAAATCGGAAGGAAGAACTGGTTGTTCAGCGATCCGCCCAAAGACGCGACGGCGAGCGCTCAACTCTACAGCCTGGTCGAGACCACCAAAGCCAACGACCAAGAGCTTTATGCGCGGCTTTGCCACGCACTGGAGCGCCTGCCACAGGCATCCTCGGTCGAAGATTACGAAGCCCTGTTGCCGTGGAACTGCAAGCCTCGACACCCCAGCTAAACGCGCCGCCCACTTTTGACTAGGTGAGGTTATGGAGCGCTTACCACCCTTTTGTGGGGCAAGCACTCAGCCAGGCAAAAGCCCCAGGGTCTGTTGCCCCCCTGCTGGGAGACTGGCCAACATGATTGGCCAGCCGTACAACATTTGTAGGTGCTGACGTCTTCCGCAGAGCCACCACAGACCTCTGTTTTCTGAAAAGCCAAAGCCTGTATAACCTACGCTTTTTTACACCGCAATACAGCTCAAACCAATTCAGCTAAAGATGCCGGATTGAAGCCCTTAAGGTCTGCGTAATCACCTTTTTCCACTTTAGCGACCCAATCTTTGTCGCTCAGCAGAACGCGCCCTACTGCGATCAGATCAAACTCTTCGCGCTCCATACGCTCAACAAGCCGATCCAGGCTCGCCGGGATGGATCCTTTGCCGGCGAATGCGTGAGTAACATCATTATCCAGCCCTACTGAACCCACACTAATGGTTGTAGCCCCCGTAACTTTCTTTGCCCAGCCCGCGCAGTTAAGCCCGTTCTCACCATCAATTTCGGGAAACTCAGGGTCCCAGAAGCGCCGCTGCGAGCAATGCAGAACATCAACACCCGCCTCGACCAACGGTAGCAGCCAGTGCTCCATCAGTGCAGGCGTCTCAGCGAGGCGCACGCCAAAGTCCTGCTGTTTCCATTGGCTGACGCGCATGATGATTGGAAATTCGGGCCCGACTGCCTGACGAACGGCGGACACGATGTCAGCGGCAAATCGGGAGCGTTCTTTGATCGTCGGTCCCCCGTAACGATCAGTGCGCTGGTTGGTCCCTGCCCAGAAGAACTGATCGATCAAATAACCATGCGCCCCATGAATCTCGACGGTGTCGAATCCCAAGAGTTTGGCATCTGCCGCCGCCTTTGCGAACGCAGCAACGGCGTCTGCGATGTCCTTTTCACTCATCACCACGCCGCGCGGTTCATTTGGCGAATCGAGGCCGGATGGGCTTTCGACGGATGCATCAGGCTCCCAGCCGCTGACGTCTCGCACTGCGCCGGTGTGCCAGATTTGCGGCCCCATACGACCACCAGCACGGTGAACCGAATCAATCACGTTCTTCCATCCGGCTAGCGCTGCCTCACCATGAAAAAAAGGAATGCCGGGACCATTACGTGAAGCGGGCCGATCAACGACAGTGCCTTCTGACAAAATCAACCCAACTCGCCCCTCAGCCCTGCGCCGGTAATATGCAGCGCTCCCTTCGCCAGGAATGCCATCAGGCGAAAATTGCCTGGTCATAGGGGCCATCACGATCCGATTCTTCAGATCAAGCGACCCGATGGAAAGAGGACGAAATAAAACGCTGGCATCAAGTGTCGACATGGGATGGACTTCCTTTGCTTTTGGAAGCCATATAAGTATATTTTATAAACCTAATGGTCAATTAGGCACCAAGCGTAGCCTAGGTATACATGAGGACACTTCAATGCTGGAATTAGAGCCGCAATGCTTTTCGTCACAATGTCCAAGTCGAGCCCTGTTCGACCAGATTGCTGATAAGTGGTCAATGATGGTTCTGGCCGTGCTTGATGACGGGCCACATCGCTTTAACGCTATTAGACGCCGCTTGGAGGGCGTCACCCAGAAAGCACTCACACAGTCCCTACGGCGGCTAGAACGAAATGGTCTAGTCTTGCGCCAGATCATCTCGTTCTCGCCTGTGGCGGTCCAATATGAGATCACCGCACTGGGACGCACACTTCAGCAGCCATTTCGCGAATTGCATAAATGGACGGTTGATAAATTGCCTGATGTTGAAGCTGCCCGGTTGAAATTTGACGAGGCCGCACAAGTCAACCTGGCAGAGTGATTTTTAGTCACTCGTTGCCACTGCCCGTCTGTGCTGCCTTATTTCTTCGGATTAGCGGCGGTATCCCTAACCCTACTACCAATACATTAGCACCCAGGGTTATAGCGGATACCTCGTAAAGGTTGGCAACGCTGATCCCCTTTGATGCCTCATTGCGATCTTTTATCAAATCAACGCTTTTCTGCGACTGGATAATTTGCCAGGGCAGAGAATCGCCTCAATGAATCAAGGGCCTGCGTCTTTTGATGAATCATTTATTCGTTTTGCAAATCAATGCATAAGAAAAACAAAATTAACAGATCAATTTCCCACGCCCATACTCGGGGGCCTGAGGGTTTCGCGGTCCCTCGTGAAAAGGAGCGTAGCAAGGACATGACTGATTTGGATAAGCGCGCCAGCGGCTATTTAGAAGCCGTGTCCGCACGTCAAAATGGAGTCGCGCCCGACGAGGGTTTCAACGTCTCCGGTAGCCGTGAAACATTCATCGCCGAGATCAACTTCAAAGGCACCCGCACGCACAGAATATTCTTTAATCGCTTAATCAACAGGGCCTCCATCGTTTCGGGATTGAACTGATAGCGATTAAGGCGGGCGTTTTAGTTTCGACCCGCCGCGAACGAATTTTAGTGCGAAGCCCACAGAACAAACATCATCGATAATGCTATTGATCAGGGCATCAGGCGCTGTCTACGCACGGATAATCCGCCGTGATGCGCGGAGCGTCTTTACACGCCGATCATCATTGGCAGTCAGCACGTAGCGCTACCATTGGCGCATGAATAAGGAATCAATAATATGGACACTTCCACCACCACCGCTTTCGCGTCCACTGCCATTTTGGGAGCTGGCCTCATGGGGGTTGGAATCGCGCTACACCTTGCACGTCACGGATTGCAGGTGAGGCTATACGACCCACAACTTGAGCGGCTGGCGGAGATTCCGAAGGTCGCTGGCGTGATCCTCAGCGAACTGGTTACCGCCGACCAATTTGACGAAGCTGACCGGGACGTGACGTTGTCACGCCTGATACCGGTCAGCACGCTGACTGCATTGGCAGATGTGGATCTACTCATCGAGGCTGTACCCGAGCGCCTGCCGCTAAAACAGTCCCTTTATCGGGAGCTGGAAGGCATCGTCAGACCTGACTGCGTGTTCGCCAGCAATACCAGTGGTTTTCCGCCGGACAGTCTCGCAGAGGGTCTGGAGCACCCGGAGCGGCTGTTCATCGCACACTTCTGGAATCCTCCGCATTTTATTCCGCTAGTGGAATTGGTTCCCGGTACTGCCACCGATCCGTACCTTGTCGAAAAAGTGCGTGGGATGCTCGAGGCCATGGATTTGGAAGCTGTCGTACTGGAGAAAGCGGCACCCGGCTTTATTGGAAATCGTCTTCAATTTGCCCTGCTGAGAGAAGCGCTGCATATCGTCCAGAGTGGTATCGCCGATGCCGACACAGTGGATCGGGTCATGCGGGCCTCACTAGGGCGCCGCTACGGCATGGTTGGCCCACTAGAGGCGGCCGATATGGCCGGGCTGGACACCTTCGTAGACATATCGACTCACCTGATGCCGCAATTGGCACAAGGTACCGACGTCATTGAACTGCTCAAGGAAAAAGTGGCGGCGGGCCATACCGGCCTGCGCAGCGGTCAAGGGTTCTATCGCTGGGATAAGGCGCGCAACGAACGGTTGCTGAGTCGGCGCGGGCACCAGTTGCGGTTTGCGCTCAAACCCTGAATCGACTGAGCAGAAACATGTTTCCAAACAAGTACTCGCTAACCGATTGCATACCGCACGCGACACCAGTGGCTTAAGGCCGAATTCATAAAACAACAACAATCGCTGGCCAATGAGCCAGCAACTGGAGATTTCATGAGTATCCTGATTGCCCTCGCGGCTCTTGGTATGTTGATGCTCGCCGCATACCGTGGCTACAGCGTTATCCTCTTCGCCCCGATCGCCGCGCTTGGCGCAGTCCTGCTGACCGATCCGAGCGCCGTGGCGCCGGCCTTCACGGGTCTGTTCATGGACAAGATGGTCGGCTTCATCAAACTCTACTTTCCGGTTTTTCTGCTCGGTGCCGTGTTCGGTAAATTGATCGAGCTGTCGGGGTTTTCCCGTTCAATTGTTGCTGCTGCCATTCGACTGCTAGGGCGCAAACAGGCGATTCCGGTCATTGTGGCCGTGTGCGCGTTGATGACCTATGGAGGGGTTTCACTATTTGTAGTGGTGTTCGCAGTTTACCCGTTCGCCGCCGAGATGTTTCGCCAAGTCGGCATTCCCAAAAGGCTAATGCCGGCAACAATCGCCCTCGGTGCGTTCTCGTTCACAATGGATGCGCTACCCGGCACGCCGCAGATCCAGAATATTATTCCCACCAGTTTCTTCAAGACTACCGCTTGGGCTGCTCCGTGGTTGGGATTGATCGGCTCGATCTTTGTGGTCGTGGTCGGCCTGGCATTTCTGGAATTGTGGCGCCGGCGCACCCAGCGTGCAGGTGAGGGTTATGGCGACACTGCCGAGCTGCGTAATGAGCCGGATACGCCAGAAGACATTACCCTGGCTCATCCGCTGATAGCGTTGTTGCCATTGGTTCTGGTCGGCGTTCTGAATTTCTTTTTCACTCGCTGGATTCCCCAGTGGTACGGCGCCAGTCACAGCTTGACACTGCCGGGATTAAGCGCACCCATACAAACTGAAATCGCCAAGATTACGGGTATCTGGGCGGTAGAGGCCGCATTGCTGTCAGGCATTGTCGTCGTTGGAGTTTTAGGTTTCCGCAGCATAAGAAACAAGCTGGCCGAAGGCAGTAGAACCGCTGTGGCCGGGGCAATGCTGGCCTCGCTGAACACCGCGTCCGAGTATGGGTTTGGTGCGGTTATCGCAGCGTTGCCCGGCTTCGTTTTGCTCTCTCAGGCGCTCCAAACCATCCCTGATCCACTGGTCAATGAAGCGGTTAGCGTCACCTTGCTTGCAGGTATCACCGGCTCGGCATCTGGGGGTATGAGTATTGCTCTGGCGGCGATGGCCGACAGCTTCATTGCCTCAGCCAATGCAGCCGGCATTCCATTGGAAGTGCTGCATCGTGTGGCGTCTATGGCCAGTGGCGGCATGGACACCCTGCCCCACAATGGCGCCGTTATTACCTTGTTGGCAGTCACTGGCCTGACGCACCGCCAGGCCTATGGCGGTATATTTGCGATCACTTTAATCAAGACACTTGCAGTCGCCTTTGTGATCGCCGTCTTTTACCTCACGGGCATCGTTTAAACCGTGCGGGACGAATCTGAATAGCAAACCCTCACGGGTGGCCTGAAAACCAGTGGCGGCAATCTGGACCTGGTGAACAGGCTTGCCGCCGCTGGTATTCGTGCATTTCGGGATGGATACAGGATAAAAATCTGTCCGATACCCGGTCCCGGCGCCGCTACGAAGCTCTTGTTGCTACTTCACGATCACGCGCACTCTTGCCAGATTGCCGATCCGCGCAAACTCCGTCGTGCTGTCCCCCTCTCGCTGGGATGTCACACGGAGCACGGGATAGTAGGTGCCAGGTTTCGAGTAGACGAATGTCTTGTGTACAGCGAGCGTCTCTGACGGCTGGTGAGGAAGTGGCGCGTCTGAAAAATCATCGTTACCCGTTTGACTCCATTCTGTTTTGACAATTTTGCCAGCAGATGGCGGGACTGAAATATCACCAAGAAGCGTGATGGGCTGCCCGACCTTGGCAATGACTCTCTCACCACGCCTGGACGTGAGCTTCACGACAGGCTGGATGCCTTGCCTTACTGGCGCCTCTACAGGTAATGAGACCTGGCCATTATTGAGCGCATACTGAGTGGAGCGAGGGGGCGCTATACCGTTTTCAGCCCAAGCGCTTACATCCCTGACGGCTTGTTCGAGGATGCCGTTGTAATCGATGAGTCTCACAAATTGATTATCAGTCGAGCCCGAAGCAACAACACTGCCATCCAGATGGTCTGCGTTGTCGTTTAACCAGATTCGCACCTTCGCGTCGTACTGATTGCCCGCTTCTGCCTTCAATCGTCGGCCATACCAGTCGGCATCCCAAGGGTAGGCATCGACATCAAGTGCGTTGGCGATCACTATCATCTTGCTGTTTATCTTGCCGGTAAAGCTACCGCCTCCGCTGACACCGGCGCTGATTATCGAGCCTACGTCCTGGGGGCGTTGCGGGTAGCGCGGTGAACCGTTTGCATTGCGAAACTGATCCCACGCAGTAAATCCACCAGAAGCCGGCACCTGATGCCGATGGTAGGAGGTCAGCGCAATTGCCCAGCGATTGTCGACACGAACCCTGGTCCCATTTTGCAGGACGTTGAGCGTATCAGCTTCATTTTGGGCGGACAGCGTAATAACCCCGTGCTCAGCCTCTAACGACCCAAGCAATTTTCGGTTGCCTTCCTCTGCGCCTTCGACAGTAAAGTCAAACCAAGCGCTGTTTTTGAAGTGTGGCAGCCCCGCCAAGTGCAAGCGTAAAGGCTTGCCATCTGAGTCACGATCTATCTTTTGAACCGACACTACGCGGTCAATCTTCGCCCTTCGTACAAGATTGCCCAGAGCAGATGGCTCGGTACCGAGGTAGCCAGGTTTGTTCCAGAAGTCAGTGGCGTAGCCGGGATCAATGCCTTTGACCGTACTGGCAAACCCGAGTAAACCCTGCGGGTCGTTGAGACCCAGTATGTAGGCGTAATTATCCCACCCGCGCAGGGGTACCCCCAGTGCCGTGACTTCCGCAAGAACCGCGGCCTCAGTGGCGTCAAGTCCTGCAAAAGGATCGCCGCTGCCACCCGGGCGCATAGCGTCGGCAATGTGTGGCGCTTTGTCTTCGAGTACAAGGCGCGCGAAAGCACGCACAAAGAAATTGGTTGGAATGGATGTCGGCACACCGATGACGAAAGGCACGGCTCCATCCCATACCCCCGTCGAGTTCTCGACTGCAGCGACAGTCAGATAAGAACCACCGCTTCCACCGTAGATATAGCCGTGGATCTGAGAAACAGGCAATCGATAGTATTCGCCAGCGACCACTTTCGAGAACTTTGCAGCGGCTGCGTTGGCGCGGTAGCCAGAGGGCGAAACAGTGTCCACGGTATAGGCACCGCTGTCGGCACCAAATTTGATCAAGTGGTCCGGAACGCTACCATCGCCCAAGGGATATACCTTGTGGAAAAAACGCCCCTTCCATTGGGCTTTCGGCGGGAAAAAAAAGCTGAATTTAACATCGGTGCCTTCGAAGTGCCCGGAAACGCGGTGCGTCAGAACAGGGCTTTTCAAATCTTCCTGGCTATCTATTACTGGACGATCAAACTGCGGATCGATGCAGTCTTGTGTGATGAACATTATCCCGTCCGGTGGTGTTTCACACGTCTGGGATTGAGGCGCTGCCGAGGCAATTGTGGCCAGCCCGCTTAGCGATACAGCGATGGCCAGTGCTACATATCTGGAAGCAGCGGACTTCGTATCGACACCGGCAACGCGGTGGGGATCTTTGCACTGCGCGGAAGGCCGCAGGGTCAGGTTTTTTGCGATATTCATAGTGGCTGTCAAATTCCTCAGGCGCGCCAGTGACGGCACGCCGACACGGACGAGCTAGAGTTTGTAGTTCAATGTCATGAGCGTGTGACGCGGTGCACCATAACTCACAGTGTCGAAATCCCCTTTCTGCGTTGCGTATTTTTTATCAAACACATTATTGACATTGATTGACACGTCCATGCTATTTGTCAGTTCATAACGCGCCATCAGTGACGTCAACGCATAAGGATCTTGCTCGGCTACCCGCGTGCTGGTACTGCTGCTCAAGAAGCGGCTTTGCCATCTGACGCCTCCGCCAAGCGTAAGTTTCTCCAGCATTCCGGGGAATTTGTACGTCGTGAACATCTGAGCGGTAGTGCGTGGCACCTGTGCGTTAAGCCTGGCGTCGTTCGCATCTTTGGCTGTGAAAGCGGCAACGCCGGCGTAGATGTTCCAATTGGCAGCAACCTCCCCCTGTATGTCGAATTCGATTCCACGGGATTTGGTGCCATCAACACCTTTATAAGCTTGCGCACCGCTTGGCGTAAGAAGGCTGCCATCCCGTTGTGCGGCATTGTCCAGTTCGGTATCAAACAATGCGACAGAGGCCCCCAGTCGCCCGTCCAGGTATTCAGCCTTGATACCAATCTCTTTGGTCTTCCCTTCTGTCGGCGTGAGGACGTTACCGTGGCTGTCTCGGAAGGATGTTTGCGGATTATAGATGCCGGTATAGCTGACATAGACGGAATAGGCACTGTTAATGTCGTATATCAAACCTGCATAAGGCGTAAACTCATGACTCTTCTTATAATTGAACGGTGTCCCGCCTGCGGTCTCGTCAATCTCGTAACGGTTGAAGCGCCCACCGACGATTAACGTCAATGGATCGGCCAAAGAGAATCTCGCTGTGCTATAGAAGCCGCTCTGCTTAACCTCGGTGTTGGTCGGTATTGACGTCATTGCGTCAAAGTCAGGCTTGGGGAAATGGCTGTTCCAATCGTAGATATTGCTGGGTGTAAACCCTGCAAAAAAGGGGCTGACATCGTCTTTATTCGAGGTGTATCGAGAACTCATCCCGCCCACTACCAGGTCATGCTGGCGCCCCATTAAATCAAAAGGACCATTCGCCATCACATCAAAGGTGGTTTGACGGCTTTTACCTTCGCCGGCCAACGCAACCGGATAAGCGCCATTGGGAAAAGTGCCTAATCCAGATTCCTGGTCGGGTGTACCCGAACTGCCCATTAGCTGGGTGTCATACTGGGTACGGTACTGATTCATGACAGCGTTAACTTTCCAACCGTTATCAAATCGGTGTTCCAGCTCGGCAAAAGCACTCTTGCGGGTACTGTCCCAGCGGTTCCAGTCCGCTGCCACAGATTTGGAGCGCGACCATTGTGCCTCTGAACCATTGCTGAACCACAGGGGAGTTCCGCCCCAAGTCGGTCGCTTTGGGGAACTGTTCTGATAGTCGTACCCTATATCGAGGGTGGTATCGTCGGTGAGATCTGCCTCAATGATCCCGTAGAACGCTTGCTTTTGTGATTGATAGCCATCGAGGTAAGAATGGCCATCGTTATTGACCCCCACCCCACGTGCCCGGACACGACCGTCTGTTGTCAACGGTCCGGAAATATCCCCCATTTCTCGAAAAGTGTCCCACGATCCAGCGCTTATGGATGTGGACGTCGAGAACTCTGACGTTGGTCTTTTGCGGACCAGGTTGACTGCGGCAGAAGGATTGCCTGTGCCGGTAAGAAGACCGTTAGCGCCGCGCACTATCTCGACACGGTCGTAAAATGCGGTTTCCAGATCACTGATACCGCTACCGTTGACAACGTCGCCGATGACGGCCGGTACGCCGTCATACTGGATGTTGTCGATCAGAAAGCCCCGGGAATAGAAACTCGTGCGTTGGCTGTCTGACTGGTAAATCGAGATTCCAGTGGTGTTCTCCAGCACCCCCTGAACCGAATCTAGTTTTTGATCGTCCATGCGCTGACGTGTTACCACGGAAACTGATTGCGGCGTCTCCCGCAGCGTTAGCGGCAAGCGAGTCGCGGCGGTGGTCCGGCCAGTGGTGTAAAGTCCTGTCCCTTCCGTGGTAGTGGCATCGGATGTTCCTGTTCCGCTTATCGTCAGCGATGGGAGGACCATCACCTCCTGAGACGAAGTGCTCTCATCAGCGTCGACGCTCTCCTTCGCCATCACACCACTCGCCCCCCCTAAAAACACAAGCAGCGCTGCAGCAGCTGGTTTGTTTATCAGACGCTTAGGCACGCAGTGGCTCCTTCCACAGCAGTAAGTCAACGAACTCGACATTAGCCATTCCTTATCAAGAAAAAACAGACGACGGCCGACCATCGAGAAGCGGATTTGAAGACCGACTACTCAACCGGAATCAGACCGGGGAAAACAACCGAAGAATAAATCTCAAGTGGAACTGATTAGCATTCGCTCCCGCGCAATCTAGCAACAGTTAGTCATTACCCGATAGCGAGGGCTGGCCAGATTATCTTTCAGTTCAGCCAATATTTACGGCGAGGCTGTTTCGGGGAGGGATTGAGCGTAATCACCATGGGAGAGGTGATCGCAGACCAGCATAGAGGCACTGTACCGCGCACAAAAGAGCGAGCAGCGCTGTTGGTGAATCTGTGAATGTTTCGAGCACCGGGATACAGAGGCGCAATGAACGTTGTAGTTTAAAAAACTGGAAACAGAAGTTGCGCTCAACTTCTCGCGGATCGCGTACTGACGTCCTCAGGCAGCAGGATCGCAGGCACATGCAAAGAGTCATGCGCAGCAAGACTATTTGAGCGGGTGGATAGATATTGTACAGGAGGCTTACCTACGGTTTTGCGGAACATGGTGATAAAGCCACTAGGACCTTCATAGCCGAGTTCCAATGCAACCGCTTGCACGCTCTCCCCTTTGATCATGCGTTGCAATGATAGAATCACATGCAACTGCCGACGCCAACGCCCAAAGCTCATCCCTATTTCCTGCAGCAAAAGCCGACTCATACTGCGCTCACTCATGCCTATGCGAGAGGCCCAATCATGCACCGGTATCTTAACCGCAGGGTCGGCCAAGAGCATTTCAGCGAGCCTGCGCAAACGCCTGTCGCGGGGCAGTGGCAAATGCAGGTCCTGCAAGGGAGCTGCCGACAGTTCGTCCAATAACGTTGCGATCAGGCGGTCTTCGCGCGCGCTAGAGGCCGTGTCTTCCAAAAAACCCGCCGCCTTTAGCAGCAATTCACGCAACAGCGGAGATACTCCAATCGTGCAGCACACTCGTGGAAGATCAGGGGCTGCGTCCGGTTCGACAAATAGGCAGTAACATTCTGTTTCCCCCGATCCACGTGTCGCATGTGGCAAACCACCGGGTATCCATACGGCACTGTGCGGTGGAACGATCCAGACGCCATCTTCAACTTCACAATTGAGAACACCGCGCACGGAATAAAGCAATTGCGCCTTACGATGTTGATGACTCGCTTGCTCCCAGTTCTTGCTGACCATCGAAGCGCTTAGCGCAACCACGGGCCGAGAAATGCTATCGACATCCCACCGGGTAACCGTACCTTCGTTAGCAATGCTCGCCATAGCTACCGTGCGCCCTTTCCTAGGCCAGTAACAAAACTGGCTGATTCGAACAATAGTGTGGCCGACCTGTGCAATTACGCCGACTCGCTCACAGGGTATCCTGAAACCGCAGGACATCACAGTGGTTTGGCGACTCATCGAAGGACTCTAAAGATGCATATAGATGCCACCCAATTCCCGTTCGTTTGGCTGCAAAAAAACACGCTGGACGATACGCAAGAGAAGTCGCTTGCCGAATTCGAAGACTTGCTTGCACGCAATGAAGCCTTCGTCCTCTTAAGCAACGAAGGCCTGGGTAAGAAGCAACCAGAACATACACCAGACGAAATGAAACAAATGGCTTTGTGGATGAAGCGCCATAAAAATCTGCTCAAGAAGTATGTGAAAGCCTCAATTCAAATCGAGTCAAGTCTCACCAAACGTATAGCGAGCAAGGCGTTCACAACTATTTATGAAAAATTTTGGGGCTACCCCATGATGATGACAGCGACTGAAAATGAGGCTTTGACGCTGGCGCAAAAATTATTGAACCCGAAGCCCTAGACACCAAAGCGCTTTAGAAAAGTAGCGATATGCCTGACGCCGCCCACTTAGTAAAGGAGAGGATCGACAGGCATTATGAGGGTCAGGCTCGGCAGGCCGACCGCGGCGAAGTTGAAATCGGGAGCCGTTGCCCGATTTTTCCTTGGCGTCGTCAGACTGGGTATAACTCCGCTTTTTTTGCCGTGAGTAGATGCAGAACAATTTTTTGTACCAAACGCCTACCTGGGTGCGCTTTTCGTTGAAGGCGTACTCACCTCCGCCGAAGTTAAAGCGGTCGAAGGTGAGCGTACATGCTGATCGGGGCCTCCCCGGTCAGCGTAGTGATCTCTACAAACACAGCCCAAAAAAGTGGTTGGCCCACACCACGCTGAAGCGTGCATCCACCTCCATGTGCGCGCAACAACTTCATGCCTTGAAGCTTAGCGGTTACACATCGACCTTCGCTCGGTTCTGGATTAAAAAGTCTCATGCTTCCTTCTAGCATCGTCCAGGTTTGCGGCAGAGGTTCCCTTCGCGTCAAGCGTCGAAAACGTCAGCCTCCCAGACAAACGGGACCATCAATGTGACAAGCCCTTGACATCCAGAACCGATCGTTCCAGGATTGTTTTCAATCGAAGCTTTTATACAACCGAAGGCGTAATACACATGAAAAAAATAATAGCCATTGAAAAACTGTTATTCATTTGCGCCCTCCTGTTCAGTATGGAAAATGCTTCCGCCAACCAATCAGCCAAATTTCCCAACCTTACATTTCATGTATTCACCTCAGAGGAGGATGGTTTTTTTGGCAATTCAGTGATTGTTGAAGGATCCAACGAACTCCTACTCATTGATGCACAACTGACTCGAGCGAACGCACTTAAGGTTCTTGAGCGAATACGATCACTCAAAAAAAATCTTAAGACCATTTATATCACTCACGAGCACGCCGACCATTTCCTAGGATTGGAGGTCTTCAAGGATGCTTTTCCACAGGTCGAGGTTCTAGCTAATTCCAAGGTGGCGAACCGCATAAATGAAGTCTACAAAGATAAACTTGAAAAATGGCAAAGCATCTTTGGGTCAACGGCAGCCACGCGCGAAGTCCCTATCACCCAGTATGACAGCAGCCAACTCAGGTTTGAAGATACGAACATTGAGATTCACAAACATCTTCAAGGAGACACAGATGAGAATTCCTATCTTTGGTTTCCTAATGAGCGCGTAGCGATAGTGAGCGACATGGCGTATGACGAAATGCACGTCTACACTGTGGAAACAACTTATGAGACCCGAAAAAACTGGATTAAAAATCTTGACGCGCTTGCAAAGTTAAACCCCAATATTATCATTCCAGGGCACAGCTTTCCAAACAAAGAACTGGACGCCTACAGCGCGATCAATTTCACAACGCACTATCTTTTGGTATTTGAAGAAGCACTTTCAAAATCAAATACACGCACAGAATTCCAAAAGCACATGAAAGAAAAATACCCAAACGCTGAACTGTTTCTTAGCGTCGAAAGAGCAGCGATTAAATTTTTCGCTCAATAATATTATGCGCCCTGCGTCATACACTTAATTAATTGATCGTGATTGCGCACCCCAAACAGACCCAGGATGATGGCTGGCACCTTGAAATGCACTGGCCTATTTTAAAAATGGCAGCGTACTTATTCTTCACTGTGCGCCACCACACGACAAATCCAGAGCCTTCTAGTATATACAGATTTTTATATACAATCCTGAGGCCACGCCAACAGGGCAAGATCAATTAGGCGGGCAAGTGTCTGGCTATCAGCGCCGACTGAAGGCAGACTTACAACGGCCTGTAATACGCCGAAGTAATACCAAGCCAGCGGATCCAGGTCAACGCTCTCCCCAATCTCACCCTCTGACTGCCCATGGCTCAAAATCTCTAGAAAAATCTGCCGCTGCAGGCAAGCCGCAGTGTTTGCGGCTCTCTTTCCAGCAGCAGTGAGGTCTTCATGCTCAGCGTTACTGCGAGCGATGAGGCAACCAGCGGGGCGCTTTACGTCAGATTCCCTCGGAAGAAACTCACGTAAAAGTGCCTCTATGCTCGCTTTGGAACCTGGCGCTCGGGTCGATTTCATTCGCGCCAATACGCGGCCGGTATACAGCTGAAGAGATTCGTTGAAGAGTCCATCTTTATCATGGAACCGCTGGTACAGGCTTGACCGAGACAAACCCGTTGCCTCGGTCAGATCGCTAATCGACGCATTGGCATACCCGTGACGCCAGAAAACATTTGTCGCCGCTTTCAGGACTGCACCCTCATCATATTGCGGTTTACCGCTCATAAATCCCCCTTTGACAACCTGGAACGATCAGTCCACTATACCTGGACTGATCGTTCCAATGTATAGGAAGATTTTGTCATGCTCAATCAATCGACTAATCAGACGCCACCACTCAGCATCGCCGTTGCCGGCGCCACAGGCCGTGTAGGAAGGCGATTAATCAGTCAGTTAGCGCAGGACCCGGTCACCCTACTGGCGCTCACACGTCGAAAATCCTCCGCGACCTTCCCGTACGAGGTGGTTTCTGCTGAATTAGATTTTGATCAGCCGTCAACGCTCAGAAAAGCACTCGTTGGTGTAGATAAACTGTTCATCGCTCACGGAACTTCACCACAACAAGTCGCCAACGAGATTGCCCTCGTTGACGCGGCCGTAGAAACGGGCGTGCAGCACATCGTAAAACTTTCGGTGATGGGGCCATCGACCGCTATCAATCCATTTGCCTGGCATTCAGTGATAGAGGCACATCTGGGTCAACAACCTATCGCCTCTACCGTCCTGAGACCTACAACGTTCATGGACGTGCTCAAGCGTGCAGGCAACGCTGTTGCGACAGGCACTTGGGCCGGTGCCGCAGGCAATGGACGTGTGAACCTGATAGACACTCGGGATGTAGCGGACGCGGCACGTATCGCATTACTGGAAGAGGTGGCAGAAGACTCGAAACGTGCCTATCACTTGACGGGGGCTCGGAACTGGACAATGCCGCAAGTTGCCGAGGCATTATCCGGCCTGTTAGGCTATACAGTCACCTATACCAATCAGTCTCCCGCTGCACAACAGGCTGCATTAATTACAGCCGGACTCTCCCCCTTTGTCGCTGATCTTCTTTTGGGACTTGATCGCATTTTCCATGACTCTATATTGGTGGAACGAACCTTTACCGTGGAAGACTTGATCGGCAAACCACCGCGCTCGCTGTCCGCTTGGCTCCTTGAGAATCTTGATACCTTCAAATAGAAGTTGCCCGTCATCAGACAGCCAAGCATCACCCCCTGTCGCAAACCCATAGTATTTAACAGATCACCTGTCATTGAATTACTGACAGAGCCGATTTGCCCATGCGATGCAGGCGGGGCCGAGCCTAATCTTAGAGTCTTCCAACCTAGCTTCATCATCGATGACAATTGCCTTCAGCAGACACGCAGTTTATAAATATTACCTATAGGTTGTTTTTCATGAAAGCGTTCAAACACCCGGAAGCCAAGGAGTTTATGCTTGAGCGTATTCTTTATGCTTTAAGCGATCCTGTACGAATGGACATTATTCGTCATCTTGCCGATGTGAATGAAGCGACCTGCGGCGAGCTAGATGGCGGTCGACCTAAATCAAGCGCCTCTCACCATTTCCGAGTCCTCCGTGATGCGGGATTGATGCGCACACGCAGCGTTGGTGCAACCCACATGAACGCTCTTCGAAAGGACGATCTTGAAACACGCTTTCCAGGGCTGCTTGACTGCATACTCAGTCATTTCACTTCGCCAGTCTGATTGTCCTTGGGGACAATAGCCAGGGGCCAACCGACGCGCGCTGCACGGAGGAGACTGGCCTTAACAATCAAGCGGTGAAATGGGGAAATAATGAAGATATAAGCCCGGCCTATAGCGTTATGGCAGTGGACCACCGTTGAAAACACGAGTTGGTTACTGCCTTCTGGCGCTTCAGTACATAGGACCGATATCCGGAAGTCGAGATGTTTGTCATCCTCTCCTAGCAGGATTTCAGTCGGGTTCGTGCTGTAAACGTTGAACACTCCAATCCGATTGGCAAGCGATCCCAAATGTTTGGCTGTCTTGAGACCCAAGCACGCAACGACAGTGTCTCGAACTTTTATGAGCCACCCAACCCAGGCCGGCCGGTGAGACAGGATGAATCGAGCCAGTAATTCTGGACTACGGGATGTGCCCGGAGGGAGCCGGATTGCAAAAGCGTCCGCCAGGTGCATCGACGTGTAAAGGTGAGTGAGACCAGACCTTGAAGGAATGGGTACGGACGTAATCAACTTGAATACTCGGGGCATCGGGACCTCTCCTGAAACGTCAAACGAAAAGCTTGCATATACGGGTCAACGCCGCACCGTGCACGAGGAGTGACAGGACAGTGAAGATAACGCCAGGGTCATCTTCGAGATCAAGAACCGCTGCCTTGGTTAAATGCCCTTCGCTCTGTTTTTTCAGCGAATAGTTTAACGACTTACTTCTGGATCCAGATAGCCAGATCCAGCCCGTCTATTACTCATTTCAGCCAAATACTGAAGTTGTCGATACCGCGTAGCTCAAGCCCTTGAAGTTTGCCAAGCGTCGCGAGAGCAAGCCAGTTTGCTTAATGACCTGATCGATACCGACATCGTAGCGACTGAAACAGAGCTTCAGGCCTTGCAAGTAGTGCCAGCGACGACCGAGTGTGCAGCGCTCCGCCTTGGCGTGCAGCCAAGACGGCAGGTGATCGCCTACAGAGGCGTCTTACTGTCGGTACACCGCGTCACATGCTTGACCGCCTGATACGCCGCCAGCCCCCACGGCCCCAGCTCCCGGCCGATCCCGCTGCCTTTGCTGCCGCCCCACGAGGTTTCGACGAACACCGCCTGGATCGAGTTGATCCACACATGCCCCACTTCCAGTGCATCGGCGACGCGTTCGGCGCGGTGCAGGTCGGTGCTGGCGACGGTGGCGACCAGGCCGAAGCGGCTGTCGTTGGCCTTGGCGATGGCTTGTTGTTCGGTGTCGAAGCGCTGTGTGCACAGCACCGGGCCGAAGATTTCTTCCTGCCACAAGCGGCTGCTGTCCGGTACGTCGGTGTACAGGGTCGGGCTGACGAACCAGCCCGGCCCCTCCAGTACCTCTGCGCCGGCCTGGCAGTGCAGGCCCTCTTGTTGCGCGATAGCGAAATACTCGCGCACCTTGTGCCATTGCGCCTGGCTGGTCAGTGGGCCCATGTCGACCTCTGCTGCCAATGGATTACCGACCCGCAGCGCGGTGAAAGCAGCCTGCAGGCGCGGGATCAATACGTCGGCGATGCCGTCCTGGATCAGCAGGCGTGAGGTGGCCGAGCACATTTGCCCGGCGTTCCAGCAAATGCCGGCGACGATCCACTCCACGGCCTGGTCGGGGTCGCAGTCGTCGAACACGATGAAGGCCGACTTGCCGCCCAGCTCCAGGGTGACCGGCCGGCAATAGGCGGCGGCGCTGCGCATCACCTGGCTGCCGACGCCGTTGCTGCCGGTGAACGACAGCTTGTCCAGGCCGGGGTGATTGCTCAGCGCCGCGCCGGTTTCGGCCTTGCCGTTGACGATGTTCAGCACGCCCGCCGGTAGGCCCAGTACATCGGCGATTTCGCCGTAGGCCTGTTCGATCAGCGGGGTGATTTCCGAGGGTTTGAGCACCACGGTGCATCCGGCGGCCAAGGCCGGGGCCAGTTTCCAGGCGCTGGTGACCAGCGGAAAATTCCACGGCACGATCAGACCGACCACGCCGACAGGCTCCAGCCGGGTGCGCGAGGTAAAACCGGGGGCGGCCAGTTCGACGTCGCGGTGGGTGGGTTGGGTTTCGATCAGGTCGGCGTAATAGCTAAAGGTGGCCACGGCATCGTCAACGTCCAGCTCGGCCTCATGGCGGGGCTTGCCGTTGTTGCGCATCTGCAGGGCGACAAGGGCATCGCGGCGTTGCACGAGGTGCTCGGCCACGTTACGCAGCACGTCCGCACGCTCGGCCACGGGTGTGGTTTTCCAGACCGGGAGCGCGGCACGGGCGGCGGCCACGGCCTGGTCGACCTGGGCGGGGCTGGCGGCGACCCGCTCGGCGAAGGGCTGGCCCAGCGCAGGATCGTGCACAACCAGGACGTCACCGCCCTCGCCTGCTTGCCAATGGCCGTTGATGTAGTGCGGGGTGTGCATGGTGGGGCTCCGTCATGAAGAGTGGGGCGGTGCTGAGAGCTGTGAGCGCGCTTGCCGGAATGCCGCGACCGAGTGCGTAGCGCTCGCAAGATCTCGGAAACGCTGAACATTTAAGTCTGCTAATACACTCAAAATTTGTGGCACGGCTGCAAATTTACGGCTGCTGACACACTCAAAATTTGTGGCACGGCTGCAATTTTACGACTGCTACGCAGCCGGTCGCGGGCAAGCGCGCTCCTACCTCGGGTATGGTGTGATCAGGGGGCGAAGGGTGGGGCTTCGTTGATTTCGATGATCAGCGGCCGGTCGCTCGGCGCCTGGCGCAGCAGGGCTTGCAGGTGGGCGTGGTCGCGGGCGCGTTCGGCGGCGCAGCCAAAGCCGCGGGCGATGGCCAGAAAATCCGGGGTGTAGATGTCGACACCGATCGGGGTGATGTCGCGCCGCTCCATGTAGCGCTTGATCTCGCCGTAGCCGTGGTTATTCCACAGCAGCACGATGATCGCGACCTGCGCCTCCACCGCACTGGCCAGTTCCGGCAGACTGAACTGGATACCGCCGTCACCCATCAGGCTGATCACCGCCCGGCCTGGCTCGGCCAGCTTGGCGCCAATGGCCGCCGGCAGGCCGTAGCCCAGCGTGCCGTAGCCGGTCGAGGAATTGAACCAGCGGCGCGGGCCGTCCAGTTCCACCAAATGATTGCCGCTGTACACCGTCTGGGTCGAGTCGCCGACAAAGCGCGCCTCGGGCAGTACCTCCAGTACGCAGTCGAACAAGCGGCGGTAATGCGCCCAGCCGCTGAACGCCTCGGCCAGTTGTGCGCGCACGGCGGCGGCCCGTTGGGCGCCAGGGCTGTCAGCCTGTGTGGCACGTTCCGGCAGTGCGGCCAGCAAGGCGCGCACGGCCAGTGCCGCATCGCTGAGAATCGCCAGCCCCGGCGCATGGTTGCGGGTCAATTGCTCGGCATCGATGTCGATGCGGATCAGTTCGCCGCCAATCCTGAAGTTGCCGTCGAACACCACGTCGTAATCGGTCTCGCCCAGTTCGGTGCCGATCGCCAGCACCACATCGGCGTCGAGCGCCAACTGGCGCACCGGCACCAGCGACTGGTTGCTGCCCAGCAACAAAGGGTGATCGCCTGGCAACAGGCCCTTGGCATTGATGGTCAGCGCGGTGGGCGCGTCCAGCCGGGCGACCAGCTCACGCACCTCGTCCAGTGCTGACACACAGCCGCCGCCCAATAGCACCAAGGGCTGCCGGGCCGCGCGCAGGCGGGCAGCGGCGTCGGCAATGGCGACCGGGTCCGGCGCCGGGCGAGTGATGACCCGGCGCGGTTGCACGCTCAGGTGTGCGGCGCTGGCGGTGATGATGTCCAGCGGCAGCTCGAGGTGCACCGGCCGGGGCCGCTGGCCGTCGAACACGGCAAAGGCCCGGGCCAGGACGGCGGGCAGCTCATCGACGTTCATCAGCGTGTGGCTGAAGGCGCTGACCCCGGCGACCATGGCGCGCTGGTTCGGCAGCTCGTGCAGGTAACCGTTGCCCAGGCCCAGCCGCGGGCGCTCGTTGACGCTGGAGATCACCAGCATCGGGATCGAGTCGGCGTAGGCCTGGCCCATGGCGGTGAGGATATTGGTCATGCCGGGGCCGGTGATGATAAAGCACACCCCCGGCTGGCCGCTGACCCGCGCATAACCGTCGGCCATGAAGCCCGCGCCCTGTTCATGGCGCGGGGTCACATGGCGAATACCGCTGCCCGGCAGGCCGCGATACAGCTCGACCGTGTGCACGCCGGGAATGCCGAACACGGTGTCCACGCCCCAGGCCTGCAGCTGCCTGACCAGAAACTCGCCACACGTCGATTCAGACCGGCTCATGCCACCGCCTCCTGTTGCAAACCAATGAAGCGCTGCACGCGCGGATCGCCCTCGTGGCGGATCGCCGCCGGCGAAGCGTCGGTGACCACATGGCCGTTTTCCATGAACACGATGCGGTCGGAAATCGACAGCGCGAAATCCATCTCGTGGGTAACGATCAGCATGGTCATGCCCTCGGCGGCCAGGTCGCCAATGACCTTGAGCACATCGCCCACCAGCTCCGGGTCCAGTGCCGAGGTGGGTTCGTCGAACAGCATGATGTCAGGCTCCATCGCCAGGGCGCGGGCAATCGCCACGCGCTGCTGCTGGCCGCCGGACAACTGGTGCGGGTACTTGTCGGCATGCGCCAGCAGCCCCACCCGGTCGAGCAAGGCATGGCCCTTGCGGCGCAGCTCGGCGGTCTGGGCCAGGCCGTGGTAGCGCGGCGCCAGGATCACGTTGTCGAGGATGGTGCGGTGCGGGAACAGGTTGAAGTTCTGGAACACCATGCCGATGCGGCCGATGCCCTGGCGGATCACCGGCGAGTCGGGCCGCTTGCCGGCCTTGATGAAGTCCTGGCCGAACAGCACGATCTCGCCTTGCTCGATGCTTTCCAGGCTATTGATGGTGCGGATCAGCGAGGTCTTGCCGGAGCCGGACGGGCCAATGATGGAAATCACCTCGCCGGGGCGCACGTTCAGGTCGATGCCCTTGAGCACTTCGTGGTTGCCGTAGCGCTTGTGGATGTTGCGCAGTTGCAAGGCGTCGGGCTGCCCCGGTGCGGCCTGCACCCGTGGCTTGCCGACCGCCGCCGGCTGACGCAAGGCCTGGGTTTGACTAGCGTCGAGGGTCTGGGCGTTCTTGCGCGACAAGTCCAGATGCCGCTCGGCCCACTGCAACAGCCAGCCGAACAGCGTGACGATCAGCACGTAGTACACCGCCACCGCCGCCAGGGTTTCGAGCACCAGGAAGTTCTGCGCATACAGACGCTGGCCCACCAGCAGCAATTCGCTGAGCGAGATCACCGAGACCAGCGAGGTGAGCTTGACAATGGTCACGTATTCGTTGGTCAGGGTCGGCAACGAGATGCGAATCGCCTGCGGGATGATCACCAGCCGCTGCGCGCCCAGCCCACGAATACCCAGTGCCTTGGCCGCTTCACGCTGACCCTTGAGCACCGACAGCAAACCGCCCCGGTGAATCTCGGCCATGTAGGCGGTTTCGGTCAGCACCAGCGCAATCAGCCCGGCGTAGAACGGTTGCGACAGCACGCTGCCGGCGCTCGGGAACAGCTGCGGCAGGTTGTAGACGAACACCAGCAGCACCAGCAGCGGGATGCTGCGAAACAGCCAGATGTACAGGCTGGCCGGCAGGCGCAGCCAGGCATGGCTGGACAGCTTGGCGCTGGCCAGCACAAACCCTAGGGCCAGGCCCAGGGTCCAGGACAAGGTGCTGAGCTGCACCACCGTCAGGCAGGCCTTCCAGAAGGCCGCGACGGAGAACAGCGAGAAAAAATAGGCCCATTCGAATGCCATGATGACCTCGGTGCAACAGATGGATGGCGATCGGCCGCACGGCGATCCGTTTACCGCCGCGACCTGTATAGGAGCGCGCTTGCGCTTACCCGCGACCGAGTGCGCAGCAGTCGTAAAATTGTGGCGTTTCACAAATTTCTGAATGCGCTGCCAATCCTAGATTTTCAGCGCTCTCTGGATTTCTGTGAGCGCTTCGCACTCAATCGCGGGCAGAGCCCCCTCCCACAAGATCGCGTCGGCCGTGACTCAGGGGGTCATGCCGGTTCCAGGTTGTACTTCTTGAGCATCTCGGTGTACTCGTGGCTGTGCTTGTAGGTCTCGACCACGCCGCGCAGTTGCTCCAGCAGTTCGCTGTTGCCCTTCTTCACGTAGATGCCCAGGGTCTGTGGGTACAGGGCCTTGTCCGAGCTGATGGTGATGCGGCCACGGGCCTTGTCGATGATCATCTTCGCGGCGGCGGAGATTTCCAGGTGCGCCTGGATATTGCCCGACATCAAGGCCTGCGAGGCCTCGGCGGTGGTGGGGAATTCGCTGATGGCGATCTCGCCCTTGTTCTGCCTGGCACAGTAGTCGGCCGATACCGCCTTGAGCTGGTTGACCCAGTTGGTGCCCTGCTGCAGGCCGACCTTCATGCCGCACAGGTCTTCAGGCTGCTGTGGCTTGGCAGTGCTGTCGCTGCGCACCATGATCGCCGCGCCCACCTGCGCGTACGGGATGGCATCGGCCTGCTTGGTGCGCTCGTCGGTGATGTACATGCCCGAGATGATGGTGTCGAAGCGGTTGGCGTTCAGGCCCAGGATCAGGTTCGGAAAGCGCGTGTCGACAAACTCGACCTTCAGGTCACCCAATTGCTTGGCCAGCGCGGTGGACACTTCGGGGTCGAAGCCCACCACCTTGTCGCCGTCGTAGGACTCGAAGGGCGGGTAGGAAATCTCCATGCCGACCTTGAGCGTGCCGGGGGTGGCAGTCGGGGCCGCCTGGACGCTGCCGGCGAACAGCGCCAGGCCGATCAGGGAAGTGGCAAGGCGCGAAAACGGGGTGCTTGGCATAGTCGTCATTCCAGATTGAGGGAAAAGGCAGGTCACGAAGTCACGCTCTGGTTTTTCAGGTGCCCGAAGCTTGAAGGCTTTCTGGCGTGTTCCGGCAAGGCGATCTGCCCGTCGGCCACACGCTGGCGAAGGTACTGGTAGGTCTGCAAAGCCTGGGCCCACATGTGCTCGCCGATGGCGATGGGCGCATAGTGCTGCTCGCCATCGGCGAACTGGGGCAAGGGTTTGATCTGGGTGTGGTAGTCGCAGGCATAGAACAGCGGAAACGAATAGCGCTCGTGCCTGACCTTGCGCACGCGGTGGGCGGTGGCGACGAAGGCGCCGGCGGTCATCACCTCCAGCATGTCGCCGATATTGACCACAAAGGCGCCCTCGAGCGGCGGCGCGTCGATCCACTCGCCCTGCTCGTTCATGACTTCCAGGCCCGGCTGGTCGGCCTTGAGAATGGTGAAGCACTCATAATCGGTGTGCGCGCCGATGCCCGGTGCGTCCTGGGCGTCGCCATCGAACGGGTAGTGAATCAAACGCAGCTTGGACGGCGGAAAGCGGGCCATGTCATCGAAGGCCTGCTCGTCCAGCCCGAGCGCCAGGGCAAAGCCGCGAAACAACTGGTGCCCCAAGGCAAACACCGCCTGGTAGTAAGCCTGCACCGCCGGCTTGAAACCGGGCAGCGTCGGCCAGTGGTTCGGCCCCAGCAACGGCGTGCCGGCCAGCACCAGCGGGTTATCGGCCGGCACTTCGAAGCCGATGTCGAACGCCTCTTTATGGTCCGGCTTGCCGGTGCCGTACACCTCCTCGCCTTCCGGTACAAAGCCCTTGTGGCTTTGCGAAGCGCCGATGTAGTGCTGCATCTTGGCGTCCAGCGGCTGGGCGAAATAATCCTCGGCCGCCTTGTGCAGGTTGTCGATCAGTTCGGGCGCGATGCCGTGGCCGGTGATGTACAGAAAGCCCACATGCCGGGCCGCCTCGCCCAAGGCCTGGGCCACCGCCTGGCGGTCCTCCAGGCGTGCACTGAACAGTCCCTGGATATCGACCACGGGAATGTGGGTAAAAGCAGCACGTTCACTCATGGCAACAGGCCCTCGGGGCGGTTGGAAAAAGCATTGAAATGCGCACGTTCCGTGCGGCCCATCCAGGCATTCAGGCCCCAGAGGTCGGCCACTGGCACATCGGTAAAGGGCAAGTGATGCAGGTAACCGTCAGGGCCGAATTCCGGCGTCAGCGTGGTGCCGGTAAAGCCCCGGGCCTGTTGCGAGCGCCAGATCGCTTCCCAGTGCTGCTGATGAAAGGCCAGCGCGGCGGCGTATTCCGGGGCACCGGGATGCGGCACTTGCGGGCCCTGGTCATAGCCGACCCGGGCCTGAATGTGGTGCACACGCTCGACAAAGGCGCTGAGGTCATCGGCGGGGTCGTCGAGCAGCCGCTCGCAGGTCACCACCCAGTGGCTGATGTCACTGGTGAAGCGCAGGTCCGGCACTTGCTCGATCAGTTGCAGGGTCAGCCACGGATTGAACAGCGAACGCGCCCGGTGCGTCTCGAAGCTGCACAACAGGCCGCTGCGCCGGGCAATCGCCAGCGCCTCACCGAAGAAATCCACCTGCTGCGCCAGCGGCCAGCGGTCGTTGCCGGCCAGCACGTTGACGAAGCGTGGTTCCAGCTCGGCGGCCAGTTGCAGCTTGTGGGCGAAGTCCGCCAGGTGCTCGGCGGGTGTGGCCGATTGCTGCGGCAGCACCGGCGTCGAGGTGAACAGAATGGCAATGTACGGCACCCGGTCGGCGCGCAGAAACGCTGCAGCGTCCGCGCGGGTTTTCGCGTCTTCGGGAATGCGCGCTTCCAGGCCATCGAAGCCGGCGGCGCGGGCTTCGTCCAGCGCCTGTTGCCAGGGGCCGCGATAGCCCCATAGCGTACGAAAGAGTTGCAGTTGCATGGCAAGACCTCACCGCCTGCGCGGGCTCATGAATGGGCGGTGACCACCGGGGCGGCGTTGCTCAGGGCCTTGCGCCCCAGCATCGGGTGCGCGCCCTTGGGGCCGTACACCGAGGCCGGCTCCGGAAAGGTGCGCAGCAGGGTCAGGTACAGCAATGCGGCCAGGCCCAGGGTGATCGGCAGGCTGATGTCGATACCGCCGGCCAACTCGCCCAGCGGCCCGACGAACTGCCCCGGCAGGTTGACGAAGCACAGGCCCACCACCGCGCTTGGAATCCACGCGCCCAGGCCACGCCAGTTCCAGCCATGGTGAAACCAGTAGCGCCCGCCGCGCTGGCCACGGGTGAACACTTGCAGGTCATCGGCGTGGTAGAAGCCGCGGCGGCTGACCAGGCCCAGGATCATCACCACCATCCACGGGCTGGTGCAGGTAATGATCAGCACCGCGAAGGTCGACACGCTCTGCACCAGGTTGAAGGTGAAGCGGCCGATGAAGATAAAGGCAATCGCCGCCACGCCGATCAGCAGCGTGGCGCCAGCGCGGCTGAGCAGGCGCGGGAACATGCTCGACATGTCCAGCCCCGTGCCATACAGCGCCGTGGTGCCGGTCGACAGCCCGCCGATCACCGCAATCAGGCACACCGGCAGGAAGAACCAGCCCGGCGAGATCGCCAGCAGCCCGCCGACATAGTTATTGGCCTCGATGTACTGCGGCGCCTGGGTGGCCACCAGCGTGGCGGTGCACAGGCCGAACAGGAAGGGAATCAGCGTGCCGGCCTGGGCGGCCAGCACCGCAAGCATGATGCGGCGCTTGGCGGTGTCACGCGGAATGTAGCGCGACCAGTCGCCCAGGAAGGCGCCGAACGACACCGGGTTGCTCATCGCCAGCAGCGCCGCACCAATGAACGCCGCCCAGAACCCCGGCTGCGCCAGGCTGACCGTGCCGGCGTAACCGGTATCGAACGGCCCGGCAAAGGCCAGGATGCCCAGCAGAAACAGCAGGCTCGACGCCCACACCGCGATCTTGTTGACCCACAGCATGAAGCGAAAGCCGAAGATGCACACCACCAGCACCAGCACCGCGAACAGCCCATAGGCCAGCCCCAGGCTCAGGTCGGTTTCCGGCAGGCCGACCAGGCGCCGGGCGCCGCCGACCAAGGCATCACCGGAACTCCACACCGACAGCGAAAAGAACGCCACCGCCGTCAGCAGTGACAAAAAGGAGCCGATGATGCGCCCGTGCACACCGAAATGCGCCCCGGACGACACCGCATTGTTGGTGCCGTTAAGCGCCCCGAACAAGCCCATGGGCGCGAGGATCAACGCCCCTACCGTCACGCCCAGCACAATGGCCCAGACCCCGGCCTGGAACGACAACCCGAACAACACCGGAAAACTGCCCAGCACCGCCGTGGCAAAGGTATTGGCGCCGCCGAAGATCAGGCGAAACAGGTCAATGGGGGATGCATCGCGTTGACTGTCGGGAATCTGCTCGACCCCGAAGGTCTCGATGCGGGTTTCGGTACGCGTCGAATGGCTCATGTGCTGCTCCAGCGCCTGTCACGGTTGTTGTAAGGCCAGCGCAGGCACGCTGACCCTTTATGGTCGCCCGTTGACCCCGGGCGCAGGGTTGAAACTGATTCTTGTAATCCTTGCCTGGCACTCTGTAGGAGCGCGCTTGCCCGCGACCGAGTGCGTAGCGCTCGCAAAAATTGTGTGGCCGCTGAAATTTTACGACTGCTAACGCAGCCGGTCGCGGGCAAGCGCGCTCCTACACCCCCCGCCAACCGTCAACCCGGGCTGGCTACTGACAAATGCTCATGCCAGGCCAGCCAGCGGCCGCCCTCCTGCCGAAACACGATGGTCTCGCGCTCTTGCAAATGGTGTTCCTCCCCGGCCATGCGGATGTGCGTGGCCACGTCATGCACAAACACCGCCGCATCCCCCTGCACACTCACCCGGCCGTTGCTCGACTCACAACCCAGCACCGCAAACCCCTCGGCCTGCCATTGCTGCCACAGCGCCTCATACTCGGCCCGCGTGTTCAACGGCGCCGCCAGGGTGTGAAAGACAAAGCTGGCCTGCGCACTGAAGCACTCGAAATAGCGCGCCGTGTCGTTGCTGGCAAAGGCCGCCACCAGGTCCGCCGCCGCGTGCAGCACCTCGGCTTCGCGGCTCATCGGCGTACCACGCCAGGCAACACGCAGAGCATTTCGTACAGCAGGTTGGCGCCCAGCAGCGAGGTGTTGCCGGTGGTGTCATACGGCGGCGACACTTCAACAAGATCGCAACCAATCAGGTCCAGCCCCTGGCAGCCGCGAATGATCTCCAGCGCCTGGATGGTGGTCAGCCCGCCGACTTCCGGCGTGCCGGTGCCTGGCGCCCAGGCCGGGTCGATGCCGTCGATGTCGAACGACAGGTACACCGGCCCCCCGCCGACCTTCTCGCGCACCTCGGCCATCAGCGGCGTCAGCGACTTGTGCCAGCACTCCTCGGCCTGCACCACGCGAAAGCCCTGCTTGCGGCTCCAGTTGAAATCCTCGGCGGTATAGCCCTGTGCGCGCAGGCCGATCTGCACCACCCGCTCGCTGTCGAGCAGGCCCTCTTCCTGGGCACGGCGGAACGTGGTGCCGTGGGCGATTTTCTCGCCGAACATGTGATCGTTGACGTCGGCATGCGCATCGATGTGCACCAGCCCGACCTTGCCGTGCTTCTTGTGAATGGCGCGCAGGATCGGCAGCGTCAGCGTGTGGTCGCCGCCCAGGGTCAGCGGCACGATGCCGTGGCCCAGGATGCGGTCATATTCCTGCTCGATGATGCGCACCGCGTCGAGCAGGTTGAAGGTATTGATCGGCACATCACCGATGTCGGCCACGTTCAGCGAATCGAACGGCGCGGCACCGGTGGCCATGTTGTAGGGACGGATCATCACCGACTCGGCGCGGATCTGCCGCGGGCCAAAACGGGTGCCGGAACGCAGGGAGGTGCCGATGTCCAGCGGAATGCCGACAAACGCCGCATCCAGGCGGTCAAGCGCCTCGGCGGCCTGCACATGCGGCAAGCGCATCATGGTGGCGATGCCGCCGAAACGAGGCATCTCGTTGCCGCCCAAGGGCTGGTGGAAAGTCGTGTCCACGGAGTTGGCCTCACCGGTTGTCATTGAAGTGACGGCCATACTGGTGCCCGCCGACAAACGGAAGAATCGCTGCCAACAAATATTCAGTTCAGAGATTTCTAAACTATCCGCGGATACACTGCGCCTGATGCCCCGTGATGCCTTATCCAATCCAAACCCTGTGCAATAACGGTGATCTGTAAACTCAAGGCAGCCTACAACCCCATTGACACGCTGCAATTCTCTATCCAACACAGCCTCTGTGGGAGGGGGCTCTGCCCGCGATGGCGCCACCCCATAACCACTGCCTGAAACCTCGAACTACGCGCCACCGACCATAAGCCCCAAACTCACCACGCCTCACCCCGGAGCCCCCATGTCCTCTGCCCTGCCCGACCTCAAACTGCTGCGCATCTTCGCCTGCGTAGTACGCCACCAGGGCTTTGCCGCTGCGCAACAGGAACTCAACCTCTCCACCTCCGCCATCAGCACCTACATGAGCCAGCTCGAAACCCAGCTCGGCCTGGTGCTCTGCCATCGCGGCCGGGGCGGCTTCAGCCTGACCAGCAAGGGCGAACTGTTCCACCAGGAAACCCTGCGCCTGCTCGCCGAACTCGAAGGCTTCGAACGCTACAGCGCCGCCCTCAAGGGCGAACTGCGCGGCACCCTCAACCTGGGCGTGCTCGACTCCACCGTCAGCGACCCGGCCCTGCCACTGGCCGACGTCATCGGCGCCTACAGCAAGGAACACCCCGCCGTGCACCTGCACCTCTCGGTGCTCAGCCCGGCGCAATTGCAACTGGGCGTGCAGGAAAACCGCCTGGACCTGGCCATCGGCGCCTTCTCCATCCGCATGAACGGCCTCATGTACCAGGCCCTGTACCGCGAACAGCACTGGCTGTACTGCAGCGACCGCCACGAACTGTTCGACCAGCGCCGCATCCCCGCCGAAGTCATCACCCAGCAACGCATGGTCGGCCGCGGCTACTGGAGCCAGTCCGAACTGGCCCGCCACGGCTTCAAACACAGCGCCGCGACCGTGGAATCGATGGAAGCCCAACTGATCCTGGTACTGTCGGGGGCGTATATCGGGTATTTGCCGGAACACTACGCGCAATTCTGGGCGGACCAGAAACGGTTGAAAGTGCTGTTGCCGACCACGTTCGGGTACCAGGCGCCGTTTTCGCTGGCGTTGAGGCGGGGACGGGCGAGAGAGCCGTTGATACAAAGTTTTCGGGATCGGTTGAAGGGGTGGTTCGAAGATTAATAATTAGAAGAAAACCTTATTACTTTTAAAGCTAGCAGTAGCTTACGACAGGCCATCGAAAAGAAATTTAATTAGCATCAGACAAGGATCCTTAGTCACTATGACCACGCCCCACACCTTTAAAAAATACCCGACAGCATCGTGGGAGTCATTAAATAACAAAAAGACTAGAACCACCTTAGCCAAATTGCTACTTGCGCTTCTTTCATTAGGAAGCGCTCACTACATAGGGTTTTTAATAGAAATACCGTTTGAAATGCTCTCATTAATTTCTTTAGAGTTCGCCGCAAGCTTTATAGCTCTTTTCGCATTCTACCTCACACTAAGCTACACCGTGAGCAAAGTTTTTTCCTTTGCGCTCTCTCAATTTTATTATTCCATATCAGCCTTAGTGGCAAGTGGAGTATTAGCATTTAGGAATGCCCGACCTAAAAAGCCAAGTTCAAAACTAGTAAAGCTACACAAAGACACCCCACTACTGGAGAAAGTATCTTACTGGCTAGCCATATCAATATGCTTTCCATTTTTATTTAACTTTTCATACCTGCGACTAAACATTGAGCAGACAAGTCAACTCATAGCAGTTACTTTTTTCTCCATACTCGTTGCATCTATCCTTAAGACTGAGATACTCATTCGCCCTAAGCGACAAATACGTCGAATCTTAGATAAAAAAAGATCAGCCTTAAGAAGACGATTATTTAGAGATTACATATATCTAGCAGCAGGCTCAGCTGTAGCACTTTCATTTTATACAGGCTACCTGAGATATGAAAAAATAATGCATGAAGAAAGACTGTACATTGAGCACAAAAAATACAACGGATGGGCAAAAATACTAATGAAATCTGGAAGCTCCTATTTATTAGTTGACGACCTAAAAAAACCTGACACCCTCATATATATTGACAACAACACCTCTATAAAGGTAATTGATTTAACATCTGAGAAATAAAAACTCTTTACAGTCATACTGTTAGCGCACTCACAATAAAACACCTAAACCAGCCTTTACAGAATCTGTAAAGGCTTACCCCTCCCTCAGCTACCAATTGGCAACTGCAACCATCTATCACCTTATAGCACTTCGGGCACCTGACAGCACACCTAACTTCTTTTGCACGGACGCGCGCCCTGTAATCCTACACCGTGCTTTGACCCCAGACCTAACATTAAAAAAACACCTATTTTTTTGATACCCACTGTATACGAAGCATCGCCTTCAACTCTTCTATACTGACAGTTCTGTCTCTTCTTCGATGAATTACGGCGTGACAGTTTGCGCACAAAGGGACCATATCGCTTTCTGGGCTGACTACTTTAGCCCCCTCAAACTGCGAGATTGGAACAACATGGTGCACATGAACATACCCTTTAGCATATTCACCATAACCAGCTTCAAAATTAAAACCACACACCTTGCATTCCAAACCATGAAAGGCAATGGCTTGACGCCTTAAAATCGGGTCACGCTCGTAACGCTCACCAAAATATTTTATTTTATCCCCTTCAACACGAGAAACCAGTGCAACCTCATCAGAACCTGAAGAAAATTCTCGTAAAACAGCCGGCAAACGCTTAGCAGACCCAACAATTGAATTATAAACATCAACATCAATCTTCCTGACGGCGCTCCGCCAATAATTATTTATTCTTGAGTCTGGAATCCTCTCAAAATAACCATCTCCACTTTTTGCCGACACAGCTTCAGCAAAAGCTGAATACGCACCAATCACCGCAAAAAAATCAGCTTTAGAGCTTCTTTCATCCGGATAGACCTTGACCACTTCCGCCGTGCCAAAATAATGCGGAGCATTACTAAGACGCTGACTAGAGAACTTTTTTTCCTTAATGCGGCCTTTGTAATAAATCACTTTTGTTCCTGGCAACAATAATGATTTATACATATTCGGAAAATGGTAAATATCACCCGTTTTGTCTTCCCAGTCTGAAATATCATTTTCGACGATTACTGCATACATTATTCAGCCCTCCATGAAGGGCTACAGACTACCAAAATCCAGGAAAAATCCTACAACACTAATCGAACAATACGACATTCAACCTACGGTCCTACGCTTTTTGTCAGTTGATGACCACCTATTCATTCATCACACATTTCGTATAATTCCCTCGGTGCCTAAGAAACACCCAACGTAGATAAGCGCTCACCAAGCTGCCAAGCCCCTCGATGAACGAGTGGGCTGCTGGCCTTGGTGGACGTCGTTGGGATTTCTTCGCCTCTCTACGTTGGTCGTCAGCACCACTCCCATCCAAACGTAGAGATTTATCATGCAAAACGATCCATACCCATTCGCCCCCACCATCTTCATCCGCCACCACCGCCAACTCCGCGCCCTGCTCCTGGAAAACCAGGCCTGGTTCTGCGCTCGCGACCTGAGCAAGCTCATCGCTTGGCCCTTGAACGAGCGCACCACGCTCAAGCTTGATCCGGACCAGCGCCGCACGCTGTGGCTGGAAAGCCATGGCGAGTGTGAGTCAGAGCTGATGGTCAGCGAGTCGGGGGTGTATGCCTTGCTGGTGCATCACTATCACCCCGAGCAGCGTGGCTTGCGGCGCTGGATTACCAATGAGGTGGTGGCAGCCTTGCGTGATGCGCCGCCGTCGAGCGATGAGCAACTGGCGCCGGTGTTGAGTGTGTTGCAGTGGCCGGGGCTGTCGATGAGTGTGCTGCATTGGCAGAACGAGCCGTGGGTACGGTTGCGGGACATGCCGCAGGTGCTGGCGGTGCCGGAGGCTGGCAAGGCTGGTGGGTCTTGGTGGCGGGGGTGTATTGGGCGGTAGATCGTGGGAAGCGGCTTGCCGGCAATGACTGCTTTACAGCCGCTGCCTGTGTACTGTCCCTGATGGCCTCATCGTCGGATCGCCGCCCGGGGCAGAGCCCCCTCCCACAGGTTCGATGAGCACCCCGGATTTTGTGCCTGGCATCAGACCGTGGGAGGCGGCTTGCCGGCGATGGCTGCTTTACAGGCGCTGCCTATGTACCGTTGCTGCTGGCTTCATCGTCGGGTCGCCACCCAGCACAGCGTCCTCCCTTCCACTGAGCAAGGCATTGATGACCCTTTCATCAGACTCGGTGTCAGGCTGAAAATACTCATCAACTTGAACATCAATGGCCATTGGCAACAGCCATTTCGGACACGTCCTACATATTGCCGGGAAGCTCGAAAATAGACTGGTCCTCCATTTATCAAGGAGGAYCGTCATGGCGAACTGCGGCTATATGACCATCAAGGGCGAGAAACAGGGCCTGATTTCGGCGGGGTGTTCGACGCCGGTCTCGATGGGCAATAAATGCCGCGTCATGGCGAACTGCGGCTATATGACCATCAAGGGCGAGAAACAGGGCCTGATTTCGGCGGGGTGTTCGACGCCGGTCTCGATGGGCAATAAATGCCAGACCGGGCACAGCGACGAGATCATGGTGCTGTCGTTCGCGCACAACATGGCCAATATCGACAACGCCCGGCACGCCACCCACCGCCCGGTGTTCATCACCAAGCATGTCGACAAGTCTTCGCCCTTGCTGAGCCAGGCCCTGGCTAACCGTGAGCGGGTTGACTGCATCATCAATTTCTACCGCACCGCCGCATTCGGGGCGCAAGAGAAGTTCTACACCGTGGAAATCCGCGGCGGGTTGCTGACCGAACTGACCCTGGATATGCCGCATGTGCTGATGCAAGGCGATGCCCAGCCGCAAGAGCATGTTGCCATTCGTTACCGCGACATTATCTGGACGCACCATACGGCAGGCACGACCGGGTATGCGTCATGGAGTGCCGAGTCATGACGCTGCTGGAGAAGAAGCCTGCGGCGRRCGGGCATGGGCTGGCGGAGGTCGAGCAGGCGGCGATTTCGCTGCAAGGGCAAGCGTGTACGTTATCGGCGCGGCATATTCAGGATGGGATGTTGCGGCTGCAGTTTAATCGGGAGATCGCTTGTTTTGCACAAGGGATTTTAGAGGATGTAAAGGCCGAACTAAAAGATGCCCARGAAGGTTTGGATGCGATCACAGCAGAAATCAARAGACTCTCCATCCAATCATTTGARGTAGGTAAAAAAGTCGTAGGCGTCGCCGCTGGCACCGCACAGATTGCCACAGGGGCCGGTGTTTGTACGGGATCMGGAGGAACACTTTGCTTATTTTTYGGCCTTCCCCTTGTTTCTCATGGRATCAATAACATCTATGAAAATGGCCATAATCTAATTGGAAACCGCACGGACACAGAGGGGTGGGTACGCAAACAATACCAGGGGCTTTCTGTGTGGCTTGGCGGTACAGAACATGAAGGAAACATGGCCTATGGCGCGGCTGACTTGGGATTGTCTTTTTACGGATTAGTTCGACTTATAAAAAAACCTGACGCTTGGCGGCTTTGGCGATATACAGAGAGCGACAAAGTCAGAGCATATAAAAGCGCATCAAAATATGCACTCGGCCTTGAACTCGGCCTTGAA